>NZ_JBQAGK010000007.1:0-206510 GCF_051916325.1 Bacillus cereus group sp. MYBK227-1 | reverse complement strand
TTTCTTTCCAGCTTTTTCAGTAGTGTGTTTCTCTACTCCACCTTGCTTTTTCCCTTTTTTCTTAGAACCAAACAGCGGTTTTCCATTCATTTTCCGATAAAAGAAAAATCCCACAATGGCTATCGCTGCAAAATATATCATTTCTAACATTTATAAGTTCTCCTTTGCCCATGTAGTTGGCTCGTACCCTTTTCTCCACTTACCTTTTTCGGAACGGCTACGCATTTTGATAAGTAGATACTTATCTAGATACATGTGTTGTTTTTCTTTATATATAAACGCAAACGTTATGACACCTATTACCGTCGGTAGTGCTAAAATTAAGCAAATAAAAAATGCTACTACCGCATCAATAGGTGCAAATAGTCGCCATAAAAATGGTACATATAAATAAAGGGATGCTCCGCCACCTAATAGATAAATCAATTGGCGTTTGCTCAGCACACCTAATAGTGTTTTTTGTTCCGAAGTCATATCAACAGGAACGGTTACTTTTCTCATTTTGTTTCCTCCCTTGTATAAGAGAAGCTCTCCCCAAATAGAGGAGAGCTTGTACAAACTCTTATGTTAGATTGTCGTAACCCAAGCAGCGATATCGTAAGCTTTGATCATGACAAAGCCTCCAATTGCCGCGCAAGCTAAACCAATCATAGCTTGTGTACGGTTTTCAGGGTTCTTCCCTTGTGCTCCAGATAGTTTAATAGCTGCAAATACAACGCAAGCTGCCACCCAAATTCCCCCAAAACCAATTAAGGTTTTCACCAAAGTGTTCATGCTTTTTTGAACGGTTTCAGCATTACCGCCACCACCATTACCACCAAGCCCTTTCGAAAAACTATTTTTTGCCAGTAAGAAATCTCCTACTGATGTTGTCATAAGTTTTGCAGACAACCAATTCAACATAATTCCTGCACCTCCGGATGTTTTTGCTCGCAAAACGCAAAAAGACCCCAATACACGCACACGTCCCCTAAGGACATGGCGCATATTGAGGTCTTCTCTTATATGCGAACTGATTAAATTTATATTTTATTGTAAAATCTTATTACGTTTATATTATAGCAATACGATTTTAAAAATACAACCCCTTATTTACATCTTTATTATTTTTTAACCTCTTGGTTTGGATCGTACCATACCATTTGAATTTGAAAAATATCACTGTCCTTAAGACCTAAAACATTCATTTCCTCTTTCAATGAGCGCGATGGTTTTATTTTTATTGACTTTGTACTTTTGTCTCTCAGTGTATACACATGTACATAATAACCTTCTTTTTCCTTTTGCATATTAACATACCTCTAACGACTTTATTTGCAATATTACACCCCTTAAGTATGTAAAAATTACACAGTAAGTATATAATTATTCTTTCTCTTCGAAAAATGAATCTAATGCAACCGAAACAACTTCTATTTTTTTCGCTTTTCTTAATGCTGCCTCTCTAGGGTTAATTATTATTTCATTACTATTTAAGATAGATTGCAACACATCGTATATATCATGTAATTCAGTTTCATTTACCTTGTCTATCATTTCATGTAGCGTATCCCTGGTTACCTTCATATTTATTTCCTCTTTCTTTGCATATATTCTCTTAATTTCATTATAGCTTAAGAAAAAATATAGTTGTAATCACAAAATGGGCATCTATCAAAAATAAAAAAACAGGTAATTGTTTGTAATCACAACTACCTGTTTTATACCATTTATATTTACTCTTTATTTTTTAGAATTTCATTAACCTCTTCCACACTTAATTCAGTGGCTTTCGCTACTTTCTCTATAGGTACACCGACATGAATTAAATTGTGAATCATCTCTATCTTAGTTGCAATTCTAGTCTCTTCAGTGGCTTTCTTGGTAGCTATTTCTGCGGCTTTTTCTTCTGCCGTTTCTATTTCTGATATTCTATCTTTTATTGCTTTTTCTCTAGCCTCATATAAGCGTAAAAAATCCTTATCGCTACTTAAACGCTCCCAATCCTCTATTGCTTTTTTCAAAACTGGATCTTTTTCCATTGCTATCGCCTCCAGGATTGTTGTTAATCTCTCATCCTCATGCGCAGGGAATAATAATAACCAACGCGCTAAAGAATTTTCCCATGGATTCATTCGTTCTCCTCGCCATTCTTGAATCACTTTTGGAATTTCAAGAAAATGCAACTGCATATTTTCAGTAATAATGCGCTTCGATTTCTTGTTCATCACTGTATTAACATTATGAAACTCTTGCTCTTCTGGAAACAGAATGAAATCTACTATGTTAATACAAATGGTTGGTCTTAATTCTGTGTACTTCATCCCTTGAGTCATTTGAGAATAATACATGCCAGCCCAGTAGAACAAAGAACGCTCTATCATATCTTTTTTGTCTCGAACTTGAATCTCTATATTTAATTTTATACCATTATTCAGAGTAGCTCGCAAATCTAAAATAGATAATTTATCATCCTTCTGCTCTCTTGGAAGATGCGGATCATCTAAGTGCAAAGATGTAATTTCTTCATCAATAGATGATTGTAGTACCGCATTAAGAAACCCTATTAATATATCTTCATTTCCTTCTACTCCAAACAGACGCTTAAAAGCATAATCAACTCGTAAATTTACTAGATTCTTTTTTACATAGACACTCATGTTCTTCCTCTACCTTTCTCGTTTTAAAATTGTATTTTAGGACATAAAAAAAAGATAGAATTACAATTCTATCTTTTCCCCCTCTATTCATCTCACCAAATATGGATACTAGTTATTTAATATATACGAAATATCCTCTTCACACATATTTGTCGCATTTGCAATTGTCGTGATAGAAACTCCTTCACTATAAAATCGTTGAATGAGTTCCATTCTTTCTTGTTCCCTAGCTTTTTTGTCTACGTCCATTAATTGTTGCATAATATCCATATCCTTCATACACACCTTTCTTTTATATAAAATCCCCTAGCTAAAATAATATGATTTATTATATTGTGCGAAAAACGGGCTTGAAAGAAGCTTGCATTGCATCATCGAGACCTTTCCCTTGTGTTGGGTTCCATGCTGCAATAACTACGTTATAGCCCACTCGCTTTAACTCTGTCGCAAAGTCTATAAGAGCTTTCCTTACTTTTTGATTCTCTACTAAATCGGCATCAAACGCTAAATAGACATTTTCTACACCCATATCCTTTAATACAGGCATAGCAATTCGCCAAGCATTTACACCAGGAATCGCTAGAACCGTTGTTCCTATTTCAGAAATCTCCTCTTTATTAAATCTCTCTGGAATCAAATCAGCAATCAAATCGGCTTTCATAGGTCCTTCTGTGATCATCACTGATTTCGTTTGATGCAATGTACCAGAATTCCAATGTTTTAAATGAGAACTTGGTACCGCTACATGTACAGGAAGTGGATTTTCACTACCACCTGCACCAGTCCCTTGATTTTTGTTTGCTGATGAGAGCCATAGATATTTTTGCCCTTTATGGATCTTTACAACAATTTGTCCCTCTTGAAATGGAATCTCTACCTTTTTGCTCACTTCTAGTTCGCCTTCAAAGATACAATCACCATCTTTAGTTATCTTTACAACATTAGGCTGCTCGATTAATTCCGCTTGAACTCCAGGAGATGCCGATTTCACATGCACGGAGTTTTTCACTTCATCCACACGAACCTGCCATCCAACAATTTGATTGTACTGGTTTCGAAAAGGAATCAATATACCAGGAGATCCTGACATCAAACGAAGAGAAAGTTGACCTTTCCTCATCTCATAAAAGCCCGGGACGCCCTGCCAACAGTTTTTATTCCCCATCTGTTTAAATAACTGCTCCCAAACAGTCGTATACGTATTATCCTCATCTAACACAATTTGTTGTTTTAAGAAAGATCGATATTGACGTATTTGTATTTGTTCTTCAGTCATTTTTCTATCTTTTAATAAATGTGTATGATGATGCTCCTGTAATGGTATGAAATCCATTAACTTACGATTAATCACATCTAATTCTTCATTACTTTTCTTATCATGAATTTGAACTTCATCTGCCTCAGGCAATTGATACTTATCTTTTCCATTTATGTAGTGAATGTAGCTTGGATTTCCCGTATTTTTTCCATAAATCCATTTACTTTCTACACGCGTACATGCAACCTTCTCTTGCGAAATATGCAGCATGCAATTACCTGTATCATGACAAATCGGACACGTGACACGGTAAAATTCCCACCAGCTACCTCTTGGATAAGCACTCGTTAAACGAAATTGACCTTTTTGAATGTTATAATTCATTATTCCCCACTCCTTGTATACTGTTTATTATATATGGAATTGCTACTTCCATTAAACTCTTTATACTTCTATTCAGATATTCTCTTTGTTCTCCTAACGGATATACAAAAGAATATGTACCACAAACTAAATAATCATTTCTATGTTCTTGATCTAGCAAAGCTGATTCTACATATGCTTCAAATGCTCTAGCAAACATCTCATGATTCGTAGACCAATACTTTTTGGTTCTCTTCTTATCTAACTGAATGGCTGTATCAAAGTATACAGACCCTTTCGCTTGATACGATATTTCATTAAGTTTTTCGCCTGTTTTTTTATAGTGATAAGCAGCCAACATTTGTGCGGTTTTCTCAAATTCTTTTTCAAGCTTACGTTCCATACGCGTCTTAGCTGCCCCTGATAAGGTATCCAGCTTTTTGTACGAACTTAAGTGATAGGATTCTAGAATACCTGACACATTTCCCTTACATACATCATAACTATTGATGACACTACCATAGAAATACCACTTTCTATCATAAGCACTTTCCACATTAATTACTCTGGCCACTTTTCCTTGTTTACAGGCATCTAGCACAGCTTGCATCTTTTCCTTAATAATAGCAGGCAAAATATTTCCGATACTCTTCCCACTTGATAGGAAAGCAAGGCTACCATTTTTAAAATCATGACTACAATCATATAAGAAATGATCCAGTGCATGTCCCCATTCATGACACAATGCCCCAACTCCATTATCACGAGTTAAATTAATGACTTTGGTAGAAGGTTCATAATGTGCTAATGCATTGCCGCTTCCTCTCGCACCAATTGCCAGCCCTAAGCGTCCTCCTAGCCCTAAATACTCAGGTGGAATTCCCAATATACGAGCTACATCATGTAACGCTTCAAATACATGACTAATATGCTCTTTTGCATATTGTTCGGTGCAATAATGACCAAATTGCATCCCCTTTAACCCAAACATAGCAACTACTTCTTCAGGTTTGGTAGCAAATTCTATTCCTGGTCCTTTTCTCTGGAGAGTTTCTGGCAGTTTCCTACTCCAAGCAGCTGCAGACTTCTTACGAGTCGTAACCTTTTTTGTAAGTAAATCATTCCATGTTAGTTCATGTGATACACGAAGATACGTAGAATTAATACTTTTTGAATTTGTACAAAGTGATATGAATTTCTTTCCTAATATTAATAACTCCATACCATCTGCATCAACAAACTCATCAAAATATTCTTCTACCATTCTTTTAAATGTGTACGTGACATTCTTATCTCTTTTAAATGCATACCAACCATTTTTCATTTCCTTACCGTAAGAACCAACAAGATCTATCCATTGTTCTGAGGTATGTACTGACTGTATATCATGCCATATTCTTCTACACGCTTGCACATACAGTTTCCTTGCAGTCGGTGTATCTACAATTGGCTTCTTATCAATTCTGCCCACTAGTAATTGCTTTAACTTTGCAACACGTGCCGGGATATCATTTTCTTTTTCTAGTTCAAAGGAAAATGGAATCAATGTATTTCGATCCAATGCATTTAGCGCCTCTACTGGAGATTCTTTTTCAATTTCTGCTAAAACTTCTAAAGAAAATGATACTAAAAATGATTCTTTTAAGGCTCTTAGCTCTTTCTTAGCTCCTACTAATTTCTCACCAACATCATAGCTGTATCGATTGCGAACTTGTTTATCTGTCCTCACATCTTGTACTATTATGTTTTCTCTTACCTCTAAATCGAACAGTTCAAATAAATTCACGCTAAAATCCTCCTTAATAAAATAAAAAGACAGAAATTCATAGTCGTTTTTAACTACGGATTTCTGTCATTCCCTCTGTCTGTACACTTTCACATGATTTTGCAAATTACTCATTAAGATACACTCACACCTGTTAAAGAGAATAGATCTTCTTTTGTCGGATTTAGTACCTGTAACCAGCTATCTACATTTAGAAAGTTTACTTTTTTTAATTCTTCACCTTTTTCTGCACGCTTAACCACTTCTAACACTCCATTATGATGCACAATCATAGCTAGATCATCCTTCTTAAAAAGACAATCCACACCTGCAGGCTTTACATAATGGCTGTGTAGAATCGGTTTCCATTTCTTAAGGGAATACCCTTCTATTTCTAGGAAACCGCGGATTGCAGTAAAGCGATAACTTGTCCCTCTAAAGCATCGCTCCAATAAAAAAAGGAAATCTCGTATACATCCATTGAAATAGACATGATACAAATTGATTTCCCCTGCTTGTTTGGCTGCTCGCTGTGACAAGTTTGATGGTTTAATGGAAAACTGATAACAATCTCGTTCCCAAAATGCTCCTTCCTTTGTAACTCTCATTCTTAATGCACGCAAATTTGGCATAAAATCATCTGGATGTGCAGAACAAAATATAGATACTTCATAACTCATTTTCATTTCAATTTCCCCCTGGTTATATATTTATTATTTTTCTACTTCACAACAATTGATCACTTTACACTTAGAATAGATAACTCAAAAATATGAAGAAAAAGTAATACTCGATAAAGCCACGGCAAATGTTTTTCTCCATAATACATGTAAAGTTCTTTCGTTTCCCTTCTATAGGCAAATTGAACACCTAAGTGTGTAGGAAGTTTTGATATGTCCTCCATTTCAATGTTTTGAATGATCTCAATAACGGTATGGGGGGACTCCTTTAATAATTTCTTCAATGGTTCAAGAGATATATTAAATAATCTACTACACTCCTTAGTACGCTCTTTGTTATATTTAATAATTCTGGCCAATTCTTCTACAGTCGGATCAAATAAAGGATTTGTAACCTCTACATACTCAGACATTACTTTTTCTAATGTACAATCCATTTTGTTAATAATATAAAGACCCCATTCCTTAAACGCATCTTCTAACGTACATGGATAGCCATACACCTCTAAACAGTACTTCCTTTCAAATGGAAAATAACAATCTTCTTCACAATCATGGTTTAAAATTGGTAAAAAAATCGTATTGTAATACTCATCAGAGTTGATGTGTAAGGCTGTCATTTTATCTGCAATATAATCTTCTGTATCATAGCTAATGCTAGAATCACGCTTTCGAATTGGTTGAGTAACTTCATTCCTCTGAAAAATTTTTATTATCTCGTCTAATGATAGTAATGGTTTATCTAGTGTAATTGCATGTTCGTATTTCATTATAATGATCCCCTTCCAAAGCAAAAAAAACACAAATCTTGTGTTTTTTCTCACAGTGTTTTTTATTTGTATACCTAAATCTAACTACCTTTTTCAAGTGATTCCTAACTTGAAAACAACACAAAAAGGGCTCCTTCAAGTCGATTAAAAATGTGCATAGCAAAAAAAGCTATATATACACTAATCGGCTCAAAGAAGCCCTTTCATAAATGAAACAAGACGCAACTTGCTTCTACAACTCAACCACAACACAATAAGGTGTGGGAATAAACGGAATCAATTAAACAATAACTATAATTCCATATTAATGAATTCAAACAAAAATTTCAACAACCTTATGTTTCCTTATGAAGATTTTTCGCTCCGTTCTATTTTCCAGTGAATATCTTTGTACAATTTCAAAAGGTGCAAATAAAAAGACACCTAAGTGAGGTGCCTTTTCGAAACTTGTTAACGCGAGTAGCAAACACAATGAATCTTTCTCGGTGTCACTACCATCTTATGTTCAAGATTCTTAAATATGCCTAATCGTTAATGTGTAATTTCTATATAACAAAGAAAAATGCACCCGTTATGGATGCTTGATTAGCCTAAAAAGACAGTTGTTGCAGTTTTTATAGCGAGTGCCTTCATTATTTCAAATGGGATATTCCCACCTTTTTCTGAAATAGTTTGTTTTAACTTATTCCATACTGTATCATTTTTTATTGCATCTAAGAACTCATGTCCATCCCATGTTAATGTACTATGAATCCATATTGGAGCGTTATCAGCATAGAATATTTTATTCTCTGTAAAACCAGCTTGTTCTAATAAATTCAAGTGATAAACTGCTACCTTTCTATCAATTTCAGACGGAATATTCAATTCCTTGCTATTATCATCTTGTTCCTCAATAAGTACCAATAATTTTCTAACTAACTCCATATCTCTTTTCATTTGCAATTCCCCTTTTAAGTTTAATTCTCCATATTTATACATTGTAGCACTATTTTCCATTAGAGAAAAAATAAAAAGCCATCACTGAAGTGGCAGCTTTCAAGGGGATGGGAGAAAAGAGAGAAAACAAATGGAAAAGTTTCTCTTAGATGAAGGCTGAGTACTATCAACCTTCTTCAAGCCACCGCATCATGTAATTTTCTAGCTCTTATTAGCTACGTGCTTTACGTTCGATGGCTATGAGAAGACTAAGAATCTTCTCGTTTATACTCCGTGGAGCTGGTCAATATGGAGAATATCGACTATCATAATCCAAATTTTAGAATATAATCTCTCGTGAATAAAACTCAATATTCCGTCAATACTATAGACAACCCATTAAGTTACTTTCTCCTTGTTCCCCCTTGGAGAACCGAGCAGTTAGCTTTTGCTAACTGTTCTTTTATTTAAAATAGCGTTTTTGTTCAAAATGATGCCCGTCCTCATTTGGACGAATTTACCAGTATTTTTACCAGAAAATTCATGATATGGTTAATTAGTCGAGTACGTCATTACTTGACGATTACCCTTAGAAGCCCCGCAAACAATCGGGGTTTCTTTTATTTAAATAACGATTTTGTTCACTTTTATAGATTACTATTCCACATAGTTGAGTTTTCCTTCTAGGACTTTTATAAAGTTAAAGTGTCCATCGAGATAACAATCATTGATATAATCCCCAAAATATATTTCATTAACTTCGTTTAAAGTAAAATTTTCATTTTTTCATTCAACCAAGTTCATAACATATTCTTTTCCTCTGATAAAATAATGATTAGGTGTCCCACGCGCATTTTATCCCCTGGAAATCATACATTTCATGTACTTACGTATTAGAAACTTCATTTCTGCTTCTTCAGCAATAGCAATTTTGTTCACTTTTTTGATACATTTATGAAACATTCACATGTTATCTTCAATATGTTCTATTCTTTTTGAAAAACCATGTGAGAATACCAAAATAAGAAGCCCTAGAGCCCTAACTCTAGGGCTTCTTGTTTTCAAATAAGGATTTTGTATTAAATCTGCACCAATTTTAAGACGCATACATACCATATCTTGTGCACCTTTTTTATATAAATCTTTTTCATTGGGCGCCTTTAAAAGCGCTCTTTTTATTGAAAAACTACACAAAGAGAAAAAACTCATACAATGTAAAATGTACCCTATAGAATAGACTTTTTTCGAGTGTCAATTCTATAGGGTACATTTTATTATTTTCTGTCTTTTTTATTTACCTTAAATTAATCCATTCATAGCTTGCCCACTCTTTTGGTTTCTTATCGTACTTAATACGACCAGTCGTACAAAATGAAGCAATCATCCATTGTATAAGGTTCATCTTGGCGTATGGGTCAACACACTCCTCAATTTTTTTCAATTGATAACCGGTACTATTTTTCTGCCAAATTGTATATAAACGAAAATGTGTTGTCGTAACAAGTCTAGCTTTTGTTGTAACTTGCCATTTTGCAATTTTCGTTAAATCCTCTTTGACTTTTCTATCATACTCTTGTTTTATGACTTTATAACTCTTATCTTTATTAATTAATCCATTAGAAAATGAAAAAGGCATTTGATGCACCTCATAGACGGTTCCTTCTTCATCCCCTAAAATATTTGATTCTACTAGAAATATATTCTTTAGTTTTAACTGTTCCGTTAATTCTTTTCCGCTCCGATAAAAAGGTTTTTTCATCTTCTGAAGCAGAACAACTTGTACAATTAATCCGATAAGTAACGGATACGCTAGTATAAACACCATATGAATGAACATATTTGCCATAAGTACCCCTACTAGTGCGAATATCGTGAAATAAATATATGTTTCTCTTTGATGAATGATTCTACTATTCAAGCTAACATACCTCCGTTTTGATAGATAGTGAAAGCAACATACACAATTGCTCCTAATAAAATAGAACAAGCCCCTGGAAAGCTCTGTATCAGCTGTATTTCTTTCTTTGGTAGTTTTGCCCCAAATATAGAAACAGCATGCTCCAATTGGTCTTTAATCGCTCCTACAAACCCTAGAATTTTAATTAATCGATACACACTAGCAATCCAAAAGAATAGTAAATGGAAAGCTGTTAATGTAATAGCGGTAAGCATAGCCGATTCCTCTACTACATTACTAACATATAAAGCTACCACCACAAGCATTTTCGTATCGCCGGGTGAAGAGAATTTAAACGTCTCTAACAACAAACCACACGCTAAGGCCATAACTAGTACAATTACAATCTCTTTTCCTGCTCTTATTCCGGCAAAATACGTGATTCCTATACCAACAATTAATAATAATAGATGCCATATATTTTTCGTTTTTCTATATTTCAAATCAGTAAATACATTCAAGGTCATATATCCTATTAGTATTCCTATTACATATATACTCATAATTTTTCTCCTTATTTTCCGGTTTTAATGGATTATTACGGTCCACTCACTACAGACCAAGTGACCGTAGATGTATAAGTGGCTTGCCTATCCTTCCCTACATAAGTTGTCCCTGGATCTAACTGCAGTTGTAATCCATTTTGTCCAAAATCGACTTGATATTCTCCAATTGCTACATCTTTCGAAGCCTGGATAATAGTGTGTCCTGCCCCATTATCAATAGGTGTATTTGGGATCTGTACAATAGGTTCCCCTGTCTCTGGACCTTTTACTTTTGTTACACTCACTTGATTTTTTAAGGATAGAGAACCCTTTGGCAATTGTTTTGCTATGTTCGACTCTGTAAATTGCGAAATAGTCATATTCAATCTCCATCCATCAGCTTGATTTCGACTATCATGTATCGTGAGTTTCCCTAATGAGCCAAATGAATTTTGTTTTTCTCCATTTAATTGAATCGGACTGAACTCTACACTTTTTGGCACAGTGAGCATGTCTACCTGTCCTTTTTGTGTGGTAAAAATATGCTTTGTCGCACTTTTATTTCCAGCTTTATCTACCGTTCGGATATGTACATATTGTGGTTTCGCATAATCAGTAGGAAACTGAATGCTAGTCTGATTTGTAAACTGAACACCACTTACTTTATCAAGTGATGTGTCGGATTTATCATTCACTACATATTCATATCCCTTTACGCCACTTGTTACAGTTGCAGGAACTTCCTTAGAAAATTCCGAGACGCCATTCCTACCAACTCCACGGATTTTATAATGATAGGTACTCCCATCATCTTTTGCAGGGGCAAACGTTACTTTAGTTTCTTTCAGTTCTCTATTTTCAATTTGGAAGCTTCCTGGTGTTGTGGGCACTGCCTGATCTTTTGCTTCTTTATCTACATAGTCAGAGAGTCTACCTTTATATATTTGCTGATTCCCTCGGTATACTTCTGCTTCCGATGCGTATCCCACTTTCAACTCATCTACATATGTAATTCCTTCAGAATAGGCAAGCATATAAAAAGTTACGCCTCGTTGCTCAGTAATATAAAACGGATTATTTGCAACTTGAGTATTCATACTAAATGTAGACCATCCATTTATGTCTTTGTTCGTATCATTCTTTGTGACTGTACGATTATTCGGTAATTGGATAGGTGCAGCCCATTTTCTTGTTTTTAGGCGATCCCCTTGTTTCATTGGAGTCACAATAGGACTATTTAATATTAACTTTCCATTTCCAGAACCATCCTGATAAGGTATCACCTTATCTATCATGGGAGAATCTTGATACACATCTTTGTTTATATCCGAAGTTATATGTCTTCTATCCCTTGGTATGTTGGTACCGGGTTCCCTCTCTGGAAACAAAAAGATATTACTAATTTCTAATTCTTTTGAACCGCTTGGAACATCCTTTAAAACAGTAGCGTTATAATAATCAAATTCTCTCCCTGTTTCCCAGCTTCCGTCACCATAGAAACTAATTCTCCCTAATCCTTGTGACTTTGCTTTAAATGTTGCTGAAATATAAGCATTATTTGGTACGTTTAATCGCTTAAAAACAGCAATGGAACTCTCTCTTACTGTATAAGGATATAAGACTCGATTACCTCCCGATTTTGTATCAAATACTTTGTATCCGCTAGTATCGGTGCCACCTGGATAAAAGACTTCAGTTTGTAAACTTTGATTCCCATTCCCGTAAAATTCCCCCCAACCACTCATCAAATTGACTTCTTTCGGGTTATTAAAATCAATTTTCCATAATACATCCTGCTCTAAGATATCAATCGCCCATTCTAGCTTCACTTCATTTTCTTTTCCATTTGCAGTGAGGGTTGGAATACCATTTTGCTGTTTTACTACTTGATCAGCCAATATAGAGTTATCTTTTAAATCAATAAATAAGCACGATATACTTAAAAGTATGATTGAAGTAAGAACCTTCCCCCATTTCACTGTTTTTCCCCCCTTTCCATTTCTATACTATCTAAGATGCCTTCTTTTCCTCCTTCTGATTTGCATGTTTCTTTCTCCACCATACAAATACAAACATTGAAACGATTAATATAAAAACACCAGCCGCTATTATATATATTTGATTAGAATACCCAGGCAACACTTTTACTGCCCCTGTTTGTTCCGCATACTCTGTCACATTTGAAGCAGTTATACGTATCGGTTCTGTATATGTTTTGAATATTCCATTCTCTTTTATTGTGACTTTTAGTGTATACTTTCCATCTTTGTATTCTTTCGCTTTCCATGGGATCGATAAGCCTACCTTGGATTTTGGCGCTACATTGAATGCTGAAATATTACCATGAAAGATAACTTTATCCTGGGATAAAACTTCATAGTAAACTGCTACATCCCTTACAATATTTGCATTTGTATTTTGAATAAGTGCATGGACTTGTGGTTGTGTTGGATAAGATTCAACAGTTGTGCCATTTAATTTAAGAGGTGTTTTATTAATTGAATTTTCAGTCTCTTCATTATTCAATTTTAACGCTACCGCATATTCAATGCGATTATGTACAGAGAAGTTCAATCCGTCTTTTTCAAGATTCTGTGCTTTTGTATCTTGCGCTAACTCAAATAATAATCCGCCCAAAAATACGCCATCTTGATTTGGTGTCGTTAAATGTACCTCAATCGTTTTCGTTTGATTCCCCTCTAAGGAAACAGCGTCAGGAGCTTGAACATACTGATCCATATAGAAATCTTTATCTATTAATATACTTTGTGAGACTTCACGATTTGGTACATACATAATACCACCGTTTGTAGAGGTGAGAGCGTTGGCAACTTTTACATTGACTCTGATTGGATTATTAGCTTTATTGTGTACATCCAATTTTACTGTTTGATTCTGTTTCTTTTTTACCTGTAAATTAAAATAATTTTTTATATCACCTAGTTGATTATCTGGGACATGAATGCTTACATCAAACGGTAAACTATCTTGTTTTTCTTCTGCATAAACAACTTTAAAAGGTTTTAGGCTTACACTTAAAATGAATATAATCGCGATCAAAATACTAATTAAAATTTTATATACATAGCTTTTCATTCTGCCCCTTCTTTCTATGTACAGAAGAGAATCATACATACGTGATTCCCTTCTGTATAATAATTTTCTTTTAAGGTCCTGTTACAATAGAATATGTCAGTTTTGACTCATATGAGGTAGCACCAGCTTTATTCTCAACATACGTACTATGCGGATTTAAAGTTAAAGCTAGGGACTTATCATGGAAACTAACATTATATTTACCCATACCCTCATCTTTTTTCGCACTTAAAATCGTAACTTGATTATCTGTGTCTATAATATAGTTAGTTGTTTTAAACTCCGGATTTGGTGAACTTGTCCCTCCTACTTTTGTAATAGCAGCACCACCACTATTCAAGACTAAGGAACCCTTTGGAAGTGTTCGATTTGATTTTGCATCTCCACTTACTTTAAATTGATCTGCTTTTACATTGATTCTCCAACCATTCCCTGAACCAGTTGCATCTGTCACTGTTAGCACACCAGGATTTGCATGTGTCACTTGCGTTTCTCCACTTAGCGTTACGGCGTTAAAGTTACTAATTGGTGTAACGGCAATATTATGTTCGCCACCTGTTATACTTTGATTTAGTTTTGTATCAGCTGTTGTTGCTGCACTTGCAGGTGTACCCATTAGTGACATGCCAAGGGCCAATGTTGCTAATGAGGGAATCATTACTTTACTGAATCTCATCATAATACCTCCTTATGTTTTAAAAGGAGGGAGCTATATGAAACACGCCCCCTCTTATTTTCAATCCAAAACTTATTTGTTGTTCCAAGAATCTACATCTGCATTGCTTGATGCTTTTGTGAATCTTGCCAGGATCGTATCATAACCACCTTGAATTGCTTTCCATACGAACGGGCCAATTACTAATACGATGATCACCGCTAACGCGATTAACATACCGTTTTCTGATGATAATTGTGAGTCTTCATTTTTTAACCAACTTTTCATTTTTGCTAACATTTCATTTCATCTCCTTTATATATCGATTTTAAGAATCTACTAAAATTAGAACTTATCTATTTAAATCTTTAATTACTTATTCCATGAATTTACGTCTGCATTACTTGATGCTTTTGTGAATCGTGCCAGGATCGTATCATAGCCACCTTGGATTGCTTTCCATACAAACGGGCCAATTACTAATACGATAATGACTGCCAGAGCGATTAACATACCGTTTTCTGATGATAACTGTGAATCCTCATTTTTTAACCAATTTTTCATTTTTGCTAACATGATTGAATCTCCCTTATCCATTTATTTGAGCTATACGTAATAAACATCATTCATCTAAATCTTCTATTACTTGTTCCAAGAATTCACATCTGCATTATTTGATGCTTTTGTGAATCGTGCCAGGATCGTATCATAGCCACCTTGGATTGCTTTCCATACAAACGGGCCAATCACTAATACGATAATGACCGCCAAGGCGATTAACATACCATTTTCTGATGATAATTGTGAGTCTTCATTTTTTAACCAATTCTTCATTTTTGTTAACATATATTTTGCTCCTTTACTTATTCCATTTTTGATAATTCCTTCTATAAGCTTGCAAATCCTTGCATTAAAGATTGAATAACAATCACCATTGGATAAATCACAATACATCCAATAACTGCGACGTTAAATTTATTCATTTCCATCGGCTTATTTTGAATGAGACGGTTATAGTTCTCATGTTTTAACTCGCGCATCATTTTAATTTGTGCGTCCATAATGCGAAGACTCTGTACCTTGTCTGTTTTTTGTGCTTGTTGCAATGCAATCGTAAAGGTATTTACTTCTGGACTATTTAAAGCAGCAGCAAAGTTTCGAAATGGTTGATCCGAGCCCGCATACATTTCTAATTCCGCAGTAAGTGTAGATACATACGGACGAAGATGTCTTCCAGCATATATCTCTGCCTTTTTTACTGCTTCTAATGTTGTATGTGTTTTTAACAACTGCAACATTGGAATTAGATACTCTGGTAATTCGAACTTCCTAGCTTCAATCGCCTGTTTGCTTCTTTTCTTTAATAGATAATCAGGATAGAAATAAAGCAATGGTGACATTAGAGCGCCTACTTTAAATAAATAGTAATCATGAAATACAGTACATATTAAGAAGACAGAGGTAAAAATGATGGGATATGCTACCTTCATTTTCAGATATTCTTCTGGTTCCGTATCCAAGCCAGCTTCTTCTAACTTTTTCTGGATCTGCTCTTTTTTTTCTTCTGTCAGATACTTATGTGATAACGACTGGAAGGGAGCAAGCATCATTTGATTTAAATTCTTCTTTTCAATTCGTTTTGCATTTTCTACATAGTTCGTAAGTAAGCTACCGCTGTCTTTTTTACTTTGTAGAAAGGTAGAGAATATCCAGTACATGACAACGAATACCACTACAGCTAAAATCGTAGACACCTTATTCCCCTCTTTCTGTTGGGTTATAATTTGCAATCTTTTCTACACGGGTTGCTAGAAAAAATACAATCAACATATTTACCACTAACGCAATTTTCCCCATCATAGAACCTGCTAAAAATCCATATGCTTCTTTTGACATCAACATAATAACAATTGGCATGGCGATAACGATTAAGCAGTTCTGTACAAAAGCACGTTGTGCTTGCGACAAACTAGAACGCAATCTTGCCAGGTATAGCTTTTGTTTTTCAAAATCTTCTGCAATATCTAGTAGGACTTGTACTGAATTTGTTCCACCTTCTCGGCTACACACTTCCAACATTTCATGGAAGAATACCAATTCTCTAAAGTTAAACGTTTCATTGAATTCTCTAAATGCACGATGCATTGTGGTTCCACCTTCTAATAAAAGAGAAACTTTTTCTATTTCTTCTTGAATGCTTTCATGCATCATTGGTTTCACCTGAACTAACACACGTTTTGCATTGTTGCTAATTTGAAGTGCATTTGCTACTGCTTTCATATAGATAGAAAGACGGTCAATGACAACCAAGTAGTAACGTTTTTTTCTTCGATAGAGAAGAAACCTTGGAACTAAAAACCCAGATAAAACGGTAATCAGCGTAAAAGGATCTCTACCAAAAGAAAAATAGAATACTGCTGCAATACTCATCCCAGAAAGAATCGTATATATCCAGTACATACTCTTTGTCAATTTCCATTCGTACTTTTGAGCTTCTTGGATAACGGATTGTGGTAGATACATTCGTATCCCTTTAATATTTCTTAATTCCAAGCGCCTTTCTACTTTCTCGTTTTCTTGTACAAATTGAGAGAGAGCAGAACCCTTAGATTTTGTAAAAAGTAAAACGAGCAATCCAACACTAATAAAGATTAAAAATATACATCCATAAGCCAATAAACTATGCATACTGCACCTCCTGTTGTGAAAGGAATGATGCATAAAGAGCTGGATTTACAGTAGAAGAACGGAATTTCTTCTCCATTTCAGCTGACATCTTGGCTGTAATGATATGATCTCCATGAATCTTTCCTACTCTTTCATTCATTTCATCATATTCCTCACCCGAAGGGATAAATTGAGAAAGCTGATTGAACTGTATATCATCTTGATAATCCAATAACTCAATCATCTCTGTAATATAGCGATTTCCATCATCTTTCTTTTCTAAAAAGACAATCACATCAAATGTCTGTGAGATTAATTCATATAAATACTGGGCATCGATATTCGCACCACTTTGCAGACACATGAGCATTAAACGTCTAACTGCTTCTTTTGCACTTCTTGCATGGACAGAGGTGAAACCAGGATGTCCTGTTTGGAAGAAGTTAATCATTTTTAACGCTTCTTTCCCCCTCGATTCCCCTACAATTAATCGCTTTGGTCCTTGACGTAAAGCATTTGTTAACAATCTATCAAAGTCGATTGCATTTTCTTCTACTTCCGATGCCCTACATTGCATCGGAACAAAATGATGTTCCGGAAAAATGCGATGCAAATATAATTCAGGGTTATCTTCTACTACAAGAGTACGTTCTTTTTTCTTTCCTTTCGGAATGTGAGAAGCAAGATATTTCATAAACTCTGATTTTCCGGTACCTGTAGCTCCAGCAACTAGAATATTCATTTTGGCTTTCACGGCGGCAGCCAAAAAGTCCAACATCTCTTTTGACGCTTGATTGGTAGATAACATCCGCTCTTCAGAAGCACGAAGGTGATCCGCATTCTTACGAATCGTTATTGTTGTTCCGAGTCCCCCAAGTTCATCTAACGCAATATTGATACGTATATATGGAAATACACAGTCCACATACGGCTTTGCTGTATTTAATGACTCTGATGTACTGTTTACCATCTTATAAGCTAGAGCTTTTACTTCTTCTTCCGTCTCAAATCGGTAAGGAAATGTACATTCTCCCTCTCCAATTTTTTCGTAAATGATTTCTTTTGTGCCATTGATATAAATATCCGTTACATCCTTATCTTCTTTTAAAGGTTCTATAATCCCAAACCCCACAATTTCGTCACACACCATATTTAGTAACTGTTCAGAAGGTACCTCTGAAATGACAACCTGATTACTCAATAAAAAGCTTTTAATGATTTGTTCTACAGCTGCTCTCTTTTCTTTATTCATAAAGGATTCACTTAGGATATCACGATGGTCTTTTACTAAAAATGCACGAATTTCATCTGTTATATCTTTAATTTGTTGAGCTGTAGTTGTTCCTAACTTTCGAGCTGATTTAGAACGAATCATGTAACCAAAGTGATATAAATCCACTCGATTTCGCTTTAAGGCGATTTGTTTTTCCTGTAAATAGCCCCACATACTCCTTGACCCCCTTTTAATTTCGTAAACCAAAGAGACCCTTTTTCATAGAGGATTGCTGGGATGGAATACCAAGACCAGCTGCTTCCATAATGTGATGGACCTTTGTATTAATTTGCGGGGAACCAAATTGCATCCCCCATTCGTAACTCGTACGATCTCTGTCATACGGAATTGTCACCGCAATTTTTTGAGAAGAAAGCTTTTCAATATCTTCTACATAATTCTCATCTGCCATATTTAGCACATGAATCATTCGAGGTAATGTTAGCTTTGCATTTTCTATTAATTTTAATTCTCGCTTAATTGCTATTGCACCACGAGGGTTGCCATTTAGCACATGAACAACAAGGTCTGATTGATATAGGATCGGATAACTTAGCACCTCGGATAATTCAGTTGGTACCGATAGAATGATGTAGTCATATTCTGTATCTACAAGTGATTCGATAAATGTCGTTACAAACAATTCTTTGTTTTGAATCTCTGGGAATTGAGCCAAACTATAACCTGATGGAAATACCAGAAAATCCATCTTATCGTGCAATTTTTGCATCAATCTTGGATTCACTTTTTTCTCTAACAAATCTTGCTTGGTACAAATATACTGCGAAAGATTATATTCATTTTCTTTTCTTACAAGCTCTAGCATGTTTTTACTCTCATGGCTAAGACCAGTTCCAACCGCAAAACTTGGTCTTACTTGGTCCGCTTCTACATAAAGCACCTTTTTCTCTAGATGAGCTAACTCATTTGCCATCGTAATACTTAACGTACTTTTTCCTACGTTCTCATTTGTGGCATAAAAGGCAATGATTTTTACTTGCCGATCCATCTAAAAAACTCCTTTCTTACTTAGATTCGTTCAGATACTGCGCTACATACTCTTTTACATTTTTAGAAATTGGATTGGTCGAATGCTTCTCTACATAGTCTAAAATGTTCTTTTGATCCGATATTTGCGAGAATCCTTCAGCTGGTTCTAGTTCTTTCCCTGTTTGTTCTACTTTTTGTCCGACTGCAACAGGAATTACATCTCCAAGCGTTTTTGCACGATTTAAATATTGAAGCTGTTCAGGTGAAACAGCCAGTGTATATAATCGCGTTACCTTTGGCTTTTGTTTTCCTTCTTGTTCCTCTTTTGATTCTTTCTTTTCTAGCACGAAGGCATCTTCTGTATTGCTATCCTTTGCAGCAGTCACACGTACACGTTGGAAAAGACCACCGAATACTACCTTTTCATTGTCTCCTTCTTTTACAACCTGTTTGAAATATAAGTCCACATACGTGTTCGGAATGATACTATTACCTGAACTTGTTTCCAAATCAACGAGTAACGGGAATGCAACTTCTCCATCTTTTAAATTTAAAATGGCAGAGTCAGGTAACTCTTCTTTCTTTACTACTTTGTTTTTAAAGAGATAGCTATTTTCTGTAATGGGCTGCCCATCATTTGTCCACTTACCTACTACTTCTTTTTTATTTGCACGTAATGCATTGGGGGGAATCGCATCACCAGGTAATGTTCGTTCCACTAGCATGTCTTCTTTAATCTCTGTATGCGCAGGTATATCCTTTGCGGCTACAACAATCTTTGTTGGTTTTACTGCATTTTCGACTGCGAAATGATTGTACCCATAGATACCCGCTACTGTTGCAGCAGCTAAACCTACCGCAGCAATCTGCTTCTTTTGAAACTTAGATGGCTTCAATGTTTGTATTCCTCCTTATGTAGCCTTTAAACGCAAAAAAAGGACACACCTATGGCATAATGCGCCTTAGGTGTGTCCTTTTAGCTAATCTAAAGTCTATATGAAAATGTTGGATTTGGTTTCTTTAATATTACAATTTCAATATTATGATATATGGAGTTTCATGTCAATCATTTCTAAAAAAAATATTATTTTTGCCATTTCAAAACTCTGACACGAAAACCCAAAAACCCTTAAAAACGTTGTCATATCAAGGTTTTTAAGCTATTAACCCACACTCAAATATGGTATAATGAATATAATGTAACTGAATATTTTAGGGTGGTCGGTTGCTATCCTTTCTCTTTCATTTTATGGAGAAAGGAGGTGATCGAATGGATATACTTTTCACGATAGCAATTGAGATACTGAAAGTAATTGCTAGAGAAGTCGCTGTATTTTTTGCAAAACGAGTAGGTAAATACCTATCAACGTTTTGGAAGAAAAGACAAAAAAAGCGACGAAAAACGAAAAGAACCACCCACAATGCCGGCAAGCGTTTGAAGGGTGATTCTAAGAAAAAATAAACTCTTTTTTAGCAACCATCCACCTTGCGGTAGTAGTTACATAAGGCGAAGTGTTAGCAGCACTTCGTCTTTATTAGTTTATGCAAAAACTATCTTTGTAATACTTCTACACATATTATAACACCAACTATAGTACATGTCATGTATATTCCTCTACTATAGTTGGTGTTATAAAACAAAGTACTTTTAATACGAAATCAATTTCGTTCCTGTTTCAAAATACTTTGCAGGAGCATAGCTTTTCCCATTCCGATCTTGAAATTCGTTTCCAATATAAAGCGATACAATCATTGCGACAATCCCCATAATAATGACACGTCTAACACGTTGTTTCTTCTTTTTATCCACTCTAAATTCCCCTTTCTATGAAAAAAAGGCACATCCCATTAAGGGATGTGCCTTTGGTTTATCCATTCAGCTACTAGTTAAGATGGATATATTATTGTGTCGACTCACCTAATTATACTATATTTTATGTTTATTTCCCAGTCTTCATGTAATACCAATCCGTCAGTTTATGAAGTAGTTCCTCTTTCCCTACCCAGTTCCATCCTACTCCACTTCCTCCAGGGAATGGATCATCAGGAAATACTCTTCTTTTTATGAAATCATCGTACGCAACACCCTTAATCTCTACTTGCCCAGTTAAACATAAACTCATTTCATTGATACCTGCTGGAGCTGTTTCTACATTAAAGGTATATACACCGTCTTTTGTCTTTAGTGGTGAATACCATTTTTGGCCACCATCAATGATTTTCTCTTGTCCATCCCAATATAAAGACTTAGTAGGTCTTTTACTATCAAAAACATGTCCTGTTGCTTCAGATAAATACATATTTTTAGGTAGGAACTTCGCTGTATTATCTTTAAGTTCTATCTTCTCTAAATCTTGAGTAGCCTTTAATCCTTCGTCTGCAAATGGATATTGTGCCTTAGCAGCAGCAAATACACCAGGGTAATTTGCATTCCATTCATTTTTATATTTTCCGTTTACTTCATACGAAAATCCATAACCAGAATGCAGCTTAGAAGGAGCTAAATTATCAATACTCCCTGTCAAAGTTTCATAATACATTTTCCCAACTATATCTTCTTTTGATACCCGTTCACTTACTGTTTCTACTACACCTTTTACACTCGTTACACCACACATTGCCTTTTCTTTTGAAGGCTCGTAGATTGCTGTTTTAATAGGATTATTTTTATACGTAGTTTCCTCTATGTCTATGCGATTACTCGCAGGGTTAATTTCTGCTTGAATTGTGCCTTTCCCTTTATGTTGCCAGTCAAGGCTCAAGGTTTTCTTTTCTCCCTCAGTTAATCTTACCTTTTGTGATGATACTTGTTGTCCATTATGTTTTAACACAACTACTGTTTCAGGGTTCGTATATTTTTCTTCTAATACATCTAATTTTTTAAGTTTATTCTTCTCTTTTTCAACCTTTTGTCTTGCATTATCTAGCTTACTTGCCGCACTATCTAGTTTATTTTCTTCCCAAGAGCAGTCTCTATCATAATAGTGATCCTTTCCCTCGGCATCTACTTCATAAATTGGATCACGGCGACAATAACTTAGACTAGATTGAGCGCTATCTCTCTCCGATTCAGAGCTATTTACTTCTTGTTGAGACTTATTAATATTGTTATTTACCTTTGCTCTATATTGGTCACGTTCAGGCTTGAAATTATCACGTGATACATCTACCCTCGTCTTGATATTTTTCCCTTCTCTTGCTGTTTCTCCTTCAATTCTGTCACTAGAAAAGTCAATTTTATATTTAAAGTCATCTTCATCACCTGGATCTGGGTTAGGTGTTACTTCAGTGCCACAGTTACCATCTATGGTGAAATCAACGTTTTTCTCGTTCGATTCCCTTTGAACAGCATCAAGCACTTTAATTTTTGCAGTATATCGCCCACACATTTGCGGCTGCCATTTCACATCATCTTTTACAAACTTTCCAGCATCTCCTTCATTAGACTTTTCATTATCTTTTTGTGGAGTTGAACGCAAGTAATTTTCTTGATGATGCACAGTTTCACCATCTTTTGTAATATCTAACATCCATTTAACTCGGTTCCGTTCACCTGCAGCTGCTTGATAAGGATTTACTGTTGTGCCATTTGGATCCCGATCATTATATCCTTTATTTTTACTTACATATTCAAAACCATTAAATGTAAATTTAACTGCTACATCCTTTGTACTACTTGAAGCTTTGAAATCTTTTAATTCCGGCTTATTTGTGCGTACATACCATAAATTGTACTTATTAACCCCCTCTACAGCACCCGCTCCCGCATAACCACCAGAAAGATAAGCAATATCACGAATCCAATAAAACATTCCAAAGCTTTTAAAATCTCTAAAACCAGTAATTTCATGTGGCAGCATTGATTTTAAAACAAAATCCGGATTACCCCAATACTTATCTTTAATAACAGATGCATTTACACGTTCTACTTCTGTTACCATTCGATCTCCTACGGGCACTTTATCATTAAAATAACCTTCATTGGCAATTCTCACAAATGGTTCTGTATTATCTTCGTTCTTAACCAAATTTTCTTTTGGATTCCCCCAATTAAAGGCACCATTATAAACAGCCGGATAATGAATATCTGCTTTATATAATGTTTTTACTGGCTCAAATCCACCTCCTGGCCGAAAATATTTACCCGGCATTTGTAAATCACTTGAAGTAAGAAATGTATTATCTTCTCCATTATAAAAAGGTATATCAATATTTTTGGCATTAGCTATACTCGGTAGCATTAACACTGTTGAAGTACATAAAGTTAATAGTAAATTTCTTTTCAATTTCATTGATTTTTCCCCCTAAAATATAAAAAAGGACACACCTATACCATGGGCTGGTACGTTAGGTGTGTCCTTTCCGTATCTTTTATTAAAATTGTATATTTGGTTTTTAAGATTACTTATTTAGTATAACATTAATTTCCCTTAATTTGAACATACATCATGTCTTTTGACATTGATTGTCCAACACGAATCTTATAACCAGCTTTTTCATAATTATTAATTGAATCTTCTTGTTTTGTTTCATCAATCTCTCTATCTAAATTCATTCCAGTTAAATATGTAACCCAACGTTTTGTTAACTCTACAGTTGCTGGATTGTTATCTAAGAAAATAATTTTAAAATCGTCCTTTTTCCCACCAACAACAAACTGTCCACCTACATATGACCCCTCTGGATAATACATACCATCGTCCATTATATGTACACTACCAAGTAAATCCTTGTATCTAAGGTTTGTACTATATTTTTTATTAATTTCTTTCAAGATACTTTGAGCTTCTGGAGTAAAATGTGGTTGTGCATATAAACTTTCTAATGCTTCTGGATAATATTCAAAACCTGGTTGTACAAGCTCTGGATCGAATCCTTTAGGTACTACTGGTTTTGGATCTGGCTTCACTTCTGGTTCTGGATCTGGTTTCACTTCCGGTTTTGGATCTGGCTTCACTTCTGGTTTTGGATCTGGCTTCACTTCTGGTTCTGGATCTGGTTTCACTTCTGGTTTTGGATCTGGTTTCACTTCTGGTTTTGGATCTGGCTTCACTTCTGGTTTTGGATCTGGCTTCACTTCTGGTTTTGGATCTGGCTTCACTTCTGGTTTTGGATCTGGCTTCACTTCTGGTTTTGGATCTGGTTTCACTTCTGGTTTTGTTTCTTTTTCAACTGCATTAATAGAGTTATATAAGAACTGACTATACGCTTCACGTGTTACAGACATTGTTGGAGAATACATATTACCTCCTGTACCAATTGTAACCCCATTTTCCTCTAATGCACTAATTGCACCGTAAGACCAAGAGTTTTTATCAACATCTGCAAATTTTGTTGTTTTCGTTGCCTTAAATTTAAATGCATTTGTAAGCACTTGTGCCATTTGTTCACGAGTTAAAATATCATCTGGACCATATTTCCCATCACCAAATCCATTCACAAGTCCTGCTTTAGCAAGTGCTCTGATTTCTTTTTCAAACAAATGCCCTTTAATATCAGTAAACGGATTTTTGAAACTAGCATCTGCATCTGCTGGTTTAACGTACATATAGATCATACGAGCAACTTGCCCACGAGTTACATTGTCACCAAAGCCAAAGATATTATTTCCGTACCCTTGCACTACTTTACGGTTTGTTAAATCATAAATTGCTTTCGTAGACCAGTGATTTGCTGGGACATCATTGAACTTTAGTGAATCTGTGTTATCAGCCTTAGCAGTAAATGCTCCTGCTCCTAGTAATGATGTACCCATAATTGTTAATGCTGTTGCTGTTTTTAAAAATTTGTTTGCCATTGTTTGTTCCTCCAAATATATTAGTTTTTTCATAGATTCTTTTATTGTACCTAAATTAAACATAAAATCCAGATACTTTAACATATAAATTAATTAATTAGCGTTTTTTTATAACTGCTGTTCTATATGGAAAATATTACCATATAGAAATAGGCTTGTAAAGTATTTTTATATATTTATTTATAAATATATTTTTCTAACAAAAAAACTATACTTTTCAGCATAGTCTTTTATAGTACAAGTCTTAGAATTTTCATTATTTAAAATACACTTGTCCCAACCCATCTTTACTCGCCCATATCGGAGCCTTTATGCCATCTACCCCAATCAGCTTAAATATGAAGAAATGGTGTTCTGCTTTCACCTTAAAAGAAAGAGGTTGACTATGATCAATGCGTCCCTTTGTATACTCATACTTCCAGCCATCCATCTTTTCTTCTTTCATTCTTTTCTCTATCCCAGGGACTAAATCCACCCTTTTTCCATTGTAATCATATTGAAATCCACCCTTATTCTCTGCGATTTCAACCATATCAGAAGCAAAGTTATGTGCTTTCACTAACTGTATTCCATACAAAACACCTTCGGGTAAAAGGCTGATTAATAATAAAGAAAGGGTAAGGAATAGAGCTGTAGTTACTGTATTTTGCATTCTTAATGCACCTACTCTTTTTCTTTATTTTACGTTTCCACCTAATTGTTTTTCTTTTGCATTTGCATCGTAGATAATAATGCTCCTTGCTTTACTCTTTATTGTTTCTTTTTTCTCATCAAATTGCTTAAAATAACTAGCAGCTTCCGCATCACCTTCGACAGCAATCATTGCTGGTTTCTCCTGTACATCATGGACAGTAAAGTTACGTTTTGAAGCAGGATCTTTAAAATCCGCATTACCGTTATACGCTTTTTCAAACTCTTTTTTCGCTTTTTCTGGATCAATAGCTATTTCTTCTTCTGCACGCAGAGTACCTACTTTTACAGACTTAGCCACAGCTATCTCGCCTCCCCTTTCTAAAGACGATTTATTATCAGTATGTGTTGTATCTCCAATCACCATATCAGTTACAAAGAATAGACAACCTACAAATAACAGCAACATACTTGCTGCAATAATAAACTTTTGCATTCCTCTTCACACTCCCTTAACTTTCAGACTTTCGAAATCGAAATCCACTTAAAATGGAACTTTTCTTTTGGTTCAACAATTGGTTTGGTAGCAATAACTCTGCTATTTCCTTCATTATTCCTTCTAACTCTTTATAATAGTTCCGACTAGATAGTAACGTACTACTATTTAATTGAGATTCAAATACATCTTCTATCTCATATGGTGGTAAAGCAGTTATTACCTTATCTCCAAAACATTCTTCTATTACTTCATGCTTTAAAAGTGCAGAAGAAAACTTATTCCCAATGATTCTCGTTTTCTCTAAATCTAAGTAAGAAACGAGCTTTCTCTCTTTTGGTGTAAGAGGATGCGCTATCTTTAGCAATTGATGCAGATCTGGTTCCGCTACAAAGAATATGTAATCTGCCATTTCACAGATCTCATGGTATAAATCCTTATCCCAATCGCTCCCTGCATCAATAATAGATATAGGTGCTTCTTGGTTGGCCAATAAAACCTTAATAAAATGGTCAAAGTCCTGCTCTGTTTCATTTTTCAGCTCTTGGTCCACTATAGGATTCTTTACGATATAATTTATTCTTCCTTGCTTCCATTTTGGAATTGATAATATATCAGATTCCTTCTGTAACATCTCTTTATACCGCTGCAACATAAATTCACTACGATAGTTTTCTGGTGCTTCTGTATATCCCTTTAATAACGGATACGTATAGCCATCATCATATAGATTCTCTATATAATTCACATCAATCTGTAGTTCATTTAAGTAAGCTGCTAAAAGATGTGAAACAAAAGTAGCACCACTTCTCCTGTTCATGCTGGCCACAACAATTGTTCTTCTTGGAATAGCAATACCGATTTGTTTTTCATATACCGGCTCAAAAGCCAATTTATACTGTTTTTTAATAACAGGTGCTTTTGGCATCTTCTCTGAGACAGACTTACGCTTTTGTTTGTTTTTAAATAGTTTGTTGGAATTAGAGGCAGGTTCACAGTTGCCGCCTTCCCCTAATTCACTTGATGCTTCCTCTTCATCCTCATCAAGAGGAACCTCGGGCAACTTTGTTTGTTGCGGTGCCTGACTTGCTCCTACAATTTCCGCCACATTTTTAATATCCGATTCCTGTAGCAGCTGCGGGATGACTTTATTATCAATATCAATTTTACGAGAGTTAAAAATGTCATAGATACCTAGATAAATCAGTTTCGCCAAAAACTCATCATCATTTTCACGCTCTGTAAATACCACAATACGAATATCGCGATTAAAGCGAATATCTCTTAATTTCTGTAAGATAATCAATTCACGTTTCTCTTCATGTCCCGCATCAATATTTAATCGTTTGTCATTAATACAAAGAATATTAGGCTGTTCCGTATCTAGAATTTCATCTAGATACTTGATGTGCATCACATCACTATCAGCTACTTCAAATCCCGCACCAATAAAATCCTCACGTAAATATGCCGTATATACAGTATCGCTAATAGCTAAAACGATTTTTTTTACCATAGTGAACCTCCTACAAACTCTAACGTTGGATTAAAATCATGTTTTCAATTGGAATTTGTGCCTGAAGATGAACCTTCCCAATAATCTCATTCAAAATATACTCCATTTCAACTTGTTCCATTGAACGTGGAGCCCCAAAATCAGAATTTAGTTTTACTCGTATTTCTAATCGATCTTGTATCTCATGTAAAGGTGTATCAAGATAAAGAAAGCTGTAGTATAAAACACCATCTTCAATATTTTTTTGAATCATATCCTTTGTTTGATGAATAAATGTAACCTCAGCAACCTCAATAAAAGGATTATCAATGGTTACTTTGCTATTCCAATTTAAAGTCCAAATCTCACAATACTCTTCCGCATGCACAACAACTCCGTTTACAGAAGGTGTAATTGAGAAGAAACGATCTACAGGAACTTTGGTTAATAAAGTGGTATCACCTTTCACTAATTCAAATCCTTTTTCTAATCGTTCATGTTCAAAAGCATATTCAGCACCACTGTACGCAACTTCACAAAATACTTGTTCTAATAAAGGACGAATTCCCTCATATGTTCGTATAGCAAACACACTAAATTCCTGTGTTTCATCTGTTCGAATGATTTCGTACAATTCATATTCGGATGCATTTGTTAGAGCAAAAGGAATGTCTTTTATAAAATTCGGATCAGTATATAAAGTCTCAGGTATTTGTGTTTCAGGGTGATGTATAAACTCTAGACATAATTGATACCCTTTTAAAAATGCATTCTTAACAGCTGCAGGGAATAGAGTTTCAAAACGCTTTACATTATTTTTAAACGTTTTTTCTTCAATTTCGTTATTAAATTCTCTTTCTTGTAATATATTTGCTTTATTTCCTAGTAATAAAAAGTAATGATTAATAATGCAACTAATATTCTCCTCAAATGCTGCATTGTCCTCACAATACTTTGTAAATCTCTCTTTACTCATGTTTACAATTTCATTCATAGTTCAAATTCTCCCTTTTTTGATATTTATACAAAAAAAGACACACCGATGGCAGGTTATGTGCCTTCGGTGTGTCCGTTTAGCTAGAAATTAAATCTATTAATTTGTATATTTCTCTTAGTTAATTGTTGTTCACGTATAAGAATACCTCTATGAATTTTAAAAGTCAATAGATTAATTACCCCCTTGGAAACTTATATTTATTCCTTCCTTCTATTTTTCTATGTATCTAATCTGAAAAAATACAAGTAATTAAATATAAATAATCACAAGTATTTTATATACAAACAACAAGAAATATATATAACTAAACTCAATTATTAATTATAAAGAGATTTAGAAAATACCTCTAAATCCTTGTATTACATACGTTCCTTGCTATTAAGATAAATTCCCTATCGTAATATCCCCAATACAAACAAGCCTCCCATCATATAATTCACAAATTAAGAAGTTAAATACCATATTACTCAGAATTCACAAGTATTTAATAAAATAATTAAGATATTCACAAGTATTTAATCGAATTATAAACACACTGAATCGTATTTAAACGTAGCGTTAGCAGCTTATATACTTGCGTAAAAATGCTCGTAGAAATATTTTCCTAAATAAAAAAGCATGTCTTCAAAATAAAGAACATGCCAAATAACCCTTGCTTTTAAGTGATTTTTTAACAAGGGCTGCTGTATTTATTTTTTTAAAAATTATACAAAGTCAGGATAAACACCATTTTGCTTATAATAATTTATCCTTGTATCGTGTCTTTCTTCTACAGATAAGCTTTTTTCTTTAAAATCCGTCCATGAATCTCTAAACTGTACACGCATAAATGCTGGAATAGAGAATATTTCTTGCTCTTTTGTGCAACTTTCAACTTGATCTAACGCATAAGTCATTGCGTAAATTAGTAATTCATTTTGTTTTTGTTTTGTTGGTAAATAGATTGCGTGATCAACAATTTCTTGTCTAAATGCAGTCATTATATTTTCTTTATCTTTTTTTCGTAACGCTTGTCCCATATGCTTTAAACGAGACACTGCTTCTTTTCTGCACTTTGCTATTGGTCTATTTAATTCTTTTTTATCATTCTCTATTACGCAGTTTGAAGAAAACACCACACTAAACTTCTCAATGATGATTTGTTTTACCTGTTTTCTTACACTTGTAATTCGTGAATCATTAGAATTTTTCTCTTTAGAGTCAATTGCAGTAAATTGCACAATAGGTTTTATAATTTCTATGTATTGTCGTACTTTTTTTGCATTACGCTTTAATCTTTCTTTTAAGAAAGCCATTCTTCTTGTGATCTGGAACTCATCAATATTATGTTTATAATGTTCCATACCCACTTTTCTTGAAAAAGTGTTGATTAAATTTAGAAGGAACATAATTCCCCTATTATCACGAGCCTTTACTAGACTACTCAGTATCATTGTTTGGATAAGGTGAAATGGAATACGGAAATACGAAAGCGTTATACCTGACATGTTTGAAGTTTCCGAAGCAGTATGGTTATACAATGCATAATCTACAATTTCATATACAGTACGATTTCCAACAGGTGTTTCTTTTACAAAATTACGCTCCAAACAAACTTGAAAACCTGTATAAATTGTTGTGTAGGGAATCCCGCTTTTCTTAGCAAGATCCATTATTTGAAATTCACGTGGAAGCATTCCTATATCATTACATTCAAAGTGAAGCAAGATGTAAGTAGCTAAAGCTGAAGATGGTAACTCTTTTCTTTCATTTTCTAGTTTTATGGTGTTTAATAGTCCATCAAAAAACTTAACCCCATGAACTTTAAAGTTCTGTTGGGAAAAAGCCATTTGCGTATGCATAATGTTGCTAACTCCTTTCAAAAGAGCAGAAAAAGGCACTGTCATACCACGGATACAAAATATCACTCATAAAAAAAGTAATATATGTATTATCACGGTAAACAATGCCTAAAAATACGCAAGAAATCCCCTTTTTAAGTTGCACAAATACATAAGATACAGTAAAATTATCTTATAATTTCATGCAAAATAAAAAGGTTTATTGGCTTTGTTTACCGCTGTCGATCGGAAATTTCTTTTGGGAATTTTTGTGCGGTGTACCACAATGAAGTAGTTGGCGCTACTTCATTGGGCTGATGAACCTTTTTTGCTTTATTATATTTTATTTTTTTATTATATAAATATTTTATCGTTAATAAATCTGTATCTAGAAAAATACAAAATTATTAAAGTAACTACATCATATATAGTTTTTTTCATCGTTGCAAGGTGATTTTCTAAAAGTATGACCTTTATTGAATGATTATAAATGAAAACTACCACTCAAACACCCCATTGAGCGTCGCTCAATCAAAAGCCAATCCAATACAAGTAAGAACAACCTAAATATCCATCGATCAACTACCTGATTAACGCTCAATCAACAAAATATTGCTGTAAAAAGTTCGCACATGGTGCTTTTATCATTATTTTCACATACAATCACCCGATTAATCACCAATCGCTCACGCCATAAAACCAACATTATTTTCAATAGATTGAGTGGTGATTGAGTGGTTGGTTTTATTATATTAAATGAAGTCTCGATCAGTCAATTAATCACCGGTCAATCGGTTTGTTATTTTGAGGTGGCTGATCAGCGAATGATTGAGTGGTTGTTTGTTTATGAAAGTTTTAGAGGAAAACAAAGCGTGCATTTCTAATAAAGCTGATTGACTGGTAAACTATTTTTTAAGGATTAATGTAAAAAGTTCGCATAATAATAGTTTGATACTACTAATTAAATAGAATGAAACTATTATTAAATAGGAGGATATAGATGGAGAAAATTAATTCGATACCAAAACCTTTTTTCGAAACTTTGGGAGAGCATGGTACAACTTATTTGGTATATGGGTACAGAGTTGCACAACCTAAGTTATATTTAGGTGAGTTTAATTCATTAAAAGAAGCTAGACAATTCATCTATAAATATGCTTATAATAATCCTCAATGGCTAAATGCAGACGGAGACATTAATGAATATAATAATAAACCATCTAGACCTGAAAGTGATAATAAAAGGTATAAGGGCGTAATTGAAAAAGAATATAAAAAGTATGCCGATTTTAAAGGTTGGAAGAAATAAAATTAGCAAACTCTTTATATTGTAAAATAACAAAGTAAACTATACTTGAGTGCCATGATTATTACAGTTTAAAACAATAGTTGTGAAACACCAATTTGAGGTGGGAGATGAATGTCAGTTGGAATAAGCCAACATATTTGCTATCATTTACTTGTACAGATTGCTCTTCGAAAACTGAAGAGATGAGGTTGGTTGCAGAAAAACGTTACAACCGTAAAATCTTCAACGTTCTATCGTCCCATGCTTGCCGAAGTTGCGAAAACCAAGCTAAAGTAGGTAGTGTGGTGCGCCAACGTACAAGATACTTATGTTCTCACCGTAGGGACTACGGATAGAGCCTGCTAAGATAACTAGTGGATACATTGGTATTCGCAGGAATCTCCCACTTCAAACAGCCCGTAAGGACGTTAAGTGGTGAGTAGTTCAAAAATGATATTAAAGATAATCAAAAAATAAAAGACTATCAAAAGATAGTCTTTTATTTTTTTCCAAAAAGCTTTGAGAAAAACCCGCCTTTTTGTTCAGTATTTTCTTGTCTCTGAGCATTAGCGCTTTTTTGTTCTTGAATTAATCGTATAGTACTCATTAACTTTTCGTCACGTTCCTCTAAACGCTTATTGATTCTATCGAAATTATCCTGACTTTGTTTAGCCACCGCAGCGAAGAATTCCATATTTTGTTTTGTTAATTCTTCAGTTACTTTAGCTGTAACTTCTTCAGTAATCTTTTCAGTCAAAGCTTCTATAAAATCTAGATTGACCTGCTGTGCTTTAACTAATGAAGTTTCTTTTGGTTCACCATCACCGTCAACATCTTCAGCATAAACATTTCGAATAACCGTCGGATCCATATCTAAAAGCCCAACAATTTCGTGCTTTTTCTTTGACTCAGAATAATAATGTTTAATCTTTTTTACTGTATCAATACTATCCTCATGAACATATTTAAGTTGGCGTTCTTTTTTTATGTTCAAGTACTCATCAAAATCGTTCAACCATCTACGAAGAGTACTTTCAGGAATATCAAGCATGGTTGCTACTTCAGATACGCGATAATAACCATCGCTTAACTGTTCATCAATCATTTGCTCACCACCTAACTATATGATGCTTGTCCTATATACATTATATAAAAATTCTATAGAAACTAAAAGAACACCTTTGTAGATTGCACAAAATATCATGGTTTTTAACGCTTTATCACTCAATCATTCATTGCTCATTCATTGGATTTTATATCTAAATTCCGATGTTATTGAGCAGTGATTAGTTGGGTGAGCGTGTTTTATTGCTCAATATTTACAAAATCAGCACATCATAGAAACAATTAATCTACTCTTATGCCAATTAATTTTTGCATATTTCTAATTACAAATAAGAGTTATTAGGTAAAAACAAAGGAATATATTATCGTAATTATTACGTTAATTAAATCCGTTATTATTACGGGTGATATTACGGTTAATATTTCGGAAGTATTTAAAGTATTGATATTAAAAGGTTCTTGATAAAAACGCAGAGATATATTATAGTTAATACATACGATACTTCGGAAGTATATTCCGAAGTATCTACGGTGAATATATCGGGACTAAATCCCTTAATATTTTTATTGCTTTTTGTGTCTATACATAAATTTTGCTTTTTATTAAAGGTGGTGTGAAATTAGTGTCTAATATATCAATGAACAGCAATGAAATTATTGATGTACTCTGTGAGAATTTAAATGACGGTATTTGGGCTCTACGTGTCCTATATGCTGAGGGAGCAATGCACAAGGAAAAACTTTGGGATTGTATCAATCAGTATCATAAAGAATATCAAATTGAAAATGAAAAAGATTATGAAGGAAAAAAGATACTTCCATCGCGATATTCTTTGGATATTATGACTGCACGACTTGAAGGGGCAGGGTTGATATCTTTTAAACCATTTGGACGCGTTCGAGTTTACGAAGTGACAGATCTAGGTAATGTTTTGATCAAAGAACTAGAAAAAAGAAAAAAGAGTTGAGAAAAACAACTAAAATATATACTTGAGGGAGGATATACATATGGCAGGCAATTTTTCAGAGATCGAAAGCCAAGGAAATATTAGTTTAAAATTTGGATTCTTAGGACTAGGTATGGGTGGATGCGCAATCGCAGCGGAGTGTGCAAATAAAGAAACTCAAATTAAAAATAACAAATACCCATATCGTGCGATTCTTGTTAATACAAATAGTCAAGATTTTAACAAAATTGAGATTAAAAATGGGGGAAATGTACGTAAAATACAGTTAGAAGGATATGAGCAGGGTGCAGCTCGTAATCCACAAGTTGGTGAGGAAGCATTTGTAAAGCATGAATCAAAGATTTTCGAAGCAGTTAAGCAGGAATTTGAAGATCGTGATTTCATTTGGATTACTTGTGGCCTTGGTGGAGGAACAGGAACTGGAGCTCTATTAAAGGCAATTGAAATGCTATATGAACATGATTACAATTTTGGATTATTACTAACTTTACCACGTGATGCAGAGGCTTTAAAAGTATTAGAAAATGCAACTTCACGCATTCGTAGTATTGCAATGAACCAAGAAGCTTTTGGCTCAATTGTATTAATAGATAACGCTAAACTATATAGAAAATTTGAAGAGGAAAATCCAAGTGCTTTAGCAAACGAATATACTAGCTATAGTAACAAATACATTGCTGATGCATTACATGAGATTAATCTAGTTACTTCATCATTTACACCGTTTTCAGATACACACTTTGATGCGAGTGAATTTGCTCAAGTAATTAATACACCAGGCGTTTTATCATTAGCAAAACTAGAACTAAAATCAAATCAATTAGACACTGAAAACCCGCTAGGTTACTTGACTCAATTAGGGAACGCACTAGAAAAAGGCGTTTTATACGATACAGAAAGAGAAGAGCTAGAAAGTGCTAAAAAGAGCGCACTATCTATCGTTACATCACCGCTACGAGCAGGTCGATTATATAACTTCTCTTTCCTTAACCAAATGGAAAACTTCTTAAAAGAAAGAACTCCATATGTAGATGAACGTCCTATAGCTCCATATGTTAATAAACATACAGCGAAAAAAGAAGAAGATATAGTAAAATTCTATTCAGTTGTTGCAGGACTACCATTGCCAAAACGTGTGAGTGATATTATTGATGAGATTACGAGAATTAAAGAAGAACGTGAACAAGCTAATTCTAAAAAATCAAATGCTGTTTTAAATAAACTTTTTGCATTTGATGATTCAGTACAAGAAGAAAAACCTAAAAAGAAAAAATTGAATTTTGGTGCTGAACCCGAAGTAGAAGTTGCTGACGATTCACAACCAGCAAAGAAGAAATTATCATTCTAAACAAAAGACCGACAAATATAATTTTTGTCGGTCTTTTTCTATTTCAAAAGCAATAAAAAACTACAAGGAATAAGTATAATATCTATTATATTTTCTGTATGTATTATACGGCTTTACATAATGTGATAGTTTAAATAATTTGTTAGGCCGTCCTAACAATTGTATTCGTATACTTTATCCTTTAATAAATTGTTCGGTTAAAACATGTTTTCCGTCCGAACAATTTTAAAAGAACTAAAAGACTATATAAATCAATGTTTCTAGCGTATTTTAAGCAAGAGAAGTAATTCAAACTTCAGCGTACGAGTTTTAGTATCTAGATTAGCGCAAATTCAGTTTAAACTTTTAATAATTTACAACTATATTTTGCTGTAATAAGATATATAGAAATGGTTGTTATTTATTGAAAATAAATTCGAATTATGGAGTTGCATATAATGAAAAGTAAAACGTATAAATATACAAGCAAAGGCACACAGAAATCTTTTCGTTTAAAAGAGGCTGATATATTTGTATTTACATTTTTATATTACAAAAGGCATCTTACTACACGACAAATTACTCAGCTTTATAGTGCGTTTGAAGGCAGAGATTTTTCTGAAGATAGTGTGTTTACAAAACTTAATCGTTTTTCAAAATATGGTGCTATCCTGACCAAAAAAATTGATAAAAGAGATGATAGTATAACCAGACGTGCGACATTCTCCTTAAAAGATAGAATGGTTGATTACCTTCAAGAAATAGGAAGGATTCCTGTAGGATCATCAAAACGTAGATATTCTTCTTCAATCTCACTACATACACTCTGCTCACGAGAAATATTAGTACGCACACTTTTAGAAGTGTCGAAAAAGACCAATACGAATAAGATATTATGCGAGCTAGATATTCGCTCATATCATCAAAAACAAAAGAAAACAGAAATTGAAGATGCAGGTTTACTCTTAATTCCCGATGAACATATTTCATATCAAGACAAAAATATTTACATTGAAATGGATATGTGCAAAGAAACCAATGCTACCTTAGTTGAAAAGGTGGGGAAGTATATTGAATATGCACAAAAAAACACTAAAAATATAACTGTTGTTTTTGTTATGTATGATAAATCGATGTTTCTTGCGGAAGATGCAGAACCACCATACGTACGCATGAAAAATCTCTTATTTTCTATGCGTGAGTATCATGAACTTTTAATGAATCTACCAAATCTAAATATGTACATCTGCTCTTTGAAAGAAGCTGGAGATGTTATTTCAGATATCATTCTAGGAATAGATGATAATCAAAACTTTGAACAAGATATTCTTTTACCTTTATCTCAACGTACAGTAGGAGATGCCGATTGGCGCTACGCATTTGTTGAAAAAGTTCAAACATTTAAGGAAACAATAGATGGTGGTCTTAGACGAACGTATAGGAGAGATATAGATGCTATGCAAGATTTCTTCTTTATTTTTGGCAATGAAAATGATTACCGAATGATTGCTAGATTAGACGATGTTGTGTTTTCAAGAAGAGAAGGTGATGAGGGGGTGCCACTTGTTGTGATCTATCCAAAGCGCAAAAAGGCTAGAGATATACTTTTAATGGACACCTATGACAATGTACTACTTCTATCGCTCCAAAATGAAAGTGTTACTATCGACTCGGATGAACAAATCATGGCACGTACTGCAAATAACATACACCCGAAAAGACGCAAGCTTGTTGAATTATATTAATCGTATATTTTTTATATACTTTTATACAATTTTATTGATTTTTATTATTTAAGATGATAGAATTACGTTTGAACTAAACACAAAAAACTACAATCAAATCAGAACATATGAAATTAAGGCAAGCGACACACGCTGTTTTTACAGTGGGTGTCGCTTGCCTTTTTTTATATGGAGAAAGGTGGAAAATCAAAATGGATTTACAATATGCAACAACTACTACTGGGGGAGTGTTCTCTGCTAGAGAAGCGTTTAAAAATCCTGAACTAGTCCTCAACCATATGACAGAAGAGGGGGCAACGTTTAGTGTTTCTCTACAAGATATCAAAATCCCAGGAAAACCGAATTACTACTGGTATGATGTAATCATTGAAACAGCAACAAATAAAAAAATAGAAGTAAATATTGCGGTACTTTCTCAGGAAGAATATAACCAGCTCTGTGCAAGAGATAGTATTGATTTATATTTAAAACAAACTGAAGATGCAGCAAAATTCTTTTTAAAAAAATCAAAGGAACTATTTCAACCAGAATTCAATAATCGATTCAAGTTTAAACATAAAGCTCAATTATGTCTGTAAGAGGTAGGTGAGTCTATATGGAGACATTTAAACAACGAATACCGTTATTTACTACAATTGGCTTAATTAGTGGATTTATTCTTTCATTTGGATTCGGTTTAGTAAACTACATCAAGTTACTCTACTATGCATTTGAACCACCGTCTTATCCTATAGAAATTACATATGTACCGCTTATTTTAATGTTCTTCTCTTTGCTATTAGGAGAATTCAGCTTTAGGTTTTACAGCCGTATTCCTGCTTTGCATGTGAAAAATGGGAAATTAATAATTTTGATCACTTCTCATATTGCAGTTGATATTCAATTTTTATGGTTTGCAACTGCTCCGATCCATGCAAAGGTTATTCCGTATCTTACGGATAAATCAAAGCATGTTAATTTTGGGGAGTATGAGGCCATAGGTCATGTTTTAACAGGGAATTTTCACACACTCACTATGATCTTTGTATTTTTACCTACAGTATTTATGATTTTGTTTACACTTTGGTATAGTGGCCATATTGTACGTTACCGAGAAGAAATATTAAAATGGGTACAAAAATACGAATATAAAAATCACAAGTTACAAAAATGGTTTAATAGCCAAGAGGAACAAATATACCCTGACGTAGAAATTGGACCGCATATTGAGCATAAAGAGATGGTTCGTATTAAGGGGAAAGATAGAACGCTAAATGGAATCATTATTGGTCCAATCGGTTCTGGTAAAACATCAAGTTTAATTATTCCCATGATTAATCAAGATCTACACTGGATGGTACGTTTTATAAATAAGTTTGAAACAGCGTATAAAAAGAATGATTATGATACAGAAGAAGTAAAAGGAACATTTTTAAATGGTGTGACTGTTATTGAACCGAGTAATGATTTATGTCAAAAAGTATTTAAATTGGTACAAGCACATAAGATCCCAGCAAGCTCGGTTTACTACATTGACCCAACCAATCCTGATACCAAAAATATAAACATTCTGCGTGGACCGGTTGATAAAGTAGCAGAGGTTTTCGCAATGGTTATTCAAGGTTTATCTGAATCTAACAATGCGTTCTTTGAACAAGCGCAGCGTAACCACCTTAAACAACATATCTATTTATTAAAGCTTCACAACCCGCAAAAAGATGTTACCTTCGACGATTTGATTGAGATGTATGACGATGTAGAACGTATTCACCGTATGCACAAACTATTAAAAATACAGGTCGAAAAGCTATATGATTTTGTTCAAACTGGAGCTGCTTCACGTGATCAAAAAAACGAGTATAAGATTATAAAAGGAATTGATGAGTGGTTTGACAATACCATTCGCGAAAAGATGGATTTTCAAGGTGAACCAGCAGTTTATAAATCGGGAAAATACCGCGGACAACCGATGCATTATGACAGAGAAGAAGAATATGTAAAAGGTTTACGCAACATCTTAAAAGATTTAGCTTCAAACGTTTTAATACGACGTGTTTTATTTGGGAAATCTGATTTTGATTTCGATGTCCATTTAGAGCAGGGTGGCATTCTACTTGTTAATACTGCGAAAGGGGAATTAGCAGACCTTTCAAACGTATTAGGAAAATTTGTATTGCTGAGTATGCAGAATGCGGTATTCCGTAGGGAACCAAACGTCTCGCCTTATCATCACATTATTGTGGATGAGTTCCCTGATTATGTCGTTCGGCCGTTTAAAGAATTCCCTGCACAATCTCGTAAATATAAAGTAATTCTAACAATCGCTAGCCAAACACTATCTCAATTAGCTCTCGACTTTACAGAGCAATATATGTTTACCTTACTAGGTTCATTCCGTAACAAAATGATATTTGGAGATGTAACGCCATATGATGCAAAAATTTTCTCTGACATGTTCGGTGAGAAAGAGGAATTTAAAGAGGCAGAATCCGAACAGGGTATTTCTCCTATGCAAGATAATCCTGTTAGTCGACTAGGATCAACCTACCAAAAAGCGAAAGAAGTTGTTATGTCACCAGGGGATATCATGGCACAAGGTGCATTCATCTGTGCTGCTCGTATCGTACAAGATAATCATGTGCAACCTGTACAACAAATTACAAGTAACTTTGTACCAAAAGAAGAATTCGCCCAAGCAATCATTCAAGTAGATATAGAAACAGGGCAATATTGGGAAAATGAACGTCTTCGTCTTATTAATGAATCTATTGCAAAAGCAAATCCTATGAAACATGTAGACGCAGAGAACATGAAAAAAATACAACCTTTGCCGCCTATAAAAGAGGATGAGATGAAACAAAATAGCTCTGTAGAAACAACCGAAGAGCAACAGCACATTGTATCATTGGAGGATTATAAGGAACACAAGTCTCATAATGAAACCTTATCTAATGAACCTGCAACTTTGGATCAGCAGGGAGATGTTGATGATAAAGCTGAAAATAAGTTGTATGAAGATATTAAGGAATTTATTATTGAATCCCAACAAGTATCACCTTCTCATCTGCAAAGAAAATTCCAAATTGGCTATATGAAAGCTATGCAATATATTGAGAAGTTAGAACAAAATCTAGTTGTAAGTTCTTACACAGGGGATGGACCTCGTAAAGTATTAATTTCAAATAATAGTAGTATGCCAGAAGCAACAAGTGTTAATACTACTCATTCATCTGATAATACTATTTCACAGGAAGTAGCGATTCGAAGCGAAGACCAAGAAACTGTACAAGAGGAGACTAGCATCTTTAAGGATATTCTATACGACGAGGTTTTAAGTTTTGTGAAAGAATCGGGAGGTGCTTCTACCTTTGAACTACAAGAAACATTTAAAATTAGTTATACACATGCATCAAGATTAATTGAAGCCCTACAAAGAAATGGTGAACTGCCTGTTATAGCAGAAGAAACACATCTAGAAAGTATAAGCACTGAAATAAAAGAACCAGTCATAAAAGAAGATATTAAAGAAACCATAGATATAGAATTACCTCCTATGGACGAATGCTATGAAATAAACATTGGGGTAGCAGAACTAAACAAAGAATTATCTATTACTATGTTAGAGCAAGATTGGAATAAAGATTCCATTATTCATTCCGTGATTCCTGATGAGACCGAACCACTGTTTGAAGAATTCCCATCTGATGGACTTCCCGTTACAATGATAGGAACTGCAGAAACAAGCATAGAATCTACTTCAATTCCCGTTACAATAACAGAGCCAGATGAAACACATGTAGAAATCAACACGGTTCCAATTGAAGAAACGCTTAATCATATCGAAGAAAACAAGCTAGATGAAGATGTAGCAAAAGTTTACGAATCTATTAGTATTACGGTTCAAGAAAACTTAGAAAAAAATAGAGAAGATCATTCGAAAAATGATGAGAAGCAAACAGAATATACACCTATGAGTTACAAAGAACGCCAAGAGCACTTAAAATTTCAGCTAAAAAATAAGAATAACACTTCGCAGTCGCTGATTAATAAAATTGAGAAACCTAAGCAAAAAACATCGAACGTAATGAGTAAGGAATTGAATAATTTCTTTGATTAATAGTTTTTAAACCTCAAATTAAATCTAGTATTGGTATAGTCAACATTTCAGAAAAAACCACGCTAAGCCAAAAATAAAGGAAAAATCGCATGATAAAACATTTTTACATCTTAAAATCACGTTATTATAAAGATATTTGGTAGTCTTTAATTAGCCTTTAACTTAACCTCAAATTTAAGGGAGATGTATAAATGAACATCGGTAAACAGATACAATACTTTCGTAAACGGGATAACATGTCCCAAGAGAAGTTAGCAGAAAAAATTCATGTTTCCAGACAATCTATTTCTAACTGGGAAAATGAAAGGAACTATCCAGATATTCATAATTTACTAATGATGAGTCTTCTCTTTAATGTCTCCCTGGATGATTTAGTTAAAGGAGATGTAAAGATCATGAAAGAAGAACTTCAAAAATCAACTTTCTTTAAGTGGAGTTACATCATGTTAGCATTAATGATTCTACTTCCTATTTCTATTGCACCTGTATTTTACTTTTTTGGTTATTATGGTCTTATAATACCTGTGGTACTTACGATTTTGCTTATGTTTTCATTACAGCAAGTTGAAAACATAAAAAAAGAGCATAATTTAAAAACTTATCGTCAAATAGTTGATTTTATAGAGGGAAAACCTATAAGTGAAGTAAGGCCTAATATAAAAGATAAATTATTAAAATTAAGTTTGATGCTTGCAAGTGCTTTAATTAGTTATAGTTTGATTTATTTAGGATTGAATGTATTTGAAAGATAATTTAGAAACATTGGTTTGATTTTTTTGATGAGAGTAACATTTTGTTACTCTTTTTATTTTTTGTTTTTAATGGTGGACGGTAATGATTCCTTCTATTTAGAGCTTCTTATGTAGAGGTAGTACGAGTCTAGCTGACACCATCTGCAAATTAATTATATGTTAGAATAATTAATTTAAAATTATATGAATTTTTCGATATAATTAATTTATATTAGATAATAAAGGAGTCTTACAATGCAAAATTTATTAGATCGAGCTAAGACAATAGTATCTTCAGATGAAAAAATTTTAGATGTTTTACAAGGTTCTTTAGATGTTTTTGAATATCGGCATCCTGTACGTCCTGGAGTGCTAGTTGCTACAAATAAAAGATTATTTTTTTATGGGCCTGATTTAGTTGGTGATGCATGGATTAATGAATATTTTTATGAAAATCTATCAAAACTGAAAGAAAAAAAGAATTTATTTGGTGTATCCAGTATACTTTTTTGGAATAAAAATGAAAAAGTGGGCATCAGAAATATCCAAAGCAACAATCTTGGTCAATTTATACAGATAATTCAAAATAAAATAATCGAAGATTAAACTGACCTTACGAGGGGTACGGCCAGTATTTCGAAAAAAAACAGGCTAAGCGAAAACATACAATAAGCTGTCCATATGGACAGCTTATTTACATAATTATCGAAGTCGGAAGTAAAAATTATCTTTTTTGATAGATACAAGAAATTAAGAACTGATCCTTATTCAAGAAAAGCACCCGTTAATTCAATAACCATCTCACATAATTTTTTTCAATACCTTTACCATAAATGGTGTCTTTAATGTCTCTTTTATTAGTGAATTTTTGTGTTTCATAAAATTATTGATCTGTTTTTTTCTATTTGGAACCATTAACAAAGGTAATCTACTAGGATTAAACCATCCAATTTTTGCAGTTTCAGGTCCATTATTTATTGGTTCTCCTCCTAGTAATTTTCCTGAAAATATATGTTGCATATCATTGTATTCAGGCTGGTGATATTCTCCTATTTTACGTTCAATAGCAATTATATAGCCCGTTTCTTCTTCAGTTTCTCTTATAGCGCATTTATCTAACTGTTCGTTCTCTTCTAATCTTCCCCCAGGCAAATCCCAAATAGGATAATCATTTCGTTTAACTAGCAATATTTTGCCTTCATTATTATCAACAATAGTAAAGCACCCTGTGGTTTTTATAGTATTCATTATAAATATAATCTCCTTAACTTACTCAATTGCTAACAAACTTGTATTTCTCTATGTCTAATAAATTTTCCTTTTTGCTGAATTAAACTGGCCCTTTAATGGAACAACATAAGATGAATATTCTATACATGCTCGGTAGCAAGGAAAAAGGAGGAACTCTACTCTCACAAGGGAACCCCCTTTTTTGTTCTATGGGTCTATGCATTTTTCTATACATTACTATCCTGACAAGGTTTTAGGGTCTTCTTTTGTTCGTGAATTAGTAGAAAAACTGTATAATATCTTGCATACTCTTAGCGTGGTTTTTTCCGAAATACTAGCGGTCCCCCTAGTAAGGCAGCATTCTAGATTTTAATTTAAGGTTGGTAAATATACAGCAGGTAGCAGAAAAAGTTTAGAAAAATACATTCTAGATTTTGTTTTGAGTAAAATTTTCTACTGCTATTATCCAAGTAGGGAAAGGATCTAGACAAAATTGGTGTAATTCTAGAACTGGTATGAACCTATAGTAAATTTATGATTTAAAAATTACTCTTGCATTTGAGTAAAAATACCATTATATTTGTATTAACAACTATATAAATAAAACATAATTTACGTGAAGGACACACCTTACGTACCATCCCAACGGTACAGGTGTGTCCTTTTTTACGTTCTAGGAGGAAAATGTAATGGCAGAAGAAAAAACAAACACTCAAACTGTAGAAGAACTTGGAATGGCTTTTGAATCAGAGAACCCACAAGGTGAAACACTGTTAGAAACAAACTTTAATCAATTTGAGCGAGTACGTGAACATGAACTAGAGGAATTAGCCCGTATGAAACGTGAGCGTACTGTAGGAAAAGGCTTAATTACAGTCGTATCCGAAAAGCTATTCCCGACTAAAAACGGAAAGTCTGAGCGTATACAAGTGCTTACAATGCAAATTGGTTCTCATACAACAGCATATTGTCCAATTACAGAGGCAGGTATAAACATTCCTAAAAATCCTCAATGGTTAGTAGGTAGAACAAAGCCTGTTATTATTGAACACTTCCAAAAAACTGAAGAAGGCAACTTTGCAGTTGTATCTATCACAGCAGGAGAACTAGCACTTCAAAAAAGACTATATGAAGAAGTAGAAACACAAGAAGGAAATAAAGTATACACAGGAACCGTTTCGGGACATATCCCATCTGCACAAACTGTTCTAGTTGAAGTTCATGGTGTAACAGTAGGAGTAAGGTATTCACAATGGTCTCATTCATTCGTTCGCTCTGAGGATATTGTAATTGGTGATATTGTAGAACTTGTCATCGATAAAGTAGTAGAAAAGAATGGCCGCTATGAGTTTAGAGGGAATAAAAAGATATTAGAAACAGATCCAATGGAGAAGCTATTAGAACTAAACAAACGCCGTGACCGCTTTATAGGTAAAATTGTAGGTGTAGATGCAATTGCTGGGATTTTCGTTGAGGTTGCACCAGGTATTCAGTTTAAAGGACTAAAGAGCCGTAATCTGGCTAATCCAACTCCAGAAGATGCGATTAATCAAACAATCGTTACATGTGAGCTGCTTAATATTGATGCTAAAAATAGAAGAGGAACTGTACGTATCCTAAATTATCCGCAAGGTCAAAGTAAAAAATCTAATTCGTCAATTTACCAATTTTAATGGATGATTATGCGTACAATAGAGAAACAATTGTCTACTTATATTCCTTCAATTCCTCATTTATCAAATGAGGATGTACAGGGACTTCAAATATATCGAATACATAAACTAGATAAAACCTATGTATTCCATTCTTATGACGAATTAGTTAAGTTTAAGCAGCGTTTAACAGAAGAACAATATGCATTACTCACTTTCATTGGTGTGCATATGTCTGTTCGATTCAATCATTTATTATATTTATTCAAAAGTAAGTATTCACGTAAGAAAATAAATGATGCACTTCAAGGATTACTTTACTATCGTCTAATTGAGAAATGGCAAGTAGAGATTTTTGATATGGAGGTCTTTGAAGAAACATATACGTTATCCGATAATGGTTATAAACTCTTAAAGTACTGGCAAGGAAATATGTTTTTCTTTGCTCCAGAGCGAATTGATAATCATGGTAAATATATTCACCTGCGTTATTGGCACGATATAGACTTACTTTGTCATTTACGTTACGCTCCATCATTTTTAGGACATATTATGCACCCATCTATTAGTAAAGGAATTTTTACCCCTCCTTTAAGTTTTGCAGTGCAAGGCGGAGCAGATCAAGTGTGTAATTTCGTTGTATACTCCACTCTATTAACAGATAATAAAGGACGCTTAAAACGTATCATTGCCAGCTGGAAAGATTTCGTAGAGTCAGGAAAAGATGTTGTTATAAAAGATTTAGGGAATAACCCTACAATCCTAGTTATTTATGTTTCTACTAAAAAACAAGCAAAACAAATTAATAATGAACTACTACTCGATTTAATTCCTGGTAAAGTATTGCTATGTATAGGAGAAACATTACATTTAGAAGGATTACAGCATGCATTTTACCAGCCCCTTACAGATGGGGAAATCAAACAATTAAATACAAAGTTATTTACAACAAACTAAGCCACCTTTGCAAGCTATCGCTTTCTTTTAAAGGGTGGCTTGTTATTATTGTAAGTTTAAATGATAAATTCTAAATTCTTGAACCAAAAAGAGCATTCAGTATAAAGAATGCTCTTTTAATTTACTATTTAATTTATGATGTAATTAATAATTATAATTTGTTAAAGAACCCGTAGCATTATACTCTCCAGTAACTTCAATATAATAAAGCTCACCTTTTTCTAGCCACACATTATTGGACACTCTATGTAGATCATTAGCATGGTCTGCACCAGAGAGTTCTAATGTTGCAATTTCTTCATCAAACCAGCCACCTTTTACCTTTTTTAATACAAGTTTTTGCCAACCTGGATATATGGTACCACATTGTAAAGTTATACGACCATATTGACCTGCTCCATTAATTTTACTACTTGGATTACCCGCACTGTCTACTAAATGACTAGTTGTTTGTTGTGCAGTAATAGAAGCAGCTTCAACCTTTGGCGTATCGATGATGCTTGTCCCCACAATACCAGTAAAAGCTAATGCGCCTGCTAAAAACACTTTCTGAAATTTTAACATAAATTTCTCCCCTTTTATTTTAATGTTCTTAAATAAAAGCAGAACCTCATGATGTTAAATTTGTAATTATATTCCACTTATTTAGTATATTATCATATTAGAAAAAACAAAAAAATATAACCTAACTATTTATCAAGTATTATTTGAATATTCTAAAATAAAATGATAGCAATTTATCTAATGCATCTATTAAGTTATAAACAATTGAAAATACAAATTTAATGTTAATAATCCCATATCTACCTCTATACAAAGTACGGATTTTACGAAATAATATTCTTTGACACCTTTACGAAGAAAAACAATATATACAAATATAATCATTCGCGTGAAGGAATATATTTGAAAGGGGTAACACATTGCTACGTATACAACGAGGCTACATGTATGATCCAGATGATAATGAGGTCATTGTGAACGAAATTTTCTACAACGCTGCATCTGAACAAAAATTAGGCAGCAAAATGGGTGTGTTTGCTGCAGACAAGCTACCTACTTCTATTTTTGAAAAAGTTCAAGAAAACGAAAGTATGTCTTATATGGAAAGTATTGAAGTAGAAGAACAAACCATTCCAGAAATACTTTGTTATTTAGACCAAAATCAAAAGCCAGAAAAACTTTATTTTGAAATGCAGTACATGAATTAATACCAAGAACTGAAAATAAGAGGGGATTTTCAGCAGAAGAAACAAGGGAGCTATTATTAATACATATAACAACTGCATAGAAGGTCCCTTCTTGTCTTCATTCTATTAAAAACAATTGAATATCATATAAAAATAGATTAATATAAACGTATATTTATTGTTTAATTGATTCCGTTTATTCCCACACCTTATTGTGTTGTGGTTGAGTTGTAGAAGCAAGTTTTGTGTCTTGTTTCAATTGTGAAAGGGCTTCTTTGAGCCGATTAGTGTATATATAGCTTATTTTGCTATGCACGTTTTTAATCGACTTAAAGAAGCCCTTTTTGTGTTGTCTTTAAGTTTGGAATCACTTGTACGTAGACCTTCGGGGCTAATAATATGCGAAATAGAAGAGTACACCCATTGTGTTTTTTGTTTCATTTAGAGGAGAGATTATATGGAATTTTACAAAGTATGGCATAAGAAAAAGAATATGAGAGTCATTAGTACTCATAATAACCATGAAACAATGGGCCTTTATTTAACAGAAACATATCTTGTCTGCGATTGTGTAAGGTACCTAAATGTTTAAAAGTTAAGCACACAGGTAAGACAAATAAAAAATAATGTGAATAACAGCACTAGGTTTACAGCGTTTCTTATTATTGTTAAAGATTTTTGAATTTGACATAAAAGAAAGAGATTAATTCCTAATCCATAGTAAACTAGATAGAGAGTGGAATATAAAAATTAAAAACTAGAGAATGTATATAGAAATAGGGTACTTGTTGCAATGCTAAAAACACTAGCGATTAGGATTTGTAAACTAGAGAGGAGTCATATAATATGATTACAGTTAACCGAGGGTATATGTATGATCCAGATGATAATGAAGTTCTAATTACTGAGATTTATTATGAAGCTGCTACAGAAACTAAATTAGGGAGTAAGATGGATAGCTTATCTTATTCAGTTCTTCCTAATAACATTAAAGAAAAAATAGAAGCAGTTACTTCATTGTCTTATATGGAGAGTATTGAAATGTCACAGCAATTAGCTGCTGTATATCAGAATGAAATTAATAAGTATGGAGAACCGGAAAAATTGTTCTTCGAGTACACAAATATGTAAGAAGAGAGAAGGCATTGAACGACCTAGTTCAATGTCTTTTTTGAATAAATTCACAGAGATAGGAAAAATAGAAATACGGTAAGTAACTTTTACTGTATTCATCTTAAGTTCATATTTGCAGGTGAGTATTCAGTAACAGGAGTTAGCAAAGATTATAATCTAAGCGGGATTAGGTATCTAAAATAAATATACAAGGGGGCATAAAGGAGGCATATTTTTTGTCTCCTTCTTTTATTATGAGAACATTTAAAACTATCCAATTCGCAATGTTTACAAATATTAAGCATTACTTGTTTCTGCTTACAAAGATTGAGCCAATATTAGAGGAACCACATCATGACTATAAGCTATTTCAATTTATTTGTGAGTTAGAGATAGATCAACTATATAAAGCACTTGAAGGCCAGAGGAATGATACTTATATAGATTCAAATGCCCATCCAGTATATATACATACACTTATTAAGCAGGCGAATTTACTTCAATATGTTATTTCCATTGTGCAGGAGGAAGGAGTTATCCATGCTGCATCGATACTATTGATGTACTCATTTGACTTGTACACCGTACATAGGATTACAAATTTATCAATTTCATATCTAAGAAACTTAGGGAATACACTTTCAAAATAAAACTAGGGGGATATCTACAATCAGCATTATTATCAATATTGCAAAAGGAAAAAAGCTTGTACCATATATTGTTTTAATAAGTAAAAGAGGGAATAGTAGTGCAGACGGTAGCCCCTTATAAGAATTCAAGCAGGGTACGAATGTTATCAAGCATTGCAAAACGTTGGAAAACAAGAAAACAATAAAAAAAATATATATAATAGCAGGGAGAAGAGAAACGCATGTATAATATACTTAAACGTCAATTTAATTACATTATCCGAGGGGTGATTCGGATTAACGAAGAAGTACAAAGGGAATTGGACCTATTGGTGCAAAAGATTCGTGAAACAGTGTCTTCTGTCCAAAAAATCATCCTTTTTGGCTCTCATGCATATGGCACACCAAATGAAGACAGTGATTTTGATCTCTGTATTGTTGTGGAAGGTGTAGGAGAAAGAAAAAGAGAAGTCATTAATCGTATCAATTGGGGGATTTACGATGTAATGGAAACACCAGTTGATATTTTAGTGTATGGGCCAGAAGAGTTTCAAGAGCGTGCTAGCCGTAATGTAACTATGGAACATAAGATTGCACTAGAAGGGACGGTCCTATATGAGAAATATTGAGGATCTAAAAGAGTGGGTAACCATTGCAAAATCTGATTTAGATTCTGCTAATTACTTAACTCACATGAAACCTTTCCCCACTGCAATTATTTGTTATCATAGTCAACAATGTGTGGAGAAACTTCTAAAAGGATTTCTTGCACTAAACGGTAGACCAGTCCCTAAAACTCATAACCTTTTACTGCTGCACAAATCTTGTTGTAGATTAGATGAGGAGTTCTCATTGATTTTAGAACAATGCGTGCAGCTAAATGGTTATGCTACTGACATTCGTTATCCATATTTTGAAGCCCTTACTGTTCAAGATGGGTTAATAGCTATACAACATGCTCAAAAAGTAATGAGTTTCTATAACGAAAAATTAAACGAGCTAAATATACATGAAATCGTAATTGATTAAAAATAGAGGATATACATAAGAGAGAGTCCCTATAGTGAGGGACTCTCTTTGTCTATCTAAAAAAGGAATGCACTATAGTAGTATAAAATGATATTTTGCTATGGAACGAAATTGCTGAGTTATCTCTTGTCGTTTATAGTGTTCAACAACTACTGAAGTAATTGAATTGATATAAAGTATTAAACAGATAGACTCTACTGCCAAGCGGGCATAATCGTTGGAGGGTCAGAAACGTTGTGTCTTTATCTAATACAATACCATTTGCTAATCTCATCACTTACCCTCTCTTTCTTTATTCTTTTACCATGTCGTCAACGTGCAAAATTTAATTGTAAAACCACGAGTACCAATTTTATAGTCCTCTGCGGTAATACGTGGATTGACTAGCTTTACACGTTCCTCAAAACCTAAATGCTTTTCACCAGCTTCAGCAGGAAGTACCAATACAATATCATCTGCTCTTTGAACATCAGAATAGAGGTAGTAGCTTCGAGGTAAGACGGTTAGCTTTCCGTTGATTCTTCGTTGAACGACTTTATCCTCGCCAGCAAATTCTAAATTGCTGAACGTTTTGTCCATATTGGGAATCATAAATTTAAGTTCCATATTTTTACCTATCCTTTCTTTTTATGTTTGAATAAATCTCATTTCTTTGATGGTCTGCACGGTGGGGAGCGACCTTTATTCTCTTTTCGTTCTGTTTTCATAAATTCACGTCCTTTCAAAATAGGGTAAAAAAATAGACACTCACTTTTGAGCGTCATATGATTATTTGGCATTCATATTGGAGTTATTGTTCTTCTTTTTATCAATATATAAGTTAAATCATGGTAATATATATATCAGATATGCTGTAGGAGAAAGGGAAGGCTAAGGCAAATGAAAATTGTAATTTTTTACTCGTGGCAATCTGACTTGCCAAATAACAAAAACAGAGGATTAATAGGAGATTGCATTCAAAAAGTTTCAAAACAATTACTCGAGGTCTGTCCGCAAGTAACGGAAATTGAAATAGAAATGGATAGTCGAAATGAAAGTGGAACACCAGATTTAGTAGATAGTATTTTTAGAAAAATTGATAACTGTGACATTTTTTTGTCAGATATAAGTATAATTAATTCTGCTACAGAAGGGCGATATACGCCAAATCCAAATGTCTTAATAGAGCTGGGGTATGCTTCAAGAGTTTTAGATTGGTCTAAAATTCTTTGTATTTTCAACTCGGAATATGGCAAAGTTGAAGATTTACCATTTGATATTAGATTCAGGAAACCTATTATTTATAATTCAAAAGAGAATACATCGTTATCAAAAAAACAATTAACTAAACTACTTAATGATTCTATAAGAAATATTATTAATACACGCATTATCGATAAAAAAGAATACTTAACGACAAAACGAACTGTAGATCTTCATGTTCAAAGTATCCTTATTGATTTCTGTGCGTTATTATTTGAAACAGATGAAAATAAGAATAATAGATATAACTATCCCAAATTACTACAGACTTCTTCTGAAGACATTTCATCTATTTTAGAAGAAAAGATAATATTAGGTTTTCATTTTTATAAAAATATAGGTTTGAATATAAGTGATTTAATAAAATTTTTCAATGATGGACTAGAAACATTTTTCTTATCTGATAAAGAAAAACGTTTGTTAGCAAAAATGGTTTTTGCACTTCGTGAATATAAAGAATTAATTTATTCAGAGGGCGTATTCGATGTAATTGGGGAATGCTCTAAATATATGATTGTTTCTGGCTATAAAATAAATCCAACTAATTCTTCAGATTCTTACATTCTTATGCAACCACTTAAAGATAATAAAGCAGTTGTTATTAGCGGAGGAAGATTCGACCAAGAAATAAAGAAAAAGCTGTTACTAAATATAAAAATTAAAAAAGAGTATTTAGAAAAAACATCTAAATGTATCTATCAAATTGCTGTACTAACAAATGATTGGATTAGCTTGACGGGCAACTATTTTATAGCAAATCCAAATCTATTTAATTCAAAACAGATACGATAATCTCCATATGAAATACAGTTACATTTGAAAAGGCGTTCAAGATATAATGCATTTTTAATATATAATAATGTTATTTTGAATATTGATGTTTTATTAACGCTTTGAGAGAATAAACTATTTCTAATTAGATGCAAATACTGCACTTTGATTGCCCTTTTTTTATAGTATTTTATGGTTTACACTGTTTTATATGCTGCTATATTCCTTGATTTCACTGCATTTTTCTTTATATTCTGTACCCTTAAAGCAGAGTGGGAGAGGAAATACTATCCGAAGAGACAAACCATCTCTTTGCAAAAATACTTAAGGAATTAGGAAACGAGGCTTTTTAAATAGCTTAACATGTAAATAGAAGTTATATTTAAAGTGACTACCAGTAACGTAGTCACTTTCTTTAAATTAATAGTAAGATGATACAATGTATTAATTAATATATAGAAAATATAGGGGGATTAATAATTATGCGCCTATACATATTAGAAATTACTACAAAACATAAAATCAGTTTTATTAATGCGGCATCAATAGAAAAGGCCATAGAAGCATTTAAAAGGATATATAAACATTATGAAGAACAAGTACCATTTTACGTTAGAGAGATACATCCGAGTGAAAAAATCATAATGGATACAATAAGTGGTGAAATACATTGCATAGGAGACAATAGCGTTCTAAAGAAATGTTTGGAGAATCTTATGCACTTATATACTCCAATTGATTGGGTTCCTACACTTGTACTATATCAAGATATAAAAACTGATCCGATTTCGTTTACTATACATAAAGGATGCCTTATAAAAGGAAGCCCTGAATATAACGAGGTTGGGATGGATGTTTGGAAAAGCGCCCTCCAGGTATCGTTAGATGACCACAGAGAGGTTTGGAATGCCCTAAAGACATTTTTACACATCCAGGTACTTTCTGTATTCGAATTAGAACAAGTAACCAAAGTTAATGAAATAAGGTGATAATAATGGAATTCGAAGAACTTATACAGTTTGTAGAAGAAAATAAGCAAGAGCATTTTCAAGATATAATTAGTCAGAACGAAGCTGCAATTAAAAAGATAGATGCGGAAAAGTAAGAAGTAATCAAAGAAAAATACATTAATATAGGTCACTGTTATTGATTTGAAATAAAGATCAACTGTTTATAAAAAAGACGCGATGTTTTGCCCCTTTGGATCTGTTTATCTAAAGGGGTGTTTTTATAGTGAAAAGTGAAAAGAAGATCTGAGCTGAAAGGCGGATTAAGGAACCGTTGAGTAGCAATAAAGTTACTCAACTAAAGGGCCAGTTTGTGGAGGATTTTAACAGTTTTTTTAGAGTTATTATTTAAGAAAGGATTTTGAAGTCTTTTGGTGAAAATTAAATATTAAATCTATAAAAGATAGAGGTTGTTGTGATGTTGAAACTGTTTCAATATAACTGGCAAATCCGTGATGATTGGTTTACATTGTGCGAAGACATACCAGATGAAGAACTATTAAAGAAACAGGTCGGTGGGTTCGGCAGTATACTACATACCCTATTTCACATTGTAGATGTGGAATATATGTGGATCTTAGGTTTGCGAGGTGAACCAGTGCCTGAGGAGCCATTGTTTGAGGATTATGCTAGCTTACAAAAAGTGAAAAATCTTTCAGCTCAATACCATGAGAAAGTGAAGCCATTTGTGACATCTTGGACAAATGAAATGGATTCTCGGAAACTTTCAGAAACTGATTTCAATGAAGAACCGATTAGCTCTAGAGACGCACCAATCAGGCGCCGAGTCATTGAATGTACACACGGAGAGATCATACGTCATGTCATTGTCCACGAAATCCACCATATTGGCCAGTTATCTATATGGGCACGTGAAATAGGAAAGGAGCCTGTTTCCGCAAATCTGAGAGGAAGAGGGCTATTCGATAATTAGACTGCCTTTGCCAATTTCACAAACGGGCGCGATTGTTGAACAACATAGGTAGAAATGATCGAACTTTTTTATAAAAACCAAACTTAAATCTGCTGGGGAAGAATCCATTTTGATCAATATGTTATCAAGACCTAAATTAAAAAAAGATAAATAAATTAAAGGAGATTACATATTTTATATGACTAATATGTAATCTCCTTTCTTATTCCAGAATCGCGCCCGATTCTGGAAAAATTAAAAAACGTTTATTTTTCTTTTAACATTGAATACTTTCGATAAGCTTTATAGAAATTGATACCCAAAAAAACAAACAGAAGTGTGGAAGACAACTTCAAAAGGACAAATGGAGTTTCAAATAAAAATGCCTTCCAAAATAATGAACCTTTCATACTCCAAAGACCTTCATGATATAATCCCGAATCCTTGTAAAACATATAAGAATAGGCTAAACACAGCATAACCAACCAAAATGAAGAATTCATTAATTTTTTATAATGATTATCCTTAGATTGGCGATCCGAGAAGATTTCATTTTGATCAGCATCTTTTTTTTGCCAATACCGTATTCCACTAAGCCAGGGCCCCTTTAAATAGTTCCAACCAAAATCCTCATATATTCCTTTGTATTCAAACAACTTTTTCTTAGGTAAATAATCTTGATAATCAAGTCGTATAATATATCTCTTGTCAGTTTCTTCGAAAGTGTATATTCCTAATCCACTAATATTTGTACAACGATAGCCTTTTTGTAATTGCTCGTTCAGCCATTGCTCCTCTTTTTCAATATCAAAAAACATCTTAAATTTCTTCATTGGATTCACTTCCTTCGTACAGGGATAAAATATGCAATAGCCTATTTTGTTCCATTTTCAAAATGGCGCTTCCTTCTGCAGTTATCATATAAACTTTTCTCCGACCTGACTCTCCAACAGGTTCAATCCAACCATGCTTATTCAAGTTTTCAATCGCACCGTATAATGTACCAGCTGCTAAAATAACAGTACTGTTACTTATCTTTTCTATCTTCTGCATTACGGCATAGCCATGGAGTGGCTCACGCAGAGCTAATAAAATATAGTGCATGGTTTCAGACAATGGTAATAATTTATGTTTCATATCCTCACCTTCCATTCAGTTCAACTGTATAGTTCAACTTAATAATAACATAATGCAGTTCAACTGAATAGTCAACAACATTTTCAAAATTGGTCAAAGGAACTTAAAGTAATAACTTGATAACAAGGGAAAAAATCAATCTAAAAAGTCACTTTCCTTACGTAAGGGAAAGTGACTTTTTATGTAGTCTTATTCAATTGATTGCGAGGTATTTTTGATCAAACTTTATTTCAAAGCTACAACTGTAAATATTGATAATATCTTTTTAAAGATATTTTAGTTTTGAACCCCATCATACTTACCAACTCATCTTCAGTTAATCCTTGCTTAATAAGACGGAGAATAAAAGTGTTTCTCATCTGCTGTGCAGAGATACGCCTATTTAATTCCGCACGTTTCACTTCAAGTCGTATCATCTTTTGTATAGCAACTTCAGACAATGCTTTTGGCGCATCCTTTTCGTACACCCAACGATACGTACCTCGATTAAAATCAAATGCCACAAATAGAGGATTATCTGTGTGTTGTCTAGGTCTTACAGGTTCCGGAATAGTCGTGTAATATTTATAAAGCTGCTGCGTATCTTCCATAGTTAAAGAGACAGACCTAGTTGCTCCATTTTCTCCAGGTACCATTAAGGTATTTCTAGCAAACTGTATATGGCTCATATTAAGCGATACAAGCTCTTGTAAAGACAAACCATAGTTTACTATTAAATTAATTATACAAGCGTTTCTATCCATGATTAGAGGCCGATATTTGGCTTGTCTTTCCGTTAATCCCTTTATTGATAGAACAGTTTGCTTTAAAAGCTTTCCTTCCATTTCGGTAATAAAATCATTATCATTTAGTGATTGATCCGGAATTAAAGAGAGATTAATACCATCCAACGGACTAACTATACCTAAAAACATGTGTAACTTCTTTAAAACAACCCATATTCTGTGTCTTGTTTTCTGAGAATATTTACGTTTGTCTTCTAACTCAGAGAAATACAGCTGATAGTCTGCTTCAGAAAGTTCATTCCATGATTTGATATGAAAAAGTATTTCATTTACTTCTAACCACTTAAAAAAATCCTTAATATCGTATGCATAACGTTGAATTGTAGAATGTTTTCGTCCTTTTTCATTTAAATACGCTGAAAAAGCCTCTAATGTTTTCTCTAAACAAATTGTTTCGTTCATAATAATCACCTAATTTCTTAGGATATATTATAACAGAAAATAAGTGAAAGACCTGCTACCGCCCTTTGCTACGCACGGTTGCTGGCATCTCCAAAACGCAAACGGACAAACAACCCTTTGCGTTTTGAAGATGTTGATTATTATCTATAAAGTAAAATAAATAGGGTTATCATAATACTCCAAAAAGGAATTACAAAAACTAATCCTCCAAATATGAATTGTTTACTAAAATGAAAAAAGGACAAACCTCGCCCTGGTAGGGATACGTAGGTTTGTCCTTTAGTATGTGGGTAATGATTTGTTTATTTTCCATTATTATAACGTAATTTACAAATATTTTCAATTAGGTCGGACATCTTATTAACAATCAGACTAGCTGTATTAAAAATCTATTATAAATATATATCTTATATATTAAAAAGAAATAAAGATAAAACTATTATAGGTTATCAAAAATAGGGGAAAGATCTACTCCCACAAGGGAATATCTGATGTTAGAACATAAAAAATCATAAATAGTAGAAAATGTATACGGAAATTCAATAATTATTAGACTATCAATTCTACAAAAAAGCATAAAGAGAATTATGTATTTCTACATGAAATCGGAAAGAAATTGATACAAATTACTTTATATTTATCCACCTATGAAAATAGGATTTATTTTCTTTATTTTGTTAAATACAGCAATATCTAACGTTCAATTATCCACATTTTATCCAGATTAGACTACTATTTGTTAACATTAATCAATGTTTGCACATAACTCACATTTTTTTTGATGATTTTTATTAGATAAATGCAACAACATTAGTAATTACAATGATTTTAGAAATATTATATTCACATCGAATCATATTTGTCCGCATATCCACTATTTTTATAATTTTCCTTATGATTTTTTGTAGGTATTATAAGATAGGTTTTAATAGATTAGAAGAATACTCCCTGACGTTATGTGGAGAGTTATATATTGCTAGAATCGAATATGCATAGAATTGCATAAAAAAAGACTCCATTTTACATGAAGTCCTTCTGATTTGGTATGTATAAATAGAGTAGTCGAAAAGGGGTGTTAATGAAACAAACACGAATAGCCCTCCACTTTCGATTTTTTCAAAAATAGAGAGCTCATTACTATTATTTTATTTCCATTGCGTGTAGCACCTGATCTGGAGCTGTTATTGTTACTCCAGCACGTACTAAACGTTCGAAGGTACGCATAAACTCTAGTAAATTAAACTGCTTTGGTAGTTCAATAACACGAAGTTTTTCTTGTGGCAGCTTATCAATTGCCTCGATAAACCATTCACGTACATCACTTGGAATCGTGCGTTCTTTATGGCCACGAACTTTTAGTTTTTCACGCATTTCAATTTCTAAAGCGATATATGCATGGAGATTAACCCCCTGATCATATGCATATTTTCTAAATAACGTTTCTTCTTGGTATTTTAGATAATTACGGTGATAAGACTCTTCCGTCACTGGTACCGCAAACTTCTGCTTCAGTAGTGCATGCACATTCTTAAACATCTTCTTAATGTTATGAAGAGAGTACATAGAATAATGTAGACCAAAATTAAAGATAGCTTGCTCACGGTCACTATTTCTCTCTTTTGGTATATGCTGCGAAATAAGAGGGTAGATACCTTCTTTTGCTGCTGTATCGAGAATTTGATATTGAGATGTTTGATGCAATAGTTTCTTCAATGTATATACAATTTTCGTTGGATATCCTTCTTTTCGATCAACCATGTCACGTAGTCCGCGAATTACACTGCGAATTTGACGGTGACAAGTATGCTTTAATACATGAATGAATTTATTCATGTCTGCAGACAGTTCACCGATATTCATCTCTTGTAGGACTGCTTCGATAAATTTCGCTTTTCGAGCATAAGTAGCTTTTGGTGTAAATGGATCCCTATGTTGTTCTTCTCCAGCTTCTTTCGAACATAAGAAGTCTGAATGGATAGATAGATATAGTGTTGTATATCGTTTTGTATGCTTTACACCTTTTTGCATTTTGCAAATTTTGAATAGGGGATTCCCCGTACATGGTAATGCAGTTGTTAATTCCTCGATAACCGCACGAATCTGATGCGGATATTTTTTATGTAAGAAACGATACATCCCACCGAAGTGAGTTTTGTTTCCTCTTTCGTCCTGCTTGTCCAAAGAACGCTTTAATGTTGTTTCCGTATGTTGTTGCATCGCAATGTCTAAGAATAATTTCTTAGCCGCTACAGATAGCTTAAAGAAATCCTTTGTAAATACAACAGGACTAATATATACGTACGGATTTGCTTTTTCTGTTTCCTCGTTCATAAAATGAGTCAGTTTGATTGTATATCGGCCATCTAAGCCATTTTCAATAGAGATAATGTTATGTAAGCTTAATTTCTTTAATGCAATATAGAATTGAGAGTGTTGGATATAAGCAAATTCTTCTTTATATTGCTTGTAATCTTCCCACATCATATGTATTGTTACATTTGGAATGACACCATTTGTATAGCATTTTTTATGTAAGTACAAGAATACTTCAAGATCTGCATTCGTAATACCGTATAATTTATGTTTTCTTCCGGTTTTTTCTGCAATTGCAGACATTGCGCGACGTGAAAAAGATGGCTTGGCTTTTTCGACAAAGCCTTCTACGTCAGCAATACGTTCTTCGTATGTCATGTGCTGCAGAATATCTTCTAAATATGTATCTTTATAGCTGTAGTATTTCTCCTCAAATGTTTCCACAAATTTTTGCCAAGATTTTATGGTTACTAGCACAGCATTGGTTGTTTCCCCATTTAAGCTACGTTGATTTCGTATTACAAATGATTTCCCCATCTTTTTCACCTCCGTTCTACAAATTCAGAAATTTATGCCAAAAGACTATAAAATATTCCAATTTTGATTATAGCAAAACGAATTTTGTAAAAATGTGCCCTTTAAGAGAGAATTTCAAAAAAGGCAACACCTTATGAGCCTTAGAGCCACAAGGGATAGAAAAAAAGTTTGATTTTTTTTTTGGTACGCCACTTGGGAAGGGATGTTGCTCTTTTCTTGTATGATGCTATTTATTGAGAATGGGCGGAACCCTTTAACATCAATGGTTTATAGATATTTCAATTGATTTTTGGTACGCAACTTGGGAAAGATGTTGCTTCTTTTTCAGAAAAATGGGTACGCAACTTGGGAAAGAATTTTCATGGAATATATAGTTTGTTTTTGATTTAATATCTCAAACCACTTGATATAACAGCGTTTGCGGCTGATTTTGCTAATAGGATAGGTACGCGACTTGGGAAAATTGTTGCTTCTTTTTAACTGGACATTAGAAATTTAAATATTTGGTGTTGCTTGTTTAGAGAAATAAGTACGCAACATGGGAAAAATGTTGCGTATTTTAGTGGAATAGGACGTGAGTTGGGAAAGGTGTTGCTTGTTTTACAGGAAAAGTACGCAAGGAGGGAAAGATGTTGCACGTTTTGCAGGAAGGGTACGCAAGATGGGAAAGTGTTGCATGTTTTGCAAGAAGGGTACGCAAGGTGGGAAAAATGTTGCATGTTTTACAGAATAGGTAGGCAAAATGGAAAAGACGTTGCACGTTTTGCAGGAAGGGTACGCAAGGTGGGAAAGATGTTGCACGTTTTGCAGGAAGGGTACGCAAGATGGGAAAGTGTTGCATGTTTGCAAGAAGGGTACGCAAGGTGGGAAAAATGTTGCATGTTTTACAGAATAGGTAGGCAAAATGGGAAAGACGTTGCACGTTTTGCAGGAGGGGTACGCAAGGAGGGAAAAATGTTGCATGTTTTACAGAATAGGTAGGCAAAATGGGAAAGACGTTGCACGTTTTGCAGGAGGGGTACGCAAGATGGGAAAGTGTTGCATGTTTTGCAAGAAGGATACGCAAGGAGGGAAAAATGTTGCATGTTTTATAGTGGAAGTGAGGATGGGCAAAAAGACTCGGATTTTAATAAAAAAACACAATTTTTTGGAACGTTTCTAGCTGAACAAATAAAGTGCATAGAAAGATAAGGTATAAAAACCAGAACGTATTTTAAGTAATAGTACTACAAAATATGTCCTGATTTTTATGGTTTGGCTTATATTAATATGGTTTATCAGACAATGTTTTTAGAGTAGTAATATTTAGTGTCAATTGACGTTCTATTTCCGTGTGTATTTCCGTTTAAATGCAATAGTGCATTTATAATTCATCCATTCATCAACTACTGAAACAAGAAGTTCTTTTATTTGATTTAAAGTTGGTTTATGTGCAGGAGCAGGTATATTAGTTGCGCCATGTCTACTTAAAATCCCTGAACCATTTCTAGAGTTTATGTACTGAGTATATTCCTTTAATTTCGTTAACGAATCAAATAAATCTTCTGGTAAATGACCAGGGTTTACATATTTACTTGTTTTTAAATCCAAATCAGTATTAATATTTTCAAAAATTTTATATGTATTTATTAAAAGATAAATAGCTTGTTCGTGTGAAAGTGTTAATAAAATTATTACTTCTCTAACAATAGGTTCATCTATTATTAATTGTGTGTAATCTTTGAGCCTAGACGGGGGAGAACTAACATCTCTTTTCTCTAATTTTGCAAGCATATTTTTGTCAAAAGGATTTTCTAGTTCCTCCAATAAAATATCAAGATCAGTCCCATAGTTTACACTTTGAATACTAATCCCGTTATCAAAAAATAGGGATGTATCTAATTTAATCAAGTCTGCTTTATTTATAATACGTAATCCATTTACTAGACGCATTAAAGCGTTAAAGCGAATATACGCTCTTGTAGATTCCTGTGGTTTTAAAACATCTACATGATGTGATTCAAATATAGGCTTCAATGTTATTTCTTCAGAATCACCATTTAAAAAATGAAAGTGTGGTCCTAAATCCCAGCCTATAATACCTGGATTTGTATAGATACGCATAGACCATACGTTTTTTTTCAAAAGAATTCCTCCCCTAAGTATAAATATAATTAATGGTAATTATATCATTAAATTGTTTACTGATATAAAAGCTGATAAAGCAAATCTAATTTTAAATTAGCTACCTGTGTATGAAGGATTTTGGAAACTATTTTTTACGAGTAAAGTAAGAGTTTATACAAGTAAAGTAGGAATAGTATACACCTCTTGTTATAATTAAAAGAAGAGGATTCAGGAGGCATATATTTAAATGGAAAAATTAAAAGTTTTATTTCAGAATACACTTTACATAGCATACCCTTTATTTACTGGAGTTGAGGGGAGTGAAAAAGTTTTAAATAAATGGCAACAATTCTATCAAGATGTAGAAAGAGATTTACAGGGGATTTACAACTCAACTTATTCATCACAGACTTTCGAAAGGCTAGTGAAATGGGTTTCTAAAAAAGAAGCTTTGGGATTATCTGCGATAGACATTCTCCCAAAACTAGATAATCATAAGGAAGAAATTTTCGAATGTTTAAAAGACGACTTATATATGGAATTTGGGATTAAACTGCCTGTTGTCGCAAAAGAATTACCTTTAGATACAGAGGCTAAGAGTGATTATATAGAGCGAAGTAATGCAGGGTTTATGTACCATTTATCAGACACTATAGCTAAGAATAAGTTTACAGATGATCAAGATAAAAATGTTCGTATTGCGCAATTGCAGGATAAACAAAATAGTCTAGTGGTAGTATCATCACACGATGATGGTGATATGAAATTACAAAGAAAAGAGCTTAAAAGGTGGAACACGCTAATTGATTCTACATTTTTAACTCGAGTAATGGATGATTTAACGGCGGATTGCCTTGATATTGTAACGGAATTATGGGTAAAGAGTGCGGAAAATGATAAGACTATTGTGCCTGTACATTACGAACAAATACTAGATATGTGTAATATGAAACAAATCAAGAATGGGAAGGCTTATTATCGAAAAGAAGACAGATTAAAGATTATGGAGCGTTTAGCTGCGCTTGCTAGTATTTTTATTTATGTAAATGAAGATAATGAAATCGTTATATTAAATGAAGAGGATCCGAATGAAACCTTAGCTTATAAAAAGCAAAGAATTAGAAGGTTATTTGTAATGGATGAAATTATCATTGCAAAAGATATTGATACGGATAAAACATTAGGAATAGAGAGTATGAATGTCACACCAGGTAGTTTTTTATCGAAGTATCTATATGGTTCTGAGAAACTAACAGGTTTACTATCTAAGAAAGCATTGGAGTATAACAGTAAGCAACAAAGATATCACAAAAGAGTAACCAGATATCTAAGTTGGCGTTGGCGTATTCAACAATCGTATCAACATCTAACTCATTCATATAGTATCGGTGGCCCTAAAGGACTACTACAAGTTATGGAGATAAGTATGAATAGAAAGCCAAGTCTAATAAGACAAGTTTTTGAAAAGACGTTAGATGATCTTATGAGGGACCAAGTTATTAAGGAATGGAAGTACTCTCCTGAAATTGATGAGGAGAAATGTAAGGGGAAAAACTGGTTTGAAAACTACTGGCTAAAATTGAAAGTAATCATTTCTCCTACAAATGAACTGGTTAAATTACAACAAGAGTTGATTACTAAGAAAAGTAAGCAGCAGGTACCGTTAGTTATCGAGATGGAAGAAAAGCCACCCGTAATTCAAGAGAAGCCAATAAGTATATTAAATCAAGAAAAACCTAATAGTATTGAGTTCTATATTGAAAAGATGAACACGTATAAAGAGAAGAACAATAAAAGTATTCGTGAGTTAGCGAAAGAAATAGATATATCATATTCAACACTTTCAAGGATGTTATCAGGTAAAAGAAAAAGATTAAATGATGATACAAAGGCTAAGCTTGATAAATGGATAGAAAGACAAGAAGTGGTGAACTTATTGTAGTATAAGCTACTATGCATATGTGATTAAGATAGGGATACAACCTTTTTATATAAATTTATTTAATATTTTTAAACGACACTCAGGGATCGATATAGGTTTGACCTGGGTGTTGTTTATTAATAATTATAGTAAATAGGGATAAGTATGAACTAAATATATATTGAAGTGGAAGAATTAGATACTCAAGATTGGAGAAAAGATCTAGATGAACGATAAGGTTACACTGAAACAAAAAATATTAGAATATCGTCTTACAAATCTGAAAGGGCAAAAATATACCGAAAGAATTCTCAGTATATTATTTATAGCCGCTTTTTTATTTGCTATAGAAGGGTTTTTAGATGAAAAAGTAATATCTATACCAATGGATTTAAACACAATTTATGGCTATATGAAAAGTTATGTATATATTCTCCCTACATTTTTTGTAATAGCATTATTTTTTATTTATGTGCTAATTAAGAAGAAATATATAAGCAGGATAATAAATTATCCCATTTTTACATTTAATTTTGATACATATATGATTGGTATTCTTTTAAGTTGTATACTCTACATGCTGTCAGTAAAGTTTGGTTTTTTTAAAGGTGACCTAACTTATCGCTTGGAAATAGCGGGATGGACAGTATATTATTTTTATTTCATAGTTTTGTTAGTTAGAAATAGAAATTTATACATAAAAAAAAGTAAAGTTGATTCGAAAAATCTATCCTTCCTTGCAGATAATGCAATAAAAATGGAAGGAGAGGACGAATTAGAGCGTACTGGTTTTGTAAACGGATTAGTAACGAGGATTAGTTCTTGGAAAGAAACAGAGAGTATTGTAATCGGATTATACGGTGAATGGGGAACAGGAAAAACTTCAGTATTAAATTTAATGAAAACCAAATTTGAAGAAGATAAGAATAATGTCATTATTTCATTTAATCCATGGTATTTTAAAGATGAAGAGCAACTTATATTGCAATTTTTCAATAAATTTATAGCTGGAATAGAAGAAAATTTTTCGGGGAAAAAAAGTAAATTAATATCAAATATCAAAAATTATTCACAAATGATAACATCCGTTACATTAAGAATGGGAGTATTCAATTTTTCATTTAAAGACTTTATTGCAGCTAATAAGATTGATAGTGATATACAAAAATTGAAAGATATTATTGAGAATCAACTTGAAAAAGAAAACAAAAAAATAATCGTATATATTGATGATTTAGATCGTTTGGATGACGAAGAGATTCATTCAGTTTTTAAGCTGGTAAAATTAATAGCTGATTTTAGACATACAATATATATTTTGGCTTTTGACGAGGAGATAGTCGAGAATGTATTGTCAACAAAATATAGTGGCAAAAAGGCGAGTGAGATTGGAACATCATTTTTAGAAAAAATTATTCAAGTACCGTTATATTTGCCACCAGCGGATTCTGAGGATATAAGAAGGATAATTTTTCGAGGATTTAAGAATGTCCTTAATGAAAATCAGATATTTTTATCTGATGAAGAATTAAGAAGGTTTAATGAGGTTTGGAGTAAATCCCTTGGTATTTTACCATTGACAATAAGAGCTGCAAAAAGACATCAAAATTCAATCGTTTTTTCCTTGCCTTTACTTAAAGATGAAGTTAATGTTGTAGACTTGTTTTATATAGAGGGCATTCGTGTGTTTTATCCGGATGTCTATAAGTTTATATATAGAAATGCAAAAGCATTTTTATATGCGGGTAAAAACCTCGGTTTTAGCGGGAAAAATACAACACATGATGAATACAAAGAGGCATTGAAAGAGTTATTTGAAAAACTTCCTTCTACAGAAAAGAATATAGTCATTTCTATTTTAAAAGCACTATTTCCGAGAAGTGAATATTTAATTACAGGTCAGAATGTTTATGGTGGTGAATGGGATAAAACTTGGTCTGTGGATAGAAGAATTTGTTCTGAGTTTTATTTTGAAAAATATTTTGTTTACTCAGTACGAAATGGACTCATATCTGATGTGAAATTTAATTCCTTATTAGATGAGTTGAAAAATGAGAATGTTGATGAAGCAGTTAGCAAGCTTAAAGGTATGATTATCAGTAATGATATAGTTAATACAGATGCCCTTGGTAAATTTCTTGTAATAATTGATGCAAACTTAACACTAGGGAAATTGGAAGTAAAACAATCAGAAAACCTTATATATTGTCTTGCGAGAATTGAGAAGATAATTCCGAATCATTTTTATCAAATGTTTAGTATTCGTTCAAGGATTGCAATAACAATGTGGCATCTTTTACAATTACAGCCTAAAGATGAAGCTGAAATTGTAATTACAAGAGCAATGAATATTGTGGAATCACTAATGTTTTGTGTTGATATATTAAGATGGATTGTACCATCAGAAGAGGTGAAAAAAGATTTCTTTACCCGTGATGAATTTCAAAGAATAGCTACAGTTGTTATAGAGAAAATAAAAACAGAAATTCAAAATGAAAGTTTTTTAGATACTTATAAAACGGGTTCATCAACACTTCTAAATAGTATTTTACGATGGGGAAATAACAATGATAAAACAGAATTAAGTTTAAAAATAAAAGAGTGGTTAACAGAACCAAATGGGGCAGAAAAATTATTATTAGGATTTTCTATATTAATTTCCACTTCAAACATAAAAAAAACTACAATTATAGAGTTTAAAATGGATTCGTATAACGCAATAAAAGAGACTGTTAATCCTCAGGAAATAGCTGATATTTTAATAGATAAATATCAGGAGAACACTTCTGATATAAATATTCATGAAGATAAAACAGATTATGAGAAGGTTGCTTTGGAATTTTTAAAGTTACATCAAAATGTCAAAGATACGCAATCATAAATCTTTTTACAGTGTGATTATAAATTATTAAGGTTTTTTAGTTTGTTGACATCTTTTTTGGACGGGTGGAGGGGTGTTTTTTCGTGTATGACAAGCTACTTTAAGGTAAGAAAGATAGGCATCAGAATTGGATTCTAGTTGCTTTTATTTTGGCCCCAGTTATACAAAATGGTGCCATCCTTTTCATGTTTTTAGTGTCTGCTGAAAAGTTAAATCTCAAATTAAGATCGAACATATTCTGTAAAAGAATGAATTGATTTAGAAATCTCTTTAATTTTTTAGGTGCGAATGTATAGCGAACATGGAATTCCTAGTACATTCACACCTAGAATTATCATGCTTTATGATGGTAATTTATAATTTATATACAAATTACTTTATTAAATAAAAATATTTTTATACTTTTAAATAGAATTAACGTATTTGTTGTTGATTTTGAACACAAATCGGTGTCTCACCTTATATAGGTGCGTGGATTGAAAAAATGAAAGCTGAAATTGATGAATTAAAGGTATTAGTCGCACCTTATATAGGTGTGTGGATTGAAAAGCTAAAGATATTGATACCGATGAAATGTTAGGTAGTCGCACCTTATATAGGTGCGTGGATTGAAAAACCATCGTCTACGACAAAGAAATCGAGCCCAAAGTCGCACTTCATATAGGTGTGTGGATTGAAATATGCCAATTGGTGTACAAGCGGACTTTATTAATGTCGCACCTTAAATAGGTGCGTGGATTGAAATTAGTAATGCTCTGGCTTTAAAACGCTCTGCAGTTTAGTAGATACTCAACTGGAAGTATCTACTAAACTGCAGTATTTAACAAACATATAAAAAATATAAAATGGAGGGAGATTGAATGACCTACATTGCTCATATACGTGAGAGTGACAGGCAAGTACAAACAGTCGAAGAGCATTTATTAGGAGTAAAAGAACTAGCTGAAACCTATGGAGAAAAAATCGGTATAAAACATTTAGCTGGTTTAGCGGGTATGCTCCATGATATGGGTAAATACACCAATGAGTTTAAAGAATATATATTGGAAGCAGTAAATAATCCTAATTCTCCACCTAAAAGGGGGAGTGTTGACCATTCAACTGCAGGGGGGAAATTGTTATATCAATTATTCCATACAGAAAATATGATTCCTTACAAAGGGATAATATCTGAGATAGTGGGAAATGCCATTATTTCTCATCACGGATACCTTCAAGATTTTTTAAATCCAGATTTAGAATCGCCCTATTTAAATAGAGTGCGAGATAAGCAATTAAGAGGATTTGATGTTACACAACAATTCTTTTTTAAACATGTCATGAAAGAGAAAGATTTTCATGAGTATGTTGACAAAGCTACTGTAGAACTAGAAAGTTTCCTACTTAAAGAACCCCCAGAAAATGCTGAAAAACAATTAATGTTTTTAACTAAATTCATCTTTAGTACATTAATTGATGCCGATAGAACAAACACCCGATTATTTGAAGAAGAAAAAAGTGTAGAATCCGTAATAAATTCTGATGAGTTATTTAAGAAATACTACGAGAGACTCATGATAAAAATTAATGCTTTCAAAAAACAGCAGAATGCAAATACCCCTATTAACATGTTGAGAGCAGACATGTCAGATCAGTGTGATCAGTTCGCTGAGAGGCCATCAGGAATATATACATTATCTATTCCAACTGGTGGTGGTAAAACATTAGCAAGCTTAAGATATGCACTAAAACATGCAAAAACCCATAATAAAAAACGAATTATTTATGTTGTACCTTTTACAACAATTATCGAGCAAAATGCGGAAGAGGTTCGAAGAATATTAGAGGATGAAGAAAATATTTTAGAGCATCATTCAAATATAGTTGAAGAAGTGAATGAGCATGATGAAAATGAAGACGGTATGGTTAGCATACAACAAAAATTAAAATTAGCTAAAGATAATTGGGATTCTCCTATTATTTTTACAACCATGGTTCAGTTTCTAAATGTGTTTTACGCAAAGGGAAACAGAAATACTAGAAGACTCCATAATTTAAGTGAGGCAATTATTATTTTTGATGAAGTGCAAAAAGTTCCTGTTTCATGTGTTTCATTATTTAATCAAGCATTGAATTTTTTAAAAATATATACTCGTTCCAGTATAGTCCTCTGCACTGCTACTCAACCTGCTTTGGACTTTGTAGAACAAAAATTAGACATAAATACGGATGCTGAAATGATTAATAACCTCGATCATGTAATTGAAGCATTTAAAAGAGTAGAAATCATTGATCAAGCAACTAATGAAATCTTTAATAAAGATAAACTCAAAACATTTATACATACAAAAATAGAGGAAGTACAAAGTATCCTCATTGTTCTAAATACAAAATCAGTTGTGAGAGATTTATATACACAATTACAGAGTCAAGGATTAAATGTTCCTATTTATCATTTAAGCACAACAATGTGTGCAGCACATAGACATAAAATTTTAGAAGAAGTTAGAGAATGCCTTAAGGAAGGAAGAAAGATCATTTGCATCAGCACACAGTTAATCGAAGCAGGTGTAGATGTAAGTTTTGAGTGTGTTGTTCGTTCTTTATCAGGGTTAGATTCTATAGCACAAGCTGCAGGAAGATGTAATCGCCACGGTGAAAAGGGCATACAGAATGTCTATGTGATTGATTATGAAGAGGAAAGCTTAAGTCATTTAAAGGAAATTAAAATTGGAAAGAAAATAACTAAGAAAATCCTTATGGATTTAAAACATAACGATAAAATATATGGAGGACATATTTTATCAAGAGAGGCAATGAAGAGGTATTTTAAAGAATATTATAGAGAATTTGAATCCGATCTAGATTATTTTATTCCAAAACTAAAAAAGAACATGACTGAGTTATTATCCGTACCAAGAATAGAAAATAGCTATCGTCGAGCATATATTCATAAACATGATAAAAAAGATATTCCATTATTTATTATAAATAGCTACCAGACAGCGGCCAAACATTTTAACGTCATTGATGATCTAACCACTTCAGTTATTGTCCCATATGAAGAAGGAAAGGATATTATCGCAGAATTAAATAGCAATAACTCCATTGAGGATTTGAGTCGATTATTACGAAAGGCACAGCAGTATACAGTTAACGTATTCAACTATGAAAAAGAAAAATTGATAATAAATGATGGACTCGTATACTATCTTGATGGGAAAATTCTAGCCTTGAAGGAAAGTGCTTATAATGATGAATATGGTCTGAATGTGCTTAATGAGAGTGATTTTAAGACAGCTATATTTTAAACCCTATCTTTGTTTGAGATAGGGTTTTTAATCCATGTTTTTATACCATATCAAAAGAATTCTTAAATTTCATATAATATATAATCGTTAAATATTGATATAGTTACATAGGAGGAGTATCATTAATTTACTAGAAAAATATAGAAAATGAAAAAGGAGGAAGAATCTTTGCGGAATGCTATTGAATTTGAGGTTTTTGGTGATTACGCACTTTTCACAGATCCTTTGATGAAAATGGGAGGAGAAAAGTTAACTTACCAAGTACCAACTTATCAAGCTATCAAAGGGATTGTCGAATCAATTTACTGGAAGCCAACTCTTCTTATGATCGTAGATAAAATAAGAATTATGAATGCAATCAAAATGGAATCAAAAGGTATTCGTCCAATTGAATATGGTGGTGGAAATACACTCGCAAATTACACATATTTAAAGAATGTAAGATACCAAGTTCAAGCACATTTTATCTTTAATCCTCATCGACCTGATTTAGCTTTTGATCGTAATGAATATAAGCATCATAACATCCTAAAACGTTCACTTAAAGTTGGAGGACGGCGAGACATTTTTTTAGGAACGAGAGAATGCCAAGGATATGTGGAGCCTTGTGTTTTTGGTGAAGGAGAAGGCTTTTACGATAATTATGGTGGAGATATTCATTTAGGCACAATGATTCATGGGCTTAATTATCCTGATGAAACAGGTAGGAATGAATTAGAGGTTCGATTATGGAATCCGGTAATGAGAGATGGAATTATTCAATTCATCCGACCAGAAGAATGTACAAAAATCCGTAAAATATCCAAGATGGAGCCAAAGATTTTTGACAGTTCAAACGTTGAATCAGTTGATGAGCTTATAAAACAATTAGAAGAAGGAGGTGAATAAATGAGTTGGCTATTGAATTTGTATGAGACCTATCAATCAAATTTAGATCGAGTCGGTAAAATTGAAAAAAAATATAATGGTCAAGAATATACATTGCTACCTATTTCACACACTACTCAGTCAGCAAATATTGAAGTTTTAATTACAGAAGAAGGGGAGTTCCATTCAGCGACAGTTATAGATAAGAGCGATGCCAATACATTGATCCCTTGTACAGAAGACTCTGCAAGTAGGTCTGGTACCGGAGCGTATAAAGTTCCCCATCCATTACATGATAAATTAACTTACGTTGCAGGTGATTTTGGTGAATACGGCGGCAGTAAAAAAGAAGAGGAGTCATTTGGCTTTTATATCGAACAGCTAAGGAATTGGGTAGAATCCCCATATACTACAGATAAATTAAAAAGCATTTACAAATACTTAAGAAAAAAACAATTAGTGAAAGACTTGATAGATACCAAAATATTATGGCTTGATGAAAACCAAAAGCTGATTGGAAAGTGGGATAAAAAAGTTGAAGTTTTTCTTGGGAACAAGCCCGAAATCTTTACAGTGCTTCCAGCTGGCCAAGAAGCTGCGTTTGTTAGATTTACCGTGTATTCTCCAAATAAGATGCTATCAAAGGTATGGCAAGACAAAGAAATACATAACTCCTTTATTAATTTCTATGATGGCCTCCTAGATAATGAAGATTACTGCTATGTTACAGGGGAAATAAAACCGAGTACAGATAAACATGCGAAAAAGATTAGAAATGCCAGTGATCAAGCAAAGTTAATCTCTTCAAATGATTTAAGAGGTTTCACATTTAGAGGAAGATTTACTACGTCAAATGAAGTAGCGAATATTAGCTATGATGTGTCCCAAAAAGCACATAATGCATTGAAATGGCTTATTAACAAGCAAGGAAAAATTATCGATCAACGTGTATTTCTTGTATGGGGCAATGATGCAGAAGATGTTCCAGATATTGTAGAAGATAGTTACAATATATTTTCAATGGATATAAGAGGAACTAAAAAGCGAGAAATAAAATCCTATACACATGAACAATTTGCCAATGAAGTTGCTAAGGCAATTGATGGTTATAAAAATAATTTATCTTCCAGTGAAAATGTAAATATTCTCTTGCTTGATTCAGCGACAACAGGCAGATTAGCAGTTCTTTACTATCGTAATATGGATAAAAACCTTTATTTAAATAAGTTAAAGAACTGGCATTCTACATGTGTCTGGGAGCATGGTTACCGTAAAAATGCAGATAATGAATTTGTTAAATTTTATGGGGCACCGTCAACCAGAGATATTGCATTTGCTGCTTATGGGCCAAAAGCAAACGAAAAAGTAGTCAAGAGTTTGATGGAGCGTATGCTTCCTTGCATCATAGACGAGAGAAAAATCCCTTTCGACATTGTTAGAAGTGCCTTTCAACGTGCATCAAACCCTCTATCAATGGAAAAATGGGAATGGGAAAAAACATTAAGTATTACATGTGCATTAATTAATACAATGGAGGGATATCAATTGGTATTAGATAAGGAAAATAATAATAGAGATTATCTCTTCGGACGCCTTCTAGCGGTTGCGGATGTTTTGGAAAGAAAGGCATTAAATAATGGTGACCAACGTGCTACAAATGCTAGGAGATATATGAATTCCTTTTCTCAACATCCGGAAAGAACATGGAGGACCATTCAAGGGGCCCTACAACCGTATCAAGCACGTTTAGGGGAGAAAGTTTGGTATTATAACAAATTAATTGATGAGATTGGCTCAATGATAAAAATTGAAGATTTTAATAATAAACCACTGTCTGGAAAATACTTATTAGGCTTTTATAGTCAACGGCATGAATTGTATCAAAAAAAAGAAAAAAATGTTTCACTAAATGATGCAGTAAATATTGGAGAGGAGAATTAAAAATGAAAACTTTAGATCACAAAATCGATTTTGCAGTTGTTTTATCAGTTACAAAGGCTAATCCAAATGGAGATCCTTTGAATGGAAATCGCCCAAGACAAAATTATGATGGACATGGTGAAATCTCTGATGTAGCCATTAAACGAAAGATTAGAAATCGTCTGCAAGACATGGAAGAATCTATTTTTGTTCAATCAAATGACAGGAAGGTAGACCAATTTAATAGTTTAAGGGAACGAGCAGAAACCAATGTAGATTTAGTCAAAGCGTTAAAATCGAAGGATAATCCACATGAACAATTTGCTGCAATTGCATGTAAAGAGTGGATTGATGTAAGAAGCTTTGGACAAGTTTTTGCCTTTAAAGGGGGAGCTGGAAAAGGTGTCTCTGTTGGAGTAAGAGGACCTGTTTCAATACATACGGCAACGAGTGTAGATCCGATTGATATTACTAGTATGCAGATTACGAAAAGTGTAAATTCTGAGCCTGGGAAGGATAAAGGTTCAGACACAATGGGGATGAAACATCGTGTAGATTATGGAGTCTATGTTTTTTATGGAAGCATTAATACACAGTTAGCAGAAAAGACAGGCTTTACTAACGCAGATGCGGAAAAGATTAAAAATGCACTGGTTACATTGTTTGAAAATGATGCATCAGCAGCACGCCCTGAAGGAAGTATAGAAGTACATAAAGTTTGTTGGTGGGATCATAATTCAAAACTTGGTCAATACTCCTCTGCAAAAGTACACCGTTTATTAGAGGTTAAACGGAATATTGACGAACCAAAAACAATTGATGATTATACTGTATTGGTACATGAATTAGATGGTTTAAAAGTTGAGATTATTGATGGAATGTAATGAAGACAATAGTTATTTAATGTTATCTGGTATTCAACATTTTCAATTTTGCAAACGACAATGGGCCCTTATTCATATTGAACAACAATGGGAAGAAAACGTTAGGACGATAGAAGGGAAGTTTCTTCATCAGAAAGCTGATCAACCATTTATTAAGGAAAAACGAGGAAACAAATTTACTGTGCGTGCGATGCCTATAAAATCAAATGAACTTAGAATTACAGGAGTTTGTGATGTGGTAGAGTTTATTAAAGATAATAATGGGATTGAAATAAATGGTGCCGAGGGAAAATATATTGTGCAACCAATCGAATATAAACGTGGGAAACCGAAAATAAACGATTCGGATGTTTTACAATTAACAGCACAAGCTATATGTCTTGAAGAAATGCTGCTTTGTGAAATAAAGACAGGCTTTATATTTTATAATGAAATCAAACACCGTATTGAAGTTCCCCTAACGACATATGAAAAAAATAACGTTAGGTCAATTGTCAAAGAAATGTATGATTATTATAAACGCAAGTATACTCCTAAAGTAAAAACAGGATCGTTTTGCAAAAGTTGTTCCCTTCAAAATTTATGCTTACCAGGATTAATGAATAAAAGATCTGTAAAAAGTTATATTGAAGGGAAGATCCATGAATGAAAAAACTTCTTAATACATTGTTTATAACTCAACCAGATGTTTATTTGTCGTTAGATGGTGATAACATCGTTCTTCTAAAGGAAAAAGAGAAGATAGGAAGGTTGCCACTTCACAACTTAGAATCAATTGTATCTTTTGGCTATACGGGTACAAGTCCTGCACTTATGGGGTATTGTGCAGAAAAAAATATTTCATTGGTATTTTTAACAATGTATGGACAATTTCTTGCAAGAGTTATTGGGAAAAGTAAGGGAAATGTCATTCTAAGAAAAAAACAATATCGTATATCAGAAGATGAAGTTATATCAGCTAAAATTGCGCGCAACTTCATTGTTGGAAAGATTTACAATAACAAATGGATAATTGAAAGAATGACTCGAGATTATCCATTACGAATAGATGTGGATCAATTCAAAGCAATCTCTCAACACTTATCATCTATTATTCTTGAAGTAAGGGAATGTGAGGATTTAGAAAGATTAAGGGGATTAGAAGGGCAGGCTGCCACAAGTTATAATAAATTATTTAATCAGATGATCCTACAACAAAAAGAGGATTTTTATTTTAATAGACGTTCTCGAAGACCCCCATTAGATAATGTAAATGCAATGTTATCATTTGCTTATACATTATTAGCAAATGATATGACATCTGCATTAGAGAGTGTTGGATTGGATGCATATGTTGGTTTTTTGCATCGAGATCGGCCAGGAAGGGTATCTTTGGCTTTAGATGTTATAGAAGAGCTACGAGGAGTCTATGCAGATAAATTTGTCTTGTCATTAATTAATAAGCGAGTCATAAACAAGGGGGATTTTTTCCAAAAAGAAAATGGAGCTGTTATCATGACGGATGAAGCTAGAAAAAAATTTATAACAGCTTGGCAAAATAAAAAACAAGAAAAAATAACACATCCATATCTTGGTGAAAAAATATCTTGGGGATTAGTACCACATGCGCAAGCTTTGCTATTGGCTCGTTATTTACGTGATGACTTAGATGAATATCCACCATTTTTATGGAAGTAGGTGTAACAGTTGCTAGTATTAATAACATATGATGTAAGCACAACTAACAGTGTTGGACAAAAAAGACTGCGAAAAGTTTCGAAAATATGTCAAAATTATGGTCAACGAGTCCAAAATTCAGTGTTTGAATGTGTTGTGGATGCAACTCAATTTGCTACTTTAAAGATGGAATTAATTAAAATTATTAACGAAGATGAGGATAGTCTTAGATTTTATCAGTTAGGTAATAACTATAAAAATAGGGTTGAACATATCGGTATAAAGGAATCCGTTGATTTAGAAAGTCCTTTGATTTTTTAGGTGCGAATGTATAGCACACATAAAATTCCTCGTGCATTCGCACCTGAATTTTCATAATTTATGAGAGAAGTTTAATATTTTTTATACAAATTCTCTTATTAAATAAAGAAATATGTATATTTTTGAACAGAATTAGTGTATTTTTGTATGGTTTTAAACAAAAATCGCTGTCGCACCTTATATAGGTGCGTGGATTGAAATTCTGGTGGTGGACAAAATACGTTAAAACTAAACGTCGCACCTTATATAGGTGCGTGGATTGAAATAGTAACGTGGATAGTCGTTTTAGAGAGATTACATGTCGCACCTTATATAGGTGCGTGGATTGAAATAAAAAATTAACATTTAGCACAGGAATCATGCACAAGTCGCACCTTATATAGGTGCGTGGATTGAAATACTACGAATGCAGAAAATGAAAAGGTTGTTATAAGGTCGCACCTTATATAGGTGCGTGGATTGAAATACACTTGGTAAGATTTTAGGAGTTGTAAGGTAATGTCGCACCTTATATAGGTGCGTGGATTGAAATAACATATCTAAAATAACCATCATATTTCTGTTTGTCGCACCTTATATAGGTGCGTGGATTGAAATGTCCAGCATGTGCCTTGGCAAACTCAGGAGGAACGTCGCACCTTACATAGGTGCGTGGATTGAAATTTAGATTATTTCAATGCAAAAATAGAAGTAAACAAGTCGCACCTTATATAGGTGTGTGAATTGAAATATTAGACGAGATATATCCACAGAAGAAGAATTACGTCGCACTTTATATAGGTGCCTAAATTGAAATGAAATTACTTGCTGCCTTATCTAGATTACTTTCTTCGCATCTCAGGTGTGTGGAGTAAGACTGATAAAATAATTGATAGTAATTTAGTGCCTCTGTTGGAGAAAGGGGACCTGTTTCAATTCATAAAGCAACGAGTGTTGATCCAATTGACATTACTAGTATGCAGATTACGAAAAGTGTAAATTCTGAGCATGGGAAGGATAAAGTTTTAGATACGATGGGGATGAAGCATCGTGTTGATTTCGCAGTCTATGTTTGTTGGTGGGATCATCATTCAAAACCTGGTCAATACTCCTCTGCAAAAGTACATCGTTTATTAGAGGTTAAACGGAATATTGACGAACAAAAAACAATCAATGATTATACTGTCTTGGTACATGAATTAGATGGTTTAAAAGTTGAGATTATTAAAGGAATGTAATAAAAAGCGTCAGAATAGTTGAAAGAAAGTATCCTTATAAAAATATACCCTATCAATTTATTAAAGGAAAGTCGCATCTCTTGCAGGTGCGTGGATTGAAATCGTGCATTAATGGTTGAAATTGGCGAAGCCTGGAGTCGCACCTTATATAGGTGCGTGAGTTAGGACTGGTAAGATGTTTGATAGTAATTTAGTGTCTCTGCTGGAATAAGAGGACCTGCTTCAATTCATACAGCTGATCCAATTGACATTACTAGTATGCAGATTACGAAAATTATAAATTCTGAGCCTGAGAAGGATAAAGGTTCAGATACAATTGGGATGAAGTATCGTGTTGATTTTGGAGTCTATGTTTTTTATGGAAGTATTAATACGCAATTAGCAGAAAAGACAGGTTTTACTAACGAAGATGCGGAGAAGATTAAAAATGCACTGGTTACATCGTTTAAAAATGATGCATCAGCAGCACGCCCTGAAGGAAGTATAGAAGTACATAAAGTTTGTTGGTGGGATCATAATTCAAAACTTGGTCAATACTCCTCTGCAAAAGTACATCGTTTATTAGAGGTTAAACAGAATATTGATGAACCAAAAACAATCGATGATTATACTGTCTTGGTACATGAATTAGATGGTTTAAAAGTTGAGATTATTAAAGGAATGTAATAAAAAGCGTCAGAATAGTTGAAAGAAAGTATCCTTATAAAGATATACTCTATCAATTTATTAAAGGAAAGTCGCATCTCTTGCAGGTGCGTGGATTGAAATTTGTATCATAAGTTTCCCTCCTAAAATAAAAAGCTCTCGCACCTTAAATAGGTGCGTGGATTGAAATCACCCGAATATCGGAAAATTAGAGAGTTTTTTAGTCGTACCTCTTTTAGGTGTGTTGATTGAAATCTCAATAGAAATTATGGAAGTTTGAAACACAAAAATCAAACCCCTTATAGGTGTATGCATTGGAATTTTTGTCATCACATCGTATTTACTGTACATGCTGGACGCACCTTTTGATGGTGCGTGGATTAAGACTGGTAAGATAATTGATAGTAATTTAGTGTCTCTGTTGGAGTAAGAGGATCTGCTTCAGTTCATACGACGACTAGTATTGATCCGATTGACATTATACTAGTATGCAGATTACGAAAAGTGTAAGTTCTGAGCATGGGAAGGATAAAGGTTCAGATACAATGGGGATGAAGCATCGTGTTGATCTTGGAGCTTATATTTTTTATGGAAGTATTCATATGCAATGAACAAGGAAGACAGATTTCACCAAAGGGGATGCAGAAAAGATTAAAAATGAACTGGTTAAATTGTTTGGGAATGCTGGGTCAGTAGCACGCCCTGAAGGAAGTATAGAAGTACATAAACTTTGTTGGTGGAAACATAATTCAAAACTTGGCCAGTACTCTTCCGCAAAAGTACACTATTTACTGGATATTAAGCGGAACATTGACAAACCAAAAATAATTGATGACTATAACATTTTGGTAAAAGAATTAGATATTTTAAAAGTAGCGATTATTGATGGACTGTAATGAAGAAAACGTTAGAATAATTGAAGGAAAGCTTATTTATTAAAAAGTTAATTAACCATTTATTAAAGAAAAGTCGTCCCTCTTGTAGGTACGTGGATTGAAATATCTGACCAACCAGGCGGTTTGCCATTTGATAAAATCGCACCTTATGTAGGTGCGCGGATTGAAATATAATACACATATTCAGATTCAAGAACAGCATGGTTGTATTCCTTATAGGTGCGTGAAATGGTAAGATGCTTAATAGTATTTTATTAACTCTTAATGTATTACCAAAATCTTTGTTGGCTATCGGCCTTCACAAGCTTGAGGAGTAAGAATAATTATGGTTAATGTGTTAGTTTTAATTAATACTTCTTGAAATCAATAACAATATTATATAATATATAGGTATATTGTTAGTTTATTTGATTCCGTTTATTCCCACACCTTTTTTTGTGTTGTGGTTGAGTTGTAGAAGCAAGTTGCGTCTTGTTTCATTTGTGAAAGGGCTTCTTTGAGCCGATTAGTGTATATATAGCTTATTTTGCTATGCACATTATTAATCGACTTGAAGAAGCTCTTTTTGTGTTGTTTTCAAGTATGCAGGCGGGGTTATTTATTATTCATAAAATAACAAATTAAACAGTTAGGGGAGATAAAACAAAATGAAAAAAGATTGTAGACACTTACGACTAGTACCAACAGTAGAGGAGCATAAAACACGAATAGAGGCAAATGAGACATATCAACAGAAGTCATATGCTACATCTACAATGTCATCTGAAACAAGAGGAAGATTAAATCAAATGCGAGGTTGTTTCGAGGCTGAAATTATATTACCAGTTGGTAAATTTCAATACTTTAAACCACATGCTATGAATGAAAAAGAAGCCATTCAAGAAATCGCATTATTTATTGAAGGGATACAGGAAATGAACATAGGCTATGGTATCTTATGGCGCTTTGTTGGGCAACAAAGTTTTTATAGTGGTACTAAGATCGTAGCCGAACCAAAGTTTCGTAAAATCATGCGTAAGTTGAAAGATTATCTTTTTGACTACGAAGAACTTATTTATGAAACAGAAAAGTAAGAAGGATAGAGGGATATAGATATGAAAAAAGATAAGATTTGGACAGTATTAGATGATCCAAAAGAGCAGGAAACAAAAGAGCAATCCCAAGAGTCGGATGATATATTCGCTGGTTTGGATGAGCTATCGGAGATTGCAGATGATTTACTACCGTTTTAATAAAGTCGAGGTAGTGTATAGAGGGTAAAAGGAAGAACTAAGTGATGTATTTACTTGGATCTTCCTTTTTTTATTGTAAAAAAGAACTTGGAGGGAACGATTATGCGTTTAGAAAATGATTTAGCGGCGGGATTTTATCCAACACCACTAACAGAAGGGAAACACTTAGTACAACTATTACAAATGGAATCAGAGCGAGCTTATGCTTGCTTTGATCCATGCTGTGGAGAAGGGACAATTTTACGAAGTTTTGCAGATGAGGTGAAACAAGTTGGTATACAACTTGATACATATGGTGTGGAATTAGATGCAAATCGATATAACAAAGCAAAAGAGCAATTAGACGTAGTGATACGATCTAGCTTTGAAAGCATGATGATTAGTCATGACTACTTTCCGCTTGTTTTTTTAAATCCTCCTTATAATACGGAGCTTCGTACAGAAAATACAAAATCAGAGAGAATGGAGTTCAACTTCCTAAAACGTGCTCACCATTATTTACAAGAAGGTGGCATTATGGTGTATGTCATTCCATATGATCGTTTTGCTAGGGATGATATTAGTTACTTTTTAGCTAAGAATTACGAAGAAATAGGATTAATGCGTTTTGGTGATGAAAATGAAGAATTCGATGCATTTAAGCAATGTGTCTTTATCGGCCGTAAACGTGCGGCTACGAAAAATGATACATACTTCAATGATGGATTCGCTAATTTTTGTGAAAACATGTCCGACCTTGCTTTCGTAAGAAAAAAGGTGAATACATTAGCGCAAATGGTGAATCGTAAAAGTTGGATTATACCTGAATTGCATCATCAGAAAAAAATCATTTTTACATCAAGAGTGGATTATAAAAGTGCTTATGAAGGGATAGGGAAATCGGAAGGCATCTCGTCGTTCAAAAAGCGTTTAAATAGAGGGAATGGTTACTCACTACAAGGCGAGAAAACAGCTGCAGAGAGAGCAAAGATGCCAATTGCTTCTGGACAATTAGGACTATTGCTGATAACGGGTGTGGCAGATGGTTTGCTTGGTGAAGGTGATACACTCCATGCGGTCCGTGGATCCGAGAATGTGTATTATGAAACTTCATTTGAGCCACTTGAAAAAACAACGAAAGAAGTTGTTTTACAAAAACGCCGTGCGAAATTTATCACCGCAACACCAACTGGTGTTGTCAAAGAACTGGTCTAGGAAAGGAAGAAGGATATGTCTGTACTATTAGGAATAGGAGTATTATTTATCGTATGGGAATTTAGTAATCGAATGTTTCGCATTGCTATTGTTCTAACAGTCATTTGCTTATGTGCATCTCAATTTAGTGCAGGTACACATTTGGTAGTACTAGAACAATTCTCACTGTTCCAAGGTGCAGGTGATATGCTACATGCAGCTGAGCAATCATTACCAGAATGGAAACAGTTTATAGATTTTTAAACAACAAATTAAATGAGTAGGACATGAAACGTATCGATTATGATGCGTTTTTTATTTTAGGAGGGAACTTTATGATGAAGGAAATGATTCAACAAAATACATTTGATCAAGAACAAACACCAGCGATGTTGCAATTGGAGACAGGCACTGCTTCACATTCAGCTTTCTGCTTTGTTATGGCAGTTAATCATAACAACCAAATGCAATTTGCAGTGTTAGGTGCGAATGACAATACATTAAAGTCATTCAGAGCAGCCATATCAATGGGAACTAGCCGTTTGTATTTTGGAGAAGGAAAAAGGGAAGAATCACATTACACATTAGATAAAAAAGTGAATGTGATCTCAAAAGGACAATTTGAATTTATTAATACGCAAACTATCAATAAAAAGAAAGCAATTATTGCGTTTTCCAAACAATTAGAGACGAAATACATTGTTGCAATTGACGAAGCACCAGAAATGCAAGTGAGAGACTTCTTAATGGCCCCTCCGTACGGCTTGCCAATTTTAGAAGAATGGGCGAAGCCAATTTATGAGGAGATGCTAACAAGAAATCTATTACAGCCATTAGAGGTATATTTTGATAAGAATGAATTTTCTTCTCTATCTATTGCACAAGTCGTACTAAAAGAAAAGGATTGTAAAGAGTTTTTATCAGAAATGATTCGCTCTGGAAAATGTCAATTTCCACAAGAGGGTACAGGCGAAAAAATTAATAAAATACAAGATTTAAATGAATATCTATTGGAATATTCACCTGTCATGCTTGATAAGGTAACAAAATTAGATGAGCCATTGCATCAACCAATGAAAGATCAGGCATTATCTCATTTTGATACATACAAGAGACCATTATTCCCTGTACAGGCACATGTAGCAACAGGTGCAGCAAAAGCATTACAAGTACAAAAAGGAATCATTATACAGGGAGAAATGTCGTCCGGCAAAAGTGCAATTATGACAGCGACAGTAGATGGATATTTCCATTTAACCGGGAAAAAAGGGTATCGTACCTGCGTATTTGTTCCACCGACTCTTACTGAGAAGTGGGCAAAAGAAGAAATACGACACTTAATACCAGACGCAGACGTACATCTGATTAAACGTACAGAGGATTTAATACGCATTCATCAATCTTGGATTCAGGCAGGAAGACCAAAACCAGAAAAACCAACCTTTTTTGTCATTAGTTTTACAACGATGCGAGGGGATTCTATCAAACAAATGCCATTGCCTTATAAGAAAATTACACTTCCCAAGAAGTCGGAGGAAGAGGTGCAAAGATATTATAAGGATGGATATTACTGTCCAGATTGTGGTGCTAAGTTACGTAAAAAAACATCTTCTATCATGGTTCACCAAGCTAATGGCGAACAGAAAGAAGTCTGTCAGTATAAAGATTTTACAGGAAGTGACTTAGATTCGAAAACAAATAAAAACAGTGTATGTGCTGATTGTAATTCAAATATTTGGAGTCCAAAAGTAAAAACAAAATATGCAAGTTTTAAAGATTGGACCAAATATGAAAATAAATTATTGCAAGCAATAAAAGAGGGAAATAAACCGCTGCAAAAACAACTAGAGTTAGAGAATCGTGTGAAGCCATATGATGCGAAGCAATCAGGAAGAGCATATCGAAAGGTAGCTACTGTTGAGTATATTCGTAGAAAAATGAAACACTTTTTTGATGCTTTAATTTGTGACGAAGTCCACGAATTAAAAAGTGAAACAGCACAAGGAACTGCCTTAGGAAGTTTAGCAAAGGTTTGTAAGAAAGTTGTAGCTGGAACAGGTACATTATTTGGTGGCCGCGCAAGCGATGTATTCTATACGTTATGGCGTTTATTCCCTCAAAAAATGGTGAAAAGTGGTTTTGAATACAGTTCTTTCATGGAATGGAATGAAACCTACGGAAACATCGAGAGAACATATTACCATGATGGTGAGGTTACATCTAATATAGCTTCACGCGGAGCACAAGGTATATTAGATAAAACTAAGGTTGTACCTGGTATTTCACCTTATGTGTTTACCCAATTTTTAATGGATACAACCATTAATGTACGCTTAAAAGATGTGTGGCCAAATCCTGTGGAGTTAATTAATGTACCTACGATTCTTGTCGATATGTCGGAAGAACAAAAGCAAGCCTATGAGCATATGAAAGAGTCGTTTGAAAAAGCAATTGAAGCAGCGAAAGGTACACCAGACGCCGGAAAACTGTGGCTTTCTTATATTCGTACAGGTAATGCATATCCAGACAATATGATCCATTATCCGAACTATTACTTAGATGATGCAGAAAAAGAACTGGTTTGGTCTAATGATAAATTCAAATTTGATGAGGATTGTATACAGCCTAAAGAGAAGGAGTTGCAAGATATATTGCGTACAGAAATTTCTGAGGGCCGTCCAACAATCGTATACGTATGTGATACAGGATCTACAGTAAAAGAACGAGACGTTCAACCCCGTTTACAGAAGGTTGTAGAGCAAATACCTGGTGCGAAAGTAGCTATTCTCCGTACCAATACAGTTACTCCGCCAAAGCGTAGTGAATGGCTAAAAGATCAAGTGAATAGCGGTGTGAATGTAATTATATGCTCGCTAGAATTAGTGAAGGTGGGTCTTGATTTACTGGCAACACCTACATTGATATTTTATCAATTACCATTTAGCTTATTCGCGTTGAATCAGGCAGCTAGAAGACACTGTCGTATTGGACAAACTAAACAATGTAGGACCTTCTATCTTGGATACCGAGAAACGTTCCAGCAGCAGATGGCGCAATTAATTGCCCAAAAGAATAAAGCTGCTGAAGCAATGAACGGTGAGGCTACAAGCGATGGGCTGAATGCAATGCTTGGTGATACTGGAGATCTACAGACTCTATTAATTCAAAACATTAAGAGTGGAAATCAATTAAAGGGTTCAACAGAGGAATGGACAAAAGCAGCATCTGATGAATCGAAACGCGTCCTTGCAAATATCGGTAATGTCATTACGCCTGTATTTGAATCAATTGAAATTCAATTTTCAAATTGGGTAGAGAAATTACCAGAAACGATGGACGTAGCATTTATGAAAGAGGCTCAATTTGTACAAAGGGCTGTTGAATGTATTAAAAAAGAGCGAGTACCTGGAGTTCGAGTGAAGCAGAATGTACTTGAAATAGATGGAGAAATAGAAGGTGTCATTCGAGCTTTAACAACACTGAATACTGATAAGCGCATGCTTGTACAAAAACAAGATATCACATTCTGGGATTCAGTTATTGTTGAAGTGGATTCTTCTAAAAAGAATGGAAAACGAAAAAACAAAGTAATCGATGGACAGTTTGAGTTCGATTTATTTGGATGATCGAGAGGGGATTATTATGATTACAAAAATATTTATTGGTCTATTTTGTTATGTGTTTTTGGTAGTTCGTAATTCAAAGAAAAAATTTCTAATGGAAGAAGCCAAGAAAAAAGAAATGGAAAATAAACCGGTGGAACGCCCCGTTTATTGGTGCCCAAGAGAAAATAAACCTATTGGAAGGGAACAAGAGCGTGTTACTGTTCCAACAAAAGAGATCGCCTTAGAAAAGGATGTAGCAAGTATATATGATTTAGTTGCTACATCTGTTCATAAGAATCTGGGTGAGGAAGAGAGTGATAGATTAAAACATGAGGATATAGAAGAAGTGGAGTATGCTGAAGATTTTCATCATACTCCCACTCCTGAGGCTGTTTATGATATGCCTTTTCCAAGTGATGAGGATATACCAGTGGAATTATTAGAATATGAGGACATGTATCCACAACAAGAATATGTTTCAATTCCACCGGAAACAGAACACGTTTTTCCTGTTCAACAAGGAGTAGCTAATGTTGAAGATATGGATTTTGTGAGGTGGACTGCAAAAGTAATAGAACAAGAAAAAGAACAAGGACTGACACGCGTCATAAATATGTCTAATAAGAAGCGTTATTGGATTCATACAGAGGGAGAGATATTACCAAAAAATCAATTACTGTATATGGAATTAGAGGTCAATTCACCTTATTCTTATACACTAGTTGAATGGAGTAATAGACAACTAGGGAATATATAAATCTATTTCCTAGTTGTATTTTCTTAGTTAAATAGCATGAAATACAGCATTTTTCCACTCATTTGTACAAGAGTAAAATATTTTTTTATTTTTGTACAAATGAGTGGGACAGAATGATTCACCATATAAAGATATTCGACTATAATGAGACATTGTACGTCATTGTAATATTGAAATGTTTTGAGATTCAAGTGATTAACAGTCTTAAAACAGGGGAATTGAGAACTCTTCGTAATATTACAATGCTTAAAATAGATTAAATCCAAACATGAGGATTATATGAAGTAAAAAATATTTTTGAGTTAAAAAAATAACAATTTTGAAAGGTGAATGTAAATGAATATTAATTCCATAAGTAACAATGTAGTAGAAAAATTAGAACAAACGGTGCGCTATGAAAAGAAACAAGTCCAGGTATTACGTGTAAGTAAAAGTAGTTCTAATATACACGCTTACATGATTTTTCCGGAATTCTCAGAGGTTAAAATTTCAAATACCGAACTGGATGAATATATAGAAAACCTGTCAACAAGCGTGAAGTATGTCATTGATCGCAAGTTGAGTCAACAAGAAATTGAAAAACAAAATCATTCTTTCATTATGACGTGTGAAGTCGAGGAAGATGGTGTGATAGATGATGAAACGATTCATTTTAATACGACGTATGTAAAACCACCAACAATTGCAAATAAAGTATTTAAGTTGGTATGTGGATTAGGGAATCGCTTAGATAGCTTAAAAGAATTACATATTACAGTATTAAATAATAATATTAACCGAATTGAAATTGAGTTTTACAATGAAAATGAAACATATGTGGCAGTAGAAAAAGAAGAAATTGCAAATGCAATTATGGGGGCATATACAAAAGCAAATATCTATTATGCAGCAGATCTTTATTATGCTGCAGAAGGAAATGAAATCAAATTAAAGAGCATCAAACCAAAATTAGCGGGTGATGTGTGATGAAACGAGAAAAAGGAATGATAGGAGTCTTATGCACGCTTGTTTTGATGATTTTATTACTTGTACCCTTACAAGCAGCTCAAGCTTCTGTAAAAGTAGATTTTAATGAGTTAAAAGGAAATGATGTTTCGTCATCATTTAAAGATGGACTAAACAATCGAACGAAAACAACAGAGAAAGATGATTCATTTGGATCATCAATCATTCAAAAGATTGAAGGATTGTATGCACCGGCTTTTAAAGTAGGAGTCAATATCTTTTCTATTTCATTCGTATTAGGCGTTATTGTCATGGTTATGGCATTAATTACAAAAAATGGTCAATGGATGAAGTGGGCAACCGGAAGTATGATTTTCTCATTTATCAGCATGATGTCGATGAGACTAAGTGTATACTTCTTGTTTAGTTCCGATGTATTTTCATTTATGAACATCTTTACGGATTTTTTAGACCTGTTTAAAGCAACAGCACTTATTTTCACACCATTCATGTTAATCGCAGGTATTCGTTTAAGAAGAATTCATGAGAGTACGAAACAGCCAGAATATTACCGTTGGGCCAATCGTGTCATAACGGGATCTTGTTTGCTGTGTATGTTAGCCGTACTCGCTCCATGGCTATTTGCTAATATGTAAAGAACTATATATAAAGATAGAAAAGGTACTGAATCTACATTCAGTACCTTTTATCTACCCATTAGGTTCTTTCTTTCATATTCTTCAAATACTTCTTCTGAAATTGGCGATAGTATGCCGCTCAAATACACAGCGGTATATAAAAAGCATTGCCCATCTCTTGTTTTAATTGTATGAGTACCGTGTTCCTCATTGTTTGGAATAATTCGTTCAATTTTGAGTTGCTTTTTATCACAAATGATCTCTTGTACTCTATATAAATTATGTATTGGTAAACGATTAATATACAAACAAAGGTACTCTAGTAGAAATAGAATAACAGTCATTTGTAGAATGAAGGCAACCTTTAATAGAGTTGGTATGGAGGCAAATAATACTAGAAATATAGAGACCAAGAAAATATTTAACTTTGAAAACCACTTTTCATATTGATTCAAAGAAATAATACTTTTCTTATTCTGGAACACCTGGAACCTCGTTATAAGGAAAAGAACGGCAAAGATACCTTCATAACTAAACCAGGTTATCCACTCTGTATCAGTAAGTTCTAGCAACATATATATGATACCGGTAGATATGATCAGTGGTACCAACTGTACCAAACTAAATAGTAGGGTATGTTCTAACATTCTTTTCTTATAGATGTGATTAGTTATTGAATCCAAGTTTCTTAACTCCTTCTGCAATTTTCATGATGACACCACCAATAAGAAGATGGTATTCGCCAATTCCTTTTTCATTTACGTACCAACACATATAGTGTCGGATACCTTCTTTTGCACCATGGTCATGTAAAGGAAAAGGAGATGCGTATTTTTCAGGTAACATATTATTATCACCGAAAGGAACCTGTTCTGCAAGTGCAAAGCGTTTTTTTGCATCACTTACAATCCAGCAACCATAGTTTACTGTTCCATACCATATTGCGTCTTTGTGAATTGGATCAATAGAAGGTTGTGCTGGATAATTTTCAGCTAGCGTTTGTACTTTTTCTTCACGAAGTCGTTGATGAATATGTGAATTCAATGGATCTTCCGTTCCGATTTCATAGGTTTCCTCAAAATTCCCACATTCATAAGGAATAAGGGGATTATTTGAATCAGCCGCTAATTGTAGACTGCAAGAATCTGATTTTGAAAGATAATATACACAGTCTTTGCAAGTGAAAAAGTTTGAAAAAGCTGAATCTGTTTCTTGTTCTGTTACGGTATTATCTACTACAAGTTTTAACACGTCTATCACAATCCTTTTTTGGCTAGTTCGTAAATTAATATAGACGTATCATATCATGCTTATAAACAAATGTAAATATTTTCCAAATAAAAATAACCTTATAAATTTTGAAAGGACTGTTTGTATTGAATAGAAATCGAGAATATATTACTTTGCGAAATTCTATATTAATAGGCTGGTTACTGACATGCTTCGTAATAGGCCTATCTATCTATTTTTCTTCTGTTGTTTATTTATTAATCGGATGTTTCATTCTATCGTTAAAATACGGATTAATGGGTACCGTGAAAAATGTGGAAAAACGTTTGCCTACCTGGGCCAACTTTGGCGTCATTGAAAAACCAGTAAATCGAAGAGTGACTAGACCTTTTCAGTTTCGAGGTGGGCTCCTTGTTTCATTAGCATTAGGCTTCGTAGAGATGGTGATTAAAGGCTTATGTATCTCATATTTTATCTTAGGATTAGAAACGCATGTATATCGTTTAATGCGCAGAAACGCAAGGGTGTAAAAAGGGGGCTTCTATTATGAAAGTATTGATATTTGAATTAATTCTCATTGCGGTTCTCATTCCGTTGAATATTGTTGTAAAAAAACATGTACCGAAATGGAAAGGAAAAGCCGGAGAGAAATTAGTAAAACGTATATTGAGCAAGTTAGATTCTCAAAGTTATTGCGTGTTACATGATGTTACGGTTAATACGGAGTATGGTGATACAACGCAAATTGACCATATTGTTATCGCTGAAACAGGTGTATTTGTTCTAGAGACGAAGAACTATGAGGGCTGGATCTATGGAAGTGAGAAAGCAGCAAGATGGACACAAGGTATCTTTAGAAAGAAACACTCTTTTCAAAATCCATTTCGACAAAACTATAAACATATAAAAGCAATTGAATGGGTGATGGAACAACAGCTGCCGTGTATTTCGATTGCTGCGTTTCATCCAAAATGCAGTCTAAAAAGGGTACATGTTCATTCTAAAGATAAACATGCCCTGTATTATAACGATCTACAAAAATGTATTGAATCATATACTGATGTACAACTAACAAATGACGAGATCCAGCATATTTATCAAACAATATCGCGAGTGAACATTACGGATAAAGATATTGAAAAGAAACATGTGAAGTATTTACAGAATAAGTTTGCTAAACAATAAGAAATGGAGAGTTGAAAAGAAACATGTGAAGTATTTACAGAATAAGTTTGCTAAACAATAAGAAATGGAGAGATATATGTTATATGTAATAGGGTTTATTGTAATCTCTTTAGTAGCTATTCGTCTTAACATGAAGTATTACAAGCTAAAAGGAGATCCGAAAAATTTTATAAAAAAAACAAATCAGTAGGTGGATGTTAATTCAAAAGAAAAGGATACATTTTTTTATAAAGATGTATCCTTTTCTTTAATTATTCTTAGTCCAATAATTTCGCCAAAAGTATATTTAAATCAAAAAAAATGATAGAATTTCAGACTATATTTTAAAGTAAGTTAATTGTGAGGATTTATCTTTTAAGAATATTTAATTTGTTAATAACCACAAGCCTGGATAAATTCTTTTATTCTATTCTCAATACCGCCTAGATAGATGTACCTTTCGGGTAGAAATTTCGTTTCATCAAAAGTATCATCTTCCTCAAAGATTAAAGGTAGTTTATCACTCTTTGCGAGTTCAATTAAGTGTAATGGCGATAATCTATAAATATTCAAACCGAACTCTTTAAAAGTATAAGTACCAAGCTCTAGACAAGCTTTCATATGCTTAGAAAATTGACCGTCTATATGATTATCGCTAATAGCTTTCATGGAATTAACAACTCTTTCTTCAAATTGCTTCTGACTAGGTAATCCATTAATCTGTAGTATTTTTTCTATATCAAATTCCCCATCTTTGCTCATTATATCTTCATTAGACAATTGAATGTTATGTACAAGTCTGTAAAAGATATAACTTGGATCATTTGTGTTTATAAGTGCCTTTTTTGTATCTTTTTCTAAATTGAAATAGTTACCATGTTTCAACATAGGGACATACTCTTTTGGAAAATTTAAACTTATTAAAGCTAATAATTTTGATAATCGAAGTCCTGTATAAATATCACTAATGTTTAATAAACCAGAAACAAGGTGTGCTGCAGTTGAATATGTAAGTAATTCAGAGTTATATAGCCAATCATAACTACTGCGTATAAATTCATGTGATGCTACCTGTCTCTCGTCATTATCACTTAGTTTTAACATGGCTTGTGAATGCATAGTAACCTCTGTGGCCATTGCACTAGTTTCCCAAAGCGATTCAACTGACAGAGGGATTCTCCCTATAAACTGCTTTCGATAGAAAAACTGACTGAAAATGATTGGCTTTGTCTTATCTGTTTCCCCATTTATATTATATCGACAACCAATGGATGTTCTAAACTCCCAATCTTTTTCATTACCTCCTCTAGCCTGTAAGCCGGATAATTGCTTATAAAAATCTTCGAATTTAAGACTTCGTATCTGTTTATTCATTTTTATCATATGATGGTAATCTTTTTCTGTACCATGCATAATTGCGTTAAATGACTTGCAAGTAGATTCTAGTAACTTTTGTCCGTGAAGTGTTGAGAGATGGTCTATATAATGAGCAATTTCATGAACGAGTACCCTTGTTTTATTAATTATGCTTAAATCATAAGGATTTTGAAGAATATTATCGAAATCTTTACGATTGATACTGCAATATACTATTGATTGACTTATTGGATCATAATATGCCTCTGTTGTTACATTAGGAAACAAAAACAACTTATCTTTTTTTAATTTTGTTATCAATAAAATCATCCCCATTTTATTTTTTAATTTACCATATGAGTATATCTTAATTTATCTTATTTATTAATTTTAAAAAACAATAAGTTAAATGCTAATATTATAATATAGGATTAAAATGAATATCGAAGTAGGGAGCCTAAAGTTATGGATCTATTATCATTTATGAGAAAGAATTTAAAAAAAATGAATAGGAGGGAAACAAAGTTATTGGGTAATTTTCAATTCAAGGTAGATACTTGGGAAAATGATAGGGATTCTAGTAATCCGAATAATAATGGAGTTGTATATGGGGTGGCTTGTGAGTTAGATAAAAAGCAAAAGGAAATTTTAATTAAGGAGGCTAAAGAATTAGGTGGATTAGGAGAAAACAATCTTGAAATCAAACCCATCAAAGAAAACTACTATGTGTTATATTGGGGAGAAAGTGATATTATTTATGGAAGAGGAATGGCTCATGTAAATGGTCATAAAGGTAATAGTAACTTACACCTAAATTGCTATAAATGTTTAGAGAATCATAATATGATTTACGCATATATTTTTGTTGAGGATTGCAACTTCGTAGAAGAAAAGCTAAAAGAACAGTTTCCTCCTCTTTTAAAGACGTTTAAGGTTAAATATTGATAGTGAATGAATCAGACATCATGTATATTAAATGTGATATGTGCTATAATTATAGTAATCCAATACTAAAAAATCATATTGCAAAAGGACACACCTACGCATAACCATAGCGTAGGTGTGTCCTTTTTTTGTTTAAGGAGGAAAAAGTTATGGGGAAAACGTTATTTATTGCAGAAAAACCAAAAGTGGCCAATGAAATTATGAAATCGCCACGATTCCGTCACTCACAAAAGTACATTGGGAGCAAACCTTATTACGGTTATTACGAAAATGATCATTATATTGTAAGTTGGTGCCGCGGACATCTGCTGGAACTAAAAAATCCGGAAGAGATGGATCCAAAGTATAAAGTGTTTCAGTTAGAACACTTACCTTTAATTTTTCAACCATCGTATAAGGTGATACAAGATAATGCAGAGCAACTACAAATCCTTGTTAAACTGTTACAGCGACCTGATGTTGACCATGCCGTGAACATATGTGACGCGGACCGCGAGGGAGAGTTAATCTATAGGGAAGTGTACGAATACGCAGGTGTGAATAAAAAGCAATCTCGCGTATATAAATCCTCTTTTGAAGCTGTAGAACTCGAAGCAGCTCTCAATCGATTAGAAAGCGCGTCTAAGTATGATGGACTAGCTTATTCTGCTAAAGCAAGGCAGTATTTAGATTATCTATTAGGGATGAATATAACCAGGGGATGCACCACAAAATTAGCACAAAATAAATTCCTATTGGCATCTGGCCGTGTACAAATGTGTTTGCTACATGAGATCCGTCAACGTGAGTTAGCAATTGAAAACTATAAGGAACAGTCTTATTATCATCTGCAGCTAGTAACAAATTTAGGACTCACTCCAGTTATGAAAACAGAAGATCAGGTGTTAAACCCATCGCCATTAAGGAGTTTAGGGGAGAAGCTAAAAGGTCAATATCTCACGGTTGAGGAATTTAAAGAGGGCACTAGGAAGCAATATCCTAAATTGCTATACAACTTAACAGACTTGTACAAAGATGCCCATGCACAATTACAAATTAATGCTGAAACTGCAAAAAAACACATTCAGAACTTGTATGAAGAAGGTTTCATAACCTATCCGCGCTCTTCGTCTAGGCATTTACCTACAGAACAAGTGAATCGGGTAAAAGGTGTTATGCAGGCGTTAGCTAAGGGTCGTTATTCTTTACTGGTACAATCCGTCGATATTAACGCCATTGATATAAAACACAAAACATTTGATGATGATCTTGTATCAAGCCATTTTGCCATTATACCGACGACTAAACAATATCAAGAGGAAGGTCGTCCAGAGATTGAACAACAACTATACAGTCTCGTGGTAAAACGTTTTGTGGGCAATTTCATGCGTCCTGCAGTGTACCTGGTAAGAGATGTATCCCTTATTGATGCAATGGGAAATACGTATCAAACAAAAGAAAGTGTGCTTCGAGAAAAAGGGTTTCTAGAAGTGTTTCAAGAGGAAGTAGAAGAAGGAAGCGTGGAAGCATTTGAAATTCCTATTCTGCAAAAAGGGCATAAACTTCAAATCTGTGATTTTGAGTTGCTGGAATCCAAAACAAAGAAACCTGCTCTACACACAGAAAGCTCAATTCTTACTTTTATGGAAACGGCTGGTCGTAAAATTGATGATGAACATTTAAAAGAGCTGATGAAAGGAAAACGAATTGGAACCGTAGCAACAGAAGCGGCTTTTATTCCAGCTTTACACGAGAAGAATTTTATAAACATTGAAAAGGGAAAAATTATAACAACTCCAATTGGCCGTGCCTTTATTGAACAATTTCCTGTTCAGCAAATTAAAGATCCACTGTACACAGCAGAAATGGAAGGGATGATATATCGTATTGAAAAGAATGAAATGAGTTATAAAGAATTTATTGCACAAACAAATGCGTTTGTACAAAAAATAACACAAGAGATTATAAGAATTCCTGATACAGTTTCGTATAATCTAATAGAGACCTGGAAGAAACAAATAGAAGTATGCCAATGCCCTTGTGGAAATGGAATAATTTTAGATAGAGGAAAGTTTTTCGGGTGCAGCAATCATCCGAACTGTAGTATTGGATTACCTAAGAAAATTAAAGACAAAACAATCCCTGCAGTACAAGTAAAAAAACTATTTGAAGAGAATAAAACGGACCTTATGAAAGGATTTAAATCTAATGGAAAAGAATTTCCTGCTTATCTAGCATTCGTTAACGCTGTAGTCAGCTTTAATTTACCTTCAATTGAAGAATTATCGCTAGGTCAGTGTCCGAAGTGTCAATTTGGACACATTTTAAAACGTGATACGTTTTTTGGGTGTTCAGAATATAAAAGTGGATGTAATTTTGCGATATCCGCTAAAATTAAAGAAAAGAAATTATCTGATAGCCAGATTAAGAAATTATTGAAGAATCGTGTTACAGACTTTATTCATGGTTTTAAAGGAGAGTACGGAGAATTCACTGCAGCTATCCGATTAAAAGAAGATCTTAGCATTTGTTTTGAACGTCCAACAACGGATGATCGTACTATAGGGAAATGTCCTTTGTGCCAAGGAAGGGTAATTGTAGGGAAAACCACTTATTTATGTGAACATTATAAAAATCCTTGCGAATTCATTGTTTCTGGAACCATTTTGAAAAAGAAAATAACTAACGGGCAAGTAAAAAAGTTATTAGAGAAGAATATGACCGATACAATCTCAGGATTTGAAAGTAAGAAAACCGGAGAAAAATTCGATGCAAAATTAACCTATGATGTACAAAAACAACGTATTACGTTTATAACGAATAAAAAGAAATAATATCGCAAAATCTTAAATTTCATATATAAAATTAATAAGAAATATGATATGATAAAAGTAAGAAAATACTTCTAAAACTATCTTGCAAAAGGACACACCTACGCATACATATGCCATAGGTGTGTCCTTTTTTATGTATTTTTAAGATTTCAAGACTCAAAAGGGGGATATATATTGTGTACCAGTAATATAGCATCTGCTAATGTATCTTTTGAAAAATTGAAAAGTCAGGAAGAGAATGAAGAAAGTATGGTGTCAATATGCCCGCAGTGTAAGGAACGGTCATATACAGCACTTTATAATGATCATCCAAAATGGATAAAGTTTTGCCTATGTTGCAATTATCGAGAAGTAAATACTATGAATAGTCCGTTTGTTTATTAGATGCAGCTATTTACGTATTTTAAGTAGGAGGAAGAAATTTCGATATGAAAATATGGATTAAAGCTATTTGTATAACATCATTCGTAATTCAAATGTCAGCATGTAGCAGTTCCGTGCAAACAAAAAATGATTCGAGACCTGCCCAAGCAGTACAAAACGGAATACAACAGAACGTAGAAGGGAAAGGTATTGTTGATATTCCAGAAGCTTATAAAGGGAAATTAAAAGGCTTAGAGACCGTTAAAGGGAAGGTAATACATATAAAGGATGGAGACACGATAGACGTGAATGTAAATGGGCAGAAACAGACGGTAAGATTACTGTTATTGGATACCCCTGAGTCTGTATCACAAAAAATCCCACCACAAAAGATGGGAAAAAAAGCTTCTTCATTTTTAAAGAAACAGTTAAAAGAAAAAAATGTAACAATAGTCTATGATCGTGGACCCAAAGAGGACAAGTATGGCAGGAAATTAGCATATGTATTTTGTGAAGGGATACATATAAACGAGTTAATGATCAAATTAGGATATGGTATTGTAGCTTACATTTCAAAACCTAACACTACTTTGCTACCACAAATGTTAGAAAGCGAAAAAGAAGCAAAAGCATCAAAGACTGGCGTTTGGAACATAAAAGGGTACGTGGATGAAGAGAAACATCATTATAACCGTAATGATGCGGCTTAGCATCCTAATCCATTGCAATACAAATATTTGTGCAAAATGGAGGTTTTTTGAATGGATGAAAACAAAAGAAATATGCTCTTATCCTTTATCATTTCAATTTTATTTATTTTCGCGAGCCTATTGCCATTTAGTAATAATGAATATGTGTATGTTATCTCCAAAATTGGTGCTGCAGCTGGTGTAATAAACATTGTGATGATGAGCGTTTTCTTATATTTTCAAAGCAAAAAAACGGGACATTTATTAAATTAGTGAATTAAAACTTAGTAGTTTTCCTTACTTATATCTTTTTAAGATTGGTAAGGAAAACCGTAAGGGAGTGTGAAAGGTGAGTCAAGTACCTGGATTTTTGAAGTTTGTTTTAGCGAAAGAAAGACGGTATGTATATTTAGTTGTAGCAGAAAAGAAAAACAAAAAAGTACATACACACATTGTATATGGATTTGGTCCGCTTGAAAAAGCATTAGAAACCATGTACGAAATGCGTGATGATTTTGAAAAACTTTTCCCTCTAGAATTAAAAGAGAGAGGATACGACTGGGAAGATATCAATGAATGGATACTTTCTATTGAAACAGGGTACTCGAAACACGGAAATAAACTAGTCATATATTAGCAAATGTTTTGCATTAAAAAAAACAGGTGAGGCGAAAATTAGATGTCGATCATTCAAAAGTATCACATTGCAATTGCTTGGACGATAGCTACTAGTGCAATGTTAATTAGTTTGTTTTTTAGCGAATGGATGAAGCTGCCTCCATGTGATTTGTGCTGGTATCAAAGAATGGCCATGTATCCATTAGTATTAATATTGGGGATAGGAATGTATAGAAAAGATCCTAATGTAAGTGTGTATGCATTTCCATTTGCGTGTATCGGCTTAATGTTATCTGTATATCAAATTACAATTCAAACGTTTCCTGCTAGCGAGATGAAGATATGTTCAGTAGGAGTTTCTTGCACGGAAGATTACCTGAATTTATTTGGTTTCATATCGATACCTATGCTATCTTTTGTTGGATTTTTAGCCATTATAATACTTTTATATATTAAACCTGATAAAGAGACAAAAGAACAAATAACACAGCGATTATGATCGATATACTCATACAAACACAAAATACTTATAACTTAAAAATAAAAAAAGAAACTAAAAAGGAGAAATTAAAATGACAACTATTCAAGTAAGTAATGAAATGTACAAAATCCCAGAGGCGGATGTAGAATTATTAAAGATTATGGCCCATCCAGTTAGGTTACAAATTGTGAAGGAGCTAGAACATCGCAAAGTTTGTAATGTAACAGAGTTAACAGACCTATTAAAAGTACCGCAATCAACCGTATCTCAACATTTATCCAAGATGCGTGGTAAGATTCTCCGCGCGGAGAGAAGAGGGTTAGAGATGTACTATCATGTTGCAAACTCCAAAGCATGCGAGATTGTTAGTGTACTAGGTTTATAATTAGTTCAAACTAAATAGCAGATTATAAGATTAAAAATAAAATAAGGGCAGCCATATTAGGCTGCCCTTATTTTATTTGTGATTTTGCATATATTTTTGCACATTTAGTATAACAAACATTTTTCTTTCCTATCAAACTTCAATCTTATTTTTTCTCAATATGTTTCGTTTAATTTTATATTATAATAAACTTAGTTCTTTTTATTTATGCATATTTCCTGGGGGGAATCCTTTTGCTGAGGATTCCTTTTTTATTTTTAAATAATTCATAAATAAACATAATTCAAATTGAATTTTAAACTGCTATTCATAAAGAAACTGTTGAAATAGCATGTTTATAAATGAATTGTTGCTTTCCATGACTGGAAACTAGCACTGAAAATTTATCAACAGCGATAATGATTCCAGGTACTCTTACTCCGTTTAGTAGAAATATCGTTACTACTCTTTGTTTCTCTATTAATTTTTTATAAAAACTTTCTTGTGTATGCATTAATAGTTTCTTCCTCTCTTTAAATGTTCTAATCTTTTTAGATTCTTCTTATGGATGCAAAAAGAACGGTATAATTATAACATTTTTGATATATTAAAATTTTAGGATTTTAATATATTGTTTTTCTTACACAGAGATCCCATATAAAAATAAAAGCCCTCACAATGAAGTGAAGACCTTTGTTTTTTATCATCCACCAGTATGGCCGTGAGCATATTGTACGATTTTATCCTCGCTAAGAGCTTTTTGTGTATCAGTTACATTGCTAGCGTTAAACATAAACGTGAATACGGCTGTTAATCCAATTAAGCTAGACATTACTTTTTTCATTTTAAAGCCTCCATTTCAAAGTTTTGTTCTTCTGCTTGATGGCTAAGATAAAAATAATCGCTTGCTTTTGAACGGTTATTTTCTTGGTGGAATAAAACTGCTAATTTTTTAGCGTATTCCTGTACGTACTCATGTAGGTTTTCTCTTTCAAAATAAGAGATTCCTGTTTTAATTGTCTTCTCTAATTCGTCAGCAGAGACCTTTTGATTTAATTTTTCTAAAATTAAAAAGTGATGTTTGTATTCCTCATTCTTTAGCTCTTTACAAATCTCTAAGCCTTTCACTATAAGATTAGAAGTTTCTTTGGACTCACCAATTTTCATATGCTCTCTAGCTTTAATAAAGATTGCTTTATAATCTTTAGGGAGTTCTTGTATTACTTCAGAGAGGTATCGTATTGCTAATTCAGATAAATTTTGTCCTGAATACATTAAACCTAGGTTATGGCGTACAAACGTGATATTCTTTTCTTCACCAGATTTTTTGAATGTATTAATAGCTGTAATGAAATGTTCTTCAGCTTCCTCAAATTGTTTTAAATGAGTACAAGCTAATCCAATTAAATTATCACATAACCCAATATTAGTTTCATATCCTGCATGCTTTTTAAAGATATCCTTTGCTTTGGTAGCTTCTTTAATTGCAGCAAGCGGTTTATAAATATGATAATGGAAAGTTGATAATTTAAAATAGAATTCAGCATGCTCTATTTCATCGGGAATGTGTTTTAAGAGTAATTCAGCTTGATTATAATGTTCTTTTGCACATGTGAAATCACCTGTAATATTTGAATGAATAGCTTTAAAGAAGTGGTAGTAGTATTGTAGAAACTGATCTGCAGGTACACCCAATGAATCCACTTTATCAAAACTATCTTTTCCAATACTTAAACTATCAAGCATATATTGATGACGAAAGTCTAAAAGAGCATAGTATAAAAGTAGGTTTTGATCTTCTTCGATGTTATGTATTTTTTGATCAATCGCAAGTTTTAAATTATGTGCCTTTCCTACATGTCTAGCGCGTATCTCTATATACCAGTCATTTAACATTTTGGTAACTTGCTCGTTCCCCTTTACTGAAGCAATCATTATATATTCCCCCATCCTATAGAAGTATGATAATGTTATATATTACCATTGTAGCAAAACCCCCTTTGTATTTAACTATTTTATATTGATTTTTCAACAAAATTCAGAAAAATAAGTTAATTATTACATCCTACTTATATTTTAAAAGAAGATATCTATTATTATATATCTGAGAATAGTACAATTGAGGTAAATGAACATGATTAGCTAAATGTAGGAGTATTAGAGGAAGTCCATAAGGGAGAGGATCATAATTTATTTGAGGTGAAAGAGGACAAAAGAGACATGCTGCAGCAGTTAGAGATGGACGGATTTAATTTTGAAGATGTTGATTGGGGAGACCTTAATTTATTGGATAACGAAATTATGAGTAGTACGGATGCAATAAAAGATTGGGGAATTGGATCATCGACATTATGTAAAAGAATAAATGACTTCCAAAAGGCTCAATCCGTAATATTGGCACGACATATGCTGTGACTCGATTTGGAATGCACTGTGTTTTCGGTTCGAATAAGAAATAAGTAAAAATAAAGTAGAGGGGGTAGCGTTCGATGAAGAATCACACAAGGAATTCTAAGGGGCAATTATTACAAACTAATAAGAAATGGTCTCACCTAAAGCAAAAGCAGCGTGAAACCCTATCAAATTGGCTGAGAGAGGCTTATATAGAGAAGATTAAGATTCATAACCGTAGATTGAAACCGAGAGAACATGAGGATGTTTTAGAAAGTGTTATGAGTAAAATCTATGATCGTGAAATTTGGATTCCGGATTACGAAGTCGAAAAGTATTACAAAGGAAAAATAAATAAATGGTATAACAAACACATTTCATTAGAAGAAAAAAATAATAAGGAGGAGAAAATATGAAACATAGTATCGGTAATGTTAGTACTTCATATATAATCCGTCTAATTTTAAATGATTTAGACACATTTATTACAGCAGGAAAAAGGCAGTTTAATTTCTGCTCAGAATCCGGACTATCCTCTGTGGAGGAGCTACTTGCGGATTGGTTGGAGTGGTTTAATGATTACCCGCAAGGTATATCACCAGATGAATTAAAAGGAATTGAAAGGAAGATAGGTGAATTGATGGGGAGTATGTTTATATGGTCTCATCATATTGAAGAAAGAGAAGGGTTTATAAAGCAATTTAGCGATTATTTCGGAGAATATATAGGTTTCTTTAAATTAGTTAGGGATGTATATCTTGAAGAGTTGAAAGATGAATTGTCATATTAATATATCAAATACTATATGTTTTGATAACGGGATATATATAATATTGAAGAATTTAGTTAAAAATTTACAAGGGGGAAGTAAAAATGAAATTTGATCCGAATTGGAATACAGATGCTGTATATCATCATCTTGCATCACAAACCTATTTAAAAGGTTGGAAACATGGTGATTCTTCAGTTTATTATATCGAAAAAAATGATGTGAATATAAATGGGAATTGGACTCGTAATACAAGAAGACTTGCTGGAATAGAAAACTTTTTTTCAAGAAGGGCTGGTGCTTTAAGCGCAAATCTTACTGATTGTCAAAAGTTTTTTAAGCCATTAAAAAATTATACGGTTAAATATAAGGATAAAACTCTAATAAATCCAACTGAACTTAATAAACACTTTAATCTTTATGATGAGTGGAAAATTTATGATTCGAATTTTAAGGAGATTTCTATATCTGATAAAAAACGGTTAAAAAATATTATAAAAGATATACACATAAGAGACATTGAGGTAGGGTGGAGCCGACAACATGAGAGTAACTGGCCGAGTATAAGAAGTGATATCTTAAATGTAATTTCTTCTAATCCAAAGGCAACAAGGATACCGAGCGTACGAAAAGATGAATTCATTAATTTTATGGTTTCATTGGAATGGCGTACAAAGCCAACACACCCTAAATTAGAAGAATTGTTTGAATCAGTAGTTGCAAAACTATTATTAAAATCAGTTATGAACGAAATTATTCCAGAAGATGAGAGAATGTATCCTTTCCTTGAAACACCAAAAGAAGAGTTTTTGCATAATATGTTATTAAAATACTACCATCAATTCTTAAATGACAATGGTCCAATATATCAAGAGGCACAAGAAATAATACAAAAAATGAATATAGAATTATTAGTTGCAGAGAATAGTAGTGAGTTTATTACATCAGATAATCCAGTATGTAGATTTATCAATGGGGATGGTCTATTTGAATATATTTTCCCAATTACACCTCAAGTGGCATGTGCTGTGAGAAAAGGAAAATCATATGATGGGAATAATTATTCCGTTGTATATTTAAAGAAAGAAGAGGTATTTAAATATAATCAGAAATTAAAAGATAATTGTTTTAAAGGATACATATTACATAGACCATCGTTAACTTATTATTTCAAATAAAATATATTTGGATTTTAAAAACCATCGTATATAAAGTTATGATGGTTTTATAAAGAGAATAATACTTAAAGATAATATGAATTATCACAAGAGGAGCTATATTATGAGTGAAATAAAAACAAATAGTGATACAGTAGATTTTTTTATTAGTTATAATCACAAAGATGAAGAGTATGCTGAATGGATATCATGGATTCTTGAGGATGCAGGTTATACTACTATTGTACAAGCTTGGGATTTTAAATCAGGTAATAATTTTGCAATACTAATGCATCAAGCTGCCTCAAAATCAAGACACACATTAGCTTTAGTATCTGATAATTATTTAGGTTCACAATTTACACTACCAGAGTGGATTGCAGCTTTTACTGATGATCCTACAGGGGAACGACAAAAATTGATCCCTGTAAGAATTGAGGATATTAAATTAGAAGGACTATTAAAGTCTATTTTATATATTGATTTAGTAGAAAAGGACCAAGAACAAGCTACTGCAGCTATTTTAGAGGGAATACAAACTAAAAGGAAAAAGCCTACTACTCCACCACCTTTCCCTGGGGTTATCAAAAAAAAAACTGAAGCTCAAAACATTTTTGTGAAGGGTGAGTGGTATAAACCATGGATAGAATCTCGTCTCAAGGAAATTCAAATTACAGGTCCATACCTTGAAATTATGGAGGGCGCGAAATTAGTTGTACATTTGATACCCATTGAAGCAATTTCATCTTCACAAATATATGGTATAGAGGAATTAGAACAGCTCAGTTTGCGTCCGTTATATGGAACGACATGGGGGCCACAAATAAACAAACATGGATTCTGCAGCTATGCACAATTTCCAGGTAATGCTTTACCCCATTCCTATGTGCAGATACATAGAAATGGAATTATTGAAGCAGTGGATACAGGAATACTAATAGGAAGAGAAAAATATATTCCAGGTGTTGCCTTTGAACAAAAAATAATCATAGCTATTGAAAAATACTATAAAAATGCTCTTCAAAAGCTAGAAATTAAATTGCCATATGTAATTTATATAACTTTAATTGATGCAAAAGACCATTATATTTCACTGGATCCAAAGAGACCTCTAGGGAAAATTACAGATGAAACGTTACAGTTAACACCTGCAACAATTAATTCATGGGAAACGGATATCGGTAATGCCTTGAAACCAAGTTTTGATTATCTTTGGAATAATTGTGGGGTTGTTAGGTCACCTAATTACGATAAAGAGGGAAACTTTAAAAAAGATCCATATATATATTAATTTTCAAAGATTTAATTGGATAACTAGAGCTAAATAAACAGAAAATTTTTCAAATGTAAGGTGGGAGAAAGGCATGATAAAAAGAAAAGACGAAATGGATGAAGTTATCAAAGGATTGTCGACGCTACAGTTTTATTTAAGATATAGTTCTAACAAACTAGGATTACAAGATATTAATAAAATGTGTGAACCTTTCTTTTGTGAACTATTTAATATTTTATGGGACAAAGAGTATCAAAGGTTAGAAAGTGAAAAGAAAAATTATCCAGCGATTGATTTAGGGGATAAAATAAACAAATCTTCTGTACAAATCACTACTAGTGGAACCAAACAAAAATTATTGGATACGATAGAAAAATTCGAAGATAACAAATTGTATATGCATTATGATGAATTAATTCATTTTGTAGTAGGAGAAAAAGATTATCAACCTAAAGGGAATGATATGGTAAAATTCCAGAAAGATAACTATGGTACTTATATAGCACAGAGAATTATTGATGACTATGAGTACAGTATTCACATTATAGACCTTATGGATTTAATAGAGTTTATTGACCAACTAGTTGGAGAAAAATTTTCAAAAATACATGATTACATAGAAAATCATATCAGTGAGCCAGTAGGAATGTTGAAAAATAAAGCATATAGTATTGAACCTAATGAGTTAAAACCATTCACTGCCAAATCATTTATGAATTATTGTGATGTAGAAACCCTTACTAAGCAGAAAATATTTTGTAAGGATGTACAAGATTTGGCTAATAAGATTAATAAAATGGATAAAAACAGCAGAAGTTTTTTGTACGGTATCCTATTAAACCACAGTGAAAATTCACCTGATTCAGATTATATTTCTGTTTATCCGAATGCAATAAAAAGAATTTTAGGTATGGACGAATATCAGTTTAACTCAGAAATAGAAGTATTAAAGAATTTTAATCTCTTTGATGAGGATGAAGCAGAAGATGAGGGCAAGCTGAGAATTTGTTTCCATGACTCAGATAGTATTGAACTTATAGGAACAATTTATAAATATTGTTCAATAAATGAGATATCATTAAAAGATCTTATTTTAAATTCCGATTTTTCATTACTGGATTAAATGTTGTGACGTGTGTAATAAATAAAGAAAAAGCATCCTAAATCGGATGCTTTTTCTTTATTCAAACTGTCTTTTCTCTAATCGATCAATAGCTTCACGTTTCTTCTCATTATTGATGTTCGTATAGATACTGGTCACCTCGACAGAAGTATGACCAAGTTGATCACGTAACAATACAAGATCCTTGTTTTCTTTATAGTGATTAGTAGCATATGTGTGTCGTAGTTTATGAGGGCTACGCTTCTCATCAAATGCACTTGAATATTTATCACATAACTTCTGTATAGCTCTAACAGTTAACTGTGTATATTTCCCCTTATAATTTGTTACGAAAAGTAAGTCTTCATCTTGAGGGCAGTTATATTTACTAGGACGAACCTTAATGTACTCCTGAATATCATCTAAGCAAGAGCGAGTAGCTAATACGGAAGATCTCTTATTACCTTTACGCGTCACTTTTACTTTCCCCTGACGGAAGTTTATACTAGATATAGTAAGACTAGCTACCTCAGAAACTCGAAGACCAGTACCTAAAATAAGGCTTATGATGGCTATGTCTCTTTCTTTATCACGCTGAAAAAAACTATATTTCTTTGGTGATATATCTTTCAACATTTCACCATAATCATTTGCTAGAAATTGAAGAAAAGCAACATCATCTTTTTCATTAAATATCATGTTTGCAACGTCATCTGCTCTTGCTGCTGCATCTACTTTCTCCTTATGCAGTTCAATTTTCTCCATTACATTACGTGAGATGTAATTTTCCCCTTGTTCATTCTCTGTATTTTGAGCTAAGTACTTGAATAGGGATTTTAAAGCAGAGAAAGTTCTGTTTATAGCTCTTGTCTCAATACCTTCTCCCTGGAGATATCTTTGAAAAGTTCTAGCTTCATTTAATGGTAGATTTTCGAGTGTTGTAATTGGTACATCACATATATTTGTGACCACCTTACCGTTTTCAACGGCTAGTCGATTACTTATAAGCCATTTTAGAAACTTTTCAAACTCAGTAATGTAAGCATACAATGTAGCGGGGGAGAGGGCTGTTTTCATTTCTGCATATTCTATGATATACCAGGGCATTTTATTTTTATGTTTATCTACTAGTATTTTAAACTTTTCTTTTTCTTGATTACTCATGTTGTGCACCTCAAATCGAATAAAGTAAACTAGCATTCAAACTAACTACTAGAATATTTAAGTCAGAATTATATTTTAATAAACTTATAGATTATATTGATACCTCTAATATACTTAATACTATGAAAATGTTCAAACTGTTCGTTAAATATATCTTTAACAAATAGTTTTAAATAGTGAAATGCAATTTCAACTTATTATTCATTGTACCATTTGGCTAATAATGAGAATCTGATAAGATTAATTCTGCCTTTTTATACTTTAATTTAGTACTTAGAGAAGGATTATCCTTCAGTTTCTTTATTGTATTTTTAATATCAAATTATATTAATAAAAAATATTTAAGAATAAGAAGAATACATGCATATAAATGTATAAAATCCCCTGAAATATTAAATATTTTTAAATAAATACTACATTTAGAAGTGATATTTCTTTAAAGTTTTCTACATGAGGCTACACCCTAGAAAAAACAGGATCTAGGAGAATCAGGAATGAGATATTTTAAAGGATAACAATTTAAGGAAGATATTGTTTTTGTAGCTGGCGGCTACTATTACCGTTTTTTTTTTAATTCTCTCGATGACTCTGAAATTCTGAAAGAACCTAGTATTTTATATTACCCAGCAAGCATCATGCGATGGGTTCGTGAATATGGCAATCTTCCGGAATCCGAAGTAATGCAAAGGTTTGTCTGTAGCGCATACATTAAGAGAAAATCATTCTGTAAATACATAATAGAATTTACTTTTCCAACAAAAATAATCGATTTACTTAAAGTTAAAAAATATAATAGGATCTTTACAAATAATAATATCTATCTATTTCGTGCTAGCTTATATGCCAGATAAGTAGAGTTAAGAAGCCATGGAATTGGTTCAAAAACGGCATTTTATTATTGGATTAATGTAATGGTTCGTGAATACATTTCTATTGTTGTAAAGTATCATAAGCATCATAGTCTAGCAATAGGAATAATTTTTGTTTTTTTACTGTCAGCAATCGTGGAGATTTTGCTAGTCTAAACTTATTTAAAAGGTTCTATAATGGGCTAAGTTTATACCATTAAATATGAAATATTTAATGGAGAAAGAGACTTCACAAGAAAACCTTACAAAAATGTAATGATTTTGTAAGGAATATAAATAGATGTATATACATCTATACTCGTATGATAGAAATGAACATAATAATAAAGGAGAGGAGAAAATGATTAACACATTAGCTGAACAGGATGCATTAAAATACTGGAACTTGCAACTGCAGGCAATTCAAATAAACTCTGAAGCATTTGTGACAATCCATAAAGAAACTAGGAGAAAGCAAAACCCTATTGAAGGTATTATAGAGGATCTTAGGTCACCTTCTAGGTATACATTTGGAATCTATAATGAAAGAGAAAAACTACTTGGAGTAGTGACGTTATTGTTAAAAGAAAAATTACTTATTCGACATAAGGCATATATCACTGGAATGTATGTTGATCTCGAGTATAGGAGGAAAGGGCATGCATTAAAATTATTACAAGCGGTAATTGCTAAAGCAAAGGAGCTGAATATTGAACAATTACATTTAAGTTTCGTTTCAAATAATAAAGCTGCAAAGCAACTTTATCAATCTGTTGGTTTCAAAACATATGCGGTAGAAAAAAAATCATTAAAGGATTTCTATGGATACTATGATGAAGAGTACATGGTGTTGTTTCTTTAGTGTAATTTAACAGACAACTAAAATGAATGAAAATGATTCATTTTAGTTGTCCTACAAATTATGACCAGAGAGGTGAAAATAATCCTAAAGGAGAACCCAATAAAGTTTTCTTAACATAAATAATACAACTTTCACCATAAATCAAATTAAATGTCCATTTAAATCTATAAGAGGAAATATAAAAAGTTTTATTTTTTATTATCTTACAAAAGTGTAATGCGTATGTAATGTTTTTGAATTTCTCCTCAAGAGAGAAGAGGTTATGATAACGACGTAATAAAAAACACATGAGGTGAATGACGTGAAAAGATATATTGTATTTTTTAGTATTTTAGTTGTATTTGCTACAATGTTAGTTGGCTGTGACTTGAACCGTATGGGAAAAGATGAGTACTATGTTCAAATTACAGTTGACGGAACGGAGAAGAATAAAAAATTTGATGATGGTGAGCCTTTCAAATCATTTGAGTACAAGTTACCTGCATTTAATAAAGATGGTAACGAAAAAGAAATGGAATTTAACGCTATGAAAAACCTTCGTAAAGAAGCGTTCCTACGTGTATACTATTCTGATAAAAAAGGTGTAACAGCTTGGGAAGAAGTGAAAAAAGATGAGCTTCCTGCTAAGGTAAGAGAAAAATTAGGTGTGAAATAATATAGAGGGAGTTGATTTTTGAATCAGCTCCTTTGTTTATATAGGGAATGAATTTCAATAATTACTAACTACAATGTCAGTCCTAAAGAACAATATAAGAGAGTTAAAAGAATCATGCCCATTTTGGACTTTTTTTACCATAGCTTCGTAAACAGAAAAATCGTGTTCTAGATAAAAGTAGGCTAGGAAAGGCCAGCTCCTGTTGTTTGAACCGATAAAATTATCTTGAGGTTTTCTTATTAGACAGTCGTTTAGAAACCGATAACTACAGAAGTAAACTTTATATTACAAATGTTTTAAAATGAAGTTGGATGTTCTCAAATACACCTCGAGTTACTAGAGGAAGCGCCATCATGTATAGTGAAATTGAAACTACAAAAGAGAACAATTTAAGTCCTTATCATTATGTTTTTTATTTGTTTAAAAAGATTCCCAACATCGATTTAAATAATACAAGGGAAATTGATAAAGTCTTGCTGTGGTCAACAGGTTTACCATCTATATGTAGAGTGCCGAAAAAAATGAAGTAAATGAAAAATAGCGCTAAAATTACCTTTTACTGTATATTTTAGCGTTGCTTGGTGTATAAGTTTATGAAGAGGGTCTAAAAAGATAGCATGTTTATAAAAAAATTGAGGTGTTTAAAAAATTGATGTTTTTTGGAAATGTTACACTTATTTTATTCCTTATTTTTCTATTCTTTTATGTAAGGGATCCCAGAAGTTTAATAATCGGATTTTTATTTAACTTATTTTTTTGCTCAACGCTTATCCTTTTCATTGGTTTGGGTTTCAGATCAAATGAACCGATATTGAGAATTATTTCAATTATACCGTTTATTATCATTTTCTTAATGTTAACCTTTGGTGTATTTGCATTAATGATTGGACTATTTCTTAACGCAAGAATCTTAATGAGAAAAGAAGGACGGCGTTTATCGAACTGCTTAACATTAATTGCTGGATTGGGAATATTACTCACTATACTGGCCCTAATATTTGAGCCAAATCGATTTTTCTCTCCTCATTTCCAACCGATTTTTGCAGGAGTTATTTTGATTATGGTTTATTTTCTTTTACACATATCAATTTTCTTAACAGCGTATTTTCTCTATCAATTTAATAGACCACGGCGCAATCAAGATTTTATTATCGTTCTTGGCAGTGGATTAATTAACGATAAAGTACCACCACTTTTAGCGAGTCGTATTAATAAAGCGATTAATTTTTACTGGAAACAGGCTGCTGTCACTACTCCACCTACAATCATTTTCTCTGGTGGACAAGGACCCGATGAAAACATTCCTGAAGCGGAAGCGATGCAAAAATACGCTGTTGAAAAAGGAATTCCGATTGAGCATACAGTTCAAGAAAATCAGTCCGATAATACGTACCAAAACATGCTCTTTTCAAAACGAATTATGGATTCATTAAAAAATAACTATAAGAGCATCTTTACAACGAATAATTTCCATCTATTCCGTGCTGGTTTATATGCAAGACAAGCTGGGCTCAATAGCCAAGGAATCGGTTCAAAAACCGCTTTTTATTACTGGCCAAATGCTATGATTCGGGAATATATTGCAATTGTTGTAATGGGCCGTAAGCGTCATATGAAAGTAGTAGGAGTTATTTTAGGATTCTGCGTCTTCTTGTCTGTGATTAGCTTTTGGTTTAATTAATGTATGCTAAAAAATCCATCCTTTCGAAAGGATGGATTTTTTAAAACTAATATTTTTGTTACATTGTGTTGGACCGTCGATTAGAGAAAACCCTGATTTTAAGTTGGTTTAGAAGTAAAAGTAAGCATTTGCTCGAAATTACATGTATCTCCGCTGTATCCTTATGGAGAATGTGAATCATGCCAATCTACCCAATCTTTCTTTAAAAAGGTCTGAATTTTTATCAAAAAACATGAAGAATGTAAATCACATTTATACAGGAACTACTATATTGGCAAGTGTTGTTTTAAAGATACTAAATAGAATGTGAATAAAAGCAAGATTTGTAAGGAAGAAATCATTAGAAGATTATCAAACAGCTATTGTGGTTTCAACTACAATAAGCTAGGGCGAGTCAGCGTACTAAGAAGAAGGGAATATTCCACTCACGTAATGGTTAACCCTAGGAATTATCTAACCAGCCAGGCATTCGGCATAGTGATTAAATGAAAGATATCTTAAATAAGGTAGTCTTTTAATTGTTTTGAATTGTTCTTCAGGGGTAGATAAAGGTGAAAATTTAGATTCAAAAACAATGATGATTATGTATTAGTAAAGGGGGACTTTTACAGATGACATTTTGTAAAGTTGTTAATTATTTACTTGCATAGACAACCTTACAACACTGTCATCTTAATGTAAGGTTATTAAATAGATTGGATACTAATTAAATGTAATACTTATATGTAATGCGAATCAATCTTGGGAGGTGAATGAAATGTTTAAATAAAATATATATATCATAAATAAGCAGACAGGAGTACATTATGAAGAGATATACTGATTTTCTTAAAAGTTTAGATTTAATAATAATTTTAATATTATGTGTATTATGCATTACGAGTATAACTGCTATATATAGTAGTCAGCAAACAGGACAATATGGCGAGTCAAACTTTGCTATGAAACAAGCTCTTAATTATGTGATAGGTGCTGTGTTATTAATACTAGTTGCAAACTTGGATGTGGATCAATTACAAAAATTATCTTGGCCAATTTATATTGTTGGTTTTGCTTCCCTTATATTACTAAATAGACTACCAGTATCTAGTTTCACTCCTGAAAGATTAGGAGCCAAAAGATGGTTTATTTTTCCTGGTATTGGTCAAATACAGCCTTCAGAGTTTTTTAAAATTTCCTTGCTTCTACTGGTAGCAAGTCTAGCGGTAAAACATAATACACAATATATTGTACGTACATTTCAAAGCGATTTAATCTTAGTGGGGAAAATTATGTTAGTATCGATTCCACCAATAGTAGTTGTATATAAACAACCAGATACAGGTATGGTTTTCTTATATGCTGCTTCAATTGCATGTGTTTTATTTATGTCTGGGGTTCAAAAAAAATTAGTGGCGATATGCATTTCCATACCAGTAACTATATTATCGTCTTTAATATTTATATATTTTTATTATCCAGATATTATTTTCAATAAATTGATTCCTTTGTTAAAACCCCATCAACAATCACGTATTTTAGGTTGGTTAAATCCATTTGAACATACCGATCAAGGTTATCAAACACAACAATCCCTTTTAGCTGTGGGAAGTGGGGGAATGGAAGGTAAAGGTCTTGGATATGGGAATGTCTATATACCAGAGAAACATACCGATTTCATTTTTGCTACTATTGCTGAAGAAGGTGGATTTATCATTGCAGCTTCTGTTGTTTTTATATTATTGCTGCTTCTTTATCGTACAACTATCATTGCCTATTCAGCCGATAATCTATTTGGAACATTAATCTGTGCAGGAACAATTGGGATTTTAACATTACAAATTTTTCAAAATATAGGTATGATTATTGGGTTAATGCCTGTAAAAGGGATTGCACTTCCATTTCTTTCTTATGGAGGAAGTTCTTTATTTTCAAATATGATAATGCTAGGACTTATTTTATCGGTTCGGAAAACTTATAAGAAGTATATGTTTTCAGTGAATCAATAGATTCTATTACAAAAAATTAATACTATCTAAATGAAATACATTTATTTATGGGAAAAAATATTATGTTAAACAAGAACTGCGGACGTATCTGATCCCTTATATTATGTATTGGTTGACCTTACAGTATCTGTTGAATGTTTTATTACCTTACAAAAGTGTAATATTAATGTCATGTTATTGAATTTTTTTAGTGAAGGGTTTGTATTAATAATAGTAATAGAAATGAGATGAATGAAGGAAAACGAAACATAGTAAATATCAGTATTTTACTCGTATTTCCAACAGTGTTAACAGCTTGTAACTTTAGCCGTGTTGGAACAAATAAATACTATGTGGAAAACCGAAAGACAAATTAGGTGATGGATTTACAAATTAACAGTATGAATTAATTGGATTTGATGAGAAAGGTATAAAAATATTTATTACATCATCTTCGAACCGAACCGTCCGGTTTGGAGATGAAAATGGAAGTAAAAAACTTTCAAAAAGAAGAAAAAATTAGTTCAGTTAATGGATGCTACTCAAATAAGTTATAACAGGAGGAAAATATGAATACAACTTTATCTGCAAACAGGAGGATAGTATCATTAGATACTATTCGCGGATTTGCATTATTAGGTATCTTATTTATTAATATACAAGCATTTCAAGGGGTAATGGATGAAGCTATTCCTAAGAAGTATAGTGGTATAGATGCATTAGTTCGTACTTTGATTTATATGTTCATTACTAAGAAATTCTTTTCTATCTTTTCATTTTTATTTGGGATAGGGTTTTTTATTTTCACTTCACGTGTTGAAGCACGAGGTGATAATCCTAGGAGAAGATTCACACGTCGCCTACTTTCGCTTTTTCTCATAGGATTTGTGCATATGTTTATTTTTTGGGAAACAATTTTACCTCTCTATGCACTGCTTGGTTTTTTACTTCTTCCATTTTACAATGCCACTCTTTCAACAATATTTAAATGGTTAGGTGGTATTTCATTCATTTACTTAATGGCGATAATAGTACAAATTCTGTTTCCTGAACAACAACAACTTGTATCGATTGCGCAGCCTATAGCATCAGAAATTACTTTGATTTTCATTATGTTTTTAGCTGGTTTTGGAGTAGCAAAGGCGAATTGGATTCAAAATGTAGGGAAACTAGAAAAACATATTCAACGGATTCAATTCGGAACAATACCTTTGGTTATTGGAGGTTTCGCTTGGATTTGGTACGCGTCTTACTCTGAAAGCAAACAATTATCTCTAATCATCTCATTAAGTACCATCCCAACGGTTATTTTCTACTTAAGTACAATGTTTTTACTATTAGAAAATAAAACAGTTTCTACTATGCTTACACCTGTAGCCTATGTAGGAAGGATGGCTCTTACGAATTATGTGGCACAAAGTTTAATTGGAGCAATTATCATATCCTTTATGAATATTAAGTTTGTATTACCAACACAAACTGTCTGGATTGCGGTTCTCATATTTGTCATCCAAGTTATCTATACTTTTATTTGGTTTAAATTCTTTAAAATGGGACCACTAGAGAAGGTATGGCGACTTATGACGTATGGAATGAAAAAATCAAGTTAAGTCAGAATTTAGAATGAAGGCTTTTCTTAACACTAAGTATCTGTAAAATTAAAAACACCCTATTAAGTGTTTTTTTGCTGATAGAGGAGTATACACTATGTATATACATAGTGTATACATATTAAAAGTCCGAAGAAATTATTGAAAGTATTATTAATGCTTTTTCCCAATTATAACGTGCAAAAAAGTAAAGGATAAGTTGTTTAAATTAATTTTAATTTCCATTTAATAAAAACCAAAATATTATTCCTCATCTAGAATTTTAGGTGTATTTTTAGGGAGATTTGAGATATAGCTGATTACAAGTTTCCCTAAAAATACATTGAAAAGGAATGAATTAAAAATGTTAGGCACAAAATTTACAAGTTTTATGGGTAGACCACGTGTTTGGAATGTATCTAGTGATGTAATGGGAACCTCTAAAATGCGAAGTACAGAAAAAAGCGAGTTTGAAATCAAAAATAAAACTTATACAAATGAAAAAGATGAACTTTTAAAAGATAAACAAGTATACATGAATTTAAAATCAGAATTTAATTCTTTTTCACAAACGCTTAAAGAAATGGCTACTTTTAAAGGGGAAGAGAAAAAAGTAACAACATCACAAGAGGGACATATTAAAGTGAAGGCAAACGGTGATGCTATTGAGGGAACATTTCATATGATAGTTACACAACTTGCAGAGCATCATCAAATTGTTTCAAATGTTATTAATGTCGATGAGAAGTTGAAGATAAATGATGTATTACAAATTAGCGATAAAGATTTAAAGATAAATAGTGATATGACATACAAGGATTTAATTCACCTAATTAATAATGGGGATTATGGAGTAACTGCTTACACACAGGGCGATAAAATTTTTATGCATGCTAAAAAAGTTGGTGAATCAAGTAAAATTGAATTAAAGGATGGTACATCAGATTTATTTAAAAAGATGTTTTATACCCCAGTGGAAACTGGTCAAATAGATGCACCTGATAATACTACACAAAACTTTGTACTTAATACCATTAATACAGCGAAAGATGCGAAATATATTCTTAATGGTATTGAAGGAACAAGTGATAGTAACACATTAAAACCACTTCCTGATGTAGAGATTGAATTACTAAAAGTAACTACAGAAAATACCAACGGAAAAAATAAAGAATTAAAGTTTACAGTAAGTAATTCTGGTGTGTCAGATGCAACTAAACTAATCAAAAAAATGGTTGTAGATTATAATAATATTGTTTTGTCCTATGAAGAGTATGCTAGTCCGATGGGAAGTTTACATGGTCATGCGGTAATTGCAGATATCTACCGTGAAATGAATAATGTAGTTAGATTTTCACAAGGTGGTAATTACTTATCTACTTTTGGCATTCAACTTACAGAGGAAGGAATAATGAAAGTAGATGATGCAAAACTAACAAAAGCTTTGGAGGAGCATTCAGAGGCTGCAAAACAATTCTTCTTTAGCTCTCAAGGATTAGGGAAAATGATGGGGAAATCATTTGAGGAAATCTTTGGTGATAATAGTATTATTAGTGATCGAATCAAAAATATAAATTCTCGCGTAAATGATTTAGATAAAAAAATTGGCTATATTGATTTTTATAATAAAGAAAAACAGGATGGAAATGTAGATAAATATCAAAGGTTAAAAGTTGCATCTTCATTGCTTAATAATCAGATGAACATGATGAGATCAATGATTAGATAAAGAAAAAATAATCCTATTTACTAAATGTAATAATATTAGGTTTTTATTGTAAGGAAGTGATTAAAAATGAATGAGAAAGTCTATGAAGAGTTTGTAAGTGCTATTTATGAACTTGGTGACTTGAGATTATCAGAAGAAATATTTGAAAAGAAACAAGATAAATTTAATTGTTGGCTTATATCTTTGGAGGAAGAGAAAAAACAAAAAGTAATAGAAAAGATTTTGCCTATAATTATAAAAGTTTCAGAACGTATTCAAGATAAACAGCAAGTTTTTAAAGAAATAATATTGGAGAATGAAGGAATAATAAAAGCAAATTCACATTATGATAAGTTTTAGTTAAGATAATACTTGATTGATCATAGTCTAGATATATTTGAGGTAACTGGATATGGATAAAGGAAATTTCTTAATACTTTAAATTGTATATTGAAAAATATAAAAATGATTAATTAACAGTGTTGAAATCCCCCACATTTACTTCTAAACGAAGTGAAGGTGGGGGATTTCTATAAAATATATAAATTTAAATTATATTTTTATAAACTTATAGATTATACATAATCCTATGAATCAAGAACATCTGTTCGTTAAATACACTTTTAACGAACAGTTATTTCTCTGCTTTTTTAACGAGTGCAGGATGTGTATAACCATTTAAATATTGCTTAATGTCATATGTTTCACCTGCTTTAAAATCAATAACTATTTGTTCGCTGCCTTTAAATAGGGAGGATGAAGCAGGAGTTGGTGCTTCTCCAATAGTTATAGGACTATTAAACCATCTGTTATTTGGTAATTTAAGTGCCAGTTGATCTTGAAGCTCTTCAACTTTTTTCCGGAATTCTTCTTTAACAGCTTTTTCAATATTATTTTCCTTCATCAGTTTGTCAAGCTGTGTTTTTAATTCATCGATTGATTTTTGTTTTATTTTATTTTCAGCAACTATTTCTCTTATTACAGTTGCCATTTCGTCAGCACTTCCAGCAACTCTATTTAGAACCAAAAGTTGTTTTGTTAGAGATTCGTCGTTGATATGGTTAGGGTATCTTAGTTGATGATCGATTTCACTCCAACCTTCTTCAAAAATGGTTCTTACTTGAATTTCAGCAATATGGACGTCTTTTGTCGCTTGTGAGCTTATTAAATAATGCCATGAGCGATAGCCGCAAGGGTGTACCTTAAAATTAAATAATTCATTATTTTCATGTTCTTCTTGTTTCGAGTAATCGCCTTCACGGTAGTAAATAGTACAAGTTTCTTGTAAATTCCAATTATCTCGAATGAATTTATCAATAGGGGCAGCTTGATCCTTATAGAGATGAAGAACTCGAATTCCTATTAAATCAGTTATTTCAGTTTTATAGTTGTTAATATCAATTTTATAATTGGTTTCACGCTTTTTTTCTCTTATAATCTTTCTAATAATTTTATCTATTAAATGTTCAGGATCTTTAACTCTAGATCTAACAGTATGAGCTTCTGGATGTGTGCGTAACCTATTTGATAAGTATTCTGCTGTGGCATTTAGTGATTCCTTATATGATAAGTAATCAGTATGTATTTCTAATAAACTATCCCAACTGATTTCTGCATTTTCAAACTCTTGTGCATCTATGTTATATGTTTCAAAAAACTGTTGTTGAGTTAATTGCATTAAGTACAGCTCCTTATTTATAGTATACGAATATTATACCACACCCATCTCTCGAAGTGTTCGTTAAATAAGGATTTAACGAACACTTGATGAGATGGGAAGTAGACCTCCCCTCTTACTTCATAAATGTAGAAAGACATGAAAGTGGATACTTTGTAGACACGAAAGTAGATACTTCCTGAATATCTTTCGCTACTAATATAAATTCCAAATGAATTTTCAGTTCACATTTAATTAGGTTTTGCTGAAATGCAAAAAAAGAGAGCAAAACTCTCTTTTTCATTTAATCAATACTATTTTTAAAATTTATATAATAAAAAATAGCCAGTTAAAATAGTGTGTTGTTATATGTTTTGCTAAACACGCTCTTACAAATATTTAAACCCTGCATTAATTTCTTATTCCATTCATTTAACTAATAAATAATTTTTTATATTCGGTTATCATGCCAGAAGTTTATTGGAAAATGATTATTCTGGTTATAAGCTTCAAGTTCATAACCTTTTTCTTTTAACCCTTTTATAATCTGTGGAGCTGCTACCATCCTGCACTTGCATTCATACCAGAACCCATAAAAGTAATAAATAACGGCCATAATAACGGCCATAACGTAAGAAGTATATTTACAAGTATAAGTATACTATATACCCCAGGAAAATTATGATTTTTACAATTTACCAATACTAAAATCACTAATAATATTATGGGTATTAAATATAAAAATAGCATTATAAACCAATACCATGTCATTAAAGTAAGGCTCAATGGTCCTAATATCATGTGTACAACTCCGAATGATATTCCTAATGCTCCAAAACTAAAGGTTGTAATTATTGTTTTTAGAAGCACTTTAGCCAATTTTGAGTCGTACGATTTTCTACTATATAGACCTATCACGATATACAACGATAGATATGCCATTAATACACCTATCCAAATCAATAGCCAGTCTGCATCTAACATAAAGATGTCAAACAGCGCCCAACACACCCCTACTATTGAAAAAACAAGGGAAATAATTATATATTTTAAAACCGGTTTCATATTCATTTCACGTCCTTTAAAAACTTAAGAATACATTATTAGCTTGTATTCTTCTTTTTCTACCGCTTTACTATAGTCTGTTGTATATTCAATAACAGTAATCTCTTTACTTCTAAGTAGCTTCTTTTTCCACGTTTTCGCATCAGTTGACAGTATGAGTTATTCTCTCCTAATTTAGATGGATCACTGGAATTGGCTTTAATATGAATCTGCTACCTCAAACCACTTCATCTCAAGTAAAACTATATCTAAATGATGAGGTAATACTAGAGATCCAGGTGATAGCGGTAAAATACATCACCATTTGCTAGTATTCTTCCATTACTTCTTTTTGAATTATACTCCCTCCTGTTCTCCATACAATATACCTACCTAGATTCAATTTATGTTTTAAATTGTTATTTTTTATCCACCTCAATCAAGCTAGCAAAACTAAATATCATTTTACTTTTTTATTATATAGACTATACTAATTTCTCTTCCCACTTATAGGTTTCGTTTAAGCTAAAAAATATAGCCTCAAGAAAGGGATCCTGAGACTCTATTTTTATTTTAGAAAGGACAGCATAACTTTCTCTGTTTCTTCTTTACTTAAATCACCTGCAATAATAAAGACTTGAAAAGCGCTATTCTTTCCTTTTGCAGGAACAATCATTTGCATTACTTTATAGGTTTCTTCTGTATCAAGACTTTCAACTAAGGTTATTTTTGTACCTTCTAATTCATAATTTGTTACCTTTTCATTATAATCCGCTTTTTTATTCGAGAATTCTATTCCCTCAGCAGTAACTGCAGATTGGTGCACAATATATACATTATCTTTACTTTCATTTTGATATTCATAAATAAAATCGGGATTCATTTTTCCAGTAGTCATCGGTGTATTAACACCTTCTCCAGTTAATTTAAACCCTTTTACCACATAACTTGGGGTGTTAATTGGAAAATCAACATATTTCTGTGCTTCCTTTTTAGTTAATCTAAAATGCGAATGAATTTTCTCTCTAAATGGTCCAATTTCTTCACTGTTTTTCTCATATTTTTTTTCCTCTTCTGGGTCTAACTTTTCAGGACTTCCTACTTGCCTTACTTTTTTATCTAAAATATGTGCTTCTGTTTCCAATGTAATGAATCGATCAAATTCTTCTTTCGTAAACAGATTCCTCGCCACTCCAATCTCTGTAAGTAAAGTATTATAGTCTCCTTCGGAAACAAAAAATTCTGCTTCTGCTTGTTCTTTTGTACCAATCATTTTTTCTACAATTCGCTGTATAGGAGCATCTGTTCGTGTTTTTAATTCTTTCATATTATTTTTCACTTCTAATTGTTGTTTCTCAGGGTTAGTCGGCTGATCAGCATGGGCGTTTAATAAGGATACAGATGATACTGCAATCACTGCCACAGCCCCTATCGCAGACCAACGATATGATTTTTTTTGGAATTTTTTAATCATTAGAATTCTCCTTTTTAACGCTCTCTTGTTTTTACTAAAATTTGCTATACTTGGTACTTGATAATAACTTGAGTAGTGTTCCAATAGACTAATAATAGTATGTCCATACGCAATTTGTTCCTCTGAATCTATACATGTAAGAGCTAATGCATCGCATGCTAGTTCTTGATCTTCCCGCATACATGAGTAGGCATACCATAGAATGGGATTAAACCAATTTAAAATGAGTAACCCATGCATAAGCCAATTCACACCAACATCTCTTCGCTTGATATGAGCTAATTCATGATAAAAAATATATCGTAATTGTTGTTCATCTAAAATCTTCATATGTACACTGGATAACAACAACTTGGGGCGAATAAATCCGAACACCGTTGGACTGGAAACCTTTCCAGATACAAATAGAGGGATATTCCGTTGAATAGACATAGATTGCTTACACTTTTCAAAAATCTGGACAATCTTCTCATCTGTAATAACAGGTTGTTTTTTTATGTAAAGTAATAAACGCCTGTTCATTATAAAAGTAGCAACACTTAGAAGGATAACGCCAGTAAGCCAAATGCATATAAAGACTGTATAAAACGAAATCGTCTCATCAGCATGCTTTTCATTATTGTGTGTTTGTGTCTTGTTTGCCTGATTAGTTTTTGTTGAACTTGAGGTATAAGTACCTTCTTTTGTGAGAATCCTTGTATCGTCTATACCTTTCAATTCTTGCATGCGTTCTTTTGAAAGAAAACTAGCTACAGGGTTTTGGCTAGAAATGAATGCATCATCACTCTTGTAAGTAAGAATAGAATAGATACTATAGGAACTATCTGGCGACCAAGGTAATACAAGTCTTATAATTAATATGATCCACAGCATATATTGCCAACGTGGAGTTAACTTATTTCTAAACAAGACCTTAATACATAAGATTAGGCCCACTAATATACTAGCCATAATAGTGGTCTCAATCATCCAATCAAAAAAAGCAGGTAGATAGATATTTATAAATTTTTCTATCACTATAATCTATCCTTCCTCTGATTTTCCTCAGTTTTCTCATCCAGAATACGTTTAAGTTCGTTAATATCTTCTGAAGACAGCTTTTCTTCTTTTAAGAAATTTACAAGTAAAGGTTTAAATGCTGCACCATAGAAACGTTTTAGCAAAGATTTTGTTTCTACTTGTAAATAACTATCTTGCGAAACCAAAGGATAATAAGCGTACATTCGCCCTTTATCTTGATGATAAGCAACTGCTTCTTTGTGAACTAATCGATTAATTAGTGTTCGAATCGTTTTGGGTTTCCAATCCATATTCTTCTCCAACTCTTCAATCACTTCATTTGCCGTTTGTGGAGATTTTGACCACAGTACTTTCATTACTTCTAACTCAGCTTCTGAAATTTTAGGTAATTCTTTCATTAGTTTATATTACACCCCTCGTATTACATTTGTAATCTGTAACTGAATATTACACTTGTAATCTCTTGTTGTCAAGCTTGTTTGGTGTTTGTGGTATCCTTTCCTATACCCATCAACATAAGAATGGAAAAAATTAAAAGAAGTTTAGACTCTCATGACCTGCTAATGAGATAAGAAAGTAAATCCTTCATGAATATTTTTGTTACTAATATAGAACTGGGTTTTAACTTCACATCTATTTAGTATTTGCTATTTTTACAAAGTTTCCACTTTGGTGTCTTTGTTTAAAAAAGTACCCAATTTCTTGTCTGGATATATGGACAGGAAATTGGGTACTCAATGAAATGTATCAGTAGATAATTCAGCATTTTTCACTATAAAATAAGTTCCTACTTTCATGTCTTTGTACAATAAAGATATATATCCTATAATACAAAAGATAATATATTTATATAACTGAGAACCCCTTTGTTTATGTCATGGGTATTTTATAATATACTACAGTTCTTTTAATATCCATTGTTGCATTTCATTCAAAGATATTTTATTATCATTTAGCATCTCAGCTGGAATAAGATACTGACATGAATTTACCTTAATGAAATAGTCAACACCATAATAATCTTCTGCCTGTGGCTCAACTTCATAGATACTAGTAATTTGAATATTTTCCGCTACTTTTAGGAATTTTGGATTTTCGATCCGGTAACGAACAGTTCTTTTAAGTCTTATGGCATTAGAAATATCTATTAGATTTGAACCAAATTCATCATTAAAAATAGCTATTTCTTCTTTTATTTCGTCATAGATCTTTCGATTTAAACTAGTGTGATGATGAGAAGTTAACTGTTTTAAAGGATTTAAGATGTCTATAATATATGTAAACAATAATTCGAACCCATATTTTGATATTTCTATATTGTAACTTATTTGCCGGTAAACATATGAAACTGAAACTTTATCAGCAGCATAATTTATTGAACTCATTGAGTGAACCGAAGCATTCCTGAACAACTTAAATACCCTGAATATTTCCTTTAATATAATTTCATCATCTGTAACGTTAGGTAAACTTTGGTATTTCTTACGATACGAGGCTCCTTGTAATTCTGGATACTGTACATCAATTGTAGCATCTAATATTGTAAATATAATCATTGTTTGTAATATGAAATTATTTGATAAATTTGCACCACCATAACTATCATTACAAGACATATAGATTTTTTTAGTCTTAGTTCCTTCTGAATAATTAAATTCGACCGGACGTATTTCAGTTTGTCTTATGAAAATATCTGAACGCTTTAGCAAATCAATCGTTTGTTCTATGAAATTATTCATCATATAGATGCCTCCAATTGTTTTACAGTTTAATTTGGTGTAAGTAATACCTCCAATGAGCTGATTTATAAATTTATACTGGCTGATTAACAGATTTCACTCTGTATGTATCTTTATATTTTCCAATAACTTCATCAATATTATCAAACTCAATACCTGCGTTTTTGGCAATTATCCTCATTATTTGGAGTGATCCATGTGATACTCCGTCCATAATATATTGGCCGATTGATTGACTAATAACTAATTGAGCAGTAGCATCTATATCATGTGATACACCGTATTTATATTCGACTTGCAGTCCTGTCGCCACTGATTTCCCGTAAAGTACTGGTGGATATCTAAAGCCATCTTGTAGTGTGTTCATGATTGAAATATCTATTACTTCACCATCTATTTCAATCCATGAGTGGTCAAAAATAATATTATTTATTTGAACTTCACCTAATTTTATAACAGAATTATAGCCTTTCTCTGTCAGCAGTATATGAACAATTGCAGAAATTAAATGACAGCCGCCTTGATAATCATGAACTACTATGAAATCAAAGGTACTTCTAATAATGTCTCTAATCTCTTTCTTGCATACAATTTTTTCAATACCTAGTGACCAGTTTTTGCGCCAATCTAAACAGCATTTCTTGTATTTTTTTCCACTTCCGCATGTACAACTATCATTCCTATTGACCATTGTGCTTCACAACTCCTCGTTTAGTAGATGTTTAGATAAACATTTTTTATTCACCAACACAATTATTTTTTACAAAGAGAAAAGTGTACAGTAACTTTAATTTCCACTCTAATATATTATTGATGAATAGGAATAGAATACCTAATGTATTATTGACACTAACGTATTGTTCGTATATTAGTATCGATACATATATTATATATACAATATATGTGTTTTGTATGAACATACTATATATTTATTAGGAAGTTTTTACACGAGAATTTACATACAAAAATCATATACCTGTTATTGCATGTATGTGTGTTGTTTAAATAAATTTATTTTCATTTCACATTTGTAAAGCCTAAAATGGATGCTCTTTAAAAAAGCATCCATTTTAGGCTTTACAAATGATTAATTTTTTTCGCTTCCTTTTTACGCTCAGCTCGCAGTTGCTCTAAAAATCCTAAAAATCCTAATAAAGTAGCAAAGGTAGCAGCTTCAGTAAAAAACGTAGTTGAACCAAGTAATCGATTTATGAATTCACTGGAAAAGATGTTGTTAAACTTTTCTTCATTTTTTTGATACAAGAAATAAAGATGGACTAAATATAATAGATTTCCTCCTAGAACTGCATAATACGCAGTATTGGGTATTATCCATTTATCAATCCACTTCCAGATAAATATAAAAAATCCTATAATACGCTTAATTACAGAGATTAATAACTTTATAAACCTTTTTCCGGTTTGGTCAGTTGGTTCAAATGCGAGAAGTACATATACAATTATAGCTATCACACTTAGAATAAGTGGTGTCATAATGCTAGAATCTCCAGTAACTTCAGATTTTGTCTCTTAGTCCCCATATCTCATTGCTCCTAACCTTTGTCGATAATATTACTTCTCTATATAATAATAATACAAAATAAGGGTGTTAAGTAAACACCTTTATTTATATTTTATTTACTCCTTATTATCCTTAAGATAAAGCATTAATTCTATCGGTGTTAGTGTTACAGATTTATTTACTCCAATAATATGTAATGTTGTTTTTTTTGTATGTTTTTCCAATAACTACGGGTTTGAATCCCTCTCCGGTTTTCAAATATCCACTGTCGCCTTCTTCCCAATTTAACTTTGAAGATTCACATCGAATACTTCTAGCCTCTTCAAAAGGTTGCGTTTGATTTTTTAAACGCTTGTGGCTTGCCATTTGCGTCTAAATGACCCGCTAACATGCCATCTATGGTCTTTCTTTTAACGGCTGTAACAATCCCCTTTCAAGCCATCTTCTGTTTCTACAATTAATCCTGGGAAACTTGTTTCTAAAGTTAAAGCATCTGCATCATTAATAGAATAACTAATGTGAGGAAAAAGATTTTTTGACACTTGATCTATGAATGCTTTCTTTGCGTTCGCAAGCATTTCTTCCTTTGTTTCTCCTATTACAACAAAAGTAGTTGGTGCTAATGCTAAAGTTACAGATTTCAAAATAATCACCCTTTTTTATAGTAGCTTTATATGGTGAATATTAACTGTTTCTGAAAATAGTATAGCAAAGTAGTTTTTCTTTCATCAACTATTCGTTAAATTTTTATTTAACGAACATATAAGTGATTTAAAAAAAATAACATTCTATGAAAAATATAGAATGTTATTTTCCCTTATTATATTAATAGATATTTAACTACTAGGTTATTATAAATATAATCTTACTTCTACTTTTATCCTCTTGCATCATAAATTTTTATATTTCTCTCATTTTTTTCTCTCATAATTACGTTCCCATTACTCCAATTAGCTTTTATGTACTCATTATATCCCATAAAATAAGTTTGACGGTCACGATCATTATTTTCTTTTGCTTCATCTTCTAGCTGTTGCTCGATATCTATTGCATTTATTTCTACTGGATTTGTATCTTCATATTCAGCTCGTTCCAATGCCTGCATTTCGTCATGTTGGTACTCTTTAAAATCTCTTCCTTGAGAATCTAGATATAGAAAATCGCCGTGCCCTGTAATCGGTTTTCCATTATATATTTCCCCTGTGAAGTCTTTAATTTCAAATGAAATATCATAGTTTGTAACTATTCCAGTCCATGGTTTAGCTATTATACCGCTAAAAGTGCTTGAGTCCTTGGTTAATTTAAATTTCCCTTCAAAGGTTTTTTTGCCATTTGAATATTGAATCCCATTATCGATGTAATCTTGATTCCAGCTACCTTTAAATTCTATTTCACCATTAGAATAATATGATGTCCCTTCGCCTTCCTTATAACCGCCTTTAATTTCTCCTTGATATATAATATCGTTCTTATAATTATCAAATAAGGTTGAAAATCCATCGTAAATCTTACCATGCTTATATTGGCCTTTGTAATAATAATTTTCTGTTCTATCGTTATTCAGTTGATATACTGTAACATGTTCCAATTCATCAGGTGCAAGTGTTTTTGAATACTTAACAGTGTAAAAATCATGTCCAGGAGAATAATACCCATAGAATTGTCCATTATCAAATTGTTTTGCTTTAAACTCACCGAAGCATTTCACTTCTTTATTAGTATTATAAAGTTTTCCGGTACCTATAAATGGTTCTGGATTATCTCCTGAGAAGAAAAGATTTCCGTCCAAAGTTGTTTCATAAAGCCCAGTAGATTCATTTTTATATGCTGGCGGCCGTTTGGACGGGGGGAACGTTAAATAATATATCTTTTTCAAAATAACATATAAATCAATATTTACTAATTCATTTGCTGAGGAAACATTATGCCTTTCAAGTACTTGAAGAGGTATAAAATTAGCAAAAACCTCTTCAGATAGTATTTTTAATTGTGTTTTTAATGCTTCGTCAGATTTGTTAGGATCATGTTTTTCCAAGAGGTTTTGTAAAGCATGTAATTGTTCATATAATTTGTACACTTTATTTAATTCTTGTTCTGTAAGTTGATCTCTTAGATTTGCTACATTCTTTATCCAATCTGTACTGAAATAGATTTTACTCGGCTTAGCCCCTATTCCTTTTAGTTCGTAATTTATGTAGAGCTCTTGTAAGTTTGAAATGCCTCGTTGAAGGTCATAGTATACAATTAGTGCATTTTCTCGGGAAACTTCTTCTTCTCGTTGGAATTCTAAACTTTGTAATTTCTCAGAAACTTTTAAGCTCCTTTTACTGACTTTCCATACAAAATAGCTGAATATGGATGTAGTAACAAAAGTATAAAATGCAAGTAGAATTGTAAATATATAAGATAAAGATGTTATAGAACTAGCTGTAGCATTTGGTTTCCCTTTGTACGCCCACATTTTTGATAGAGCCTCTGAATAATTACCAAAAATCATATAGCCGATAAATAGACTAATAATAAAGGGTACTCCAAAAACGCAGGCGAGCATGATTTTTTGTTTCTTGGAAATTTTAAATTCACTTCTTTTTTGCATGGCGCGTTTCCTCCAATAATATTTTCGTTTTAAATAATATAATATTCTTTTTTCAAGCACGTAAAAAGGTCTGCTCCCTTTTTGCAGACCTTTTATGAATAAAATACATGAAATATTATATTGATTTGTAATATACTTTCATTTTATGGTATGTACTGTAAGGTTGCAATAATAAAAACGTACTATATGAAAGATAAAAGCCCTCCTGTGAATAGGAAGGCTTTTATCTTTCATATAAGTGAATCCGATTTTATGATTTTAAAAATGAACGTCGTCTGTTATACCCCTATAACGCTGACTTTATTATTATACAAATGTATATAGAGGAAATCAATATTATAGTAATAGGTAGATTCCCCTGCTGCCCTTCTTTTTTAATAACAATTACATCACTAAAATTATATTTAAATATATATAGTTTTATAGTTTTAATTATTATATACTTATACAAGTGATTTAGCTCTTTCTAAGAGTTGAAATTACGTTATATAAGGAGTGGTTTGAATGAAAAACAAATTTATGCGTATGATCATGTTAATGCTGGTAATGATAGTATCAATTTCAGCACTTGCAGCATGTGGAAATAATCGTAACCCTGAAGAAGTTGCTACAGCATATTTTGAAGATGCAAAAGACGGAAATGCAAAAGATTTTGGAGAGTTATTTACACCAGAAGCAAAAAAAATAGTTGGTTTTATTGGCGGAAATGCAGAATTAATGAAATCAATTAATGAAGATCTTAAAAGCTATAAGATTAGAAAAGTTGAAGAGAAAAACGAAATCGCTACAGTAACTGTTGATGCTGTGTATAAAAAAGATTCTAAAAACGATTATAAAAAAGTAATTGTAATTGAATTAGAGAAGACTGACGAAGGTTGGAAAATTAGTAAATCATAATAGAAAATTACAGCCCTTTAATTAATTGAGGAACAGTACTTTTAATTATTCGTGATATCACATGTATTTTGTAAAAAATTTCTGTAGAATTATCGGAAAGGGTAACATTATTTTAGGATTACAATTTCTCTTTACTTAAATTCCGATGGGTAAAGAAGCCCTATAATAAATTTAATATTATAATCAAAACAAAGGAATCCCTTATTATAAGGGATTCCCTTGTTTTGATTATATAGTTACCTATTTTCAATTTCCCAGTAGCCAATTTATATAGTTATAGGTATTGGTTACCTAGGATAAAGTATAATTTCATTTGAAATCAGTTTTCCTATAGGCTGTGTATGAGCAGCATCTTTGTATAATTGAACCATAACAACTGTAGTTTCTTTTTCACGAACACTACCTATTTTTAGTTGTTTTATTGGAGTTTTCGAAGAAAAGCTTCCAACAGTTCCATCATGTGCTACAGACTCTAGGCCTTTATATGTTAAATCTGCAATATAATACATTGTACTACACTTTCCTTCTGCCTCTAATTGAATACCCACTGTTTTATTATTGGACTTATACTCTGTTTGATCAGTATTTACTCTAGCTTTACAATTGTTACCTGCAGCTGTAACTTTATACCATCCCCCCGATGCAGCTTCAGCATTTCCAGATGTAACGAAAATACAACCAAACATAAAACTCAATCCCATTAAAACTTTCACATAATGTTTCATAAATTTATCCCCTTTCTATTTATTTATATAAACATTATCATATTTACTTAAGTATTGGTTAATTTTTCTATATTTATCAATTGATTACAGAATATTGCGTTAACTAGATTGTTTCTTTGTGGGTGTAACTGCTGTATTTCCCTTTCAAATGTTATTTTTTCTCATTTCCCAATAGTTTTTTTAAAATTATTTTACTTTTTATTTAACGCTTACCTGGCTGTTTTCCTTTTTTACTTTTCTAATTACTATCATTTTACCAGCTGTGTGCTCTATCACACTTTTAAACTTATTTTCTTTAAGATACCCTTCCTTATTTTTTAACTGCTCTGTTACTAAATCTATAATTTGTTTGCTCGTAGAAGTCACTGTGTTCTTTTTTTGAAAATACTGTTGACCAGTGTATTTCTCCCATTTGAAGATTTTATTTTCCAAGCGTGCGTTTTTTTTCTTTAATTTTTCATATGTAAAATTCACTCTTTCTCCTTTATAACTATCGGTAACAATGAACTTTTTAAAATTATTACAGTAACCGTGTATGCATATCCAATGTGATATTACATGTTTTTGTATCCTGTTAAAACCGAGGAGAGCTTTTATATCATCTACTAACCCCAATATATAATATTGTTTAAGAATGCTAAAAAGAATAAAGGCTTCATTGTTGTTCAATTGCTGGATAAGAGAATGTTGTGTCAAATCACTAACGTTCGCTATTTCTATTACATACTTAAAGTTATCATCTACAGGGTTAATTTCACCTGAAATTATGTTTTTATGCAGTTCATGAATTGCATTTTCAATGAACCTTTTATATATATTGAATTTAAAAAATTCGCCTACTAAAGTGTATCCAGTGAATTTATTATCTTTGATTCCAAACTTGAATTCTTTTAGTAGTTCATAGATTTCTTGATCAATCTTTTCTTTATTGTGGCCACTTACTTTGTTCATGTTAAGTAATCCATTTGCAAGACCGTATATTCCACAAGTGGGCCCTGTTTGATTAATATCTAGGTTCATAATTTTTATACAACCTCCGATTCCTTCCAATATTGACCCGTAAATAAAAATATGGTATGTTTACTGTAGATTAGATATATATTGAATGCATATCCAATATATAGTAAGTATAGTACTTAACTGAATTGCATAAACTAAAAATGACGAGATGCTGTCAACATCCCGTCTCATAACTGCTACTGTCAAGGTGGTTGTTATTATGCATTATCTTTTTCTTTTAGACCCACGCTTGTACTTTGGTCGGTGAAGCGCGGGTTTTTTGTTGTCTTTTTTTTCGAATTGCTTTCTCAGTGCATATGCTGAAACCTCACGCACAACTGCTCTTGCAATTTCTTTTAAAAGTTCAAACAAAAATTCCATGTTATATCACCCCCTTTCCTTCCAAATGGAAAGAAGGGATAATAACAAGCCCACCTTCACACGATATGCAGTTATACTTCAATTTTACCATACTTCTACACTCTAGAATAGAAAATTTGCCCAATGTCAGTCTGTTCATAATCTTTTAGTTTAGGAGTTTTATAAGACTTTAGTTTACTATAATTAGAATATGTAAACTGTATTTCTAGGATTCTTCATAATTAACCTTATTTTTATACTCTATTCTTAGCTAATATAAATTTCAAATAAAGCTGGTATCTCTTTTGATGTATCCGCGATGTATATTTACCTAAAATCTTTAGCATACTCATAGATCTACTAAGTTCCAAATGAAATCTTTATATTTATAATCCTTGTATCCTTACCTCTCATATCTTTCTTTAAACTTTTTTCATCTTAAATAATATGCCCTTAAAATTATTCTTTATCCTTTTATCTGTTTTTCTATATTTTATATATATACCCTTTTTTTGTAATTTAAGAGGATTTTTTACGGGCATACTCGAAAATCGGACTCTCAAATTCGTTTTTAAACGGCATTAATACTTTGTTCAATACAATTAGACTTGATAGTTGAAAAACTCCTTAAAAACAAAAACAGACCCCTTATAACGTTTTTCGGTTTTTAAAGGGTCTATTCTTTCTGGAACTTCTATTCTTCTATGTCTTCTTCTACTTCAGCGGTTAAAATGTCTTCAGCAAACTTCTTGTAGCCATTATACCCTTTCTTTTCAGCCTTTTTCTTTATTGCTTCCAATACCTTTTCATCAAGGTATAGACTTAAATGCTGCTTTTTTTCTTTCGACTCCTCTTTTGATCTATTTTCAATTCTTTCTTTGAAAATTTCTAAATCGGATTTTAAGTATAATCGTTCAGTAGATTTCCCTTTAGCGATCTCTTTAAAAGGCAATATCCCATCTTTAGCTGCATTATGAACGTATGTCTTAGATTTGTTTAGAAATTCAGCAGCTTCTTTTAATGTTAAACAATCTTTGTATAATTCCTCTAGCTTTTTTACATCCTCTTTTTCAAAGCAATATCCTCCATCTGCTTTCCAGGTATCTAGATTGATAGGTTCGATGTGTTTATACTTAATTAAATAACCTAATTGATTTTTTGTTAAACCTACCCGATCGCATACCTCTTCTAAAGATAAATAGCTCATATCTCACCTCATCCGAAACTTTCATTCTAGCTGTTGTTTAAATTTTCTTAGTTGATACTTTGTTAAACCTGTTTCTTTTACTACATCTTTGATTGAGTACTCCTTATACTGCAGATATTTAAATGGATTTTCCATATAACGTTCTCGTACCTTATTAAATGTACTCTTTTTCGACAAAGAATTCAATTGATCTCCTTTCTCTCGGATGGAATCAAAAATGGGACACCCTTTACAATGTTTGTAGTTTCTTTGTTTTGCCTGTTCTTGCTCATCTGTACAATTCACTGATAGGTTGTTCAGAGGGCAAATTGAACAATGTGTATCTTCTAAATTATGGATTTCTTGTAAAATTTTTCGACGAAGATGAGTCAAAAAAATCTCCTCCTACCGTATTTGGATTGAAATGTACAAAAAAAACGAATTTAACATTTCCATTATATATCATCTAAAAAGAAACGTTAAATTTTAAGGTAAAAATATTATTTTAATCATTTCATTTTATACCACGATAAATTACGAGTTTATTGTGGTATAATTAGAATCATAAAAATTGATATAAAAATATTTGTTTTATATTTCATTCTATTAAAGGTTGTGTTTAAATTTGAATATTATAAATTACGGACATAATAACCAAATTGTAAAATCAAAATCAGATTTTTTTGATAGCAGTCATTTTGAAAAAATTATGGGTTTGGGTATCCGTAATATTGACTACTCCCAATTAAGTGAAGAATCATTAGTTTATTTATTTTTACACGATGAGCCTTCTTTAACGAAAAAAAGAAGTGAGCGAACAAGAAAACAGTATCTTCACGATCTTTCTCATTTTCTTCGTTACATAAAAGAAACAATCGGAACCATTCAGGATTTATCCCATAATGATATGGAAATCTATTTCTATGAATTAAGTAAGAAATATGCTGCCACTACATTACGTAAAAAGAAAACAGTAGTTCAGCAGTTTTTAAAATATGTGTATGATAACAACGGACTCTCAGACAACTTTAGTAGTCGCCTTAAAAAAGTATCCGTAAAAAAAGAAGAGCTGGTCAATCGTGACCTTTACCCAGAAGAAGTTAACCAGATCTTAGATGAACTGAAAAAATCCAACTATTTTGTTTACACTGCATTTTTCCTGTTAACTACAACAGGACTACGAATTGAAGAAATCGCAACTGCAAAATGGGCAGATTTGGTCTTTCATTCATCTTTAAATGCCTATCTACTTCGTGTAGTTGGTAAAGGGAATAAAAGTAGGGAAGTTCGCATCTTTGAAGATACATTGGATGCTTTATGCCATGTTCGAAGTTTACGTAAACAAACAACAGAACTAGATGCATCGAGTACCTCCGCTTTTCTCCCTAAAGCTGATGGATCAAATTATCGAGCGGACTATCTCTCTTCTCTTGTGGCCAAAAAAATAGAAGAAATAAATTTAGATTTTCTGCGTTACCGGCAGGATAGAATCACTCCTCACACTTGTAGGCATTTCATGGCTAATTACTTAATGGAAAAGGGTGTTGAACTAAAAAAAATAAGGGACTATTTAGGGCATGAATCTATCATGACTACAGAACGTTATTTAAGAGAGCGTACAAGACGTCAAAACTTGGCCACAATAGATATAGGAAATTCATTATTTTAGTAAGTATATATAATAGGAAGAAACTCGATTTAATGTTTCGATTTCTTCCTGTTTTTTTTGCTCATAGAACTCTAAATATTTCTCTATCATCATAACATTTAAACTAATTATTACAAATTAATTTAAATTATGACTTATTATTAGTCATTAGGACACAATTTACCTTTTCTGTTTTACACTAACTTTATAAATCAGAAAGGAAAAGGTGATGATATGTCCCATCTAAGCAAACGACTTGCTGAATTGAGAAAAAAACAAGGATATACCCAATCCGATATATCACATCGCCTAAACATTGCCCGCACTACTTATGCAAATTGGGAATATGGGAAAGCTGATCCTGATGCAGATTCCATCATGAAGCTTGCTGAAATACATAATGTCTCCATAGATGAACTATTCGGGCGAAATGCACCCCTCGAAAGTAAATTAGAATTAATTAAAGTAGCAATATCCGATTTGCCTCCACAAAAACAGCAAGAAGTGTTAGAGGTTCTTATTGACTACACCTACTTCATAAAAAAGCATTTTGCCAAATGAATGTAAAATTATTTTTCAGCATATTTTATATGATACGTGAGTTAAATGCACTTGTTTAATATTAGCCTGTAAAAAGGGGCTACACATTTTCAATGCCCCGCCCTCGCGGAATAATCTTTGGAAACCCTTGTGTTATCAGTAGATTTGATAACACAGGGGTTTTTGCAACTTTACTAACAATATAGTTTAAAATTTTGATTTCGTATCAGCTATCAGTTTGTGAATGTTTCACAAACTTTTCTTGTATTTCGAATTTGATATTTAGGAAATATCCCTAAAAACAACAAATGCGATTGCCTCCTATGAGACAATCGCATTCTAATTATTTAAAGGTTAACCCATCCCACTTCCAGGGTCACCCATTCTAGCTAATAATTGTTCTGAATCTTTTTTTACTAAATTGTTTGGTTGCTCTTTACTACCAACAACAGTGTAAACAATTCCTGCTGCTAATACAATACTTGTTACTACAAATAATAATTTCTTCATATAGCACCACCCTCGTACATTATACCATTTTTATTAAATTCTACCACTATTTTTTTAGGGAACCTACAATAGAACCTATTACCAGCACACTCTAGTAACACAATCGACTTTTCAATTAATGAAATATCATTCTTTGCTATTCCTAAATAACAATATTGCATCGGAGTTAGCATCCCATTTTTCTTTTCTAAATCACTCAGGATCTCAACTGCATTTTTGTAATTCCCCTTAATGATTTCTAAAAAAGACTTTTCTGCAGAATGATATATAACTATATTCTCTAATTCTTGCTTATTTACTAACTTAATGAAAGCATATGTGTTAAGAATTGATAGCTTTCTATGCTTTTCCCTTTCAAAATTACATGCTCCCAACTGCTTCAGTGCCTTTTTCATATACCAAGATGCACTATCATAGCAATCGAAAGTATATGACTCTGCTATATATGCAAGTGCGGATGCCCTTAAAAGATGGAAACAATCTTTAGAGTCATCTATTGCTAAAATCTCCTGACACAAACTCCTACACATTTCAAGATTATCTTGTACTAAATAGGCATATGCTAACCCTTCTTTAATCCTACCTAGATAAGATGACCTAATAAAACTATCAGTAATTGCATCTACATCTGGAAGTAACATTTCAGCATATTTGAACAGAGAATTATAGTTTTCTAAATCATACATAGTGTAGTAAGTTAATATACCACATAAGACCTTCATCTCGTTTGTCTTAATTATCTTACTACCTTTATGATCTTCAAGCTTAGATAATAATTCCTGCTTTTTAATTGTCCCATTACTTCTAAGTAATACCAATTCATATACATAAGCCCATTCCCTATTCATTGCAAGTGAAGACTTTCTTTCCTGTTCTACTAATAGCTTAAGAAGTGATAAATCACCTTTTGCATTGGCGTATTCCATAGCAATTCTTAAGTTCTTCTTGCTTGTTGTGACAGAACAGAAGGTGTGTAACATCTTTCGTTGTTTATTAATATCACCCGCATACAATAGCTTCAATAATTTAATTATATTCCAAAATCCAAATTGATTTTTCCCTGTTAAATTCTTCGAAAGCGTTCCTGAAGAAATTCCAATTATTTTAGCGATATCCTCTTGATTTTTCCTTTGGAAATCAATCTCATCAATAATTTTACTCAAGAATTTGTTTAATGTTTGTTCTGAAATTTTATCTTCTCTCTTAAGTGTTTCATTCATAAAATTCTCCCTTCTAAAAAAACAAGAATTCCTCAATATCCCTCAGTATATTTATAAAACCCAATATCATTATATCCGATTCTAATATAAGCATATCGAAAAAAATGTCGTTTTTTGTCGATATAAGAAGATAATTAATTATGCAATTGTGCATAATTGTAAGGCAATACAAACTAAAAGGACTCGAATAAATCGAATCCTTTTTTCTCTATTTCTTAACTTCAGCCCATTTATAGTTAAATTCTCCACCAAAATCATTTGTCACAATACCTTTTATAGAAGAGCGCTGTAAATACGATCTTCCTTGCTGGAATAAAGGCGCTACTGCCCCGTCTTCTAATAATATTTTCTCTGCTCGTTTCAATGTCTCCCAACGTGCATTTTCATCACCAGCTAAGTCTGTTTTCACTTGCTGAATTAGTTCATCATATTGTTTATTTGAATACTTATCAAAGTTATATGTACTATCTGTAGTAAACAAATCTAAAAATGTAATCGGATCAGGAATATCGGGTCCCCATACATCAACACCTAAATCATAATCACTATTTAAAAGCAACTGAATTTGCTGTTTGCGTGGCTGTGGTTTAACATGGACCGTTAATCCCTCTAAATTCTTTTCTAGTTCACCTTTGAAATACTCCGCATTTTTCTTGGCTATTGCATTATCACTTGTTAGCATTTCTAGTGTTATCTGTTCTTTTTTTAGTTCTTGTCTTGCTTTTTTCCAGCTCTCTTTCGCTGCATTTACATCATCTTTTACTAAATCCCCATTTTCTTTCCGGAAGTCTTTTCCGTCAGATCCTTTAGCAAAATTAGCTGGTATAAAACCAACTGCAGGAAGGGAACCATTGTTTAACACTGTATCTACAAAAGCTTTCTTATTCATTGCTTGACTAATTGCCAAACGAGCATGTTTATTTTTTAGTACCTCATTTTTTTGATTCATACGTAAAAACTGCATAGTTACTTCAGGTCGCTCTTTGAAATCAGAACTATTTTTATATTTATCTACAAACTCACCTGTTAGTCCTACACGGTCAATTTGACCTGACTCATATAAATTTATCTCTGTTGATTTATCTTTAACAATATCAAAGTTAATTTTGTCTAATTTTACAGCTTTAGCATCCCAATAATTCGGATTCTTTTTCAACTGAAAACCTTGTTCATGCTTCCAATTGTCCAGAGTAAACGCTCCGTTATAAACCAATTGATTTGCTTCTAAGCCATACTGCTTTCCTTGTGATTCAAAGTATTTCTCGTTAATAGGTAAAAATGTTGCAAACGTTGTCAAATCAATGAAATAAGGGACAGGCTGCTCTAATTGCACCTCAAATGTTATATCATCAATTGCTTTTACCCCTAGCTGATCTACAGGTAGCTCTTTACTATTAATTCGCTTTGCATTTTTTATATCAAAGAATAGAAATGCATATTCCGAGGCTGTATTAGGGTTCACAGCACGTTTCCAAGAGAATACAAAGTCTGCAGCTGTTACAGGTGTTCCATCCGACCATTTTGAATTTCTAAGATGGAATGTGTATGTTTTTTTATCTTCACTCACTTCATAAGATTTTGCCACACCAGGAATTAATTTGTTATCTTCTCCTAGTATGTACAGACCTTCAAACACATTCCGCATTACATTCATTGATTCACTATCCGTTGCCTTCGTTACATCCATTGTTGGGATCTCCGCTATATACGGTAAACTAATGGACTGTTTTGTTTCATTCTTGTCAATTGCTTTTGCATTATTTTTTGCTTCTTTATCTTCACTACTACAAGCTGTTAGTAGCAGACTGGCTCCTATAATAGAAGCTACAATCGATGTAACTTTTTTAAGCATCTTACTTTCTTCCTCTCCATATTTACGGTTTAATTAATCAAATTATCTATATATTGAACTTTATGGACTATACGGATATAGAGTCTCTTTCTCTAATAGTATTCAGGCGTCTTTAGTATCATATACGTAATATCTAAACATTAAACCTCTTATTACTTTACCATTAAAACCGTAGCATTCTAGAGATTATTATGTCAATCACTAAAATTTATTTTAAATTAAGTATCATTCTATTAAAAAATAGCCTGATTATATTTTTTAAAATTAGGTGTACCGCTAGCATTTCGGAAAAAACACGCTAAACAAAAAATAAAATAAAATAAGCTATCCATTTGGACAGCTCATTTACATAATTATCGATTTTTATCTATCACAGACTACATAAACTTTAGATTAATTTCTCTGTAGCAATTTTAATGTTCTATACATTGAATCAAAGAAATGATGAATATCTTCTTTTTCAATTACCCAATCGCAACTCGCATCATCAGTTAAATCTGCGCGCGTTTTTCGCCAAGGGTACTCCATATGTGTTAAGTCTTCTAAAAATTTCGCTTCAAATTTACTATATTTATCCCATATCCAATGTAATATACTCAACTGATCAGATGTTAAACCTAAATCATGGATAGATACATTAAAATCCTTATCAATTCTCTTCGAACCATATGATTTATAGCGATGGTATAAATCAGGTATTACCGGACCATGTTGCCATGCTTGGAAATTATCTTCAAATAAATCGTGTCCAGTGAAAGCGTGGCTCCATCCCTGAGCAAAATACATTAATTTCTGTAGTTTTAAAGGAGAAACTCTTAAATCGTCTTCATCTTTCTCATTAAATTCTTGCCCTTTTATAATAAAAAACTTCTCTACTGATTCTATAGAAGTCATTTGCCATTCATCATCTATATTTTCTATATTTAATAAAGTAAGCCTATCATCTAATCCCTTTAATAACTCACCCGATTTTACTGTATCTAATAAAAAAGATAACCTTTCTTCAAGTGCTTTTTTAGGTTTATCTTCAAGTTCATCACGATAATTATCAAATGCTCGTTTCATCGCGCGTGGATCTAAATATGTTTTAAAATGAGTATCATGTTTTTTCGTCTGTAAACTTCCATGTTCATATCGAGAGATAGTAGCCGGGCTCCATCCAATTAATTTAGCCATTACACGCGTACTAACCTGATAAAGTTCCTTACGAACATAATAAAAATCTTCTGCTTTTAGCATATCTTTCTTTTCCTGATATTTACGATAAATCTTATTATAGTTTCTATCTGTTAATTCATCGTTATCTGTGTACTGTCCACATTTAGTACACTCATAACGTTCAGCATCATATATGATAGTTTCGCCATGCAATTCAACTTTATCTTTAACAATTTTATGTTCAACCGGAGTTCGTTCAAAACAATGAACACAGAATTTTAATTGTAACGTCATATCTTTTTCCTCCTGTTTTTCATGCCCCCTCATGATTCCTTGAGGGGGTATGTGATTGTACGATCTGGTTCATGAAAAGAAACACAACAGGTAAAAGGACCATCATTGTCTTCAATAAAACTAAACTTAATATAAACTTCCATCGTTTTATTTCCAGTAACAACCTTTCCAAATTCCCACATATCACTACTTCGCAATCGTGGGGGAACATTACTGCTACCATTTGGATTTGGTCCTCTGTAATAATCTTCATAAGTTAGTTCTTCTTCAACAATCCGTCTTACATCTGCGGGTCTAAATCCTAATTCCAACAAAGTAGCTTCATTCTTATCTCTTTGTGCTAAAAGGATAAAATGGTCATTTCCCCGATTAATGCAATCAACAATCTTCTTTAAAATATCTTCAACCTGGGCCTGTGTAGCTCCGTTGAATGCTGCCAATAAAACCACATCCAATATTAAGACTAGTGTTCTCAGTCATACAATAATTTATTCAAGGATAACACTTTTTGTTATCCGTTAATAACATTTTATCATAAATTATAAACATTTGATATAAAAACAGAGCAAAACAATAAAAAATAAATTAACAATTACAAGTTCCTACATCGAAACAAGTAAAGCGAGAAATGAATGAAAGTAACAAGGATGCCCTGATTGCATCCCTAAAAAGGAAAAATAAGAAATTAGAAGATGAAAACAAGAAATTAAGAGAACAACTGAAAATAGCTTACGCAGATGTTTATAGAAAGTTGTAGTCAATAAGGGAACGCTGTTCTTCTTCTTCAACTATCTGGCTAGTTTGTTGAACAACACCTGTATATTAATTAATTATATTCCGCCTTTTTTTCGACAGTTTTCGACACATGTAACATTAGATATCTTTTATACTTAATAGAATATACTAATTAATGAAAGGAATTAAATATGGATATTCAAAAATTTGAAGCATTATTTGGACAAAAAATGAGATCTAATAAAGATAAAAGACTATTAGCAATCGAAGAATATCTAGCTTTTAGCCATGACATTGACATAACATTTGAAAATGATACTGAAAAATGTTCAGCATTCATTTTACAGATGATTAGAGAAGAACCAGACAATAGTGATGTCATCTTAGGAGATATCGCAGATATAATAATGGAAAGATATTCAGTAGGTCAGCCCTACGCAGTGTCAGAATTAGAAACCGGATTAAATTTAGAACAAATCAAAAATTTATTAGAAGAACTTTTATTAAATAAAGAATGTGAATATGAAAATCTTATTTTCTCTGATTGTCATGAAGTAACTATTGATAATATTAATGAAATCGTCGAATTCAAATGTAGATATAGAGAATTTTATGTTGATCCGAAAACAGATGAACTAGGACGTGAGATTCAAAGTGGTACGACTCGTGTAATATTTGACTTGAAAAACAAGCTATATATAACATCAATGGTCGGATATAACAAAATAATCAATAAATTAATTAATTTAATTAAACATAATTATCATCCCCAGATAAACATTAAACCATATTATTTACAGCAAAACATAAAATATATTAAAAATGCTGCAACTAGCGATTTTGCTTCATTAACATTACTAGTAATTAACTTAATCTTTAAGAAGTTTAATGACATGGGATATATTGTACAAAGTGTGGATTCATTATCATTTAACAATGAAAACGCACCAAGAATTAAAAATGCTAAATTAACCGGTACTGACCTGTTTAAAGACCCCGACGTTGTAGAAAGAATATATAGTACAGACAAAATAACCAAGTTCACTGTAAACATTATGAAAATGATTGGTAGCAATGCTGCACTCCTTACGAATTTAACTATTGATTTTAGAGGAATGATAAAGTTCATTTTTGATAATCAGGATGAAAGAACCTTTACAGTCTCTCAAGCATGCGTCGATCTTTTTAATGGTATCAACGAATTAATGGATGACGAACATACTATAGAGATAGGTCAAACGTTATTAAAAGAAAAAATGCAACGTGTAGCATTTGATAATAGACCACAATTTAATTTATTTATGTATACGTTAAAGAATGAGTTAACGGATTTACTTCCAGATAAATCCGAGGAGGTTAAGCGCTTTTTTCAAAGTACCTATAATGTCTCCGATTAATACTACAAAGGGGAGAAAAATATGTTTTTATCGAGTTCATGTATTATTGTAAAAGCTAATGGTGTGACACCTATTGATGAATTTTTGAGGAATAGTCATTTTACTCAACCCAAAAAAGGGCTAGATGATTATGCTTTTTATTCAATTAACTTTTATAATCCAGAAAAGACAATTGGTGAAATTCATTGGTCTGAATCTTTTCATTACGGTAAAATGAACTTGATAAATTTTATGAGAAAAAATAACACATTTATTCTTTTTACCTCGTCTGTTCAAAATTATAAAGTATTGGGTTATATATTAGAGCAATTATTCAGTAGCAATTTAAAAACTGAGATAGTTAAAATTCCATTAGAGTATCAATTCGATGAGCATGAAATTAAAGAAATTGTTAGTATAGAATCTCAGAATACCTTTGGTATAAGTGTCATTTTGAATATTGATGGAAAATATAGTTTGTTAAAAATCTATTCGAATGGATTAATTACTTACAGCATGACTAATGATCAAGTTATTATTGAAAAAATTATTGGTATTGCATTAAAAATAATTAAGTTACTAAAAGTTGGTGATGAGTTTTAAACATGTGTAAAGTTTGTGAAATAATAAAAAGCCTTGACAGTTATTCAGTAGAATATCTTGGGTGGATAACTGCAATTGTTGGAGGAATAATAGCATTAACAACAATAATTTTCACACATTATAACGAACGCTCAATAGAAAAATCTAATGACATCGTAGAAGAAATTCAATCAATTCTTCAGGAAAATAAAGATAATAAACAAGACTTACCATATAGTGAGTTGAGCAATAAGTTTAATAAAATAATACAAGTTCTATCGAATAACCGTGTTTATAATATTACTTTAATCTTTTTTGAAGTTATACTGTATGTTCTAGTAGCACTTTGGTTTTTTGGATCTTTAGGTTATGCTCTAAATGCGAAAACTTGGACCGAAAGAATATTAATTATGGTTGCTTCTTTTATACTCATAGCAGTATTTTTGTTTATACCAAAAATTATTAAGATGTTCAATAAAAATAAATCATTAATAATAACTAAGAATAATAAATGTAGCTATAATGAATTATTAAACTTTTTTCGATTCAACAATATACTAACCAAAAATGACACTATAAAAAATTTAATTCGTCCTACACTGAGGATATCCATTAACACAAGAGATCAAATTATTCTAGAATACAATCAAAAAGTTTCTATAACAGACTATTCTATAATCTTTAAACTATTAAAGGATAACGAAGTAATATATATTTGTTTACATATTAATAGTGATAAACAATCAATGCAATTCTCCACAGATTCAAATAATGGAATGATATTTAGAGGGTTATTTGATATGATACGTACTTCAAAAAAAACAAAAAGTAATATTTTTATATCTGACATAATATCCCAAAATAAGGTATTCAAAATAAATAGTATACCTAATGATGATGGAGATGTAATTCTTGAGATTGGCAATCAAGAAACGGTAACAAATAACTACGTTAACAACCTATTTCAACAAAAAACGTCTCTAATTAGAATTGATAATGGTTCACCAAATGGCGAAAAAGACTACGAAATTACCATGTTGGAATAAAGCATTCAATGATGAACTGCCTATTCAATTGTCAGACACAGATCTAACGATTGGACAGGCATTTTTTTATTAAATATCAATTTAAAGACAAATTAAAAATGGTTTTTTTCTGTTAATTTGAAATAAAATTTAATTAAAAAAGCTCCACAAACCCATATTATATGGTAGATAAGAAAACTCCGTTTTGAAAAAAGATTAATCAAAACGAAGTCTTTTCTAGTCAAATAACATGCTTTTTTATAAAAATGTTTTATTAAAATTCACTTAGAATTCTTTAATTAAAAGAGGAAAACAGCGTAATTTAAAATTTCAGTAGAAGTTTGGTAAGCGCAATACATTACAAAAATATTTTTGTTAAAAAAGTAAATAATATATATTATAAAAATAATTTAATATAAGGATTTGATTATTAGTGAAAATTAATAGAGAAGCATTCGATGAATTTAATCAAGTGTGTAATGATTACTTTGAAAAAGACGCAAATAAACATTTTGAAATAAACACTAAAATTATGTCAGCTAGAGCAGTTATAAATTATGCTTTGCAAGATATAAACAATAAAAATGATGATATTAATGTATATGAATTAATATCAGTTTCAGACAAGATATTAACATCAATAGAATATTTGTTAAAAAAATTAACAGTCTATGACAAAAAGAACGACAAAGACGAGTTTTATGGTGTTAAAGTTAAAAGTATAAATAGGGATAAATATGATTATTTCAAAGCGATTAGATCATATATAATTGCTCATCCTCTAGAAACAACACATAAAGAATTCTTAAGATTTGGATTTGGTGAAAATGTAGTATTTGAGGATATTCAAAAGACAAAAAAATTTCATAAAACTTTAATGAAAAAAATGATAGAAAATATTGAAACGGCTGATTATGTTATGACGTTTACGAGAATTAATTTTGATTTTGAAAATAGTAATATTGAAAATATTGATAACTTAGGCGAAACATTTCACAAAGGACTTAATATAGAAAAAGACATATTGAGTCTAATTAGATATGCTATTGATAACATGAAGGTTATAACAGAACATTTAAAAGTTATGATTTTACAAAATGAGACTACAATAAATGGTGTTGAATAAAGCGAGAATGGAGGTTTACAACATGAGGAATATACAGAAATGCCTAGGGAATCCATTTATTAAATATCCATTAGCCCTAATTTCAGCTATAGCTATAATAAAAACCGGCTATGATTTAGGCTCTTTTATAATAAAATTAAAATACATTTAAACCATAAAAAAGAAATTTTCTTTGAAACATCGTGACATTATTCAAAACATCGCGTCTTTTTTATAAACATCATAACTTTATTTAAAAGCCACATTTTCAGCAGAATGGACACAAGGATATAGGCATTAGATAAATAATATTCAAACTCAGCTTCGAAACTCATTATCAAAAATAAAAGCTCCTAACATATTAGTCATATATAGTATATTAGGAGCTTGATATTTTAAGTGTTTTTTGCATTTAGGTCTTGATAATTTACACTACTTCATTTTTTCGTTCTATGGACCTATACATTTTTTATACATCTCTATTATGGCGCGGTTTTAGGTTTCTCGTTTGTTACTGAATTAGCCAAAAAACTATATATAATCTCGCATACTCTTATGCGTAGGTGCTCTTTTTTTAATATGCAATACACTTTGTTTGTAAAATGTACTATTCAATGTCACAAAGAAAAGCCATCAATATAGATGGCTTTTCTTAATTATATGCAATAGGAAGAATGAACTTACTTAACTAATTGTTTTTGGATTTGCTTAATTAAAATTTCAGCCCCTTTAGGACTTAAAACGATTTGACCATTTGCCAATGATATATTTTTTTCTGAAATATCACCAGTTATTGCACAAGCATCATAAGTTTTGTATTTCTGTAAAATAATCTTTTCTTCTTCTACAAATATTTCCATAGGATCTTTTTCTGCAATTCCTAACGTTCTTCTTAACTCTTTCGGAAGAACAATTCGCCCTAATTCATCTATTTTTCGTGTAACACCCGTTGATTTCATGTTTATACCACCTTTTCTTTTTTCTAACTAATAATTACATATGAACAAGCGAATTCAATGATGTTTTTCTGGTATCCTCTGCATGCAATACTACAATTATATCTCTAAATTGCTTTGTCGTCTTTTATCTTGTTTTCTCTTTCTTTAGAATTTAGCGTAAGTCATTATTTTTTCTAGCTCACTTTGTACGCATTATAATCTGTGGTATAACGTTTTTTCTTCCTGTATATATATTCCTTTTTATAATTAAATTGTTAGGGATTCAATAGTAATGCTATTATATATCTATGAATACGTTATTTCCGTTTTATTAAGTAAAGGAGCGATTACTGTTGAAAATGACAAAAGGAGATGCAATACTTCGCTTACTGACAGAAATTAAATTAGAACTGAAAGAAACAAAAGAAGCTATTGAAAAACTTGATGAGAGAATAGCTAAAATAGAAAAGCAAACACTTCCAACAAATTTATCTAAACCCGCTTTAAATAATAGAAAAGAAAAAGATTGGAAATATCCTTCTAAGATGAAATGAATCAGAGGGATATTTTTCATTTTAGAATAAACAATTTTTATCATTTAATGGAGATGTTACAATATAAATTGTACGATGAACATAATTTTCTTTCTTACTACCACACAAAATTCCCCCCTGGCTCTTGCTAGGGGACAACTTTTGTATACAGTATTAATTGCATCATAAGTATACACAAGTTATAATAGTCACCTAATTACATATGAAGAGGTGCAAAAATGAATAAGACAGAATTAACAAAAGTAGTAGCGGAAAAAACAGAACTTACACAAAAAGCTGCAGCTGCAGCAACACAAGCTGTATTAGATACAATAACAAATGCGTTAGCGAATGGAGAAAAAGTACAGATTCTTGGTTTTGGTACATTTGAAATACGTGAAAGATCTGCACGTACAGGACGTAACCCACAAACAGGTGAAGAAATGCAAATCGCAGCTTCAAAGGCACCTGCTTTTAAAGCTGGAAAAGAATTAAAAGATGCAGTGAAATAATTTCAAATAGTGAAAAGGGTTAGATATTTATATCCCCCCTTTTTTTTAATAGCCTTTTTACTCATAAAATAAAAAGCATCAATATAAACTTATATCTGAATATATGTAAAGTTTAATATATAAACACTGAAATTAATGTTATACTAAGATTAACCAAGAAGCATCCAAGATTCTTTGATTAATCACTACATTTTCCTTAAATTAATATCAACAAGAAAAGACACTGTTTAGTGTCTCTTCTTTTATGTTTCGCACCTTTAATCAATAGTAAGAGGATATATATCTATGCCCTCTTATTGCTGATTGGTGTTAGAATTGCTGCTCCCACAAGCAGAATATCTGAAAGACACTCATATAAGAGTGTCTTTTCTTTATGCAAAAAATTATTTTTATACAAAAACTCTTATAAAAGAACGCAAGTTCGTATATAATAAGAACAAACGTTCTTTTGATTTAGGGAGGAATAACAGTGTATGACTATTCTATCTTACCGAATAGAATCATCTTATGTGTTGATTTACGTAGCTTTTATGCTTCAGTAAGTTGCATCAAAATGGGGTTAGATCCTATGTATACAAAATTGGCAGTAGTCGGTGATGTAAATAGAAACGGTTCAATCGTTCTAGCTGCCACTCCACCATTAAAAGCATTGGGTGTAAAGAAGATGGCCAGATTATACGAGATTCCTCGCAGAAAAGACATTCTTGTTGTAAATCCGATTATGGGAACATATATTAAATGCTCTAATTACATAACAAAATTAGCTTTGCAGTACGTTCCTATTGAGGATTTTCACCAATATTCCATCGATGAGTTCTTCATGGATATTACGGATAGTATTCATTTGTTTGCTAACGATCCCTATGAATTCGCATTGAAATTTAAACGTGAAATATATGCGAAAACACGAATCGAATGCACAATAGGGATTGGCCCTAACCCTTTAATGAGCAAAGTAGCTTTAGATATTGAAGCAAAGAAGAATCAAAATGGCATTGCTTATTGGAAATATGAAGATGTCCCAACAAAATTATGGAGCATACGACCGCTTAATACATTTTGGGGCATCTCGTACAAAACGGAAGAAAAGTTGAATCGAAAAGGAATACATTCTATAGGAGATTTAGCCAATTACCCTCTTAAATATTTAAAACAGAGCTTCGGTAAGATTGGAGAAGAATTACACTTACATAGCTACGGAATTGACTTTAGTCGCATTTCAGAAAAATATGTTCCTGCCACAACTTCTGTTGGGAAAAGCCAAATACTCATGCGCGATTACACAATAGAAGAATTTCCGATTATTTTACTGGAACATATTGAAGAAGTTTGTTATCGGCTTAGAAGACAAAATAAACTTGCTCAAACCGTTCATTTTTCAGTCGGTTATAGCAAGACTTATAACGGTGGTATTAGAAAAACACATACTTTAAGTCGTCCAACTAACCTAACAATGGATATTTATAAGATCTGTACATACTTTTTACATCAACAATATACTGGCGAACCCATTCGCAGCATAAACATATCCTTAACAAACCTCCTTCAAGAAGGAGAAGAACAAATTTCTCTTTTTGATAACATAACGCAGCGAGAACAAGAAGTAAAATTAACAAAAGTAATGGATGAAATACGCACAAGGTTTGGAAAGAACAGCATATTGCGGGGAGTTTCCTACACGCATAGCGCCACAGCTAGATATAGAAACACACTGATAGGAGGACACAAAAAATGAGCAACGCTAATATGCCAAAGGGGCGCGGAATGGTGAAATGGGCTCCGTTCGCAGCATTAACACCCCAATTTGATGGGATACGTGAAATCATTAGGGAACAACACAAAGTTACCCGTCCGATTTTAACAACTGAAGAAAAAGAACGAATTGAAAATATGTTATTATGTTCCTTAGTATCTGAAGAAGAAATAATGATCACATATTATGAGGATGGCTATTTGCTCTCTAGTTATATGACCGTTGTTGATATTGCCCCTTCAAATAGCGCTGTTGTATGTACCGATGCTTTTTATAACAAGATGAAACTGCAATTCTCTAATATAATAGATGTTAAATAGCATAAATTGATGTTATTAAGTTTAGATCATTTAAAGGAGTGTAAAAATGCAAGGGAATCAGATAAGAAAGAACGCCGCAGGAGCAATTATTCATAATAATATTAATAGCTATCCCTTTCTAAATATACCTATGATTATTAATGAGAAAGACGGAGTAATTTACGAGGTATTAAGTGCTGGTTTTCAAGCTAATGATGCAGTACCAATGATAACAACGGATGGTTTTGCTACAACCAGGGTAAATGCACCGATTGTAACAGTAAAAAACCATGATGGTAGTCTTCAAATATACCGCTTACCGTTAGAACTGGAATATTGGGTACTTTCATGTATGAGTTCTGCTTCAGCAGGAAAAAACCCGTTTCCATGCAAAGTTGCTTTTGGAATTATAGACACAAAATTTTATGTGGAATTCATGTAAAAAGGAGCAAATTAGTTTGCTCCTTTTAGTATTACAGATGTCATAGTCATCCTTATGAATACTCTAATTTATTTCATACAAATCTGAATGAATTACCTCTACATCTACATTGAACTTTTCAAGTATTGCTTTCACTATATCTACAAACCAAGGTTCTGCATCAGGAGAAACATAAACACGTTCAATTAAATCAAAAAGATTCACTTTCATATTTACTCCAAAAACATTACGATATTTTAATATATCCAATGACATTTCTCTATCATCAAGAGCATTATAGACTAACCTAACTTCCTCTTCGTGTTTAAATGATAGTCTCTTTGTATAGAATGGACGAAGCGTATTTCCATAAAAATTCCTTTCCAATTTATGGTCTATGTATTTCACTTTTCCAATATGTATATCCTTCTCACAATTCAATAAGCTCTGTTTCATTCTTCCAAAAGTAGTTTGAATCGCTACCCCTTGACCACTCTCTGAATATAAATCCCACATTGCAGCTGATTCATATTCATTCAAGTGCCAACAATTTATAAAAACATGTTCTCTTTCAAAATCCGAAAACTTATGTGTATCTTTCAAGTAATTTTCACTTGCTTTTATTATTTTATCTCTTTCTCCACTAATTTCCATGCTCTCTAAACGTCTATGTTTCTCTTCTAAACCGAATATACGCCCTTCAAATACATCTTTAAATTTATCAGATCTACGAAAATATAATGAATTGGTATTTAATATACTAACTAACTTAGTAAAATCCATAAAACGCCACAACTTAGCATCATTTTCTATATTTGAATCAACTATTCTATCTTCTACAAACATAAATGTTCACCTTCCCCATTAAAATTTATAATTTCTTTTATTATATAAAATCCCCAACAAATTAGTGAATATAGAAAAACCCTATATAGGGTTCTTTTTTTAACTTAATAGAAAATATTTCATTAACGTAATTACTACTTGCATGACAATATGTACTGAAGCATTGAATAAACAAGCCTTCAGACTAAATCTTGTCCATTTTTCCCACTCAAGTGAGCTATTGTTTCCAAGCTTGAGTGAAATCCTAGATTTATTTAGATCATCCCTCTTGTTCTTTACCTTCCTTTCTCTCATTCTGCTAAAATTCTTACTTGGTTTGCTAGTTTTTTTCTTTCTCATTGTAATCACCCCACATATTTTTTGAACATTATTTGAATGTCTAAATATAATAAGCAGTTCATACCCGTAAAATTCACACTTATCATGTTTAGCCTGCACTAGAACGTCCCTATACCTTGGACTATGGAACAGCAAGTTAAAAATGATAGAAATACATTCTAGAAAAGTTTGAAAACAAATCATGTTCTATAGATATTGGGCGCTTCCCCATGCACAAGAATTTCATATGACTTTTAATTCCTCATGTCCCTACTATTTCACTGCAAATATGTAATTAAAAGGTATTGCATCCGAAAAAACACCTGATTCAATGTATAGAATCAGGTGTTTTTCAAAATACCTATTTAGTTTAAACTTTTAGTTTTTGATATTTGCTTTGTACTTTCATTCAATAAATTCCCTGTAGATTTTGGGAAAGTTACAGCATGCGCATTTGTCTTGTCAGTCATTGTCCAAGGAGAATTTACGATTGTACCATTTTTTCTTTGGACACAATATTCTGTCGTTAATATATATCTAGAATATGCCATTCACTCTGAAAATGGATTTGTTACGTGGTGCTCATGTGTTTCTTCTTTTAATTGTTCTGTTGTATGACTTATTGAGGTCTGTAACTCCTGTGAATATTGAGAAGACATTCCCATTGAGAATCCTTTAAAACTAAAGCCCATGTCAGCACCAATACTCCAACTTACTGTCTTTGTTGCTGTTTCTTGATCAGTTACTCTTATACCAGTTGTTGATACAAAATCATATCTTTCACTAGGAGCTAAAACATATGATTCTTGTTTTTTCCACCATTGTTTTTTCACAACCATGTAATATGGATTTTCTTTTATTTGTCTAGCTGTATCTTCGCCATAATGTGGATCTTTTACTGAGATAGACGGAACTATTGTAAAGGCTGTTACTACACGTTCGGTTTCTTTTGGAAGTTGATCATTAATCGTTTCATATTCTGGTACAAGTGGTAATGGTTGTGTATTTATTGATGGGAGAGAGACGCTCCCATCTTCTTCAGCAGCAAATCTTTCAGAAGGTGCATCTGTGAGGTATTCATATTGTTGAACGTTAGCATTATTACCCGTTTGGTTTCCTGCTATGTCTAAAACCTTTCCACTATGCTTTGATTCAATAACATAATGTCCATCCGCTTCACGATGAAAGTACCAGTATTCAGAAGGTGCATCGCCAAGCCACTCAAATTGTTGAATATTAGCATTATTACCTGTTTGATTTCCTGCTATATCTATAACTTTACCGCTGTTTAGATTAATCATTGCATAATAATTGTTATCTAATGGATGAAGAAAAAATCTTTCAGAAGGTGCATCTGCGAGATATTCATATTGTTGAACGTTAGCATTATTACCTGTTTGGTTTCCCTCTATGTCTAGATATTTTCTACTGTTTTTATTTTTAAACATATACTTCGTACCAACTTTGAATGTCATTGATTTACCCACTCCTCTTTAATTGAATTGTTTAAAATCAATAATGCCATTTGATAATAACAGAAAATGTAAATTATTAATACAACTCTGAGTTGAGAAATAATTCCCAAAAAAAATATAGTACCCCATAATATAGACTTTCTTTCAGTTCCAAAAGGTACACCTTTAGATATAGTAAATTCTTTACTTCAAAAGGTATCAAAATGTAATTAAGACACACTTCATAAGTACACACACTTTTTGAGATGTGTTTGTTAAATGATTTTATGCTTATTGGAGGAGGACAGTGTCCCTTTCAGTTGGATACATCACAGAGAATCCCCTTGTTGTACTGTTTATTGTTTTTAATATTTAATCTGGTACATGAAATTTTACAATTAAGTTGTTACTATATTTTTCTTTTAAAATTCTTATAGCATTCTATATAAATCTTATGGTATTATAGAGATAGAAAATTTGTTTCCATTGTTTATACTCTATTGTACGTAGCGTGAAGGACAAACCTTACGCCCTGTTAACTCGGGCGAGGTTTGTCCTTTTTTTTATTTTAAGGAGGAATTTACTATGAAAAAAGTCTACAAAATTGGAGCAGTTATCACAACTTTATGCGTTGCATGTATCGCGATCTTTACTTTAACTAAGAATGAATCAGTCAAAACAGAAACTATAACACCAGAAAAAACAATTGTATCTGCTGCAGATGTAAAAGGATCACCTGAGAATATAAAAGATATTTCAAAAGAAGAATTAAAGGAAAAAATACAATCCCATGAAGAGTTCATTGCGTATTACTATCAACCAACCTGTCATTTTTGTAAAAAAGCTGCACCAGATATCAATCGTATGTCAAAAAAGCATGATAGAACCATTTATCGTATTGATATCTCTACACCAGAAAATCAAAGTGCCTTTCAAGAGTTCGACATTCCAGGTACTCCAGTTGTTGTAGCTTATAACAGAGGTGAAGAAGTTGAACGTTTAGAAGGAGCTGTTTCATCTGCTACCTATGATGGATTCTTTGCAAGACGTAATTCGAGCGCTAGCTAGTATAGTGCTCGTTTTTCTTTGTAAGAAAGGAGAATTAACATGCAACAAAACGTCCGGATTCATTCGTTAGACATAATAAGAGGTATCGCCATACTATGTATCCTATTTGCGAATCTACCCACTATGACAGGACTAGATCCCTTTAATCAGGCAGGTTACACCGGTACAGATAAAACGATTCGTTTTTTAGTAGATTTGTTTATACAAGCTAAGTTCTACACTATTTTCGCATTCTTATTTGGAGTAGGATTTTATATCTTTATGAAAAATACAGAAGCAAAAGGATATCATATGTACAAGCTATTTACCCGGAGACTATGTATTTTACTAGTCTTCGGTTTACTCCACTTCACCTTTCTATGGTATGGAGATATTCTACATGCGTATGCTATAGCTGGATTTATTCTATTGTTCTTTTATAAGCGATCTACTAAGCTTATTTTTATAACTGGTTGTAGTTTCCTAACGGTTAGTTATGTATTACATATTATTGTATTTTTACGAGCAAGTTCTTCTATTCCTGAAGTACCAAATTACTATCAATATATGTTCACAGGTAACACTACCAATCACACTGTAAATCTATTTATACATTATTCTCATCAAGTAAAAGCACGTCTTTTCTTTCTAATGACTCAGGAATTCCAGCAACTACTAATAGGAATTCCGGAATATATAGGCTTATTTTTAATAGGGTTATGGGCTGGTATGAAAAATATTTTTAAAAGGGTACCGGAATTAATAAAGAAAATTAGATTTTTACAGTTGAGTTCGTTATGTATCTCATGCCTTTTCTCTTATCCTATTATCTACTACTTTATAAAAACAGATGTCTATTACTCTCAGGATGTACAACTATGGATTCTATTTGGAGGGAAAATGCTAGCTATATTCTATATTTGTACTCTGCTGAGAATTTGTGAGAATAAAAAATATATAGAATGCTTGCACCCCTTTATGAACGTTGGCCAGTATGCTTTAACGAATTACATCACTCAAAGCATACTTACGCTTGTCATTCTTTCGTGGTGCTTTAAAGATGTCTCACACGTATATTACTGGCAACTATGTATCTTTGGGCTTTTAATTATTTTTGTACAAATTATGTTCAGCAAAATTTGGAGTAAATATTTCCGTTATGGTCCTATTGAGTGGGTATGGAGAAAAGGAATTTACAAGAAATAGCATATTTTTCTCTAGTTACATGCAATTAACTGAAAAAAATGATAAAATATTATATGAAAGATTAAAGATATATTTGTGATTGTAAAATGATGTTATTAAAATTAAAGTGGTTCAGGTTGAAGGAAGACACCTTAGGGTGTCTTTTCTTTTGTACATGGGGCCACAGTGAAAAATTGTACGCTAAGAGCCTATAACCTTGATGTAATCGAATTTTCGTTATGTCCAGAAACATAAAAGCTATAGCTTAATGTAGACATTTATTTCGAAATGGGTTTATGAACAAAATAATGGCATAAAACGTTGATATAATTGTGTGTTATACCCTGTTCAATAACATAGGATTTTCTGTACAAAACATGACATTATGTCTAAACGTACAATTTTGTACTTTTAGCTACGTGCCCCCTATAAGTTCGAAACCAGTAAACTTGCTCTTTTTATCATTTTAGCCAAGAAGACTCCTTCCTCAAGGAATGCGAAGTGAGTAGGTGGGAGATGAATTGGCTTCGAACAAGGGATGGCAAGAAGCCATCTTAATTGTTCGACATACATAAAGTGTTACTTCACTATCCATCGAATGTACGTTTGGTATATAATAGTCATATACCGAAATGGAGGTGAATCAAATGATAATTAATAAAGCCTATAAGTTTCGTATCTATCCAAATCAAGCACAAGCAATTCTAATTAACAAAACGATAGGTTGTTCTCGCTTTGTATTCAATCATTTCCTATCCCTATGGGATCACGCATATAAAGAAACTGGGAAAGGTTTAACATATGGTACATGTTCTGCCAAACTTCCTGCCATGAAGAAAGAGTTTGTTTGGCTAAAAGAAGTGGATAGTATTGCGATTCAGTCGTCTGTTCGCAACCTTGCGGATGCGTATACACGCTTTTTCAAAAAACAAAACAGCGCACCGCGCTTTAAATCTAAGAAGAACAACGTACAATCTTATACCACAAAACAAACAAATGAAAACATTGCCGTTGTAGGGAACAAAATAAAGTTGCCAAAACTAGGCCTTGTTCGATTTGCCAAAAGTCGCGAAGTAGAGGGGCGTATTGTAATTGCTACAGTTAGACGGAACCCTTCTGGTAGATATTTTGTGTCACTATTAGTTGAAACAGAAGTACAAGAACTTCCGAAAACACATTCTTACATTGGAATAGATGTAGGACTAAAAGATTTCGCTATTCTGTCAGATGGAACACACTATGAAAATCCGAAGTTTTTCCGATCATTAGAAGAGAAATTGGCGAAAGCACAGCGTGTTCTTTCTAGAAGAATGAAAGGATCTTCTCGCTGGAATAATCAACGAGTAAAGGTAGCTAGAATTCATGAATACATATCAAATGCTAGAAAAGATTACTTGGACAAAATTTCAACTGAAATCATCAAAAACCACGATGTTATCGGTATAGAGGATTTGCAAGTATCGAATATGTTAAAGAATCATAAGTTAGCAAAAGCAATTAGTGAGGTATCTTGGTTGCAATTTCGATCCATGTTAGAATACAAAGCAAAATGGTATGGCAAACAAGTCATTGTCGTATCGAAAACATTTGCTTCCAGCCAATTATGTTCGTGTTGTGGATATCAAAATAAAGACGTTAAAAATCTAAACCTACGTGAATGGGACTGTCCTTCTTGTCGTACACACCATGATAGGGATATTAACGCAAGTATCAATCTAAAGAATGAAGCGATAAGGCTTCTAACCGCAAGGACTGCGGGGTTAGCCTAATCAATTAGAGTTCGATAGAACTCTTTACTTAGGAATCCCTCACTTCTAAACGAAGTGAAAGTGGGGGTAGTTCAATTTTCCCAAATACAGATAAAAACATTAATAATATAGAAGCATTATATATATTCAATATTATGGTAATAACTGATCTACTTCTGGCTTAAAAATTAATTGGAATAGAAAAAGCATATTATATAAAATTTTAAGGAAAACGTAGAGAACTTCAACAACGCTATCGGGAAAACTTCAGGTTTAGTAGTAAATACAATTGTAGTATGGTATACCCGATATATAGGATCTGTGCAAAAATTACTCTGAAATCGTGATTATGCTATTAATAATGATCATATTACTAGACTTTCACTATTAGATCCTAGACATATTAATATAGTAGGACAATATTTATTTATTCTTTCTAAAGAAATAAATATATAAAGACAGAAAAGGAACCCGGTTCTTTATAGAACAGGTTCCTAATGTCCGCTAATGCTTATTGAATGATTTTGTTCTATTGTTATACACACCTTATCCTTTTCTTCCGAATAAAAAGAAGAAAAGGATAATAACATGCCCATTTACACACGATATATAGAATATACTGCTCTTTTATCATATCTCTTCTCTTAAATAAGAAATTCTTACTCTCTCAATTAGCTTAAAATATTTAAGTGTAGGAAGTTAATTTAAAATTAGTTTACGTTGAACTACTCACCACTTAATGTCCTTACGGACTGTTTGAAGTGGGAGATTCCTGCGAACACCGATGTATCCACCGGTTATCTTAGCAGGCTCTGCCCGTAGTCCCTACGGTGAAAACAAAAGTATCTTGTACGTTGACTCACCACGCTTCCTACTTTAGCTTGGTTTTCGCAACTTCAGCAAACGTGGGGCGAAGAACGTTGAAGATTTTACGGTTGCAACGTTCTTCTGCAACCAACCTCATATCTTCAGTTTTCAAAGAGCAATCTGTACAAGTATATGGTAGCAAACATGTTGGCTTATGCCAACTGACATTCATCTCCCACCTAAAATTCGTGTTTCACACCTTCACATTTTTGAGGAAGGAGTCTTCTGTCGGAAAACGATAAAATAAATATGTATACTTAGAGGTTGTTTTATTACTCTTGGGACTAAGTGCTTCTAAATACTCATATATTATAGTCTTTATACTTGCGCTTTATTTTTAGAAGATATCTTTAATATCTTTATTCCTTCTTTTAAAGTAAATGCATCTGTTTTTAATGTTTTCCAACTATCTTTCGCTGCATTTAGGTTAGGTTTTAAAAATTTAAATTTATTTTGATCTGCCTTTTGGGATGCTTTATCAATATGATTAAGTACTCCTGAATATTGAGAATCTAAATCATGCCATTGTGCTGACATATAGGTAAGAGCATTAATGGCTGATCCAATAGCATCGTGCATTTCATTAATATTATTATACGCAACACCAACTACACGATTTAGCGTTACTTTATAATCTATAGTTTGACATAATTGTGCTAATAACGGCTCTAACGTACCTAAATTATCTCTTGCTACCCCTATCATTATACCACCAGAAATCCAAGTAGGAGGTGTAGGGACTAATACAGTTATTATTCCATCCGATTCTACTTGTTTAAAATGTCTTATTTGCTCTGAAAGATCATCTAGGCGTTTTTGATCCTCATCTATTCCAGATGCTTGGTTTTTTAAAATAGATTGCAAGATATCTTTATGACCGGCAAATGCTCGGACATCTTCTCCAATATTATCTCTTAACTTAGCTAGTTCTTGTATTAATTTTTTTGTATATACTTGATTTTGTTTAATCTCACCTTGTAAATCTGTAATGCCTTCTTTTAATGTATCTGCATCCCCTTCATTAATTGCTTCTACTAATGTGTCATAATAATTGTCGAATTTAGTATCATACTCTACAATCCCCGTTAGTGTATCTAAAAGTTGTTTTTTTATGTGTGAATCCCATTTCGTAGCATGCTCTCTTGCCTTTTTTTGATCTTGTATAATTTGACTAGGCAGATTTGCATATCCTTTAATATCAATTCCTTCAAAGTTAACATCCGGATTATTAATTAACAAATAAGAGTAATCATTCATGGACTTTGCAAATACCCCAGCATCTTGCAAAGCCTTTTTCATCTTTTCATTGTTTACAGAAAGAGACATATCTTTAGTACTTGTTTGTTCTACTTTATTTTCACTTTCACTTGCAAAAGCAGCTGCTGGGGAAACTACAGGCGTTGTTGTCAGTGTGAAAAACGTCGATACAGCAAGTAGTTTACAAGGGATTTTTTTTTTCACCTTAATTCCTCCTGATATTTATTTTCAGTTTGATTTTTCTTGTTTAAAAGCAATGTCTTTTGAAATGAATTCTGCATCCTTATGAATATCATTCCAACTTTGTTTAGCAGCCTTTAAATCGTCCGGTATTAAAGTTAGTTTATGTTCTTGCATTTGATCGATATTATCATATAAATCTTTATAATTTGCTCCCATCGTATTCCATTGTTGCTGAATATTTGTCAGAGACATAATTGCTTGATCCACTGTTTGATACAAGTATGTCAAAGTGTCTTTTGTGCTAGCAAGTGAAATAACTGCTTGTTTAGCACGATCAGCTTTCATACTTAACTCTCCAATTTTATTTGAAATTTCGTTATAGGAGTTCATATGATTAGTTGCCTCAACCCCTGCTGCTGTTCCTAAACCAATTCCAGCTGCACCAAGAGCCGAAAGGCCACCGACAACAGCTGCTGTCGCCGTACCGCCAGTCACAACAATTAGTACTGCTCCTCCAATAGCTCCAATAGCTAAAATAGTTGCGCCTAGCCCACCGCCAATTGACCATGCCAATACATCGTCAAAATGTTTTTTCTGAGTAGAAAGGAGTTGCTCAATTTCAGCTTGAAGTTGTGGGATTGTAGCTTGTTGTCCTGCTAATATTGCCGTTAGTCCACCTTTCCCATCTGGGCCACCAACATTTTTTTTAAAATTTGTAGAATTTGTATACAGCTTTGATTTGAAATCCTGTAACACCTTTATGACTTCCGTAACTTCTTTTGAATTTGTACGAATTGTACCGATTAAATCACCTAGACCTTCTTTGAGGCCCTCCTTATCTTTCTTTTTTACAGTATCCACTAGCGTATTGTAATAATTTTGAAATTTTTCATCATAATTTACAATATTACGTGCCGTCTTTTGAATGCTTGGTTTCGCTGTATCTAACCAGAAATTCGCATTGATTCGTGACAATTCCTGATTTAGGTGAATGTTTTTGACTAATTCTGCTCCTCCTGAACCTAAATCAATATTTGATAAATTTACATTTGGTTGTTTGATCATTGTTTTTGCGTACAAATCCATTACAAGAATATGAGAGCCGGTTTCAGCCAACGCTTTCTTTAGCCCTTCAGGCCCTAACATATAATTTTCTGTTTTCTGTTCTTGTGCAGTTTGTTTTTGTGCAGTTTGTTCTTGTGCAAGTGCATGAATAGCGCTACCATTAGTAGTCGTTATAACCGTTGCCAATGTAGCCAATGTTATGACCTTAAATGGAAATTTCATCATATTAATTATCCTCCCTATTCTTCAATAGATTCTTATAATTCTTCTGTAGTTTTTATAAGCTTCATAAAATTAAAACTTATCAACTTGTTCACCAAGGTAACTTGTAATATTTTTTAATCGTCTTAATGTATCTTTTTGAGATGCCTGGTTAGTAGTATCAACATTAGTAGATAAAGTTGTAATACTGTTTTTGATTAGATTCAAATCTTCTTTATAGCGTTTCATTAGATCAAGTTCTAAATTCACTTGATCTGCAAATGTATGTAAGTCATTTTGCATAAAAAGAATCATTGATTTTTGTAAATCTGCAATTGTTAGTTTCTTTGTTAAGTCATATAACTTTTGGTTTTGTTCCGCTAAATCATTTAAATGAGCCTGCTGATCTGCCGTTAGTTTGTTAATTTTAGCAAAAGTACTAAGTGTGTTTTTGATTTTTTCAGGATCAACTGCTTTCATAAGGTCATACTCCTGCGTTTCTGCAGCCGCAGCTGCAGCCATTTCACCTTTTTTGCTTTTTTCAATTGCTTCACGTGCTTCTTTTTTGGCAGCTTCAATCTCTAATTCAGATTTACCTTGTTCTTTCGCTTCTTTCGCGGCTTTCTTCACTGCTTCAACAATGGAGTTGTTTATTTCTTTCCCTTTGTTATACGCTGCTACTGCTGTTTGAGTAGCTGGTTCAATGATATCTTTTGATAGATGATAGACTTCTTGGAATACCTTTAACCCTTGCTCATTTAAAGCTCCTGGTAAAAGTGCTATTCCTTGTAAATTATTTTGAATTGATTTTTTAGTATTCATTAATTCATTTTCTATCTGGTCTATTTTTTTTGTTCCATCTGATACTAGTGCCTCATGCCCTTTTTTTACATTGGTATCAAGATTTTCAATTTTTTTATCAAGCTGTAATTTAAAATCTGTTAATTCATTAATCTGACGTTGCAAGTTTTCTTGGTTCGTAATAGTCATTTCTTGAAGGACTTCTAGTCTATCTACAAATCCTTCTTTATCTTTTTTATTATCCACAAATCCTTTTAATGTTGAATAATAGTTATTAAATTTAGTTACAAATCCTTTATTCTTTGAATTTAATAGAAATAAATTTGGAGAAATCTTCGATGACCATTCTTTCATATCCTGTTTAATTAAGGATTGATTTGTATTTAAAACTGGGATTTCCTCCAATTCTATATTAGGAGTTGTCAAAACTTGATCTATATGTGCTTGTATTAACTTAGAGTGTACACCTAATTGCTGTAAAGATGGAGAAATATCCGTTCGTTCTTGTTGAGTTTCAGCCTGAAGAACTACAGGAGTTAAGAAAACATTGGTAGAAACAGCTGCCCCAAAAATAAGTGATGTTATTATACAACCTTTAGTGATTTCATTTTTCACTAAATACCCTCCTTCAACTAAATATTACTTGTGTTAATATACTCTGACTGTGATTGAGAATATTATTACTTTAAATATATATGATGCATTTAATATTCGAAATTTAAAATTTTAATTGTATAGTGGCAAAATATATATTGACTAAAATACAACATATTAATTTTGGGAGTTTTTCACAAATAATTCTTTATTTTTTTGATCAAATAGAAAAACTACTCACTATTTAACAATCTCTCGAACAGTTAAATGGTAAGTAGTTTTTCTATTGGCTATGTTTTAGTATTTCTATGATTTAATTGGCTTTAGGATTTTGAATGTAATTGTATATCTCCAATCCCTTTGCATTTAAAATAAAAATACGCATAAAAATACTAAATCTTTTGCTTGGTACTTACTCGTTCACCGTACAATAACAACATCTCTAGTAAAATCCAGTAAGATATTTAGCGATGAAAAACTTTACATCTCTTGAGTAAATAGTCTTAATTCGTTAGACACACAAACAGACATGAAAAACGCCATCCTTTTCTATGTTTCTATAGAGAGAATAGCGTATTTTTTAATTTTAGCAGTATTTATTTTTATTAGCTTGATAACGATATGGTAATACTCAATATAAAATGAAAAGTTCTATCGTGAGAATGAAGAACTGAGAAAAGGACTTAATTTACTAAAAAGTTATTCATATATGAAAAAATACCTTTTTTAATTTTAATATGAATTAATCTGAGGCATGAACTTTTAACTAAAAGACCTCGGGACCATGTTTTTCCATAAGGGAAATACCTTTTTAAAAATCTCTACTATAGATGGATCAAATTGTGTACCGGATCCTTTTATGATCCGTTTATAAGCTTCTTCAGGAGATAGAACCGGACGATATGCTCTTGAAGAAGTCATTGCGTCGAATGCGTCTGCGATCGCAACAATTCTTGCGCATAATGCTATTTGATTTCCTTTTAATTTTTGAGGATAACCATTTCCATCCCATCTTTCATGATGAGAAAGAATTATGTCTTCACCACCTTTTATTAAAGATATATTTTTGAAAACTTCCGAGCCTAATTGTGGGTGTGCCTTAATAAGATTATATTCGTCTTCTGTGAGAGAAGACGGCTTCTTTAAAATTTCATCAGGAATACCTATTTTCCCTATATCATGTAATAAACAAATAAAATGAAATTGTTTTAAAGAATTATCATCATATTCATTTGTTTCTCTAGCAAGAATAGTAGCATAATTTGCTACACGTTCACTATGCCCTCTAGTGTATGAATCCTTTAATTCCATTATCCTCATTACCAATAAAGCTGTTTCTTTCATTGCGAACACCACCAAACTGTTGTTAATATTACCTCGAATTTCCAAGTATTTATTCTAGTGCCCAAAAGCTATTCTTTCTTATGATTCTACATAATGAATAGCTAACTTTTTTATTTTGAAGGGGGTATTTTGTTAGCTTGATCTCTAATTTAAAAACTAATCTTCATTTAATATCCTAACAGACTGTTTGGAGTGGGAAATTCCTATGCATAGATATGATATCCACGTAGTTCCTACGGTTAGAAGATTGATTTCTTTATTTCTTAGATTTATCCCTACATTAATATTGAGTATGCTGTAGTATTGCTACTATTTTTTTAACTTTTGAATTTCGAATGTAATAGTATACCTCTGTTCCCTTTTTTTCCGCGCTTAAGACGTTTCTTTTTAATTTAGACAGATGTTGGGATGTAGTAGATTGTGGTATATTTAGAATTTCTACTAACTGTGTTACGTTTAATGTTATATTCTCGGTTAACTCAACTATAATTTTTAGACGTACTGGATGCGCCATTACTTTTAATAGTTCAACGTCTTCTTCGGAAACTTGATTTTTTGCATTTTCACACGAAAATTTCTTCATAAATTATCCTCTCTTCCAATTTTTATTTAATTAAATAGATATAACCTTCATGGAATGTTGTTATATTAAGAATTTTTATTGTTCATATTAGGATAGTTTTATCGTATACCAGTAATCTGTATTTTGGGTGAAGTTAAAATTTATTTATTATGAATTTTATGTATATGATTTTCTGCATTAATAGTACATAGAGTCCTGCCCATCAACCTAAGATATAGTAAATGCCTACCTGGGTCACCATATCATTTAGATTTTTTCTGTTTTCTAAAGAATTGATATCAGCTTTCTAAAGATTGGCATATCAAATAAAATCCTAACAGATTTTATTTTTAAATTAATCTATATGATTATGAGTAACGAAATAATTGTACCCGACACCCAATATATCAAAGACTGTTTTCTTCTCATATCAATGAGATTTTCGTCCGTTTTTATGATATAGACCGCTTTATATTTACTTAGTTTTCGTTTCTTTTTCAAAAGGAGTAAATGATGCATTTGAAACATAGTGGAGGAATAAAGAAGTATATTAATTAACTTCTCATATAAATACACGCTAGCCGTTATAATTTTAAGGAATTATAATGATGAATACAAAAAATGATTTCTATGTATTAAATATCAATTCAATTTGTCAACGTAAGGAGTAAGAATTATATACTTGTTCCTTTGGTAACAAGAATTCCACTAACATTAGTTATCTTGTACCCTCTAGATGCAGAAGTGTCAATTAATTGATGTATATATAACATTACTCCTATTACAAACGCACTTGTAATAGGAGTAAAAATGTGTTTTTTAAGGTTTTATTAGGTTTAAAGCTTCCGAAATGTCTACATATATGAGTCATAATCCATAAGTTAAGGGTGAAACTCAAATTACAGCCTTAAAGGCCGCAATAAAATAATAACTATCTATTATTTCATTAAGTATTTTTGGAGCAGATCAATTAAACATTGGATACTTTCTGGACTCAGAACAATATTTCCATTTGCAAATAAAATATTTCTTTTTGAAATATCACCCGTAATGAGACATGTATTATAATTTGTGTATTTCTGTAGAATAATCTTATCCCCCTCCACAAATATCTCTATTGAATCTTTTTCTATAATACCTAAATTATTTCTTATCTCCTTTGGAATAATAATACGTCCTAATCGATCTATTTTACGAGTAACCCCTATATATTTCATAATAAACCACCTTTTATTTATCTTTTATGTTTTGAGAACGCTTCAAAATACTAGTTTGATTTCAAGTTTTGCGATATAGGAAAGCTTATATTGGACTTAATCGTTTTCCGACAGAGGACTCCTTCCTCAAAAATGTGAAGGTGTGAAACACCAATTTTAGGTGGGAGATGAATGTCGGTTGGCATAAGCCAACATGTTTGCTTCCATATACTTGTACAGATTGCTCTTTGAAAACTGAAGGTATGAGGTTGGTTGCAGAAAAACGTTGCAACCGTAAAATCTTCAACATTCTTTCGCCCCACGTTTGCTGAAGTTGCGAAAAACAAGCTAAAGTAGCAAGCGTGGTGAGTCAACGTACAAGATACTTTTGTTTTCACCGTAGGGACTACGGGCAGAGCCTGCTAAGATAACCGGTGGATACATCGGTGTTCGCAGGAATCTCCCACTTCAAACAGGCCGTTAGGACTTTAAGTGGTGAGTAGTTCAAGCATTGGGTAAAAGGATCACTTTTTCATAGAAAAACAGTTATGTTTTGGTTATATATAAAACTATAGACAAGTACAAACCTTAAAAACAACATTGTTTTCCTTGAAAATAATATGTGTCGTCAAGAACAAGACGCTAAAACATCAGAACCCGAACCTATACGCTCTGTCGTGATAATGATGATCGCACACCTAAATCTTGCACGTCAACAATACCAGAAATGATCTCCTCCTTTGGTAGCGAGAATCCCAATGACACTAGTTAACCGCCACTTTAGGGGTGGGAGTACCATTAATCTACAAAGGTTTTGAATTTCTTATCTAAATATTTTCTATATGACACTATTATTTTTCTAATTAAATTACATAAGAGATGAGTTTATAAAAGATATCTTTTCTTTTTAATAAAAAAAGGCCCCAAAATGGGGCACTCAATATAAAAAACGAATTAAAACAAAAAACAGACTTACATAGTTTACTATAAATCAACCAGTATTACCCTTAATAACAAGAAAATTCAAACATGGAATTCAAATTAATTAGTAAAGGATCCATTAAACTTCAAAATTATAAAATCTTAATATTTTAGACAAAATAACAGACGTGTGATATTACATAAACACCTCCCTTCTTCTAAAAGCTAAGAGGTTCTCATAATTACTTTTTTATTAATACGTAAATGTAATTGTCGCTAGTGAATAACCTGCCATTGCACTATATGGTGCTACTTTATAAGAAACACTCTTTGCTCCTTTTGGCCAAGTAATTTCATTTAATACTTTTTTTAGATCTTGCATGGTCATATCCACAGACTGTTTATATCGTACTTCTACTTTTTCTGGTTTTAAAGCAAATTGCTTCTGGAGTTTTTGCTTTAATTCGATATAATTTTCTGCCCCATATTGTGCAGAAAGATATACTAAATTTGTATCTTTTAACATTTGTTGATATAAATTAGACTTTGAACTACCTGTACTTATCTTATTTGTTAATTCATTGTAGTAATTCGTAGTGGCTGCTGGATATTTACTGCGATCCCATTCATGGTCTTTGCTTAACTGCTTGTCAGACTTATTAAAGTAAGAATATGTTACGCGTCCAGCCTTATCTGGAACTGGATCATCAAATGTAGTATCAAGATGATACCATTTATTTTCAATCTTTACTAAGTTCCATGCATGAGGCTGACCATTTCCAGTTCCTTCTACAAAATGATTCTCAATTCCAGCTTCTTTTAGTAATTGATAGGTTAATAGTGCGTAACCTTGGCAAACAGCAGAACGATTTGCTAGCGCTTCATAAGCTGTATATGCTTTATAAGAAGTATCATAGGATACATGTTTCACAACATAATCATGAATTACCTTCACTTTTTCATGTTCATCCATACCTTGTTTAATGATAGAATTCACAATTGCTTTCGCCTGAGATTTTACATATTGGGTTTGCTCTTTTGATTCACCATACGTAATATTTAATGAAAAATTATAGTTTCCCGAACTTCCAATTGCCCCGTAATCATAACGCTTTATAGTATATTTTATATATTCATCTGTATCTAAAAGTTTATGATACTCTTGAATTAGCTTGTTCATCACATCCGTAATATTGTTATCTTTTGTTTTGTATGTAATTTTAATGTTCTCTTTATGATTTTCAATATTTTTTTTCAATTCTTTTCTAAAAGATTCTAATAATTTAGCATCCGACTGCTCTATTTCTGCATTGGCTGATGAAGCTGCGTACGATACAGACGGAACTTGTAAGCCACCCAGCGCAATTGTTGAACAAATTGCCATCGCTGTGACACATTTATTTACTTTTTTCATCTCTTCACTCCTAATATTCTTATAATATACAAGGAAGGAAAGCAGAATGTTTTTAGAAGGATAACAGGACTAAAAAATACAAGTTCTATAGTAGGATATTATAAATTCATTGTTTAGCTTTTTGAAAAATTGTTAGTATGCTTCCAATTGGAATCTCACTTTATATGTTGTACTGCTCATTTTTGCAGTTAGATAAAGTGAATTCCCTATATTAGCATTTATAGGAAGTGAATCCATCTTATATTCAAACATACCATTTGGTTGAATATTTGAGATGTTGTTATACTGTAATTTTTTACCTAAATAAATTCCGCCATTAGGATACCAAAAAGATGGCTTTTGAAGGTTCCAATATTTATATTGATAGTCATCATAATTGTCTATACCAAAATAGGGAAATTTACGTTCAAATGCTATTTTATCATTTGTGAAAACTACTGAACCATCTTTTTTCCCTTTTACATGTAATCTATTGTCATATTTTGGAGAATACATATTGGGTTTAAAGAAAGTTAACCAGTCCCAACGATCAGTCCATGGTGCATCAATAAGCCTATATTCAGTTTCATAATTATCTTTACTCGTAAAAACTTTAATATTATATCTTTTTCCTGTTAACACGGGATTTCCACTAGTGTCAATCAAGATGTTAGAATATTGATTATTCTGCTTTGTATCTGCAAATGCTGTATCATTAATAAATAATGATACAAATAAAATAAAACTTAATAATAAATAGTATTTTTTTCTCATATTTCCTGTACTCCTTATACAATCACTACTATTAATTCAATTTAATAACATACGAATAATCTGTCTGTTTATTATATGGATTGAGGGAATTGTACATTATTATATATTTAGTTTATTTAATTATAGTAGGAGGCTCTTAACTCCCAAAAATACATTCCCACTCTATGAAAAGCATAAGTTTTCTATTTGTTTAACAAATAAACTTCCCATAATTTTCACCATATATAAACTTCGTGGTTAAAATTAGTAAAATTAATTATTACCTTTAAATAGAATTAATGCATATGTATACAATCCTTCCCACTAAATCCCAGCTTATTTGCTGTATACACAAATTCTATTATTTCCAATTTAAAATTCTGTTCAACTGTACTAACTTCCAATTCAAATCCCTAGTAATTTGCACTACTATAGCTTATGCTAAAATGATTTTTCAAGCATAATATCCCACATTAAAATGCAATAATCTTAAAACTTTACCCTTCAGTTATAAACTATTTTCCTATACCTGTTAGATATATTTTACTATTTATCTATTCTCAAATCTTTACAGAAAGGTAACAATATATTCTTTTGCTATTTATCCCTTTGAACTCTCTAATTTTTAACACTCTAATATAACATTAAAATTATAAGATTTATAAATACAAAAATTTAGGTTATCCCCCTATTTTCTATGATTAGTGGCCAAATTACTCCGTGGTGAAAATTCAATTCTCCATTAACATCCCTATCGTGAAGCTTTCCACAAGAAGGGACAATGCTACTCACAAAATTTTAATGTTTTTCTATTTGGAACTCATCTCTATATCTGATGAATTGCAACTATTTGCTCAAAAGATTCAAGGCTTTTTTATCTAAAGATACCTTACAGGATCTTGCTAAAGATGTTTGTTTCGTGCAACCAATCAGTAAATACTAAGAAAAGGATTTAGTCGTTTTATGTATAAAAACCCAATGTCACTACAACATCTTTAGCTCAGTTATCTAGCCGTTTTAAAGTGTCTTAATTAAAAAAAGAAATCCATTAAAGTTTATTTTGCATACAAATTTTTTAATAGTTTACTCTGATCCCCTATAAAGATTTATATTTTTTAATTTCTCTAAATAGGGTTTCCAAGCAATTCTCTCCTAATTATTATAGTTGAACTTTAATTTCTTCCACAAATAAAAATTATATAAATTTTCAAAAAACATGTCTAGTCATATTTTTTCATGAAAAAGGGCGAAATATGAATATCCTATGTATGAAAAAACAATTAAAATATACTTGTCAATAGGTAATTAAATCGGATTAATTATCAGAATTTTAGATTTTTTACCTGGTAAATGACAACTTTTTAATATTCTAGGAACGACTATAATTGGAGGTGAATAAAATGGGATACTTGCTTTCAGGAATGTCTCCAAAAAATGGAGATCAAAAATTAACAACAACTGAACTAAAAGAAGCTAAACAAAGTAATTAAGAACAAGGCGAAATCTCCTTTTTGAGGAAGTTTCGCCTTGTCTATTATCCACTCATGTTAGGAGGAAGAATTTAATGCAAAAAAATTGGGAGAGAGAATATAACATTAATGACGCGCTCTATAAAGGAACTGAAGTTTGTAAAGAACTAGATATAACAATAAATTATCAGAATATAGGAAACCACCTTCAAACAGAATATGCTGAATTATTCGATTCCCAAGGGAAAAAGCTAACATCCGGAGTTGGAAAAGGAGGCGGACTCACCAGTAAAGTCGGTGCTTTATTTGAAGCCTTGGAACATTATTTAACAGAGTATAAGATTAAGTATTCTAAGCAAAAATTATTTTCACTTGAAGAAATCCCCAATATAAAATGTTGTGATAGCGAAAAAGTTATTCAATTACTATATTCTGATTCTGATAGAGAAAAATTAATCCCATGTCAAAAGTATATAAGCCTGCAAAAAACTTCTAACGAGTTATGGTACCCGACATTTATTACGAATCCATTTTACGCAGATAAACCAAAATATCTTGATAAAGAGATAAATTATAGTAAATTAAAACGTTATAGCAGTAATAGTGGAACTGCTATTGGTTGTAGCTTAAACGAAGCAATCATTCATGCTAGTAATGAAGTTATTGAACGTGATGCTTTATCTTTATTTTTATTAAAATATTATTATTATCGTAATAATGATACCTTAAAGATAATTAAACGTGACACTCTATCAATAGACGTAAAAGATTTTTTAAGAAATGCTGAAAGGGAACTTGGTCAAAAAATTTCTCTAGTTAATCTAACGACCGAATTAGATATTCCTGTTATCCTTGCAATACTAGAACACAATAAATTCGGAATCCCTATTTATGGTAGTGGCGCTTCATTATATCGAGACTACGCAGTAAAAAGAGCTATTTCTGAACTTGTTCAAAGTTATCATATGATACAAACATACCAAATTGCACATAAAGAAATAATTAAAAATATTAATTGCCTAAAGGGTTTTCCAAATCAGTACGTATGTGCTGAATTTAATACAACCACTCTATTAAACGCATTCGAGATAGAACATGTTGACTTTCAAACAATATCTAATTACTCCTTAGAAAATCTTGACATGTATTTAGAGTATCTTACTCAACTTTTAAATAAACATAATTTTGATATATATTATTCAATATGTCAAAAGTTTACTAATGGGGTTCATCTAGTAAATGTTATTATACCTAATACAGAGAGATTCTTTAATGTATTGTTTGGACAAATTGTTTTCCCTTCAGATAGAGGAAAAACAATTAATACCATTAACAACAAGCCAGTACTAGATTATAGTACTCGTTTTAACCACGAACTAGTTATATTAGATGAGTTTAAAAGTAATGAAAAGGTACCACACTGCTATTCTACAAATGTATATATAGAACCTTACTTTTCGAGAGAAAACCTCTTTATATTACAAACTTCAAATCATATATTTTGTGGCAGAAAATATGCTAAAGCCGTTGATTTTGAATCTAATACGGTAAACATAAGTCCTGAAATTTATCCAAATATGATTTTAGGACACTTTCAAACGTTTCAGGTAAATGATAATGAAGTATATCTATATTACACACCTTGTACACAAAACGAAATAGAAAACGTATTTTTAACATTGCAACATGATGAAAAAGCAGATATATTATTTCCATTTTCTCCTTTGAACGACGATTTTCAAGAACACTTAATAACTGCTGAAACTTGGGATTCATTAGACGATAAACAATTGGAAAGCCTTGATGCTAATGAAAATCATTTTAGAGATATAACTGTTCAGTATTTACATACTCAGGAAACTTGTAACAAGGTATTTTATGATCCAGCTTGCTCTACCGGAGCATTTCTAGCACATTTGAAGGCAAATTTCCCTTATGCAAAATATATCGGCTCTGATCAATCTAAAAGAATGGCTGATATTGCAAATAAAAAAATAGACTTTGTATTTCAGGCAGAAGCATCTAGCCCCACTCCAAGTAATTTAAAAGTAGACTATCTATTTTTCCGATTCTTAAATATGGAAGTAGTGACAACTACACAAGCGTATAATCTATTTGAACATCTTATTCAGTTATTAAATTGGGATGGAAAAATTATTATATTTGGCTATACCCCAGTAAGAATAAATATTCAGTATGTTGCTGATAAATATGGTTTGCAAATCCAACGATCTGTAAGTGTCTACAAAGGAAATGTTTATCAATATTATATTTTACAAAAAAAAATATCTTAAATTTAAAATTTTGAGATACAAGTATTATATACTTGTACAGATTGCTCTTTGAAAACTGAAGATATGAGGTTGGTTGCAGAAAAACGTTGCAACCGTAAAATCTTCAACGTTCTTTCGACCCACGTTTGCTGAAGTTGCGAAAACCAAGCTAAAGTAGCAAGCGTGGTGAGTAGTTCAATTCTAGTCACATAGCTTAATTTCATTTTTTTGCAAAAAACACATGCAATCAAGTAGAAAATTCTCATTTCCTTAAATCAACTAGTTCATGCCATTAGAAAAAATAGTAATTTAACATAGATATTTTAATTAAAAAAACTGTAGAAACACTACAGTTTTTTTAATTTTTGTTCATGTAATTTTAGTTTAAACGTATTTTTATATGTTAAAAGCAATTATTTTTTTGTAATATGGTAACTTATATTTACAGAATCCGCATTTGAATCATCACCCGTAAAGGTAACATATCCAGTAGTATCTTTTATATGCCTTATGTCATTATCACCAAATGCTAGTGTATCATCTGGGTTTAATCCATAATCTTGTTCTGTTACATTGGCACTAAGTTTAATATCTGTTTTTCCATCAATTGGCTTAAAAGATCTAAATGTTTTACTAAACGCGTAAGGTTTATCTTGTGTATAATATTCTGATCGATATTTTTGAGCTTGCCACCACAGAAGAACTGGAGTAGTTTGCCCTTCGACTACTAAATTTATTTTGCCCTGAGGTTCAATTTCGCCAGATTCACCTGCATTTTTAAACTTTAGAGCCCCTTCTATAGAATACAATTCATTTCCAGCTACTTTAACAGGATTTAACCCTTCTTTTATAGCATAGATTTCAACATAGGTCGAAACAATAGGATGACTTTCAAGGACAATTTTCACAGATCCATTTTCATCTTGTTGGGTACTTATCTCCATTTCTTGACCATTTATAAATCCTTTATATGTCCACTCAATTGGTTTGTTTGCATTTAAGTGAATAGCAGTCATAAATGCAGAACTATAATCACCCTCACTACTAAATCGAGAATCTACTTTTACAAAGGAATGTGCTTCTTTAATATATTTTTCTGTTATTCCATCAACTTTTTTTTCTGATTTATCTACTCCGTTTTCTTGACTCACTATTTCATTTGAAATTTTTTCATAATTATTCATTGTTTGAGCTTGTAAAACATTAGGCGCTATAAATTGGCTAAGTACTACTGTTGTAGCTAAACATTTAGATATAGATTTTAAATTCATAAACTTTTTCTCCTTTTAATCATTAATAATAAATTCTATTTTTCAAATAACTATTAAGTTATTTAAAACCAAACTTACTCTGTCTGTACATTAATAAGCGTTAGTAGTGGTTATTATCCCTACAAAGGGTTTTTCTTAAATGCCTATATATATTAAATTTATCACCCTTTATTACCTTTATTACCTTTATTATAGATTATTAAAAAAAATGGTATATTTATATTTTGTTCAATAAATTTATAAATAAAGGCAAAATGAGGATACGAGTAATATACGAGAGAATTTATTTTTGCCTAATAGCAAAAATATTACTGTGAACATATAATAATTCTTGAGCTATAATTAAACTTCATCTTTGTTAGCGTAAATCCTATTATAAAATTCGTAACTTAATGGGCATATATCGCGAGGCCTATTAGTTTAAAAATTTATAGGTATCATAATAACCCAAATGTATTGAATGCTGTTCTTTTTGCAAATTATTAATTTATGTACTGCGATTTTAATTAAAAAGTACTAACTTTATTGTCATTTAAAACAATTATCTATTTTCATAACAATCTACAAATCTCTTTATAGATTAAAATTACTGTATATACTTAAGCTACCAGTTAACATCTACTAGATTGCCAATTTTAAAGTATTATCCGAAATTCACCTCCTTCCTCAAGCGTGTGAAGGGCGTAGCGCAACGATAGGTGAGAGATGAATTTCAGTTTGGCGGAGCCAAACGGCTTTGCGCTGAATGAATTGTACGTTAGTTCTGAGGATGAGAAAGTAGATAACCAACGTAAGCATTCCCTTCATCATGAGTCTAAAAAATTAGCTGTCCATTTTGATTTTGTAGCTATTGTAGACCTAAACATGAAAGGAATGTCGCAAGCACCTCATTTTAGAAAAAGTGTCGCTGATAATGGATGGGGTATGTTCACTTTTTTCTTAGCTTATAAACTAAACGACCAAGAAAAACAACTTATAAAAAATATGACATTGTCTGAACGAGTCAATTTTCGTATATGCGGTGTACATCTCGATAGAGATTATAACGCAGCTATCAATATCAAAAATGAAGCAATACGCCTATTAGCGCTAGGATAAATAGTAATAGAATAACTTTTGGAATAAAGAAATTAACTCAGCTGTCTTAGAACAAATTCGTTAGCTATCAAAAGTAATGATTAACCGAGAATCCCCCACTTCAAACAGTTCGTTAAGACGTTAAGTGGCGAGTAGTTTATTCATATAGTTAATCGAGAACTTAACGATACAGTTATTAATTCAAAAAAAGTATTCAAATTTGAATACTTTTTCTTTTAATAAATTACATATTTATTGAAAATTCATTAGGTTACCGTATTTAGGAATCTCGTATCTAATCATTGCTCTGTACCACTTTACATTCCTTGAGAAATGAGTTTTCTTGGCTAAAATAATTGATTTTTATTAACTCTAATTACATTATTTATTAATTCTCTTCCAGGAAAATCAGAAACGACAATCCCTGTATAATTAAAAGGTTTTTCTGCAATATAATTTGCTGTAAGAACATTTGTACCTTCAAATGGAATCGTGCATATCCCAATGAAACAATCTACTCTAGGGAAATCTGGATATGAATTTGACCAACCGGGGGTAGTTAAACCTGTAGCAAGTCTAGGGGACCCTGTTGAAGGACTACTATGCCCACTCGCAACAAAATACGGAAGTGCACCTCCACTACCACTTAAATAGTTTACAAATTTTTTTCTAGACATAGTTTGATGCGCTGTATTTGCCTGATTTAATTGATTTTTTACTTTTAACCATTTGTCATGTAAATCCCAGTTATTAGACAAATGGTGATCATCTTGGATAGTAAAGTCATGAGGATAATTTAAACCAATACTTGATCCCCCAACATTTAGAAGAATAACGATTTTCCCTCTCATTTCTCTTAAAGTAGGATCTGTATTTGTTCTATTTTTGCTATCAAAAAAATAACCTGGATATCTATCTATATATTCTTTAAGAGTTTGATTAAAGATATCATTAGAAACACTACTATGTTCCTGTTTGACACGCATAAATACAGTTTCACCAGGATGATTATCTAAAAATTGTGTTGTTATATTCAGCACATCACCAAACATACTATGTAAAAATATAGGACCATGATGTATAGCAAATGAACCATCTGTATATCGGCAGCGAATGTCGATATATCGAATTCCAGCATCTAACTGAGCATTCAGAGACATAGATTGTGTTTGAGCTATATCTCCACCATAACCAATTGACATTGTGTCATGCGTACCAGGAATAGATAAATCACTAAATCTAACATCATCATTAATCTTAGACATCCAATTAGGATTGGTATATCCTATTTCTTTATCGTGGGAATACCCATGATGTTCGTGAGCAGATGCCGTTGAGGAAAAAGATAAAACAGACATAATAGTAATTATACCACTGATAAATTTTTTCATAGTAAATACTCTCCTTTGATATGAGTTCATCAATTCGTACTGGGATAAAAATATTTTTTACTGTTATATAGAATAGATATATTTCAAATCATTAGAATACAATAAGTATTTATAAAAATATAAATCTTAGAGATATTTTTATAGTATACTTTGAATCTACATTTTTAAATTGAATAATACTATGCTGTAATATTGCTAATAGCAACGTAGTCCATCCATCAATATAGAGGGTAGAATTAATGGTTTTCCAATATTATTTTAAGAATAATGTCCCGCCGTTACTTCTCTTTTCTTCATCACATTTTTTGGTTAACATAGCAAATGTGTCGATCTAATAAAAAATCAAATCATTATAAACTCATAATAAATACCTTGATTAAAGTAATAACGATCTAATTCTCTCCTTATAAAATTAACAAAAAGCATCCCTTCCTTTTATGAGAAAAGATGCTTTTTGTTGTATTAAATGAGTAGGGAATGGAGTACTGTTCAAACAACACTGATAGCCTTCTGTAGATGATAAGCTAACTGTTTTCAGGATAACATACCATTTTATAAAAATCGTTACAAAGTCGTAACAATTTCAGATAGATCATTGATGTGTATTATCAGGATTAAACATATTTATGAGCTGTGCATGAATTTGTATCACTTTTACCTGTTGTTTACTCCAGTTTGAAGCACCTTTTTCTTCCTAGAAGAATATGTTGTGCTTCAGCTATCTTTTTCTAATGTGCGAAAGCATTTAGGATTTTTATATGTATATAGTTTATAGGATTACAATACTCCTTATGCCTATATCAACCCAACCAAAAGATACAGTTTTGAGTGATTCTTCTATTTTATTTTCAACTAAGATAGGTAAAAAATATTTACCAATTGGATTTCGTCTAACGTCAGCGCTTAAGATACTTCCCATTATTTCGCGATTCTTTACAAACTTCACAAGTCAGATTTTAGGTAGTTTCAATTGATCTCCTATTCTAGCAATATTTCAATTTATTATTTTGAAGACTTCACTATGACTTGGATCCCACCTTTAGCTTTATTATTATCATCATTTGAAATATAAAGTTTAAATGTTCCTTTTGGTAATGGTGATACAGCTGTTTGTACATTTGTAACAATAATTTTTTGTTCTCCAGGTTTTAAATAACCACCTATAATTGGTTCGTTATGAGGACCTTTAACACTGTATCCTAGTTTATGATTGCCATTATTTTTTATAAAAAAACTTAAATTAGTACCTTCATTATATATAAAAGAAGTACTAATTTCCCCAACATATTCAACCATTTGACTTAATAATAAATTCTTATCAATATATGGGTTTGTCTGTTGCTCAGTAATATTAATTGTATCCTTTGATGTATCTACTTCTGCTGCATAAACATTACTGCCCAATATTAATGTAGACACCATACCACAACAAAGTATTAATTGTTTAAATTTCATATTATCGCCTCCGCTAAATTTACTGTATTTCACTATTTTTTGAGAGGGTATTCACTATAATCATTAGTATCACTAAAAAATATATACTGATACAAAATGATGAAAATCTTAAACAAAAGATAAAACTATCCTATATGCTTTTTAGAAACAATTCATCTTACATGTCTCTAAACTTCACTATACCAACCAGGTGTTAACTAACATAATATTTGGTATATTAAAATATTATTCAACAAAAAACTGAAGTGAAATCACTTTAGTATTCCGTCCCCTTGTTATAGATATAGAAAAGTAAATTTAGAAAACAAATGAAATCACTATGCAGTTAATCTTAACAGAAACGCTCATAAAAATATTTACAAAAAAATTACAACTTAACTATGATATATGTACTGTTTATATTATTACTACTTAAAATTTTGCTCTTGTGTCAAGGAAATCAAAACTTCTCTTCCATTTCCATAAAAGTATATTGTACATTTCCATAACCAAATTATTCTAATTAAGATTCATATCTGTCTAATCCTGGAATATGCCCTATTTCATATTCGTATGCATCCATATATTCTAAATAACTTCCCTGATGTAATGAATCAGTGGATTGTACTTTTTCAACAGATACTGTATTTTCAAAATAAACTCTTTCAGTTGGAATTTCTTCACTTATAAGTGCTGTTGCAAGAACTCCATCACTTACAATCAGATATTTATGAGTCTCTTCAATTCATTACTCCAAAATAATGATCTGGATGAAAGTTTGTGATACAAGTATAAATGAATTTTTTATCATCGTCTAAATATTGAACTACTCACCACGCTTCCTACTTTAGCTTGGTTTTCGCAACTTCAGCAAACGTGGGTCGAAAGAACGTTGAAGATTTTACAGTTGCAACGTTTTTCTGCAACCAACCTCATATCTTCAGTTTTCAAAGAGCAATCTTTACAAGAATATGGTAGCAAACATGTTGGCTTATGCCAGCCGACATTCATCTCCCACCTAAAATTGGTGTTTCACACCTTCACACTTTTGAGGAAGGAGTCTTCTGTCGGAAAACGATAAAAAAACGCTATCCCTTTAACAAATGAATCTGCCAAAAGAATAACGTTTTACATATAAAAGAATTTTATTTATATGTTTTCTTATTAACAAAAGAATAAAAACCTTGTTAATTTTCTCTTGTTAATTTTTTTTGTATGAAACCATCTATATTTCCTTCTACTTTCGCAATAAATAAGTACGCACCCATTGCTAATAATGCAAGATCCAATTCAAATCCAGGGTTTTTTCCATCACCTAGTAAACCAGCAGATCCATTTACTTTTACAATTGCTCCAAATAAAATAAGTGCAAATAAAAGCCCGACATATCTTACACCTAAACCAATAATTAACAATACTCCACCAACCAATTCAATTGTCGCTACTCCATACGCAAGACTACCTGGTAACCCAATACTAGTAAACCATCCAGCTACGTTATCAATTCCTGATTGAAACTTTGCTAAACCATGTGCAAAGAAAGTTATCCCTAATACGATACGGATAACTAAATTGCCGATATATTGATTCATTTTGAATTCCTCCATATAGTTTTGTTATATAAAACTTTGTTCGACAAAACTATACATTATTTTATATTATTCGTCAATTCTTTTTTTGTGGTAGGACCTTTATACTTTGTTTTGTAAATCAATAAAAAAATTAAATAAGATTGGATATAGTATCTATGTCCCTATTTGTAGGAATTGTAGAAATATAAACTACCGAATAACAATTTACTTCAAGTGGGATAGTAGCTATAACAAAATCGACATCTTTAAATTTTTCGCTTTCAATATCTGTAACAAACGTATCTACAAAAATTAATTTATTTTGAAATATATTACTAAGGAAAGCTATTATGTATCGCTTCCAGGCATCTCCTTCTTCAGTGACAAGCAATACTTTTTTTTGCTGTGTATTGCAAAAGAGTTTAGTAGCTTCTATATGCATGGTTATTTGTGCAATATCTTCATCAGGCATACTCCTTAAGAATACATCTAAGTTTGTATGCTTCCCAATCCATTCCTCATATGTACTTTTAATTTTTTGAAAAGTATAAGAGTAGTTACTTTGTATGTATTTAGATGTTAACCCATTAGGATTTTCAATTTTTGATAAATATTGCATTTGATAAGAAATACGTTTGAGATAATCAATAATTAGAAAGATTAATTTATCATTATTAATGAGAGGTATTTTGAAAATACCTTCTAATGTAAGGATAAATTCCTGTATATGTTTGTATGTTATTGGATTTTCTTTCCTGAAAATATTAATACATTCATTTATGTGTTTTGCTGTATCTTTGTGAATGTATCTAGAACAATCCACTACAATAGTTAGAAATGCAAAGTCTTCTGTAGTTAAATCCAAATCGTATTTATTTAATAGTTTGACACATACTCCTGATATTTCACGATAAAACCCTGATTGTTTTATACGTTCTAACATATTACTGTCCATGTATATTTTTTTGTTTAATTTTTTTCTTCTTAAAAAAATCGACATTAAATATGAAAGTTTTTGTTTAGTAGTTATGTGGAATTGAATATTTAAAGATCCTTCTATAAGTTGAATCCACTCGCAGATAAATTCTTTAGAAAAATCATTAAATGGCCATTCATTAATAGAAAATGCTTGCTGATAAAGTTCATAATACATTAGAATAATTTGTGTTTCGTCACCTTTAATTTCCAATGGATTTCTTTGAAGAGATAATTTATATTTAATTAGATATTCATCAACCTGCTTTAAAACTGGATACACAGCAGATGTTGATAAATATAACGCATCCGCTAAGTGAGGAATGTATGCCACATTTTCTTCCATTATTATTTTAAATGTTTGAAAGAGATAAGAGTGTTTAAAACATAAAATGTCACTTTGAAAGGGTGAAGTATACAAATTTTTTTTCAAAATTACTCCTTTTCTCATTACAATTTTAATTTTCCATTCTTTAGGCAAAAAATCTTGTATAACAGCAATATCTCTTTTAATAGTTCTTATTGAGCAGTTTAAATATAGGGATAATTCTTTCATAGTAAAATACCTTTTTTCGCTATCAAGTTTACTTAATAACATGTTTTGACGATCGTTAATTATATTCATAACTTCTTGTAGTAATTAGAAATAATAACCTAATTACTTTCCTCCTCTCTATTACTTTTATTTTTAACTCAATCAAATACATGGTATAAGTGGTTACTAAGGTAAAATAAATTAATGCTACAATATAATAAAATGTATGAAAAAGGAAGAATATAGCTTATTGACTATTGTTACATAATTTATAAAAATGAATATCTTTTATGAAATTTAAAAAAGTCATAAAAATAAACATATTTTGAAAAAAATATAAGAAGATTTTAAAATAATATTTTATCGTTTTCCGACAGAAGACTCCTTCCTCAAAAGTGTGAAGGTGTGAAACACCAATTTTAGGTGGGAGTTGAATGTCGGTTGGCATAAGCCAACATGTTTGCTACCGTATACTTGTACAGATTGCTCTTTGAAAACTGAAGATATGAGGTTGGTTGCAGAAAAACGTTGCAACCGTAAAATCTTCAACGTTCTTTCGACCCACGTTTGCTGAAGTTGCGAAAACCAAGCTAAAGTATGAAGCATGGTGAGTAGTTCAACGTTTTTGTATAATTAATTATTACCGTCAGTTACATTCCCTTAAATAGGAATTTTTATGTACTTCTTTATAAAAATACAAGAAGCTTATCTATTATTTTTCTTTTATAAATAGATAAACTTCTTGTATTTTTTGTTAAGTACACAATTATAGATGGTTTCAATGTGTAGAATCTATCACTTTATATAGGGGGATGATATCCTCTATACACTATTTGAGTTAATATTTTCTTCAAATAATAACTCAACAAACTATCTAATTCTAACTTAATTTAATCATCTTTTAATAGCCCAGCATCTTCCATACGCTAAAACTAGTAAAAAACATTAATTATTCATTAACCTAAATGTAACTTAAGGTATTAACAATTATAATCCTTCTATAAAATAAAATCGTTACAAAAAAGTAACGATTTTATTTCGAATCTCGAGTTAATATTAAATTTTATTTTTGTTTTTTATTAAGATAATTCTTCACTCAATATTCATTTTAGATAGAATATGTTTGTCAATTGACCCAGGTTTATTGTTTACGGTACAGAAGAATATTGTAAACAAAATGTTGTTGAATTTCTATAGTTCTTTAACTAAAATAATTCTGAGTATCCGAGAAATAGCAAATGAAAATTTTACATATTTCACAAATCAAACTACTATAATTTAACAACTAAGATGTAATAATTATACGATTCAAACCATTTTTCAGCTTCAATTCCACTCCAATTTGAAGTAGAGAAATCTTAAATACCCTTTTTCGCAATTAATGTTTCACTCAGGAACCATACTGTAAAAATAAACATAAGGAGGACACGTTATGTTAAAAAGAAGCCTTTTTGCATTGAGCTTATTTAAATTTAATCATTCCATGGATACTTCTACCAAACTCAAGCGAATAATTTTAGAAGGAAAACTAATTGATCGGGAGGGTAATTATTTATTAATAAGAATTAGCATCCCCCAAAAAGTCCTTATATCAAATATTCATTTTCACTATGATTGGAATGAAATAGTTGTACACTCTAAAAATTCAGACGTTAAATTAGGCGATAAGGTAAGAGTAAATGGATATATACTTGAAAATCAAATTTCCCCGAGCATTGAAAATGCTACTGTTACAAGAATTGATACACTTTGAATATATATAAGGGGAGGCTATTCCGTTCTACAACTCAAGTAACATTTCATCTTCCTATACATGACTTTAAACAATTACCCTTTAGAGTCATAGATTGTCTAATTCTCCTGTCTCTTAAAATTTTCTAAAATTCAGGTATGTATATTGAATACCCTGACCTAGATTTTATTTCTTTGCTCAGTAATTTTTAGTATAAAATATATATTAAAGATAATATTATTTCTTAATCCTTAATTATGGACCTTTAGCTCAGCTGGTTAGAGCAGACGGCTCATAACCGTCCGGTCGTAGGTTCAAATCCTACAAGGTCCACTAAACTTCTTAATTTTAACCTGTATCTGCTAGACTGAAAAAATTTTATTTTTGATTCTATCTAAGATTCAACGAATTTAACGAAAGAATGCTCCTTCCTCAAGGGGAAAAAATAAAATAACCGAACGATAGGCGGGAGATAAATTTCAGTTTGGTTATGGTACAGTAAATAACTTTCTTTGAACTCCCCCCCATTTTCACTTCGTTTAGAACAAAGACTGTCCCATTTACGTAGGCTTAGATTTTTAAATTCTTTGTTTTGGTATCCATAACAGGAACATAAACAAGAACATAATTGTCTGGAAGCAAATGTTTTCGATACGACAATGACTCATTTTCCGAACCACTTCGCTTTATATTCCACATGGTTTGAAACTATAACCATGATACCTCATTAATTGCTTTTGCTAACTTATAATTCTTTAACATATTTGATACTTGCAAATCCTCTATACTAATAACATTGTAGTTTTTAATGATTCCAGTTGGGATTTTTCTCAAGTAAAATTTCTAGTATGCTCCATTTACTTATGAATTCTAGCTATCTTTACCCACTGTTTATTCTTTCTAGAATATCCTTTCATTCTTCTAGAAAGAACATGCTATGCTTTCTCCAACTTCTCTTCTAATACTAAAAACTTCGGATTTTTATAGATTGTTCCATATGTCAAACCTTTTCCCGCTTCTGTGTATGCATTATCTCATAAGGATAGGAAATGATTGATTAAGGTCACTTTTGCTTGATTTGGATAGATACCAAAATTATAGACTTTTTAATCATTATTTAATTTACCTAAATTTCATTATATGCTATTACGAATAGATTATTTGTTCGGTAGATAGTGAATTGATCATGACAAATTGTCTAGTAACACTTTATAAATGACAACAATTAAGATGACTTCATGCCATCCCTTGTTCGGAGCCAATCCATCTCCTACCTAATCAATGGGCTAAGACTCTTCGCACCCCTTGAAGAAGAAGTCTTCTTGGCTAAAATGATAAAAACAACAAAAAGACATCCGTTTCTCGGGAAGAAAGGATGCCTTTTTGTTGTTGTATTAATTCGTTATACCATTTTAATTGCTGTGCACATACCTATACACAAGACACAAAACAAGAATAGCATTAAAAATAAACTAAATTGCTATTTAAATATATCATAACATACGCTTCTCATAAAATCGTTACAAATACGTAACAATTTTATATTCCACTTTACATACAACCTTTTATAAGGATAATATTAGATTCTTAATTCAAAGGAAATGTACTAACTTGAGTCCACTCTACCAAGACCAATTTGTATAAGTTTTTAATGCAGTTACAATTCCATTGTTTTCAATAATACTTTTCAATATTATCATAAGTCTTGCTATTTTTTTCCCAGTTATTCTTATTACCCACTTTAACCCTATCATCCAAATTAAATTTTTGACCTTTTGTCAATTTAACTAGAACATCTTTTTTAATTCCGTTCTCCGAAGTATATTCAACTCTTACAAATTCATATTTTTTTAGTATAGATTCGGCATCATCAAATTCCTCCTCTTTGATTAGCTCCTTAACATAGCCTATTACGTAATCTTGGGTTTCTTCATGTTTAATATTATAACTCTTAATAAGAATTATCCCTAAAAGTATTAATGTCCCTAAAACGCCCAATATAATAAACTGTTTCATATCTAAACCCTCTTATGTTCTATTAATAAAATTATTTTCAATAATACCCTTTATATTATTACACGTCTTCAAAATTAAAATTAAAAACATGAACCTAATATTTTTTTCGTTTATTTTTCTTTATGCATTCATAAATTTTATCCATAATAATATTCCCTTTATTTTTCCAAATTAAATTAGCTTCTTCAAGAGTCACCAAACTTGTTAACTCCTTAATAACTTTTTCTTCAACCAGAAATGTAGCTATGGTTCCTGTTGATGATGAATATTTTCTAATTACTGAATTTAGAATACTATCAATTTTATCCACTTCCTCCGTTTCAACTTCTAATTTAACTTTAGGATTTTTATGTAATAATTTTTCCAATCTTGAATTAAGCATGTATTCTACATATCCAATTGGAGAAGAAATATCTGAACGAAATTGAATCTCTTCCATTATTTCTAATACTAATGCTTTATGTGCACTCCATTTCTTTAATACATTAGGAAATATTTTCTCTTTACATTGGTCCTCAAACTGTTTCAATTTTTGTTCAAATGAATTTGGAGACTGGTCTTCATCAAAATTCATTATATTTGATTTTTTCTTCTTTCGACTTCGAATTGTAAATTTAATTTTTTGCACTTTTCTTCCAAATTTTATTTCCTCAAATTCAAATAAAATATCGGTTTTTTCATTTAGCTCAACCTGGGCTGGAATTAACACCCTTTGTTTAAAATTCCCATATTTAACATATAAATCTATTGCATCTAAATAATATCTCAAATTTTCCAGACTAATAGTACGTTCTTTTATGTCTTCATACTGTTTTAGTAATTCATAAAGCCTTATAGCATATGTGCTTTTTAATTTAACTATATTTGCTAATTTATAACTTGTAAATTGACTACTTAATTCTAATAAAAATGGTTTTAACAAAGGATCAAAACGCATATCAATAATCCCTTTATTCTTATTATAAATTGCAGAAGAAAGCCATGATACTTGTATTACTTCCTCTCCTACACGTATTTCAATTACTTTTGATAATAATTCCTTTGTAATTTTACTTAACTCAGTATATTTGGTAGAGCCTTTTAGTCCAAGTAAATGGTGAAACTTTTTTATTGGAAATCTATATGTTTTAAAGTCTTTATCACTAGGTTCAATATTGCTAGCCAAACACAGTATTATTTTTTGTTCAACTAAATTTAATCGTGAATTAGCTTCAATTAACGTATTAGATTTAGAAACAATATTATTCTCTTTAATTTGAAGAATCTGAAGATGTTGACTTATGGACACCCTTTTATACGTCCTTTCCGATATTTATGATTAAATATAACATTTTTAATAAAAATACTTTAGCGAAAAAGTATTTTGTTACCTTTTTGTTATAGTTAGAACCACTTTCGTTATAGTATATGAACCATTTTTGTTATAGTTACAACCACTTTTGTTATAGTTAGAACCATTTTTGTTATAGTATATGAACCATTTTTGTTATAGTTACAACCACTTTTGTTATAGTTAGAACCATTTTTGTTATCTTTAAGTCTTGAAATTACTTATATATCAACATATTTCTAACTCTTAAAACATATAAAACATTTAAAACAATAATATGTAAAACATACAAAACAAATATTTTTTGTTTTGGTATATCCTTTTTATCATTTTCTAATAAATATGAAACACACATATTTAAGTAAAAAAAGAATTTCTGTAAGTGTAAGTCTAATTTCTTATATTAAGAAGAATACTAGAAAGTAGGGTGTAATCAATTTTATTAAAAAAACCATACAAATTTTGTATCTACCCGTATAAAAAGCAAAAATCTTAAACAAAACGTTTGATTATATTCGATCTGTGTTCAATTACTACCGAAATCATCAAAAATAATGAGGTAATTAATATGAGGATTTATGAATAGACAATTATTTAAAAATGGTAAAATCACAGGAATAATTAGTATAATCTTTAGGTCTCAATTACATAATGAATTAGAATTTAAAGTAAAATAAGACAAGAATCAGGTTGTTATATCAAAAGTATTTACACCTTGCTATAACCATATTCTGATTAGCAAAATAAATTCGTTAAAATCTTTACATTCGCAAGTGTAATAGCACTCAGTATAATAGATCCTAACATAGAATTAAATCTTAGAATCGAAATAAGGAGTAATTAAATATTAATATAAAAGCATACTTTTATATTAATAACATATATATGTGTTTATTATGAAATTTTTACACAATAAATATATTAAAACTCTCAAAAAACTTAATATCCTTTTATTAAGGATATTAAATATTTAATAGTTTTTCTGTTTTGCTTTATATAACTTTAGTTTAATATTTGATGATTTCAGTTGAAATTTTGTCCAAGTAATCTTTTCTAGCATTTGATATGTATTCATGAATTCTAGCTACATTTACTCGTTGTTTATTCCAACCAGAAGATCCTTTCATTCTTCTAGAAAGAACACGCTGGGCTTTCGCCAACGTATCTTCTAATGATCGGAAAAACTTAGGATTTTTATAGAGTGTTCCATCTGACAAAATAGCGAAATCTTTTAGTCCTACATCTATTCCAATGTAAGAATGGGCTTTCGGAAGTTCTTGTACTTCTGTTTCAACTAATAGTGACACAAAATATCTACCAGATGGATTCCTTTTAACTGTAGTATTTACAATACGTCCCTCTACTTCGCGACTTTTAGCAAATCGAACAAGACCTAGTTTCGGCAACTTTATTTTGTTTCCTACAACGGCAATATTTTCATTTGTTTGTTTTGTGGTATAAGATTGTATATTGTTCTTCTTAGATTTAAAGCGCGGGGCGCTGTTTTGTTTTCCCAGTTTCTTTGTATGCGTGATCCCATAGGGATAGGAAATGATTGAATACAAAGCGAGAACACCCAATTGTTTTGTTGATTAGAATTGCTTGTGCTTGATTTGGATAGATACGAAACTTATAGGTTTTATTAATCATTATTTGGTTCACCTCCATTTCGGTATATGACTACTATCTATCGAACAATTAAGATGGCTTCCTGCCATCCCTTGTTCGAAGCCACTTCATCTCCCACCTACTCACTAGGCTTTGGCCCTTCACGCTCCTTGAGGAAGGAGTCTTCTTGGCTAGAATGATAAATCATTATTGAATACATTTCTTCAGTATTTTACAACCAATACAAGAGGATAATTCAACAAGAACACAGAATTTTTATTACTTCATATAATTTTAATCGTTTTCCGGCAGAAGACTCCTTCCTCAAAAATGTGAAGGTGTGAAACACCAATTTTAGGTGGGAGATGAATGTCGGTTGGCATAAGCCAACATGTTTGCTACCATATACTTGTACAGATTGCTCTTTGAAAACTGAAGATATGAGGTTGGTTGCAGAAAAACGTTGCAACCGTAAAATCTTCAACGTTCTTTCGACCCACGTTTGCCGAAGTTGCGAAAACCAAGCTAAAGTAGCAAGCGTGGTGAGTCAACGTACAAGATACTTTTGTTTTCACCGTAGGAACTACGGGCAGAGCCTGCTAAGATAACCGGTGGATACATCGGTGTTCGCAGGAATCTCACACTTCAAACAGTCCTTTAGGACTTTAAATGGTGAGTAGTTCAATAATATATCAGTTCTTATTCTTTATAGGACTGATCCTATCAGAGGGAAAATAAAAAGCAAAGCCTCTTGGCTCTGCTAAACTGAAATTTATCTTCCACCTATCGTTGCGCTACGTCCTTCACACGCTTGAGGAAGGGGATGAATTTCGAGAAATACGTTAGAAATTAATTATACTAATTATTTACCTTTTGAACCTTTATATTCAAATTTGCCTGGTTATAAAAAATGAGTTTTTCCTCATTATACTTTTGTGTGCTATGGTTAAACTTTTCCACTTGAATTTCTATATCCTTATGTAATTTATTAATCTCTTCAACTTTTTCTTTAATTCTTTTTAAATTTGTATCTTTTGTTTTTAGTTTTTCATATAATTCTTTTTCAGCACCTAATAATTTCAAATACTTATCATTCATATTTTTAAAAGCTTTATATCGTGATTGATACAATTCTTTTACTTGCTGAGCTTGTTCTTGTAACACTTTATCTTTAAGCCTTTTTATATACATTGAGGTATTTTTAAATTCCGCTAAGCCGGCATCAATGATTTCCTCTTCTGTTTTTAAAATCTCTTTGCGATCATTGAGATTTTTAAAAACTTTATTTATTTTTTCTGTTACTAGTGTATTATCCTTTTTACCCTCTTTAAGAATTTGCTCATACATATTTTGATCTTGCATTTCAAAATTTTTTAGCTTTATCACATTATTCGCCAAATCTTTTTCCTGTTCTGCTGCGGCTTCGAACAATCTATATAAAGTGTCTTCTGTTTTTTCACTAGAACAACCACTTAACAAATTTAAAGACAATAGTCCAATTAATATTCTATTTTTATACTGCAAGCTTTCTTCCTCCATATACTAAATTCGATTATCGTGCCAAAAGTTTAATGGGAAATGATTTTCTTCTCGATAAACCTCAAATTCATAGCCCTTTTCTTGTAACCCTTTTATAATAACCGGTACCGCTGCAACTGATTGAGGATGAATATCATGCATTAAAATGACTTCTCGATTTTTTGTAGCATTAGAGATTACATTTTTTGCAATTTGTTCTACAGCAGTAGTAATAGATATTTTATTGTATTTCCAATCGAAAGAATCAATTGTCCAATCCCATACTTTAAAACCAGATGCTAAAACTTGATTACGCAATTCTTCATTCAGTCCTGGTTTTGATCCATACGGTGGTCGAGTTAATGTTGAAGTTCTTCCTATAATATTTTTGATTAATCTTTGACATTTTTCCATTTCACTTACATAATCACCATTTGTATATAATTTTTTGAAATTATGTGAAATACTATGCATAGCAATGTAATGACCATCTAAATATTCTTGTTTTACTAATTCAGGATATAATTTTATATTTGTTCCAACTAAAAAAAAAGTTGCTTTTATTTCAGTCTCTTTTAATATTTTCAATAATTCTGCCGTATGTTTTCCAGGGCCATCATCAAAAGTCAAATATGCAACTTTCCTTTCTGTTCCATTATAAAAGTTTGGGGCTATTTTTTTCATTTCAACATTTTTTTGCTCATTAGCTAACTTCACTATATGTTCTTGTTTTACTATTTCATAAGTTGGGGCTGTGATTGATTGAAATATAAAAAAAGATGTTGCAAGGCATACCATTAAAAATAGTACAAGTACTACATACTTTAATTCAAATTCATATTTCATATTAATAGATTCCTTTCCTGTTAGGATTATATTATGATATAATTATCTAGTAATTTCTAATCATTAATCAATTTACAATTAGTTTACAGATTACGTAATCCGCTTACAAAGAAACAAGCTTTTTTGGTTATGCTTGAAAATACAGACAAAAACTAGACGCTAATACATGTGAATACACAACGTTCTTTCGTAAAAATGTTGATGGCACACCACAATCCATCAGCGATAGAATAGTGGACTTTCCTTTTAGGCAAGAGTATCAAAAGGTAGTTTTATAGTAACCGTTGTCCCTTTTCCCTTCTCACTGTCAATTTCTATTAAACCATTGTGAAGTTCAACAATTTTCTTTACAATTGCTAACCCCATACCTGAGCCAGATGATTTATTATTTACTTGATAAAAAGATTCATTTATATATGGTAAATGCTCTTCAGCAATCCCAATTCCCCGATCAGATATACTGATTATGATTTGTTCTTGTTTTAATAGAGAAACCTCAATTTTCCCTTTATTATCTGAGTACTTAATTGCATTATCAATAAGATTTAAGAAAACCTGTTTTAATCGAGCTCTATCAGCTATTAACTCCACCTCTTCTAATTCAGTCACTATTTCAATCTCTCTTTGTGTAGCTTTGGTTGCTAACTGCCAAATTGATTCATTAAGTAAATCTTGTAAAAGAAAACTTTCTTTACACAAGTCTTGATAATCTAATTCTAGCTTTGAAAAGTCTAACAAATTTTCTACCAGATGAATAAGTCGATCGGTTTCCCCTGTAATAATACTCATTCCTTGTTTTATTTCTTTATCTGTTAAACACTCAACAGTAGCTAATGTTTCACTCCATCCTTTAATTCCAGTTAAAGGGGTGCGCAATTCATGTGAAATAGAGGCAATAAATTCATTTTTCATGTTTGTTGAATGATTTATCTTACTTACCATATGATTTAAACTATGAGCTAATTCACCTAACTCTCCAGGATAATCTTCTCTAATTTTACAATTTAGTGTTCCCTGAGCAATTTCTGATGAAGCATTAATAATAGAATGGATTGGTTTTATAAATATATTAGCTAAATGTCTACTTACGATTAAAACAATTAACGAAATAATAATCCCCATTAAAACAGTACCTGAGATAATTTCCAAAATCCTTTTATTTACGTCTTTTAGGTTAGTTGTGTACTTTAAAATCCCTATAGTTTGCCCTTCGTGAATAAAAGGACTTAATACCTCTAAAGATTTTCCAGTACTTTTCTGGTTAGTAATTCTATGATAAATATCTCCTTCCAATACTAATAATGGAATTTTCACTTTTTCATTTACTTTATATCCACTTGATGATTGAATGACATTTCCATATCGATCTAATAATTGTAGTTCTGTTCCTTCCAATTGAAATGACCTTATGATCTCACCACTATGTTCTCTTAATCGAAGATCATAAACAGAATTATAGTCAGAAAAAAATTTTGTGCTTGCTTTAGCGTGTGATTCAACATAATGCAGAAGACCATTATAATAATAGCGATAAATAGCAACAGAAAATACCCCCTCAAACAACACAAGCATAAGAATAATAACAGTCATAAAATATAAACTAATTTTTCTCTTCATATTATATTTCCCTTCCACATATATCCTTTCCCCCATATAGTTAACAAGAACTGAGGTTCAGAAGGATTAAATTCTATCTTTTGACGAATTCTCCTTATATTCACATCTACTACTTTTGTTTCTCCAGCAAAATGCTCTCCCCATATTTGGTTTAAGAGTTGGTCACGTGAAATTGTCTTAGATGCATTTCCTATTAAATAATATAAAAGCATATACTCTGTTCGTGTTAATTCTATTAATTTTCCTTGATTATACAAATTTTCTTGCAAAATATTTAATACAAACGGACCCGAATGGATTAAATCACTATCTTCCGTATTTAGATTTATTCTTCTTAATAATGATTGTATACGTGCAATTAACTCCATTGGACTAAATGGCTTTTCAATATAATCATCTGCCCCCAAGGTTAATCCCTGCACTTTCTCTTGATTTTGCACACGTGCTGTCAGCATAATAATTCCTAATTGTTTATTTATATTTCTTATCTTCCTACATACTTCAAAACCATCTATTCCAGGTAACATAATATCTAATAATGCTATATCAATTGCTTGATGTTCTCTAAATAGTGCTAATGCCTCTTCTCCAGTGCTAGCTTCTAATACATTAAAACCAGCACGTTGTAAATTTAAAACAATAAAACTACGAATTGTTAATTCATCTTCCAAAACTAAAATTGTATGCATATGTCCGACTCCTTTAATCTTGCTGATATTCAGTCAACGGTTTAATATATTTTTTCCATTTTTTGTTATTTGATGTGTTAGGAACAGCAATAATCCTAGAAGTATTTTTCAAAACCTTTTGGAATTTTTTCGGATTTAGATTTTCATTAGAATTGAATGTATATACCTCAAGCCATGGTTCATTTGTATCAACATCAAGTAAACATTGAAAACCTTTTTTATTATCAGGCGCAAGTGTAATTTTTCCGATTAACTCCTTTGGGATTTTAACATAATATCCTTTTTCTACATTTACATATCTTTCCTCAATTGGTGTAAAATCATTTTCTTCCCACTGTAAATATCGTTCAAACTTAGGACGTTCAGAATAAGCTTCATCTTCCCATCCCTTCGGTTCAAATGTACTAGGAAAATCAATAATTCCATCATTATTTACATCTTGACTTTCTATTAATGATTCTGTGATTAATGGATTTTCTTCATCTGTAAATATTTTTTTAAATTGATTTTCAGTGAAAAGAGCGATATAAGTAATACCAGAATGCGCACCAAATCCACTATCAATAACAATTCCTTTATTTTTTTTAGATACATTTCCTAACTGTATTTTTTCTATTCCATTTATATTTGAATTAAATGAAGTCTCGGATAATATATTAAATTTTTCTATGAACTTCACTTTCAAATATTGGTTTTCTTGATAACTCACTAAACTGATATCTTCAATCCCATTTTGATTAAGATCTTCTACAAATATTTTTGTATAATCTTGTTTATAAATTTCTTTTACACCGTACTTTTCTATCGATAAAGCATACATTGTACTCTTAGTAACTTCATGACTATGAGAAATACCTATTAAGATTTCATTTTTATGATTCCCTGTGAAATCTCCTGCCTCCAAAACATCAAGTTTATCTCCAATAAATTCACGTTCATCCATTAATTCCCACGAACCATTGACTTGATGATAAATAGATAGATAAATTTTACAGTCCTCATTTGGTTTTTTATACATAAATACTGCTTCTTTTTTTTCACCTTCTTCTAAATCAAAAAGCCAAATTGTTTGCTTATCCTTATTTGATACCGGTGTAAGCAAACGGTGATTCATCGGAAGATTTTTATTTATTTGTTTTTTCAAATCTTCTAACCATTTCTCACTAGAAGGTGCAGATATTAAATTTTTCGGTCTTTCATTTATTGAACATCCAGTTAATATAACTATAATCCCTAATATTTTCAATATTTTCCACATATAGTCCCTATCCTTTATATAATTTTTATTTTTTACATACCATGAAAATTATAATTTGTAATGATTTGAAAAACGTTACAAAAAAGTTACAAATTATATTATAAAAGCATTTCCCATTGATAATATTCATTATTGTAACTATACTGTTTACAAAGTTAGCTTTTCAAATTTAATAGTAACTTTACTAAATTAAGTGGAATGGAGCAAATAATAATGAAAAAAATACTTTTAGTAAGTGCATTGAGTATAGGGACTTTGGTAACATCTACACTTCCAGGAGTAAACACAATAACAGCAAATGCTGCTACCTCAGAAAATATTTCTATATCTACCGAACAAAATCTTCTACAGCAGCTCAATAAGTATACAGGTACTGTTATTGAGAAACATATAAACAACAATAGAGTATTTATATTAATAAAAACACCAAATGGAACAAAATACTTTACAGAAACTTTTCAACCTGAATTACTAAAAAATATTAATGTAGGAGATACCATTAATATTTATGGTACAAGTCTTGGGGGTACTTCTGTAGATCCTGGCTTACAAATTCTTAACCCTATTCTCCAAAAAAACGGAGATGTAAATGTATTAGAAACACAATATATGAAGAGAACTGGTACAGTTATCGAGAAAGGTGGGAAAAATATAACAATTCAAGTAGGAAAAAATGCAATATACAATACAAATGTTCTTAAACCTGAAGTGTTAGACAATATTAACATTGGGGATACAGTAAATATTCATTATTCATCTGGAGCAGATGTGGCTATTAATAATATGATTAGTATTAAATCCTCGATTGTGGAAAAAATAGAAGATAAAACAAATCCAATTCATAGTTCTAAGGAAAAAAACAATATAAATTTAGGGGTCTATACAAATAAGTATGGCGAATCCGATTACATAATGGGTTCTGTTATTGAAATCGGTAAAGCGGCAGGTTTTGAATTTATATGGGTTGAATATCCTATAAATAACGGTAGTAATACTACTGGGTATGTAAAAGTTATAACAAAAGATTCAAACATAATTAAAGGAGATATAGTTAAAGTCAAAAATATGAATGAATGGCTAAAAGTATCATCATTCGCAGAAACTAATGATAATATTGAAAAGGTATTCTAGGCGCTTATTATTTTAACTATTTCATATATTAAATTGACTTATAAAACAATTGGACTTACATAAGTCCATATACTATTAAAAAAATCCTCTCTATTAGATAGAAAAAACAAAATCCTTCTATTTATGGGAAGGATTTTTTTATATTTAAAATAAATTATTCTAAAGCCAAAAAATCAGGAACTTTAGCTCTTTATAAGGCTGCCTATCCCCCCATAACTGACATTGTCGCTGAATTTCAATTGATTTTACGATAATTTAAAAATGGAATATATAAAGAAATGGTGAAGACTCTTCAGGAAGAGCATTAAACAAAAAATCCAATTTTTTGTTTTTTTCTATCAAAAGCTAACTGTAAATTATATTACTTTATTTGTTACTCTTTTTACGCAATATTTAATTTACAATATACATATCCTAGTGAACTACTCATCATTTAGTAAAGCTTGAAGTGGGAGCTTCTCAGTTCCACGACGAAAGTATCCGTTCGACTTCCTGGGCGTTTTGGATTTGTTCCACCCCAAGATGTTTAATGCTTGGACGCTCTTTTGATACAATTGATATTTTATGCATGGGTTTTCGTACTTTATTTTCTTCCTGTTACCTTCTATATCAAGTTATTAAAGAACTTCATATAGCTAATTTATTAAATTTTTAGTTATGCCAAACCGACATTCATCTCCCACCTATCTTTGAGCTACACCTTTTACAAACTTTAGAAAGGAGAATTCTTTCGGAAAATACGTAAAAATTTACCATAGTATAGATAGCCTATTTCTCAGAAATATAAAGTTATTAAAGTACCAACGTATTTTTTAAAAATTTTTTATAAAGGGAAGGTTTATATGGAACTAAAAAATAGCGAACTACAAGTAATTATAGAAGAAAAAAAAAGAGAATTACAATTTCTTACACAGAAATTGGACTTACGACATGAAGATGTTCTATCGTGCAGTCAAGATTTGGATTTTTTTGTATATTACTTTATGAAAAAATATTCAGAGCAAAAAACATCTAAATAGACCCCAGCTTAATGAAATAGATATTTATTTAGAGTGGAAGTTACTAATTGATTATTCAAACCCAGTGGTCCTTACGGATAAGATACGAATTTCTTGGTTTCTGAGACTCATTCCTGCGTTAATATCTCTATCATGATGTGTGCCACAAGAAAGAAAATCCCACTCAGAAAAGTTTAGATTTTTAACGTCTGTATTTGGATAATGCAACTTTGAACATCTACTTTTTATTCCAACAGATTCATGGACCTGTACCACTTTCACACCCTGTTTATTTCAGTTTGAAAAACCTTTCGTTTTTCTAATAAGGATGCTTTTTACCTTCACTAACTTTTCTCTAATGTATGAAATAATCTAGGATTTTTGTATGTAGTTCCAATTAAAAAAATAGAAAAGTCTTTTATTTTCATATCATTACTTACATAAAATCCTATTTGTTAATTTCCTCACTTCTGTCTCAACTAACAAGGATACAAGATATTTTTCGTTTTCCCACAGAAGACTCCTTCCTCAAAAATCTGAAGATGTGAAACACCAATTTTAGGTGGGAGATGAATGTCGGTTGGCATAAGCCAACATGTTTGCTACCATATACTTGTACAGATTGCTCTTTGAAAACTGAAGATATGAGGTTGGTTGCCGAAAAACGTTGCAACCGTAAAATCTTCAACATTCTTTTGCCCCACGTTTGCTGAAGTTGCGAAAACCAAGCTAAAGTAGGAGGCGTGGTGAGCCAACGTACAAGATACTTATGTTTTCACCGTAGGGACTACGGGCAGAGCCTGCTAAGATAACCGGTGGATACATCGGTGTTCCTAGGAATCTCCCACTTCAAAAAGTCCGTAAGGACGTTAAGTGATGAGTAGTTTAATTGTTTGTTTCATATGATCTAGACAGCTTAAAAGAAGCTACATTGAACAAGATTATGATACTTAGTGCTAAAACCTTGAGCTAAGTATTGTTATTTTAATGCTCCATAGATATACTGATATAGTAAAATCCCTTCTCCTTAATTGGTATTGTATTATTACAGATTTACCCTCCAAATATTTCAATTTTTATTATTTTAATTAAATTGAAGAAAATGTGTACATAGAAATATTATTCTTAATCTATATTCACCTAGAATCCCTTTCTCTTTTAACAAATTAAAAAAATTGATGATACAAATATCAGGTATTTGTACCATCAAAATAAAAATTTCTAAATGTTTATTTTTTCGTTATTTAAACCCAATTCTATTCCAATCAAATAAAGAGCCTGGATCTGTCTTTCTATCTTTTGCATATTCATCGTGTCCCAATATATAATTCCTGTCTTTTGGAATACTAGGATTTCTTTTATAAATATCATCTAATAATAGTTTTAAAGATTTATACTGCGCATCTGTATATCCAATATTTTGAGGAGAAATTAAATTATATGTTTCTTCAGACATCATTATTGACATTTCTTCCCAAGTCCCAATGCCAAGTAACTCAATACCGATAGAGTATTCGTTAAGTCTATTTGTATAATTTGGCTGATCAGGGATACTTCCTTTTCCTGCATGATATGCAACCCTATTTTCATTTACAAGTTGGTAAACGAAACCAGTTCTATCAATTAAATAATGAGCTGACAATCCGTTATCTACAAAACTATTATATGCATCTTTTACATTGTAAGGATTTTGAGGTTTAGCAACTGCATTTGACATAAAATGAATAAGCACATGAGTAATGGATTCCGTTCGCTCTTTAGAATTGTCTTCTGGTAAAAACCATTTCTTAATTGGAAGCATAACCTTATTTGAATTCTGATTTAGAGAATCTGTCTCCGCTCTTTGGAATGTTTTATTTTCGTTATTTTCATTTATTTTAGATTTCTCTTCCGCCAATGTAACGGCATTAAATGATGCAATTGTTATGAGTGATGTTGCTCCTAATATAGATGTTAATTTACAAAATCTTTTCCCTTTCATATGTTCACCTCATTATATTATATGAATATCGACCGAAATTGCATTTGAAGTTCCGTTTATATTAATATAAAATAAAAAACTTATATGATATCCCGCTTTTTAGGGAATCTATTATAGAAAACATCAAATATAAAAAGGAATACTTTTAACTGATTATTCGATGTACCTATTTCTCATTGATTTAAAAGTTCATGTTATAAATCACTTATTTTTATAAAAAAAAAGAGCAACTATACTCTCTTAATTAATTAACTCTTTATTAAAGCCTAATTTTAAAGAGTTAACCATAGCAATTTCTATTATTAACTGTTAGATGGGTAATAATAAAAATTGCTTTTTAATATATTTAATTTTTATTTTCTTTAATAATTGTAACTTTAGGATTTTCCATTGATCGCGGGAATCCCTTCATGTGATAACCGAATGTAGTACCTAATAATTCGACTGTATCGCCAATTTTCACTTTAACATTAGACTGTACAATAATCTTATCTACATCTATACTTTTTAATGGATCTGGATTGACTTCAAAACCTTGGTCAGTAACCTTGGTTATTTCTCCCGTTATTACTCCGTCTGAATTAATTACAATTGTATAACCTACAATCGATTCCAAAGACTCCTTAGCAAGCTCACTTTCTACCATTTTCACGCTGACTCTATCCCCAATCTTAATATTAGAGTTAACCGACTGTATAGTGACCGAATCCCCGAATTTCAATTTATTACTCTTACCTACATAAGTTAATTCCATAACGAAGTTTTGGTCAGTAATTTTTGTTACTTTTCCTGACAATGAATCAAAACTTTTTTCTTCTGCGGCACTTGCTATTGGTAAATCTAACCCTGAAATATTAGCCCCAACAACTCCAGTTAACCCTAGAGCACCTGCTAAAATAATTTTCTTTAACATTTTTTGTCCTCCTTATAAAGTTATCCATTAGATATTTCATGATTAGTATACTTTTCATAAAAAGAATAGTCGTTACAAAAATATTACAATCTTACAGTAATCTATTTTGAAATCTATAAATATATTTAATAGTAACATTGGTAATTCGACATATATTTAAGTGCAACTCTAGAGTTTTTTATATACAATAACTTGTTACTTTTCTGTAAAGATTTTATTTCCAATACAGTGTATACTTAGTGGGCATTTGGGTAAAAGGCAAATAAAAAAAGGCAATTTTTTCGCACTGTCTAGGGGATATAAAATTCACTTAAATTTACCATATGTTAAATTTGAAATTTATTTCTTTTAAACACTGTATTTTGAATAAAGGAGGGTTGGAAGATGTAGTATACTTTCACTGTAGAACTAGTTTCGAATCAAATAATCCAAAATCCAACCAATGTGTACAATAATATAAAACCCTATCTAATATTATTTTTACACTTTTCAACCTATCGAAATTTTCCAGATATATTTTCATGTTTTTTTATGATAAAACCGCATTCCAACTGTTAGAAATGTAGTTGGAATGCGGTTTTATGTGTTTAAAGCGGATGCTTTTTAAAAAACTCATTAACATATCTTATAAACTCTTTTGGTTCTTGCCGAAATGGTGCATGATATCCCTTTTCTATAATTCGTAATGTACTATTTGCTATTAATTGTTGATACTTGCTACCATCTTTCCAAGAAACACTTTTATCCTTTCTTCCCCAAATTATCAAAGTCGGAACCTGAATTTCCCTCGGATCCATATATAATTTGTTTTCTATCATTTTTCGCAGTTCTTTATAATGTTCTGTATTGTTCCTTTTATACTTTACATCATTTTCTTTATAATCCTTTATATCAGATACTGTATTTAATTCATCCATTAGTCTTGGTTTAGACGAAATTGACTCTTTTTGTAAAGATTCTACCCCTGGTGCATCTACTAAAATTAGATTTGTAATTGCACTAGGATACAAATATGTTAAATTTAATGCTAATTCCCCACCTAAGGAATGTCCCATTATAGCAAATGTATCATATCCTAACTTTTTCATTAATTTATAATACATATTTGCCTGATTAGGAAATGTATATGAATAATCAATTGGTTTTGAAGAACGTCCAAACCCTAATATATCAACTGAAATAATGGTATGATTCTGTGCTAAATCTGAATAGATATCATTAAAACCATCAGAAGAGTTTCCAAATCCATGAAACATAAGTAAGGGCGGCTTTTCTTTCCCAATTTGTTTAAAATAAATACTCTGTCCATCAATCTCTACCATTTTTTCTTTTGTTTTTACTTCACTTTTTATTGTTTGACTAACTTCTTTTTTTTGTGTAGCAGAGATTATTGAATTATCTATGACACTACAACTTGTTAACAATAAAATAAACAAGCTAATTAATATATATACATTAAAAATCTTCAAGTCTAAATTCTCCCTTCAAATAAATTACGCGTCGCAACAATTTTAGTTACAACAATTAAACAAGTCAATGTTATTTGTATACAAATTATTTTTTCTATTGATAATTAACTCTATAGAGAGCATTAATTTTAGATATAAACACAATTCTTACAAGGGGCATCTTTAACACCTTTTCTATCAATAAACAGGTTTTTCATTTCTATTTTTTACATAAATAAACTGTAACTTTTTTGTAACCGCTATTCCCTTTAGATGAAACTATAATAGTTACATGATGAGAGTTGCAAACTAATAGATTTTGAATGGAGATGTTATAAAGTGAATATTAAAAAAGTAGTTTTAGCCAGTGCACTAGGATTTACAGCACTTGCAGGTACAAACCTTCCAGGTTTAGAAACTCCCAAAGCTAGTGCCGATTCTATTGAATTAGAGACAATCCAAGGCCATGTTGTTGCAGTTTACGATACAGTAGTTCATATCGAATTAAATGAATATAGTGACCCTAGTAAAAAAGATTTTGCAATTAACCTAGGGGACATCACAAACACATTTAAAGTAGGCGATCAAGTAAAAGCTACTGGCAGAGGTTGGAGAGGATTTGGTGATTCAACATCCTTCGATGCAACTTCCATCGAGAAAGTTAATAAAGGAAATTCATTAACCAAAACTAGCGCACCTTCTGTTGAGTTAGATACAATTCAAGGTCGTGTTGTTGAATTGGAAGATAACATAATTCATATAGAATCGAAAGAATACAATGGCCATATGGATAATATTGTTCCAATTACAATGCACAACACTACTAATACATTCAAAATAGGTGATCAAGTAAAGGCTACTGGAACTCTATGGAGAAACATGAGATTCTTTATGTATGCAACTTCCGTCGAGAAAATTAATGAAACAAACTCATTAACTCCTGGATTACATTATAATAGTCAAGGTGCACCAGATTATGTAATTGGAGAAATTACAAAGCAAGTCAATGATACAGATAAATCACTAAATTATGCGATTGTAACATACCCAACTAAATCTGGAAAATCCGATACTGTACGTGTTGATTTATCATCACAAGCCAAATTCAATGTTGGTGACATGGTAAAGGTAAAAAACATTGTAGACTGGATTAGAACTAATATTTCTTTAACAGAGGAAAATAATATAGAAAAAATTAATGAAACAAAAACTTCAACAGTACAAGATGATAAATGGATTTGGTCTTAATAAAACGTCAATAATCATACAAAAAGCTAATTTAATCTTTTAATTAAAATAAGTGTATAACCTGTCACACAAACCTTATTAGGCATCAATAGGGTTTGTGTATTCATTTTTATAATTCATCCTACTCTAAAAACATCTTGCTTTGTTTACTATAAAGAGAATGTATCATTACAGTAAACAAACCTTTATTTCCTTATAATCCTATACACCTTATGCAATTCTACATTTATAAATTTATATGAAAATTTCAAACTATTAGTTTTTTCTCTGTTTTTTTTACTCGCCTTGCTTATCAAAAATTCATTAGCAAACTTTCTAAATAAATATATTAAAGAACTATTGATAGTAATTTATATTGTAACTATAACAATTTCATTCTTTCTGTTGAATTTACAGGCAAATATAGAATTTCCAACTCTATATTTGCCTGTAAATTCAACTTACTATACAAAAAGGTGGCTTATTATGAAAAAAATTATTTTAACGGGAGCATTAATCTTAACTGGAGTTACTGGATTCAATTTATATGATTCTGGAGCAACGAAAGTTAGTGCTACTAATATTGAGAAGCATCAAGAGAATATTTCCCAAAGTGATATCCAATTCACCGGGTATGTTGTAGGAGTTTACAACAAATTAGTAGAGGTTGCAGATATAAAAAATAGAGAAGATGCATTAAACTTTAAAAGCCATAATCGATCACAATTAATAAATGAAAATAAATTGATAAGTTTCAAGTCTTCTAAACAACAAAAATATGAGGTAGGAGAAAAAGTTACTGTAACAGCAAAACAAACTATTAACTCTTGGCCAACAGAATTAATTAATCCTATTGTAAATAAACATGAATTTATTGGCAAAACATTCAAAATAACATATGACGAAAATGATGTTTTTAAAGTTAAGTATGTAGATGATAAGACAATTGAATGGGAAGGTATTGAAGGAGTGGCAAAAGGTGCTAGTGGAAAGGAAAATATTACTTACCGTCAACTAGCACCAGGTATCTTTTTTATTAATTGGCTGGAAAAAGAAGGATTTTCTGTTAGCCAAACTTTGGATTTAAATAAAATGATTGTCTATGCATATAATACCTATGATGAAGATGGAAAAAGAAAAGAATTATTCCGTACTGGTAAATTAGTTTTACAAAATAAATAAAACGTTATTAACTATCTGTACAAAATATAGCTTTATCACTTCAACTTCCAAATATGTTTTCTGATTAAATTTATCACACTGTTTTTTGACTACTCGGTATTTTATTACGGAGTAGTCAAAAAGGATCTTTTTCTACTCTATAAAAATACACTATAATCTATCTATTTTACCTATATAGCACTTACAAACTTCAGTTTCTTTCTTAACGCTAAATGGGAATTATTTTTTATATTTATAAATTAACGTAAATTATTTGCATACTATATATTGAACTACCCCCACTTTTACTTCTAAACGAAGTGAAAGTGGGGGTAGTTCAACAATACAATTGTTTTTTTAATATAAATGGAAACTTTTAAATAGAAGTTTATTTATTTTTAATGCTAGGAGTTAGGGGTTCCCTAGAACATAGAGAAATAAGGCTCCATACAAAGTAATCTGACACACCTTAGAGGTATTGTATGTAGCTTGCTCATCTTAGATACAACGAAAGAGCCTTACCTCTTTAGATAAGACTCTACTAGTTTAGTTGTATGATATTTACATAGCAACTAAGAAACTGAAAACATATAACACCAAGTAATAGAATCCTAATATTCCTCCTACAGCTAATACCTGTTTAATCCAACTCTTAAGTTTTAGAATACTGTAAATCGCTTGCACTCTTTCCATATTTCCTCCTATTAAGTAGAACCCTTAAAAATGCTCACCTCGCTATGGTACCATTAAAGAATGACTAATAGATGTCTAATTTTTGTCTAAATGTATAAACATGCAAAAAACGTATTGTTAAATTTGTAAGCGCTCGCTATAATTATAATAGGGTTATCAAGATTCACCACATCTTAATACGAACAAAGAGGAGAGAATAACATGGAAATCGCAATGGCAGTTTTAAAATTTGTAGGAGGAGCAATTCCATTAATTCAAGAACTTCTAAAAGCATTTATGTAAATTCACTATTTAGTAATTATTTATAAAAATTATCATACAAATGATCTGTATATCAAAGATAAATTGATTTACAGATCATTTGTATGAGCAAGGTCCCTTTAACATTACTAAGGGACCTTTTTAATTTTTTAAATACTTAAATTTACGTCACATCAACATCAAGTTAGCGAAACAAAATAAAAAAATACGCCATCCATTCCTATGATTCTACAAAAAGAATAGCGTATTTTTCATTTTGGGGGCATTATAAAACTTTAACTTGATGGGGATCACTAAATGATTCTAAGAAAATTTTACGTTTAGAATCATTTATCAAGTAAACTGCATATTTATGAAATATGGATAAAACATATTAAATTTTACTTTACAGACTATCGTAGTTACCTTGTTACTAGCATTAATCAAGCTATACTAGACTGTAAAGAAACAAATCTTCTTTAGGTTAGCATTTCATATACTAAATTTTACATTAAAAAACCTAAAATACTATTAAGTAGCGGGAATCCACTGTTTTTTATTTTGTAACAGAAAAAGAAAACAAGATGAAAAATCGCTTATAATAAGTTTTTATCGTTTTCTAACAGAAGACTCCTTCCTCAAAAATGTGAAGGTGTGAAACACCAATTTTAGGTGGGATATAAATGTCAGTTGTCATAAGCCAACATGTTTGCTACCATATTCTTGTACAAATTGCTCTTTGAAAACTGAAGATATGAGGTTGGTTGCAGAAAAACGTTGCAACCGTAAAATCTTCAACGTTCTTTTGCTCCACGTTTGCTGAAGTTGCGAAAACCAAACTAAAGTAGGAATCGTGGTGAGTAGTTCAAATAATATTTTCACGTGCTAGAACAACATAACAACCTAAAAATATCCCCTTCTTTTTCATCAAGAAATCTGGAGTATCACAACAATTAAGTTCATACTAGCATGAACAACGAATGATACCAGTAACCTATTGGTACGCACATACACTAGAGCTAGTATAATTCCAATTAAAAAATATCCAAATATAAATGGAAAATCAAAATGCATAATAGAAAAGAACAATGAGCTTATTATTATGCTCCAAGTTTGCTTAAACTTAGACATTAAAATGTTTATTGCGGCATAACGAAAAACAAACTCTTCTACTAACGGTGCAAGAAGAATAATTGAAATAAGTGCCACAGGAGATATTGCTGCAGCAGCGACTGTATTAGACGTATTTGCTGATTGCGTAGTTAGCTGAAATACACTCTTATCTAATACACTACCAACCATCTGCGCAAAAAATACGAATATAATCCCAACTAAAATCCATATGAATGATTTTCTTGATAATTTAATCGATAACTTTGGATCACTTATTAATTCTTTACTATATATAAGAAAAATGATTATCAGCATAAGTGAAAAACCAATTAGTTCCCAATGCACAAGAAGTTGTTGAATTGCTTGCTGTTGGTTTCCCTGAATATCATACCAACCTGTCTTTGCTAGCAATAGTACACCTATTATCCCTACAAATTGTGTCATAACAAAATAAATTAAAATGACGAAACCCGATTTATATTTAATACCACTACTCATATTCTTAATTCCATCCTCCACTTTCTTTATCTTTTCGATACCACTCATTACAGCAACAATAAGCACAAAATGCTAGATAACTAGCATTTCAGCTACTAATCGCTCCCACATAATTATTTTGCTTAGTTTTCTAACAAACTAATTCGTTGTAAAAACTTAACTGCAAAGTACCCTCTAAACTCTTCTAGAAAAATCACTTGCGTGCCACTCTCTGCTGTAAACTGATCTGTCCTACAAGTCCATACTTTTCCGTCATAACGCTTTGACTCTGAGCAAGTGTGCATTACTACCTTGTCGCCTACCTTTAATCCGTCCATCACACCAAATACCGTTTGATATGCTTCTTTATATCTACGTTTTATGAAATCAACTTGCTTCTTTGTTCTAATATTTGCAAAACGTCCCTTCATATAATCCAAGCAAACATGATCTATATCTTCTAGAGGACCGGTAAAGTAAGTAGAGCATTGCTTACCTCCACTTGTTGTATAAGTCATCTCCACTCCACCACGTTCATCTTTTATCATTTCAAGTGTTGGCTTCATGCTTGCACCTCTTTTAATTCCACCTTCAATTTCTCTTGAAACCTCACAAATGTTTCATTTGAAAATCGAACAGCTGCACTTGGATATTTGTACTGAAAAAAACCGTCGTCAAGTTGTATCTTTGTTTTGTCGTACCAATATTGAAATGCTACTTCATTTGAGTACTCTTCCAAATCTACCTGTAATTCCTCAATAAGCTTCCATTCTGTCCTTGCATCATCTTCTGTAAAGCGCCCTTCTCTACGATCATATAGCAAATTCTTTTTGATATAAGTAATGGTTCCTTCAATATCAACCACATCTTCTTTTGTAATTTTGCAAAGTATCTGATCCGGTCTTCGGCTAATTAAGTATTCTTCTATACTTTTGTTTCTTCCTAATGAAAACCAATGAGCAAAGTTACCGAAGTCTGTAACAGCTGTAAAAACTCCGGATTAATTGTATAAAAATCCCCCCCATCCTTCTCCATCTACTGACGGAACTGTATAACGATATGCGGCTGTTTGTGTCATTCTCATTTCTCCTTTTTTGTATGTAAATAAAGACTTCGTACAGTTATTTTGTTCTCCAATTTTTGTAGGATATAGCTCCTTTATAATAAGTAAAATCAACTCTAGGCAAAAGAATCCCCAGTTCCCTTCCGTCTTGATGAATACCAAACCAAATACCTTCATTTTCCCATGTATCCCGTCCTAATCGGATTTCTTTAAAGCTACTTATATACGGGTACAAAAATCCCTCTAAATAGGATTCATACGTATTTTGAAACATCGGAAAATATACAGATATATCGGACATAGGGTCTTTATATTTTTCTTTATAAAATTCGTAAAACTTCTCTCCCTCTATATCTAAAAAGAATTGAAATTCGATGCTTTCTTTCCCTTCTGGTGGAAATAATACATATATATCTTTAAACACTATCTTCCTCCACTCTCTTTTTAAATGTTATATATTGATTTAACAATTATAATTCCATAGATATGTATCAAACCTCATGCAACCTTCAAATGCTTTAATCCCATTTCAAGCGCACCAGTTCCACCAAATCCTTGATTAAATAAAAGGGGGACATCAAACTTCTTTGCGTACTCTTTTGCTACATCAATAGATACATGGCCACATGCACCTTTTTGAATGACAATAACATCGCATTTTTTTATAACACTTCGAAAGGTTTTCTTTACGCCTCCGTGATTTTTCCCATCATGGAAAATAACCTGGCAGTCTCTTTTTTTGGCCAACTTCTCTAACGTTCTTCCATTTGATCCACCTAAAACTAGAATTGTACTCATTCCCACTCACTCTCCTTACCTTTCTTCTTTATGTACGTACTTGGTGATGTTAATAACACAAGTGTACAAGCAACAATATTCATTAACACAAAACAAACTATTAATAAAATAATGAAAATCGGGGACATCAAGATAAAAATAAAGCCACTTACTACCAAACAGACGAAAATAAAGCCATTGCTCATGTCTTCGTAACCATCTAGTCCTCGTACAATATTCAAACTATGCATCCATACTGTGATACTATCCCAATTCTCTATTAGCAGATAGCCACCACCCAACAGAAAAGCCCATCCAAGCAACGTTCCTAATAATCCAGAATTTCGTCCTATATAATACCCCGAAACAAAATTCGCAGCTGTTCCAATTAACATTCTCATTTGTATTCCTCCATATCCATTTCATTTAGCGTTATATACAAAATTCTTTAAACCATGGTTTTATTATATCTAAAAATTATGAATATTCAATAAATTATTTTAGGTACTCTTTATTTTTTTATAAAAGGGTTGTGTTTTTTCTTCCACAACCCTCATTTCCTTCTTAATCCACAGGTACTTCTTCTTGTCCATGTGGAATTTGTGCAATTGGTGTTACAATTTGTGCATATTTGTTTACCTGCACTTTAAATTGTCGTGGTTCCAAAAAGTTTACCTGTTGAATTAAAACTTCAATATGAAACGTATCTACTTTTTTCCCACGGTCAATTTTGGTAATTCGCGCATTGTAAAACTTATCCCCATTTAGGAAATATCGTTGAACAGCTTCAGTAGCCAGCATACGCTCATTACTTGTCATTTTCATTGGTTCAATACCAAATCCAGCCTTTGTAAACAAGTACGGTACATCATAACTACTATTAGAAATTTTTCGTAGTAAATCCTCTACAGTTTTTGTCTTTGCGATATATTCCTCTTCTTTTGTATCAAATCCCTTTGGCTTATCTCCAAGCATCTCGATTTCATCTTGATTTACTTGCTCTTCCTCTTGTACTTGAGATTTCATCATGTAACGATGAATAGTATTATAAGTAGCAACGCCTACTACCAACACAATAATCCCCAATATAACTAAGTACTTACGAGGCAGATTCGCTAACACATTCATAATTTTCTTCATATCTTCACATCCCAAATCAGTCTATTACATTACGGACTTGCGTCATATGTTGTCCTCTTGCCGTATAGTTTAGACCTGTAATTTGTACACCTTTATTATCACCAATATGAATCATTTTCTGATTTCCTAAATAAATAGATACATGGTTCGGATTTTCATAGAAAATTAAATCTCCTGGTTGTGCACGACCAATATCTGGAACCTGTTTTCCTTGTCCAATTTGAGCACCTGTCCAATCTCCTAACTGGACACCTATACTGGTTTTAAACACATATTGTGTGAATCCAGAACAATCAGCACTACCTGCAGCTGGATTTCTAGCGCCGGATACATAGCTCACTTTCCCTTGCCCAATCCATTTTTTCGCTTCTTCCAGTACCTTTTGTCGTTTAGCATTTGTCATTGTAGGAGAACCACCAGATGATAACCCTGGATCATCATTTTTCTTAAAGAATTTCATTGGATCTGTTGGTTGGTCATTAATACGAATTTGGAAATCTAAATGGACAGCGTATCCATTCATATTAAGGAAACCTGTATCTCTATCAAAGTTAGAACCGCCCATTTCCCCAATAATTTGTCCTTTTGTTACCATAGTTCCTGGTGCAACTAAGATTTTACTCAAATGTAAGTAACGAGATACAATACCATTTCCATGATCTACATAGACACCTAGACCACCACCATTTACATTTCCTGTTTGGGCTGTTACAATACCTACTTCCATTGACCATACGGGGTCTCCAGCTTTTCCAGCTGTCATGGCTCCAATATCAACAGCATTATGTTGTTTTCCACCACGAAAAGCATCAAACGTATCTGTAATACGACCTGATTTCGTTGGCCATTTCCAACCTTTATCCGAAATCCATTCGCCAGATACATCTGCTACACAACCTAAATCTTTGTAATATTTCAAAACTTTGGAAACGTACGTATAATCCCCATAACACGCTCCAACTTTGGTTCGGAAGTTATTAGGATCAGAACAACCTGCTGGATTTTCACGAGCATGCTCCCTAGAAAACGCAATGGCTGTTTCTTCTGAATATCCACCTTTTGCTAATGCATAGCTAATGAATCCTGATCCAAAATTATAAGACTGTAAGGCTAGGGCTATATCTCCATTCGCCTTTGCTAACACATCTTTAAATTCTTGTACGCCTGCTTCAATAGAAATGTTAGGATCTTTAATACATCCTACACGTGCATTCCCCTTTACACCTATACAAGATGGGCTCATATCTCCATAATGGCCCTCTGAAGCCTGCATCGGGTCATTTCCTGCTCCACCTGATTCCTGCATCATTTGGGCAGCCAAAATACCAACATATTGAGCAACTCCATGTTTTTCTGCCATTTCTTTAATCTTAGGAAGATATCCTGTAACTTTTGCATTAAGGTTAACAGGCTCTCCGCCAGGACTCACATTACCTACACACATACCACCAATAAATCCACCAGTAGTAGGAGCAAGATGTCCATACATACCTTCTAACATCCCGGCTTCTAATATCTCACGCGCACGCTCTTTTTGACTTTTACTAAACTTTGCGAGTTCCATAGCTTTCTCTAGCCCATGAGAAGATGTTGTCACTTTTTTACTTCCACTCGCATTAATCTCATCTATTTTTTTCTTAAAATCTGTATCTCCTAATATCTTTTTTACATCTGGTCCGGAGTAACTTTCAGATTTTGTTTTTTGCATCTCTTTTTTCTTTTTTTCACAAGGACCATTCGGTCCCGCCTCACATACCTCTTTTTCCGTATATTCTTCATATTGGATATCCAAGAAATATGATATAGCATCATGCGGATCTTTACCAGTTAAATCATTATCATATCGTGCCATGTCAAAGGCGACGACCTCTTTCCAATCCACATTCAAAGCCATTGAGACTTCCATATATTTTTTTACTTGTTCCTCTGTTTTACCTTCATCATCGGTAAAAGGTACAAAAGAGACTAAAATCACACACACAGCAATAATTACTCCCATAATCAAAGCGGCAGGTACTCCAACCACTGCCACAACAGCACCCACAATTTTTAATATACCTGCTTTTAGCAGTTTGGCAGCAGCTTTCGCTGCCGCCCTTCCTGCTTTTCCTGCCAATTTTGCCATCTTCCCACGCGCTTGCATCCCTTTTTTCTTAATAAAGTGGGAAGCTACATCTTTTAAAGGATTACTTTTTTTCTGTTCATTTGGATCGTTAGGATTTTGACTCATAGACTTATCACACCATATTTTCCATTTTGAGCATTTCTTCCTCTTCGCTGTGCTAAGCGAGGATTTGGTGCAAATGGAATCAGATTTTGTGGGTCATGTTCTGATAAATTTAAATGCGTCTCTGTACGGACTACTTCGTCCTGTGTTTGTGTTACTAAGATTTCTTCTCTTGGCTTAATACTACTGTCTTTCACTTCACAAGCTCTTTCTATCCTTTGGTTTGCTTGTAAGCGCGTATCTCCTTTTCCAAACGGCGAAATACGTGACACTGTACCGTCTGTTGTTGTCGCAACCATATAACTACGATCTCTTTCTACAACCATTTGTACATTTTTATAACCACCTTGGTCTAAATCAGACATATAGAAGTGACCATTGTCTACCTTGTGATTGACCGTAAGTGGTGGTTCATTAAATACCGGTTTCTGTTGTAACGGTCTTTGATTTTGGTTTCCTACTAATTGATTTGGATTTACATTGATCGAGCGATTGATATTGATTTTTCCACCACTTGAATCTTGTATATAAGCGGGAGATGCTTTCGCACCATTACGATACTGCGTTAATTGTCCATCTGAAATATTTAAGTCCTGATATACGACTTGTCCAGATCGTATACTGCTATCTCCACTACCATAACGAGATACAACTTGCGTCATACCACTAGCGTCTTTTGCTTCAATCCAAGATTTATTATTTGTCGTCACAAGACGTACGGCACCTTTTACAACCGATTGCGCGCCTGTATGATCTGTTGTTGTCGGTACCATCTGTTGAATTTCCTGAATCTCTTTTGCTTCTGTACGAACTGCACTGTTATACGGATTATGTTTACTTACCATACGTGCAGTTGCTTGATAAGCACCAGCACCACCAATCACACCTGCGGCGTAACTTAAGCCTTTTGTCACATTATAGTGGCGCTCTGCTGCATTCCCACCTAATGATGTATTAACTGCAGCAGTAGTCCCACTTATTACTCTTTGTACTGCATTCCCTCCGGATTGTTGAACAGCACTCGCGGCACTAAAGTATGCATTTGATACCGTATCAATGCGATCCGCAAGCATAAGGTGTTTCGCACCTTCCATTACACTCATGCCAAGTTTTGTACTTTGCTGTGTCATACGTCCCACTGCGGAAGTTGGGATAGACATTTTACCAGCACTTTGTGCAATGTTCGCTACACTTGTTGATGCATCTGCATAAGAGCGTTCAATTTCCGCAACGGAAAGATCTCCTGCACGTGCGATACTCGCTTGCGTTTGTGTCGCTGCATATACAGCTTTATTGATTGCGCCACCTGTCGCAACGCCATGTGAACGAACACCTTGAATCGCACTAGTAATTCCAGAACCTACTTGTTGGCTCACCGTTCCAAGACTTGCATGGCTTTGTAAACCTTTCGTTAATTGCGAAGCAAAGGCATCTTTATTAATATACGATTGATTATGTAGACTCTTACCACTCATATCTTTTGCCTGTACGGGCATCGCTCCCGCTTGTACTGCCGCTTGTTGTGCGACTGCTTTAAATTCATTTCCTTTTTCATTCAGGTGAGACTGCTAAGCTTGCTCTTTTTGTGGTTGAGACATAGTTGGAGACAACTTTTTCATAAAGTTTGCCTGTTGTTCTGCTGCATAGCCCTGTTTAAAGGATTCTGTAGAAGCTTGTACCAGGTTCCCAACATTACTTACTTGTTTTGCTTGCTGGCTTCCTGTTCCACTTGTCAAACCATGCGTTTTCACGCCGTTGACTGCCTTCTGAATGCCTGCCACACTAGATACACCCATAGCATTTAAACCAGGATTTTTTTGTAACTGTTGTGATAAATGAGACGCGAAAGCTTCTTTATTCGCATAGTTTGTACCGTCTTTTTGCTGTACAATACCAGCTGATGCTGCCGCTTGTTGCGCATGATTTTGAAATCCTTGTACTTTTTGATCTAAATGCTTATTCCATGCTGCTTCTTTTTCTTGTTGTGGCATATCTGCAGGGAATTGTTTCATAAATCCAGCCTTATGGTCTGCACTATACGCTTTCTTAAATGCAGCAGTAGAAGCACCGACAAGAGCACCGACTTGTCCCATATTTTGATGGCCACTTTCTAACGTTTCTCCTTTTACATCCTCGACTGCTTTTCCGACTTTTCCTAATGCAAGTCGAGAAGCAAACGCATCTTTATTCACATAGGACTTATCAAACAGATTATTTCCTTGTTTGTCCTTCGCATCAACTGGCATAGCTCCCGCTTTTGTTGCCGCCTGTTCTGCGTGATTTCTAAATCCTTGTACTTTTGTGTTCAGATGATCGTTCCAATGTTTCTCTTTCTCTTCTGCTGACATATTTTCTGGTAACTGACTCATAAACGTGTCTTTATGGTCTGCCTCATACCCCTTTTGGAATGCATTCGTTGCAGCGTTTACTAAATCTCTAGCATTTCCATATGGTGTAGCGGCTTTCTTCATATTTTGTAAATCTTGTTTCCGCTGATTTGAGAAACGAGACATTTGATCATTGTTTGTTTTCGCTACTTTTTTAGCAATCTCTGCATCAGATGCACCAGGGAATGCTTGTTTTAAACGGCTTGCAACTGCAGAATCCGGATTATCTGCTTTCCAATTTTCAAAGTCTTTTGTAGCTAAATCCTGTGCGATATCTTCATCGGTTAGTTCCGGATAAGATTCGCCATTTAGATTTGAATACGTGTCCGCACCCTTTTTTACACTGGAACCAATATGTTTTCCTAAAGCTACAGCTCCTTCGCCGACTGCAGCAACACTTCTACCAGCCACTGCACCAGGAGCACTACCTAATGCACTTCCAACTTGC
>NZ_JBQAGK010000006.1:0-215900 GCF_051916325.1 Bacillus cereus group sp. MYBK227-1 | reverse complement strand
GATCAGGTTGATAGGTTCGAGGTGGAAGCATGGTGACATGTGGAGCTGACGAATACTAATAGATCGAGGACTTAACCATATAATATGTAGCAAATGTTATCTAGTTTTGAAGGAATATGCCTTCATAGTTTGGTGATGATGGCAGAGAGGTCACACCCGTTCCCATACCGAACACGGAAGTTAAGCTCTCTAGCGCCGATGGTAGTTGGGACCTTGTCCCTGTGAGAGTAGGACGTCGCCAAGCAAGAACCTAAGTTATTTTGACTTAGGTTTTTTTGTGTTTATTTTTATTTACCGAATGCTATAATCCGTAAATTTAATAAAGCTACAGACGAAAAAAGAATGAAGTAGAGACTCTTTAAAATAATAGTAATGATTTTTTGTGTTCCTGATTTTCCTAATGTCGCTAAAGTAATACTTAAAATAGGACACATTATTTCTATCATAAGTATATATTTTAAATAATGAGATGCTATAAATAAATATTTAATAATTACAGAAATTACTGCAATAGAGAAAAATAAATAGGATAATAGCAAAGTTCTTTCTTTAACAGTTATCCTCCTTAGAAATTAAATCGTTATAATAATACAAGAGTGTATATATTTTGATTAAAAACATACTGAAGTGCTATTTAAACGATAAATACATAAAATAGATCTCTAGAAATATATATTCTAATTCCCTTTTCTTCTTGTATATAGTTGCAATTCTTCTTTTGAATATAACTAAAACACGAACGTTATTGACTGCTAATAAAAAAACATTCGATTATTTATTGACATTGTTTATGAAATATTGTTAATATAGCCATAGAAACAATAATATAAGACCTCATATAATCGCGGGGATATGGCCTGCAAGTCTCTACCTAACGACCGTTATTCGTTAGACTATGAGGGAAAGTCACTCGGTATTTTTCTATTCACAAGGGATACGTATGCCTGAGTAGAGCGCTTTCTCTCATAGTAAAAGAGAAACTGTTCTATTTCAGGCTTTTTTTATTTGAATCGGGGGGATTCTAATATGAAATCACTAGTTGGAGTCATAATGGGAAGTACGTCAGACTGGGAAACAATGAAATATGCTTGTGACATTTTAGATGAATTAAATATACCGTATGAGAAAAAAGTTGTATCCGCTCATCGGACTCCGGATTATATGTTTGAATATGCAGAGACGGCTCGTGAACGTGGATTGAAAGTTATTATTGCTGGAGCTGGTGGAGCAGCACATTTACCAGGAATGGTTGCAGCGAAGACAAATCTTCCTGTAATTGGAGTTCCAGTTCAATCAAAAGCATTAAACGGCTTAGATTCATTATTATCCATCGCCCAAATGCCAGGAGGTGTTCCAGTTGCAACTGTTGCAATTGGTAAAGCCGGTTCAACGAATGCTGGATTACTTGCCGCACAAATACTTGGATCATTTCATGATGATATACATGATGCATTAGAATTGAGACGAGAAGCGATTGAAAAAGATGTGCGTGAAGGTAGTGAGCTAGTATGACGAGAATCATTTTACCTGGAAAAACAATCGGTATTATTGGAGGCGGCCAGCTAGGAAGAATGATGGCATTGGCAGCTAAGGAGATGGGATATAAAATTGCTGTTTTAGATCCTACAAAGCATTCACCATGTGCACAAGTTGCTGATATTGAAATTGTTGCACCATATGATGATTTAAAAGCAATTCAGCATTTAGCAGAGATAAGTGATGTTGTCACATATGAATTTGAGAATATTGATTATAGATGTTTACAATGGCTTGAAAAACATGCGTACTTACCACAAGGTAGTCAGTTGTTAAATACAACACAAAATCGTTTTACAGAAAAGAATGCGATTGAGAAGGCTGGGTTACCAGTAGCAACGTATAGATTAGTTCAAAATCAAGATCAGCTTACAGAAGCAATTGCTGGGTTATCATTCCCTTCCGTCTTAAAAACGACGACAGGTGGATATGATGGGAAAGGGCAAGTTGTTTTAAGAAGTGAAGCTGATGTTGAGGCAGCAAGAAATCTTGTGGATAAAGCAGAATGTATTTTAGAGAAATGGGTGCCTTTTGAAAAAGAAGTATCAGTTATTGTGATTCGTAGTGTAAGTGGTGAAACAAAAGTGTTTCCAGTAGCAGAAAATATTCATGTAAATAACATTTTACATGAATCTATCGTTCCAGCTCGCATTACAGAAGAGCTTTCTCAAAAAGCAATTGCGTATGCAAAGGTACTTGCGGATGAATTAGAACTTGTGGGAACACTAGCTGTAGAGATGTTTGCTACAGATAATGGTGAGATTTATATTAATGAATTAGCGCCAAGACCTCACAATTCAGGACACTATACACAGGATGCATGTGAAACGAGTCAATTTGGTCAACATATTCGAGCAATCTGTAATTTACCTCTAGGAGAAACAAATTTGTTAAAACCAGTTGTCATGGTAAACATTTTAGGCGAACATATAGAAGGGGTCCTAAGACAAGTGAATAGATTAACCGGGTGCTATTTACACTTGTATGGAAAAGAAGAAGCAAAAGCACAGCGAAAAATGGGGCATGTTAATATTTTAAATGATAATATTGAAGTCGCTCTAGAAAAAGCGAAGAGTTTGCATATTTGGGACCATCAAGAACAACTGTTGGAGGGAAAAAGATGATTAGTCGTTATACACGCCCTGAAATGGGTGCGATTTGGACGGAAGAGAACAAATTTAAAGCGTGGTTAGAAGTTGAGATTTTAGCTTGTGAAGCATGGGCTGAGCTTGGCGATATTCCAAAAGAAGATGTTAAAAAAATTCGTGAACATGCATCATTTGATATTGATCGTATTTATGAAATTGAAAAAGAAACACGTCATGACGTAGTTGCATTCACTCGTGCTGTATCAGAAACGCCAGCATTAGGCGAAGAACGTAAATGGGTTCATTACGGTTTAACATCTACAGATGTAGTAGATACAGCATTATCTTACATCTTAAAACAAGCGAATGAAATTATATTAAAAGACTTAGAGAACTTTGTAAGCATTTTAGCTAACAAAGCGAAAGAGCATAAATACACAATCATGATGGGAAGAACACACGGTGTTCATGCAGAACCAACGACATTTGGTTTAAAACTTGGTCTTTGGTATGAAGAGATGAAACGTAACGTAGAGCGTTTCAAACAAGCTGCTGATACAGTTCGTGTTGGTAAACTATCTGGTGCGGTTGGTACATATGCAAATATCGATCCATTCGTAGAAAAATATGTTTGTGAAAATTTAGGATTAGAAGCAGCACCAATTTCAACACAAACATTGCAACGTGATCGTCACGCACACTACATGTCAACACTTGCACTAATTGCAACATCTATCGAAAAGATGGCAGTTGAGATTCGTGGTTTACAAAAGAGTGAAACACGTGAAGTTGAAGAAGCTTTCGCAAAAGGTCAAAAGGGTTCTTCTGCAATGCCACATAAACGTAATCCAATTGGTTCTGAAAATATGACTGGTTTAGCTCGTGTTATCCGCGGTTATATGATGACAGCTTACGAAAATGTTCCATTATGGCATGAGCGTGACATTTCTCACTCTTCGGCAGAACGCGTAATTTTACCAGATGCTACAATCGCATTAAATTACATGTTAAATCGCTTTGGTAATATTGTTAAAAACTTAACTGTATACCCAGAGAATATGAAACGTAATATGACAAGAACATACGGCTTAATTTATTCTCAGCGCGTAATGCTTACACTAATCGACAAAGGTATGGTACGTGAAGAAGCTTATGATATCGTACAGCCTAAAGCGATGGAAGCTTGGGAAACACAAGTACAATTTAAAGAGCTTGTAGAAGCTGATGAGCGTATTACAAGCAAGTTAACACAAGAAGAAATTAATGAATGCTTCAACTATGAGCATCATATGCAACACGTTGATACAATCTTTGAACGCCTTGGATTAAACGAAGCGTAAAATTTCATATGGCACAGAATAGAGTCATTCTGTGCCATTCTTTATAAAAATATTATTCACATTTTTCAAACTACAGGGGGCTTGCGAAATGCAAAAGCTAGAATTGCTGTATGAAGGTAAGGCAAAAAGAATTTATCGTACAGAATCAGCAGATATGGTTTGGGTAGAGTACAAAGATAGTGCGACTGCTTTCAATGGGGAGAAAAAAGAGACGATTACAGGAAAAGGTCGTTTGAACAATGAAATTACAACTTTATTGTTCAGAAAGTTACAAGAAGTGGGAATTAAAACACATTTTGTTGAGAAGTTATCTGAAACAGAACAACTTGTTAAAAAAGTGAGTATTATTCCTTTAGAAGTTGTCACAAGAAATGTAATTGCAGGAAGTCTTTCAAAACGATTAGGAATGGAAGAGGGAACTGTACTTGCAGAACCAATCGTAGAATTTTACTTCAAAGATGATGATTTAGGAGATCCGCTTGTAACGGAAGATCATATTCGTGTATTAAACGTTGCATCGCCAGAGCAAGTAAGTGTATTACGAGATATGGCTCTACAAATCAATCAAGTGTTGATTGATCATTTCGCAAGCTGTCGTGTAAGATTAGTAGATTTCAAATTAGAGTTTGGTGTAACGGAAGAAGGAGAAATCATTTTAGCGGATGAAATTTCACCAGATACTTGCCGTTTATGGGATGAAACGAGCAATGAAAAGTTTGATAAAGACGTATTCCGTCGTGATCTTGGAAATTTAACAGATGCTTATGAAGAGATTTTAAAACGTTTAGGGGGAATTTCACATGTATAAAGTTAAGGTATATGTAACATTAAGAGAAAGCGTATTAGATCCACAAGGAACAGCAGTAAAAGGAGCACTTCATAGTCTTTCATTCACAGAAGTACAAGACGTTCGAATCGGAAAGTACATGGAACTAACAATTGATAAATCTGTATCTGATTTAGATAGCAAGGTAAAAGAAATGTGTGAAAAACTATTAGCGAACGTTGTAATGGAAGACTTCCGTTATGAAGTTGAGGAGGTTGTCGCACAGTGAAATTTGCCGTAATAGTATTTCCGGGTTCGAACTGTGATGTCGATATGTTCCATGCAATTAAAGATGAGCTTGGCGAAGAAGTAGATTACGTTTGGCACGATACAGAGAATTTAGATGAATATGATGCAATTCTACTACCAGGTGGATTTTCTTATGGTGACTACTTACGCTGCGGTGCTATCTCTCGCTTTGCTAATGCAATGAAAGCAGTGCAAAAAGCTGCTGAGCAAGGAAAGCCGATTTTAGGTGTATGTAATGGATTCCAGATTCTTGTTGAATCAGGATTACTACCAGGAGCGTTAATAAGAAACGAAAACTTAAAATTTATGTGTCGCACTGTTCAGTTACGTGTTGAAAATAATGAAACGATGTTTACATCACAATATGAAAAAGATGAAATAATTAATATTCCAATCGCGCATGGTGAGGGGAATTACTATTGTGATGAAGCGACTCTTAAACAATTAGAAGAGAACAATCAAATCGCATTCCGTTACGTAGAAAACCCTAACGGTAGCGTTTCAGATATTGCTGGTATTGTAAATGAAAAAGGAAATGTACTTGGTATGATGCCGCACCCAGAGCGTGCTGTAGATGAATTACTTGGCGGTGCTGAAGGGTTAAAAGTCTTTCAATCTATCTTAAAACAGTGGAGGGAAACATATGTCGTTAATGCTTGAACCAAATCCAACACAAATTAAAGAAGAGCGTATATATGCGGAAATGGGGTTAACAGACGAAGAGTTTGCCATGGTTGAAAAGATTTTAGGTCGTCTGCCAAATTATACAGAAACAGGGTTATTCTCTGTAATGTGGTCTGAACATTGTAGTTATAAAAATTCAAAACCAGTGCTTCGAAAATTCCCAACAACAGGTGAGCGTGTTCTACAAGGGCCTGGGGAAGGTGCTGGAATTGTAGATATCGGTGATAATCAAGCAGTTGTATTTAAAATGGAAAGTCATAACCATCCTTCAGCTATTGAACCATATCAAGGAGCTGCAACAGGTGTTGGTGGTATTATTCGTGACGTATTCTCTATGGGAGCACGTCCGGTAGCTCTATTAAACTCACTTCGTTTCGGTGAATTACAGTCACCACGTGTGAAATATTTATTCGAAGAAGTAGTAGCAGGAATTGCAGGATACGGTAACTGCATCGGTATTCCGACTGTTGGCGGCGAAGTACAATTTGATCCATGTTATGAAGGAAATCCACTTGTAAATGCAATGTGCGTAGGTTTGATTAACCACGAAGACATTAAAAAAGGGCAAGCACATGGTGCTGGTAACACAGTAATGTACGTAGGAGCATCAACTGGTCGTGACGGTATTCACGGTGCAACATTCGCGTCGGAAGAACTATCTGAAAGCTCAGAAGCGAAACGTCCAGCGGTTCAAGTAGGGGATCCATTTATGGAAAAACTTCTTATTGAAGCGTGTTTAGAATTAATTCAATCTGATGCACTTGTTGGAATTCAAGATATGGGTGCGGCTGGTTTAACATCATCATCTGCAGAAATGGCAAGTAAAGCAGGAATGGGTATTGAAATGTACTTAGATGATGTACCACAGCGTGAAACAGGAATGACACCATATGAAATGATGCTATCTGAATCACAAGAGCGTATGTTAATTGTCGTGAAAAAAGGTAGAGAACAAGAAATAGTAGATTTATTTGAGAAGTATGGTCTTGCAGCGGTTACGATGGGGAAAGTAACAGAAGATAAAATGCTTCGTTTATTCCATAAAGGTGAAAAGGTAGCTGAAGTTCCAGCAGATGCTTTAGCAGAAGAAGCACCAATTTATCATAAGCCATCAAAAGAAGCAGCATACTTTGCTGAATTCCAAGCAATGAAAATGGAAACGCCAAAAGTAGAAAATTATAAAGAAACGTTATTCGCTTTATTACAGCAACCAACAATTGCAAGTAAAGAGTGGGTATACGATCAATACGATTACCAAGTTCGCACAAGCACAGTTGTTACGCCAGGTTCAGATGCTGCAGTTGTACGTGTACGCGGTACAGAAAAAGGATTAGCAATGACGACAGATTGTAACTCTCGCTACATTTATCTAGACCCAGAGATGGGCGGTAAAATTGCAGTAGCAGAGGCAGCGCGTAATATCGTATGTTCTGGCGGAGAGCCACTTGCAATTACAGATTGCTTAAACTTCGGTAACCCAGAAAAACCAGAAATCTTCTGGCAAATTGAGAAATCAGTAGACGGTATGAGTGAAGCTTGTCGCACATTACAAACACCAGTTATCGGCGGAAACGTATCGATGTATAACGAGCGTAGTGGTGAAGCTGTATATCCAACACCAACTGTTGGGATGGTCGGACTTGTGCATGACTTAAAACATGTAACAACACAAGAGTTTAAGCAAGCTGGTGATTTAGTGTATGTAATTGGTGAGACGAAAGCTGAGTTTGGCGGAAGTGAATTACAGAAAATGATTCACGGCAAAATTTTCGGTCAATCACCAAGTATCGATTTAGATGTAGAATTAAAACGCCAAAAACAAGTATTAGAAGCAATTCAAGCTGGTCTTGTTCAATCTGCACATGATGTTGCTGAAGGTGGTTTAGCAGTTGCGATTTCAGAAAGTGCAATTGGTGCTAAAGGCTTAGGTGCTACTGTGAAATTAGATGGAGAAGCAACAGCAGCATTATTCGCTGAATCACAGTCTCGCTTCGTGATAACTGTAAAACGTGAAAATAAAGAGGCGTTTGAGAAAGTGGTAGAAGCAATCCAAGTTGGAGAAGTAACAAGTACAAATGAAGTAACAATTCATAATGAAGAAAATGAAGTATTACTTACAGCAAATGTAGATGAAATGAGAAAGGCTTGGAAAGGGGCAATCCCATGCTTGCTGAAATAAAGGGGTTAAACGAAGAATGTGGCGTTTTCGGAATTTGGGGGCATGAAAATGCAGCACAAGTTTCATACTACGGATTGCACAGTTTACAGCACCGTGGGCAAGAAGGCGCAGGCATTGTCGTAAATAATGGGGAAAAAATCGTCGGTCACAAGGGGTTAGGTTTAATATCAGAAGTGTTTTCAAGAGGTGAGCTAGAAGGATTAAATGGAAAATCAGCGATCGGACATGTACGATATGCAACAGCTGGTGGAAGTGAAGTTGCTAACGTTCAACCATTGTTGTTCCGTTTTTCCGATCATAGTATGGCGTTAGCTCATAACGGAAATTTAATTAACGCAAAAATGCTTCGTCGTGAATTAGAAGCAGAGGGCAGTATTTTTCAAACTAGTTCAGATACAGAAGTACTTTTACATCTTATTAAACGTAGTACGAAAGATTCTTTAATTGAAAGTGTAAAAGAAGCTTTAAACAAAGTGAAAGGTGCGTTTGCGTATCTTTTACTAACTGGAAATGAAATGATCGTTGCATTAGATCCGAATGGGTTCCGTCCGCTTTCAATTGGAAAGATGGGGGATGCTTACGTTGTAGCATCTGAAACATGTGCTTTTGATGTAGTAGGTGCAACATACATTCGTGATGTAGAACCGGGTGAATTACTTATCATTAATGATGAAGGAATTCACGTAGATCGTTTCACAAACGATGTAGAACATGCAATTTGTAGTATGGAATACATTTACTTTGCACGACCAGATTCTAATATTGCAGGCGTTAACGTACATGCAGCACGTAAGAATATGGGGAAACGTTTAGCGGCAGAAGCTCCTATTGAAGCAGATGTTGTTACTGGTGTACCAGACTCTAGTATTTCAGCTGCGATTGGCTATGCGGAGGCAACAGGTATTCCATATGAGTTAGGATTAATTAAAAATCGTTACGTTGGACGTACGTTTATTCAACCTTCTCAGGAACTGCGAGAGCAAGGGGTTAAGATGAAGCTTTCCGCAGTAAGAGGTGTAGTTGAAGGGAAACGAGTTGTTATGATTGATGACTCTATCGTAAGAGGAACGACAAGTAAACGAATTGTTCGTATGCTTCGTGAAGCTGGAGCGACAGAAGTTCACGTAAGAATTGCTTCACCACCTCTGAAATATCCATGTTTCTATGGCATTGATATTCAAACGAGAAAAGAATTAATTGCAGCAAATCATACAGTAGAAGAAATCCGTGAAATGATCGGAGCAGATTCTTTAACATTTTTAAGCGAAGATGGATTAGTAGATGCAATTGGACGTCCATATGAAGGGAAATATGGTGGCCTATGCATGGCTTACTTTAATGGGGACTATCCAACAGCTCTTTATGATTATGAGCAAGAGCTTTTAGAAAGTATGAAATAAGAAAAGTGAAACAAGCTTCTACTTCTTTTGATGTAGAAGCTAGCTCCTTTCTTAAAATAGCCCGCCCTGGATGGGGAGAAATTAAAAGACGAGGTGTAAATAACGATGGCGAATGCATATAAGCAAGCAGGAGTAGATATTGAAGCTGGATATGAAGCGGTATCTCGCATGAAAAAACACGTACAAACAACTATGAGAAAAGAAGTACTAGGCGGTTTAGGCGGTTTTGGAGGTATGTTTGATCTATCAAAATTTGCATTAGAAGAACCTGTATTAGTATCTGGAACAGATGGCGTGGGAACGAAATTGATGCTCGCTTTTATGGCAGATAAACATGACACAATTGGTATTGATGCAGTAGCAATGTGTGTAAATGATATTGTTGTCCAAGGAGCAGAGCCGCTTTTCTTCCTTGATTATATTGCTTGTGGTAAAGCTGAACCTAGTAAAATTGAAAACATCGTCAAAGGTATATCAGAGGGCTGTCGCCAAGCTGGTTGTGCATTAATCGGTGGAGAAACAGCTGAAATGCCAGGAATGTATTCTACGGAAGAATATGATTTAGCTGGTTTTACAGTTGGGATTGTTGATAAAAAGAAAATTGTAACAGGTGAAAAGATTGAAGCTGGTCAAGTGCTAATTGGCTTAGCATCTAGCGGTATTCATAGCAATGGTTACTCTTTAGTACGAAAAGTGTTACTAGAAGATGGGGAACTATCTTTAGAGCGTATTTATGGCCGCTTAGAACTACCTCTTGGTGAAGAATTATTAAAACCAACGAAAATTTATGTCAAACCTATTTTAGAACTATTGAAGAAACATGAAGTATACGGTATGGCGCATATTACAGGTGGTGGATTTATTGAAAATATTCCACGCATGTTGCCAGAAGGAATCGGTGCCGAGATTGAACTAGGATCTTGGGAAATTCAGCCGATCTTTAGTTTGCTTCAAGAAGTTGGAAAACTGGAAGAAAAAGAAATGTTCAATATTTTTAACATGGGTATTGGTATGGTAGTAGCAGTGAAGGAAGAAGATGCAAAAGATGTTGTTCGTCTTCTTGAAGAGCAAGGAGAAATGGCTCGTATTATTGGACGTACTATACAAGGAGCTGGCGTTACTTTTAATGGGGGCACAGCACTATGAGTAGATTAGCAGTTTTTGCTTCTGGAAGCGGATCTAACTTTCAATCTCTCGTTAATGCGGTAGAAGAAAAAAGATTGGATGCAGAAATTAGTTTATTAGTATGTGATAAACCAGAAGCACGCGCTGTTGGACGGGCAAATTATCATCATATTCCGTGTTTTGCTTTTTCAGCGAAAGCATATGAGTCAAAAGAAGCATTTGAAAAAGAGATATTAAAGAAGCTAGAAGAATATGAAATTGATTATGTTATTTTAGCTGGATATATGCGGTTAATCGGGCCGACGTTACTAGAAGCATACGGCGGGAAGATTATTAATATTCATCCATCATTACTACCGAGCTTTCCGGGTAAAGATGCTGTCGGTCAAGCGTTAGAAGCAGGTGTGAAAGTAACTGGAGTAACAATTCATTATGTAGATGCAGGTATGGATACAGGGCCAATTATTGCGCAAGAAGCAGTGGTTGTTTCTGAAGGGGATACGAGAGAAAGTTTACAAAAGAAAATTCAACAAGTTGAACATAAATTATACGTAAATACAGTGAATCAAATTGTTCAGTCTGTGAAAGAATCAACTGTTAACTAACATACAACCAGGGGTGAAGGATAAATGAAAAAGCGTGCATTAGTAAGTGTTTCAGATAAAACAGGAGTAGTAGAATTTGTTAAAGGGTTACTAGAACAAGGGATTGAAGTTATTTCAACAGGTGGTACGAAAAAGTTATTAGAAGAAAACGGTTTACAAGTAATTGGTATTTCTGAAGTAACTGGTTTCCCTGAAATTATGGATGGACGTGTGAAAACGTTACATCCAAATATTCATGGTGGTCTATTAGCAGTTCGTGATAATGAAACACATGTAACACAAATGAATGAATTAGGTATGGAGCCAATTGACTTTGTTGTTGTTAACTTATATCCATTTAAAGAAACAATCGCTAAGCCTGATGTAACATTTGCTGATGCAATTGAAAATATTGATATCGGTGGCCCGACAATGATTCGCTCTGCTGCGAAAAATCATAAATTCGTATCTGTAATTGTAGATCCAGTAGATTATGATATTGTGTTAGCAGAACTGAAAGAGAACGGTGAAGTAGCAGAGGAAACAAAACGTAAACTAGCAGCGAAAGTATTCCGTCATACAGCAGCGTATGATGCGTTAATTTCTAACTACTTAACAGAGCAAATGGGTGAAGAAAGTCCAGAAACATTAACTGTGACATTTGAGAAAAAGCAAGACTTACGTTATGGCGAGAACCCACATCAAAAGGCAACTTTCTATAAAGCGCCATTCGCAGCAACTTCTTCTGTTGCATACGCAGAACAATTACACGGTAAAGAATTATCGTATAACAATATTAATGATGCAGACGCAGCACTTAGCATCGTAAAAGAATTTACAGAACCAGCAGTAGTAGCAGTAAAACATATGAATCCATGTGGTGTTGGAGTAGGAACTGATATTCACGAAGCATATACTCGCGCTTATGAAGCAGATCCAGTATCAATTTTCGGCGGTATTATTGCAGCAAATCGTGAAATTGATAAAGCTACAGCAGAAAAGTTACATGAAATTTTCTTAGAAATTGTTATCGCACCTTCGTTCTCGCAAGAAGCTTTAGAAGTGTTGCAAAGTAAGAAGAACTTACGTTTATTAACTATAAATATTGAAAAAGCGACAAGTGCAAGCAAAAAACTAACTTCTGTACAAGGTGGACTTCTCGTTCAAGAAGAAGATACGTTATCATTAGATGAAAGTACAATTTCAATTCCAACGAAACGTGAACCTTCAGAGCAAGAATGGAAAGATTTAAAACTAGCTTGGAAAGTTGTAAAACATGTGAAATCAAACGCAATTGTTTTAGCGAAAGATGACATGACAATTGGCGTCGGTGCGGGACAGATGAACCGTGTAGGTTCTGCAAAAATCGCAATTACACAAGCTGGTGAAAAAGCACAAGGTAGCGCACTTGCATCTGATGCTTTCTTCCCAATGCCAGATACATTAGAAGAAGCAGCAAAAGCAGGAATTACAGCAATCATTCAACCAGGCGGATCAATCCGTGATGAAGATTCTATTAAAGTGGCAGATACGTATGGGATTGCTATGGTGTTCACTGGCGTACGTCATTTCAAACACTAATAGAGGATGTTTAAAAAGTCCGGTCAAGATAACCTTCGCATGTCGTCGTTGCATCGCCAGTGCGGTACTCATGTAGGAAAGCTACACTCCGTGTCCTCCTGGCAAATGCGCCTAGACCTGCTCGGTGCTCTTGATCCTCCTTTTTAAACCTTTATTGAGATGGATGTTTAAAAAGTCCGGTCGAGATAACCTTTTATTGATATGAAAAAGCAAACTAGGAGCATAGCTTCTAGTTTGTACTTATTTAATTATTGGGGGGATGAAATATGAATGTTTTAGTAATTGGCCGCGGTGGGCGTGAGCATGCTTTAGCTTGGAAGTTTGCACAATCTGAAAAAGTAGAAAAGGTATATGTAGCACCAGGTAATGAAGGTATGAGAGATGTTGCAACACCAGTTGATATTGATGAAAATGATTTTGATGCATTAGTTTTATTTGCAAAAGAGAATAATGTTGAGTTAACTTTCGTTGGACCAGAAATTCCGCTTATGAATGGAATTGTTGATTGTTTTAAAGAAGAGGGACTTCGCGTATTTGGTCCGAATAAAGCGGCTGCTGTTATTGAAGGTAGTAAAGCTTTTACAAAAGAGCTTATGAAAAAGTATGATATTCCAACTGCGGCGTACGAAACTTTTACAGATTATGAAGAAGCAGTACAGTACATTCAAAAAGTTGGTGCACCAATCGTTATTAAAGCTGACGGCCTAGCTGCGGGTAAAGGGGTAACGGTAGCAATGACGCTTGAAGAGGCATTACAAGCTGTGAAAGAAATGCTACAAGATGTGAAATTCGGCGCGGCAAGTAAGAAGATCGTTATTGAAGAGTTTTTAGATGGACAAGAATTTTCATTAATGGCATTCGTGAATGGAACAACTGTACATCCAATGGTAATCGCCCAAGATCATAAAAGAGCTTTTGATGGTGATAAAGGTCCAAATACGGGCGGAATGGGTGCATATTCTCCAGTACCACAAATTCCAGAATCAGCAGTTCAAGAAGCGATTCAAACCGTATTACATCCAACTGCTAAGGCGATGATTGCAGAAAACCGTTCGTTTACAGGTATTTTATACGCAGGTCTTATTTTAACAAATGATGGTCCGAAGGTAATTGAATTTAATGCACGCTTCGGTGATCCTGAAACAGAAGTTGTATTACCTCGCTTAGAAAATGATTTAGTTGACGTATGTAACGCTGTATTAGATGAAAGTGAACTAACGTTACAATGGTCAGAAGAAGCTGTAATCGGTGTTGTACTTGCTTCTAAAGGATATCCAGAAGCATATAAAAAAGGTGATATTATTAGTGGACTAGATGCACTGCAAGATGTGATTGTTTTCCATGCAGGTACAGCAATGAAACATGGGGACTTTGTAACGAACGGTGGCCGTGTATTATTTGTTGCTTGTAAGGCAAATAGTTTACAAGAAGCAAAAGATAAAGTATATAAAGAAATCGGTAAAATTGAGAGTGATGGTCTATTTTATCGAAGTGATATAGGATATCGTGCAATTGGGCATGAGATGACGAAAAGTTAATATGTAAAAATCCCGCTGAGGAATCAGCGGGATTTTTTATGCATCTTTATCTTTTTTTAATTTCCCTTTTTGCTTTGCCATTTCTCGAAGTAAATACTCGATGTGTGCATTGACGCTACGAAATTCATCATTTGCCCATTTTTCGATGACTGCGTGTAATTCAGGATCAATACGTAATGGAAAGCTTTTCTTTTTAGCCATAATTACTTATAGCCCTTAGTATAGGCTTCCTGTATTAATAACTGGTTGCGCACCTTTATCTGAAACGATGGCAACTAATAAGTTGTTTACCATATTTGCTTTACGCTCGTCATCGAGTTCTAGTACGCCTTCTTCATCTAACATATGGATGGAATCTTTCGCCATCTTCACAGCACCTTCAACAATTTCTTTTCTAGCAGCTAATACTGCTTTTGCTTGCTGGCGTTGTAGCATTGCATGGGCAATTTCTGTTGCGTAAGCTAAGTGCGTTAAACGAGTTTCTAATACTTCTACACCAGCAATTTCAAGACGCGCCTCTAACTCACGTTTTAATTCTTCAGAGATTTCTTCAGTATTTCCGCGTAACGTAACGCAGGTTTCATCTTGGAAATTGTCATAAGGATATTTTGTTGCAACATGGCGGATTGCCGTTTCGCTTTGAATTTCTACAAATCGATCATAATGTTCAACACCAAACATTGCTTTTGCAGAATCAACAACTTTATATACGATAACAGCTGCAATTTCAATTGGATTTCCATCAACGTCATTTACTTTTAATTTTTTACTGTTAAAGTTTTCAACACGTAAAGATACAGTTTGACGGAATGCGAACGGAATCGTTAAAAATAAACCGTTTTGACGAATTGTTCCTAAATAATTACCGAAGAACGTAATAACCTTCGCTTGATTCGGTTGAACAATACCGATACCTGTAGCGAGAACTGCGGCTAATATAATAGTTAGTGCCGCTCCTATGAAAATTTCTTGTGCAAGGAAAAATACACCGATAGCAGCTAAAATCAAAATTCCAATAATACCGAGAAAACCATTTACATAAAATACTTGTTTTTCTTTCATATGATCGCCTCCTGATATAAAAATGATATCACTTTTATATCATTTTAAGCAAGAGGTATGCACCTAATTTTCTGAATTTTATTGATTGATATCTTTTATATACATTTTAAGGCTGAAAAAGAGAATATACGTTCTGTTTTATGGTAAAATAAAGAAGACTTAACCGCCCACTGCAGCAGCTAAGTCCCTTTGAGAGCATCTTGCATCGTGACAAATGATTCAAAGCGGTTTTGCCAGGATTATATTTTCAATCGCTGACTCAATCTCTTTGTCAGAAGCGTCATAACTTCCTTTTGACTTTGGCTTGTCATGAGTGGAAGTTTGATTCACTTCTTCTTTAGCATGTCCTTTTTCAGCAAAATTCATGCTAGGCATTTTAAATGCCCCCATATTCATGTATTTTCCGAATTTCCACATTTCAACAACAGGGCAGAAACGAACAATTCCTTCTGCAACTTTCATTGCACCAATCCATAGAAAAATGTTAGACCAAGTGCACCACGGCTTGCGTACAAGTTTAGTTGCACTACATCCGAAGAGGACAAGCCCAAGTGTAATTCCAATTAGAGCGTTTATTGTCCCGATATTTTGCTTCATTAGAAAAACACTCCTTTTTATGAAAGTTGAAATAGATAATACTATTTCTTTTATTAGTATCCCGTTTGATTTTTGGGATATGTAATCCAACATTTGACGTGGAAAAAGATGTTGGAATGTGCGTGTGTGTAAGTAACTTTTTTTGTTATAATGAAAGAATGCATAAAAGGAACTTCAAAATTAAATCCTCTAGTTTAAAAAATATGGAAGAGGTAATTCCAAACTTAATTCTCCGTTTTAAACAAATATTTAAGATGAAGTTAAAACAATAATGATGAAAATAAACTGTTATTTTGAACAGAAATATATATAACTAGAGAAAAGGAAGGGTGTTTTCATGTACGATATTTCCGGATGGAAACATGTATTTAAGCTTGATCCAAATAAGGAGTTAAGCGATGAACATTTAGAAATGATTTGTGAGTCTGGAACTGATGCGGTTATTGTAGGCGGAAGTGATGGAGTTACAATTGATAACGTATTACACATGCTAGTTAGCATTCGTAGATATGCAGTTCCTTGTGTATTAGAGGTTTCTGATGTAGAAGCAATTACACCAGGATTTGATTTTTATTACATCCCAAGTGTTTTAAATAGCCGAAAAGTAGAATGGGTAACAGGTGTTCATCATGAGGCATTGAAAGAATTTGGGGATATTATGGACTGGGACGAAATTTTTATGGAAGGGTATTGTGTTTTAAATCCAGAAGCGAAAGTAGCCCAGCTTACAGAAGCGAAATGTGATTTAACAGAAGATGACGTTATTGCATATGCTCGTTTAGCAGACAAGTTATTACATTTACCGATATTTTATTTAGAATATAGCGGTACGTATGGAGATGTTGAACTTGTTAAAAATGTAAAAGCAGAATTGAAACAAGCTAAGTTATACTATGGCGGTGGTATTTCTAATGCAGAACAGGCGAAAGAAATGGCACAATATGCTGATACAGTAGTTGTTGGAAATATTATTTATGATGATATAAAATCGGCGTTAAAAACAGTTAAAGCAGTAAAAGGAGAGTAGGTGCAGGCGTATATGAGTATGACAGATAGATTATTAAACGGTTTAAATCCACAGCAACAAAAAGCAGTCCAAACAACGAATGGACCACTTCTATTAATGGCAGGTGCAGGTAGTGGTAAGACACGTGTGTTAACACATCGTATTGCGTATTTACTTGGTGAAAAAGGTGTAGCACCATGGAATGTACTAGCTATTACCTTCACAAATAAAGCAGCTCGTGAAATGCGTGAGCGTATTGATACACTTGTGGGACCAGAAGCAGAAGATATTTGGATTTCGACGTTCCACTCTATGTGTGTACGTATTTTACGACGGGATATCGATCGTATTGGTATTAATCGTAACTTTACAATCTTAGATTCAGGCGATCAGCTAACTGTAGTCAAAAAAATTATGAAAGAGCGCAATATTGATCCGAAGAAATTTGAGCCGCGCTCTATTTTAGCGGGTATTAGTAATGCGAAAAATGAACTGTTATCTGCGGATAAATATGCAAAAAAAATTACAATGGCTGATCCATATGAAAAATTAACGAGCGATGTATACACAGAGTATCAAAAACGTCTTTTGAAAAATAATTCATTAGACTTTGATGATTTAATTATGACCACGATTCAGTTATTTGAACGTGTTCCAGAAGTATTAGAGTTTTATCAGCGTAAGTTCCAATATATTCACGTTGATGAGTATCAAGATACGAACAAAGCGCAATATCTTCTTGTTAAACATTTGGCAGCGCGTTTTAAAAATCTTTGCGTTGTAGGTGACTCTGACCAGTCTATTTATCGCTGGCGTGGTGCAGATATTTCTAACATTTTGTCGTTCGAAAAAGACTATGAGAATGCACAAGTAATTTTGTTAGAACAAAACTATCGTTCGTCACAAAATATTTTAAATGCAGCGAATGCTGTTATTGAAAAAAATACGAATCGTAAGCCGAAGAAATTATGGACAGACAATCAAGTTGGAAGTAAAATCTCGTATTATCGTGCTGCAACTGAAAAGGACGAAGCGTATTTTGTTGCGAAAAAAATTCGTGACGATATTCAAATGGGGAAACGAAAATATACTGATTTTGCAGTGTTATATCGTACGAATGCTCAGTCTCGTATGGTCGAGGAGATTTTCCTTAAATCTAACATTCCGTACAAAATTGTCGGAGGTACGAAGTTCTACGATCGTAAAGAGATTAAAGATATTTTGGCGTACTTACGTTTAATCGGTAATCCAGATGATGAAATTAGTTTTGCACGTATTATTAACATGCCAAAGCGTGGTATTGGTGCGACTTCTATCGATAAAATTATTAATTACGGTGTGCAAAACGGAATTTCATTAACTGCTGTATTGGATGAAATTGAGCATGTTGGAGTAAGTGCAAAAATTACAAAGGCAGTAAAAGAATTTGCGAATTTATTAAATAACTGGGTAAATATGCAAGAGTATTTATCTGTTACAGAATTAGTAGAAGAAGTTATTGAAAAAACAGGCTATCGCGATATGTTGAAAAATGAACGTTCTTTAGAAGCGGAAGGTCGTTTAGAAAACTTAGACGAGTTCTTATCTGTTACGCAAACATTTGAATCTCAAAGCGAAGATAAGAGCCTTGTTGCATTCTTAACAGATTTAGCACTTGTTGCTGATATTGATCGTGTAGATGAAGACCCAACTGCTGGTGAAGAAGTTATTTTAATGACGATGCACTCAGCGAAAGGATTAGAGTTCCCGGTTGTGTTTATTGTTGGCTTAGAGGAAGGGATATTCCCTCATACTCGTTCTCTTATGGAAGAGGATGAAATGCAAGAAGAACGTCGTCTTGCTTATGTAGGTATTACCCGTGCAGAAGAAGAGCTATATTTATCTAACGCGCAAATGCGTACTTTATTTGGTAGAACAAGTATGAACGCTGCGTCTCGATTCATTACAGAAATCCCGACAGAACTAGTGGAATCATTAAATGAAACAGCGCCAAAGCGTGAAACATCGTTTGGTGCAAAAGGCAGAACGGCAAGTAGCGGCAAAACGACAATCACAACGACAACACGCTCTCGTTCAGCTTTCGCGCGCCCTGCAGCTAAGACGACAGGCGGCGAACAAATTGGCTGGGCAGTAGGAGATAAAGCTTCCCACCAAAAATGGGGAGTCGGTACAGTTGTAAGTGTAAAAGGTGAAGGTGATGCAAAAGAATTAGATATTGCATTCCCAAGCCCAATTGGTGTTAAACGTTTGTTAGCAAAATTTGCACCTGTGACGAAACAATAGAAAGGAATGAGGATATGTCAAAAGAGATAGCAAAAAAACGTATAGAAGAACTGCGTGATTTATTAAATACATTTAACTATCAATATCACGTATTAGACAATCCTTCTGTTTCTGATGCGGAATATGACCGTAATATGCAGGAGCTTATAAAATTAGAAGCAGAGAACCCAGAGTTTATGAGTGAAGATTCTCCCTCCGTTCGCGTTGGGGGGACTGTTCTTGATATATTTGAAAAAGTAACACATAAGTCACCAATGTTAAGTTTAGGAAATGCATTTAACGAAGGAGATTTACGTGATTTCGACAGAAGAGTACGTCAAGGAATTGATGGTGCGAATGTAAGATATATATGTGAATTAAAAATTGACGGGCTTGCCGTTTCGCTTCATTATGAAAAAGGACGCTTCATTCAAGGGGCGACACGTGGTGATGGTGTAACGGGTGAAGATATTACTCAAAATTTAAAAACGATTAAAGCTATCCCACTTCGTTTAAATGAAGAAGTAACGTTAGAAGCACGAGGCGAAGCTTATATGCCGAAGCGTTCATTCGTTAAACTAAATGAAGAAAAAGAGCAAAATGGAGAAGATGTATTTGCGAATCCGCGTAATGCAGCAGCAGGTTCAATACGTCAACTTGATCCGAAAATTGCAGCGAAGCGTAACTTATCTATGTTTGTGTATGGTCTTGCGAATGTAGAAGAAAAAACAATTCCATCACATAGTGAATCGCTTGATTTCTTAGGTGAACTTGGATTTAAGACAAATCCAAATCGCCGTACATGTGAAACAATTGAAGAAGTTATAGCTTATGTAGAAGAATGGCAAGAAAAACGTCCGCATCTTGATTATGAGATTGATGGAATCGTTATAAAAGTAGATGATGTTGCCCTTCAAGAAAGTCTAGGAACTACAGCGAAGAGTCCAAGATGGGCGATTGCTTATAAATTCCCGGCTGAAGAAGTTGTAACGAGATTAACAGGCATTGAATTAAGTGTTGGCCGAACAGGAGTTGTAACACCGACTGCAGAACTAGAGCCAGTGAGAGTTGCTGGTACGATTGTTCGTCGTGCTTCTTTACATAACGAAGATTTAATTCGTGAAAAAGACATTCGAATTGGTGACTACGTTGTTGTGAAGAAGGCTGGAGATATTATTCCTGAAGTTGTGAACGTTATTTTTGATAAGCGTACTGGTGAGGAAGAAGAATACCGCATGCCAACTCATTGTCCAGCATGTGAGAGTGAACTTGTTCGTTTAGAAGAAGAAGTAGCACTTCGTTGTATAAATCCAACTTGTCCTGCTCAAATTCGAGAAGGGTTAATCCATTTCGTTTCAAGAAATGCAATGAATATTGATGGACTTGGAGAACGTGTCATTACACAACTCTTTGATGCTGATTACATTCGTACATTTGCTGATTTATATGCATTGACGAAAGAGCAATTATTACAGTTAGAACGTTTTGGTGAAAAATCAGCAACAAACTTAATACAAGCAATTGAAAATTCTAAAGAAAACTCGTTAGAGCGATTATTATTTGGTCTTGGAATTCGCCACGTTGGAGCGAAAGCAGCACGTACATTTGCAGAGCACTTTGAAACGATGGATGAGCTTGTAAAAGCAACGGAAGAAGAACTAAAAGCAATTAATGAAATTGGCGAAAAAATGGCTCAATCTGTTGTGACATATTTTGATAATGAAGATGTATTAGAGTTATTACAGCAGTTTAAAGAGTATGGCGTGAATATGACATACAAAGGTATAAAAATTGCAGATTTACAAAATGTTGAATCTTACTTCGCAGGAAAAACGGTTGTTTTAACAGGTAAGCTAGAAGTTATGGGGCGAAGTGAAGCGAAGAAGAAGATTGAGGCATTAGGTGGAAAAGTAACGGGAAGTGTTAGTAAGAGTACGGATTTAGTTGTTGCAGGTGAAGCGGCTGGTTCGAAATTAGCACAAGCGGAGAAACATAATGTTGAGGTTTGGAATGAAGAGAGGTTCTTACAAGAGCTAAATAAGTAAGAGGTGCAAACTTACCATGAAAAAAATAGCATTAGCGGTATTAAGCCTTGGCCTACTTGTAAGTGGGTGTAGTGCAGGTGCCGACAAAGATGAAAAAGTGGCTGAGAAATCGGGGAAAGCAAAAGAACAATCAGTTGTTCCAAAATACGCTATTTCGGATGAATATTATAAGACGACTATTCCATTTGATGGTGGAAATGCACGTGGTTTAGTGGTGCAAGGGTTAAATAGTCGTCTTGATATAGATGAATTTGAAACAGGGTTAATGCGAATTGCGAAAGAATCATTTAGTACGAAAGATAATTTTTTAAAAGGCGGAAAAGCTCTAGATACTCAAACTATACAGATGCTTGTTAAAAGAAAACGTACAGATGCTGAACAAAAGGAACTAGAGGACAAATTAAAAAAAGATGCAGTTAAATTTCCTAATATAGGATTAAACCCTGCATTAGGAACAGGATCCGAATCACTAGAAGTGAAAAATAAAAAAAATCCAATATATATTTCAAATATTTTAGAGCATGATTATTATGTGAAAAAAGGCGATAACGGCGAGGAACGCGTTGGTATGGTAGTTGGATTAGCAATGAATTCTGTTCAATATTTTAACGAAGAGCATGGTTATCCACGTGAAGCTGCAATCCCGGATGAAAAGATGTTAGCTGAAGGGAAAAAAATGGCGCAAGAAATTTTGAAAGTCATACATCAAAAAGAACCTGAAACCAAAAATATTCCAATAACATTTGCGATTTATCGCCAAGCTCCAAAGTCTTCGCTCGTGCCAGGTAACTTTGTTTCTTATGCGAATGTTGAAAAAGGTAGTGAAACGGTTGAAGATTGGCAACAAATTAATGAAAAATATTATTTGTTCCCATCAGAGCAAGCGAAAACAGATAATAAACGTGAAGACCTTGCAAGAGTATCCAACTTTAAGGCAAAACTAAGCGATTATTTCCAAGGCGACTATACAGCTGTTATTGGTACTGGTATGTATAGAGATGATGAATTAAGAGAAATGAAGCTTGATATTCCTGTCCAGTTTAATGGAAAAGCTGAAATAGTTGGTTTTACACAATATGTGGCAGGGCTTGTTATGGAATACTTCCCGAATTATATGAAAGTACAAGTAACGATTAAATCTGTAGAACGCCCAGAAGCTATTATTATACGTGAAGCAAAACAAGATGAACCACTTGTGAAGATTTTAGATTAAATATGAAGGCTGTTCCTCTATGGAACAGCTTTTTTTCTTATGTAATTTTGTTATAATTTAAAATGTTGTAAAAAATAGGGGTAAGGGGTAAAGCTCATGGAAGAATTAAGTTTTCAAGTCATTATTTTATTAATTGCATTCGGTTTTTTAGCAGCTTTTATTGATTCCGTTGTTGGAGGAGGAGGGTTAATTTCGCTTCCTGCGCTTATGTTTGTTGGCTTATCGCCAGCTTCGGCAATTGCAACGAATAAATTAGCGGCAACAATGGGGACGTTTACGAGTGCGATGTATTTTATTCGATCAGGAAAAGTTGATTTTAAAATTGTAGGAAAGTTAATCCCGTTAACTATTGTTGGAGCTGTTGCAGGTGCTTTAGTAGTAAAATTTATTCCACCGGATATTTTACGCCCATTAGTACTTGTAATGTTGGTATTTATTGCTATTTATATTATTGCAAAAAAGAATTGGGGAAGTGTGTCTACCTATAAGAAGATGACGCAAAGAAAAACATTAATATTTTTCTTTGCTATTTTAATGATAGGATTTTATGATGGATTTTTTGGACCAGGGACAGGATCGTTTTTAATTTTTGCATTTTTATTAATTGGCTTGGATTTTATTCAAGCGGCAGCATCTGGAAAACTTTTGAACTTTGTTAGTAATATTGTATCTTTAATTACTTTTTTATTTTTAGATATAATTCATTTTGAATACGGTATTATCATGGGATTATCAATGATCTTAGGTGCTTATTTTGGATCGAAGTTTGCGGTTCAAAAAGGTGTTGGATATGTAAGGACTTTATTTTTATTAGTTACTATATTATTGATCGGGAAAAATGTTTTGGAATATACTCATATTTTGTAGATTCATACGCATGTATGAATCTCTTTTTTTTATTATATTTTAAAAATTTATTAATTTTTAAAATATAAGTCTAGGAATATTTGAATAAATCTAAATTATCGTGTAGAATAATGTTGTAAAATGTAAACGTTTTTCTAAGGGGAGGCTAAAAAAAATGGTAGTAGCATACAAACATGAGCCATTTACAGATTTTTCAGTGGAGGCTAACAAATTAGCGTTTGAAGAAGGTTTAAAGAAAGTAGAATCTTATCTTGGACAAGACTATCCATTAATTATTGGGGGAGAAAAAATCACTACAGAAGACAAAATTGTTTCTGTAAACCCTGCAAATAAAGAGGAACTTGTTGGTCGTGTTTCAAAAGCAAGCCGTGAGTTAGCTGAAAAAGCAATGCAAGTAGCGGATGAAACATTCCAAACTTGGAGAAAATCAAAGCCAGAAATGCGTGCAGACATTTTATTCCGTGCTGCAGCAATCGTTCGTCGCAGAAAACATGAATTCTCTGCTATTCTTGTAAAAGAAGCAGGTAAGCCATGGAATGAGGCAGACGCTGATACAGCAGAAGCAATCGATTTTATGGAATATTATGGTCGTCAAATGTTAAAATTAAAAGACGGTATTCCAGTAGAAAGCCGTCCAATTGAATATAATCGTTTCTCTTACATTCCATTAGGAGTAGGTGTTATCATTTCTCCTTGGAACTTCCCATTCGCAATTATGGCAGGTATGACAACAGCTGCTTTAGTTTCTGGTAACACAGTATTACTAAAACCAGCTAGTACAACTCCTGTAGTAGCAGCGAAATTTATGGAAGTATTAGAAGAAGCTGGCTTACCAGCTGGCGTAGTAAACTTCGTTCCAGGTAACGGTTCTGAAGTTGGTGATTACTTAGTAGATCATCCTCGTACACGTTTCGTAAGCTTCACGGGATCTCGTGATGTAGGTATCCGCATCTATGAGCGTGCAGCGAAAGTAAACCCAGGACAAATTTGGTTAAAACGCGTTATCGCTGAAATGGGCGGTAAAGATACAATCGTTGTTGATAAAGAAGCAGATCTTGAATTAGCAGCTAAGTCTATCGTTGCATCAGCATTCGGATTCTCAGGACAAAAATGTTCTGCATGTTCTCGTGCAGTAATCCATGAAGATGTATATGATCATGTATTAAATCGTGCTGTTGAATTAACAAAAGAATTAACAGTTGCTAACCCAGCAGTATTAGGTACAAACGTGGGTCCTGTTAATGACCAAGCTGCATTCGATAAAGTAATGAGCTATGTTGCAATTGGTAAAGAAGAAGGTAGAATCTTAGCAGGTGGCGAAGGAGACGATTCTAAAGGCTGGTTCATCCAACCAACAATCGTTGCTGACGTTGCAGAAGATGCTCGCTTAATGAAAGAAGAAATCTTCGGACCAGTAGTAGCATTCTGTAAAGCGAAAGACTTCGATCATGCACTTGCAATTGCAAATAATACGGAATACGGTTTAACAGGTGCTGTTATTACTAACAACCGTGACCATATTGAAAAAGCACGCGAAGACTTCCACGTTGGTAACTTATACTTCAACCGTGGATGTACTGGTGCAATCGTAGGTTACCAACCATTTGGTGGCTTTAACATGTCTGGTACAGACTCTAAAGCTGGTGGACCTGATTACTTAGCACTTCACATGCAAGCAAAAACTACTTCTGAAACTTTATAAGAAATAGTAGAGGAGCTCTTCACAGAATGTGAAGAGCTCCTTTTAAAATTGAAATCCTATATATTACCATCGTTCGAAGGGAATGAGCTAAAACCTATTAATAGCGGGATAAACATGCGAACAGAAATAAAATGATGAGAAAAGTTGACTTATTAGTCATATTTTTTAGTATTCATTTTGAGAATTTCCTGTATAATACAATTTGAAAGAAAATCTATGGTTCGACAAGGAACACTCCTTTCGGTTTTGCTCACTGAAAGGAGTGTTTTTTTATGTAGCTAAAAATTCTTGCGTGCTTATTACATTTGCATATACACCATTTAAACTAGCTAAAATTGTATTGTGAATGTAAACAGCTGGTATAGTAGCGTTCTTAAAAGAAAGGTCTTTTGTAGCACAAGCATCATGTATAACGGTACATTGAAAGCCAAAATCGAATGCAGCCCTTACTGTAGCATCGATACACATATGAGTCATCATCCCACATACAACGACATGTTCAATATTTAAACGTTTTAATTGCTCTAGAAGATTAGTTTCTCGGAAGCTATTTGGATAATGTTTGACTATAACTGTTTCTTCTCTAAGTGGACGTACGCTTTCGTGAATATGTACACCTTCTGTATTAGGTAGGAAAAAAGTAGCGCCATCTTTTATAGCTACGTGTTGGATATGAAAAATAGGTTCGCTGTTTGTTCTAAAGTGTTGTAATAACTGATTAGCATATTCGCTTGCTTCTACTGGATTACGCAATTCCATCTTTCCATTTGGAAAATAATCGTTTTGAATATCGATGAGTAAAAGAGCTGTTTTCATATATTTATCTTCCTCCGAGTTTCATATTCAAATAAATTTATTCAATTCGTAGAGAAGATTCTCCTGTTTAAAAATATGAGGAAGAAGAATTTTAAATAACCTTGAAAGTTACTATTTTCTCATGAATTTTCATCTGAAAATTTTAATAAAGGAATAATTAATATTTTTCTAAAAAATGTATTGACTCTTATTATTCTGAGTTCTATAATGAGAATTAATTAAACGACAATTAAATCGATACATTCTTATCCAGAGAGGTGGAGGGACTGGCCCTACGATACCTCAGCAACGGGTTTTTTTAATACCGTGCTAACTCCAGCAAGCCATATAAAGGCTTGGAAGATGAGAAGATGTGAATGAGTACATATAAGTGCTCTCCTTCTTATCTTTATGGTTGATAAGAAGGAGAGCACTTTTTATTTTACCTCGAAAGCTCTGCTTCAAGTTTTTACAGCATATAGGAGGGGAAAAAATGATTTCTTTTAACAATGTAAGTAAAGTGTATGAATCAGCTGGGCAATCTGTTCATGCGGTAGAGGATGTAACATTATCAGTTGAGAAAGGCGAAATTTTTGGCATTATCGGTTTTAGTGGCGCTGGAAAGAGTACGTTATTACGCCTAGTAAATATGTTAGAGAGACCGACGGCAGGAACGATTTCAATAGATGATAAAGATATTACATCATTATCGACGAAAGAATTACGTAAACTAAGACAAAGAATCGGAATGATCTTTCAAAGTTTTAATTTATTTAATTCAAGAACAGTATTTGGAAATATTGCTTATCCATTAAAGTTAGCGAAAGTACCAAAGAATGAGATAAAAGAAAGAGTAAATGAACTGCTGAAGTTTGTAGGGTTAGAAGATAAAGCAAACTATTACCCAGAGCAGCTATCAGGTGGACAAAAGCAACGTGTGGGCATTGCTAGAGCACTTGCGACATCGCCAGATATTCTTATATGTGATGAGGCAACATCAGCCTTAGATCCAGAAACAACGACAGAAATTCTAAACTTATTAAAGAAAGTAAATAGAGAATACAATTTAACAATTCTTCTTATTACACATGAAATGCATGTTGTGAAAGAAATTTGTCACCGTGTAGCTGTAATGGAGAAGGGAAAAGTTATTGAAGAAGGAAAACTGTTTGATGTTTTCACGCAACCAAAAACAAAGACGACTCAAAACTTTGTACGTTCTGTCATTAATGATCATTTACCGGAAAGTGTTCTAGCGAAAATTCAAAATGGTGGTCAAATTTATCGTCTAACATTTACTGGTGAGGAGACAGGACAGCCGGTACTATCATATATCGCAAAAAACTATAACGTCGATGTAAATGTACTGTACGGAAATATTATTGAACTTCAAAATGTGCTATTTGGAAATCTTCTTGTAGAGTTGCAAGGGGAGCAGAGGGAAATTCAAAAAGCATTACAACATCTAAGACTGCAAGTGCAGCTGAAGGAGGTAGAAGCTCATGCGAGTTGATTGGAGTATATTTTGGCCGCGCATACTAGATGCGACGGGGGATACCCTCTTAATGGTAATTGTAACCCTTATATTTGCTACAATTCTTGGTATACCGCTAGGTTTACTTTTATATGTAACGAGAAAAGGAAACTTTTTAGAAAATAAATGGGTCTTTTCTATTCTTAACATCATAATTAATACAATTCGTCCGGTACCATTCATTATCTTTTTAGTAGCGTTAAGTCCACTAACGAGAAGTGTTATCGGAACGACGATTGGAACAGCAGCAGCAATTTTCCCGATGACCTTAGTCGCATCAATTGGTATTGCTAGAATGGTTGAAACAAACCTTGTTTCCGTTCCGAAAGGAGTAATTGAAGCAGCGCAAGCAATGGGCGCCTCGCCAATTAGAATTGTTTTTGAAATCCTTGTACCAGAAGCGTTAGCACCATTAATCTTAGGTGTCACATTTATGACAGTTGGTTTAATTGAATTTTCTGCAGTTGCTGGGCTTGTCGGTGGTGGCGGTCTTGGTGATTTAGCAATGACATATGGTTATCAACGTTTTGATACATCAGTTATGTTCGTAACGGTCGTGTTACTTATTATTCTCGTACAGATAGCTCAAAATTTAGGGAATTACTTTGCGAAAGTCTTGTTACGCAGATCATAAAAAGGAAGAGAGGAAAAGAAAATGAAGAAAATTTTAGCATTTGCATTATCAGCGATTGTAGGAGTCTCAGCATTAAGCGGCTGTTCAAGTGGAGACACGGGTGCAGGAGCGAAAGAAAAAGTAGTTCGCGTCGGTGTAACTGGAACGGATGGAGACGCTTGGGAAATTTTGAAGAAAAAAGCTGAAAAAGAAGGGATTAAGATTAAACTGGTGGAGTTCTCCGATTACACAACGCCAAATAAAGCGTTAGCTGATGGAGATATTGAACTAAACTCATTCCAGCATATTGCGTTCTTAGAGCAATTTAAAAAGGAACATAAGTTAGATATTACAGCTGTTGGTACAACACAAATTGCACCAATGGGTTTATACTCTGAAAAATATAAGAAATCAAATGAAATCCCAGATGGTTCAGAAATTGCAATTCCAAACGATCCAACGAACCAAGCACGTGCATTAAAACTTCTTGATGCAGCTGGATTATTAAAGCTGAAAAAGGATTTTGGTCTATTTGGAGATCCAAGTGGTATTGCTGAAAATCCGAAGAAATTAAAAATTACACCGGTTATCGCACAGCAAACACCTCGTGTGTTAAAAGATGTAGCGGCATCAGTTATTAATAACGGTGTTGCTGGTCAAGCTGGATTAGATCCAGCGAAGGATCCTATTTTCTTAGAAGATCCAAAGAATGAAAATGCGAAGCCTTATATTAATATTTTCGCAGCTCGTACGAAAGATAAAGATGATCCAACACTGAAAAAAGTAATTGAATTATACCATTCAAAAGAAGTAACAGATGCAATTAAGAAAGAAACAAATGATGGTTCAATTTCAGTAGATCTTTCACTTGAGGAGCTTGAAAAAATCGTAAAATAATTATTGGGTTTAATGGACTAACAGAAGGAACCCCTCCGCTGTTAGTTCGTTCAACATATAAACTTAACAAACAAACCCTAATTCTGTACCTTCCAATTTTGTATAACGTAGAATCCAATGTTTGTTAAGTAGAGTAATGGACCAGGAGTTTTCCTGGTCTTTTTTTATGAATGAAAATAGCTAGCGAACAGTAAGGTAATCCAAATTATAATGGGATAAGAAAATAAGCTGAAAAGGAGTGTAATTACGAATTGCTTTTGATGAATTAAGTGTTTTTTGGATAAAAAAAAGAAAATAGAAAAGAGAGTAATGAAAAATGCTGATATGACGCCGGGGTTATAGGAGCGATAAATGAAAAACAAAATAATATGTTGAACAGAGTTGAAGAAGATGGCCCCTTGTATAAAAATAATCCAGCATATAGAAGACAAGAAGTTAAGTTGATATAGAAAGACGATAAGTAATACAAAGATTGTTAATACGGAAATGGCAATGAAAAATTGTTGGCTAGTTATAAGACGGATTGAAAATTGATTAGCAAGATATTGTGGCATTTGGAAAGCTTCTTCAAGGTTATGAATGAAAAATGATAAGGGAATGATCCAGAGTATAGTAGTGGAATGCTTTTTCATCAACTTACATCACTCCAATAAAGTATAGAAAGCCTAAAAAAGGCCCTCTATACAGAGATAGTTATTCAATTATGATATTTTTTAAATTAACTTCATGATGATCTCGTTCTTTCGGATAAGCAGTTAGCTCCTCTTGCAAAATATTTAATATTTGCTTAGCTGATTGCTGGATTGGATTAGGTAGCTCATCTAATATATGCATCCCGACTTTTACTTTTGTACGAATTACCCTTCGTAGTAGTTCCTCATGCATGCACTACACCTCCAAACCGAATGTTTAGTATATCTTCTTCAAATTTTGCCCCTTGAATAGAAAGGTGTGTTAACGTTTTTGGCAATGTAATATTTCGTTTCACAGAGCCAGCTCGAATAATTAGCTCATCACCTTTTTGATTTAATGAAAGTTCACTTTTGTTTGAGAAGGGAATAGAAAGAATGAAAATATAATCATCGCCATCTTTTCTTACATATTGTGTGCGGCCGTTAAATTTCACTTCAGTAGGACAATGATCAGTTTTAAATAAAGCATCTCCTACACGCTCTAACATGGGTAAACCAACAACTTCTTGTTCAAACATTGGAGCTTCGTAAATAGGAAGTGGATCAAAACTATTTTGAATTAATGTTTTATATTTCTTTTGCGTATCTTTCCATGCTTGAAAATAAGGATCGGTGACGGTGTTAGGGATGACGCGATTAATCATAATGGCATCTACGTTATAATCGTATAAATTTAAATAAGTAAAGCTACGCTGAGCTTCTTTAATGACCATTTTTTCAGGATTTACAACGATGCGGATACTTGTTACTTCTCGGTTTGATAAAATATCTCTCATTTCTCCGAGCTGTTCAAGTGTATTTGTTAATTCGTCCATAATATCATCGGTTGGAAGAGGGACACCAAGGAGTGGTTGAGCTACAGGACGAACGACTTTTAAAACTTTTCTTTTAATAGGAAACAATTTTTCCATCCACCAGCCGAGCATGTCTGGAAAGCTTAGCATTGCTAATGTTTCTCCTGTTGGAGCACAATCAATAATGATAACATCATATGTGTTTTGTTTATAATAATCGAGTACGCGAAGTAAGCTAATTAAATCTTCCATACCAGGAAACATCGTTAATTCTTCTGTTGTAATATCATCGGCTGCTTTGGAAGTGAAGAGTAGTGTAATATATTTCTGTAATTTTCCCCATCCTTTTTCCATCTCATAAATCGTATTAATTTCTTGTGCCCACAAATTTTCACGAATTTCTAATGGCTCAGAAGATAGCTTTATACCAAATGAATCTCCTAAACTATGAGCGGGATCTGTACTCATGACTAAAGTTTTTAATCCTTGTTTTGCGCTTTGAATTGCTGTTGCTGCTGAAATGCTAGTTTTTCCTACGCCGCCTTTACCTGTATACAAAATAATTCTCATCATTCATATCTCCTTTGTTTCGAATATCGAATATTACGAGTGTCGAAGTAAATGATTGAATAAAAACCCAGATAGGGTTTTATTCAATCGGAATGTTTTTCATTTTAGGTGTAGAAACTTTTTCTTCTGTTTTTTGCTGTGACGTAGCAATGTGATTCATAATCTTTTGGAAGATTTGTAGTAAGAATGCTTTTTCTTCTTCTGACAATGCTTCTGTCACTAAGCTAAAGTAGTGGGCTGCATTTTGTTTTACTTCTTGAACGAGCATTACGCCGTTTTCTGTTAACCGAATTAATACAATACGTCGGTCGTTTTCATCACGGTAGCGCTCAATATATCCCTTTTTTACAAGGCGATTTACAACGCCCGTCGTTGTACTCATCGGTATATCAAGAAGGTCAGCAATTTTCGTCATTGTAATATCTGTATTTCGTTCCATCCAAAGTAAACAAAATACTTCTGTTTTAGAAAGTGTTAAATCTAGGCTTACCCATTCTTCAGGATAGAAAAGTTTCTTGGCGTTATCTAGCAGTAAGTCTAAAAAATGTTCATATTGCAACAATTAATTCCACTCCCGTATATTTCGAGGTTCGTAATATTTATTTTTATTTTATGTAGAATAGAAAAAATTGTCAATGATTTTAATTATTTTTTCAGATTAGACAGAAAACTTTCTTTAAAATAGTATTCTTTTATGATAGATTTATAAATATAAAACTAGAATTTACATAAAAATCCATCATGGTAAATATACTTATCTATAATGGGTATACAGCTAACGAGGGGGAGAACGATGAGAAGACGTAATACGCAAGCGTTCACATTTTTAGCATGGACTTCATTTGTTTGTGCGCTTTCAGGTATGCTAATTGGGATTTATACGTTAGATGAAACGCTTAGTGTAAAAGGATACTATTTAATTGGAACATTATTTTTAACGATGTCTTGTTTTGTATTACAAAAAACAATTCGTGATAATGAAGAAGATAACGAGAGATTTCCAAAAAATAAACCGTTAGATAAAGAGTAAATTGTAAAGAAAGGCATTTGCCTTTCTTTTTTTATGTAAAAATGGCGTAAGTACTCTGTGTTGACTTGCTTGAAGTACTGAAAATTTGGTATCATCAATAGTATTGTAGATTGAACGATATATTATGGAGGTGGCCTAGCCGTGTCAAGAATTTCCGTTGAGAATGTAAAGCACGTAGCACATTTAGCACGTCTTGCAATTACTGATCAAGAAGCAGAAAAATTTCAAAAACAACTAGATGCAATTGTTACATTTGCAGAACAGTTAAATGAATTAGATACAACAGATGTAAAACCAACAACTCATGTATTAACTATGAAAAATGTTATGCGTGAAGATGTACCAGAAAAAGGTTTACCAGTTGAAGAAGTATTAAAAAATGCACCGGATCACAAAGATAATCAAATCCGTGTTCCAGCAGTATTAGAATAGAGGAGGGGAATTTCGATGTCATTATTTGATCATTCAGTATCAGAGTTACATAAGAAGTTAAACAACAAAGAAATTTCCGTTACGGATTTAGTAGAAGAATCTTACAAACGTATTGCGGATGTTGAAGATAACGTAAAAGCCTTTCTTACATTAGATGAAGAAAATGCACGCGCAAAAGCGAAAGAATTAGATGCAAAAATCGGCGCTGAAGATAATGGTTTATTATTCGGTATGCCAATTGGTGTAAAAGATAACATTGTAACTAACGGTCTTCGTACAACTTGTGCAAGCAAAATATTAGCAAACTTCGATCCAATTTATGATGCGACAGTTGTGCAAAAGCTAAAAGCTGCTGACACAATTACAATCGGTAAATTAAACATGGACGAGTTCGCAATGGGTTCTTCAAATGAAAACTCAGGATTCTACGCTACGAAAAACCCATGGAACTTAGATTACGTTCCAGGCGGATCTAGTGGTGGTTCTGCAGCAGCTGTAGCAGCAGGAGAAGTACTATTCTCTCTAGGTTCTGATACGGGTGGTTCTATCCGTCAGCCAGCTGCATATTGCGGTGTTGTAGGTTTAAAACCAACTTACGGACGCGTATCTCGTTACGGATTAGTAGCATTCGCATCTTCACTTGACCAAATCGGACCGATTACACGTACAGTAGAAGACAATGCATACTTATTACAAGCTATTTCAGGTATTGACCGCATGGATGCAACTTCTGCAAACGTTGAAGTTGGAAACTATTTAGCTGGTTTAACAGGCGATGTTAAAGGTTTACGCATTGCTGTACCGAAAGAATACTTAGGCGAAGGTGTTGGCGAAGAAGCTCGTGAGTCAGTACTAGCTGCTTTAAAAGTATTAGAAGGTATGGGCGCAACTTGGGAGGAAGTATCTCTTCCACACTCTAAATACGCTCTAGCAACGTATTACTTACTATCTTCTTCTGAAGCATCTGCTAACCTTTCACGCTTTGATGGCGTGCGTTACGGTGTTCGTTCTGATAATGTAAATAACTTATTAGATCTTTACAAAAACACACGTAGTGAAGGTTTCGGTGATGAAGTTAAACGTCGTATTATGCTTGGTACATTTGCTCTTAGCTCTGGTTACTATGATGCATATTACAAAAAAGCACAACAAGTACGTACATTAATTAAGAACGACTTTGAAAATGTATTTGCTAACTATGATGTTATTATTGGACCAACAACACCAACTCCGGCATTTAAAGTGGGAGAAAAAGTTGACGATCCAATGACAATGTATGCAAATGACATTTTAACAATCCCAGTAAACTTAGCGGGTGTTCCAGCGATTTCAGTTCCATGTGGATTCGGTGCTAACAACATGCCACTTGGTCTACAAATCATTGGTAAACACTTCGATGAAGCGACAATTTACCGCGTTGCACATGCGTTTGAGCAAGCAACAGACTATCATACAAAAAAAGCAAGTCTGTAAGGAGGCGAGCATAGATGAATTTAGAAACAATTATTGGTTTAGAGGTTCACGTTGAGTTAAAAACAAATTCGAAAATTTTCTCTGCGAGTCCAACAGAATTCGGAGCGGAGCCAAATACACAAACAAGTGTAATTGACTTAGGATACCCAGGGGTACTTCCTACTTTAAATAAAGAAGCAGTTAACTTTGCGATGAAAGCTGCAATGGCATTAAACTGTGAAATCGCAACGGAAACGAAGTTTGACCGTAAAAACTATTTCTATCCAGATAACCCGAAAGCTTACCAAATCTCTCAATTTGATAAGCCAATTGGTGAAAATGGTTGGATTGAAATCGAAGTAGACGGTAAAAAGAAACGTATCGGTATTACACGTCTTCATTTAGAAGAAGATGCTGGTAAATCAACGCATACAGCTGATGGTTCATTAGTAGACTACAACCGTCAAGGTATGCCTTTAATCGAGATCGTATCTGAGCCAGATATGCGTACGCCAGAAGAAGCATATGCATACTTAGAGAAGTTAAAATCAATCATTCAATACACTGGTGTATCTGATTGTAAGATGGAAGAAGGTTCCTTACGTTGTGATGCGAACATTTCTCTTCGTCCAGTTGGACAAGAGAAGTTCGGTACAAAAGCGGAACTGAAAAACTTAAACTCATTCACTTACGTACAAAAAGGTCTTGAGCACGAGCAAGTGCGCCAAGAAAAAGAACTGTTATCTGGTGGTATCATCCAACAAGAAACACGTCGTTATGATGAAGCAACGAAGAAAACAATCTTAATGCGTGTGAAAGAAGGATCTGACGATTACCGTTACTTCCCGGAGCCAGACTTAGTTGAACTTTACATTGATGATGAGTGGAAAGAAGCAGTTCGAGCTTCTATTCCAGAACTTCCAGATGCACGTAAAGCTCGCTACGTTGCAGAACTAGGCTTACCAGCTTATGATGCACACGTGTTAACATTAACGAAAGAGATGTCTGATTTCTTTGAAGCAACTGTTGCAGACGGTGCTGATGCGAAATTAACATCGAACTGGTTAATGGGTGAAGTACTTGCATACTTAAACAAACAACAAAAAGAATTAAAAGACGTTGCATTAACGCCTGCTGGTTTATCTAAAATGGTTCAATTAATTGAAAAAGGTACAATTTCTTCTAAAATCGCGAAGAAAGTATTTAATGAATTAATTGAAAAAGGTGGAGACCCAGAAGAAATCGTTAAAGCGAAAGGTCTTGTTCAAATTTCTGACGAGGGTACACTTCGTAAAGTTGTAACAGAAATTCTTGATAATAATGAGCAATCTATCGAAGACTTTAAAAACGGTAAAGACCGTGCAATTGGCTTCTTAGTTGGTCAAATTATGAAAGCTACAAAAGGACAAGCAAATCCACCGCTTGTTAACAAAATCTTACTTGAAGAGATTAATAAGCGATAATAGTAGTAACTTTTAAAGATTAAGCAGAAAAACACCCGTACATGGGTGTTTTTCTAGGTTAATCAAACGTTTGTTTAAATGAGACAAAATCGTTTAAACAAACGTTTGATTAACTGTCAAAAGTGGAAAAATGTTTGTATAGCAACTATGGTATGATAGTTGCAAAAAGGTGGGAATAATGATAAATCTAAACATAGAGGTTTTTTTCATCTCATGAAATAATAGATAGTTATTATTCGTTATATGTAAATTTTTATGGAAGAATGGATAGAAATAAAGTGAAACTTTAATCAGTGGGAGGTTCATCCAACACTGATTATTAGCCCTCACCAATCGGGCATTTACTGCCCGCAAATAGCGGGATAAATTTTGGGGTCAAATAAAAAACCATTGAAATGAATATTTACTTTTGATGGACTACACGAATCGGGTTCTTACTGCCTGTTTGAGCGGGATAAAAGAAGGATAGCAAGATGAGAGGAGGTAGGCATGGGAATACTGAATAGAAGTTCAGTATGTTCTTTTTCGATACATAAAGAAATTTCCTGTGCTAATAAATGATGAAGCGAGCAAGAATTATTTATAATCCTACTTCTGGGCGTGAGCTATTTAAGAAGAGCTTACCAGAAGTATTACAAAAATTAGAACAAGCTGGCTATGAGACATCTTGTCATGCGACAACGGGTCCTGGAGACGCTACTGTGGCGGCGAGGCAAGCTGCGGATCGTAAGTTTGATGTTGTTATTGCGGCTGGTGGCGACGGTACGTTAAATGAAGTAGTAAACGGTTTAGTTGGGCATGAATTCCGTCCGAAATTTGGAATTATTCCAGTTGGAACGACAAATGACTTTGCACGTGCAATTGGTGTACCTCGTTCTATTGAAGAGGCAGCAGATATTATTTGCGAAGGAAAAACAGTGCCATTAGACCTTGGTAGAGCGAACGATACATATTTTATTAACATCGCTGGTGGCGGTCGTATTACAGAATTAACATACGAAGTACCGAGTAAGTTAAAGACAGTATTAGGGCAGCTTGCTTATTACCTAAAAGGTATCGAGATGTTACCATCATTGCATCCGACATATGTTGAAATTGAGTATGATGGAAAGTTACTACAAGAAGAAATTACGATGTTTTTAATTACGAATACTCGTTCAGTAGGTGGATTTGAAAAGGTAGCACCGTATGCATCTATTAACGATGGGTTATTTGACCTATTAGTACTGAAAAAAGGTTCTATCGCTGATTTAATTAAAGCAGCAACACAAGCACAACGTGGTGAACATATTAATAATCCAAAAGTGTTATATACACAAGCGAACCGCATTAAAGTACATTCACCAGATAAACTAATGATTAATTTAGATGGTGAGTATGGTGGAGATGCACCGATGGAATTCGAAAATATATATCATTGTTTAGAACTATTTGTTCCTGAACATCAAGAGGATGCCCTGTAAAGGCATCCTTTTTTACTTTGTTAAAATGAATTGTAAATTGGGAGTTAGTTTGATTTTTATGGTATTTTTACAATTCTTTTATTTTACATCCATATTTTATTGATACACTGGAGGAGATAAGAAACGAGAGGTAGGATGCTATGGAGAAGGTAAAAGCAATACTATTTGATAAAGATGGGACATTAATGGATTTTCATTCAATTTGGATAAAAGTAGCTGAAGAACTTGTAGCTGAATGTATAAGTTTATATCATTTACCAAGTACAATAGGGCAGACCTTATTAGAAGAGATTGGTGTAGAGGGAGCATTTGTTAATCCGAGGAGTGCAATAGCTGCTGGAACAAGCCTTGATGTAGCGAAGGGGCTTTGTAATTATATTGAGTCTGCTAGAGAAGAAGAGATGCATCAGTGGATAAGTGAGAAGTTATTTTCCCTTATGTATGAGCATCGTTCGCATATGAAAATGACAGCGGATTTACCGAAAGTGTTACAGGCATTAAAAGATAAAGGATTTATATTAGGGGTTGTCACGGCGGATGATTTCGCACCAACAGAATTATTTTTAAAACAATATAAGTTGGAGAACTTTTTTGATTATATTATAGCCTCGGATACATTCCTTGCGCAAAAACCAGATAAAAAGATTATAGAAGTGTTTTGTGAGAAATTTAATTTAGAATCATGTGAGGTTGCGGTTGTTGGAGATACGCCAACTGATTTACATTTAGCTAAAAATGGCGATTGCTATGCAATTGGGGTGCTATCTGGTACGGGAGACCGTCCAACATTAGAACCACTTGCTGATTTAGTGTTAGATTCTGTTGGAGAGTTTATTTCTCAATCGGGTGAGTTTTTCTGGGAGAAAGAAAAGTCTAATGTGTAAGGAAAATAAGTCTATAAAGACTCTTAATGAGTCTTTATAGACTTATTTTTTATGCCTGGATACAAAGAATATAGGATAAATGCTAGAAAAGAAAGTTGGCATATATTTTGCAATAAGAAGAGAAAACAATGTAAAGAAAAGGATGGGGTACGCAATGAATACAAAAAAATTTGCTAAAGTAAATGAACAAATTCCAGGACCGAAAGCGGCATCTTTATTGGAACGCCGTCAAAATATAGTACCAAAAGGAGTAAGTAACGGCATCCCAACGTTTGTACAATCTGCAAATGGTGCTCTTGTAACAGATGTTGATGGCAATCAGTACATTGATTTTGCAGGAGCAATCGGGACAATTAACGTAGGGCATTGTCATCCAACGGTTAAAGAAGCGCTCCATAAACAAGTCGATCAATACATTCATACTGGATTTAACGTTATGATGTATGAGCCATATATTGAATTAGCAGAAAAGCTTGCGGCATTGGCACCAGGAAGTTTCGATAAGCAAGTCCTGTTTTTAAATAGTGGTGCAGAAGCAGTTGAGAACGCGGTGAAAATCGCTCGTAAATATACGAAGAGACCTGGTATTATCGCATTTTCTAAAGGTTTCCACGGGCGTACATTAATGACAATGACGATGACAAGTAAAGTGAAGCCATATAAATTTGGGTTTGGTCCCTTTGCTCCAGAAGTATATAAAGCGCCATTTCCATACGAATACCGTCGCCCAGAGGGATTAACGGAAGAGCAGTATGATGATTTTATTATTGAAGAGTTTAAGAACTTCTTCATATCGGAAGTAGCACCAGAAACAATTGCAGCTGTTGTAATGGAACCTGTTCAAGGGGAAGGTGGATTTATCGTCCCAAGTAAGAAATTTGTTCAAGAAGTACGCCGCATTTGTTCAGAGAACGGCATCTTATTTGTAGCGGATGAAATACAAACAGGCTTTAGTCGTACAGGAAAATATTTTGCAATTGATCACTATGATGTCGTTCCAGATTTAATTACAGTGTCTAAATCATTAGGTGCTGGTGTACCGATAAGTGGTGTCATTGGACGTAAAGAAATTATGAATGAGTCTGCACCAGGTGAACTTGGTGGAACGTATGCAGGAAGTCCATTAGGATGTGCGGCTGCATTAGCTGTTCTCGATGTAATAGAAAATGAGAAATTAAATGATAGAGCGATAGAATTAGGAAAAGTCGTAATGAACCGATTCGAAGAGATGAAAAATAAATATCATTGCATCGGTGATGTGCGTGGGTTAGGCGCAATGTGTGCATTTGAGGTCGTTCAAGATCGTAAGACGAAAGCACCTGACAAAACGTTAACGGCTAATCTATGTGCAGAAGCAAATAAGCGTGGGTTACTGTTATTATCAGCAGGGACATATGGAAATGTTATCCGTGTGTTAATGCCTTTAGTTATTACAGATGAGCAACTTGAAGAAGGTTTAACAATAATTGAAGAATCATTGCAAGCTTGTTATGAGCAAACAAACATCGCTCGCGTTTAAAAACTGAAGTATAAATAGCAAACATTCTGGTTGACTCTATATTAAATGCAGAAAATTCACTTTATAATAAAGGTAGTGAAGTGGATCGATGGATTTGAAGTTAGGGGTGGCTAGGATGGTTGCAGAAAAGGAACGAGTGTTAATGGATTTAAAAGATGTATTTGAATATGCGTTTGACGAAATTTTTGTTACAGATGAGCAAGGGATCGTTGTACGTGTAAATAGTACATGTGAAAGGCACTACCAACTAGCTGCAGAAGAGTTAGTTGGTAAGCATGTAAAAGAACTACAAAAGGATGGAATCTTTTATCCATCAGCGACATTAGAAGTGATTGAAAAAAAGAGGCCAATTGAACTCGTTCAAACTACAAAATCAGGAGAGTATTTACACGTTCGTACAAGGCCTGTTTTTGATGATGAGGGAAATTTAAGAAGAGTGATTAGTTATTCTCGCGACCTTACTGAACTCTATCAATTACGTCAAAAGGTAGAGGAAATGGATAATCAGCTAAAAACATATAAAAAAGAATTAAGAGAAACATATGAGCATGAAGGACTTATTTTTAAAAGTCTAGCTATGCAAAAAATAGTCGATACAATCAAAAAAGTATCTGTAGTGGATAGTACTGTTCTCGTTTTAGGCGAGACTGGAGTAGGAAAAAGTCGATTAGTACGCCATTTACATGAAGTGAGTCACCGTAAGCATGAAAGTTTCTATGAAATTAATTGTGCGGCATTACCAACTAATTTAATTGAATCGGAGCTTTTTGGATATTCAGGTGGATCTTTTACAGGTGCGAATCGTGAAGGGAAAAAGGGACTATTAGAATCCGCGCATAAAGGAACTCTTTTTTTAGATGAAATCGGTGAAATGCCGCTTGAAATTCAAGCGAAGCTTTTGCAAGTATTGCAAGAAAAAACATTTCGTCCTATAGGCGGAAGAGAATTAAAAAAAGTAGATGTTCGAATTGTGGCGGCAACAAATAGAGATTTAAGCGAGATGGTGAAACAAGGAACATTTCGGAAAGATTTATACTATCGTTTGAATGTCATTCCAATTGCAATTCCCCCGCTTAGGGAAAGAACAGAAGATATTTTGCCGCTTATTTATCATTACTTGCAGCACTTTAATAAAAAGTACGGACGTGATGTGAAACTAGCGCCGAGTACGTTACAAATGTTTGTTGGATATCCGTGGGAAGGGAACAATAGAGAAATAGAGAATGTAATTGAGAGAATTGTTATTACTGTTGATGATGTTGTAACGGTAGAGGATTTGCCACTCTCTATGCAAGAGGCTGCAGTTGAACAATCGGGGCAAAGCCTTTATAAAATGCTGGAAGAGGTAGAGAGAAATATAATTCTTAAAGCATATAAAACGTATGGATCAAGTTATAAAGTGGCTGAGTTTTTGCAAATTAGTCAATCTGCTGCTACTAGAAAAATTAAGAAGTTCATAGAGGAGGAAGAAAACATTGGATAAAAAGGCGATGTATATAAATGGTGAGTGGATTACACTACAAGAACAAATTGAAGTAAATAATCCTGCGACGAAGGAAATATTTGCAACTGTACCAAAAGGCGGAGTAACAGAGGCAAAGCAAGCTGTTGATGCTGCACATGAAGCTTTTAAAACGTGGTCTAAGTTAACGGCAGCAGATCGTGCAACGAAGTTAAAAAAGTGGTTTACGCTTATTGATGAAAATAAAGAAGAGATCGCAGCGATTATGACGAAGGAACAAGGGAAGCCGTTTGCAGAAGCGCTTGGTGAAGTAAATTATGCAAACAGTTTTGTTGAATGGTATGCAGAAGAGGGGAAACGCGTATATGGTGAAATGATTCCTGCTGCTCATCCGAATAAGCGCATTTTAGTTATGAAGCAACCAGTTGGCGTTATGGCAGCTATTACACCTTGGAACTTCCCAGCTGCTATGATTACGAGAAAGGTAGCCCCAGCGCTTGCAGCAGGCTGTACAGCCGTTGTGAAACCGGCAAGTCAAACGCCATTAACTGCATTGAAATTAGCTGAATTAGCCCATGAAGCAGATATTCCAAAGGGCGTAATCAATATCATAACAGGTAGTGCAAAAGCAATTGCTGATACATGGATGGAAGATGGTCGCGTTCGAAAAGTGTCCTTTACAGGGTCAACGGAAATCGGGAAAGAGTTAATGGCTAGTGCGGCGCAAACGATGAAAAAAGTTTCGCTTGAGTTAGGGGGACACGCTCCGTTTATCGTAATGAATGATGCAGATTTAGATAAAGCAGTAGAAGCGGTGATTGGTTCGAAATTCCGTAATGCAGGACAAACGTGTATATGTACAAACCGAGTATTCGTTCAAGAAGAAGTATACGAAGTATTTGTAGAGAAGTTCCAAAAGGCAGTAGGGCAGTTGAAAGTAGGAGACGGTTTCGGTGACGGAACGACTGTCGGGCCACTTATTGATGAGAATGCAGTTTCAAAAGTACAAGAACATATTGAAGATGCTATTCAAAAAGGTGGAACAGTTTTATATGGTGGTCAAAAGGTCGCAGAGTTAGAGGGACATTTCATTCAACCGACTGTAATTGGGTTGGCAAATGATACGATGCTTTGTATGAATGAAGAAACATTTGGGCCAGTGGCACCAGTTGCGAAATTTAAAACAGTTGATGAAGTAATCGAACGTGCAAACAATACACCATACGGTTTAGCTGCGTATATTTTCACGAAAGACATTAGCCAAGCATTCCAAATTAGTGAAGCGTTAGAGTACGGTATTATCGGTCTAAACGATGGTCTTCCATCAGTTGCACAAGCACCATTTGGTGGATTTAAAGAAAGTGGTATCGGTCGTGAAGGAGGCCATTTCGGCATCGAGGAATATTTAGAAATTAAATATATTTCATTGGGACTATAAGTAGTATACTAGAATCTCTATAAGGTAACAGAGAAGGAGATTCTAGTATGGTATATTGGCTATTATTACTTGTTACAATTATTTTTGAAGTAGCTGGAACAATTGCGATGAAACTATCAAATGGTTTAACAAAGCTCGTTCCAAGTGTACTGATTTTCGTGTTTTATGGGATTTGTTTCAGCGTGTTTGCCATCGTTGTGAAAAAGATTCATTTAAGTATTGCTTATGCTATTTGGTCTGGCGTTGGAACATTACTTATTACAATCATTAGTGTGTACTTTTTTAAAGAGCATATTAGTTTATTTCAAGCATTTTGTATTCTTTTTATTGTTTTGGGTGTCATTGGGCTTAAGGTTTCATCGGCATCATGAAAGCTATCTTTTGTAGAAGATAGCTTTTTTCTATTTGTGCAGTTAACAATTAATACGACAAAATATGACAAGAAAGAGTAAAGCGTTTTGTTATGATACATATGAAATATTGTCTTATGTGGAGGAAAGAGTATGTTAAAAAAGGTAAGTCAAATTGTTTTAATTTTTGGCATAGCTTTTAGTTTAAGTGCTTGCACTGAGACTAAAGATAGTAATGAAAGTAAACAAGAAGATGTTCAAGATAAAGTGTATAAAATAGGGGAGACAGTAGACGTAGATGGTTTGCAAGTAACTATCGATTCAGTTAAATTAGGATATCCGGATTATGATGAGAATAAAAAGAAAGAGGAGATTTTGGGGATTATTTTCAAAGTAGAAAATAATAGTAAAAAGGAAATACCTTTTGCATTTTATGAATTTGAGATTACCGATAAGAAAGGTACAAGATTTAAAGAATATAATAACCCTGATAGCTTTATTAGTAAAAAGTTAGCACCAGATGAAAAAATTCAAGATATCATGCTATTTGACGTAGCGAAAGAAAATACGTATATCGCTACGTATAGACCGGAGTTTACGCATGAAAATAGAACGATAAAATTTGAATTGAGACCAAATAAATAAAGAAACACATTTGATTATCCAATGTGTTTCTTTATGGTAATAAATTTAAAACGCCCAGTTACCTTTACGGAAGATAGGCTCATGTCTGCCATCAGCAGTAATACCGTCAATATCAAGCTCAGCTGATCCAATCATGAAGTCGTTGTGTGTGATACTAGCGTTTGCGCCGTTTTCAGCAAGTTCTTCTTTAGACATTGTTTTTCCGCCAACTAAGTTAAATGCATAAGCATTTCCGATTGCAAGGTGGCAAGATGCATTTTCGTCAAATAGTGTATTGTAGAATAAAACATTTGTGTTTGAAATTGGTGAGTCATGAGGTACTAAAGCTACTTCTCCTAAGAAGTGAGAACCTTCATCTGTTTCTACTAAATGTTTTAAAGCTTCTTCACCAGCTTCAGCTTTATAGTCTACGATACGCCCGTTTTCAAATGTTAACGTGAAATTATCGATAATATTACCTGCAAATACTAACGGTTTTGTACTAGAAACTTGGCCGTTTACACCTGTTTTAAGTGGCATTGTAAATACTTCTTCAGTTGGAATATTAGCCATAAATGGTACGTTCTTTTCATTTAAGCTACCAGCACCAGCCCATACATGTTTTTCTGGAAGTTCGATTGTTAAATCTGTTCCAGGACCTGTATAGTGAAGAGCTTTATAATGCTTTTCGTTTAAGTAATCCACTTTTGTATGTAATGTTTCATCATGTTCTTTCCATGCTTCTACAGGATTTTCTAAATCAGCACGAGTAGCTTTGAAAATAGCATCCCATAACTTTGCTTCTTGTTCTTCTGGCGCTACGTCAGGGAATACTTTCGCAGCCCATTCTTTCGTAGGAACAGAAATGACACACCAACTTACTTTATCTGCTTGTACGTAATCACGGTATACTTTCATTGCTTCTCCAGCTACTTTATGAGCTGTTGCAATACGCGATGCTTCTACACCTTTTAATAAATCAGGGTTTTCTGCATAGATAGACATAAATGCAGCGCCTTCTTTTGCTAATTCTTCACGAGCATGTGCTTTCCAAGATGGAAATTCAGCGAAAGCTTCTTCAGGAGCTAGATCGAACTTTAAGCGTGTTAACGTCTCATCATTCCAATCTACATATACGTGTTTTGCACCAGATTTATATGCTTTTTCTGTAACGAGGCGTACAAATTGTACAGCTTCAAGAGGTGCACTAATTGATAAAGTTTGTCCAGGTTGAATATTAACACCAACATTAACTGCAAGAGCAGCATATTTCTCTAACGTTTGTTCAAATGACATATGTATAATCTCCTTTAATTTGAAAGATTTCTTACTATATATAATACAAGAAAATTCTAAAAATATATATAAATATAAAGTAAAAAGAGAGCTCAAAATGTATTGAGCCCTTATATTTACTTAATTGAAGAAGCAAACTGCTCTACAGTCGTTGTATGGTGTATACGAACGCGCTTCATCTTTAACAATTCATCAGGTTCACCCTTCGTAATGAATTGCCCAGGCTTTGTCGTCGTCGCAAATTGATAATACTTCTTCGTTTCTGTAACAACCTTATCATCTACATGACCGAATGGATAAGCAATCGCGATAACAGGCTTACCTGTTATTTTTTCTAGTTTTTCTTTTGAACCTTTTAACTCTTCCTCATAGTTTGTAATTTTCGGTAAGTCTGCATGTGTTGCAGTATGAGATTGCACCGAGAAAATGCCGGAATCAACCATTTCTTTTATTTCAGAAGTAGACAATGCTCCTTCTACATCAACGTTATCAACAATCATATATTCTGTTGCTGCCGGTTTAAAAGTATCATCTTTTAGCTTTTGTAAAACGCGAAATGCATTCATATTATTTTTCATACCGTCATCAAATGTAACGAAAATCGGCTTATTTACTTTATTTATATCACCCCAGCGTTCAAACGTTAAAAGCGTATAACCATTGTCTTTTAAATGTTTCATTTGTGCTTCAAAGTTAGCTGGTGATACGAATAAGTCTTTAATACCTTGACCATGATAATCATCGATTGCGTGATACATAAGAACAGGAACCTTTTGTTCGAAAGTAATAGTAGATTTCGTAAGCGGGATTGTTTTCCCATCTTCTTTCATTCCTGTTGCTTCAATTTGGAACTCACCGCGTTTTCCTTCAAATTCTTTTATGTCAAAAGGAATTGTAAATTGTTTCTCCTTTTCTTTAGAAGAAAAAGATTTAGCACGTTCCTTTCCATCAGCTGTGCGCCAAATTTTATATTGTACTTCATTTAAAGAATCTTTTAAGTCTGTAATATGAATACTTGTGTTTGTAGATTCGTGTGTGATGGGAGTATAAGAAATTTTACCTTGTTCTTGTAGAGCCTCTTTTTGTATAGCTACTTCTTGAACCTTTTTCTCTTTTTTAGGTTCTTGGCTTACATTGCTAGTATTGCAGCCTGCTAGAATGGCAGACGTACATAAAGCAATTGCTGCGTATTTTCTCATAAAAATCACCTTCTATTGTGTAGTATGTTGCATATTGACATTAAAATCCCCACCGCTATAAGAGTGGTGGGGATTTACCCTTGTTCATCATATCATTTGAAGAAAATGAGGGGAATATGATTTTTAGGAGGCTATTAAGGTAATAGATTAGTGACTTTGAATAGATGTATTTTTTTGTTTCTTATTAGAATTAATAATAATATAACCGACTACAAAGATAAGAGGAATAATGAAGACATAGATAGGCATTCCCCATACATAATAGCTTTTCAGCGTTAAGACTAGTAAATGTAAGAAATCGAAAATTGCGTGGGCTTTCATAATATCCTCCAATGGTTTTTTGAAAATTATAACATTTTTAACTTGTTATTTGTATAATTTGGAAAGTGATTTAAGCTAATTTTAAAGTAAGAAGAATACATATTAATATGCAATTTTGCATAAGGATATGTATTTTATTAAAATATAAAGATTTTATACTATAATGAAAACCGCTATAAAACTAAGTAAGAATAATGTATGGAGTGGAGAATAGAAATGAAATATAAAAAAATAATATATATCTTTTTCATATCGCTATTTATAGTTGGTTGTCAAAGTGAAGTGAGTAAAGCGAATAGCGTGGAAGAGTATATTCCATCGCATCTTATGAATGCGGAAGTGACGGCGGATATTATGACAATAGAATTTCCTTATGAGATAAAAGAGAAATTAGAGAAAATCGGAAATAAAATGAGCAATAGTATTACAAATAATTTAGATTGGTATTTGAAGTATGCCGAAGAAGAAATTATACCGAAAAAAACGTTTCCTTATCATCAAAACTTAGGTATTACAAAAGAAGAATATGATTTTATGATAGATAAAATGGATAATGCAGAATATATAAATACCAAAGACGGAAAACTCTTTTTTAAAAAGAAAGATCATGAAATTCAAATTCTCTCTGATGAAAATTTGAAGCTAATTAAAAATATTCGAATTGATACAGAGAAGAATACAATTAAAACTCCTTTGGGAGAATGCGAATATGAAGGTGAAATAAAGGCGTCGGATGAACAAAAAGCTACTGGTCCATGGAGTGGGAAGATGTGGACTTTAAAAAGCGATGGATTACTTTATCATTTTTCATTAGGAAAGTTAAAAAATATAAACAAATCTATCATTTACATTTCAATAAAAGGTATATATAAAGATAGGATTATCAATACAGAAGAAGCAGTTGAATTTCACTCGGTTTCATAAAGAATCAAAAAAAACACCTTACTTGTTAAAGTAAGGTGTTTTTTTATTAAATAAACAATCCAGCGATTGTCGCAGATAAAATAGAAGCAAGTGTTGATGCAAATAGCATTTTCCAACCAAATTTAGAAACAACGCTTCCTTGCTTTTCAGAAAGGGCACGGATTGTACCAACGATTGCACCAATTTGGCTAATACTTGCGAAGCTAATTAAGAATACTGTAACGATTCCAACTGTACGTGGAGCTAATGTTGTAGCTGTGTCTTTTAAATCAAGGATTGCTACAAACTCATTTAAAACAATCTTCGTACCCATAATACCACCAGCTGGGATAATATCTTGAGTTGGAATACCCATTAAGAATGCGAATGGAGAAAGTACGTAACCGAAGATTTGTTGTAAAGTAACAGCATGTCCCATTGCGCCTGAAGCTGCACTAATTACGTAGTTTACAACTTCCATCACACCGATAAAGGCGATCATTAATGCGGCAACGATACCAGCTACTTTTAAACCATCAAGCGCACCGTTAATCATTGCGCCGATAAAGCTGTCCCCGAATAGAGTTCTATCAAATTTCTGAATCACTTCATCTTCTTTCTTCGTATCAACTGGTGTTAATAACGAACAAACGATTAAGCTTGAGAATAAGTTTAGCGGAAGAGCTGCCAGTACGTATTTTGCATCTAACATCATTACGTATGATGCTGTAACAGAAGCAGAAACGGAGCTCATCGCAGAACAACAAATGATAAACATACGGTTTTTATTGAAATGCTGTAAATCGTTTTTAATAACGATTAACGCTTCACTTGAACCGAAGAATACAGAGTTTACTGCGTGGAATGACTCAACACGTGGTAAACCAGTAATTTTTGAAATAGCACCGCCGACAACGCGAACGATGAATGGTAAAACACCTAAATAACTAAAGATTGAAAGTAGTGCTGAGAAAAATACGATAATTAATAATACGTTTAAGAAAAAGACAAAATCTCTGTGAATTCCATTAAAGAGAAAATCGACACCTGTCGTACCAAGTTTAATTAGTTTGTTGAAAACTTTACTAATGAAAATAATGATTTGTTGACCAATCTTTGTAGCAAACATAAACCAACCGATTAAAATTTGGAAACCAATCATAATTGCAATTGCACGGAAGTTGATTTTACTTTTGTTGTTTGACAAAGCAAAACATAAACCTAACACGGCAATAATACCGATAATGCTCATTACATATTGCATGTAGTTGCCCCTTTCAGAAGTTCGTATAAAGTTTGTACATAAAACGCTCGTTATATTACTAAAAATAAAGGAATGAGGTTTTATGTCATACGTAAGATGTCTGACCTTTTAGAAAAATAAAAATAAAAAAAGACCCATATGGATTCACTTTCATCTATGAGAGAAAGCTAATCAATATGAGTCCTTTTTTGCGCATAGGCTAATATTCATTAGTTTTCCCCATAGTCCAGCAATTTAAGGTTGCCGGGTAGAAACTCTCGATCCATATTATCAAGTATATATGAGGTAACATCGTCCGTATTAAATTAGTAGTAGCGTAACATTAACAGAGAAGTATCGTCAATAGCTTTTTTTCTTCCAATAGAAAAAGACCATATAAGTATGATAAAATGTAACGCAGTGTTATGAAAAAGAGAGGTCGGAAAATGAGTACTAAAATGACGCCACCAGTTGAGAAAAACGAGTTTATAGATGTAGTATTTGAAGATTTAACACATGATGGTGCCGGTGTTGCGAAAGTAAAGGGCTATCCTATTTTCGTTAAAAACGGATTACCAGGTGAAGAAGCGCAAATTAAAATTATTAAAGTGAAGAAAAACTTCGCATTTGGTCGTTTAATGAAGCTTCATACAGAAAGTCCATATCGTAAAGATGCTGAATGCCCAGTATATAATCAGTGCGGCGGTTGTCAGCTTCAGCACTTAACTTATGAAGGACAATTACAAGCGAAAGAAAAACAAGTACGTGACGTTATGCAGCGTATCGGAGGACTAGCTGATGTTCCTGTTCATCCTGTACTTGGCATGAAGAATCCGTGGGTATACCGTAATAAAGCACAAGTACCAATCGGAGAACGTGAAGGCGGACTTGTAGCTGGTTTTTATCGCCAAGGAACGCATGACATCATTAATATGGAATCATGCTTAATTCAGGCAGAAGAAAACGATACATTAATCCAAGAAGTAAAACGTATTTGTGAAAAGCACGGTATCACTGCGTACAACGAAGAGCGTAACAAAGGAACACTTCGTCACGTAATGGCTCGTTACGGACAAGTAACAGGAGAAATTATGCTTGTCTTCATTACGCGTACAGCAGAATTGCCGAACAAAAAAGCAATTATTGAAGAAATTGCAGCGAAATTCCCAGAAGTAAAATCAATTGTTCAAAACGTAAATACGAGGCGTACGAATGTAATTTTCGGAGACAAAACGACAGTACTGTACGGATCAGAATACATTTATGACTTTATCGGTGACATTAAATTTGCGATTTCAGCACGTTCATTCTATCAAGTAAACCCAGAGCAAACGAAAGTGCTTTACGATAAAACGTTAGAATACGCAAAATTAAATGGTAACGAAACAGTAATCGATGCCTATTGCGGAATCGGATCAATCTCGTTATTCCTAGCGCAAAAAGCGAAAAAAGTGTACGGCGTTGAAATCGTCCCAGAAGCAATCGAAGACGCAAACCGAAACGCAGCACTAAACAACATGACAAACGCTGAATTTGGCGTAGGAGAAGCAGAAGTAGTCATTCCAAAATGGTACAAAGAAGGCGTAATCGCCGACACAATGGTCGTAGACCCACCGCGTAAAGGCTGTGACGAAGCATTACTAAATACAATCATCGACATGAAGCCAAACCGCGTCGTATACGTATCGTGTAACCCAGCAACATTAGCACGTGATTTAAAAGTACTAGAAGAAGGCGGATATAAAACACAGGAAGTACAGCCTGTTGATATGTTCCCGCATACGACGCATGTGGAGTGTGTGGCTTGGCTTAAGTTGGTATAATAGGAAAGCAGTTGATATAGGGGAAATCTATACCACCTGCTTTTTGGTTTACAAAAATACCATTCATAAGCGATTTTAGTTAAAATAAATATTGCTGATTTTCACAAATTATAAATTGAGATTTTGAAATTGTATTCATAGTGAGAGGATTTGAATTTGAAATGATAGATAATTTTTGGCGTGAATTACCACGACCATTTTTCGTACTTGCACCAATGGAAGATGTGACAGACGTTGTTTTCCGTCACGTAGTAAGTGAAGCAGGTCGTCCGGACGTATTCTTCACAGAGTTTACAAACTCGGATAGCTATTGTCATCCAGAAGGTATGAAAAGTGTACGTGGCCGTTTAATTTTTACAGAAGACGAACAGCCGATGGTGGCACATATTTGGGGAGACAATCCCGAATACTTCCGTCAAATGAGTATTGGTATGGCAGAACTAGGATTTAAAGGCATCGATATTAACATGGGTTGCCCAGTACCGAACGTTGCATCAAGAGGAAAAGGTAGTGGCCTTATTCTACGTCCAGACGTTGCGGCAGAACTTATCCAAGCAGCAAAAGCGGGCGGACTACCTGTCAGCGTAAAAACACGACTTGGCTTTAAAGAGTTAAGCGAGTGGGAAGATTGGTTAACGCACATTTTCAAACAAGATATTGCAAACCTTTCTATTCACTTACGTACAAGAGAAGAAATGAGCCAAGTAGACGCGCATTGGGAACTAATTCCGGAAATTAAAAAATTACGTGACCGTATCGCACCAAATACGTTAATAACAATCAATGGAGACATCCTTGATCGTAAAATGGGGCTGGAACTTGCTGAAAAATACGGCATTGATGGCGTAATGATCGGACGAGGCATCTTCAAAAATCCATTTGCTTTTGAAAAAGAGCCAAGAGAGCATAGCAGTAAAGAGCACCTAGATCTTTTAAGACTACAACTTGATCTTCAAGATCAATATGCAGAAGTACTGCCACGCTCAATCACAGGGCTTCACCGCTTCTTCAAAATTTATGTAAAAGGCTTCCCTGGAGCTGCTGAATTGAGAAATCAATTGATGAGTACGAAATCGACTGATGAGGTGCGTGCTTTGTTGGATAAGTTTGAGGATAGTGTTGGTGTGGCTCAGGATAGTGAGACGGTGTAATACTTTGAAGATAGAGGGAAATGGATTGTATTAATTTGTGGGTAGTTATTTTATTTAGTTTTGAGTTTTTTTGTGAATGTAACTTTTTTTGTTGATACAGTCTGCTTGCTGAAAAAAGAAGTCTTTGAGAATATAATGAACTAACGAATACTCGTAAGGAGAAAAATGACAAGAGCTGGAGTAGAGTACATTAGGCTCTATCGAGGTATGAAATGTAATCTGAATAATAGACAGAAATAAAAAATCTCTTTATTTGAGCATGGCCATCAAGTTAAGAAAATGTATGATTTTTATCTAAATAGGACCTCCTTACATGCAGAGTGCATGTAAGGAGGTCCTATTTTATGTTCAAATTAATTAATTTAACAGCGGAAAATTAAATCTAAATTTCCGATTATAAAAATATTGTTTTTCGACTTCTTTCGACATAATTTATAAAGTTAATTATTTAGTATTGGTATGAAGATCTTTTGAATAATAGTTATTTTTAAATATTCGATAATAATTTTAGAGTACTGTGGAATTTTCTTCTGATTTGAAGATTTTTTCTTATAGGAGCTACCAGAATTTTTTTATTTTAATTGGAGGGAAATTATGAAGAAAGTATTAATAGCTTTACTTACAGCAGGATTAATTACATCGGGTTGTCAAAAATCAACAGAATCAGTACCAACAAAAGAAGTAAGCCAAAATGTTAAGCAAGATGAGAAGAAAATTATGACGAATGAGAGCAATGATATTTCGACTTCAAATTTAAGTGGAATAGCAATGTACCTAAAAAAAACTTATCGACTTGAAGATTTAGAGAGAACGCTTTCATCCCCAAGAACAAAAGAGGAAACTAGATGGTTATATGTAGATAATTATGCTAAATATACATTTGAAAGTGATGGGAAAATTATTAATCATATTAAGATTGAATTATTAGAGCCAAAAGATTTGAAGTATAAGGATGCCTTCAAATTATTAGGTCTTGATATTATGTTAGGTACTAAAATTGAATCAGAAGGCACTGAGGCGGAAGGGTATGCAAAATATGATGTTCGAGGAAATGATGCGGAAAGTGTGCAGATTGAGAAGTTTTCAGGAACTGGGGGCGGTAGCATATCTGTAAGTGTGGATGGGGCTTTCAAAAATAAAGAAGGTACTGTTTGGTTGGATTGTGACCGGGATGGTAATGTGAAATTTATTGAAATGAATTATAAGGGTAAGGCGGTAGGAAATGAAACAAGTGTTGCTAACGAGAAATTAGAACCCTTTGATGCAGAGGCAGGATCGGAAGTAGGAAAGAATATTGCAAATATAAAAGTTTATGATACGAAGGATTTACTTATTGAACAAACCGGATTAGCCCCATTTTTATTTCAAGCAACGCTGTATGATAATCCAAATATGTATTATACAGCTGATTTTCCGATAAAAGTTCGAGTTGATAATAAGTCTACGGTAGAAGAAGCTGTGAAAATCGGAAATGAAATTAACAATTTAGTGGTAAGTGCTGTAAATAAAAAGTTTCCACATAAAAATTTTAGAGTCAAAACGTACATTTATCATACAGAATTGGATTCATCAGGTAATTTTAATGCTACTACATCAAAAAAATTGAAAATAATAGAAAATTAATATGTGAAACTTTGGGGATTTGATTTTAATAATAGGGCAGGGAGAAATAAAATAATGAATTGTACAGCATGTAATAAGAAATTATTGAAAACAAATAAGTACTGTACTAGTTGTGGTACAGAGAGAATAAATTTGGATGAATCAGAAGAACTATTTGATAATGGAGAATTCCATAACGATATTACGCCCCAAAATAGAAATGATAAAAACATAAAATTAATAAGAATTGCAAAAAAATCTCCTTGGTACGTGTGGATAATTGGGATTGTGTTTATAGTTATATTAGTTAACGTTCTAATTCAAAATAATAGTCCACAAGAAACAGTAAAAGGCTTTTTTAAAGCTCTTGAATCAAGAGATTTAAACAAAGCAGGTGAGTATATACATCCGAGTCTCCCTTGGGATGTAGAAGCTGGAAAACGTATTGGAATTCCAAAAAATGCGTCAATAGATATATTAAATATAGAAGAAAGAAAAGTTGGAGATAGAGCAAAATTAAAAGTTACGATAGATATCTCTCCAAAACCTTTATACGGCCCTAATCCTGACAATATTACTATTGATTTGAAGAAAGTTGACGGAAAGTGGCTAATTTATGATATGCAATAGTCTCCTATATGGATAAAATTCATCGAAACCCATAAACTCTAGTTTGTATAGAAGAAATATAACAATGTAAGAGACGAGCAGTGTATTTGAGGAATCAATGCACTGCTTTTATAGTTAACAAATATAAAATAGAATGTAGATCTAATGAACTAAGAAAAAATGAACCGAAAAGTTACTGTAACCCTTCTATAGAATCAAATTATTGCTTGGATTGTAGTATAGCCTCTATAATCATAAATTTGGTTAAGACTACAAAACCTCCCCCTAAAATGTTAAAGTAGTAACTTAACGACATTAATTTACACATGCTAAAAGCATTACTATAATCAACATTTCAGGAGGAAACCCAATGGCAATGAGCAACAACGATATATTAAAAAGAGTACGATACGCTTTAGATATAAAAGATATAGATATGGTAGAAATCTTTAAACTAGGCGGGATGGAAGTAACGAAAGAAGACGTAGTTGATATGCTTACAAAAATAAAGAGAGCTCCTCAGCATGAAGCTGAAAATGATGAGGTAGCTGAAGATGAGTACGTAAAAACATGCGATATGATGATGTTAGAGGCATTTTTAAATGGATTTATTACTTTAAAAAGAGGAAAGCAAGATCCGAAACCAGGGCAGCCTGCACCTGTACAGAGCAAGGAGAGTGCCAATAACCTTCTTCTAAAGAAAATGAAAATCGCACTATCTTTAACGAGTGAGGATGTACTTGATATATTAGATAGCGTAGGCGTTACGGTAACAAAAGGAGAGTTAGGCGCTCTATTAAGAAAGAAAGGCCATAAAAATTACAAAGAGTGTGGCGATAGATACGCAAGGAATTTCATTAAGGGATTAGGTGTAAAGTATAGAGGATAATGAGTTCGTTAAAGCAGTAAATGATATAATAGGTAGAGTAGGACGTTCGTATCCTACTCTTTTTTATTTGTAAAAATACTATGCCAGGTGATGAAATGGTACATACATATTTAGGTGAGACAATTAATTTTCATATAACTTATAAGAAGAAAAAGTCCGTGCGTCTTTTTGTGGATTCGTATGGAAATGTGGAAGTGCAGGCTCCGAAAGGGACACCTGTTGAATACTTAGTTCAGTTGCTAGAGGAAAAGTGGGATTGGATTCAGACAACACGTAAGGAAATGGCGGAGCGAGCGCGTGGACCACAGGAAAAGGATTATGATCAAGGAGAGGGCTTTTTGTATTTAGGGAATACGTATCCGATACAGATTTCCCAAGATGCAAGCATTGAGCAAGACAATGCGATTTTTGAAGGGGATAAGTTACATATTTATGTGAAAGAGCTTAAGGATGAGAAAATACAACAAGCTTTAAAACGATTTTACTATAAGCAGTGTAAATCTTTAGTAGAGAAGAGTATTAAAGTGCATCAAAGTAATTTCAAAACAAAACCACGTTCTATTCGTATTACAGATAGTAGTCGTACTTGGGGTACTTGCGATTCGAATTTACAACTAACATTCAATTGGAAGCTAGCAATGGCACCACAGCGAGTAATTGACTATGTGGTTGTTCATGAAATGTGTCATATGGTTCATTTAAATCATGATCGATCTTTTTGGCGTCTTGTCGGGAAGATAATGCCTGATTATAAAGAAATGGAGAATTGGTTAGCGTTATCTAGTTGGAAGATGACGGTTTAGGAAGGGATATCGATTTTTGTCTGTAAATCGATATTTCTTGTCGAATCGTTGATATATTGTGAGTTTTGATAGATATATTTTAAAAATCGTTGATATATTGTAAGTTATGATAGATATATTCGAAAAATCGTTGATATAATTTCATTTACCACAGGATTGTTCAACAAATCGAAAAGAGAAGAGGTCACAGCAGACATCTCCTCTTTTCGAGTATATAGATTATCGCCCAAACTTCACAATGAAAGTATCTGCTGTTTTCTCCATCTCATACCCACGATACCCCTCCGAAAGCAAAGCCTGCTGTCCACTAGCATCACTCATTAGAATACTTTGAATATCCGTCCAATCGCTTTCTTTATCTCCGCGCAATTTCTTCACAAAAACATACCGCAGACTACCACCATACTTCTCCTTTAGCGCAGCAATCGCCATCCCTTGCGCAAACTTATCCTTCAAACTCGGGATGTTAAAAGGAGCAACGGTGCAGCATACATAATCATATTTGCTATCTTCTTTTTGCAATTCGTCCATGATGACGTTTGCTAATATTTTTTGCATACCATTTCCTCGGCAGTTCGGATGAACGTTTGAGATTTCTTGATAGATGACGCGGTGCAGTTCACTTTCTGATAGACCAATATCAAGCCCTAAATGTTCATCGTCGATAGGAGGGACGAGTAGAGCGCGAAATGCGATGAGTTCGTTTTCGATAAAAGCACCGATCATCATGCCGTTTCCTTCTAGAATGTATTGAAATTCTTCTTGTGAGAGTGGTTGTAAACGACTTTTATCTTCTAGTGCTTCAACTACAATGTTTTGTAGTGATAAAATTTGTTCGATGTGCTCTAGTGATAGTAATGTAACGTGAAATGATTCGTTATTTTGTTTTAATGTTCCTTCGTATAGAACCGTCATATGATAGTCCTCCTTTAGCGTACAACGTCTTGAAAGACGGTTAGTTCTTGTAATGTATCTTCGTTTATTTCAATGCCGAGTCCGGGCTTTTCGTTTAAGCGAATGAATGGTACGTCGTAATGTAAGTTTCCGATGTCTTTTGTGAATTTTAATGGCCCTGTTAGCTCTACGCTCGTAATGATTTTTTTTGAGAAAGCGACATGGAATCCTGCGGAAGAGGCAACAGATGATTCGACCATTGATCCCACTTGGCATTCAATGCCTGCCATTTCTGCTTGATGAGCGAGCTTTACAGCTGGATATATGCCGCCGCATTTCATTAGTTTTATATTTACTTTATCAGCAGCTTCTAATTTAATAATTTGGCGCATTTCACGAGAACTTTTTAATCCTTCATCAATCATAAGCGGGAGGTCTGTTTTAGAACGAATATGAGCCATGGCATCAATATCGTCCGCGATAACAGGTTGTTCAATCCAGTCAATGTTTAAATGTCCTAATGAACGTAGTGCTGTTAATGTGTTTGCGCTATTTTTCCAGCCTTGGTTTACATCAACGCGAATAGCGATGTCATTTCCTACACGTTCTCGTACAGCTTCAATACGTTTCACATCTTCTTTTACATTTGTACCAACTTTCATTTTGAAAGATTGGTAACCTTTTTGAATCATAGAAGCAGCTTCTTCAGCCATGTTTTCTGGATCGGCAATACTTAAAACATGAGTGACAGGGAATTCTTCATGGTAGCGCCCGCCAATTAATTGATATACAGGTTGATTTAGTTTTTTGCCCATTATATCAAAACAAGCAATATCAATTGCGGCTTTCGCTGTTGGAACACCGTAAATTGTATTGTCCATCATGTCGTGTATTTTTTCAATATTCATTGGATTTTGCCCGATTAGAGCAGGGGTTAGCGTATGTTTTAAAGTATAGAAAGTACTTTCCCATGATTCACCTGTGACGTGATCATCAGCAACGCCTTCACCGTAACCGATAATACCTTCATCTGTTTCCATTTTGACGATAATAGAGGGCATATCAGAATAAGAGCCATAACTAATAACAAACGGATTGCGAAGCGGTAAACGAATTGCGTAAAGATGAATAGCTGTAATTTTCATTGAATAGAGACCCCTTCCTGTTTACAATAGTTTTATACATTTGATATAGTTGACGTTAAATAGTCGTTAATTAATGATAAGGAGTTAGAGAAAATGATGATAAAAATTGCAGTTGTCGGTTCAAAGGAGTTTATGGAGAACCTTTTTCCTATTGCTCAAAAATTAGAAGGAATAGAAATTGATCCATATATTTACCTTCATCCGGCGGAATCTTCTGAACTATTAAAGTGTTTAAAGCCTTGTGATGTCATCTTTTTCTCAGGTGCTTTACCTTATTATATGGCAAAAGAAATAAGAGAACAATTACAAATTCCAAGTACATACTTACAGCAAGACGAGACAACTGTCGCATCTTCAATTCTTTCTATCATGTATCATCAAAGTATTCAACCACATAACATTTCCATCGATTTAGTAGACCGCTCGTTTATTACAAATGTGTTCCATGATATCGGTATAAAAGAAAGTCCGCAAGTGTTGGATTATGAAAATATGCTGTGGAGTAAGGATGAGATAAATAGAGTTATCGATTTTCATGTAGCTAAATATCAATCTGGAGAGGCTCATTTAGCTTTAACTAGTATTCACGCTGTTTACGACGAGCTTCAAAAAATAGGTGTTCCTTCAGAGCGTATGATTGATCCAACACAATCCGTTATACATGGGCTAAAAGATGCAAAAATAAAAGCTGAGTTAGCAAAAAGCTATTCAGCTACTGTTGGTGCTTGTATTATTTCTTCCTTAGAATTACGAACGAGTTTGCTTGAAAAACTAGATGTCATTTCAAAAGAGCTACGTGGTTCATTTAAACAAGTGGATGAAATGACATGCATTTTGTATACAACTCGTGGTGATATCGAATCAATTATTAAAACAAATGCGATAGATAACTTGTTTGCGAGCGTAGAAGGAACGATAGCTATTGGATTTGGTTATGGGAAAACCGTGAAAGAAGCGGAGCAAAATGCAAAAATTGCTCAAAGTTTTGCAAAGAACAATCCAATAGATCGTTGTTTTTATATACTAACAAGTGATAAAGATTTGTTTGGTCCGTTCCCGAAAGAACAGAGAGTACAAAGTTTGAAAAATGATAATCCGGAACTAATGAAAATAGCGAAGGAAACGAAGCTTAGTCCGGCCAACTTGTCAAAAATCATTCAATTTAGTCAATCGCACCCGTCATTGAAGTTTACAGCAGCTGACCTTTCTGAGTATTTACAAGTGACTCGAAGATCGACAGAAAGGTTGTTAAAGAAATTAGTTGATTACGGGTATGCTCATATTTGCGGCGAGGAAATGCCCTATCAACAAGGGCGACCTCGCGCACTATATGAACTGAATTTACCGCTATTTTTAAGCTTCTAGTTGAGCTTTTTGTTTCTTTAGTAGTTCTGCTTTTTCAATGTCTGATAGTTTTACAATTGTGAAGCCTGTTATACCATAAATGATTGAGATAATAGGTACGATGAAATTTAAAATAGCATAAGGGGCATATTCAAATGCACCTACGCCAAGTGTAGCGAGAATAAATACACCGCACGTATTCCAAGGAACGAAGACAGAAGTTAATGTTCCGCCATCTTCTAATGCTCTGGATAAGTTTTTTGAATGTAGTCCTTTTTCCGTGTATGCATTTGCGTACATTCTTGAAGGGACAACAATTGAAATATATTGTTCAGAGCAAGTAAGGTTTGTTGCAAAACAAGATGCGATAGTAGAAGCGATAAGCCCTTTTGCTGATGTCGCTAACTTTAAAATTTGATTTACAATTGAGCGAAGAATACCTGTATGTTCTAATACTCCTCCGAAAGTCATAGCGACAATTGTCATCGAGACTGTATTCATCATCGAATCTAAGCCACCGCGGTTAAATAGTTCGTCTACTAGCTTGTTTCCAGTGTCTATAACAAATCCAGCTTGGAGTGCACCGACAGATGCTGAGACAGAACCACCTTGAATAAAGACTTGTGATAAAAATCCTAAAATAATACCGACGAGAATCGCTGGTATAGCAGGGACCTTTTTAGCGACCAATACCATAACGACTACGGGTATAATGAGTAGGAAAGGTGAGATAACAAAGTTTTGTTGCAATACTTGTAACGTTTGATCGATGCTCTTCGCATCAATATTGTTAGCGCCGAAGCTTCTTCCTAAGACCGCGTAGACGATAAGAGTAATAATTAAACCTGGAACTGTAGTAAATAACATATGACGAATGTGTGCGAATAAATCTGTATTTGTTAATCCTGCGGCTAAGTTAGTTGTGTCTGAAAGCGGTGACATTTTATCGCCAAAATAAGAGCCTGAAATAATGGCACCAGCAACCATTGGAGCTGGAATTCCCATACTTAGGCCAATTCCCATTCCAGCAACACCAATTGTGCCCATTGTAGACCAAGAGCTACCAATTGCTAATGCTACGATAGAACAAATGACGGTAATGGAAACTAAAAATAGTGATGGAGTTAAAAGTTTTAAACCGTAATAAATCATCGTTGCGACGATTCCACCGCCAATCCAAGCACCAATTGTTAAGCCAACAAGAATAATAATGACGATAGCGGGTAATGCAAGACGAATCCCTTTATACATTGCTTCTTCAAGATCATTCCATTTGTAACCGTAACGCCAAGCGACAATAGAAGCAACGGTTGTACCAATAATAAGTGGAACGTGAGGGGTTTGTTTTAATACAACAATTGTAACCATCATAACTGCAACGGTAATGATAATAGGGATAATCGCTATTCCAAAAGGTATTTCTTTTTTCATAAAGTTCCTCCTTGTTACGTATGTTTGTTTGTATTTTTAGAATTGTCGTAAAATAGACGTTTATTAGGTTATGATAACTAAAAGTTTATGTAAGCGTCAACATAAAAAACAGAAAATAAGGAATGTTCTAATTGTTTGTTTAGTTTGTAATATAAGTGCAGAGTAAGCTTTTTAAGTATTTAAAAATAAATAATTGACTTTTTTCTTAAAATTCAATATGTTCATAAAAACATCTGTTTTTCATAAGTATAATTAACCCGAATCGTTTGTAATGTGGGAAGGAGACTGGAACGTTGAAAACATTAGAACTACAAGAGCGCTTAACGGAGATTTTTCAGCATTTACACGAAAACCCTGAAGTAAGTTGGAAAGAATATGAAACGACAGCGTATATTACTGACTTTTTAAAAGAAGAAGGAATTTCATATAGAACATTTGATGATTGTCCAGGTGTAATTGCTGAGATTGGAGGCGGGAATCCAGTTATTGCGATTCGTGCTGATATGGATGCACTTTGGCAAGAAGTAAATGGAGAATTTAAAGCGAACCATTCATGTGGCCATGATGCTCATATGACCATTGTAATGGGACTTATTTTACAATTGAAAAATATGAGATGGAAAAGTGGTACGGTTAGATTTATTTTTCAGCCAGCAGAAGAGAAGGGGAATGGTGCTTTGAAGATGGTGGAGAAAGGTGCTGTAGATGATGCTGATTTCTTATTTGGCGTCCATCTAAGACCAATTGAAGAACTATCTTTGAAACAAGCAGCCCCATCTATTCGTCATGGAGCAGCAGGATTTTTAGAGGGTATGATTCATGGGGAGGATGCACACGGGGCAAGACCACATCAAGGTGTGAATGCAATTGATGTCATTTCCATGATTAATATCGGTTTGAAAAATATTTGGCTGCCACCGCAAAGTTCTTATTCAGTAAAAATGACGAGATGCCAAGCGGGTGGTGATAATTTAAATATTATTCCGGGAAATGGTCATTTCAGTTTAGATGTAAGAGCAGAGAGTAATATACTATTAGAAGAATTAAAGAAAAAGATTGAGCATGTAATAGAATCAGCTGCATCGATGGGATCAAAAACTTCATACGAATGGATGGATCTTGCACCAGGAGCAGAGGTTTCCGAAGAAGCAGAGCGCTTTATGCGTAAAGGTATTCTCGAAGTGTATGGGGAAGAGAGATGCACAGGGCCTCTCTATACGACAGGAAGCGATGATTTCCATTACTATACAGTGAAAAGACCACATTTAAAAGCTGTTATGCTTGGACTAGGAGCAGACCTACAACCTGGATTACACCATCCGTATATGAGGTTTGATCATAGTTGTATTATGGATGGGGTAGAAATATTGAAACAAACTGTATTGAAAGTGTTAGAAGACAGGGGCTAGAGAGCTCCTGTTTTTTTGTCGTGAATTGTCGGCAAATCGATATATTTGAAAAAACGTTGATATATTTTGAGTTATGATAGATATATTGAGAAAATCGTTGATATATTTGAAGTTACGATAGATATATTAAGAAAATCGTTGATATATTTGAAGTTATGATAGATATATTGAGAAAATCGTTGATATATTTGAAGTTACGATAGATATATTAAGAAAATCGTTAATATAATTTCACGTACCTATTAATTTGATGAAAAATGAGCCTCCAGTACATGGTGTATAATAATAAGTACCATTTTTTAATAGGAGAAAACGAATGAACGAACAATATTACGATGCAGTTTTACATATAAAAACAGTCGGTGAGCAAAAAGGGTTTAACAAGTCTATGCATTATCATCGCTATGAACCGACACCGTATAGCGGGTTAGATGAGTTATTGAATCAATATGAAATACGAAGTAGCGACCGAATTGTAGACTTTGGGTGCGGAAAAGGGCGATTAAACTTTTATATGCATCATAAACGTGGTGCTTCAGCAGTTGGAATTGAAATGAATGAAGAGTTTTATAAAGAAGCGATGGATAATCGAGATCGTTATGCACGAAAGGCACGAAACAGTAAGGGGAAAATTCAATTCCAATGTTGTTTAGCGCAGGAATATGAGATTGATCCACATGATAATAGGTTTTATTTCTTTAATCCATTTTCTATACAAGTGTTTATGAATGTAGTAAATAACATTTTGCTTTCAGTAGAAGAAACGGGGAGAGAAGTGGATATTATTTTATATTATCCTTCTGAGGACTATATTTTCTTCTTAGAAAATCAGACTGCGTTTGAGCTGAAGAAAGAAGTTAGATTGCCAGGTGCTTATGAGAAGAATGGGAATGAGAGGTTTTTAGTTTATAGATTGGAGTGTTAATGTATGGGGGCTTGGGGAGTAGCAATATTATCAGACGATATTGCTGAAGATATTAAGTTACTGTATAAGGATTTGTTAGCAAATGAATATTCAAATGAGGACGCAAGTAGGATTGTAATTGAGGAATACAAGAATGAATTAGATAATGAAGAGACTATTGTTTTTTGGTTAGTATTTGCTTCCATACAATGGAGGTTAGGGAGACTTCAAGAGAATGTTAAGCAGGAGGCATTGCAAATAATAGAAAGTGGTGCAGATTTAGCCCGTTGGGAAGAAGAACCTAAATTACAGAAGAAACGTGAAGTAGTTTTAAATAAACTAAGAGAGCAGTTACATTCTCGGCAGCCAGAAGCTAAAAAAGTGCCGAAAAGATTTATAGCTAATACTTCTTTAAAAGCAGGTGATGCTGTTAGTTATGAATTAGTATCAGGGAGTTGTATTATTCTTAAAGTCATTGAGATTATTGAGGAATGGCACGGAGATAGGTATCCTCTATTTGAAATATGTGACTGGGAAGGCAAAGAAGTTCCTTCAAAGGAACAAATTAACCAATTTGGTTTAAAGAAAAGGATTTATGAAGATGGAAAGCAAGAAATGATGAAACTTGCTATTTATCCTTCAGGAAAAAGAGATAATCCAACTAAGAGAATGCAAATAGTAGCAGAAAATGTAAAAGTAGTATTGAATGTAGGTACACCTTATACAGTAATGAGTTGGAAGGAACTTGATAACTATTTACATGAAATATAATAAAAAAGACGCGCTACCAATAGGTAGCGCGTCTTTTTTATTAGTTACGGATTAAGTAATCAAATGCACCTAAAGCTGCGTTTGCACCTGAACCCATAGAGATGATGATTTGTTTGTACGGATTATTTGTACAGTCACCTGCAGCAAACACTCCTGGTACGTTTGTAGCGCCGTGCTTGTCTGTTACGATTTCACCGCGAACGCGTTCAACTGTTTCGCCTAACCAGTCTGTGTTTGGTACAAGACCGATTTGTACGAATACACCTTGTAATTCAACGTGATGAACTTCTTCAGTTTCACGATCGATGTAAGAAATACCGTTTACTTTATCAGTACCAGTGATTTCTTTCGTTTGAACGTTTTTCAGAACAGTTACGTTTGGTAAGCTGTTAAGACGCTCTTGTAATACAGCATCAGCTTTTAATTCTGGCATGAATTCAAGAACAGTTACGTGCTTAACGATACCTGCTAAGTCGATAGCTGCTTCAATACCAGAGTTACCTCCGCCGATAACTGCTACGTCTTTTCCAGTGAATAATGGACCGTCACAGTGTGGGCAATATGCTACACCTTTATTTTTGAACTCAGCTTCACCTGGTACGCCAACATTACGCCAGCGAGCACCTGTAGAAACGATTACGCTCTTACTTTTCAGAATAGCGCCGTTTTCAAGTTCCACTTCAATAAGTTCTTTTTTCTCTAAACGTTTCGCACGTTGTAGATTCATTACATCGATGTCGTATTCTTTTACGTGCTCTTCAAGGCTTGCTACTAGCTTAGGACCTTCAGTCTTTTTCACGCTGATGAAGTTCTCAATGCCCATAGTATCCATTACTTGACCACCGAAGCGCTCAGCAACGATACCAGTGCGGATGCCTTTACGTGCTGCGTAAATTGCTGCACTTGCACCAGCAGGGCCGCCACCAACAACAAGAACATCGTATGGATCTTTATCAGAAAGCTCTGATGCATCTGGACCGTTACCCATTTTAGCTAAAATTTCTTCAAGTGTCATACGACCGCTTCCGAAAGATTCGCCGTTTAGGTAAACAGTTGGTACTGCCATAATGTCTTTGCTTTCTACTTCCTCTTTGAATGCAGCGCCATCAATCATAGTATGTGTAATACCAGGGTTAAGAACGCTCATTACGTTAAGAGCTTGTACAACATCAGGACAGTTATGACAACTTAGGCTGATATAAGATTCAAAATGATATTCGCCTTGAATGTTTTTAATTTGATCGATTAATTTTTGTTCAACTTTTGGAGCGCGTCCACTTACTTGTAGTAAAGCTAACACTAATGATGTAAATTCGTGTCCTAATGGAATACCAGCGAATACGACACCAGTGTTTTCACCAGGGCGGTTTACGCTAAAGCTTGGTGTTCTCTCTAATTCAACTTTTTCTACTGTAATCTTAGATGACATAGTAGCTAATTCGTCTACTAGAGCTAACATATCTTTAGATACGTTATCGTCTCCTGCGCTTACTTTAAGTAAAATATCGTTCTCCATTAATTGAAGGTATTGGGATAGTTGTGTTTTTATATCTGCATCTAGTATCATTTTGATCGAACTCCTTAGATTTTGCCTACAAGGTCAAGGCTTGGTTTAAGTGTTGCAGAACCCTCTTGCCATTTAGCTGGGCAAACTTCACCTGGGTTGTTACGTACGTATTGAGCAGCTTTAATTTTGTTAACAAGAATGCTTGCGTCACGGCCGATACCGTCAGCATTGATTTCCATAGATTGGATAACGCCGTCTGGATCGATGATGAATGTACCACGAGCAGCAAGACCTTCTTCTTCCATTAAAACGTTGAAGTTTGTAGTGATTGTGCGAGTTGGGTCACCAATCATGATGTACTCGATTTTGCCGATAGTTTCTGAGCTATCATGCCATGCTTTGTGAGTGAAGTGAGTGTCTGTAGATACAGAGTATACTTCAACGCCTAAGTCTTTTAGAGTTGCGTATTGGTTTTGTAAGTCTTCAAGTTCAGTTGGGCAAACGAATGTGAAGTCAGCTGGGTAGAAACAAACTACACTCCATTTTCCTTTTAAACTTTCGTCAGTAACTTGGATAAATTCTCCATTATGGTAAGCATTAGCTTTAAACGGTTTTACTTCTGTGCCGATTAATAACATGTTAAAATTCCTCCTAAATGTTGGTTTTGAGCATCAAAAAATAGTGTGCTCATAAAATATATTTTTTAATTAACTATAATAATTCTAATTCGATATTAATTATCATATAGAAGTGGTTATTTTGTCAAGAGAATAAACCAACTTTATACCAATTTAATTAATATTTATTCTCAATTAAGACTAACAGGGAATGGAAAGGTAATTTTAAGTCTATAAATTTTAGATGAGTAGTTGAAAGTTTAGTGTGTATGTTAGAGATAGTGTGTAAGTTTAATTTCTTAGGAAGGAAATATTTCTTAGAAGTTATGTATTTGAAAAGGAACTGCTTATTTCTATTTTACAAAGAATTGTGCGATAAATAAAATAAAATGAATCGAAATCTTTTTGAACAATTTTTGTCATCTCAAATATATAATTAGGAAGTATATTACGATGATAGTTAGAAATATTGACTCAAAGTGCTAACGAGATATAATAAAACCTAGATATACCTTTCAAAAAGAAGAATACATATTTATAGGATGAAAAAATTCAACCTATTATTTTTTATAGCTTTTAGAAAACGCTTACAATTGGTGTGGAGGGGAAACCATGTCTAAGTTCACAAAGTATTTTTTAATGGAAGCTAAAGATGTGATTGCATATGTGAAAGAGAAATTATCTAAGTTTGAACATGCAAAGGGGTTACAGTGTAAAGAAATAGGTGATGGCAATTTAAATTATGTGTTCCGCGTTTGGGATGAAAAAGAGAACATGTCTGTCATCGTAAAGCAAGCTGGGGATACAGCTCGCATTTCAGATGAGTTTAAGTTGTCGACGAATCGTATTCGTATAGAATCAGATGTTTTGCAGTTAGAGGATGAGTTAGCACCTGGACTTGTTCCTAAGGTGTATTTATTTGATAGTGTGATGAATTGTTGCGTAATGGAAGATTTATCGGATCACACAATATTACGTACAGCACTTATAAATCATCAAATATTTCCGAGGCTTGCGGATGATTTAACTACTTTTATGGTAAATACACTTTTGTTAACATCGGATGTTGTAATGAATCATAAAGAGAAGAAGAAACTTGTGAAGAATTATATAAATCCTGAATTATGTGAGATTACAGAGGACCTCGTATATTCAGAACCATTTACAAATCATAATAAGCGTAATGAGTTATTTCCGTTAAATGAGGGATGGATTAGGGAACATATTTATAGTGATAAAGAGCTTCGTATGGAAGTAGCGAAACGTAAATTTTCTTTTATGACGAATGCACAGGCATTACTTCATGGTGATTTACATACTGGTTCTGTTTTTGTAAGAGATGATTCTACAAAGGTTATTGATCCTGAGTTTGCTTTTTATGGACCTATGGGATATGACGTTGGGAATGTAATGGCGAATTTAATGTTTGCTTGGGTGAATGCAGATGCAACGATGTCACCTGGAGCTGAGAAAGATACGTATATGGATTGGTTACAAACTACGATGGTAGAGGTAATTGATTTATTTAAGCAGAAGTTTTTAGGTGCTTGGGATATTCATGTGACCGAGATTATGGCGAAGGAAGAAGGCTTTAGCGAAGTCTATTTGCAATCTGTATTAGAGGATACAGCTGCAGTGACAGGTCTGGAATTAATTCGCCGTATTGTTGGATTAGCGAAAGTAAAAGATATTACTTGTATTGGGAATGAGGAAGCACGTGCTAGAGCGGAGCGAATTTGTCTTCAAGTAGCGAAGGGTTTTATTTTACGAGCGAATCAATATAGAACGGGCACAAGTTTTGTAGAAACGTTAAAAGAACAGTCAATGCACTACGCGAAGTAAGGGGAGAATATGATGGAAGAGCAATTAATACCAATTCAGTGGAAAGATGATGCTTTAGTTTTGTTAGATCAAACGTTATTACCAAATGAAATTGTCTATGAATCTTTTAAAACAGCTGAAAGTGTGTGGGATGCGATTCAAGTAATGAAAGTACGAGGTGCACCCGCGATTGGTGTTTCAGCTGCTTATGGAGTGTATTTAGGGATAAAGGAATTTGCTGAAAGTACGGAAGAGGGATTTATGGATGAAGTAAGAAAGGTATGTACATACTTGGCGACATCAAGACCGACTGCCGTAAATTTATTTTGGGCACTTGAAAGAATGGAAAGTGTAGCGACAGATAATATTCATTTATCAATCTCACAGCTGAAAAATAGATTACTAGAAGAGGCAAAAGAGATTCATAGAGAAGATGAAGAAATTAACCGTCAAATTGGAGAACATGCATTAACATTATTCCATGATGGAATGGGAGTATTAACACATTGTAATGCTGGTGCGTTAGCGACAACTAAGTATGGTACCGCGACAGCTCCCATGTACTTAGCGAAAGAAAAAGGATGGGACTTAAAAATCTATTCTGATGAAACACGCCCTAGATTACAAGGTTCAACGTTAACAGCATTAGAACTGCAGCGAGCAGGCATTGACGTTACTGTTATTACAGATAATATGGCAGCTATGGTCATGTCACAAGGGAAGATTGATGCGGTAATTGTTGGATGTGATCGTGTGGCAGCAAATGGTGATGTAGCAAATAAAATTGGCACATTAGGCGTATCTATTTTAGCTAAGTACTACAACATTCCGTTTTATGTAGCAGCGCCAACACCGACAATTGATTTAAAGACATCGACAGGAAAAGAAATTCCGATTGAAGAAAGAGATGCTTCTGAAGTGATTAATCGCTTCGGACAATATTCTGCTCCGAAAGAAAGTAAAGTATATAATCCAGCATTTGATGTTACTCCACATGAAAATGTAACAGCGATTATTACAGAAAAAGGGATTGTAAAGGCACCGTTTACGGAGAATTTAAAAAAGCTATTTCAATAAGTAGATAAATGTAAAAGTCAGTCATCATAAGCTTCATACTTAGGGGGATGTATATGTTATTACAAAAAGAAAGAGAAGAAATTGTAGCGTATGGAAAGAAAATGATTTCTAGTGGTTTAACAAAGGGAACGGGCGGTAATATTAGTATCTTTAATCGTGAACAAGGTCTTGTTGCGATTAGCCCAAGTGGTTTAGAGTATTATGAAACAAAGCCTGAAGATGTAGTTATATTAAACCTAGATGGTGAAGTAGTAGAAGGAGAGAGAAAACCATCAAGTGAATTAGATATGCACCTTATTTACTATAGGAAGCGTGAAGATATAAATGCGCTTGTGCATACACACTCTCCTTACGCGAAGACGATTGCATCATTAGGATGGGAGCTTCCTGCTGTATCGTATTTAATTGCTTTCGCAGGACCGAATGTGCGCTGTGCACCGTATGAAACATTTGGTACGAAGCAATTAGCGGAGGCTGCTTTTGAAGGCATGATTGATCGCCGTGCTGTTTTACTTGCAAATCACGGTTTAATTGCTGGTGCAAATAATATAAAAATGGCGTTTACTGTTGCAGAAGAGATTGAGTTTTGTGCTCAAATTTATTATCAAACGAAAAGCATTGGGGAACCAAAGCTATTGCCAGAAGATGAGATGGAGAATTTGGCGAAGAAGTTTGAAGGGTATGGGCAGCAGTAGAATGAAACAAAAACACCCTCAAGAAATCTTGAGGGTGTTTTTTAAGCTTTTTTAAGCAACAAATACATAAAGTAAGGAGCCCCAATTAAAGCAACGACAATACCTGCTGGAATGCCATTAGGATCAACGATATTTCGTCCGATTGTATCTGCTAATAATAATAGCCATCCGCCGATTAAAAGGGCGATAGGCATGAAGATTTGATGTCTTGGACCTACTAAAGATTTCGCGATATGAGGAGCCATTAATCCGATAAAGCTAATTCCTCCTGTTACGGAAACAGCTGCGGCTGCAAGTGCAACGGCTGCAACTAATAAGTACCTGCGTTCTTTTTCAATTTCAATTCCAACGCCAATTGCGACTGGTTCGTTTAATGCTAAAATGTTTAATCGATTTGCTTTATAGAAAACAAACGGAATGAATACGATTAACCATGGGAGCATTGCTAAAACGAAAATCCAGTCATCTCCCCAAATATTTCCGGCAATCCATTTTGAGATAAAGTCCACTTTCATACGATCAGCGGATGAAATAAGGACAATCATCGCTCCAGATAGTGCAAATGCAAAACCGATACCAGTTAATGTTAATCGTATTGGTTGAAGTCCAGTTGATTTACTATATGAAAACACGTAAATTAGAACAGCTGTCAGAAATGCCCCAATAAATCCAACGACAGGTAGTAAGTAAAGAAATGAACCTACGTCTATTGGAAAGTATAAAAAGAAAATAGCAACAGCAACACCAGCCCCAGAGTTAATACCAAGAATACCAGGTTCAGCTAAATCATTTCGGGTAATTCCTTGCAGAATAGCCCCTGATAAAGCGAGAGCCATACCAGCTAATAATGTAATGACAATTCTAGGTAGTCTTAAAGAGTATAAAACAAACTCCTCTTTAAAAGTCCCTTGCCCCATTAATGTTGGGAGTAGTCGATCATAAGATAAAGATGCTGAACCAAGTCCCATTCCAACTACAATGGTTGTGATGATTACTATAAGTAAAGCGAGTATAATGAGACGCTGTTTTCTTAAAATAGATTGCATCATGAGAATGTTTTTCCTCCTTTACGTACAATGAATAGGAAGAATGGTAACCCTACAATCGCAACAATTGCCGCAACTGGTGTTTCGTATGGAGCGTTAATAGTACGTCCGATTGTATCTGCAAGTAGCATAAAGGAAGCTCCAGCAATTGCTGACATCGGTATAACAAATCGGTAATCTGGACCGACAATTGGGCGTACCATGTGAGGTACCATTAAGCCGATAAATGCCATATTTCCAACAAGCGCTACAGATGCACCTGCAAGTAAGATAATAATGATAAATAAAATAGTTTTAATAACAATAATTTTTTGACCTAGTCCAATAGCCACTTCTTCACTGAAACTAAGAACTGTCAATTTTTTTGCTAGTAAGATAGCGATAAAGATACTAATTGAAATGACTGGAATAATAATTTTTAATTGGCTCCAAGTTGTTCCAATTACGCCCCCAGCAGTCCAAAGTGATACATCTTGTGAAATTTTAAAGTAAATGCCGATTCCTTCTGAAATTGCGAGTAGAAATGCTGAAACTGCAGCGCCCGCTAATACAATTCGAAGAGGAGAAAGGCCGCCTTTTTTCACCATACCAATTCCAAATACCATAATTGCGCCAATTGCAGCACCGATAAAGCAAGCTAATGTTAAGTAAAGATAGCTGATGGAAGGGTTGAAAGCAAGTGTCAGTGCAAGCGCAGCATTTGCTCCACCAGATAGCCCTAATAATCCAGGGTCCGCAAGTGGATTTCGTGTTAATCCTTGCATAATTGCCCCAGAAACGGCTAATCCAGCTCCTACAAAAATAGCAGCAACTTCACGTGGTAAACGTATTTCTCGAATAATAGATATTTTGTCTCCTTTAGCGGAGGAAGTGAGTGCTAACCATACATCTTTTATCGAAGTATCTGCAGCACCTAATACCATTGCAACCATAAAAATAAGAAAGAATGCAATTAAGCTTAAAATTAGTTTGTATGTAAAAGCTATAGAACGTGGATTGTCATGATCTTTTGTCATTCGTTTCACATCTTTTCTGTTCATAGAATAAAGGAAGAGGAATTCTTAAATTAAGAATTCCTCATGTTTGTATTATTTACCAAGAAAGCTCTTCTTGAAGAAGTCTAGTTGGAAATCTAATGTAAGTGGATCATTGAAATAGAATTCCATCATGTTTGCTTCATATACGCGATTATTTTTTACTGCTGGGATGTTTTTATATGATTCTGTCTCTTGGAATGAGTTATCAGTATCTTTGTTTTTACTTACGATTAAGTAATCACCAGCAAATTCAGGTAATACCTCAGTAGATAATGCGTAGTAACCTTCTTTTAATGCTTTCTCTTTTACTTTTTCAGGCATTTTTAATTTCATTTCTTGGTACAGGATTTCTGTTCCACGGCCCCAGTTCTCGCCGTATACATAAAGCTGTTTGTTGAAGTTTTCTACAACAGAAACTGTTGCATCTTCACCGATTTTTGCTTTAATTTCTTTACCAGCTTCTTGTGCACGTTTCTTGAAGTCATCAACCCAAGTTTTTGCTTCTTTTTCTTTATTTAATAACTTACCGATTTCTAAATGCTGTGTTAAGTAATCAACTTTTCCGTAAGTGTATGTTACAGTAGGCGCGATTTTCTTTAACTTATCGACATTTTTAACATTTGATAAACCGATGATTAAATCTGGATTTAGTTCAGCGATTTTTTCAACATTTTCATCAGATACTTCAGCAACATCTTTAAGTTTGCTATCAAAACGTGGGTTTTGTTTAGACCATGAATCTACCCCAACAAGATTTACACCTAATGACATTACGTTACCAGCGAATGATGATAATACAACAACGCGTTTTGGATTTGCAGGAACTTCTACTTTTTTACCATCTTCAGATTGGTATGTAATTGTTTCTGATTTGCTACCTTTTGCATCGTTCTTTTTGTCTGTAGAGCTATTGCTACAAGCGCTCATAACAAGAACGAAAAGGACTGTTAGTGAAATAAATAACTTTTTCATCGTCTTTCTCCTTTAACATAGATGATATGTGTATACAATAATTTGTTTAACTGCAATCTTTTTGAAATAGTAGTGGTAATGCAAAAAAATTTATTAAAAATCTTGAATATGAGATTTTATAATATAGTAATAACCATATTAATGAAAGAAGATGTAATCTCAAATTTGCTAATTATTAACAAAATGATAATGATTATCACTATTGATTCTTTAAATAATATAATTTTATATAGGTGTATTGTCAATAGTAATTTTGATTGTAAATTTTGCGGAAACAGGTTATATTTTATTGAGAATGATAATCAACGATTAATAGCTGAGGAGTGAGCACGAATGAATCGAGAAGAATTGTTTGATGTAACCGTGATAGGCGGAGGACCTGCAGGGCTTTATTCAGCTTTTTATAGTGGACTCAGAGAAATGAGAACGAAAATAATAGAATTTCAACCACATTTAGGTGGAAAAATACATGTGTATCCGGAAAAAATGATTTGGGATGTAGGAGGACTATTGCCAGTTACAGGTGATAAGTTAATTGAACAACTTGTACAGCAAGGGTTAACATTTAAGCCGGAAGTTGTATTAGATACAAAAGTAGAATCGATTATTCGTAATCAAGATGGTACTTTTACATTAAAAACAAGTACTGGCGAAGAACACTTTTCAAAAACAGTTATTGTCGCAACAGGAAGTGGTATATTGAAACCGCAAAAGTTATCTATTGAAGGTGCTGAGCGATTTGAAGTATCGAATTTAAATTATACAGTTAAATCTTTAAAGCGTTTTAAAGGTAAAACAGTTATTATTTCCGGTGGAGGCAATTCTGCTGTTGATTGGGCAAATGAATTGGAACCAATTGCGAAAAAAGTGTATGTAACTTATAGAAAAGAAGAATTATCTGGTCATGAAGCACAAGTAAAACAACTTATGAACAGCTCAGCGGAGTGTTTCTTTAATACATCGATTACAAAATTAATTGCCGGTGATAATCATGAAGCGATCGAATATGTAGAATTAACAAATCATGAAACAGGTGAGGTTTCTCATTTACCTATTGATGAAGTTATTATTAATCATGGATATGAACGCGACATTACATTATTAGAAAATAGTGAGTTAGACGTTGCAATTATAGATAATTATTATATTGCAGGTAATGCAAATAGTGAGTCTTCAGTAGATGGATTATATGCTGCTGGAGATATTTTAAAGCACGAAGGGAAACTACACTTAATTGCAGGTGCATTCCAAGATGCTGGAAATGCTGTGAATAAAGCAAAGCAATTTATCCAACCAGATGCAAGTGAGTACGGAATGGTTTCTTCTCATAATGAAGTATTTAAGAAGAGAAATCGCGAACTGATTAAGCAGATGATAAAATAATAAGGAACAAGTATACCCCCACATACTTCTCTATTCAAATGGATAAGAGATGTACGTGGGGGTTTTCCTGTTTACTATATTTTCAATCATTATAATGACACCGGTTTCATCAGTTCATATGATATGAACATTTTATTGGTAAAGCATCCTAGAAAACAATTTAGATATGTTTTGCTTACGCAGAACATGGCTAAATTACGCTGTCCCTTTAGCGCGTTCATTAGGAAATGGCATATTTAGTATAGAAGCAATATACTGTTTTCCGTGTTTTCGAGCCAATGATTCTAATATTTGACGGACGCGTTTTGTAAGATGGCCTTGTTTTTTGATGGCTTCACAATATGCGTCATAGAAAGCATATTTAGCCCAAAGGAAATCATCTTGTTGGAATAAGAAATGATTTTTGTACCATTCACCAATTGTATGATAACAATTGTTTTCATGTATTGCTGTGCTTTGAGAAAGAAAACGATCAGATAAAGATACATTCAAATGAGAAATTGTGTTTTCTGTTTCAACTTGTAGTGTTTTTTCTAACATTGTAATGATGTGACGAGTAGCCATATGTTAACTCTCCTTTGTGTAAATGGGTAATACCATTCTATATTTAAAAAATTCTTACTATATAATACTATACAATATATGGAATGCATCTACCTGCTTTTTGAACTGCATTTACAAAATCTTTTTTATTTGTTTACAAAAATAAAGTAAAGTAAGATACAGTATAGATGAAAAAATAATAAAGGAATGAACGCATTGTATATAACAGTAGAAGAGACTGCGGAGTATTTGAATTTACCAAAATCGTATATTGAAGAGTTAATTCAGCAAAAGAAAATTCGTGCGCTATTCGATGGAGAGCAATATTTAGTAAATAAAGAACAATTTAATACACATTTAGAACAAATGGAGAAATATAAGCAATTAGTGGAAGAAATATTGAACGAACCAATTCCAGAAGATATGGATGTTAAAGACGAAGATTAAACTATGGAAAATCCCTTATGAAGATATGCAGAAATGTATATTCATAAGGGATTTTTTGTTTGAAGATATCAAAAACATAAGGAGTTCTTAGCCTTTCTTCAAATTTTGATAGGTAGTAGTCTACCATGTTAAAAGCATATTTTTTTCTAGCTAGGACAAACATAGAGAACGTAACCTGTACAGATACATATACTATCAGTGCAAAAGCTTATAAATTAATGGAAGGGGTTTTCTCGTGAGTTTATTTCATTGTGATTTTCTGAAAGACTTAATTGGATCTTTTGTGAGAGTAAACAGGGGTGGTCCAGAATCTCAAAAAGGGACAATAGTCGCTGTATGTTCGGATTACTTTGTATTAAAGAATGAAAAAGGAGAGCTCTATTACTATCAGATTCGTCATCTGAAAAGTATTACAAAAAATGTGAAAGATTGTAAAGCGGATGATTGCAGATGGTTGGAATGTGAATGTGAAGATGACTTTGAAAAGTTACTTCAAAGCTTCAAATATTGCTGGGTGAAAATTAATCGTGGTGGCCCAGAGAAAGTTGAAGGTATTTTACAAGATGTTTCTTGTGAATTTGTGACACTAATTGTAAAAGAAGAAGTTATATTAGTTGCAGTATCTCATATTAAGAGTGTAACAGTACCTTGTAGAGAGAGCGAAGAAAGCGAAAGTGAAAGCGAAAGTGAAAGTAATGATTCAGGTCGAGCTCGCGCACAAAGACAGTCAAGAAGAGGAAGATAATAAGAAAGGAGGATACAAATTTGGAAAGTATATTATGCTGTGAACAAATTAAAGGCTTAGTCGGTGAGACTGTAAAAGTAAATCTTCGTGGACCAGAGAGTCGAGTGGGGGTACTTGTATCGTTAGGAAGAGATTACCTTACATTACAACTTCCTCTTGGTGAATTAGTATATTACCAATTGAAACATGTGAAGAGTCTAGTTAAGAAAGTGAAAGAAAGTAAATGTGGCGATGGCTATGTTTCATGTTTCTGCTCTGATGATGATACTTTCGTCGATGTATTACGTGACTTGAAGTATAAGTGGGTAAAGATTAACCGTGGCGGCCCAGAGTGTGTAGAAGGCCTATTAAGTGAAGTGCATGAAGAATGTATTACGCTAGTAAACGGTGATGAAGTTATTTATATCATTAATTATCATATTAAGAGTGTGAGTCAAGTAGTGAAATGTAAAAAGAATGAAGATGAATAATGTTTAATAAATAAGAGGGGCATTATGAGGGAAAGAGAAGAACAATTTCTTATTTCGATAGTATGAAAAGGAATTACTTACTATTAAGACAGAACATTGCCCTGATTATTTTTTTGAAACGGAAGATAGGAAAGCTGAAATTCATAGGAAGGAGGATATAGATGAATGAGTTAAACAAAAGTATTGGGGAAAATATATATGTTAAATTAATCGGTGAAAAAAGGTTTAAAGGTATATTAATAGACGTAGGAAATGACATTATTGTTCTTTACAATGGACAAGACTATGTATATATATCTTTATATCATGTACAATACTATAAATTTTTAAGACCACATGACGAAGACATACTAAAACCAGATGTTGATTCTGTAATTAAGAGGGAATCCCCTTCAATTTCTTTGAGAAAAGTATTAAGTACTTCTAAAGGGATTTTTACAGAAGTTTATGTAGCAGGAAATGCTCCAATACATGGTTATGTTACAAGTGTGATGAACGACTATATTGTTTTTTATAGTCCGGTTTATAAAACGGTATATATATCTTTAAAGCATTTAAAATGGTTAATTCCGTATAAAGAAAACCAAGTACCGTATGCCCTCAATAAAAATGAACTCCCCGTAAATCCGTTAAATATTACATTAGCTAGAACATTTGAAGAACAGCTTATTAAAATGACTGGGAAAATTATGGTGTTTGATTTAGGTGAGGAGTCCAATAAAATTGGAAAAATGGCGAAAATTGATGAAGGTCATATTGAAATATCAAAAGCACGTGATGCAAAAATGTATGTGAATATTCAACATGTAAAATCCGTCCATTGTCCGTAGATTAGTTGGAAGGGCTGGCTTTTTCTTTTATATGCAGAAGAAAAGGTCGAGCCTATTTGTTTTAGTTTAATTTGGAGATGAGGGGAAAATGAATTGAATATAAGCATAGTATAGTGTGATTTTTTAAAAGGTAACTTTGCACTAACTTATAAACATTGTGTACGAGCTATCTTATTATATATTCAATTTATTTTTTGAGGAGGAGCTGCTCAACTAATTTATTAAAGGGGTTTTGTTTGTGGAGCAGTTTCCTAATTCGTTATCAATTACATTGCTTGGTAGTGCTGGTGGAGCAGCAAAAGCAGTTTTAGCAATTTTAAATCAAGCGATAGCAAATGAAAAAGATCCAATTTATGAAGTATTAAAGAATGCCAAATTTCATTTGGTGGATATAAAACAAAAAGATAGGACTTATTATGATGAGTTGTTTTCGAATCTGAAAGGTCAATTATATTTATATGAAATAAACCTTCAAAATGTAGTGGAATTTAAACAACATTTAAAAGAAAAAAGAACGAGTGTTGTGATTGATGTTTCAGGGGCAGATACAATTAGAGTATTAAGCTGCTGTAATGAACTAGGAATTTGTTATATTAACTCAGCCTTGGAAAATGAGGCAGTAGATCAGGACGATAGCTTAATTGGCTTTCAGCTTACGGAAAGATATACAAGGTTTGAGAAGGAGAAAGAGAAATTTACAAATACAAAAGCGATTATAGGTTCAGGTATGAATCCAGGTGTTGTTCAATGGATGGTTGTTGAGCTTATGAAGGAACGACCAAATGAAAGGCCAAGAGCATGTTATATTGTAGAACATGACACGTCATTTTTGAATGATACAGCACTTATAAAGCCACATACACTTTATGCTTCATGGGCAGTAGAGCGATTTTTAGATGAAGCAATCTGGAGTTATCCGATGTATATGAGCCATCATCGTCCTCTTTACTTTTATGAAGATGTATATGCTTCAGAGTATAAAGTGAAGTTAGGAGAAAAAGAATTCTATGGTTGTTTAATGCCACATGAGGAAGTATTAATTTTAGGGAAAAACTTTAATATGGAAGTTGGTTTTCTTTACCGAATTAATGAGTATACAACAAATATAATTAGACAGAACTTAGATCAAGTAGAAGATTTATGGAACTGGAATCGTAAAGTGTTTAATCCAGCGGAAGAAGAGGTTGCTGGAGAGGACTTGGTCGGTGTGTTACTCGTTTATGAAAATAGTGAGACATATATGTATAATGTGATGAATAGTAGCCAAGTTTTTCGTAAATATAAAACGAATGCAACGTATTTTCAGGTAGGGTGCGGGATTTATGCGGGCTTGTCCAGTTTACTTTTAGATCAATTTGAACAAGGTGCTTATTACGTTGAGGAGTTGTTATTAAATACAGAAAGTAAGTACGGTGAGTATTTAAATTTATATATGAAGGATTTTGTAATAGGGCATAATAATTTTACGGATGGATTGTTACATGACAGGGTAAGATGGATGTAAGTTGTTACCAAAAGGAAGGGGAGATCTCCTTCCTTTCATTATTATAAGGTTAAATATTGCCCTGAAAGCAATTTCATACTTATACTTTAAGGAGATAACAATGAAAGTTTTTTGTATCGATCAAGGGGAGTTTTTATATGAATAAATACAAGAGCTTGATTTATGAAGAAAGAAGAGCCTTAAAGGTATTTATATTATTATTTTATATTATATTCTTTTTATATGACGCTATATATTATTTTGTATATCCTGCTATGAATATTAGTGGAACAGCGGTAGGTTGGCCAGAAGGTAGTCTTGGGATAGGTGTGCCTATATTTGTAATAGCATTATTTCCTATTTCTATATATCTTCAAAAAAGAGGGTATGTATATTCTGTAAAATATTTATTTTTATTTGGGTACATGTTTATCAATCTTGTGAATAATTTAATGATTTATTTGCGAACGGATAGACCTTTTGAACATGGTAGTATGGTAGAAATGTTATTAATTTTATTTGCTCCAGTTTTCGTGAATAGAAAATACTTTTATTTAGTGTCCTTTAGTGTAATTGGAAAGTACGTATTTTTCACATTGCTATTACAAGATTTAAAAGTGATAATTCCACTTGTTTTATGTGTATTTTATTTCATTATTTCACATTCTTTATTAAAACGATTTCAATCTTATGTAAGAACAGTGGTTGAAATGATGAACAATATGAAAGAGACGGAAAATTTAGCTGTGATTGGGACTATGTCTACAACAATTGCTCATGAAATTCGAAATCCGTTAACAGCGTTAAAAGGGTTTACGCAAATGCAAAAAGAAAGAAATCCAACTGATACGATGAGCTACGACATTATGCTACAAGAAATTGAAAGAGTCAATGGATTTGTTAGTGAATTGATGTTGTTAGGAAAACCAAAGCCAACAAATTATGAAAGGTGTAATATACGAGACATCCTTCTATATGTTGTGCATCTAATGGAAAGTTATGCAACGCAATATAGAGTTAAATGTCATTTACAAGTAGATGGGAATTTACCGGCTATAAACGGTGATGATAAGCAATTAAAACAAGTGTTATTAAATATCATTAAAAATGGAATAGAATCAATGCCAGAGGGTGGAGAAATTCATATCCGTGCATATCAAAAAACGCAAGGACATTTGTGTATTTCTGTTGAAGACCAAGGATTTGGTATAGAGAATGAGAAGTTAGAAAAAATTGGCAAGGCGTTTTACACAACAAAGGAGACTGGTACAGGACTTGGATTAATGATTACATATAAAATTATTAAGGAACATCAAGGGAGTATCACGATCCAAAGTAGTGTAGGAGTAGGAACGAAAGTAGAAATTTTTTTGCCGACCTTTTAATGTATTGGGAGAAAAGATTTTTCAGAAAAGTGTTCTTGTTGTGTAAATATAAACATTTTATAAAATGTTTCAAGAAGGGTTTTTTTTATAAAATACTTCGTTTATAATGGAGGAAAATATCGACATGAGATTGATTGCTCATGTAGCGGTTCAGTAGTGTTATGAAAAGATAAGAAGGGGTGCACACGCATCCTTTTTTCTATGCAGATATTATGAAAGAGGTGGTATGATGGAATTAACATTAAATTCGACTGTATGTTTACACACGATTCAATTTCGAAAAGAGCAAAAGAATTATATTGTAAAAGATACAATTACAGGAGAAAAATATGAAATGCCGCCACTTTGGATTGATGCATTGGCAATGATGCGTGACGGTTTTTTATTGGGGGAAATTGAGGAGAAATTAAAAGAAGAGTATCCATCCGAAGAAGTGAATATGTTAGCATTCACGAGGCAACTGTTAGAACTAGAACTTGTTGAAATGGTAGATGGAGAAGAGATAGCTTGCACAAAGAAGAAAGAGATAGATTGTTTAGCTTGGGTGCGTCCTCGTGTGGAACAATTCTTTCTTAATTTAAATAGAAAATATAGAAGCAAAGACCAGTAGTGGCCTTTGCTTTTTTTATAGGCTATGTTTAAAAAATAACAGCAAATGCTCTTGCGAAAGCACCGTCACTATTTTTAATTTTTAAAGGTGCTGCTGAGAAAAAGAAACGTTTTTCTTCGATAGCATCTAGATTTGTTAAGTTTTCAATTAAGTAAATATCATTCCCTAGTAATATGTGATGAATCGGTGATGTTTCTGTTGTGACTTCATCAGGAGAAATGAAATCTAAACCGATAGATTTTACTTTTAATCGCACTAGTTCTTTAGCTAATTCTTCAGAAAGATAAAATGCTTCCTTCTCATAAGCTTCTGTATTCCATTTTGTGGATAGATTAGAATGAAAAATAACAATATCACCTTCTTTTATGTCAGTATTATGCAATACTGTCTTAGGTAATTTTCGCTCTTGAATATGTGTTACATCTATAAGAACAGCTTCACCTACAAATTGATCCAGCGGTAATTGATCGATGGTCGTTGCGCCTGAAATAAAATGCGCAGGAGCATCACAATGCGTGCCAACATGAACGACAGAATGAAAATCTGTAACTTGATAGCCTGATTCTTCAACACTTGTAACAGCTTCTAGTTGTATTTTAGGTGTTCCAGGAAATTGAGACATATTATTTTCAAATGTTTGTGATAAATCAATTACTTTCATTTTACATACCTCCAATATATGTTTTTCAAATAATAAAAAGCTCATCCTTCAGTATCAAGAAAGATGAGCTTTACATGCTAGTTGAGTTTTATCTTCCAAAATGCATTGCATTTTGCAGGAATTAGCACCTATTCAGTTTGTATAAACTGAGGTTGCTGGGCTTCAAAGGGCCGGTCCCTCTGCCTCTCTTGATAAAGAAGTATTCAGTTTTTAAAATCGGAATTTTCCGATAGTTAAATTGTAATTCATTTCCTTTTTGCGTGCAATACAAAATAGGTATTCACCCAAATAAAGCTGCTCGCATATTGTAGCTTATGTAAATAGAATGCTGCGAAGGAGTGAGTGCAGTGACAGGAAATGTATTAAATTATTATGCTGGTGGTAATACAGCTAGGGGATTTCACAATTTATACGAAGAGAATTTAAAAGGATTAGACAGATTATTTATCTTAAAGGGTGGCCCAGGAACGGGAAAATCTTCTTTAATAAAGGCAATAGGTCGTGAATGGATTGAAAAAGGATATGATATTGAATTTTTACATTGTTCTTCTGATAATAAATCGGTTGATGGTGTAATTATCCCAAAATTAAAAGTAGGAATTGTTGATGGGACATCGCCGCATGTTATTGAGCCAAAAATGCCAGGAGTTGTTGAAGAGTATATAAATTTAGGAATTGCTTGGGACTCAGATAAACTAAGAAAGCAGAAGTTAGAAATTGAAAGATTTGTTTCAGAAGCAAGCAAAGCTTTTCAGTCTGCTTACGCACGTTTTAAAGAGGCATTGGTTATACATGATGAGTGGGAGAAGATATATATTGATAATATAGATTTTAATAAAGCAAATGAACTAACCAATCAGCTAATCCAGAAATTATTTGCAGATAAAAGCGGGAGACAATCGCTTGTAAAACATCGTTTTTTAGGAGCTGCTACACCGAAAGGAGCAGTTGATTTTGTTCCTAATTTAACAGAAGGGTTACCACATCGTTATTTCATAAAAGGGCGCCCAGGCTCTGGAAAATCAACGATGCTCAAAAAGTTAGCTAAGGCAGCTGAAGAAAAAGGGTTTGAAGTTGAAGTATATCATTGCGGATTTGACCCGAATAGTCTTGATATGGTTATCGTAAGAGAATTAGGATTTGCAATTTTTGATAGCACCGCACCACATGAATATTTTCCAAGTCGCGAGGGTGATGAAATTATTGATATGTATGCCCTTATTGTTACGCCAGGGACGGATGAGAAATATGCGAAGGAAATTCGTGATGTCTCCATTCAATATAAAGCAAAAATGAATGAGGCGATGTCTTTCTTAGCGAAAGCAAAATCGGTTCGTGATAAATTAGAACGAATTTATATTGCTGCTATGGATTTTTCAATAGTAGATGCATATAAAGAGGAGATTCAAAAAGAGTTTGAACGAATTGCTGCTACTGTAATTGAACAGCAACAATAGACGTTTCATTAGGCTGTCAGTAATTTCTGACAGTTTTTTTAGTATGTAGTAAAATTAATAGTGTATTGTCGAATTTCCAAGGAAATAATCAAAAAATGGAGATGTTATGAAATGAGAGAGAAAATCGAGTTGGAGTTAGAAAGAATTGAAAAAGAGAATGATGTAAAAATTTTATTTGCGGCGGAATCAGGGAGTCGTGCTTGGGGGTTTCCATCGAAAGATAGCGATTATGATGTTAGGTTTGTTTATATACATCCGGTAGAATGGTATTTATCAATTCATGACAAACGAGATGTAATTGAATATCCAATTAGTGATGATTTAGATATAAGTGGTTGGGATATTAAAAAGGCGTTGCAACTATTCGCGAAGTCGAATCCTGCTTTACTTGAGTGGATTCGATCACCAATTTTTTATTCGAAAAACTCTAATTTTCCAGAACTACTTCAACAGATGAGTGAGAAGAATTTTGATCCAAAAGCAACGATATATCATTATTTACATATGGCGTCGAAAAATTATCGTGAATTTTTGCAAGGTGAGAATGTAAAGCTGAAAAAGTACTTTTATGTATTACGCCCCATTTTAGCTTGTAAGTGGCTAGAAGAGAAAACGACTTTACCTCCTGTAGAATTTGACCGATTAATTACAGAATTATCATTAGAACGTAGCGTATTAGATGAAATTGAAAAGTTGTTAATAAAGAAAAAAGCAGGTACTGAATTAGATGTTGGATTGAAAATTAAGGTGCTAAATCAATTTTTAGAAGAACAAATTCATTACTATCAGCAATATGTAAAAGGAATTGAAAAGGGATCAGGAATCGATATTGAGAGTTTAAATACATTGTTTCGAGATATGTTGTTTGAAGCATATGAAAAAGAGCACAAGTAAGTTTGTGCTCTTTTTATTTTGTAGGAATGAAGAAAACAGATATAGCTGCGATAAAACCTGCAAAGGAGAATAAGTAAAAATTCCATGCTAAGTCATATTGCATTGTCATAATAATACCGACGAGAATTGGGCCAGCAATTGCACCAACTCGGCCAAGCCCCAGTCCCCAGCCTAAGGAGGTAGCTCGGATATGTGATGGGAAGTATTGTGTTACATATGCATTTAATATTTGAGTAATACCGACTGATCCAATACCAGCAAGGCCAATTAAAAGATAAATGATTGTAACAGATGGTTTGATTGTTAATAGTCCGATACATATGGCTGCCATAAGATAAGAGATGCTAATAACAATTTTTGCTCCTATACGATCAGCAATTGCTCCAGCGAATAATGCGCCGATAGCTGCGGTAATATTTAGCATAAGTAGAAATGACAGACTAGACCCAAGAGGATATCCTGCCTGGCGCATCATCTGTGGTAACCAAGTGTTTAAACCATATATTAAAAACATTCCCATTATATAAGTGATCCAAAAAAGTAGCGTTGCTTTTATGTATTCTTTTGAGAATAAAGTAAAAAATCCATTTTTCTTTCGTATAGTAGATGGGTCTTGATGAGTTTTATCTTTTACATGAAATTCAATTTGAAAACGATTAAGAATTTGGTTCACTTCTTCTTGGCGATTACGTGATAATAAAAATTGAATGGACTCGGGTAAATAGCGAATAATGAAAGGAATGAGGAGTAGTGGAATCATTCCGATACCAAACATAATTCTCCATCCGAAATCTTCTAACATAAGCATGGACAAAATAGCACCTAACACGATACCTAAAGGATAGCCAGTAAACATAAGAGCATAAATAAAAGATTGCCTTTTTTTTGGTGAATATTCAACAGTAAGTGCTGAAGCTGTTGGGATAACACCGCCTAATCCGATTCCTCCTATAAATCGAGATAATCCAAATAACTCAGGAGAAGGAGCGATAGCCGCTAAACCCATTGTGATAGAAAAAAGTGCTAAACAGCATATAAGCGTCCATTTACGCCCAATTAGATCTGTAATCGTTCCAACTAGAATAGCTCCAATAAACATCCCAAATAAAGCATAGCTTGCAATTGTACCAGCATGCGCTGGTGATAGCGCCCAGCTTTTGTCTTCTAGGAGCTTTGGTAGAACGGCACCGTAAATACCTAAATCATATCCATCAGCTAAAATGGCTAGCCAACAAATAAAAACAACAAGTTTTGTAATAGAGCTTGGAAAGATAGTTTCTGTAGATTCTAGATGAGGTGGAGCTGAAGGTTGCATAATATTCACCCCTTTTAATTTGTAGATGAATATATTATTTTATTTAATGTTAATATTTTCCTCCTTGTGTCGAATTTTATCTGAAAAGGGTTTATAACAAATAAAGAAGTTCAACAGTAATTTTGTTGAACTTCTTTATTTGTTTACTCATTATCAACTCGTTTTAACGGTTGGTCTGCTGGGCCTTCAAGAACGTCTCCCTCAATTGAAAAACGAGAACCATGGCAAGGGCAATCCCAAGTACAATCACCATTATTCCATTCAACTTCACAGCCGAGATGTGTACAAGTTGTATCGACGATATGTAATTTTCCTTCTTTGTCCTTATAAGCACCTGCTCGTTTACCGTTAACATGTACGACAGATCCTTCACCAACTTCGAGATCTTCTGGCTTACGTAATGCGGTTTCAATCTTTCCTGCAATTAAATGTTTCGCAACATCAATGTTTTGGGAGAGGAACGTTTTTATATCTGGATTTGCATGGAAGCGTGATGGTGCATACAGTTCTTTATAGGGACTGTGAACTTTTAGGATGGAGTCCTTCAGTAGGTGAGCGGCAGCAGTTCCAGTTGTCATTCCCCATTTGCGATATCCAGTTGCAACAAATATATTTGGATTTCTTTCGTTAATATGTCCGATATAAGGAAGCTTATCTAGAGTAATTAAATCTTGTGCTGACCATCTATAAGGAACTTCATCTATTCCAAAAGTGGCTTCAGCAAAAGAATAGAGTGCTTCATAATGAAGCATCGTATTTATTCCCTGACCTGTTTTATGACTCTCTCCGCCAATCAAAATTAATTTTTCTCCATTGTTTGTTATATAGCGTAAGGAGCGCTTTGGATCATCAATACTTAAATACATGCCACCTGGATACTCCGTTTTTGCTTTTATTGCAAGAGCGTAGGAGCGTTCTGCGTACATTCGCGTAAAGAAAAAGCTATTCGCATCATAAAAAGGAAAATGTGAACAAGAGACGACATATTCACAAGTGATATGATGGCCCTCTTTTGTAATTATTTGTGAATAATCGCCCTTTTCCACATCCATAGCTGTTGTTTGTTCGTAGACCTTTCCGCCCATCTCCACAAACTTTTCTAAAAGTGTTTTTAAATAAAGAAGGGGATGGAATTGTGCTTGATTTTTCATTACAAGCGCAGATTGTACTGGAATAGGAATCGATAGAGATTGAACATAGTCACAAGGTATATTTAATTTTTGATAAGCTTCATATTCTTTCGATAAATTTCTTAATCCGTTATCAGTAGTTGTATATAAATATGAATCTTCATTTGAGAAATTACAGTCGATTTTATATGTTTGAACAGTTTTATTTATGAATTGTAGAGCCTGATTATTTGATTCATAGTAAAGCAGGGCCTTTTCTACACCGAAATGATTTATTAATTCATCATAAATAAGATCATGTTGTGCTGTTACTTTCGCTGTTGTATGCCCAGTCGTTCCATTTAAAATACGACCAGAATCAATTAAAACAACATCGATGCCTTCTTTTGCAAGTAAATAGGCAGTAGTAATACCTGTAATACCAGCACCGATAATAGCAACTTTCGTCTTTATATTTTCGGATAAACGAGGGAAAGTAGGAAACTGAGTAGATTCAATCCAATAAGATAGCGGCAGTTGTGGAAATGTATCACTTGTCATTGCGGAAACCTCCTGATTTTAGAACAATTTTCCTTTTAATATTTCCATATTATATGAAATTCATGTGTGTTGTTTTAGAAGTAGTCTATTTTTATTAAAAGAGGTTATAAATTATTTTAATATAATTAATTAGGTGGGGCATTATGATGTAGTAGGATTTATATAAAACTAAATTCAAGTGATTCTGTTTGTTGATTACATAGGGAGTTATTGAATGAGATAGAGTCTATGGCGTTTAAGAAAATGTCTATATATAGTGGGTAAATCCTTATGGAATCTATACATTTTCTTTAGTGAAATAAAGTATGATTATAAAAATATAACCAACTTTTATTACTAGGTCATAAAAGGTGTTGACAATATAGAAATTCTATTGTTATGATTCATCATGTGGAAAGGTTGATAGAGAGTAAAAAGAGAAATGTTTTTCATTGATAATAAAAGCGAAAAATAAGTGACGATAGAGTGAGTATATTTTCCTTATAATAGATGCTTTTTGGATCATCTAGTAAAATCAATCTGGAAGCAAGAATTGATATATGTAAGTTGCGCAAGGCGCGGCATAAGAAAGGAGCAAAAGGATGAAGGAGCTTCATACGTTTGGGTGGTATGCAGCACGTGTATCACCACATTTGCCGAAAAAAGCATTTAAACCAGTGCCTACTCGTTTATTTGGTGGACTGGCTTATTTGCTTGTGGCATTGGCGGGGTTAATATCGATTGGTGTATTTGAATTGAATGTGTGGGCGAATCTAGGAATTGCGATTGTTCTTGGATTATGTTTTGCTTCACTAGGATTTTTAGGGCATGAAATTTTACATGGAACTGTTGTAAGAAAGGCATGGCTTCGTGACTTCTTAGGCGCGATTGCATTTATGCCATTATCAACAGGGCCAAAGCTTTGGAGAAAGTGGCATAATGCAACGCATCATGTTCATACACAGCATGAAGAGAATGATCCAGATGCATGGCCGACACTTGAGAAACTTAAGAAGAGTAAGTTTTTGAGTTGGGTATATCGTATGCCTTTACATGTACGTTCATTCTTTAGTTTTCTGTCACTAACAATTCAATTTACATTGCATTCGACTCGAATGTTCTTTCATTTTATAAAAGAGTTCAAGTCATCCAATCAAAAATCTGTATGGCTTCAACTTCTTTTGCCTTGGACAGTTTGGATTAGTTTATTGTTTATTATGGGACCTGGAAAATGGTTATTTGCATATGTCATTCCGTTGTTAATTGCTAACTTTATTGTAATGGCATATATCGCAACAAATCACCGCTTAAATCCAATTGTTCCAGTAAATGATCCGTTAGCAAACTGTTTGTCAGTAACAGTGCCGCGCTGGGTAGACGTTTTACATTTCAATTTCTCATATCATACAGAACATCATCTGTTTCCCGCTATGAGTTCTAAATACTATCCGTTAGTAAAAGAGAAGATTAAAGAAATGTGGCCGGAACGCTATCATGAGATGCCGATGACAAAAGCTTTGGCAGCGCTATGGAATACACCACGTGTGTATTATCAAGGAAGTGAATTAGTGGATCCGCATAGAGAGCATTTCTATGGTTCTTTAGGAAATGGACTAGATCCTCATAATATTTCATATCGTGAGGAACATATAGAAGAAGAAAAGAGTATTAAAAAAGTAAATCAGTAAAAATTAATATATTTTTGCAATGAAAAAGCAAGCCATCTCAGGCTTGCTTTTTCTTATAAAGAAACTTCCTTTTTGTTCCTTTTATGGACTTGGACGGAGTTAGTTTCTTTTCGTTGTAGTCGTTTTTCTAAAAGATTAACAAAATAAGTAAATAGAAGAACAAGTATGAGATAGTATGCACCAACGATTATATAAGTATCTAATTGTTGGAAATTACCTGCTGCAATTGATAAACCTGAACCCCATAATTCGGACATTCCTACATAAGCAACAAGTGAAGAATCTTTTAATCCGATAATAAATTGGTTTCCTAGAGGAGGAAGAGACAGACGAAATGCTTGTGGTAATATAATTCGTCGCATAGCTAAAGGATAAGGCATGCCTAAAGAGCGAGCTGCTTCTAATTGTCCCCGGTCAACGGATTGAATAGATCCACGGAAAATTTCCGTAATATATGCTCCGTTATGAATTGCTAAAGCGATTGCACCTGCCCAAAAAGGGGTGAAAACAACAACGGATGTAATTCCAAAATAGAGAATGGCAATTTGAACAATTAAAGGTGTACCACGAATAATAGCAATGTAGACATGAGCGATACTATTTAAAACTTTATTGTTAGAGATTCGAAAGAAAGCGAATAATAATCCAATTAATGAACCGAGTACTAGGGAAGTTAATGTTAATTGTAATGTGACAATAGTAGCCTTTAAGAGTGTGGGATAGGAAGAGATAAAAATTTCAAACATGCGTTTCACCTCATATTGTATAGATTTTAGTAGAGAATGAAATGCCCCACATAAAATGAACATTTAATCAGTGGGGCATTGTTTATAAATCTTTTGAATGGCTAACTTACTTCGTTTTTTCCTCTTCACCGAGAATATTACGCCCGAACCATTTTTTACTGATCTTTTCATACGTACCATCTTTAATGATTTCATCTAACGCTTTATTTACTTTCTCAACCATTTCTTTATCATCTTTGCGAATAGCAATTCCCATTTCATCAAGATTTAATGGTTTTCCGGCTTCTTTTATCTTCGATTTTCCTTCTTTTATCATACGTAGACCAACCATTTGATCCGTAATTACTGCGTCAACACGCCCAGGCTCTAAGTCCATAAGAGCAGTAATATCGCTGTCATATTCTGTGATTTGATCTGTATATTTTGCAACAAGATTTTTAAAGGTACTAGCTTTTACAACACCAATTTTCTTACCTTTTAAATCTTCTGGAGAAGAGATAGCGGTATTCTTTTTAGCCACAAAAATTTGGGCGCCAGAGCGATAGTACGGATTTGAGAAACTAACAGCTTTTAAGCGCTCCTCTGTAATTGCCATACTACCCAGTATTACATCATATTTCTTCGCTTGAAGACCTTGAATCAGCGTTTCCCATGGGTTTGTAACGGGCGTAGCCTTCATGTTCATCTTTTTAGCAAGAGCTTCACCGATTTCTACATCAAAGCCGACAAGTTTGCCGTCATTTTCTTTATAGTTAAAAGGTTTGTATAATCCACTCATCGCATAGCGAAATTCTTTTTCACTATTTGATGAAGTAGTAGAGCTTTCTTTGCTACAAGCTCCTAGTATGAAGGATGTACATAGTGTAATGCTCGCAACAATGGTTAATAGTTTTCTTTTCATAAAACCCCTCCTATATATTGATCATACGGATAGTTTTTTAGTATGTTATTGAAATATTTTATTTGGATGATTAGTTGTGCACCGTATGAATGTATTCCTTTTCGTTTGAAACAAAAGTTACATTATAAAACGTTGCGTAAAAATTGTTTTGCCCGTTCATGTGATGGAGCTGAAAAGAATTGTACTGGCGGAGCATCTTCTACAATCTTTCCATCGTCCATAAAGATGACGCGATCAGCTACATCTTTTGCGAAATTCATTTCATGAGTAACAATAACCATTGTCATCCCTTCTTCAGCAAGTTCTTTCATAACTCGCAATACTTCTCCAACAAGTTCAGGGTCTAAAGCTGAGGTAGGCTCATCAAATAGCATAATCTTAGGGCTCATTGCAAGAGCTCGTGCAATGGCAATGCGCTGTTTTTGACCACCTGAAAGAAGATGAGGAGTTACATCCGCTTTATCTTGAAGGCCGACTTTTTGGAGAAGTTGATTTCCAATATCCTGTGCATTTGCTTTCTCTAATTTTTTTACGTGAATAGGTGCTTCTATGATGTTTTCTAGTGAGGTCATATGAGGAAAGAGGTTAAAGTGCTGAAAAACCATACCGACATTTTCACGGACTTTATTTAAATTTGAATGCTTTGGATCAATTCGCTCACCTTGTAAGTGAATTTCGCCTTCATCGTACATTTCTAAAAAGTTAAGACAGCGAAGTAATGTACTTTTACCAGAACCACTGGCACCAATTAAAACAACAACTTCTTTTTCTTTTACTTCTAAATCAATTCCTTTTAACACATCAAGTGAACCGAATGATTTTACTAGATTTCGAACTTGAATCATACAAAACCCCCAGTTAAAAATATATTTTACAAATGTTGCCCTGTATTTCTGTTATTAGTCATAAATTGTCAGAATCCTTTATTTTTTTCGTGCAATTTGATATTCAAAGAAATAATGATTTTTAAAATCTCTATATCCTTCTATAATGAAAATATGGATAATAATATATAGGTAGTATTTATATTGCTTATAAAAAGGGGGAAAGGGAAGATGGAAAAAGAAAGAAAAACATTTTCTTTTGGATTACGTACACAACTTATGCTATTCACTACAGTTTTAGCTTTCATTACATATTCAACAAGTATATTTTTTATTTACGTGATATACGATTATTTTCAAAGTTATGTAAGTCAAACTGTATATAATATTATCGTTATGTTATTAGGGGTAGTATGGTCTGGAATTTTAGCATATGGAGCAGCCGTATTTTTAATTAAACCGCTTCGCAAGTTAGAGGAAGCGGCAAGAAAAGCAGCTGAGGGTGATATTCGTGAAGATGTTCCATTACCGAAGACAGATGATGAAATTAAATCTTTAAGTGTTGCATTTAATATGATGTTAGGAAACTTAAGGGGCATGGTAAAAAATATTGATACAACATTTTCGTATACAAATAATCAAGTACAGCAGATTAGAAAACAAACAGGCGAAGCAACGAGACAAGCGCAAGGTGTATCTGAGACACTTGCAGAGATTTCTTCAGGCGCTGAGCAATCAGCGGCATCAATTCAAGCAATTGTTTCTGCTGTTGATACAACGACTTCTATTGCAAGTGAAGTAGAAGAAAAAGCGAAGCAGTCTGATACATTGTCTTCAGAAATGGTTGAAGCTTTAGGGCATAGTACTCGTGTCTTTACGTCTTTAATTCAAGGTATTCAAACATTGGCAAAAGAAAATGAAGATTCAATGCAAAATGTACAGAAGTTAGAAGAACGAATGAAACAAGTAGAACATATTGTGTCTGTTGTGAGTGCAATTGCTAGCCAAACGAATTTATTAGCACTAAATGCTTCTATTGAGGCAGCTCGCGCAGGAGAGCATGGAAGAGGCTTTGCGGTTGTTGCGGAAGAAGTACGTAAACTTGCTGATGAAAGTGATCATTCTGCAAGAAACATATCGCAGTTATTACGGAATATGCAAGATGAAGTACAACAAGTTGCAATGAAAATGACAGAACAAGTGAAAATAGCTAAAGAAGAGGCGAAACGTGGGGAAGCTACGGAATTAATTTTAAAAGAAATGTCATCAAGTGTTATGGAAGTAGCCGATGCAACTCAGCAAATTAGTAGTTATATGAATGAACAAGTGAGCCACATTCATCAAACAGGAGCACAAACAAAAGCTGTAGCAGCAATTGCTGAAGAAACGTCAGCTGGTTCGCAAGAAGTAGCACGTGTGACGCTACAACAATCTAAAAATATGATAGTAATCGATCAATTATTAAAGGATTTAGAGAAGCAAGCAACTGATTTGAAACAAACAATTGAACGATTTTCAATGTAAAAGGAAGAACAGAATATTGTTCTTCTCTTTTTTATTTAGCTTGATTTAATATTTACAGTTAAACTATGAACGTTTCCGCAACATTCTTTTCTGTCCCTTTCGGATGAAAATTATAGCGAGCTATAATATTAAAAGGGGTGTCTTTTATGAAAAAAGAAAAAAGACAACGGTTAATTAAACAATTTGTAAAGGAGTATGAAATAGATAAGCAAGAAAGATTAGTAGAATTGTTAGCAAAAAAAGATGTATTAGTAACACAAGCTACGGTTTCTCGCGATATTCGTGAGTTAAACTTAACGAAGGTACCTTCTCAAGAAGGATTAATGATATATAAAGTTTTCTCAGAAGAGCATTTACAAACTGATATAAAGTTAAAGAAAAAATTACGAGAAGTTGTTGTAAAAATTGATTGTGTAGATCAATTAATGGTTATTAAAACATTACCTGGTAATGCACATGTTATTGGTGTTTTATTTGATGAGTTAGATTGGAAAGAAAAAATAGGATGTATATGTGGAAATGATACATGCCTTATAATTTCACAGTCGAAATCAGATAGGGAGATTATAGAAGAAAGATTAAATTTAATTATTTAGATGCAAAAATCCTGTTTTTAATAAAATTAAAAACAGGATTTTTGTTTAAATACGGAAGTTAAATATTCAACATATATGCGTAATATATGTATTTTTTATTGAGAAAGCAAGATAGTTTGTTATAAAAATACATATTCGTATGATTTTAAAAAAATAACTTGTTTAATATTTCACAATGATAATGTGGATGCTTTCACAAAGATGAAAGTACAGAGCATTTATTATGTACTTGTAAGACATCAAACATATTTAAAAGGAGGTACAACAAATGAAACATCCGATACATGTTACTTCAGAAATTGGGGAATTACAAACGGTTTTATTAAAACGACCGGGTAAAGAAGTGGAAAACTTGACGCCAGATTATTTGCAGCAATTATTATTTGACGATATTCCATACTTACCAATTATTCAAAAAGAGCATGATTATTTTGCACAAACGTTACGCAATCGGGGTGTTGAAGTTCTTTATTTAGAAAAACTAGCCGCTGAGGCGTTAGTAGATAAAAAACTTCGAGAAGAATTTGTTGATCGTATTTTAAAAGAAGGACAGGCCGACGTAAATGTTGCACATCAAACTTTAAAAGAATATTTACTTTCCTTTTCAAATGAAGAATTAATTCAAAAAATTATGGGCGGTGTACGGAAAAACGAAATTGAAACAAGTAAGAAGACACATTTATATGAATTAATGGAAGATCACTATCCGTTTTACTTAGATCCAATGCCTAATTTATATTTTACTCGTGATCCAGCAGCTAGCGTGGGCGATGGCTTAACGATAAATAAGATGAGAGAACCAGCGCGTAGACGTGAATCATTATTCATGGAGTACATCATTAAATATCATCCAAGATTTGCAAAACATAATGTACCAATCTGGTTAGATCGTGATTATAAATTTCCGATTGAAGGTGGCGACGAGCTAATTTTAAATGAAGAAACAATTGCGATTGGAGTATCTGCTCGTACTTCAGCTAAAGCAATTGAACGTTTAGCTAAAAATCTCTTTAGCCGACAAAATAAAATTAAGAAAGTGTTAGCAATAGAAATTCCAAAATGTCGAGCATTTATGCATTTAGATACAGTATTTACAATGGTTGATTATGACAAGTTTACAATTCACCCAGCCATTCAAGGGCCAAAAGGGAATATGAATATTTATATTTTAGAAAAAGGATCAGATGAGGAAACTCTTAAAATTACACATCGTACTTCTTTAATGGAAGCATTAAAAGAGGTATTAGGCTTAAGTGAATTAGTTCTTATTCCATGTGGAGGAGGAGATGTAATTGCTTCTGCTCGTGAACAATGGAATGATGGCTCGAACACATTAGCAATTGCGCCAGGTGTAGTTGTTACATATGATCGCAACTATGTATCTAATACGTTATTACGTGAACACGGTATAGAAGTGATTGAGGTGCTAAGTTCGGAATTATCTCGTGGTCGTGGGGGTCCACGTTGCATGAGTATGCCAATTGTTCGTAAAGATATTTAGTATAAATAACGGAGAAAGTAGGGATGAATTATGTTAATGACTAGACCAAATTTAAAAGGAAGAAGCTTTCTAGCAGAAAAAGATTTTACACAAGAAGAATTGTTATATTTTCTAGATTTGGCAGCAGAATTAAAAGAGAAAAAGAAAAATGGTATCCCGCATCATTATTTAGAAGGTAAAAATGTAGCGCTCTTATTTGAAAAAACTTCTACTCGTACGCGTTGTGCATTTACAGTAGCATGTACAGATTTAGGGGCAAATCCTGAATATTTAGGGAAAGGTGATATTCAACTTGGGAAAAAAGAATCTGTAGAGGATACAGCAAAAGTGTTAGGGCGTATGTTTGACGGAATTGAGTTTCGTGGATTTAATCATGAAACTGTAGAATCTTTAGCACAAAATTCTGGTGTGCCAGTTTGGAATGGATTAACAGATATGTGGCATCCAACACAAACACTAGCAGATTTATTAACAATTAGAGAACATATAGGGAAATTGAAAAATGTGAAGCTCGTTTACGTTGGCGATGGGCGAAATAATGTTGCTAATAGCTTACTAGTTGGTGGAGCAATCGTTGGAATGGATGTACGTATTTGTACACCGGAATCTTTATGGCCTGCACAAGAAGTAATTGATTTAGCAAAAAAATATAATGAACAAGTAATGATAACAAGTAATGTGGAAGAAGCTGTTGCGAATGCAGATGTAATTTATACAGATGTATGGGTGTCTATGGGGGAAGAAGAAAAATTTGCTGAACGTGTCGAGTTATTGAAACCTTATCAAGTAAATATGAAAATGATTAAAGCAACAGGGAATGAAAACGTGATTTTCTTACATTGTTTACCTGCATTTCATGATGTTGAAACGATGTATGGCGAAGAAGTTTATGAGAAATATGGGTTGAAAGAAATGGAGGTAACTGACGAAGTATTCCGCAGTAAACATTCAAAAGTATTTGATCAAGCTGAAAATAGAATGCATACAATTAAAGCGGTTATGGCAGCTACTTTAGGAAACATGGAGTAAAGAAGAAAGGGAGTCTTCCTTTCTTCTTTCTCCTCCTTTAGACACTATCATTCACTATTGCTTTTGTATTGTTATTGCAATTAAAGAGAGGTGAGTGGAATGGGTGAAGATAAGAAATTAGGGTTGTTGACACTAACGGCTCTTGTAGTTGGGTCTATGATTGGCGGTGGAGCCTTTAATTTAGCGAGTGATATGGCAAAAGGTGCTGGTGCTGGAGCCATTATTATTGGCTGGGTTATAACAGGAATTGGGATGATCGCACTCGGATTATCTTTTCAAAATCTAACTGTAAAACGGCCAGATTTAGATGGTGGTATTTTTAGCTATGCAAAAGCAGGGTTTGGTAATTTTATGGGGTTTAATAGTGCGTGGGGATACTGGCTATCTGCTTGGCTTGGGAATGTAGCTTACGGTACATTATTGTTTTCTTCATTAGGATATTTCTTCCCGATCTTTGAAGGCGGTCAAAATGTAGAATCCATTATTGGTGCAAGCGTATTATTATGGTGTGTTCACATGTTAATTTTACGTGGAGTTCAATCAGCAGCCCTTGTGAATTTAGTAACTACAATCGCAAAATTAGTACCTGTATTTGTATTTATTGTCATAGGAATCTTTGCGTTTCATATTGATACGTTCTTAGATGGATTTTGGGGGCAAACTGGTTCTTTTTCATGGGGAGCAGTTGGCAGCCAAGTTAAAAGTACAATGCTTGTAACTTTATGGGTATTTATTGGGGTAGAAGGGGCTGTTGTTTTATCCAGTCGAGCAAAAAATAGAAGTGATGTAGGGAAAGCAACCGTTATTGGCTTAATTGGTACACTCATCATTTACATTTTAATCACATTATTGTCTCTTGGACTTATGCAGCAAGCAGACATTGCAGGTTTGAAAAATCCGGCTATGGCTTATTTGTTTGAAAGTGTTGTTGGAAAATGGGGTGCTATCTTTATTAATTTAGGTTTAGTCATCTCTGTATTAGGTGCTTGGTTAGGTTGGACTTTGCTCGCTTCTGAAATTCCATATTTAGCGGCTAAAGATGGAGTATTTCCAAAATGGTTCGCAAAAGAAAATAAAAATAAGGCTCCAGTAAATTCATTATGGATAACAAATGGTTTAATACAAATATTCTTGTTAACATTCGTCGTTTCTGATCAGGCGTATAACTTTGCATTCTCTTTAGCATCTTCAGCTATTTTAATCCCATATGCTTTTTCAGCATTTTATCAACTGAAGCATAGCTTAAAGTCTGAAGAAGCAGATCGAAATAAAAATATAATAATTGGCTTGATCGCAAGTATTTATGGAGTGTGGTTAGTTTATGCAGCCGGTTTAGAGTATTTATTATTAACAATGACTTTATATGCGCCAGGTATTTTTATTTTTTACAATGTTCAAAAGCAAAAGAGTTCGAAGCAAATATTTACTCGAGTGGAATTAGCATCATCCGTAGCAATTGGTGCTTTAGCATTCTTTGCGATTTATGGATTAATTACAGGCAGTATTACTTTATAAAGCGCTGTGAAAGCGAAATCAACTGGAGGGCTGGAATATGGCACGAAGAAAAATTGTAGTTGCACTAGGGGGAAATGCGATACAGTCTGGAGAAGCTACTGCGGGAGCGCAGCAAGAAGCGTTGGAAAAAACGGCAGAACAACTTGTGAAAATAATGGAAAATGATGTGGATATAGTAATTGCGCATGGAAATGGCCCACAAGTGGGGAATATTTTATTACAGCAAAAAGCTGCAGAAACGGAAAAGACACCTGCAATGCCATTAGATACTTGTGGGGCAATGAGCCAAGGGATGATTGGATATTGGATGGAAAATGCAATTGAAAAGGCATTGAAAAAACGGAATATAAACAAAGATGTAGCAACGGTTATAACACGTGTTGTTGTGGATAAAAAAGATGAGGCATTTAAAAATCCAACTAAACCAATTGGTCCTTTTTATACAGAAGAAGAGGCCAGAAAATTAATGGATGAAACAAAAGCAGTGTTTAAAGAAGATGCTGGTAGAGGATGGAGACGTGTTGTTCCATCACCGAAGCCTGTAAGTATCCATGAACATAAAGTGATTAATTCTTTGGTCGAAGATGGAAACATAGTGATAGCTGTGGGCGGAGGTGGAATTCCAGTAATTGATTCTGAAGAAGGGTTAAAAGGAACTGAAGCGGTTATCGATAAAGATTTCGCTGCGCAGAAATTAGCAGAATTAGTAGATGCCGATACGCTCGTTATTTTAACTGCAGTTGATTATGTGTATGTAAATTATAATCAACCGAATCAAAAAAAATTAGAGCATGTCACAGTGAATCAATTAGAAGAATATATTGAAGAACAACAATTTGCTGCGGGAAGCATGCTTCCAAAAATCGAAGCTGCTATTAATTTTGTTAATACAAATCCAAAAAGAAAAACGATTATTACGTCTTTAGAAAAAGTATATGAAGCACTAGAAGAAAAAGCCGGTACTATTATTTCAAAACAGAATGTATGCATGTATGTTTAAATTATTATGTACGCTACTTAGTAGTAAAAAAAGAATGAGGTTAATAACTTCATTCTTTTTATTTATTAATATTTTTTGTACTCATTGTTCATAAAGTTTTCATGATGAAATCTGAATATACAAGTTAATTATGATAAAATTCAAATTGAATACGCTTTCTTGATTTTTCGCTCCAACATACAGCAAGAGAGAGGGAATTTTATGAATAGACGGAACGTAGTGAAAGACTTAAAGCAGTTCGAATTATTTGCTCATTTAACAGAAAAAAAATTGAAAGGCTTAACAGAGTTTGTTTATTGGCGAACTTATAAAAAAGGTCAATTTTTATTTTTAGAAGGGGATTCAAGGGAAAGAATTTACTTCATGTTAGATGGTTTTGTAAAGTTAGAGCGGGTTAATCAAAATGGGAACTTATTATACGATGACTATGTAAAGCGGTATTCTATTTTTCCTTATGGTGGTATGTTTACAGACAGAGGATATAACTATACAGCAGAAGCAATGACGGATGTGGAGGTATATTATATTCCAACGGTAATCTTTGAAGATATGGTAAAGTCCAGCAGAACACAATTGATGTACGTTGTTCAGCAATTATCATCTATATTAAAATTGAACGAAAATCGAGTGCAAAATATTACAATTCCTAATGCACAAGATCGTGTTATCCAAACGTTAAATTATTTAATGCAGGATTTAGGAGAACAGAGTGGAGAAAAGATTGTAATTTCATGTCCACTTACAACAATTGAAATATCCAAAATATCTGGAACATCTCGAGAGACAGTTAGCAGCGTATTAAAACAATTAAAAAATGATAGCATTGTTACAATTTTAGATAAAAAAATTACAATACATGATCCAACATATTTTGAAGAAATCTCTATGTGAAAATTGTATATTGATTTTTTAATTCATAGTGTATATTAATAAGGTTCTTTATATATTTATAAGGAACTTTTTTACGTTATCCTCTATAAAAAGATTGTATAGTATGGTAATAATAGCTAAAATCGATAATAAAATAAAAAGTGAAGGGGAGAAAGAATGATTCGTATTGAGTATGATCGATTAGTAGCTATTTGTTACAGTATAGGGGTTTTGTTATTATTAAAAATTCCAAATGATAATGAATTAATTGGGGAAAAACTATTCAATGTCTATAAGATTCCGATACATACGTATGTTTATATGGATTATAAAGTCTCAAATATATTGATTGTTTCTTTCATACTACATGTAATTGCATTTATATTATTTTTAAAATGGCTAGGAAAAAAGGAGTCTAGTACATTTAGAAAAATGAATAAAATAAAAGTAGTAGGTACTAGTATTTTGATTGTAATGATGCCGTTTATTTTAAATACAATCCTCCAGACATTGAATAAAACATGGTATTATGCAGGAAAAACAGGGGTAGAAGCAATAGAATATAAAAAAGAAGATAGCCAGTGTAGAATGGAGAAAAATGGAGAGAATATCCAACCGAAGTGCATTGTTACTTTAAAAAATTATCGTAATCATTCACAAGCATTAAAAGTTGTTTTATATGATAATGCAAACGAGAATTCAAAAAGCTATCCAGTACCGAAACCAGTCTATTTACAAAAACATGAGACAAAGCAATTTGAATTTCAAGTTCCTGTTTCTTATAATAGAGGTATTGAAAAAGATAAAGTACCAAATATTAAATTACATTCATTGCATGAAAATGATACGAAATACAATTAATCTGTAAGTAAAAGTTTATGAGTAGGAGCAAGAATTTGAAACGATATAGAAAATCAACTTGAATCATCCAACATACTGCGAGGTAACGGTATATTGGATGATTTTTTTATGTTATCCCCTTTTTTCACGTATGAAAAGGAGGAATACTTTGTTGGAAATGAAAAACATCACAAGGATCATACATGGTTTTTACTTTACGTAATCTGTGAAAGTTAGAGCCATAATAACTAGTTTGCCAATTTTTAATGTCGATATCGGGCCAGTTCACATAGTCACCTAGTGTATAAGGATCTAAGCTTTCTCGTAAACCTTTAACCCAGCGTATATTTCGATTTTCTTCATCATCGCATTTCCAAGAGGTAATGTATTCTTGAGCAATAATTGCTTTACGATGAAAATAAGCCGTTTCATTCGGCGAAATATTTTCAACAGCACCTATGAGCGATTGATGCCAAATACTAGCATCTTTATTTGGTGCATGAGAAAGAAAGGATTGCATGATTTGAATGCCTTTAAGGGGAATAGGTTTATAGACATAGGAACCAGAGCGCTTGAAATTTTCAGGGATGTTACCTCCATTAAAAAATTCAACAGCCTTTATATAAGGAACTTCTTCTATAAAGAGAGAGGGGCTACCAGTCTCAAGAAGAGGGGATAATAGGGAATGGAGTTCAGAGGGAGAACCGATAAACTCGCCTTGTGCTTCGATTTTATTTCGTTGCTTGGCGAATAATTCGATCGATGAAGTGAGACGTTCATCTATATAAGGTGCCCAGATTTGCCACGCTTGAAATGCAGCAATAAAGTCTTCCCATTCCCATGTAATTGAGAAAATTGATACATTTTTTATCGGGTGGACTCGAAAAGTTAATGAAGTGACAATTCCGAAGTTTCCACCACCGCCACCACGGCATGCCCAAAAAAGGTTAGAGTTCTCTTGTTCATTTGCACGAATGAGTTTGGCACCAAATTTTCCACATGCTTGTACCATTTCCACTTCCATTAATTGATCACATGTTAATCCATATAAGCGCGAAAGCATACCAATGCCACCACCAAGTGCTAATCCAACAATTCCAACGCTTGCACTTGTACCAGCAGGAATTGTAACACCGTAATTCCAAAGTTCTTTATAAACAGTGCCAAGATTTGCACCAGCCTCAATTGTTGCTGTTAATTTCTCTGTATTAACAGTAATGCGATGCATTTCACTCACATCAATAATAAGTCCTCTATTTAAAAGAGAAAAATTTTCATAGCTATGACGTCCACTTCTTAACCGAAATGGTATATGACGTTCACGTGCCCATTTTAAGGCGTTACAGATATCCTTGCTATTTTGACAAAAAACAATAATACAAGGGAGTTTTGGAATACTTAAATTTAAATTCATTCGGGCTACATTGTAGTCAGGATCTGTGGGAACAACGATACGACCTGTTAATTTTGTTTGCTTCAATTTATTACTCCTTTCTAAAATAATCAGAGCTTTTTATTAATATATGAAAAATGTCTGTAATACGCGTGGACAAGGAGAGGTGGAGAATGAGATTTACCTTTGTGAGAAATAAATAAAGCATAAGAATAAAGAATCTACATAGAGTTCAATGAAAACAGTTGCAAACTGTTCATATTTTGTTATGATAGTGTTACGAAAACGTTTGCATAAAATTTCCGATGGGATGCAAAAGGAGAGAATGACTATGAATAAGACATGGTGGAAAGAAGCGGTTGCTTATCAAATTTATCCACGAAGCTTTATGGATTCAAATGGTGATGGTATTGGAGATTTACAAGGTATTATTGCAAAACTGGATTATTTAAAAGATTTAGGTATAGATGTAATTTGGATTTGTCCAATGTATAAGTCGCCTAATGATGATAATGGTTATGATATTAGTGATTATCAAGATATTATGGATGAGTTTGGTACAATGGCAGACTTTGATGCTTTACTAGATGAAGTTCATAAGCGTGATATGAAGCTTATTATTGATTTAGTTATTAATCATACGAGTGATGAACATCCATGGTTTATTGAATCACGTTCATCTAAAGATAATCCGAAGCGTGATTGGTATATTTGGCATGATGGTAAAGATGGTGCGGAGCCAAACAACTGGGAAAGTATTTTTAATGGTTCGGCATGGGAATATGATGAAGAAACAGAACAATATTATTTACATTTATTCTCACGTAAACAACCAGATTTAAACTGGGAGAATAAAGAAGTTCGCGAAGTACTATACGATACGGTTAATTGGTGGCTTGATAAAGGTATTGATGGTTTCCGCGTTGATGCGATCAGTCATATTAAAAAAGAAGAAGGCCTCAAGGATATGCCAAATCCAAAAGGGTTAAAATATGTGCCATCTTTTGATAAACATATGAATGTGAAAGGTATTCAACCTTTATTAGAAGAGCTAAAAGAAAATACATTCTCTAAGTACGATATTATGACTGTTGGTGAAGCAAATGGTGTTAAGATTGAAGATGCTGAGCTTTGGGTTGGAGAAGAGCAAGGTAAGTTCAATATGGTATTCCAATTTGAACATTTAAGTTTATGGGATGCAGAGAAGAAGAAAGACCTTGATGTTGTAGGATTGAAAAAAGTATTAACGAAATGGCAAAAAGGATTAGAAAATAAAGGATGGAACGCTTTATATATTGAGAATCACGATAAACCACGTATCGTTTCAACATGGGGAGATGATAAACAATATTGGCGTGAAAGTGCAACAGCTCTAGGGGCGATGTATTTCTTTATGCACGGTACACCTTTTATTTATCAAGGCCAAGAAATTGGTATGACAAATGTTCAGTTACCAAATATTGAAGATTACGATGATGTAGCAATTAAAAATTTATATCGCGAGAAAATTGCAGAGGGCGTACCACATCAAGATATGATGGAGATTATATGGGCTTCTTGCCGCGATAATTCACGTACACCTATGCAGTGGAATGATGAGATGAATGCTGGTTTCACAACAAGTACACCTTGGTTTAGCATGAATCCAAATTACAAAGAAATTAATGTTGAAAAGCAAAAAAATGAAGAAAAGTCTATTTTCAATTTCTATAAGAAAATGATTGCCCTGAAAAAAGAGCACGATGTACTGAACTATGGTACGTACGATTTACTTTTAGAAGACGATCCACAAATTTATGCATATACACGTACGTTACAGGATGAAAAAGTCATTGTAATTAGTAATATCTCAAAAGAGGAAGCAGTGTATAATGAGGATTTATTTGCACTAGAACGCAAACGTTTGCTTTTAAATAACTATGAAGTTGCGGAACATGAAGAAGTAACAACAATTGCTTTAAAACCTTATGAAACAAGGGTTTATCGCATTTCATAATAAAAAAGGATGCTCTTTGAGCATCTTTTTTTATGAAAAAAAATAAATTTCTATTGCAAAGTGAAAACGCTTTTATTAAAATAGATTTATGAAAACGGTTGCGTAAAGATAAAAATAAAGTAACATAAGGAATCGTTTTCATAAAGGGAACAGAAATTATAATTTAAATCATTATGTTGTTATAAATAAAGGGGAGGAAGAACAGATGAAAATTACGTCTTTTGATTTTTGGCAAAAGTTCGGGAAAGCGTTATTAGTTGTTGTAGCCGTAATGCCAGCAGCTGGTTTAATGATTTCCATCGGTAAGTTAATTGGTATGTCTGCTGGGGATGTTAACGCAGTTCATACAATTGCTCGCGTAATGGAAGACATCGGTTGGGCAATCATTACAAATCTACACATCTTATTCGCAGTAGCAATTGGGGGATCTTGGGCGAAGGATCGTGCAGGTGGTGCATTTGCAGCGCTATTAGCATTCGTCTTAACAAACCGAATTACAGGAGCTATATTTGGCGTAAACGCTCAAATGTTAGCGGATTCAAAAGCGACAGTTTCTTCAGTAATAGCAGGAGATTTACTTGTAAAAGATTACTTTACTTCTGTACTTGGTGCACCAGCATTAAACATGGGAGTTTTCGTGGGGATTATCACAGGTTTCTTAGGAGCTAATCTATATAACAAATATTATAACTATAATAAACTGCCACAGGCATTAGCATTCTTTAATGGAAAACGATTTGTACCATTCGTTGTAATTCTTTGGTCTACAGTTACTGCGATTGTATTATCACTTCTATGGCCATTCATCCAAAGTGGGTTAAATGAATTTGGTCGCTGGATTGCAGCTTCAAAAGATAGTGCACCAGTTGTTGCACCGTTTGTATATGGAACGTTAGAGCGTTTATTATTACCATTTGGTTTACACCATATGTTAACGATTCCGATGAACTATACAGAGCTAGGCGGAACATATACGATGCTAACTGGTTCAAAAGTTGGACAAGTTGTAGCAGGACAAGATCCATTATGGCTTGCATGGATTACAGATTTAAATAATTTATTGGCAAATGGAGATACGAAGGCATATAACGATTTATTAAATAACGTTGTACCAGCTCGTTTCAAAGCTGGACAAGTTATCGGCTCAACAGCAGCGTTAATGGGGATTGCATTTGCGATGTTCCGTAACGTTGATAAAGAAAAGCGTGCAAAATATAAACCAATGTTTTTATCAGCAGCATTAGCAGTATTCTTAACAGGTGTAACAGAACCAATTGAATTCATGTTCATGTTTATTGCTCCAGTATTATATGTTGTATATGCTATTACAACAGGACTTGCATTCGCGCTAGCTGATTTAATTAACTTACGTGTTCATGCATTTGGATTTATTGAGTTAATTACTCGTACGCCAATGATGGTTAACGCAGGTTTAACAAGAGACTTAATCAACTTTGTTATTGTTTCATTAGTGTTCTTCGGTCTTAACTTTACACTATTTAATTTCTTAATTAAAAAATTCAATTTACCAACACCAGGGCGTGCAGGTAACTATATTGATAATGAAGATGAGGCATCAGAAGGAACAGGAAATGTACAAGACGGTTCATTAGCAACAAAAGTTATCGATTTATTAGGTGGAAAAGAAAATATTGCTGACGTAGATGCTTGTATGACGCGCTTACGTGTAACAGTAAAAGATTTAGATGTTGTTGCACCAGAAGCACAGTGGAAACAAAATGGTGCTTTAGGGCTTATTGTAAAAGACAAAGGTGTACAAGCGGTATATGGTCCGAAAGCTGACGTATTAAAGTCAGACATTCAAGATATGTTAGGTGCGTAATAATATGAAATTGCTAACTTTAAACTGTCATTCTTGGCAAGAAGAGAATCAAATAGAAAAGATACAATACCTTGCTAAAGTAATTCAAGAAGAAGAGTACGATGTCATCGCATTGCAAGAAGTAAGTCAGTCCATACAAGCTGAAAATGTATGCGGTAACAAGAAAAAAGATAATTTTGGACTTTTACTATTAGAAGAGTTAAAAGCGCTACATGTAAAAGATTACAATATTACTTGGGATTTCTCTCATATTGGTTATGACGTGTACGAAGAAGGATTAGCGATTATAACGAAGCATAATATTATAAAAGAAGATACGTTCTTCATTTCAGAAAACGAGGATACAACGTATTGGAAAACGCGTAAAATTGTAAGTACAACAATTGCTTATAATGGTAAGGATATAACGTTTTACTCTTGTCATCTCGGTTGGTGGAATGATGAAGAAGAGTCATTCAAAGGTCAAGTCGATCGTTTGATGGAGCGTGTAGATAGAAATAAGCTCGCCTTCTTAATGGGGGATTTTAATAACAATGCTCGATTGAAAGGCGAAGGTTATGAGTATATGATGCAAAAAGGGTTGTATGACACATATGAATTAGCAATAGAGAAGGATGAAGGAACGACTGTCCAAGGTGAGATTGCTGGTTGGGATGAAAATAAACATAATTTGCGAATCGATCTAATATTGTGTAACCAAAGTAAAAAAGTTCATTCTTCAAAAGTTATTTTTAATGGTACAAACAGAAATGTAATTTCAGATCATTTCGGTGTAGAGGTTCAATTGGATATATAATAGAAGAAATCCTCACAGAGAATAAAAGCTGTGAGGATTTTTTTTAGGAATACAAGTATTTCCAAGAGAAAATACTTGTATTTTTTATGACATTTCATATATATTTGTTATTATTGAATGTAAAACCGATTTGGTCATTTTGTATTCATACTTTGACTCACTTCGTTATATAATGAAGTAAGTGAAAGTTAATGGGAAAAAATAGTACGTTTTTGGTTAATACACGATGTAGAAAGTGATATAATTGCAAAATGTATGTATCATTTTCTAAAGAAGGAAAAATATATAATTAGGTGATAACTTCTATGAAACAGATTTGGCGTATTTATAAGACAGATTTACGGAATGTAGCCAAACATTGGGCTGCAATTGTTATTGTTTTAGGATTAATGATTTTACCATCGTTATATGCATGGTTTAACATTAAAGCTTCTTGGGATCCATATGGAAATACAAAAGAGGTTCCCATTGCAGTTTCTAACCAAGATGCAGGTTCTAATTTAAGAGGGAAAGATATCAATATCGGGGACGAGATTGTAGATTCTCTGAAGAAAAACAAAAATCTTGGTTGGAAGTTTGTAGACGAAAAGCAGGCAATTTACGGAGTTGAACGCGGGGATTACTACGCAAGCATTACAATCCCAAAAGACTTCTCTGAAAAAATTGCAACTGTTCTGGATGAAAATCCACAGAAACCAGAACTTGATTACTATGTAAATGAAAAGGTAAATGCGATTGCACCGAAAATTACAGCAAAAGGTGCATCAGGTATTACGGAAGAAATTAGTAAAAACTTCGTTAAAACAGCGAACGGTGAGATTTTTAAAATCTTCAATGACCTTGGAATCGATTTAGAAACAAACTTACCAAGTATCGAGAAAGTAAAAGATCTTGTCTTTAAGTTAGAAGCGCAGTTCCCAGAAATGAATACATTGATGGATAAGGCGTTAGATGATGCGACTCGAGCAGAGGATATTGTGAAAGTGGCGCAAAAAGATTTACCTGTTGTAGAGAGTATCATAAATGATGGGCAGGAAGCATTGGCGAATTTAGATAAGTTCTTTGCAAGACAAGATCAAACATTAAAAAATGCTCCAGGGACGATAAGAAATGATTTAGTAGCAGCAAAAGGCGTTATGGATAGTGCAGCTGCATTTACTGACTTTTTAATGAATCCAGGTGTAGAACTAAATATTCCTGACTTGTCTGGAATGAATGGATTACCTGAATTCCCAGCGAGACCAGATCTTTCTAAGTTGAATAGTGATGGTTATAAGAGTATAGCGCAAAATATTAATCAAACAGTAAATAATGTTTTAAGTTCATCACGTGCAGGAACAGCTTATGGGAAAAGTGTTTTAAATGGATTGCAAAATGGTCAGTTTAATCCAGAACAAGCAAAGAGAGATTTAAATGCGGTATCAGAACGATTACAAACTGGTACAGATGGTATTTCATATCTTATTAATTTCTTTACTGAACTTCAAAAATCGGCGACTACTGATTTTGGTCAAAGCTTTTTCAAAGGGCGAGTGGATCACTTAACTAATGTTAAAAAAGGTATGGAAAATGCAAATAACGGTATTAAAGATATTGTAAATGTTATTGGCAAAGGACAAGAAGTAAAGAAAGATGTAACAGATGTAGCGAATCAAAAATTAGATGCAGCAAATGGATTAATTGATCAAGCTGAAAAAGATTATAATGAAACGTTTGTAGCAGATTATAAAAAAGCAGTTAGCACAGTCGATCAAGCTAAAGTTGATGCAAATGCAGTATATGATAATGCAAAAGCAGATTACGATAAAGTAAAAAATGGTATTGAGGGTGCAAAAGCAGATTTACAGAAAGCAAAAGAAGATGTACAAAATAGAGGTATTAACGGTTTAGATTCAACGAAAGTAGCTTTAAATAGCTTAAATGGTCAATTCCAATCTGGAATCGGTTTAATTGATGATATGATTCCAGTTCTAGAAAGTACAAATAAGGTTTTAGCGGATGTAAATAGTGATAAAAACCTTAATAATGGAATCGCAAAATTAAACAAAGCGAAAAGTAATCTGCAAAAAGGTGTAGATGCAACGAATAAGGGGATTACACTTCTTAACAATGGCCAGAAACCTACAAAAGATGTAATTGAAAGTATTAACAACGCTGCGAAGGGCGGATCAGCTCAATTAACAGATGTATTATCGACGTATGATTCAGAAATTGTACCTAATTTCAATACAGCAATTGCTCGTACAAAAGAGATGTCGAAAAATACAACTCAAATTTTAAATGATGCAGACAAAAAGCTTCCAGATGTTAAAAAATTACTAGAAGATTCATCAAAAGGCTTAGTAGACGGGAAAAAGAAATTAGCAGATATTAAAGCTGAAATGCCGGAGACTGAGAAAAAGATTAAAGAATTAGCAGATAAAATTCGTGATTTTGAATCTGAAGAGGATTTAAAAGACATCATACGTTTATTGAAAAATGATGTTGAAAAGCAAAGCGATTACTTTGCGAATCCAGTAAATTTAAAAGAAAATAAATTATTTGCGATGCCGAATTACGGTTCAGCGATGTCACCATTCTATACAGTGCTTGCATTATGGGTAGGCGCATTATTAATGGTTTCATTATTAACGGTAGAAGTACACGAAGAGGGCGCGAATTATAAGAGCCATGAAATTTACTTCGGACGTTTATTAACATTCTTAACGATAGGTCTTTCACAAGCGTTTATCGTATCGATGGGAGATATATTCTTACTCGGTACGTACGTAGTCGATAAGTTCTGGTTTGTGTTATTTAGTTTATTTATTGGAGGAGTCTTCGTTTGTATCGTATACTCACTCGTTTCTATTTTCGGAAACGTTGGGAAATCGATGGCGATCATTTTACTTGTACTACAAGTAGCAGGATCGGGCGGAACATTCCCAATCCAAATGACACCAGCGTTCTTCCAAGCGATTTATCCGTTCTTACCATTCACATACGCAATTAGCGCAATTCGTGAAACAGTTGGCGGAATGCTTTGGGATATCGTAACGCGAGATTTACTTGTGTTAAGTGCTTTCGTAGTAGTTATGATTGTTGCTGCGTTATTACTGAAAACACCAATTAACAAATCAAGTGAAAAATTTGTTGAGAATGCAAAAGGAAGTAAAATCATTCACTAAAATAAAAGGTTCCTACCGATAGAGGTAGGAACCTTTTTGTTTAATCAAATTTTAATTTTTTTAATGCTTCTGCGAATGGGTTATTTAATGGTTCTTCTTCTTTTTTCTGTTGTTTCATATATTTTTGAACGTCGCGTTTATCGGCTTTGTTTCCAGATTCTTTTTTACGTCGTTCTTGGAATGTTGATAATTTCTCACGATAGCCACATTTACATGCGAAAATTTGGCCTGCACCCTCACCACGTAATTCTAGTTTCTTCTTACATTGCGGACAGCGAGCGTTTGTTGTACGAGATACATTTTTACGATGACCACATTCACGATCTTGGCATACGAGCATTTTTCCCTTTTTGCCGTTTACTTCTAGCATTGGTTTACCGCAGTCTGGACAAGACTTCGTTGAAATGTTGTCATGTTTATATTTTTTATCACTCGATTTAATTTCAGAAACAATTTCTTTCGTATAGTTCTTCATTTCCGAAATGAATACTTCTTTCTTTAATTTTCCTTTTGCAATTGCTTCAAGTTTTTGTTCCCACTCACCAGTTAGTGTAGGTGATTTTAATTCTTCTGGTACTAAATCAAGTAATTGACGACCTTTTGATGTAATGTGAATATCTTTACCACGTTTTTCAATTAAGAAAGAATTGAAAAGTTTGTCGATAATATCTGCACGTGTCGCTACAGTACCTAATCCACCAGTCGATTTTAACGTATCAGCAAGTTGTTTATTTTGCGTATCCATATATTTTGTAGGATTCTCCATTGCTGAAAGTAAAGTTGCTTCATTAAAGCGTGCAGGTGCTTTCGTTTGACCTGATGTTTGCATAAGTAACTTTACAGTTAATGTATCGCCCTTTTCAATGTGAGGTAGAATCTGCTCTTTTACGTCATCAGTTACATCATCGTCTTCAAATCGATTTTCGTATACTTCCTTCCAACCAGCATATAAAATCGTTTTTCCGCGTGCAATGAATGTTTCATTGCCGACCTTTGTGCGTAACGTTAGTTGTTCGTATTCGAATGCTGGGAATAAAACAGCTAAGAAACGTTTTACAACTAAATCATAAATTTTGCGTTCTTTATCTGTGAATGCTGAGAAGTTAACGTATCCTTCTGTTGGAATAATCGCATGATGATCGCTTACTTTACTATCATCAACAAATGATTTGTTAGGTTTGATAGGCTTTTGTAATACTTTATGTGCGAAGGGACGGTATTCTCCAACACCACATGCTTTTAGACGTTCTGGAAGTGTTCCAACGATATCAGATGAAATGTAGCGTGAATCTGTACGAGGGTACGTTAGTACTTTATGCTGTTCATACAATTTTTGCATAATATTTAATGTTTCTTTAGCAGAGTAACCGAACTTTTTATTTGCATCACGTTGCAATTCAGTTAAATCGTAAAGACCAGGAGAGAATAACTTCTTCTGTTTCTTATCAATTTCCACAACAGTAGCATTTTGTTTATCTAAACTTTTTACAATACCATCGATTTTTTCTTTATTAAAACTACGGCTATTGCCATTTGCATCTTGCCAAGTAAGTTTGAGCTTCTCCATTGTTTGAGCTTCGATGCCGTAGTAAGTTTGTGCTTTGAAGTTCTTTATTTCATCCTCACGACTAGCAATCATAGCAACAGTAGGGGTTTGTACACGGCCACAATTTAACTGGGCATTAAAGCGAGTCGTTAAAGCACGGGTTGCATTAAGACCGATATACCAGTCAGCTTCTGAACGCGCAACTGCTGAAGCGTATAAATTGTCATAGGCTTTACCTGGTTTTAAATTTGCAAAACCATCTTTAATTGCTTTATCGGTTACAGAAGAAATCCATAAACGTTTGATTGGTTTATTTAGCTTAACTTTATCGATAATCCAGCGTGCGACTAATTCCCCTTCACGTCCAGCGTCTGTTGCTACAATAATTTCATTTACATCTTTTCTAAGTAGCTGACTTTTTACAGCATTAAATTGTTTACCAGTTTGTTTAATAACCGTTAATTTCAAACGCTCAGGTAGCATCGGTAAATCTTCTAAATTCCACTTTTTATATTTCACATCATAACTTTCTGGATCTGCTAATGTAACGAGATGACCTAAAGCCCAAGTTACAATATATTTACTACCTTCAAGATAGCCGTTTCCTTTTTTATCACACTTCAGTACACGAGCAATATCTCGTGCAACGGAAGGTTTTTCAGCGATTACAACGCTTTTTGACATATTAAAAACATCCTTTCAAATTTCCATAAGTTAAATATAGCATACATCTTCTTGAGATTCAGTTTCGCTCCATATTTCAGCTGTTTTTAATGGAGTTAACAAAATCCCAACTGATTAAAGTTTCACTTTATCAGTTGCTTCTACAGTAAATAGAAAAGTAAAGAACTTGTTATTTTACTAGAATAAGAGTAGACTTTGAAGTAGATGAATAAGAAACACATGGGAGTTTGTGGATACAAACTGAGAGTATGGCTACTAGTCCGTCATTGACCATTTGAACCTGTTGGATAATGCCAGCGTAGGGAGAGTGTAAAAGCACATATTCAGGCACTTTGCGTACGCGCAAAGTGTCTTTTTGTGTATCTCCCATCATTATAGTTAGGAGATGAAAAGGATGAATATGAAAGAAATTAGTAAAGTAGTGGATTTGGTGAGAGAATCTAATCCGCTTGTTCATAATATTACAAATGTTGTTGTAACAAATTTTACTGCTAATGGTTTGTTGGCACTTGGGGCATCGCCTGTAATGGCGTATGCAAAAGAAGAAGTAGCAGAAATGGCTAGCATTGCTGGAGCGTTAGTATTAAATATGGGGACACTTCGTCCTGAAGAAGTAGAAGCGATGTTACTCGCGGGTAAATCAGCAAATGCGAACAATGTGCCAGTACTATTTGATCCAGTTGGTGCAGGAGCAACTTCGTATCGAACAGAAGTTGCGAGACATATTCCGGCTGAAATTGATTTAGCAATTATCCGCGGAAATGCAGCTGAAATAGCAAATGTTATTAATGAGAAATGGGAAATTAAAGGGGTAGACGCTGGTACTGGAAATGGCGATGTTGTAAGTATTGCAAGGCAGGCAGCAGATGAACTAAATACAGTTGCGGTCATTACTGGAAAAGAAGATGTTGTTACAGATGGAGAGAGAACTATTGTTATTCGAAATGGTCACCCTATTTTAACGAAAGTTACGGGAACAGGTTGTTTACTAACTTCTGTAATAGGAGCATTTGTAGCAGTGGAAAAAGATTATGTAAAAGCAGCAGTAGCAGCATTAACGTTTTATGGTGCAGCTTCGGAACTGGCAGCTGCTAAGACCGTGGAAAAGGGACCTGGTAGTTTCCAAATTGAATTTTTAAATCAGTTAGCGAATACTACTTCTAGTGATATTGAGAAATATGGAAAGATTGAGGAGTTAGAGTAAGAGGGAGTGAAAGAAATGGCACGCATTGAAATAGATAAAATGTCTAAGCTATTGCAAGTGTATTTTATTATGGGAAGTAATAACTGCACGAGGGATCCTTTAGCTGTATTGAAAGAAGCGTTAGATGGTGGAGTGACAATTTTTCAGTTTCGCGAGAAGGGAGAAGGTTCTTTAATCGGAGAAGATAGAGTGCGCTTTGCAAAAGAATTGCAGACGCTTTGTAAGGAATATAGTGTTCCTTTCATTTTAAATGATGATGTAGAATTAGCCATTGAATTAGATGCAGATGGTGTTCATGTAGGACAAGATGATGAAGGAATTACATCTGTTCGTGAAAAAATGGGAGATAAAATTATCGGTGTATCTGCTCATACAATTAAAGAAGCACGCTTTGCAATCGAAAATGGAGCAGATTATTTAGGCGTTGGACCTATTTTCCCAACGAGTACGAAAAAAGATACGAAAGTGGTTCAAGGAACGAAAGGATTAGCTTATTTTAGAGAACAAGGAATTACAGTGCCAATCGTTGGTATTGGTGGGATTACAATTGAAAATACAGCGGCAGTTATAGAAGCGGGTGCGGACGGTGTTTCAGTTATTTCAGCAATTAGTTTAGCTGAATCTGCGTATGAAAGTACGAGAAAATTAGCTGAAGAAGTAAAGAGAAGTTTGTAGGGAAGGACGTGTAGTATTTTAAGTGCTACATGGAGAAATAGACTGCCCCAAAATTTAAACAAACATTTGATTAAAAAAGCACAAACCTTTTTAAATAAAGGTTTGTGCTTTTTCTTTAAAACATAATTGAAATTAAGAGCATTCCAATTCCGATAGAAGTAAATGTTGCAATTAGGCCAGGAATCATAAAGCTATGATTTAATACGTATTTACCAATACCTGTTGTACCAGTACGATCAAAGTTAATGGCAGCAACGATTGTTCCATAGTTTGGAATGAAGAAGTATCCATTTACTGCAGGGAACATAGCGATTAGTAGTGCTGGTGGAATACCGAGTGATAATCCAAGAGGCATTAAAGCACGTACTGTGGCTGCTTGGCTATATAGTAAAATAGATAGAATGAATAATGCGATGGCAAATAGCCAAGGTGCACTTGTTACTAAATGCTGAATGGATCCTTGAATCATATTTAAGTTTCCATTAAAGAAAGTATCTCCCATCCAAGCGATACCGAAAATAGCAACAACTGCTGTTGCTCCTGCTTTAAAGACGTTACCAGACACAATGCTTTCTACATTTGGTTTACAGAAAATAATAATAAGAGCCGCGATAGTTAACATAACCATCTCAATTGTATTCGGCATGGAAAGACGGGCTAACTTCCCATCAACTATCCATCCTGGACGAAGTGCTTCAAATGAACCAAGAAGTACAACAAGGAAGGTTCCTACAAGGAAAAGGATAACTGATAATTTTGCGCCCTTTACACCTACAAATTCTTTTTTCTCTTCAAGCTTAGGAATCATTCCTTCTTTTAATCGTTTTAAGTATTCAGGGTCTTCATTTAATTCTTTTCCCATCTTACTAGCAACGAATGCTGCTAACATACAAGCAATGAAAGTGGAAGGAATACTCACTTTTAAAATATCTAATAAAGTGATTTTATAGTCAGCTAACATTGCTAAAAGAGCAACTGTGGCAGCTGAAATTGGACTAGCTGTAATTGCTTGTTGAGAAGCGATTACGGCAATCGACATTGGGCGTTCCGGTCTAATCCCTGATTCACGAGAGACTTCTGCAATAACAGGAAGTACAGAATAGGCAACGTGACCAGTACCTGCACATAGTGTGAATAAATAAGTAACAATTGGAGCAAAAAAAGTAATACGCTTTGGATTTTTTCGTAATGCCTTTTCAGCTAGATGAACAAGATAGTCCATTCCTCCAGCAGCTTGCAAAGCACCAGCAGCTGTAATTACTGCCAAAATCATAAGCATTACATCGATAGGAGGCGCGGTTGGTTGTAGGTGGAAGACAAAAACGAGTATTGCCATGCCAACTCCACCCATTACTCCTAAACCAACTCCGCCTAGGCGTGCACCAATAAAAATACAGAGTAACAAGGTAAGAAATTGTAGCCAAAACATGATAAACTACCTCCGAAATTCATTAGTTAAGATATATTCGAATAGTTTAATTTGAATGAAAATTAAATAAATACCCGAAGAAATCCTTGTTATTTATACATTTTTTATTATATAACACAAAAAAAGTAACATTCACGTACTTTTTGAAATTATTTTGAAAAAGCAATGCATTAAAAATTTGTATTTATATCTCTAAATAAGTAGACATTTTGATTTATATGTTGTAACCTTTGAAAGAGAATAAATTAATTCTCATAGAACTCCCATATCGTTCAACTCGTTCAGCGAGAAAGGCAAACTGATGGAAACATGAGGACGCAAAACTACAGGAGCTAAGGTCGAAAGGCTACGCTAGCCAGTTACCGGACGGATAGGGTTGGTCTTGGCCAATGCTTTTACATTGGCTTTTTTTTATTCTCGAACATATTGAGAAACATTTTCAAACAAAATATTCATATATTTTGTTTTTTTGTTTATGTTGATTAAGGAAGGTGGATATTAATGAAAAAATATTGGCATAAGTTATCGTTCCTTCAAAAGAACGTCTTATTAACCGTATTAGTTATTTTGACACTTGTTGGAAGTATGGGTGCGTTAAGTTTCAACATGTTTCAAAATAGTATGATGTCTTTATTTGAAAGGCAGTCTATTGAAACAGGAGAAATAGTATTGAAAAAACTGGATGTAGAATTAGTTAGAGACATGGCGAAAGATCCTACAGCCGAAAAAGTGAAAAAAGAAAAGTTAACAGAGAAATTAGATGAAGTGTCAAAAGAATTGAAAAGCGTTGGACAAACGTATGTTACAGGAGCAAAGCCGAATGAAAAGCGAGAATTACAACTCGTTGGTTTGACTACAGAGTTAACAAATGCGTTTCCTATAAAGCCGGGAGATTATTATGAACAACCCGCTCATTGGATGAAGGCATACGATAAAGTGATTGATACGAAAAAGGCTCAAATGACAGAAGTATATGAAGATGAAATAGGTTCGTGGGTGACAATATTAGAACCAATTACAGATGGAGAAAACAATATTGTTGCAATTGTTGCGGCTGACTTAGATGCTTCCATTGTTCCTATTACAAAAGAGAAGTTTATGATACAGGGCTTACTCTTTATCATTATTTCATTAGCAATTGCGACTATTACTCAATTCTTTATCGTGCGTCACTCGTTAGCTCCATTAAAAGATTTACGAGAAGGGTTACGTAAAATTGGTGAAGGTGACTTGAGTATTAAATTAAAAGAAAGACCAGATGATATTGGAATTATTAATGTTTATTTCAATAACACGATTGAAAAATTTAAAGGGATTATAGATAAAGTAAGGCAAACTGCTGAGCAAGTTTCTTCTTCTTCACAAGAATTGTCGGCGAGTACAGAGGAAAACAGCATGGCAGTTCAAGAGATTGCAAGTTCTATTGAAGGTTTAAGAGTAGGGGCACAGTCTCAAAAAACTTCAGTACAACAATGTTTAGGAATTGTACATGGAATGGAAGATAAGGTAGAAGAAATAACTGGGGCTGCAAAACAAGTTGCGGTTGCTTCTGAAGGTATGGAACAACATTCAATTGAAGGTAATGAAGTGATTGGACAAATTATTAATCAAATGAGTTTAATCCAAAATGCAGTACAAGATTTATCTTCCATCATTTATTCGTTAGAAACAAGGTCAAAAGAAATTAGTGATATCGTAACTGTAATTACAGGCATTTCAAATCAAACAAATTTATTAGCTTTAAATGCTTCTATTGAGGCTTCACGTGCTGGAGCAGCTGGAAGAGGGTTTGCAGTTGTTGCTGATGAAGTACGAAAATTAGCAGAACAAACTGAAGCGTCTGCAAAAGATATAGCGAAATTAATTGGTGAAACACAAGCTGAGACAGAAGATGCTGTAGTTTCCATGCAAAAAGGTTCAAAAGAAGTAGAAACTGGAATTTCGCTTGTTCAAAGTAGCGGAGATTTCTTTGAAAAAATCTCAAAATCAGCGCAATCTGTTACAGATCAAGTAAAAGCTGTTTCTGGTAATTCGAGTGATATTTTACAAAATAGCCAGAATATTGTTCAAGTCGTAAATGAATTATCACATATTGCAAATACTTATGCCAACAGCAGTAGTAATGTTGAAGAAAGCATGAAAGAGCAAGAAATATCAGTACAAGATATTGCAGAATTAGCGACTTCTTTAAGTTGGCTTTCTCAGGAATTACAAGAGCTTATTGGTGAGTTTAAAAGCGAATAAGGAGAAAGTTCAATTCTAATCAAGGGGGTATCTCCGCTACTGATTATGAATTGAACGAATCTGCCCTTTAATAAGGGATAAAAAAGGTGTGAATTTTCACACCTTTATTATATTTAAGAGAGGAATTTACATAAATATGAAATTAGCAATTTCTTATAGTGAGATGGTAAAAGAATTTTTAGGAAAAGTAGAAGGAAGTATTAAAATACCTAAAGATGTGCAAGGAACAGAACTTAGGATAAAAAGGAAAACGGAACTGTTTTCAAATTTGACTCACATTGTAGATTTAATAGGAGCGACTGCAACGTGGTTATATCATATTTCTAAAGAAAAACATATTGTCGTGCTTTATCATGTAAGAGGAAGTTTATTTCCGATTACTATTGAAGTTTCTAATTTTCTCTCCTATGAAAGTTTAAATTTACAAATTGAAGAGCAACTGGAGCAAATTAAAGAAATGAATGAGGAAGAAATAGAAGAGTTTCAAAACGGTAATACGTTATATGAAATGTCACCTATTATTATTGGTGAAACATATTATGAGCTAAAAGACACGAATACATTACAATTTGTATTTAGTAAAAATATGCAAAGTGTAGAAATAATATTTAATAGTGTTAATTGGAAAGAGACAACAATTACTCGTTATGCACAACAAATACAAGGTGTTTTAATTAATAAATCACAAAATAAGAGTAATCATATAAATAATTTTAATATTATTACAGAGGCCGAGATGGCACTTTATAGTCAAGTGAATGATACGACAGCAGTATATCCTGAGAAAAGTATCGTCGATATGTTCTATAATACTGTTACTCAATTTCCAAATCGTATAGCTTTATCTTCAAGGGAAGGTACTTTAACTTATGAGGAGCTAAATAAAAAAAGTAATCAAATAGCTCATATGTTAATCAAAAACGGCGTCCAATTAGGAGACTATGTTGGAATATTTATGAAACGTAGCATAGACACAGTAGTAAGTATGGTAGCTATATTAAAAGCTGGTGCAGCGTATGTTCCGATTGATCCAGATTATCCGGAAAGTAGAATACAGTACATTATTCAAGATAGCCAAGCGAAAGTTATATTGATGAAAGAGACGCCTATAACATGTGATGGGGTTCAAACAGTTTCAATGTATGATAGTGAAACTTATGAAGATATAGATGTAAAGTTGTCTATTCATTGTGATGATGTAGCTTATATGATTTATACATCTGGTTCAACAGGGAATCCAAAGGGAACGATGTTAGCACATAGAGGCGTTGTTAATCTGTATACTTGGATGAAAAAGCAATATGAATTGACAGAAGAGGATGTATTTGCCCAATTTCCTTCCTTTAGTTTCGATGCTTCTGTATGGGAGTCATTTGCTTCTTTATTCTGTGGAGGAAACTTATATGTACTATTAGAGGAAGAGCGATTGTCTGTAGAAGCATTTGCAAATGCAATCTATAAAGTGAAAGCAACTTCAATCTTGGCATTAGCAACAATTTTTGTTCGACAAGTAGCAACTTATTTAGCAGAAGAAGATATATATAAGCTAGCTTCCCTAAAAAGAATTGCGATTGGCGGTGAAATGTTGCCTGTAGAGGTTATTAAATTGTGGAGAGAAAGAATAGGTACAAATGTTGAAATTCATAATGTATACGGACCGACAGAATGTACTGTAGTGACGACAACCTATAAAATACCTAGTCAGTTAAATGAGGATGTTGCGAGTATTCCCATTGGTAAACCATGTGCTAATTATCAAGTTATGATTTTGGATGAGAATATGAATCTTTGTCCAATTGGTGTACCTGGTGAATTATATATAGATTCAGTGGGATTAGCAAAAGGGTATTTTAATAAGCCTAATAAAACAATTGAAGCTTTTATTCCGAACCCTTTTAATCCTATAGTTAATATATATAAAACAGGTGATATCGTTAAGTTGCTAGAGGATGGAAATATAGAGTTTTTACATCGGAAAGATGATCAAGTAAAAATTAGAGGACATCGTATTGAACTAGGCGAAATCCAAAGTAAAATTTCTCAAAATCATAATATAAAAGAAAATGCTGTTTTTGCTAAGAAGAGTAAGGAAGGTAGCCAATATTTAATCGCGTTCTATACAACTTTAAATAAAAAAGAAATACCAGAATTAGTTTATCAGTTACAAGAGCAATTACCAGATTATATGGTGCCATCTAAACTAATTTATATTAATGAATTGCCACTTACACCTAATAAAAAGATTGATGTTAAGAAGTTAGCTCAGTTAGAAGAAAAGTATGAACCGGTTCGGCTACAAGAATATGTTGCACCTTCTAATAAAGCAGAAAAACAAATAGCGAACGCCTGGGCGGAAGTATTAGGAATTTCAAAAGTTGGAGTGCATGATGATTTCTTTACAATTGGTGGACATTCATTAAAAGTATTACGAGTCTTAACATTGTTAAAAGAAGATTTCTCACATTTAACAATTCAAGATTTCTTTAAAGAAAGAACGATATATGGATTAGCTCGAATTGAGCGAGAAGTAAAAGTAGAGAAAGAAGAAGTATTTCGTGAATATAAAGTGATTCACGAACCAGATACTATCACGTATGCAAACGTTTTGGAAGAAAACCAGATTTCAAATGTCTTTTTAACAGGAGCTACTGGTTATTTAGGATCACACATATTATATGAATTGTTGAGAGATACATCTGCTACTATTTATTGTTTAGTAAGACCAACTAAAGATGTGCAGCAAAGAATTATAGATACATTAACAGGCTACTTTAATGATATATGTGAAGAATGGTTACAGCGTATACAGGCCGTAGCTGGTGATCTGGGAGAAGAGTATCTTGGGATGAGCGAAGAAGAATTTATGTTCATCAGTTCTAAGATGGATACGATAATTCATTGCGGTGCAGATGTAAGACATTTTGGAGATGTAAAACAATTTGAAAATATAAATGTCCAAGGAACTAGCCGTATGCTAACATTAGCGGAGAAAGGTGCTACATTCCATTTTATTTCTACAATTGGTATCCCGTTAGAATTAGCGGTAGATCAATGGGATACATACATGAAAACTGGTGATTTTAATTACAGTGTAGACTTAGAGAATGTATATTCAAATAGTAAACTACAAGCGGAAAACATTGTTCGTGAAGCAATGAAAAATGGTTTGCGTGGAAATATTTATCGTGCAGGTAATTTAGCATGTCATTCAGAAACAGGTTCGTTCCAACAAAATATTGAAGGAAACGCATTTTATCGTCTTATTAAAACAATGCTATTAATTGGGAAAGCACCAAATGTGAAGTGGAAAGTTGATTTCACACCAATTGATTTTGCTAGTAAATCAATTGTATCGTATTTGCAAGATTCGCAAATTATAGGAGAGACGTTACATATTTGTCATCCACATCAAATTGAGTTTGAACAATTTATACAGCTAATTGGAGAGTGTGGATACAATCTTGAAATGGTTCCACTTTCAGAATATGTAAATACCGGACTTGCATTAGCGAAGGGAAATGAAGTAATAGCAGAGTTAATTGCTTCTCAAGTTGCAGGAGATGGAGCGCAGCAATCTGAAATTGTAATGGGTACGCGTAGAACGAATAAATGGATTAAGAAAAAAGAATTGATAGTACCAGCAATTAATAAAGAATTTATTCAGCAGTTATTAGCTCATGGTGAAAAAGTTGGTTATTTTCCAAAAATAATGAAATGATTATGCATGCTTTTGTTTGTTCAATAAAATAAATCATGCTACAATGAAAACGAATTAAGGACCGGGGAGCCAATTGGCTGAGAGGATGTAAGTAAACATCGACCCTCAACCTGATCTGGATAATGCCAGCGTAGGGAGTTACTTAAAGTGATGTAGCATATGTTATTCTGTAATAACTTGCATACAAGGCTTTCCTACGCAGTAGGAAAGCCTTTTCTTATTTTTGAAATTTATTTTTATAAGGGGGATTTTATTATGTCACAACAAGTTACAATGTCATTTTCAGTAGTACCACAAGCAAAAACGAAAGATGTATATTCTGTTGTCGATAAAGCAATTGAAGTTGTGCAACAATCGGGAGTTCGTTATGAAGTAGGGGCAATGGAAACAACTTTGGAAGGAGAATTAGATGTACTTCTTGATGTCGTTAAACGTGCGCAACAAGCTTGCGTCGATGCTGGAGCAGAAGAAGTGATTACTTCTATTAAAATCCATTATCGTCCAAGCACTGGTGTAACGATAGATGAAAAGGTTTGGAAGTACCGTGATGAATATGCAAAACCAGAAGCAATCTAAACTTATTACAACTATTTGGCTTATCCTTCTCATTGCGATATGGGAAGGATCTGTTTCATTATTTAAAATCGAACCGTGGATTTTACCAAAGCCTTCTGCCATTGTTCAAGAATTAATTGGGATGAAAGATTTACTATTACCAAATACGATGCAAACACTGCAGGAAGTTATAATTGGACTATTCTTTGCAATTTTATTGGGGACGAGCATCGCAATTATTATGGACGTTATACCGTTATTTCGTATTTTAATAAATCCATTGCTCGTTATTTCGCAAACAATTCCAATTGTTGTACTTGCACCGCTATTTATTATTTGGTTTGGATATGGGATGTTGCCGAAAGTAATGGTCGTAATACTCGTTTGTTTCTTCCCAATTGCGCTTAGTATTTTAGAAGGTTTTCAAACAGTAGATAAAAACATGCTGAAACTGTTACAAACAATGAAGGCGACAAAATGGCAAGTTTACCAGAAAGTAAAATTTCCAGCAGTGCTTCCATACTTTTTCTCAGGTTTAAAAATTGCAGTTACATATAGCGTAATGGGGGCAATTATCGGAGAATGGCTCGGTGCAAGTGAAGGATTAGGCGTTATGCTTACGAGGGCTACAAAATCCTTTTTGACTGCCCGAGTATTTGGTGTTGCAGCAATCATCGTTATGGTGACATTATGCCTGTATTTTATCGTAGAGTTTATGGCAAGAATAACAGCACCATGGATATATAGAAAGGACGGCAGAAAATGAAAAAAGGTTTGAAAGTTATGTTAGCTGCCTTAGTAGCGGTAGGTGTGGCTGGATGTAATCCGGCGAAGAAAGAAGAAAGTGCAAGTAAAGATCAAAAAGTAAAAGTAGTATTAGATTGGTTTCCAAATACGAATCATACTGGCTTGTATGTAGCGCAAACGAAAGATTATTACAAAAAGCAAGGATTAGATGTAGAAATTATTCAACCAGGTGACAATGTAACAGCAGAGCAAATGATAGCATCAGGAAAAGCAGACTTCGCAATAAGCGCACAAGAAAATGTAACGTTAGCTCGTGTGGAAGGAATTCCTGTTGTATCTGTAGGAGCGATTATTCAGCATAACACTTCAGCGTTTGCATCGCTTAAGAAAGATAATATGACGTCACCGAAAGATTTTGAAGGTAAACGTTACGGCGGCTGGGGAGGACCAGCGGAAGAAGCGACATTAAAGACGATTATGGATAAACATCAAGCTGATTTTAATAAAGTTGAAAAAATCATCTTAGGACAAACAGATTTCTTTAAATCAATCGGTCGTGATGCAGATTTCGAATGGATTTATTACGGTTGGGATGGTATTGAAGCGAAGCGCCAAGGAAAAGAGTTAAATACGATTATGGTGAAGGACTTAGATCCAGCGCTTGATTTCTATAGTCCTGTTATTATTACGAGTGAAAAACATACGAAGCAAGATAAAGACTTTGTGAAAAAGTTTATGAGTGCAACGACAGAAGGTTATAATTTTGCAATTAAGGAACCGAGAGAGGCTGCTGATATTTTAATTAAAGCTGTTCCAGATGTAAATAAAGATTTAGTTCAAGAAAGCCAAAAATGGTTAAGTACGAAGTATCAAGATGATGCTAAAGCATGGGGAGTACAGAAGGAAGAAATTTGGACGAATTACATGAATTTCTTATATGACAACAAAGTTATTAAAAAGAAAATCGATGTAAAAGATGCTTTTACAAATGAATTCCTTCCAAGTGAAAAATGAGCGGATTACAAATAAAAAATATAGTGAAATCTTTTGACGGAAAGAATGTATTAGAGAATATTAGTGCCTCTATACAAGAGGGAGAGTTTGTTTCCTTTGTAGGACCGAGTGGTTGCGGGAAAAGCACATTATTAAACATGATTGCAAATGTTGAAAAACCAACAAGCGGGAACGTAACGTATAACGATAAGCAAGTACAAGAGCAAGATGTTGTTAGTTATATGCCACAACAAGATTTATTACTACAGTGGCGATCAGCTTTGCAAAATATCGTTCTTCCGTTAGAAATTGAAGGAAAGCCGAAAAAACAAAGGCTGACAGAAGGAATGGAAGCATTAAAGCAGTTCCAACTAGATGAATATGCAGACCATTATCCAGATGAATTATCTGGTGGTATGCGTCAAAGAATTAGTTTTCTGCGCACATATTTATGTGAAAAGCCAATTATGCTGCTGGATGAGCCTTTTGGTAAATTAGATGCATTTACAAAAATGGAAGTACATAGCTGGCTTTTAAACTCTTGGCATCAAGAAAAGCAAACAATCGTTATGGTGACACATGACTTAGATGAGGCAATCTTGCTTTCAGATCGCGTATTTATTTTATCTCAAAGACCAGCGTCAATAGTTGGCGAGGTACAAGTGAAATTACCTAGGCCGAGAACGATGGATATGTTAACATCACTCGAATTAAAAAAGGATAAAGAAGAGATTTTAAGTGTGTTAGCTCCTTATATGAAAAAATAGAAAAAGCCTTTTAACAGTTTTTAGTATAATTACTGTTAAGAGGCTTTTTTTAGAATATGAAAAGATGGAGAAGGAACAAAAGGGAAAATAGAGAATAGAATATAACAGAGTAGTTTATACTCTTAATATAACAAATGTTAAAGGAGTGAAAGGATAAAATGACTTTATCAACTGTTCTTCAAATGGTTTTAGCTTGATATGGGAGAAGTCTGCCCATTTTTTAAGATTAAGCTAAATTGAAGACAGCAGGTAAAGAACCTTAATCCTTTTTTACGATAATATGTAATGGGTAAGGTGTATTCACCTTACCCATTTTTATATGCATAATTAAATAAGGCTTCATACTGTTGGTCTCTCTATTTAGCTTATGGACGATAAGTAAAGGAGAGAAAAAAATGAGTATATTAACAGTAGAAAATTTAAGTCATTCGTATGGTGAGAAAACCATCTTATATAATGTGTGCTTTCGATTATTAAAGGGGGAGCATGTTGGGTTAGTAGGGAAAAATGGGATTGGAAAATCAACACTGCTAAGAATTTTAACAGGAGAACTTATACATGATGATGGGAACATTGAATGGTTTCCACATGTGAAGGTTGGATTTTTGCAGCAGCATATAGATTTACAAGAAGGAATAACAATTGAAGGATACTTGCAAAGTGCATTTTCTAACTTGTATGCGATTGAATACGAAATGTTAAAAATTGCAGAAGAGATGGCTGAAGCAGTAGAAGTAGAAAAATTGTTAGTAAGGTATGGAGAGTTACAAACTATATTGGAAAACTCTAATTTCTATCAAATTCATACAGAAATTGAAGAAGTAGCAATTGGTTTAGGGCTGTTTGAAATAGGATTGGAAAAGGATGTTTCAAAGTTAAGTGGAGGACAGCGGACAAAGTTATTACTAGGAAAGCTTCTTCTAGAAAAAGCTGATGTTTTATTGCTAGATGAACCAACGAACTATTTAGATACAGCACATATAGAATGGTTGCAATCGTACTTGAAGTTGTATGAAAAAGCTTATATTATCATTTCGCATGACGAAGTGTTTTTGAACAATATTACGAATGTCATTTACCATCTAGAAGAACGAAAAGTTAAGCGATATGTAGGGGATTATGAAAAGTTTTTACAAAGTTATCAAGTGCAAAGGAAACAATTACAATCGGCGTATGTGAAACAACAAAAAGAAATTGCTCAGTTAGAAACATTTATTCAAAAAAATAAAATTCGAAAAGCAAAACAGGCAAAAAGTCGAGAGAAAGTATTGGAGAAAATGCGAAGGGTTGAAAAGGTAAATAATGTACCTCAGTCCTGTTTTGCTTTTACTGTTTATAATGAACCAGTAAGTCGTATATTACAGGCTGAGAAACTAAGAGTGGGTTATAGTGAGCCGTTATTTCCAGACTTGAATTTACAAGTGAAAAAAGGAGAAAAGATAGCTATTGTTGGTCAGAATGGTATTGGAAAAACGACAATATTAAAAACGTTATTAGGTCAAATAAAGCCGCTAAGCGGTTCGATTTTTGTTGGGGACCGAGTAAATCCTGCTTATTTTGCACAGGAAGAGTTTGCTTCAGAAATAACACCGTTAGAGAAAATTTGGGCAGAACGACCAGATATGACAAAGAAAGAAGCGCGCCAAGCATTAGCGAAGTGTGGATTGAAAGAAGAACACGTATTAAAACCTATTCGTTTATTAAGCGGTGGAGAGCAAACGAAAGTGCGTTTATGTGAACTTATCGTAACGAAAAGCAATGTTTTAATTTTAGACGAACCGACTAATCATTTGGATGTAGAAACTAAGATGGCTTTACAGGAAGCGTTACAACAATACAATGGAACGATTTTAATTGTCTCACATGAACCTTCTTTCTATGAATCGTGGATAACAAAAGTATGGAATATAGAAGATTGGAATGCTGAACAATATGAATAAAGAAAAGGCATTAGCTTTTATGAGCTAATGCCTTTTCTTTGTGATTAACATGATTTTCGAGAACTCTTACATGAGAATTGTATGAAGAAGCACTCTTATGGTGCGCTTATAAGCGTGCTTTTTCTTTTGTTATATTTATAATAATACGAAAGCCTTTCCCTAACAGGTGACTATCTTTCTTTATATATATAGATAGTTCAAAACGGAATGAAAATAATTCCTATATGTAAAGGATAATGTGGATATTATAGGAAGACAATAGAAATTAAAGGAAATTCATGTAAAATTCAAATGAACTTCATATAAACTTCATATTAGAAACTAAATATAATCATAATAGGTTATTGTAATATTTTTGATTTTTCATAAAATTAAAAGTTTGAATTTAGGAAGTCTTGCTCGAACCTAAATTCAAACTTTAGTGAAATAATTAATGGATATTACGTCTAGTTTTCGCTAATGACGGTATTTAAAAGTTCGGCAGGATTACCTGTTCCTGCACCGCCAATTGTAATAGATCCACCAGGAGGAATTTCACCATTCCATCCTGCGTTCGTAATTACATAATGATTATTTGTTTTACTACTAATTTTAGAATCCCAAACTTGTGTTAAATTACCGCTATAATCAAATTCTAATTTCCAATTTTTAACAGGAGTCGTTCCATTATTTTTGATTATAATCGAGAAGTTATAACCGCTGCCCCAATTCGAAGTGACTGAAAATGTAGCAGTACCATTTCCATCAGGAGGTGTCGTATTAGCTTCATCCGTTTTGACAGTAAGAGCGGTAGGTTGTGATTTATTTCCAGCAGCATCTTTGGCAATTATTGAAAATGTGTATTCCGTATTAGGTTTTAAGTTTTTAATTGTAATGCTATTTGTTGTTGTACTCCATTTCTCTTCTCTAGCAGTAATTTCATATTCCATAACTCCTACGTTATCAGTAGATGCAGTCCAGTTTAATTGAACTGAGTTTGAATTTTTATTCGTAACTACAACGTTTTTAACATTCGTTGGTGGCTCAGTATCTTTTTGACTAATAGGTCCACCAAGTAATTCTTTTACTAGCGTATCAAGTAATTTTGGACCACTGCAACTATATTTTGGACTTGTACGGCAATCTCCGCTTAGTTCCCAAAACATTGCTCCACTTAAACCTTTCGTCTTTATATAGTCTGTTTTGTATTTCATAGATTCATTGTCATCGTAGCTAATAAATGTGCCTGTAGTTGCATTATATAAATAAGGTACTTTAGCTGTGTCATTCCAGTAGCGTACAAAACCATTTTTATTAACGTAATTGGCTGCTAAATCACCGTAATCATACACACCTGTGTCACCGGTAGAATAATCATCCCAAGTACCTTTAGAAGCAAGTTTCCCATCACTACCTGGTTTGCAAGGTTGATATTGTCCGTTATTTTCTTTGCCACAACTTTTCCAGCCACGTCCGTAAAAGGGTACGCCTAATACTAGTTTATCGACTGGAACACCTTCATTTGTATAAACATTTATAGCACCATCTACGTAAAAATTCGTATTTGCTGCTGGGTCATTTGGATCCTTATATAGAGCTGCATTATGATTAGAAGTAGCTTCCCATCCGCCGTGGAAATCATATGTCATAATATTAATCCAATCGAGTATTTGAGAAATTTTCTTTAGCTCTGTATGATCAGCGTAGCGTTGGCTTGCGCCTGAAGCGATTGTTAGTAAATATTGTTTGCCATCTTCAGCACCTGCTTTATTCAAAGCATTTCGGACATCTTGAAGAAGGAGAGTGAAATTTTGTTTATCTTCAGGACGATAACTACCACCAGGAATCGTTTCAACGCCCGGATATTCCCAGTCTAAATCTACGCCATCAAACCCATATGCGCGAAGAAAAGCTACTGTAGATTCAGCAAATACTTTTCTTGTTTTTTCATCAGCGGCCATATCAGAAAAGCGGTTAGACCAAGTCCAGCCACCAACGGAAATAATTGTTTTTAAGTGAGGATATTTAGCTTTTAATCGTTTTAGTTCCCCGAAATTTCCGCAACGGGCATATTTATCGCAATCTTCCCAAGTTGTCCCTGAGCCAGGATACGATTTGGTAACATCAGCCCATGGTTCACCGAGTACGAGAGTACCATTAGGAACCTCTTTATTTTGCAATGGTACACCAGATTCTTTACAGTTCCACGTTTGTTTATTTGGATTATCAGGATGAGTAGAAGGGTTTCCATGTTTTCCATTCCAACAAATATCCGCGAAAGCATAGTTAAGGTGAGTAAGCTTTGATGCATCAATGTCAGCAACTTGATAATTACGTCCGTAAACGCCCCACGAAGGAAAGTACCCAACAATTTTTTGACTTTGCTTTGGTGAATCTGCTAATGCGAGATTTGGAGTAATAAAATTTGTGAGAAAAAGAGGTAAGAAAAGTAGTAGAGATAGTAATAGCAGTGTGAATTTTTGAGACCTCATAGCCATTTCTCCTTTCAAAATAAAAGATATATTTAAAGGCATACGCCAATAAACCAAAATGAATCTAGACGTATGAAACGTCTAGATAAAATGATCAGACATCACGAAGTCTATACAAGGGAGCTGGGGGTGATTAAATCGTAACAAATGTAAGATTTAGTGTAAACGCTTTATTAAGTTGAAAAAGACTTTCTCAATACAAAAAGGCTTGAATACAAACTATATATGAAAACGAAAGATTGGTATGGGAAGAAAAAGCTCATTATAAATAAATTTGAGAAAAAATTGTATGGAGCCAATTATTAAAGACGTAGAAAGATAAGGAAATATCATGTAAAATAATAGTAAAAATATGTAAAGGAGGGAATAGTGTGGATGTGTTTTTGAACATTGCTGAAGAAAAAATTCGACAAGCAATACGGAATGGTGATCTTGATTATCTTCCGGGAAAAGCAAAACCACTACAATTAGAAGATCTTTCAATGGTACCTCCAGAACTTAGAATGAGTTATAAAATTTTAAAAAATGCGGGAATGATTCCACCAGAAATGGAACTACAAAAAGATATATTAAAAATAGAGGATTTAATTGCTTGCTGTTATGATGAAGAAGAGAGAAAGAAATTACGAGAAGAGTTAACAGCAAAAACTCTTCGTTTTCAGCAGGTAATGGAAAAGAGAAAGATTAAAGATAGTTCAGCTTTTCGTATGTATCAAGGCAAATTATTTCGTAAATTACGCTAAGAGGGATAAGATGACTACATTTAAAACGATAGAAGAATTAGCGACCTATATCGAAGAACAACAATTGGTACTTCTGTTTATTAAAACGGAAAATTGTGGTGTTTGTGATGTTATGCTAAGAAAAGTAAATTGCGTATTAGAGAATTATGATTACGTAGAGAAAATAGAAATATTACTACAAGACATGCAAGAGATTGCGGGGCGATATGGAGTATTTACAGGGCCAACAATTTTATTATTTCATAATGGAAAAGAAATTCTTCGTGAATCACGCTTCATTTCACTTGAAAATCTAGAGAGAATCATTCAATTATTCAAGGAATAGGGGAGGCTTTTATATGGGATTTATTATTGTCATACTATTATTTGTTGTAGTTGGAATAATCGTAACAGCAGTTCGATCGAACAAAAAGAAGGTGAACTTGGCGAAACAAAATAACATACATAATTCATCTAACAGCTCATCACCATTATTTTTCTTTGCTGGATCGGATAATGATAGCTCGCATGATGGCGGTTCACATGATTGTGGAGGCTCTTTTGGGGGAGATAGCGGAGGAAGCTGCGGTGGCGGTGGGGATTGATGAAAATGCGCCTTATATAGGCGTATTTCTTTTTAAACAAACGTTTGATTAGTCGGCTTACATATACATAAACACAGTTAAACAAACGTTTGATTAATATTTTTAACATACTAAGGGGAATGGAAATGAAAAGGGAACCGAAAGTGAAAAATAAGGGGAAAGTAGTGTTATTTTTATTAGCTGCGGGAGGCGTATTTCTTGTTAAATTAGCATTTAAATTTGGAACAATACATATGATTCGAACTTGGTTTGAAAGTACGTTTTCTTAAATAAGGAATATAGCCTCTTGCGATAGAGGTTTTTGATTTGTTATTATTAGACTGAACGGTCGGTTTAAAGAGGTGTGAATATGAGAAGAAGCGCAGAAGAGATAAAGAAAGAAATTGCATACAAAGCAGAAAGTCTATTTTCACAGAAGGGCTACGCAGCTACATCTATGGAAGAGATTTGTGAAATTACAGAGCGAAGTAAAGGAAGTATTTATTATCACTTTAAAAGTAAAGAAGAATTATTTTTATTTGTAGTGAAACAGCATACGTATGATTGGCTTGAAAAATGGAATGAAAAAGAGAAGTTGTATAGCACTAGTACTGAAAAACTATATGGTCTCGCGGAATATCATGTAGAGGACATACAGCAACCAATTTCAAATGCCATAGAGGAATTCTCTATGAGTCAAGTTGTAAGTAAAGAGATTTTGGAGGAACTATTAGCTTTAACTAGAGAATCATATGTTATGTTTGAGAAATTAATTGAAGCAGGTATACAGTCTGGAGAGTTCCGTGAAGATAATACTCGTGATCTTATGTATATTGTGAATGGATTATTATCAGGGCTTGGAGTACTTTACTACGAGCTAGATTATAAAGAGTTGAAGCGTATTTATAAAAAGGCAATAGATGTATTGTTAAAAGGAATGGCAGCTGAATAATAGGTCAGTTGCTTTTCTTACAAAATAAATTAGACTGAACGGTCGGTTTGTGAAAGGGGAATGAAAATGAACGCTTTATTTAAAAACCGAGCATTTATGCTCGTTATGGCGTCTGATATTTTACAACAATTTGCAATTTGGATCAGAAATATGGCTCTTTTATATTTCATAATGGAGCGAACGAATAATGATCCGGTTTCTGTTTCTTTGTTATCAGTTATGGAATATGCACCTATTTTTATTTTCTCGTTTATCGGTGGTGCGCTAGCTGATCGTTGGAATCCGAAAAGAACAATGGTCGCTGGAGATGTATTAAGTGTACTGTCTATTATAGGAATTGTCCTGTTGTTAAAGCTGGATTATTGGCAGGCTATATTTTTTGCAACACTCATTTCCGCGATTGTAGGCCAGTTTTCTCAGCCCTCATCTTCGCGCATATTTAAGCGCTATGTAAAAGAAGAAGAGGTAGCAAATGCAATTGCATTTAACCAAACATTACAGTCATTATTTCTGATTTTTGGACCAGTGTTAGGATCGCTTGTGTATACACAACTTGGTTTATTTACGTCACTATATAGCTTAATCATTTTATTTTTGTTATCTGCTATCGCCCTTTCATTTTTACCAAAATGGGTTGAAAAAGAGCAAGTGGCGAGAGATTCATTAAAAAATGATATAAAAGAAGGTTGGAAGTATGTTCTTCATACGAAAAATTTACGTATGATTACGATCACTTTCACCATTATAGGCTTAGCTGTTGGATTAACAACTCCATTAGAGGTGTTTCTTGTAATAGAAAGCCTTGGAATGGAAAAGGAAGCAGTTCAATATTTAGCTGCAGCTGATGGAATAGGTATGTTAATTGGTGGTATTGTTGCTGCAATTTTCGCTTCAAAAGTGAATCCGAAAAAAATGTTTGTATTCGGTATGGGCATATTAGCAATGTCATTTTTAGTAGAAGGGCTATCTACATCATTTTGGATTACTAGTTTCATGAGGTTTGGAACAGGTATTTGTTTAGCTTGTGTTAATATTGTTGTCGGTACGCTTATGATTCAACTTGTACCAGAAAATATGGTTGGAAGAGTAAATGGGACGATTTTACCACTGTTTATGGGGGCAATGCTAATTGGAACTTCACTAGCTGGAGGATTAAAGGAACTAACTTCACTAGTTACTGTGTTTTGTATAGCAATGGCACTTATTTTATTAGCGATAGGGCCAGTTCTACGTATGCAAATAAAAAAAGAAGATGTTGCTAATAAAGAGGCACTAACAAATTCGTTAGCTTCGAAATAACTATTGTAAGGGAGCAATATTGCTCCCTTTTTCTTTGAGGAACTTTTGACAACTATATGAGCCAATTATATACTGATGTTGTAAAAACGATTTTACAGGTTAGGAGCAATGGTGTGAAAAATCAAATCTATGAATTACGCACTGAAAATAATATTTCACAAGGCGCATTAGCTGATAAATGTAAGGTTTCTAGACAAACGATAAATGCAATTGAGAATAATAAATATGATCCAAGTTTAGCGTTAGCATTCCGTTTAGCTGAAGTATTAGGAACAACTGTTGATAAATTATTTTTGTACAAGCAGTAGAGTCGTTCATTATAAGTCGCACCTTTAAAAATAAAAAAGATCCTCTTCTTATGAGAAGAGGATCTTTTCTTATAGCGTTTTAGTCTTTGGACTAGGTGGTGTAACGGATGTATTATTTTCTGGAACTCTAGTTAGTAAAAATCCTCCGATAATAAACAGAACAATAATACTAAGAACACCAGCGTTTGTTTTTCCTGTTAATTGGGTTGTAACACCGACTAATATTGGACCCATAATCGCGGCAAACTTGCCAAATATATTATAAAATCCGAAGAATTCATTTGCAGATTCTTTAGGTACTAGTTTTGCAAAGTATGAACGACTTAGTGCTTGAATACCACCTTGAGATGTAGCAACTAACATTGCTAAAATCCAAAAATCAAGTGTCGTTTTTAAAAAATAAGCATATGTGCAAATAATGATATAAATAATGATACCGACATATAACATTTTTTTACCAGTAAATGTTTCAGATAGTTTTCCATATAGTAAAGCAAATGGACAAGCGACAATTTGTGTTACAAATAATATGATTAATAGATTCGTTGCACTAATACCGAGATCGGTTCCGTAAGCGGTAGACATAGTAATAATCGTATCGACTCCGTCAATATAGAAAAAGTAAGCGATTAGAAACATAAATACAGTTTTATATTCTTTAATATTTTTAAAAGTATCAGCAAGGCGTTTGAAGCTCATTCTAATAGGTCTTGGATGACGTTCAATATAGTGCGTTTGCTCTACGTTTTTTAGCATTGGAATTGTAAATAACCCCCACCAAAGAGCTGTTATCGCGAATGAAATTTGACTAGCAATGCCAACTGATAAAGGGATAGTTCCTTTTTGAGCAAGAATGATAAGAGTGATACAACCGATAAATGGAATAGTACTCCCAATATAGCCTAAAGCGAAACCTCTCGTAGAAATTCGATCCATTCTATCTTCAGAAGTGACATCTACTAAAAATGCATCATAAAAAATGTTTGCTCCAGCAAAGCCGATTAAGGCGAGCATATAGCACCCTAGCAATAAGTACCACTGAGAGGTTGGAACGACTGCTAACATACTTGTAAATACGATACCGAGTCCAAAGAAGAATGTGAAAAAACGTTTTTTAAATCCTTTATAATCAGCAACTGTGCCAAGAATAGGAGCAAGTATAGAAATTAAAAGTGTTGCGAATGAGTTTGCATATCCCCAATATGCTGTTGAAGTTGCCCCAGATAAACCCGCTTCTTTTGCAGCTGCTTTAAAGTAAATTGGAAATAATGCAGTTGTAATGACGAGCGAATATACGGAGTTCGCCCAATCGTATAATATCCAGCTTTTTTCTTGTCTGGACATTTTTTTCATATAATGTTCCCCCTCAAATTTGTTTTACTAACAGTGTACAAAAATAAAAATTATAAAAAGAGAAACAATGATGAATTTTACATAACTTTTACATATATACACAGTTCTTTACAATTGGAGTAAATCCTCTACAATTGATCCGTCTGTTTCACCTAAGTGTAAACCGAGTAGTCTAGCGATAGTTGGGCCCTCATCAATAAGTCTCATATACGGGACGGTAACGCCACTTTTTATTCCTTTCCCAGCAGCGATAAAAATTGTTTCATAGTTAGGTTTTGTTGGAGAGTATCCATGCGTACCAAATGTATATTTTTTACTAGGCGTAACATCTTTTTCGGTAATTTCTTTTATAAAATCTCCTGTATAGTTTTCAGTGAAATAATACCCTTCTCGTGCTTCTAACATGAATAAACAATTACCGTCTGCACCGCAGTCTTTGGCAGCTTCATCATGAAGTATAAATTCAATTCCGTTTTGTTTATTTTGAAGTAGTTCTTCAAGGAGTAGTTGTACCTCCCGAATTGTATCCGTATCATTTTTGTCCTTTACATATACATAGGCAGAGCCGTCGCAACTTTGGCAATAGGCTTTCCAGTCTACTAATTTTCCTTTTTTATTAAGAGATATAAGTCCTCTTTGATGGAATAGCACATTTAATTGGATGGATTTGTTTTCACTTAAAGCGCTATGATCACCAAGGGCAATAATTGTACTTTCTTCGTATAAGTCACTTTCTTTTAGTGCTTGAATAATTTTCCCTAGACGTTCGTCGTGTCTCTGGATAGCAGCTATTGTTCCGTTAGATTCAAAGCCGTGATAGTGTCTTTGTGTGTCTAAATCGGTGAAATGTACAAACATGACATTAGGCTTTTTCGTCTGGATTGTATGCACAGCAGAGGCGAGGACGAAATCATCCAGTTCTGGTTGTGATAAACCATTTCTTATATGGCCGAAACGACGATTTAAATCTAATTGGTATAGTGGGCTACCGCTAAATAAGGAAACTAACACTTGATTTTGCCAAGGTCTATTGGGGAAAATTTCTGGTAAATTGTAATCAATATTCGCTCTTCCAGTAACAGGCCATAGAAGGGCAGCTGTCGTTAAATTTGCTTTGCGCGCTTCATCATACAATGTTGTTCCTTTTATTGATTTTCGGTACCAATGCCAATCAGGTGATTCACGCCCTGGTTGAAGTAACGTATTGCTAACAACACCGTGCTTGTTAGGGTAATTACCGGTTACGATTGTTGAGTGGCTTGGATATGTTACAGAAGGATAAATTGGTTCTACTTTTTCGACAACCGTGCCCTTTTTTATTAGAGATTGGAAATGAGGTAGTTTTTGTAGTATAGGAAAATCTAAAGCTGATAAACAGTCGAATGATAAAATAATGACATGGTTTGTTAATGCTTTATCCATAAAGTTCCCTCCTGATTATATAAAACCTATTATTATATATTACTATTAATACCTAGTAATAAAAATATATTTTTAGGTGAAAATTTATTATTTATTTTCAGAAAAATTAAACATATAATTAAGTATAAGGGAATCTATGGAAGGAGGAAACACTATGGATTGGTTAGATGGATTTGGTATCTTTTACATCATTGGCGGAATCACGATTATCCTTGTATTTGCTATTTCATATTTACTAAAGAAACGGTTTCCAGACAAACAGTTCGATATTATATTTGCACTTAGTTTAATACTTCTTTGCTTAGCGTCCTTTCCCGTTACAATGATTGTTATTGGTGGGTGGGAAGGAATGGGATATGGATTTATTGGTTTCTTTGTCCTACTTGGTACACTTATCGGTATGATTGCACATCAACTTGTGAAAATTACGCGGAAAAGCTACGTATAAAACTGCAAAAAATGAAAAGAATATATAAAAATAAGAAAATTAGCTATTGTTTTAAAAAAGAATTTGTATTATGATAATCAACAAATTTATTTCGTTATAACGATGAAAAAGGACTAGTACATGTTCAACCTTTTTAGCAGAGAGAGAATCCGTCAGGCTGAAAGATTCTTAGAAAGGCAATATGGAACCTGCCTTTGAGTTCTGCATATGCAGCGGGAATTTCCCGTTATCAAAAAGAGAGCATGCGCAATTTTTGTGCATGAATCAGGGTGGTAACGCCGACAAAGCTCGGTCCCTATTTAGGGACGCGGGCTTTTTTGTATTTTCTAGAAGGAGGAAGACTGACTATGGCAAAAGAACAAGTGCAAGCCATTACGAAGATGGAAGAGGACTTTGCGCAGTGGTATACCGATATTGTAAAAAAAGCCGAACTTGTTGATTATTCAAGTGTAAAAGGATGCATGATTTTACGTCCGTATGGTTATGCCTTATGGGAGAATATGCAGAAGGTGATGGATGAGAAGTTAAAAGAAACTGGCCATGAAAATGTATATATGCCAATGTTTATCCCAGAGAGTTTATTGCAAAAAGAGAAGGATCATGTTGAAGGATTTGCTCCTGAAGTAGCATGGGTTACGCATGGCGGAGATGAAAAGTTAGCGGAAAGACTTTGTGTACGTCCTACATCTGAAACTTTATTCTGTGAGCACTTTTCAAAAATTGTGCAATCCTATAATGATTTGCCAAAGTTATATAATCAGTGGTGTTCAGTAGTTCGTTGGGAGAAGACAACTAGGCCATTCCTTCGTACGACTGAATTTTTATGGCAAGAGGGTCATACAATCCATGAAACGGCAGAAGAATCGCAGGCTGAAACATTAAATATTTTAAACTTATATGCTTCTTTCTGTGAGGATTATTTAGCAATACCAGTTATTAAAGGACAAAAAACAGAAAAAGAGAAGTTTGCTGGAGCAAAGGCAACTTATACAATTGAAAGTTTAATGCATGATGGAAAAGCACTTCAAACAGGAACCTCTCATAACTTTGGAACGAATTTCTCAGAAGCATTTGATATTAAGTTTTTAGATCGTAACGGTAAGTGGCAATATGTGCACCAAACATCTTGGGGTGTATCAACAAGAATGATAGGCGGGCTAATAATGGTTCATAGTGATAATAATGGACTTGTAATGCCACCAAAAGTCGCTCCAGTGCAAGTTGTTATTGTACCAATTGCTCAGCATAAAGAAGGAGTTTTAGCAAAAGCAACAGAGTTACAAGCACATATTCAAAAGGTTGCACGAGTAAAAATAGATGCTAGTAATAAAACACCAGGCTGGAAATTTAATGAGTATGAAATGAAGGGGATTCCAATTCGATTAGAAGTTGGCCCTAAAGATATTGAAAAGAATCAAGTTGTACTTGTAAGAAGAGATACGAAGGAAAAAGAGTTTGTACCAATGGATCAATTAGAAGAACGTATTCCAGCATTACTTGAAGAAATTCATATTGCTTTATTTAATAAAGCAAAAGCATCTCGCGATGAGAATACGTATGTTGCGACAAATTTCGAAGAGATGAAAAAAATAGCTGACGAAAAGCAAGGCTTTATTAAGGCAATGTGGTGCGGGGAATTAGCTTGTGAAGAAAAACTAAAAGAAGAAGTTGGCGTATCTTCACGTTGTATGCCTTTTGAGCAAGAGCATTTAGCTGAAGAATGTATTTGTTGTGGTAAAGAAGCTAAACAAATGGTGTATTGGGGAAAAGCGTATTAATACTTTTTCTGATAGGTGATAAAAGGACTTTGGGCTGCATAATAAAATGTAATCCAAAGTCCTTTTTAGTTTTATACAGTATTTCATGTACTTTTTAGATGGAAGGATGTTGTTCTTATTTTACGTTTTTACGACGAATAAACAGTAACATACCAATTAGGAATGTTGAAAGCCCCATTAAAATAGATATAGGGTAATGCGTTGCAGTATTAGGTAATTTATCACCTTGTTTTTTCGTATTACCTTTTACATTACCCCCTTGAGAACCGTTGCCCTCCTGAGAATTGCTATCGCCTTTAACACGATTGCCACCTTGAGAGCCATTACCCCCTTGAGAACTGCTATCACCTTTAACACGATTGCCGCCTTGAGAGCCATTGCCGCCAGAACCGTTACCGCCAGAACCGTTACCGCCAGAACCGTTACCGCCAGAACCGTTACCGCCAGAACCGTTACCGCCAGAACCGTTACCGCCAGAACCGTTACCGCCAGAACCATTGCCACTAGAGCCATTGCCGCCAGAACCATTACCGCCAGAACCGTTGTCACCAGAGCCACTGCCGCCAGAGCCGTTGCCACCAGAACCATTGCCACCAGAGCCACTGCCACCAGAACCGTTACCGCCAGAACCATTGCCACCAGAACCGTTACCGCCAGAACCGTTGTCACCAGAGCCACTGCCGCCAGAGCCGTTGCCACCAGAACCATTGCCACCGGAACCGCTGTCGTCAGAGCCACTACCACCAGAACCGTTACCGCCAGAACCATTGCCACCAGAACCGTTACCGCCGGAACCATTGCCACCAGAGCCACTGCCACCAGAACCGTTACCGCCGGAACCATTGCCACCAGAACCGTTACCGCCGGAACCGTTGTCACCAGAACCGTTACCGCCGGAACCATTGCCACCAGAACCGTTACCGCCGGAACCGTTGTCACCAGAACCGTTACCGCCGGAACCATTGCCACCAGAGCCACTGCCACCAGAACCGTTACCGCCGGAACTATTGCCACCAGAACCGTTACCGCCAGAACCATTGTCACCAGAACCAGTATCGTCCTGAGAACCGTTATTTCCTGGAGGTATATTATTATCCTTTGAGTTTCCTTCTGCAAAATGATCGCTATTTTGTACAATAGCGTTTGTTAATGGTTGGAAGTTTTCAGTTGCAGCATTACCGATATTTAAACCGCTAAAAAAAGATAAAGAGAGTGTTGATGCTAAAATGAAGATTTTCGTCATGGTTTTCCTCCTAAGAGATTAATGTTCCATCTAAAATACATCCCTTTGTAATATTTCTTAGGAAAAAGAGTTTTATGCAAAAAAAACTATATATAGAAAAAGGTGGTGTATTTGTCAAAGCAGAAAAGAGTTAATGTAGATTTCCTACAAATAGTAGAGGGGGAGAATTTACATTCATAACGGTAGAGGAAGTGGCAGCAGATGAAAGAGTATATAGCGTTTGATATTGGCGGTACGCAAATTAAGTATGGTATTGTTTCAGAAATAGGGAGAGTATTAAAGCGTCAAACAGTTGCAACAGAAATTCATTTAGGCGGAGAACAAATTATTCAAAAACTTATATATGTATCCAAAAAAATAATGAATGAACATACTATTGCCGGAATCGGTATTAGCACTGCGGGAATTGTTGATATTAATAAAGGAATTGTGACGGGAGGTGCGGATCATATTCCGGGATATAGTACTATTCCTATTATTGATAGATTGCAAGAGATATTAAAAGTTCCAGTATCGATTGACAATGATGTGAATTGTGCAGCGTTTGGAGAAATGTGGAATGGTAGTGGAAGAGAGAAAGATAACTTTATTATGCTCACCCTTGGAACAGGGATTGGGGGAGCAATTTTTATAGATGGAAAATTGTACCGAGGACATTCATTTAGTGCTGGTGAATGGGGGAATATGTTAATAGAAGGAAAAACGTTTGAAGAGGTTGCTTCGATTTCAGGATTAATTCGACTTGTAAGCAAATATAAAGGCAAAGGCAAGTGGAATGGGAAAAGAATTTTCGAGTTGTATGATAAAGGAGATCGGGAAGTTGCTCAAGCAGTTGGGATTTTCTTTAAACATTTGGCAATCGGAATTAGTAATCTTGCTTATATTTTTAATCCAGAAACGATTATTATTGGTGGAGGAATTACCGATAGAGGAAATGAGTTTTTAAAAGAAGTAAAAGAAGAGGTCAGTAAATACTTAAATCAAGAGATTTATAATAATTGTGAGATTGAACTTGCGCAAAACGGTAATTGTGCAGGAATGATTGGTGCTATTTACCACTTCTTACATCATCATAAGTAAATTATATGAATGTTTTCATATAACTGAGAATTTATCCTTTTTATCGCTAGGTAAATAATGCTACAATATAAGAGAAGAATACAATATTTTCCGATTTGGAAAATGCTTTGTAGAAAGGGAGAAACTTCATGCCTATTATTTTAGAAAAAGGTCAAAAGATCGATTTAACGAAAGGACAACCAAAAGTAGCAAAACTACAGGTTGGCTTAGGCTGGGATCCAATTGGGCAATCAGGTGGATTTCTGTCTTCATTATTTGGAAGTAAACCAAATGTAGATTGTGATGCATCTGTTGTTATGTTAGAAGGAGATCGTTTTTTAAACAAAAATGATTTAGTTTACTTCGGAAATAAACTTTCTACTTGTGGTAGTATTATTCATTCAGGAGATAATTTAACAGGTGAAGGCGCTGGTGATGACGAAACAATTTTCGTAGAATTACATAAAGTTCCAAGCCGTATTAATCGTTTAGTATTCGTTGTAAATATTTATGACTGTGTAAATCGTCGTCAAGATTTCGGGATGATTCGTAATGCATATATTCGTATTCAAAACCCGCAAACTGGTGAAGAATTAGCACGCTATAATTTATCGGATAATTATGCTGGCAAAACAACTCTAATTGCAGGTGAAATGTATCGTCACGGAAGTGAATGGAAGTTTTCAGCAGTTGGAGAAGGCACGCAAGATAAAAACTTAAGTGAGATTGTATCACGTTATCAATAAAATAACCGAGGAGGAATTGTATATGGCATCAATTTCATTGAAAAAGGGACAAAAGGTAGACTTAACAAAAACGAATCCAGGTCTTTCGAAAGTTCTTGTAGGACTTGGTTGGGACACGAATCGTTATGACGGACAAAACGATTTCGACTTAGATGTTAGTATTTTCTTAGTAGGCGCGAATGGTAAAGTTTCAGGAGCTGAAGATTTCGTTTTCTATAATAATCCAAAAGGTGCGAATGGTGCTGTAGAGCATTTAGGAGATAACCGCACTGGTGAAGGTGAAGGCGATGACGAAGCGATTAAAGTAGATTTGAAAAATGTTCCTGCTCACATCGAACGTATTTGTTTCACAATTACAATTTATGATGGAGAAGGCCGTAGCCAAAACTTCGGACAAGTTTCTAATTCTTTCGTACGTATTCTTGATGAAGAAAAGAATGCAGAATTAATTCGTTACGATTTAGGAGAAGATTTCTCTATTGAAACAGCCGTAGTAGTAGGTGAATTATATCGTCATGCAGGTGATTGGAAATTCAATGCAATCGGAAGTGGATTCCAAGGTGGATTAGCGTCTCTATGTAATAACTTTGGTTTAGATGTAGAGTAATAGATTTGATTTATATATCCATCGGTGAAATGTATGTTTACTGATGGATATATTTTTAAAGATAAAAATATAGAGGTGAATATAGATGGTTATTCAATTACAAAAAGGCCAGAAAATCGATTTAGGTAAGACAAGCCCTGGTTTAACAAAAGCAGTAATTGGTCTTGGATGGGATATTAAATCTTATGACGGCGGAGCCGATTTCGATTTAGATGCATCTGCCTTTTTATTAGATGCAAACGGAAAATGTACGAAGGAAACTGATTTTATCTTCTATAATAATTTACAGTCTCCTTGTGGATCTGTTTTACATACAGGAGATAACCGTACAGGTGAAGGTGAAGGTGACGATGAGCAACTTGTTGTGGACTTGAAGAAAGTTCCAGCAGATGTGCACAGAATTGCTATTACAGTTACGATTTATGATGCAGAAGGCCGTAGTCAAAACTTTGGGCAAGTAGGAAATGCGTTTGTTCGTTTAGCGAATGAAGAAACGAGTGAAGAAGTTCTTCGTTTTGATTTAGGGGAAGATTTCTCCATCGAAACAGCAGTTGTCTTTTGTGAATTATACCGTCATAATGGACAGTGGAAGTTTAATGCAGTAGGAAGTGGATTCCAAGGTGGTTTAGGTGCGCTTGTAAGAGCGTATGGCTTGGATGCATAGAAAGGAAACGATATTCGTTTCCTTTTTTTGACCTTTCTATAAATCTAGCAAAGAATAGGGGATAAAGGTAAGATGAGTATTTTGCAAGGAATCCTTGATACGTATGCTCAGTTTTTCGACTTGGACATGTGGATTAAAGTGTTGCAGGATCCAGTATCTTGGGGATTAATTGGTACACTTGTTGTACTTGAAGGATTATTATCTGCTGATAACGCACTTGTGTTAGCGGTAATGGTAAAACATCTTCCGGAAGAAAAACGTAAAAAAGCATTATTCTATGGACTTATTGGAGCTTATGTGTTCCGCTTTATTGCGATTGGAATCGGAATGTTCTTAATTAAATTATGGTGGGTAAAACTTCTTGGTGCACTTTACCTTGCTTGGTTATCAGTAAAATACTTTATTGATAAGCGTAAAGGTGCAAGTGAAGAAGACGAAGCTCACGGTATGAATCAAAATAGTATTCTCTTTAGAATGTTTGGTGTCTTCTGGGGAACAGTTGCGATGGTTGAATTAATGGATATCGCATTCTCTGTAGATAGCGTACTTGCTGCATTTGGTGTATCTAATGAAGTTTGGATTTTACTATTAGGCGGAATGCTAGGTATTTTAATGATGCGTGGTATTGCTGGTGTATTCTTAAAATTGTTAGAGCGTATTCCAGAGCTTGAAACGACAGCATACATTTTAATCTTAATTATTGCAGCAAAAATGTTACTGTCTTTAATCGAGATTGAGATTAGTCATACACTATTCTTTATTATTTTAGTTGTAGCATTTGGAGCAACATTTATACTTCACTACATGAAGAATTCTGGACAAGCTAGAGAAGAAGTTGCAGCTACTAAAGAAGACAATAAATAATTGAAATGGGTTTGCTCGTTTTGCGAGCGCCCATTTTTTATAACCCAAAATAGTTTATAATAGAAGAAGGACTTAGAAAAAACGTAAATGTTTTTGGAGGTGAACTGTTGTGTTTTCACGTTTTACACTTCAACCATATGCATTAAAAGATGAATCAGATTTAAAGCAATTTGAAACGCTTTTAGAAAAACGCCCACAATATGAGCTGACAGAGAATGAGATGAAATTTAGTTATATAGCATGTCGAATCCTTGGCGTTCCTAATGATGTAGATGAATATTTTAATGAGCTGTTTGATTATAGTGAAGCGAAAGGAATCGAAGTTTTACACGAACAAAATTTAAACAAAGTGATTGATTCGGAAAAGCTTCGTCATATTCAAGAAGTGTTCGGATTACATCAAGAAGCACCAAATGGTCTGACAGTAAATAGGCTAGTTGCACACTTATCTGGGAAACAACTTTTACCGAAAGTAGACAATCCTGATTTACAGCATTACATACATACGACGTTTATTTCACTATTGAAATTATATGAGAAGCAACATAATCAGTCGTTAAAGACAGAAGGCTTCCGTCGTTTCTTAATCGACATAATTAAACTAAGCGAAAATTACGTAGCGAAGTGGTTCTCTACGATTAACTATAAGAAACAAATGCCGCGTATCATTTGGTACGGTGATGCACAGGAAAGCCGTATATATTTCTTATACTTTCTTATTATGCTCGGTTGTGATGTGCTTTATTATCACCCAGAAGGAAAAGATGGATTTGAAAATATTGATGAAGAGGGAAGAACTTTTGTTGTATCTCATTCAAGTCGCATTTCGCTTGAACCATTCCCTGATCGTCGCCGTGAGCGTGTTGCAACAGTAGCGTATCAAGCTTCGAAAGAAATTGAACAAGTACTTCACCACGATAATTCACTGCTGTACAAGCCGTGGCAATTCCGTTCCTATACGCCTGTAGCTCGTACACTAAAAACAACATATGATGAACTCTTTTTAATTACGAAAGAAAAGGCGTTTGTACGCCCGACATTCTTTGTTGAAAATAAACACATTTATATCCCTTCTTTATTTGCGAAAATATCCGGCGTTTCAAAGAATGATAAAGAATATTTTCAACGATTAAAGGCTGTTACATCATTTGATAACAGTTTATTAATTAATACATTCCCATTTACGAAAGAGCAAAAAGCAAACTTCCAATATCATTATCGAGATGCATTGGACCGAGCTGGGAAATTGCATCCTGATCTAATTATGAATAGCCATTGGTGGCCGCATAAGCGTTTACCGGAAGGTTTACAGCATGGAATTGCAGAAGCGATTATCCATACGTGTGAAAGTGAAATGTGTAAACCAATTGCGAAAGAGACGAAACAAGATGTAGCGCTATATGTTTTCGCGCAACTTTCTCAAATACCACCGAATATTTTAGAACAGCTTGAGAAATTTGATTATTCACAAGATGTACCGAAAATTGTTATATTTAATAATGAGAAGAGTGGAGAGTTAACTCGTTCTGATGCTGTTTTATTACTATTTTTGAATCAAATTGGAGTAGATGTATTTCATTTCAATCCAACGGGAAGAAACGATATTGAACCGTATATTGAAGCGGGGGCATTTGATTCACATTGGCTTGAAGAGGTTAATTTCGATCTTGAGTTTCATGGTTCATCAGCCTATAAAAATTTATCACAAACAATAAAAGGACTATTTCGTCCATTTTTATAAGGAAAGGGAGAATACCATATGAATAACCCAGTCGTACTAGATCCGAAAACAGAATTAAATGAACAAACAGCACAAGATGTTCGCTTACAACTTAGACAAGATGCGGATGTACAACGTATTTATAATGCGGTAGATATTAAAGATCAATTAGAATTAATTGAACTTGGAAAAGAACCTTCTATGGAAATTTCACGTTTTGCTGATCAAATTTTACATACAATGTCATTATCAAAGATAGAAGATTCTGGTGAATTATTAAAACAGCTTGGTAAAATTATGGACCGATTCGATAGTAAAGACTTTGCGGAAGAGAAAAGCGGTTTCTTTTCACGTATGTTTAAAAAAGCGGATAAAATGATTGAACAAATTTTTAGCAAGTATCAAACGATGGGCCGTGAAATTGATAAAGTTTATGTGGAAATTACGAAGTACCAAGATGAGATGAAAAAATCAATTGGTACGTTAGATGGCTTGTATGAGCAAAACTTAAAATATTATCTAGACTTAGAGAAGTACGTAGTAGCAGGAGAAATGTTATTAGAGCGTTTAAATACAGAGTTAGTTCCGATGTATGAAGAGCGTGTACGTAATAATGATCAATTAGCAGGTATTGAATTAGAGTCGCTTAAAAACTCTGTTGAAATTTTAGAACAGCGTATTGACGATTTAGAAAAAGCACGTATGGTTGCGTTACTTACAGCACCACAAATTCGTATGATTCAACGTGGTAATAATAAATTAATTGGTAAAATCAATACAGCATTTATTACAACGATTCCTATCTTTAAAAATGGTATCATTCAAGCGGTAAATGCGAAGCGTCAAAAGCTTGTTGCAGATTCTATGGCTGAACTGGATCGCCGTACAAATGAATTACTTAAGAAAAATGCACAAAATATCGCAACGCAAAGTGTAGAAGTAGCGAGATTATCAGGTTCTTCTAGTATTAAGATGGAAACACTTGAGGAAACTTGGAACATTATTTCAAGAGGTATGCAAGAAACACAACAAATTGAAGAGCAAAACAAACGTGAGCGTGAAGAAAGCCGCAAACGTATGGCTACATTAACAGAGAACATCAAAAAAGAATTACAAGGATAAAGTGAAACTTTAATCAGTGGGGTTTTGTTCATCCCCACTGATTATTAGCCCACACCAATCGGATGTTTATGGGCAGTTAATCTCCCACCTAGTTTCTTTATTCTAGCTAAATTTTGAGGTGGGGGTTTTACTGCCCGTTAATATGGGGTAAATGAAAAGGCAATGAGGAATATTCCTCATTGCCTTTTTAGTTTCTCTTCACTAATTTAATAATCTCATTCACAACAAGTGGAATGATACTTAATAAGAGAACGAATCCCCAATCTCGCATCGTTAATGCATGTACACCGAATATATTTGCAAGGGGCGGGATGGAGATGATACAAACTTGCATAAGAACACCGATAAGAAGGGAGAAAACTAAATATTTATTTGTAAAGATCCCAATTGAAAAAATTGATTTCGTTCTTGAACGCAAGTTAAATGAATGAACGAGCTGAGAAAAACTAAGAACGACAAATGCCATCGTTTGAGCGTGTAATAGAGCATCGTCATCAATTCGCTCTGGGAAAAGAGGGAATAAATTTGTATCTCCAGTATAGAATTTTGCTCCGGCGATAAAAGCTATTAGCGTTAAAAGTCCAATGATAACTCCATTGAAAATCAGGAAAGGAACGCTGCCACTAAATAAGCTTTCTTTCGCATGTCGTGGTTTTTCCTTCATCACATCTGGATCTTCAGGATCAACCCCAAGTGATAATGCAGGCAGTGTATCTGTAATTAAATTCACCCATAAAATATGAATAGGTCGTAGTGGTGTTGCCCAGCCGAGTAAAATTGCTAAAAATAAAGCGATAATTTCTCCGAAGTTACAAGAGAGTAGGAAGAGAATTGATTTTTTTATGTTGCGATAAATGTTTCTACCTTCCTCAACAGCTTTCACGATAGATGAGAAATTATCATCTGTTAACACAACATCTGCTGCCCCTTTTGCAACGTCTGTTCCTGTAATGCCCATCGCTACGCCGACATCGGCTTGCTTTAAAGATGGTGCATCATTGACGCCATCACCAGTCATAGAAACGATATTTCCTTTCGCGCGTAATGCCTTTACAATTTTCACTTTATGCTCTGGAGAGACTCTAGCGAATACATTTAAATGATTAATTTTGCTAGCTAGTTCTGTATCAGAAATGTTATCTAATTCAGTTCCAATCATAATTTCCGATATTTCTTCAGCAATGCCAAGTTCTTTGGCAATTGCAAAGGCGGTATCTTTATGGTCACCAGTAATCATAACTGTGCGAATACCGGCTTTTTTACATTCTGTAATTGAATCTTTCACTTCAGTTCGTGGTGGATCAATCATACCGACAAGACCAATAAAGATAAGATTTTCTTCAAGATGATTTATATCCACATCGTTTGAATTGTATTGTTTAAATGCGAATGAAAGTACTCTTAAAGCTTCTTGAGACATTGCTCCGGCAGCTTCTAATATTTGATTTTTATCAGAATCAGTTAAAATCTCAATTTTGCCGTTTTTAAAAATATGGGTACATCGAGGTAAGAGCTTATCAATAGCGCCTTTCGTCATGCTATAGTAGCTTTCATCGTATGTATGTACGGTTGACATCATTTTACGATCTGAATCGAAAGGTACTTCGTTAACACGTTCATGTATTTTTTCTAAATGATCTTTTTGCATGTTAAAAGTGGTTCCAGCAACGAGAAGTGCAATTTCAGTCGGGTCTCCCGTTTGTGATTCGTTATTGTAAGAAGCATCATTACATAGCACCATATTTTCTAACAATAGACGTTGCGCATCATTATTTACATTTAAACTTTCTAAGCGATCGTATGTGTTATCACTATAAAAGTGAGTAACGGTCATTTTATTTTGCGTTAACGTACCTGTTTTATCTGAACAAATAATTGTGACAGAACCGAGGGCTTCAACAGCTGGTAGTTTCCGAATGATAACGTTTTGTTTAATCATACGTTGCACACCAATTGCAAGAACGATGGAAACGATAGCTGGCAAGCCTTCTGGAATAGCTGCAACGGCTAAACTAATAGCAGTCATAAACATTTCTAACGTATCCCGGCCTTGTAAAAAACCGATGAGGAACATAACGATACAAATAGCTACAGCGACAAAGCCTAAATATTTTCCGACTTGTGCTAAGCTTTTTTGAAGTGGTGTCATATCATCGTCTGCTTTATGTAAAAGGGTAGCAATCTTACCAATTTGTGAGTTCATTCCAGTTTCAACAGCAACACCGACGCCTCTTCCGTATGTTACAAGAGTGGACATAAATGCCATGTTTTTTTGATCGCCGAGTGGTACTTGCTCATCACTTTGCATGGAAGGGTGGTAGATTGCATCTTTATCAACAGGGACAGATTCACCAGTTAGAGCAGATTCTTCAACTTTTAAATTTGCGGTTTCGATCAGGCGTAAATCGCATGGGATATATCGTCCGGCGTCGAGCATAACGATATCACCTGGAACGACGTGCTCAGATGGAATTTCTTTTAGTTCACCATCTCGCTTGACGATAGCTTTAGGTGTCGCCATCTTTTTCAATGCCTCTAAGGCTTGTTCTGCTTTCGATTCTTGGACGACACCGATAACAGCATTTAAAACTACAACGAGCGCAATGATACTTGCATCTGCCCATTCACCTACAAAGGCAGAAATAAGGGCTGCAATAATAAGGACATATACGAGGACGTCATTAATTTGGGCGAAAATAAGCTGCAATAAAGTGCGTTTTTGTTTTGTAGCTAATTCATTAGAACCGTATTGCTTTAAACGTTCACTTACAATTTCATCTGTTAAACCGTGTTGTTCGTTTGTTTCTAGGTCAATTAATGTTTGATCTTTCGTCTTACTGTACCAATTGCTCATAAGTAAGCACCTCCAGTAAAAACAGTTAGCAATGGTAGTGTTGCTATTATTTGTGAGTAGTATGTATGGAGAAAAAATCTAAGGTGAGGTTCTACTTCTATTGTACAATATTTTACAGTTGGTTGAGGGAAAGAGAAGAGTTGTCATGAATTTGTTGGAAATAAAAAAGAGCCTCATATAAGAGAGGCTTTTTTACTTTTTAATTAATGTACCTAATTCTTCTGTAATAGCTTGCATTTCACTAATGCTGAATGTTTCACGTTTCATAACATGATCATAAATGTCACGTAAATCTTCGTACATTTCTTCGTTAAAACTAGCAGCTCTCATCGCTCCAGCATTAACCATACGTAATTTTTCTTTAATAGCTTCGACCATGTATTCAACGTTTTCTTCTGACTTTACGGATAAATCCACCGAAGTGTCCCCCTTTAAAATAACATAAGGCTATCTTAACATTTTTTATCATTTTCGTTAATGAATCTTTTCAATCCCATTAAATTAGTAGGGATTTCCTTTATATTTAATAATTGGTTGTTTATACTATAAGTATATATTAAGAAATGCACCAAGAAGGGAAGAAACAAAAATATGGTTCAAGTATTGTTTGTTTGTCTTGGGAACATTTGCCGTTCTCCGATGGCAGAAGCGATTTTTCGAAATCTTGTCGTAAAAGAGGGACTTGAAGAGAAAATTGTCATTGATTCTGCAGGAACTGGAGATTGGCATGTTGGCCATCCGCCACATAAAGGAACACAAAAAATTTTAAAAGAAAATGCAGTCACTTTTGAAGGAATTAAAGCAAGGCAAGTAGAAAAAGAAGACTTAACAAAGTTTGATTATATTATTGCCATGGACAACAAGAATATAGCAGATTTAAAAAGTTTAGGTAAAACTGGAGGCTATATTGGTAGGCTGTCCGACTTTGTTCCAGACGGTGGCTGGACAGACGTTCCTGACCCTTACTATACAGGGAATTTCCAAGAAGTATATGACCTTGTAACAGAAGGGTGTGCAAAGCTATTAGCTTTCATTCGAAATGAACAAGGAATATGAGGAAGCTTAGAAAGAAATACTTTCTAACATAAGAAATGAAAGGGTGAAGGAATATGGCAAAGAAAAATAATATTGCTCGAAACATTGCGATTGGTGTAGCTGCAGGTGTAGCTGTATCTATGTTGAAGAAAGAAAATCGTGAAAAAGTAAAAAATACTGCAGAAAAAGCAAAAACAAAGATGATTGAAATTGGCGAAAATGCAAAGATCAAAGAAAAAGTGCAAACTGTTACAGATAAAGGACGCGAACTTGCTGATTTCAATGTGGTAAAAGCGAAAGTAGCAGAAATTAAAAAATTAACGCCATCTGTTGTAGAGACGTTAAAAGAAACGAAAGAAATTTTTAGTAAGAAAAAAGTTGAGCCAGAAGAAAAGCCAGAAACGATTGAAATTCAAGCTGTATCTCCAAAGGTAGATGAGTTGAAAGTAGAAGAAGAGCCAATAGTTGCTGAAGATGGTGGTATGAAAGAAGCGCGTGAATTATTTATGAAAGACTCAAATGCAGTGGAAAAAAAAACTGAAGCGTACATTGAGTTAAAGCAAGATAAAGAAGAGAAGAAAAGCGTTTAAACATATATGAGAAAAATTTTAGAAAAGGTGAGAAGAAATCGTACTTATTCGTTTGGTAAAGATTTATATGACCGGACGATGCGCGATGATGTAGCGGGCTTGGCAGCACAGCTCGCTTATTTCTTCTTGCTTGCAATTTTTCCTGGGCTCGTTTTCTTAATTACGCTTCTTGGATTTATTCCCATTCAAACAGAGGATGTGCTTAGTTTATTAGAGGTTTATGTACCAGATGATGCAATGAACTTAATTGAGGTAAATGTAGATAAAGTTGTAAACCAGCAAAATGGTGGTTTATTATCATTTGGTTTATTATCCATGTTATGGTTTGCCTCAAATGGTGTTAATGCGGTTATGAATGCTTTTAACCGCGCTTATGACGTGAAGGAAACACGTTCTTTTATTACAACAAGAGCGTTATCAATTGTGTTTACATTAGCTATTATTTTTATGATTGTCTTTGCGTTAATTGTTCCGGTATTCGGACAAGTTATTGGAGCAGCAGTGTTTAAAGCACTCGGTTTATCAGATAGCTTTTCTTTCGTATGGAGCATTACACGATTAGTAGCGAGTTTCTTCGTGCTATTTGCTTTGTTTAGTTTCTTATATACATTTGCACCAGATCGAAAGTTAAAAAGAAGAGAAGTTATTTCAGGGGCGTTATTTGCTACTGTAGGATGGATTGTGGTATCGTACTCATTTGCTTATTATGTAGATAAGTTTGCGAATTACGCCAATACATATGGTGGTCTCGGTGGTATCATTATTTTAATGTTATGGTTTTACTTAACTGGATGGGTAATTTTACTTGGCGGTGAAATTAATGGTTTACTCCACCATTATAGAACCGGTGACAATAATTCCCGTAATGAATAATGAGCTCTTGTTCCATAATAAAAAGGAACAGGGGGGATATTTCATGAGTAATAATAAAAAGAACCATAATAATAAAAGTAATAATAAACAAAAGAGCAGTTCGCATCCAAAGCATAAAACGAGTAGCAGTGCGAACGGTCATAATAGCTATCATTAAAAAAAACGGGTCCTCTATGAGGGACCCGTTTTATTTGCTTCCTTTTAATAATCGTAAGCCATTCAAAATGACAAGAATCGTACTTCCTTCATGGCCAATAACACCGAATGGAAGAGCTAAAAATTGCAAGAAGTTTGAACAAATTAGCATGGCAATAACGGCTAGCGAAAAGATTACGTTTTGCTTCACAATACGATTCATTCGTTTTGATAGACGGATTGCTTGAGAAAGACGAGATAGTTCGTTCTTCATCAGTACAACATCCGCAGTTTCTAAAGCTACATCTGTTCCTTCTCCCATTGCGACACCAATGCTAGCAGTAGCTAGTGCAGGTGCATCATTTATACCGTCTCCGACCATTGCTACTGTACCGTATTTTTCTTTTAACTTTTTAATCGTTTCAACTTTTGTTTCTGGTAAGCATGATGCGTAATATTCCTTTATATTACTTTCAGAGGCAATTGCTTTTGCCGTTTCTTCATTATCTCCAGTAATCATAATTGCTTCGACACCAATGCTTTGTAAATCACGAATAGCAGCTATTGTTTCTTGGCGAAGCGTATCTTTTAAAGCGATAAGTCCAAGAATGCCTCCCTCATCACTAATATAAACGACAGTTTTACCTTCCTTTTCAAGTGAGGCAGAAATACCATTATGAAATGTTTTTGTTTCTTCACCGATAAAATCAGCTTTACCTATTTTATAAGCGTTGTTTTCGAATATTCCTTTTAGCCCAAAACCAGTTACATCTTCAACCTTTTCTGGTTTTTTTAATGTAATGTCGTACGCATGTTGTGCATATTTAACAATAGATTCAGCCAAAGGATGTGTAGAGTGACTTTCAATTGATGCTGTAATAGAAAGTACTTCTTTTTCTGTCATATTTTCTCGAACATATATATCTGTTACGGTAGGTTTTCCTTCTGTTAATGTTCCTGTTTTATCAAAGGCGATTGCTTTTACTGAAGCGAGGCGTTCTAAATGTATGCCACCTTTAAAGAGAATTCCATTTCTTGCTCCGTTAGAAATTGCAGATAACGTTGCTGGTGTAATGGCAGCAACGAGTGCACAAGGAGATGCGACTACAAGTAAGATCATAGCGCGATAAAACGTTTCATTCCAGCTCCAGTCAAGTAAGAAATGAGGAACGAACATCATAAGCGCAACAACGAGTAGTACACCTTTTACGTATGTTCCTTCAAACTTTTCGATGAATAGTTGTGATGGTGATTTTTCACTTTGTGCACTTTGTACGAGACGGATAATCTTTTGGAATAATGTTTGATCGCTCGGCTTCGTAATTTTAACTTCGATAGCACCACGTAAATTTACAGTACCTGCAAATACTTCATCGCCATGTCTTTTCTCATTTGGAATAGGTTCTCCCGTGATTGCTGCTTCATCGATATTTGTTTCACCGTTATGAATCGTACCGTCAGCAGGAACACGTTCACCTGGTTTAATTAAAATAATGTCGTTAATTTGTAACTCTCCAACAGGAATACGTTCCTCTGTTCCGTTGGAAATGCGTAATGCTTCTTCGGGTTGTAAGTCAAGAAGAGCGGAAATTTCTTTTTGGCTCTTACTTAATGTATAAGATTCCATAGCACCGCTGAGCGCAAAGATGAAGATTAAAATAGCCCCTTCTGCCCAGTAGCCAATAATTGCAGCACCGATAGCTGCAAAGAGCATTAGCATTTCAACATTTAGCTCTTTTTCTTCAATCGTATCTTCAATTCCTTCTTTCGCTTTTGCATATCCACCAACTATATAAGCAAGGATATAGCAAGTAATACCTGCATTCATTGCATCGTTCTTTGTGAATAGCCAGCCAGCTAAAATAAAAATACCAGATGCCAATGCAAATACAAGTTCATAATGTTTTTTTAATGTGTCCCATAAAGAGGGATGAGAAATTGTTTCTTTTGCGTGTAACGTTTTTACTTCTGAGTTCATTACTACTCGCTCCTTCCGAATTCTTATTGAGAAAAATAATCAAAATCGAAACCCCTATAAAACGACGAAAGCTGCCATCCATAATGGATAGCAGCATTTCTGTTGAATCTGTTTTTAATAGTTATTATGTTGTAATTATTCTATAGTATATCATATGTTTTTATGAGATGGTACGGTTTTGTTTCAAGTATAAACGGAAAACTTGTGTTTTCGCAATTCCTTTGGTATATATGAATATTGTTCATAAAAAGGTCGGAAAGGAAGACAACAAGTGAAGACAGAGAAATTTTTTACCCATCCGATTGGCGTATTTCTTGCTGCAATAGTAGCAACTTTTTTATGGGGAAGCGCATTTCCTTTTATTAAGTTAAGTTATGCTGAACTTGGAATTCAACCACAAGAAGTTGGAGAACAAATATTATTTGCCGGTTATCGTTTCTTGTTATCTGGAGTCATGCTCTTATTATTCTTTAAAGTGTTAGGAAAAGATATGAGCTTCAAAAAAGGAACGGGGAAACAGTTAATACAAATTGGTTTATTCCAAACGTTTCTTCAATATATCTGTTTTTACATTGGAATGAGTTATAGTTCAGGAATTGAAGGAGCTATCATTTCAGGGACATCATCATTCTTTCAAATTTTACTCGCCCATTTTTTATATAAAGATGATGCTCTCAATATAAGAAAAATAATTGGGGTATCGATTGGTTTTTGTGGCGTCGTTTTAGTAAATGTGCCGAGTGATGGTAGCTTATCATTTCATTTTGGAATCGGAAGCTTATTACTTCTTAGTGCAGCAATGCTGTATTCATATGGAAACATATTAGCAAAAGAAGGTAGTAAAACATTAGATGTTGGCTATATGACAGCATACCAAATGATGTTTGGTTCTATAGGATTATTATGTATAGGGGCTTTACAAGTTGGAGTCATGCCATTTACATTTAGTCTACATGCACTACTTATGCTGATTTATTTATCTTTCTTATCTGCAGCTGGTTTTTGCATTTGGAATACAATTATGAAGTACAATAAGGTTGGAAAAGTATCTATGTATATGTTCTTTATACCCGTATTTGGTGTGTTATTATCGAGCATGATTTTAGGTGAAGCAATTCATTCATTTGTGTTACTCGGTTTAGCATGTGTAGCCGCGGGAATTATTGTGGTAAATCGGACGCCAGCTAAGCAAAAAATAGAGAAAGAAAAACAAGTAGCATAGAAAGCAGAAAAGCGATTACAATGGAAGAACAGTACTGTTCTTCTTTTTTTATAGAAAAAGGATAATAGACTAAGTGTAACGAAAAAAGATACAAAAAGCATTTATTGAGGAGAACATATTATGAATCTACTTTACGTGGTGTTAATTGGGCAAATACTTCTTTTTTTAATTGGTGCAATTTATGCAATGCGGCAGACAAAAAGAACGAAAGATAATATGCCGTTACCTTTAGCAATCCGTCTTATTCTTAGTTTTTCTTTAACAGGTAGTGCAATTTGGATATGGTTACAAGATCCATCTGTAGAGTATAGTACGTGGGTTGCACTTGGTATGACTTTATCGACTGTGGGAGATTTGTTTATGGCTGGGCTGATTCCAATTGGTCATCGATTAATTGGTGGGATGGTTACTTTCGCTCTTGCTCATTGTTTTTATGTAAAAGCATTTTTGCAAACAGGAATTTCGTGGAATGGTTTTTGGATTGGCTTACTCGTATATGGGCTCTTTCTAATTGTAGGATGGTTCTTCTTTATCCGAAATGATAAACAGGATAAATTGTTTACGATAGGAGCTCTAATTTACGGATTGTGGGTTGGAGGAATGGCTTGCTTTGCATTCGCCTTATATTATGAAAATACAGGAATATGGTGGATACCAGCGTTTGGTGGTTTACTGTTTGTGATTTCTGATTTTATTATTGGCGTGACAGATATCGGAGGGCGTAAATTGAAGTATGAGCCACTTTGGATTTGGTTTACATATGTAGCTGCTCAAATGTGTATTGTATATGTGGGATTATAAAAAGATACTCTCAAAATAGTGAATAGACTATTTTGAGAGTATCTTTTTTGCTTGTTTAATTTGATCAGTATTACCATTTGAAATTTCTAATATTATAATTTTATAATTAAGAATTTTGTAGAAAAATATCGGTTGTATTATTTATAATAAAAATAAAAAGATGATGAGATGGTGAAATGATGCAAAAGAAAAAACGTTGGCGTGAATTCTTTGGAACTATTGCAATTGCATGTTTATTGGTGTTTTTGGCGAAAATTTTTGTGTTTTTCCCTACGACTGTAAAAGGAGCATCTATGAGGCCAACGTTGCAAGATGGAGATAAGGTAATTGTTAATAAGTTAGCAAAACAATTTGAAAGCTATGGGAGAGAAGATATTATTGTTGTGAAAACAGATAATTTTTATGTCAAAAGAGTGATTGGATTATCTGGAGATATAATTGAGATGAGAAATGATCAATTATATGTAAATTCTGAAGTGAAAGATGAAGAGTATTTGGATAGTAATAAAAAACAAGCAGAAAAAAAACTTATGAATTTAACAGAGGACTTTGGACCGATTACAGTTCCTAAAAATAAGATTTTTGTTATGGGAGATAATCGCTTAATAAGTAAAGATAGTAGAAATGGTTTAGGTTTTATTGATAGAGAAGATGTGTTAGGAAAGTTAGCAGGCATTTATTATCCGTTTGAACATATGAAAATAATAAAGTAAAAAACCAAGCAAATTTTAGTTTGCTTGGTTTTTTTTGTTAAACAGTAGGAGATTCGTTAGATACAAACATATCTTCATGTTTCTTTGTAGTACTTAAAACGAATTTATGTTGTAGCAATTGTAGTTTAAATAACGCCAAAGGATCATGATATGTTTCTGGATTGCTTCTTAGCGTTGCTAATGTTTGCTCGTCTTCCTGTATCTCAAGTTGAGCTGCATCTACATTTTGTTTCAATATGTTAAGTGGATCTTTGAAGAACATCATGATATCACGTTCTAATGCACCTTCAAATACTTCAAATTGAAGGAAGAATTGTTTTGAAATTGTGTGAGCAATTTCTGTATAGTCTTCTGTTTCAATATATTGTTTATATTTGTTGGCGAGCATAGATTGGTTTTTTTGCATATTACCAAATAATTTTCCGGCACTTTTTAAGAAAAACTGTGTCGGTGTAAAGCGTAATAAAATATTGATGTTCGTTACTGTAATTCGATTTGTCATTCGTGCAACATCTCGATTCCAATCATCTAATAATTTGAAATCGCAAGGAAGTTTCATACGTTCTTCTTTATATAATTTATTAAACGTTTCACTCATTTCATCTAAATAAGCTTGAGCTTGAATAAATTCATTATGTGCCGTTTCAATCCATTCTTGAATAGACCCAGTAAATTTAGGAAGAAGTACCTGTTGCACATGCTTTTGAACTCGTTCATTCATTGCAGCATTTAATTCTTCATGAACTAGTTTGAAATCACTATCTTCTTGAACAAGATCAGAGCAGCTCTGTAATAATTCAGGAATTTGAGAATGTATATCTCGTGTAATTTCTTCTTTCGTTAAAAGATAGGATTCGGTAATAGAGCGAATTTTATCTTTTTCAAGAGCAGTAAGGTTATTAATAAATCCAGTAAGTTTCACTGAGATGTGTTTATTCCAGCGTACGGATTTTACTAATGTATTTTCTAATTCCACACGTTCATTTATGAGATAAGCAATTGTCTTTTGCGTAAACCATATTAGCTTTTCTATACGTTCTTTTTCTATATCGCGTTTTGCAAGATTAGAGAGAATAGATTCTGTTACATCTCCAAGTTGCTGACTACTCTCTTGCGAAGGAGAGTATGGGAAGAATTGTGCATCTGGAAAATGTACTTTAAGTTTACTAATTAGTTTTTCATTAGTAGTCGTATTATTTGTGTGTAATACGAAGTGAATTTGTAAGTTTGGTACTTGTTCACGTAAATAAATTAACGTATCAATTTCTTCACTATGCAATGGTGAAGAAGAATTTAATACGTAAACAAGGCTATCTGCTGCTTGTAAGTATTCAAAGTATGCATTGTTTTTATCCAATTGTCCTTGAATGGATGGTGTAATAAGAAATGTAAACTTATTTTTTCTTAAAAATCTACTTGGTAGCTTAATTTCTATACATTTTTTCTCAAGTTCTGACTGAGCAGATGTAGCCGCTATTTGATGGAATTCATCAAGGTTAGAGATATTTCTAATATCTAACTCGTTAAATTCTGTTATTTCAGTTTGACTAGCGTCTTTAAATAGAATAGGAGTTGTTAAAGTTTCAGTTAAGATGTTCTCTCCTAATATTGAATTAACAAATGATGTTTTATCATGGTCACTAGTTCCAGCTATTAGTAGTGGTGTGACATTTAAATCACATAGTTCATGGACGAGTAGCGTAAATTGATGACTTAAATCTACATCATTTTTCTCAGCCCATACAGCGATTGTTTCGAATAAATGAGAAACTATTTCCATATTTACATCTGCTTCAGCTGATGTATTAGAAAGTAAGGATCCAGCACTTTTTACGAGTAATGATTCTAAGGTTGTAGGTGAGACTTCATTCCATGCTAATACTGCTGCAGAGACAACTAGAGAATCTTTTGCTTTCGTTAAACTGAACCAATTTGTTAATAGATTTGGTACAAGTCCGTTTAATTCATGCATAAAATGATTTCCGGTAATTAATGCAAAGTATGTTTCTTGATAGCGAGTAGAAATTTCATTCCAATCGTCATTATTGTCTGTTTCAATATGCAAGAATAAATGATTAATACTTTGAATCCAAGGAAGGTATAAGGATTCATGTTGGTAGCTATTCCAAAGAGCAATAACAAGTTCTTTAAATTGAGCTTGATCAACAGCATATAGAGCTTTTAAAGACTCATAGAAATATTCAGGCTTAATATTTTTAGTAAATCCTTTGTTTATGTAATTTATTAATGTATCAAACCAGTGTAAAGATTGTGTTCGAATACCTTCTTGAACAGCTAGTTCGATAGCGTTGTTCCAATCTTCTTGTTTTTCATAGAAAGAACGTGCAATTGCAGTAATATTTGGGTAATCCGGTTGGAATGCAACAGCTTCACTAATCGTCTTAAAAGCAAGTCCTAAACGATCTTGTTCGATATAAAGAGAAAGAAGTTGTAATGAAACTTCCATCGTAAGAGTTGTATCTTCTGTTTGAATAGATTGATAAATTTCTTCTGCCTTTGGTAGGAATCCTAGTTCAAAATAAGCATCTGCAATATTTTTTGTTGCCCAAAGTGCAAGAGTATTATTAACTTTTTCCCATTTAAATATAGCTGCTTCAAAATCTTTATTTTGATAATAAAATTCACCTTGAGCAAATCGAATATTAGAAATGTTGGAGAATTCATTTTTAGATTCATTTATATATGCTTCACCGAGTACTTCCGATGCAGGAGTAGAAGTTTCTTCTGTTAAAAATGTTTTATAGTAAACTTTTTGAATAAATTGATTTTCAATGGTCATGTTCGTTCCCCCCTGTATAATTTAGAAAAATGATGTTGTATGTAAAAGGGTTCATGTTCTTTTAATAGGTAGAAGTTGGATTATATAGACCAAACTATGTTTTTGCTAGATATATCATTTTTCTTGAGAATTAAACCGTTGCGAAAAGTAACTTTCCTTTATTGTAACAAAAAAACACGCATATGAATTTTTATTTTTTATCAGGACATTTGCAGGCAGTAAGAATCTAATCTCAAAATTAGTGAATGTAAGTGAGTTATGTGGGAGTCGGGATGTCTGTAGAAGCAAGATTGGCATAGGTTAATAATTACAAAACTCCCACTGATTAAAGTTTCACTTTATCTCTGTTAAAGGAAAGAATAGAAGTAGAGTTCATTATAAAAACAATGTATAGTGAATATGTATACCATGTTTGCCTTAAAGATAGAAAGGGTACAATGTGGAATAACGATCGTGCATAGGATGTGTCTTCCGAATGGAACAACATATTGGCGAGTTAATCGCGCATTATGGCTATTTTGGAATTGTTATAGCTTTGGCTGGTGGGATTGTCGGATTACCGATACCAGACGAGTTTTTATTGACCTTTGTTGGTTATAATGTTTCAAAAGGAGTTATGTCAGGAACTGCTGCTTTTTTAAGTGGGATGGCTGGTGCGATGTTAGGGATCACGTTAAGCTACATATTAGGTTTAAAACTTGGGCTCCCTGTTTTAAAGAAATATGGGCCGAAAATTAGAATTAAAGAACATCACATTGAAAAAACACATATTTTATTTGAAAAATATGGGCCATTTCTTTTAATGATTGGTTATTTTATACCGGGAGTACGTCATTTAACAGCATATTTTGCTGGGGTATCAAATTTGACACTTTGGCGTTTTTGTTTGTACGCTTACGGTGGTGCGCTCATTTGGATAAGTGTTTTTATTGGGCTTGGCTGGAAGTTAGGCGAGAAGTGGCGCTTCGTTGAGTATAGTTTACATCATTATGGAATATGGATTTTATTAATTTCAGCAGTTGTTACATGTGTTGTATGGTTTTATATAAAGAAAAAGAAAAACCGCTAATAGCGGTTTTTTTAGCTGAAAGCAATAAATAATACACCAGCTGTAATAAAGACTACACCAACGCCGGTCATAAAGTTTAACTTTTCACCGAGTATAATCATAGCGAGAATGATAGAAAATACGACGCTTAATTTATCGACAGGAGCTACTTGTGAAACCTTTCCTGTTTTGAGGGCAAGAAAATAAAATAGCCATGACGAAGCACCTGCAATCCCACTTAATGTGATAAATAGCAGTGCTTTTTTATTTAGCAGTACGTCGCCGATATTTTGAAATTTACCTTGTATGATAATAACGCCTATCATAAATAATGCCATAATAATAGATCGAATTGTTGTTGCAACGTTTGCATCGATTCCGTCTAAACCAAACTTTCCAAAAATCGATACAAGGGCAGCAGCAATTGCTGATAATAGTGCAAATAAGAGCCACGAACTCATAGTAAAATTCCTCCAATCTTACAGTATTATACATGAAAATGATTCTCATGTATAAAGTTGAAGCAATTGAGGTTTATAGGAAGCGCAACTTCAACTTAACTTCTTGTTCCACCTGAATTTTAAGGTGGGAGTTTGACTGCCCGCAAATAGTGGGCTAAATAACGAAATAATCCCCACCTTATATTTTTAATAAGGTGGGGATTATTATACTACTCTGCAATTTCCTCATATAAAAAGTACGTTACATTATAAATATGTTCTACTTCATCGTCTGTCATAAACAGTAATTCATCACGCTCAATCCCTTTTTTCTTTTCAATAAACTCAATCATGTTTTTGCGTTCTTCTCTCTTCATCAATTTTATTTCTCCTCTCAATCTGTTTTAATACAGTTTATTTAAGTTACTGCTATTATATAACAGAATCTTTAGAAAGTTCCACCTATTTTATTGTTTTTTTCAAAAGAACTTTTCGACAAAACAAGCCCACCTAAGGGGGGGCTTGTTTTATTTTATAGTCGTAAAAACTCAGGCTCCGTCGTACCGGCACCATCGATGTAATAAATTGTGTCGGGATTGATTTTTATCAATACGTAATTAGGGTCTTCAGGACCGAGTAACCAACGTTTTAAGCTATTATTCCAAAACTTGTTTTTTAATGTCGAGTCTTCCTCGATTGAAGCTAACCCTTCAACTTCAATATAATCTTCATCTAATTTTTTTCCTTCTCGTCCGAGTAATACATGGACATTAGGATTGTTTTCAATATCTGTTATCTTTTTTGATTGTCGATCTGTTGCAACGTACAGTACAAAATCTTCATGGAAAAACATCATAAAGGCGCTATGAGGTTTCTCATTTCGTACTGTAGATAATACACCGGTACGTTGACCTTGAATAATAGTTGCGATTTTTTCTTTTAAGTGCATAATTTTAACCCCTTTTCACAATTTATAATTCTGTCTGTTTAAACAAGATAATTTAAATATCTTTCATACTGTTTTCTTCAATCCGATTTTTTAAACGTAATTGTGATGAAATCGGACAAGTTAGGAGAAGAATAATAATAATATTGTGGAGAAATACATACGATGGAAGGGTGAAAAGCATGTTTAATAAAATATTTCTTATAGTAGCACTTATAGGTGTACCACTATCTGTACTTGGAAAAACACTTCATTGGCCAGAAACAATTATGTTCGCTGTGTATTGTATTACGATTATCGCGTTAGCTGGTTTTATGGGGAGAGCAACAGAGAGTTTAGCAATTGTATCTGGTCCTAGAATAGGCGGATTATTAAATGCTACTTTCGGTAATGCTGTTGAACTTATCATTTCAATTTTTGCACTTCAAGCAGGGTTAATTGAAGTGGTGTTAGCTTCTTTAACGGGTTCTGTACTTGGAAATTTATTATTAGTAGGAGGACTATCCTTCTTTGTAGGTGGACTTAAATATAAAAGGCAAAGCTTTAACGTTTACGATGCAAGGCATAATTCAGCTTTATTAATATTTGCTGTTGTCGTGGCCTTTGTTATTCCAGAGATCTTTTCAATGAAGATGGACGTTGGCAAGACGTATCAATTAAGTATAGGTGTTTCTATTATTATGATTATCATGTACATTGCTGCATTACTATTTAAGTTAGTTACGCACCGTGGTGTATATCAACATAAAAGTGACGAAGTAGCGCATGAAGAAGAGCCAGAGTGGTCAAAAGGGAAGGCACTCCTTATTTTAGCGATAGCAACACTGGCGGTAGCTTATGTATCAGAGGCGCTCGTGCATACTTTTGAAACTGTTGCAAAATCATTTGGTTGGTCAGAATTATTTATAGGGGTTATTATCGTTGCAATTGTTGGAAATGCAGCGGAACATGCATCTGCAATTATTATGGCTTATAAAAATAAAGTAAATATTGCAGTCGAAATTGCAATAGGTTCTACATTACAAATCGCCATGTTTGTTGCTCCTGTACTAGTATTGCTATCTATGTTCTTCGCGCAGAGGATGCCTTTAGTATTTACCATACCAGAACTTGTATCTATGATTACAGCCGTTTTCTTAACGATTGCGATTTCAAATGATGGAGATACAAACTGGTTTGAAGGCGGCACTTTACTAGCGGCGTATGTCATTATGGGAATTGGTTTTTATTTATTATGAAAAATAGGCATAACAATTGTGCTCAGAGAAAACAATAAACAAAGTAGTATATATACCTTTACATAGGAAGGAGCCAGACAGGTGAAACGAGTATACAGCATATGTCTTTCAACTATGGTCTCGTTTATTTTATTATTTCCTAACATGAGTTTTGCAAAGACAACAGTAGGAACAAAAATGCCTTCATCTGTTTTAAATATTTCAAAAGACAATACATTTCCAAATGATGCGCAAGATTTGCCACGTTTACAGCCAAGTAAGTTTGCTCAAGAACTATTGAAAACAGCTAATATTAAAATTGAAAATCCAGACTTAATTCGGATGTTTAATGAAACGACAATTTCAAATGCGCCGCTTGCAGTAGGGTACCGGGCAAAAATTTATTTAGGTCAATGGGCTTTACATTATGAATCAGTAGACACATCGATTAATTGGGAATATAAACAAGTGAATCGAAATGTGTATGATAATCGCGGAGGAGACCGTTTATATCCACTTCGCTATAAGCAAGAAACACAAAAGACGGTTGAAGGCGATTTAACAGCAGATATGAAAGATGCTGCAGATGTGAAAAAAATGATGCTTCTCAAAGCGCTTGAAAAAGTACAATTGCCCCTTTCGTTTAAAACAACTATTGGTTATGGTACTGGACATGAGCGTGTGTATAATATTAGTCCGAGTCAACTCGGATATTTATACGCTTATACACCAGCAGTAAATGAAAAGGGAAAAGTAACATTTGGAGAAGTGTATCTTGTATTAAAGGGAAATCAAAAAAGACTTGTTGTGAAAAATATTACTTCTCAAGGAATTGGAGCGGCGATTCCAATTCATGATCATTTATTTTTTAAATTCATTTCTTCCTCCCACTCGCAATAACATAAAAAAACGTCAGCTTATAAGCTGACGTTTTTTATAATGTAATGTTTGCTGTTTTTGATAAGAAATCTTCTGTCGGATAGTAGCTGTTTTTTACAAGAACATTTGGTCCAAGACATTTTACTGCAGGACAGTGACAGCTTAATGATTTTGCTGTTTTTGAAGCACTCCATTTGTCATATGCTTCTTGTAATGTGTTTGTTTGTATGTTTCCTAGAAGTGGAACATCACCAAAGTCCGTCACAATAATATTTCCATCGAAAATATTTACATTTAAACGAGAACGGCCATCTGGATCATTACGAACAGTGACATTTTTGCTCTCTTGTAATTTTTTAAATGTGGCAATGTCTCGCTCGTCATCGCTACAAGCATAGAAAGGTAACGTTCCAAATAACATCCATACATTTTCATCACGAATTTCTAGTAAATGCTCAATAGCATCACGAATTTCAGCTTTTGTTAAAATCTCTAGATTACTCGCGAAGTCACTTGGATACATTGGGTGAACTTCATGACGTTTACAGCCCATCTCTTCGACGATTTGACGGTGAATATGTTCAATATGTGGTAGAGTTCTTTTGTTTAACATTGTTTCGGCCGATACAAGTACACCTGCATCTGATAGAGCCTTACTATTTGTAATCATTCTTTCGAATAATTTTGCACGTTGTTCGTAAGTAGGTTTACGCTCCATCATTGCAAATCCGCCTTCAACGAAGTCATCAATTGTTCCCCAGTTATGAGAGATATGCAACACGTCTAAATAAGGAATAATTTGTTCGTAACGTGCTAAATCTATAGTTAAGTTAGAGTTGATTTGAGTGCGAACGCCTCGTTCATGGGCGTATTTTAAGAGTGGTGTTACATAGTTGTCGACGGATTTTTTTGAAAGCATAGGTTCTCCGCCAGTAATACTTAAAGAACGTAAATGAGGAATCTCATCTAATCGTTTTAATAAAAGATCCATCGGAAGCGGATTTGGGTCTTTCGGCTGTAACGTGTAACCAACAGCGCAATGCTCACAGCGCATATTGCATAACGTCGTCGTTGTAAATTCAACATTTGTTAATAGTAGTTTGCCGTACTCTTCAAGGTCCATATACGCTTCCCATGGATCGTAAGAAGGAGTAATCGGCTTCATTTTTTGTGATATCGTCATATGAAATACTCCTTTGACTATTGAAATAACAATTTGTCCATTCTCTATAATAGAAGAATATGTGCTTTTTATAAAGTGAAACTTTTTAGCGTGAAAAGAGAGAGGGCTTACATTATAGTGGATGACTGTGACAAAATTGATGAAATTTCATGCCCATAGCAATCATTTTTGCGGTATAATAAAAGCAACTCGAATTAAAAGGAGAGTGCCTTCATGGGAAAAGCAATTCAAGATAAAGATACACAATTAGTATATTTAAAAGAGCGTTTAAATATGTTCATTGAAGTAATTGATACAATTGAACCTGAAGAAGTAGAATTAGAAGATGTAGATCGTCTTCTTGCAATGTTAGATGAATTAGAATTAAAATGTGAGCAATTTAAAAAAGACGAATAATATATTAAAAAGGCTGCCAATTCCAATTTGGTAGCCTTTTTCTGTGCGGATAATAGAAGGACGATAGAAAAAGAGGTATAATCAAGTTGTGAAAAATTTCATTTATGCTTTAATAGCGTGAAACAAATAAAAAGCTAAAGAGCATAACAATGGAATTTTCAGCTCATAACGTTTTGGTAGCGTTCACAATTGAGGGGGAAGTAACAATGGAAAAGCTTCAAGAAAGCATGTATCAACTAATTGTTGAAACGTCAACGAACTTACCGAAAGATGTTCGTCGTGCGATTCAACAAGCGAAAGAGCGAGAAAATGCAGGGACTCGTTCTGCGATGGCACTTGGCACAATTACAAATAATATTAAAATGGCTGATGATAACATCTCACCGATTTGCCAAGATACAGGGATGCCAACGTTTAAAATTTATACACCAGTTGGTGTGAATCAATTAAAGTTGAAGGAAGCTATCTATAATGCGCTTGAGCGGGCGACAAAAGATGGTAAACTTCGTCCAAATTCTGTTGACTCTCTTTTTGGAGACAATAGTGGAAATAATTTAGGACCAGGTACACCGGTTATTAAGTTTGAACAATGGGAAAAAGATTATATTGATGCACGTTTAATCCTAAAAGGTGGTGGCTGTGAGAATAAAAATATTCAATATAGCTTACCGTGTGAACTAGAAGGACTTGGACGAGCTGGCCGTGATTTAGAAGGAATTCGTAAATGCCTTCTTCATGCAGTATACCAGGCACAAGGTCAAGGATGTAGTGCTGGTGTAATTGGTGTTGGTATCGGGGGAGACCGCACATCAGGTTATGAATTAGCAAAAAATCAATTATTCCGTACATTAGATGATGTCAATCCAGTACCAGAGTTACAACAACTTGAAGAGTACGTATTAGAAAATGCGAATAAGCTTGGCATTGGTACAATGGGATTTGGTGGAGAAACAACTTTACTGGGCTGTAAAATTGGCGTGTATAACCGCCTGCCGGCTAGCTTCTACGTATCTGTGGCGTATAATTGCTGGGCATATCGCCGCCTAGGTGTAACAATCCATCCTGAAACAGGTGAAATTATGGATTGGTTATATCAAGAAGGTGAAGATACACTTCAGCATGAAGCACAAGAAAAAACAGAGCAACGTGAGATTGTATTACAAGCACCAATTACAGAAGAGCAAATTCGTGGACTTCGCGTTGGTGATGTTGTAACAATTAATGGCATGATGTATACAGGTCGTGACGCAATCCATAAGCATTTAATGGATAATGATTGTCCAGTAGATTTAAATGGACAAATTATTTACCACTGTGGTCCAGTTGTTGTGAAAGATGAAAATGACAATTGGCAAATTAAAGCGGCAGGTCCAACGACAAGTATTCGTGAAGAACCGTACCAAGGCGATATTATGAAGAAATTCGGTATTCGCGCTGTCATTGGAAAAGGCGGTATGGGTGCGAAAACATTAGCGGCTTTAGAAGAACACGGCGGTGTATATTTAAACGCAATCGGTGGTGCAGCGCAATATTATGCTGAATGTATTAAAGAAGTGAAAGATGTTGATTTCTTACAATTTGGTATTCCAGAAGCAATGTGGCATTTACGTATCGACGGGTTTAAAGCAGTTGTAACGATGGACTCTCATGGTAATAGCTTACATGCAGATGTTGATAAAACATCACTTGAAAAATTAGCTAGCTTTAAAGAGCCGGTATTTAAGTAAATAAAAAATGCATCTCGAATGATTCGAGATGCATTTTTTTGGTATATATAGAAAAACATGTTCAGCATGAAAGAATGCGTAGCAACAGAAACTACAAGTACGATTATATATGGAAAGGAGACTATTTATGAAATATAAATGGTTATATATCGGTCTCATTTTTTCAATTATGATGGCACTTGTTCCAGTTTCAACACTGGCTTATACAAATACTCCACATAACTGGGGAATCCCGCGTCCTAAAAATGAAACAGTACCAGATGCAGGAAAGTTATATACAGATTTACTACAAAAAAATGGCGGGTTTTATTTAGGAGATACGAAGAAAAAAGATATTTATTTAACATTTGATAATGGATATGAGAATGGATACACAGGGAAAATATTAGATGTATTAAAAGAGAAAAAAGTACCAGCAACTTTCTTTGTAACGGGGCATTACATTAAAACGCAAAAAGATTTATTGTTAAGAATGAAGGATGAAGGACATATTATTGGAAACCATTCTTGGAGTCATCCTGATTTTACAGCGGTAAATGATGAGAAACTTCGTGAAGAATTAACGAGTGTAACGGAAGAAATTAAAAAAGTAACTGGGCAAAAAGAAGTGAAATATGTACGTCCTCCGCGCGGTGTATTTAGTGAAAGAACGTTAGCTCTTACGAAAGAAATGGGCTATTATAATGTATTTTGGTCACTTGCATTTTTGGATTGGAAAGTGGATCAGCAAAGAGGATGGCAATATGCGCATAATAATGTAATGACGATGATTCATCCAGGATCTATTTTATTACTTCATGCAATATCAAAAGATAATGCAGAAGCACTTGCGAAAATCATTGATGATTTGCGCGAGAAAGGGTATCATTTTAAAAGTCTAGATGACTTAGTAAAAGGCAATCAACCGTAAGCATGTATGCTTACGGTTTTCTCATGCTATAATGATGTGTAAAAAGGATGGGGAAACGTATGTGGAGCGAACATGTTACGTTAGAGTATCCGTATCATTTTGAAGAAGTATTAAAACGTTTATCTTTTGATCCTCTTAACGTCATTCAATTAGATGAGAAAGTTATTTATATCCCGCTTTGTATAGACGAGGAACAGGTTGTTGTTCGCTTACAAGGGATTGGTACTGTTCAAAATCCACAGTTTTGGATTTCTAGTCAGACAGGAGATCCAGAGAAAGTCATGAAACGAATGAGGGCCATTTTTCATTGGAATGAACCGTTTCAAGATATACAAAATCATTTTTTAAACACATCATTACGTCCACTATTTGAAACATATGCTTATACTCCAATTATTTTAGAATTTGATTATTTTGCTTGTCTGCTTCGCTGTATCATTCACCAACAAATAAATTTGAAATTTGCTACTGTGTTAACAGAACAATTTGTGAAACGTTATGGAACAGAGAAGAACGGTGTATTCTTTTTCCCCACTCCGGAAATAGTAGCAAATATTTCAATAGAAGAATTGAGAGAGCAGAAGTTTAGTCAGCGAAAGGCTGAATATATAGTAGGATTAGGTCGAAGTATTGTCAGTGGTACATTAAATTTAGCGAGTATAGAAAATGGGACGGAAGAAGACATTTCAGCACAATTGTTGCCAATTAGGGGAATTGGTGCATGGACAGTGCAAAACTTTTTAATGTTTGGGCTTGGACGGAAAAATATGTTCCCGAAAGCGGACATTGGGATTCAGCGTGCAGTGCAAGGTATATTTCAATTAGATGATAAACCTGATGATGCATTTTTAGAAAAAGTGAAACAAGAGTGTGAACCATACTGCAGTTATGCAGCGTTATATTTATGGAAAAGTATAGAGTAGAGGTGTAATAATGATACAAAAGCAACATGAGAGTAAGTTGGAAGTTGGTCAAACGTTTCCTGTGACAATTAAACGTCTTGGGATTAACGGAGAAGGCGTTGGTTATTTTAAGAGACAAGTTGTTTTTATTCCAGGGGCATTACCAGGAGAAGAAGTTGTTGCAGAAACAACGAAAATTCAGCGTGGCTTCGCTGAAGCGAAAGTGAAAAAAGTTCGTAAAGCTTCACCGCATCGTGTGAAAGCACCGTGTCCAGTATATGAGGAGTGTGGTGGTTGTCAGCTGCAACATTTAGATTATAAAGAACAATTGAATCAAAAGCGTGATATCGTTGTACAAGCATTTGAGAAGTACATGAAAAATAGTATGGAAGAGAAAATTCGCCCAACGCTTGGCATGGAAAATCCATGGCATTATCGTAATAAGAGTCAATTACAAGTGGGGCGTAAAGACGAAAAGGTTATTACAGGGCTATATAAACAAAACTCACATCAGTTAATTGATATCGCTCACTGTATGATTCAACATAAAGCAACGAATGAAGCGACAAAAGTTGTAAGACGTATTTTAGAAAAATTAAATGTTTCTATTTACAATGAGAAAAAACAAAAAGGTTTAGTACGCACAATTGTAACACGTACTGCAGTTCAAACAGGGGAAGTACAAGTTACACTTATTACAACAAAAGAAGAATTACCAAATAAAGAACAATTTATTGCAGAAGTACAAAAACAGATGCCAGCGGTTAAATCAATTATGCAAAATGTAAACTGGCGTAAAACATCTGTTATTTTTGGCGACAAAACATTTAAATTAGCTGGAAAAGAAGTCATTCAAGAAACACTTGGCGATTTATCATTTGAATTATCAGCACGTGCATTCTTCCAGTTGAATCCAGAGCAAACAGTTGTTTTGTATAATGAAGCGAAAAAAGCAGCTGCGTTAACAGGAAACGAGAAGATTGTGGATGCGTACTGTGGTGTTGGTACAATCGGTCTTTGGCTTGCAAATGATGCAGCGGAAGTACGTGGTATGGATGTAATTCCAGAAGCAATTGCAGATGCAAGAAAAAATGCAAAGCGTCACGGATTTACAAATACGAAATATGAAGCAGGTAAAGCTGAACAATGGTTACCGAAATGGGTAAAAGAAGGATGGCGTCCAGATGTAATTGTTGTCGACCCACCACGTACAGGTTGCGATGATAAATTACTGGAAACAATTTTAAAAGTGAAGCCGAAACAAGTTGTGTACGTGTCTTGTAATCCTTCTTCATTAGCACGTGATGTACAAGCATTAATGAAGAGCTATGAAGTGGAGTATGTGCAACCAGTTGATATGTTCCCGCATACTGCGCATGTTGAGAATGTAGTGAAGCTTGTTAGAAAGTAAAGTTTATTAATATTCCCTCATGGTATGAGGGAATATTTTCTATGAAGGAGAATATTATGCATAATTATAAATTAACGATTCAGTACGACGGCGCACGTTTTAAAGGATGGCAACGTCTCGGTAATAACGATAATACAATTCAAGGAAAAATCGAAAGTGTCATATCTGAAATGGTCGGAAAAGAAATTGAAATTATCGGTTGTAGTAGAACAGACGCTGGTGTACATGCTTTGAATCAAGTTGCTAACTTTCAAAGTGATGAGAAGTTAGTGGAACATAAAGTGAAAAAATATTTAAATCAATATTTACCTAACGATATTAGCATTACGAATGTGGAAGAAGTACATGATCGTTTCCATGCTCGTTACAATTCTAAAGCAAAAACATATCTGTATAAAATTTGGAATGAAGAGCATACAAATCCATTTATGCGTAAATACAGCATGCATGTGAATAAAAAATTAAATGTGAAAAGCATGAAAGCAGCTGCAAAACATTTAGTTGGTTCACATGACTTTACTGCTTTTTCAAATGCGAAATCAAAGAAAAAATCCATGGTTCGAGAAGTATATACACTTGATGTGATGGAAGAGGCAGGGTTTGTACAAATTAGAGTAAGTGGTAACGGCTTCCTTCATAATATGGTAAGAAAAATTGTCGGGGCATTAATTGAAGTTGGATTAGGACAATTAGATGTTGAAGCAATTCCAAACATTTTAGAGGAAAAGCAGCGCAATCAAATTAATTGTCTTGCTGAGGCAAGTGGGTTGTATTTAGAGAATGTTGAGTTTTAATGGCAAATAAAAAAATCGGGCTAAGTAGCTCGATTTTTTTAGTATTAAGAAGATTTTTCGTTTTTTATACGTATCTTCAAATTCCAAAAAGCAGCAAGCATAATAGCTGCAAAGGAGCCAAAAATTGTTCCTAATAGCTTTGCATAAGGAGAGCTGCTTACATCGGCATTAATGAATAACATCATACAGAGCATGGCAGGGAAAAAGTATAAGTATTGTAATAACTTTAATTTTTTATCATTACTCATATATATAGCCCCTTTCTAGCATGTTATATGTTTATTATAACATATTTTACCAAGTTATTTTTGCACTTGGAGACATGTTTATTTCATATGTGTAAATGCAGTTTTTTAATTCGATATTGTAAGTTTTGCCTACTTAATCCTAAAAATTTTGCAGCTTGTGAGATGTTGCCATGATTCTCTTTAAGAATTTGGTTAATGTAGTTCTTTTCCATTTTTTCTATTGTGTGTTTTAAAGTTTTAGGTGCATCAGTATTGTGATTAGTTAGTGCATGTTGCATATTGAATTCTGTTTTTATTCGTTCGCGAAAGCGAGTAGGAAGATGAAACGCTGTAATGATGGTTTCATCTTCTATCAAGTTCATGGAACCTTCAATTATATGTTCCAACTCCCGTACGTTTCCAGGCCAATCGTATGCATAGAAAAATTCTCTTACATTTACATCTACATCGGTTACGTTGAGCCCGAATTGAGTATTATATTTTTCAATAAAGTGCTGAACAAGAGCTGGAATATCTTCTTTTCTTTCACGTAAAGGCGGAAGACATAAAGTAACGACGCTTAATCGGTAATATAAGTCTTCTCTTAATCGATTATGTGCGATGGCTTCAAAGGGATCTTCATTGATAGTTGCTATAATGCGAACATCAATTTCTTTTTCGTGTGTACCTCCGATTCTTCGTATTGTTTTTTCTTGTATAGCCCGCAGCAACTTAGCTTGAAGTATTGGGCTTAATGAATTGATTTCATCTAATAACAAAGTTCCTCCGTTTGCTTCTTCGAATAAGCCTGATTTATCTATTGCTCCTGTAAAGGCACCTCGATTTGTGCCAAATAGTAGGCTTTCCATTAAGGTATCAGGTATAGCGGCACAGTTTTGTGAAATAAAGGGTTTTGTTGAACGCTGACTTTCATTATGGATGCTTTGTGCAAATAGTTCTTTACCAGTGCCTGTTTCTCCTACTAGAAGTATGGAGGAAGATGTACGAATTACTCTTTTTCCTTCTGTAATGATTGATTGAATGGCTTCAGAATCACCAATTATGTGATCAAAGGTAAATTTAGTGCTTTGTTTTCGAGAAGGCCCTATTTTTATCGTTTGCTTTAAGTTACTAATTTCTTTTGATATTTCAATAGCGCCTTTAATTTTTCCATTTTCTATTATAGGGAAAGTATCGTTAATCGTTGTAATTTCTTGTCCTTTATTGTTAAAATACGTTTGTTTTATATTTTTCTTTGTTTTTCCAAATTTTAATGCCTCTATAAGAGTACTATTTTTATTTTCCTCAAATGCGAATACTTCTAAAGGACTTTTATATAGCACATCTGAGCGCTCCATTGATTCAATTTCCATCATTTTGCGGTTATAGATAATCGTCTTACTTTCCTCATTAATAATATGAATTCCGATGTCGAGTTCATTGAGTAAAGTTTCATATAGCATATTCATTTCAATGATCTGTTTTAAATTAATTTCTTCTGTACGCATAGATTATCTTCTCCTCATTCCACCCTATGAAGACTGACTTTTTATAATTTTATTAAAATTCTTATAAAATCGCAAAAATTTTTTGCTATTTTCCTTTTAAAATCTCTGAAATGATAGAAAAATTTTGCGGTTATGAAGTTTTTTTTTTGAGAAACCTTCATTTTAAATAGGAATTGGAGATTGGTACGCATTTTGCATAAATAATAATTGATATATCTAAAGGAGGGATATGCAACGTTTCAGTACCAACTAATAAGAAGGAGGAGTGTATAAAGTGAAGACGGTTATAGAATGCGTGTATAGTCCTTGTTACGGGAAAGTAGAGAAGTTATTTGTTACGGAAAGTTCTTACGTATACGAGTGGGAGAAATTAGCATTAATTGAAACAATAGATAAACAGAAAGTAGAAATTAAGATAGGGATCAGTGGTTATATTGAATCATTAGAAGTAGTAGAAGGACAAGCTATTGCTGATCAAAAGTTATTAATAACAGTAAGGGATGACCTTTTAGTAACAGGCAGTGATTAATGTAAGTGACGTGTATTTTTGCTCTTTTAAATCATTATTTTTACGGTGAATAATTTTAAAAACGCTTACATTAAATGGGTTTACAAAGTGAAAAGGGGGGATTTATATGATGAATCAAAATCAAGGATTAAAAAGAGAATTGAAAAGCAGGCACATATTTATGATTGCACTTGGAGGCGTTATTGGTACCGGTCTTTTTTTAGGATCTGGGTATACAATTCATGAAGCTGGGCCTGGAGGAGCGATTGTAGCATATCTTGTTGGAGGATTTGTTATGTATTTAACGATGCTCTGTCTTGGAGAGTTAGCTGTTGCAATGCCTGACGCAGGATCTTATCAAACGTATGCTACGAAGCATATTTCCCCTGCAGCGGGTTATGTAGTTGGATGGATGTCATGGTTAAACTGGTCAGCTACGATAGGGATTGAACTAATTGCAGTTAGTATTTTAATGAAGCGATGGTTTCCAGATGTACCTTCATGGATTTGGTGCGTAGTGTTTGCGTTACTCCTCTTTGCTATTAATGCGTTATCTTCAAGAAGTTTTGCGGAAGTTGAATTTTGGTTTGCAAGTATTAAAGTAATTACGATCATTGCATTTATTATTTTGGGCGGGGCAGCAATGTTTGGTTTTCTAGATATGAAAGGAAATGAACCAGCACCGATGTTCTCTAGTTTTACTGATTATGGTGGATTGTTCCCAAATGGATTATCAGCTATTTTAATTACGATGATTGCAGTTAATTTTTCTTTCCAAGGAACGGAACTAGTCGGTATTGCAGCAGGTGAGAGTGAAAATCCAGAGAAAACAATCCCGAAGGCAATTAACAATACAGTTTGGCGTATACTTGTTTTCTTTGTACTATCTATTTTTATTCTTGCTGGACTATTCCCTTGGCAACAAGCAGGAGTAATAGAAAGTCCATTTGTAGTTGTATTTGATAAAATTGGTATTCCTTATGCAGCAGATATTATAAATTTTGTTATCATTACAGCGGTTCTATCCGTTGCGAATTCAGGATTATATGCAACTTCTCGTATGCTATGGTCTATGTCTAATCAAGGAATGATTAGTCCGATTTTTGGTAAGTTATCTAAAAACGGTGTTCCTATTTATGCATTGATTGTAAGTACAATTGTAGGTTGCCTTTCATTACTATCAGGTATTTATGCGGAAGATACAGTTTATTTATGGCTACTTTCTATTGCTGGGTTCGGGGCGATATTAGTTTGGGCATCTATTGCTCTATCTAACTTATTAGCTAGGAGGTCATACATAAAGCAGGGCGGGGATGTGAAAGAATTGAAATTTAAAACACCTCTGTATCCATTCGTACCACTGCTTGCACTAGTATTAAATGTAACAGTAATTATTGGTATGGCCTTTATTCCAGAGCAAAGAATGGCATTGTATTGCGGAATTCCATTTATGATTGTTTGTTTACTGTTTTACCGTGCGACAAGAAATAAGGCACGTAAAGTAGAACATATTGAAAAGACAAATACGACGGAAGTAGAGAGCTTCTAATATGAATTAATTTGGAGACTGTAAGATTTGTAAACAGTCTCTTTTTTTGTGAAAATAAAGTTGGAAACATACTACGTATGTAAAGGGGAATTAGCGATGAATAAAAAAGTTTCACAGCTATTAGAGCAGATTGATTTACGAAAAGATGAGTTACTAGAGCTTACAAAGAATTTAATTCGTTTTGAAACACCAGCACCGCCGGCGAGAAATACAAATGAGGCACAACAATTTGTTGCAGAGTTTCTAAGAGAACAAAATTTTAGTGTTGATAAATGGGATGTATATCCTAATGATCCGAACGTTGTTGGTGTGAAAAAAGGGGCAAAAAGTGACTCATATAAAAGTCTTATTATTAATGGACATATGGATGTAGCTGAAGTATCGGCAGATGAGGCGTGGGAAACAAATCCGTTTGAGCCATTTATAAAAGATGGTTGGTTAGTTGGACGTGGTGCAGCTGATATGAAAGGGGGACTAGCTGGAGCGCTATTTGCTATTCAGCTATTACAAGAAGCTGGTATTGAATTACCTGGAGATTTAATCTTTCAATCCGTAATTGGAGAAGAAGTTGGAGAAGCTGGTACACTTCAATGCTGCAAAAGAGGTTATGATGCTGATTTTGCAGTCGTAGTGGATACGAGTAATTTACATATGCAAGGACAGGGCGGCGTAATTACTGGCTGGATTACTGTGAAAAGCCCTCAAACGTTTCATGATGCAACGCGTAGGCAAATGATTCATGCTGGAGGACGTTTATTTGGAGCGAGTGCAATTGAAAAAATGATGAAAATTGTGCAAAGTTTACAAGAATTAGAGCGTCATTGGGCAGTTATGAAAACATATGAAGGCTATCCGTCTGGAACAACAACAATTAATCCAGCTGTTATTGAGGGTGGAAGACATGCAGCTTTTATTGCGGATGAGTGCCGGTTATGGATAACAGTGCACTTTTATCCGAATGAAACACATGAACAAATAATAAAAGAAATTGAAGAGTATATCGGTAAAGTAGCAGCTGCCGATCCATGGCTAAGTGAAAATCCACCACAATTTAAGTGGGGCGGAGAATCAATGATTGTGGATCGTGGCGAAATTTTCCCTTCTTTAGAAATAGATAGTGAACATACAGCTGTAAAAACGCTTAGCTCAGTACATGAATCAATTCTTTCTAAAAACGCAATTTTAGATATGTCTGCAACGGTAACGGATGGTGGTTGGTTTAGTGAATTTCATATTCCGGCTGTTATTTACGGACCAGGCACATTAGAGGAAGCTCATTCAATAAATGAGAAAGTAGAAGTAGAGCAGTTAATTGAATTTACAAAAGTAATAACAGCATTTATATATGAATGGTGTCATATGAAAAAATAGATTAGTATGTTGAAATCGTACAGGTATGTATACTTGTACGATTTTTTAGTGAACTATTTCAGAGTTAAATAGAAACAACTGAAATAGTTCTTTATTTTTCTATGTCTTTCGTTTTAGTTCCATTAATTTCTCTTTTGCTAATTCAACAGCAATCGCATCATCTAAATAGCCAATTGGAAAGAGATAGTCGGGAATAATATCTGTCGATAAAATGAAATACAGTAATGCGCCACCAAGAACTGCACGCTCTTCTTTTGGAATCGTTTCATTGCAAAATTGTTGATACATATCTGTTAATTGTTCAATGAAAGGGCCAGCACTATCAATTTGTTCTAACTTGCTCGCGAAACTTTCATGAATGCGCTTTTCACCTTCTGTTGTTTGAGCATATCGTTCATAGTTTTCAAGTTCTTGTTTTACGCGGGTTGTTGTGTAGTCGAAATCGAATAAGTTAGAGGATTGCAGAGTTTGCTGAATTGTATCAAGAGATGTGTACATATCCGTCTTTTCTTTATTAATGTGAGGAGAATCAGGATACATTTCATCAAATAACAATTGGGGTGGAACTTGCAGACATTCTGCGAATTTTTGTAGGTGTTTTTGTTTTGGCGGTTGTTTACCATTCATAATTCTTGAGATTGTTGCGGGATCAATATTTGTAAGCATTCCGAGTTGGCGCATAGATAAGGCACGTTCTTTTAAAAGTTTTTTTATTAATCTACTAAGCCGCTCATTTGGATTTTCTTTAGGCATAGCGAAGGCACTCCTTTTTATTGTTGAAAAAATGTTGAGCATTTATTACATGTATATGAAACAGACAGGCACAGTTGCTCAACATTTTCATAAGATGCATGGAAAAGTGAGGAAAAGGGGTGGCTATTTATGAGTACGGCAGGTCTATTTTCAATTTTTTTAATCGGGATTGCTTCTAATTTAGATAATGCAGGTGTTGGGATTGCATATGGCATTCGTAAAATTAGAATTTCGTGGTTCAACAATTTTATCATCGCATTTTTTGGGTTTTTATTTACTTTATTAGCTGGATTTTTTGGGAACTGGATCGCGTTATTTATTTCAGAGTTTACAGCAAACCTGATTGGAGCAATCGTTTTAGGGATAATCGGGGTGTTTATTTTGTGCCAGCCTTTCTTGGGGCAAAGAAATACCGTAGGCTCTAAAGATGGTAATGTACTTATAGGAATTTTACGTGATCCAGAAAAAGCAGATTTTGATGGTTCTAAAACAATTAGTTTTTCAGAAGCAATTGTATTAGGGATTGCGTTGTCTATTAATAATATTGCAGGTGGATTTGATGCTGGGATAACAAATTTGAACCTTTGGCTTACAGCAACTATTTCAGGGGTGTTTAGTTTTATTTGTATTAGTGGCTTTGCGTATGTAGGGAAACGATTTTTAGCAGAATACTTAGGAAAGTGGGCGACAGTTATCGCAGGAGTGTTATTAATTCTTATTGGGATTGATCAGTTGTTGTAAGGAGAGTAGAAAACAAGGTTCGAGTATTTCCTTGGAAATACAGCAAGGGATTGCATATATCGACGTACTTTTCTCCATACTAATACGGATTTCTTTTAAGAAAGGGGGATTTGTATGGGACGCGGGAAAGCATTTGATCATAAGAAAAAAGGGCATGATCATCAACCACCTAAAGGTGCGTTCATTCATAAAGATGTAAATGAACATACTTTGGAAGAGGAAGAGCTACCAGTAAATATTGAGGCGTATAAAAATAGTTAAAAAAAACATTAAAAGCACCTACATAGGTGCTTTTTTACCGTATATCTTCAATTAATTGTTCCGATTCTTCATGCATACTGTACTCACTTAATACTTGAATGCAAAGCCATTTTAATTCCTCAATCGTATGCTCAAGTTCTTCAGGAAGCACGTGATAAATGTCTTCAAGTCCCATCCCGAAATGAATAAGTTCAAGTACTTGATCATCGATGTTCCGATCCATTAATAATTCAAGTACTTCTAAATTGAATATGTATCGGTGAGCTTCGTCGAGTGAAACAACTTTTAACTTCAAGCTTTCTACAATACTCAATATAAAAAGAAGGATTGTTTTTTCAAGAACAGGTTGTTTTCCCATTTGAAATATTAGTTTCATCTTTCACACCTCCACATATAGCGCTAGGTTGTACTATATTATTCAGGAGGGGGGAACAAATATGCATGATATAGAGAAACTTTCAGCACTGTTTTTATAAGAAGATTGATAACTGACAAAATTGAGGTTTTGGCGAAATAAAAAATCCTGCTAGTATAGCAGGATAACTCGCGATTAAAAAATGCTCCAACCTTCTTGAGCAGAAAGAAGTTCAAGAATTTTAAAACCAGCAATACTATTTCCGTTTGCATCTAAAGCTGGTCCGAAAATACCGATTCCCATGTCTCCTTTTACGCAGCCAAAAATACCACCGGCTACACCGCTTTTTGCAGGAATACCAACACGAATTGCAAATTCACCAGATTCGTTATACATACCACATGTGACCATAAATGTTTTGCAAATTTTTGTAATATGTTTAGGGATGATTTGTTTCTTTTTATATGGATCATATCCATCCATTGCAAAAATTAAGCCGATACGTGCTAAATCGATGCAGTTTACTTCAACTGCGCATTGACGAGTATATAAATCCATAAGTTCTTCAATATCACAATCGATAATTCCGTTTTGTTTCATATAATAACAAAGTGAACGGTTTAGATAAGCTGTCTCTAGTTCTGAATCGGCAACTTTAGAGGAATAATTAATAGTAGGATTATCTGTTATTTCACGTACAAAGTGAAGAATACGTTCCATTTTTTCCTCGTTATCTTTTCCTGCTAACATGCTTGTAATAGCTAATGCTCCTGCATTTATCATTGGATTAAGGGGTTTGGACGGACTTGTCGTTTCTAACTTAATAATAGAATTAAATGGGTCACCCGTTGGTTCCATTCCAACTTTAGAAAATACATATTCTTCACCACGGTCTAAAAGGGCAAGGGCAAGTGTAATTACTTTGGAAATACTTTGAAGAGTAAATAGTGTTTGTGAGTTGCCTGCATGGATATATTCTGTTTCTTTATGGAAAATGGCAATCCCTAAATCGTCTGGATTTGCATTTCCTAGTTCGGGGATATAAGTAGCAAGTTTGCCTTTTTTCGTATATGGTTTTACTTGTTCTAACAACTGTTGTAAGTTGTTTGTTTCAATGCACTGCATAGTACCAACGCTCCTATTTTGAATTAACTAAGTTTACTTTTCCCGATATGCTCGGAAATAAATAATAACATGAAAAAGTGGAATGATAAAACGAAAGTTCAATGTGATATAATAGGTCTTTCGTTTCGAGTATTCTGTATTTTAAAAAGGAGAATTTTCCTTTTATATAACAGTTTGGAAATAGGAGATTTATCCATAAAAAGTTCAGAAATAAAAACTACACATCTATACAACTATATGTTATTATGGTTATGTAATAGAAAGCGTTTTCTAAAGCGTACTTATAATGATAACGATTTCATAAATTTAATTAGGGGGAATTAAAATGTTGCAGTTTTTACAACGTATTGGTAAAGCGTTAATGCTTCCGATCGCAGTACTACCAGCAGCAGGATTATTGCTTCGTTTAGGGCAACCAGATGTATTTGATATTCCTGTTATGGCACAGGCCGGCGCAGCAGTTTTTGATAACTTAGCACTTATTTTTGCAATTGGTATTGCAATCGGTCTTTCAGTGGATGGTAGTGGTGCAGCAGGTCTTGCAGGTGCAATTGGTTATCTTGTTATGAAAAATAGTATTGATGCACTTAGCAAAGGGTATTCAACTGCTGAATTACAAGGTAAATTAGGTAAAGTCCAAGATTTAATAGGTAATAGCGCAAATGTAGATCCATCTAAGCTTGCAGATACAATGACACAAGTATCTAAGGCTGCTGAATTATCGACTAAAGTAGATATGAAAGTTTTAGGTGGTATTATTGTTGGTGTTATAGCAGGACTTCTTTATAATAAATTCCATAAGATTAAACTTCCAGAATGGTTAGGTTTCTTTGCTGGAAAACGTTTCGTTCCAATTGTTACATCAGTTGTGATGCTGATATTAGGAATTCTATTTGCACAAATTTGGCCAACAATTCAAAATGGTATTGATGCATTAGCTCATGGAATTGTTAATTTAGGTGCAATTGGTTCAGGATTATTTGGTTTATTAAACCGTTTATTAATCCCAATTGGTTTACACCACGTAATGAACACATACTTCTGGTTTGTATTTGGGGACTTTACAAATGCAGCAGGTAATGTTGTTAATGGTGATATTGCTCGTTTCCTTGCAGGTGACAAAACAGCAGGTATGTTTATGACTGGTTTCTTCCCAGTTATGATGTTCGGTTTACCAGCAGCATGTTTCGCAATGATTGCAGCTGCTAAACCAGAAAAGCGTAAAGCAGTTACTGGTATGTTAGCTGGTCTAGCATTAACTTCATTCTTAACTGGTATTACAGAGCCTATTGAATTCTCATTCATGTTCTTATCACCAGTATTATATGGTATTCATGCTGTACTAACAGGTCTTTCTTTATTCATTACAACATCACTTGGCATTCATGATGGTTTCTCATTTAGTGCCGGTGCAATCGATTATGCTTTAAACTTCGGTATTGCAACAAAACCAGTCTTACTAGCAGGTATCGGTTTAATTTACGCAGCAATTTATTTCATAGTATTCTACTTCTTAATTAAGAAGTTCGATTTAAAAACTCCTGGTCGTGAAGATGACGATGAGTTAGTTGAAGATGGTGATGCACCAGTTGCAGGTTCAATTGGTGAAACTTACGTAGCAGCTTTAGGCGGAAAAGAAAACTTAACAGTTATTGATAACTGTGCAACACGTCTACGCTTACAAGTAAAAGATGCTGGTCAAGTAAATGAAGCAGCATTAAAACGTGCTGGTGCAAAAGGTGTTATGAAATTAAGTAATACAAGTGTACAAGTTATCGTAGGTACAAATGTTGAATCTGTTGCCGATGATATGAAAAAACACGTATAAATAATGAGATAAGAGGATGTCCAAAAAGATTGATAACATCAATTTTTTAGAGGATATCCTCTTTTTTTTTGTTAATAATTTAACGGGAATCTTACTTTTGTAAATTTTCTTTTTCTTTTTTGTACATATAGGTTGGTAATATGTGCAGTGCGTGATAAAGTAGGGATGATATAGAATGGATTATCCATAATCTACTAAAACGAATCTTTAGTAGAGGAATTAAATTATTGGTGAGTAAGGGGAAAAAAGCAATTATGGATCAGGAAAAAAATAATGCGAATGGGAAAGCACATCGGCCGATTGTATACATAAAAAGAACAATCATTCTCGTCTTACTATTATCACTTGTATATTTCATGTATACAAAAATTGTTGCGCATAATAAGAAAGAAGAAACTTTAAAAGCGGCAGCAGAAATGAAGAAACAAGAAGAGTTAAAAAAGAAAGAAGAAAAAAAGAAACAAGAAGTACAGAAGCAAAAACAAAAAGAGCAGGAAGAACAAATGAAGCAAGCGCAAGCAGCGGAGAAACCTGCTGAAGGACCACCTCAAGAAATTAATGAAAACGCTCAATTGGACCAGTATTTACAAAACGCAGGATTTAGCGGGACAGCTGTTATTGTGAAGAACGGAAAAGTTCTTCTGAATAAAGGGTATGGTATGGCAAATAAAGAGCAGCAAGTACCGAATAATTCAGAGACGACTTTTTATATTGGTTCTATTTCAAAGGCGTTTGTAGCAACTGCTATTATGCAATTGAAAGATCAAAATAAATTACAAGTAGAAGATACTGTTGCGAAGTATATTCCAGATTTTCCACAAGGTAATAATATTCAGCTAAAACATCTATTAACACATACATCAGGGATTCCCGAATATGAGCAGGGAAAAGAAGATATTTCTCATGAAGAACTGATAAAGCGGATAGGAAATCAAAAGCGTATTGGTGGTCCAGGAGAGAAGTGGAAGTATTCTGATTCGAACTACTCTATACTTGCTTATATTGCAGAGAAGGTAAGTGGGCAGTCACTCGAAGAATATATTAAACAACATATTTTTGCCACTGCCGGTATGAAACATTCTGGCTTTGGCACAGCGTTAGAACAAACAAGATTCCCATCAACGGGTTATAAAATAGTAAATAATAATATGACAACACCTAATATTCCAAGCATGTCACAACTATATGGTTGTGGTGATATATACACAAGTGCGCATGATTTATATTTATTTAACGAAGCACTATTCTCTGGAAAATTAATTTCAAAAGAGAGTTACGATCAAATGTTTACGGGTGGAAAAAAGGATTACGGGTTTGGATGGTACGTAGACCCAGGAAGCTATTCGAATCATGGTGTAATGCCAGGTTGGAATTGCTTAAACGGATTTAGTAAAAATGGTAGTGTATATGTTGTTTTATTATCTAACATTCAAAATAATATTAAATCATTTGGTAAAGTGAATAATGACATTTATTCGATATTGCGGAATATTGAAGTGTAAGAAACTATCCTGTTGGATAGTTTTTTTTATGCTCTGAAACAAATATTTCTTTTAGAAAATGTATGTCTTACCTATCACAAAAATATCCATTTTGTATACATTAAGATGTATGGATGTAAAATTTTATAATCTAAAAATAATAGGAGGAGAAGTGTATGTGTCTGTTCAGAAAATATTGGCATAAATTATCAAGATTGTTTAATAGACAATTAGATTATTTTTTAGATAATAAGTTATTGCCTGCTGTGGAAAGACTTTTATTTTCACAAAACTTCGCGAGATTTATTCAAAGAAACTCTAAGCAAGCTACGGAAGAAGTTATTGAATCAAGTAGATTTCAATCTATTATTTGTAACATTTTAAAAGAATGCAATACATCACCTTTTAAAGAAATTGCAAAGCAGTATTTAGGTAAAAACGTAGAAATTACGGTGACAGTTGGACAATTAACAGGTGTTATTGTAGCAGTTGGTGATGACTTCTTAACATTGCAAGAAGGAATAGGAACTGAAGTTTTATTACCATTTACAAGTATTATATCAATTAAAGAAGCGTAAGAAAGGAGAGTTATATATGTTATTTACTGATGAATTACGTAACCATGTTGGAGAACTAGTGCAAGTTGTGACAGCTGTAGAAATCATTGTAGGCGTTCTTTTATCTGTGACGGATGGGGCAGTAATTGTTCGTACTTCTCCTTCTTATGGACCACCAGAAGATGTAGTTGTGCGTATTCCTATTATTGCTTATGTTCGCTTGGAAGGGTAAGAGTGATACAAGTATGAGAGTGTCAGTTGTTATTCCAGTGCATAATGAAGCAAGTACTTTATCAAAAGTTTTAGTAGAGGTAAGCAAGCTCGAACCATATGAAGTTATCATAGTAGATAATGGATCGACAGATGGGACGAAGGAAATAGCATTACAGCATAATTGCCGTGTGATTTATTATAGATATTCTCTTGGTAATGATGTGGGACGGGCAATTGGTGCTAGAGAAGCAAAAGGCGAGATTGTTTTGTTTTTAGATGGTGATATCGTCATGAAAAGTGAAGAATTATACAATTTTATTAAAGGAATACGACAAGGACATGAGATTGTTTTAAATAATTTAACATGGTCCGTTTACTTGAAGATGAGACCGCATTATACGACGGTTGGAAAATATATGTTAAATCGTTATTTGAACAAGAAAGAGTTTGTTGTAGGATCTTTAATTGCAATACCACATGCGATAAGTCGTAAAGTGATTGAAAAACTGGGGTGGTGGAATTTAGCAGATCCAGCATTATTTCAAGCGATGGCGATGTCTAGAGGAGTAGATATTTCTGATATGGCTTCAGTTGATGTCATCTACACAAATAAAGTTCGTCCTGTGCATACTGGTACATCACCTGGCTCTCCTTATCCGAAAGCGACTAGTCGTATTATGGGTGATCATTTGCGAGCTTTACAATACGTAATCGAAACATATGGTAAACGCGGTGGTTTTTCAGAGGACAATAGAGATAGAGAGTTTGTAGGAAAGTATAAACCAGTTTTATTACAAAAGAATAAAGCGAAATATAGTGCCATTATCCCAGTATCAGAAGAGAAAATGACCATAAGGTCTGTTATAAAAGAAGTGAAAGAAGCAGGTGTAGATGAAATTATAGTTGTCGCGAATGGAGCAGATGTTGAGACTGTTAAACAGGCAAAGCTAGAGAATGTTATTGTTGTTGAATTTACGAAGGCGCTTGGACATAATGTAGCACGAGCAATAGGTGCCATGCATGCTACGGCAGATATTTGTTTATTCGTTGATAGTGATCTTGTTATTCCAGCAAAAAAACTCACTCTATTTTTACATGCTGTTGAAGATGGAAATGACGTGGTGTTAAATGATTTACAATGCTTATTAGATATGTTTCATCCAGCAGATCCAATTAGTATGGGAAAATACTTTGTGAATTTGATAGCGAAACGACCAGATTTATGGAATAACTCACTAACTGCTGTACCACATGCCATTCATAAGAAGGTAATAGAGAAAATAGGATATGATTCCCTTATCATTCCGCCATTAGCACAAGTGAAAGCTATTTTAGAAGGATTCTCTATTACAACAGTAGAGTTAGTAGATGTTATAAAAACAAATCGAGTACGTCCAGAGCAACACGAATTTGTAAATGGGCGTATTTCAGCGTTTGATCGTATTTTCGGTGATCAACTTGAAGCGGTTGCGTATTTATTACAATGTACGGACGAACGTGGTGGTTTTACAGATGGAGATAGAGATAGAGATGTAATTCAACAATTGAGAAGGGAAGAAGAGAATACAAATGAATAGTAGTAAAGTAGCTATTATTGGGCTAGGGTATGTTGGCCTTCCTTTAGCGGTACATTTTGCAGAAAGAGGGCATACAGTACTTGGATTAGATAAAGATATTAGAAAAATAGACTCAATTATAAAAGGAGAAAGTTATATTCCGGATGTTTCTTCTAAAGAGTTACAAAGTTTATTGACGAAAAAAAAATTAACAGTAAATACACCGGATCAAGGCATTGCTGATTTTCAAAATAGTGATTATGTTATTGTCACTGTCCCGACTCCAATTAATGAACAAAGAGAACCAGACTTAAGTGCCCTCATTTCAGCTTCGCATTATATACAACAAAACCTTCAAAAAGGACAAACCTTCATTTTTGAAAGCTCCACATATCCAGGCACACTTGAAGAAGTCATCCTACCTATTATTTCTCAAAATGGTAAAAAGGTAGGGGAAGATTTCTATATCGGATATTCCCCTGAGAGAATTGATCCAGCAAATAGTCAATATTCAGTTCAAGCTATTCCAAAAGTTATTAGTGGACAAACAGAAAAGTGTAAACAAAAGTTACAGGATTTATATAGTACCATTTTTGACGAAGTTGTACCTGTTAGCTCTCCGAAAGTAGCAGAGATGTGCAAGCTATTTGAAAATATTCAGCGCTTAGTTAACATTTCTTTAGTAAATGAACTAAACACACTATGTGAAAGTTTAGGCATTGATTTTTATGAGGCCATTGAAGCGGCATCTACAAAACCATTTGGGTTTACTCCGTATTGGCCAGGGCCAGGGATAGGGGGACACTGTATTCCCGTAGACCCTTTATATTTTCAATGGAGAATAAAAAAGAATGGAGCAATTAGTCAATTAATTGAGGCTGCACATATAATTAATGAAGAAATGCCAGAGAAAATGGTCCGGAAAGTAAAAAGTGTGGTGCAATTACCTGCAACGGTGTTAATTGTAGGGATTGCGTATAAAAAAGATGTAAATGATTTGAGAGAATCACCAGCGTTACCGATTATTCAATTATTAAGAAATCAAGGATACGAGATAGAATATCATGATCCTTATATTTCTTCCGCGGAAATTGGAGATAAGGTGTACCAATCTGTTTCTTTAGATGAAGAAAAAGTTAAAAAAGCGGATTGTATTTTAATTTTAACGGATCATTCTAATATTGATTGGAAGCTTTTTAAAGGAATAGACCGAGTAATAGATACACGCGGGATTGTAAAGAAGGTGAGTAAATGAGTAAGAAATGTTTAATTACAGGTGGAGCCGGATTTATCGGGTCACATTTAGCTGAAGAGTTGATGAGAAGAGGTTATGAGGTCACTGTTGTGGATAACTTTTATAAAGGTAAAAATAAGTACCATAAAGAGTTAATGAAAGAAATCCGTGTTATTCCAATAAGTGTTTTAGATAAAAATTCTATTTATGAATTAGTAGATCAGCATGATGTCGTGTTTCATTTAGCAGCAATTTTAGGTGTGAAAACAACAATGGAAAAAAGTATAGAGCTCATAGAAACGAATTTTGATGGGACGAGAAATATTTTACAAGCAGCGCTAAAAGGAAAGAAGAAAGTAGTTTTTGCTTCTACTTCAGAAGTATATGGTAAGGCCAAGCCGCCTTTCTCTGAAGAGGGAGATCGATTGTACGGGGCAACTTCTAAAATTCGTTGGAGTTATGCGGTTTGTAAAACGTTAGAAGAAACATTATGTTTAGGATACGCATTAGAAGGCTTACCGGTAACGATTGTTCGATATTTTAATATTTATGGTCCAAGAGCGAAAGATGGTCCGTATGCAGGAGTAATTCCGCGATTTATCCGTGCGGCATTGCAAGGAGAAGACATTCTCGTATATGGAGATGGAAAGCAGACACGTTGTTTTACGTATGTGAGTGATGCGGTAGAAGCAACAATTCGGGCAATGGATGAGAAGGTAAATGGTGAGATTATTAATATAGGTTCTGAGAATGAACAGAGTATAAAAGAAGTAGCAGAAGTAATTAAAAAATTAACGAATTCTTCTTCGAAGATTGTACAAGTGCCTTTTGAAGAAGTATATCCTCATGGTTTTGAAGAAATTCCAAATAGAAGACCAGATGTAACAAAATTAAAAGAGCTTGTTCAATTTCAGGCGAAAGTAACGTGGGAAAACGGATTGAAGGAAACAATTAAGTGGTTTCGTGAACAAAACAATGGCTAAGTCATTATCTGTTATTATTCCTGCATGTAATGAGGTCGATACGATTTCAGACGTTATTCAATCGGTAAGACCATTAAATCCAGTAGAAATCATTGTAGTAGCAAACGGTTGTAATGATGGAACAGAAGATGTTGCAGATCGTTTAGGGTGTAAAGTAATCAAGCATACAGAGCTACTAGGGAACGATGTTGGACGTGCAGTCGGCGCAAAACATGCGATAGGTGATGTATTACTATTTATAGATGGTGATTTTGCTATTCCAACTTCAAAATTAAAATTATTCCTTAATCCGATTTTATACGATCAGGCAGATGTAGTTTTAAATAATTTGGATGCATTATTTTTAAAAAGGCAAAAAACCACTTCTATTACAGTATGGCGCCAAATATTAAATGCAATGTTAGAGCGTGAAGAATTAAAAATGAATTCTTTATTAGATGTACCTCATGCGCTGACGAAAGAAGTCGTTCAAAGCATCGGATATGAATGTTTTGTTAATCCTATTGTGGCTCATTTACGCCTAGTTCAAAGTAAATGGAGAATTAGTCGTCATTGTGCTATTGACGTTATTACGCCGAATAAATTTCGTCCATTCCAGCATGCTGCATATGGGACAAATCTTTCCCAATCTGAAAAAAGAATGATAGGTGATCATATAGAAGCAGTAGCAGAACGGATATTAAGCAGTGATGAGCGCGGAGGATATTATGATGGAAATAGGAAAAGGGATAGTGTCTATCATACTTTAAGTTTTGAAGAGTTTTATCAAGGGTGGGGTGTTACATCTGATTTCTATAAAGGAAAGCAACTATCGGTTGTTATTCCCGTACAAGATGAAGAGAAAACAATTGGAAACGTTATAGAAGAGCTTCGCAAAATTGAACCCTTCGAAATTATCGTTGTCGTAAATGGTTCGTCAGATAAAACGAAAAAAATTGCAAAAGACAAAGGGGCAACGACAATTGTATATAAAGAAGCACTCGGAAATGATGTGGGGCGCTCACTTGGAACGTATTTTGCAAAAGGAGAAATTGTGTTATTTATAGATGGCGATTTTGTTATTCCAGCGAGTGAGCTATATCCTTTTGCGAAAGCTATTGCAGATGGAACAGATGTTGCATTAAATGATCTAAATCATTATTTAGATTTAAGAGTACCGCTTCATCTTGTAACTGCATTTAAATATGCATTAAATTTAGCTTGTGATAGAAAAGATCTAGGCGTAGGCTCTCTTATCGCTGTACCGAATGCGTTTAGCCGTAAGTGTTTGAAAGAAATTGGGTATAGATCTTTACTGGCGCCGTGTGTAGCCCAAGTGAAAGCTATTCTTTCAGGATTTGAAGTTGCATGTGTAAGTCGTGTTGAGGTCGATAAGATGAACCGTATTCGTCCCAGTGAACATTTTGCTAAAATAGGTCATCCACCAGCTGTACTTCGAATTATAGGTGATCATATAGAAGGACTAGATCAAATAATTGCATTAACAGACAATCGTGGCGGATTCTATGATGGCAATAGAAAAAGAGATGTTTTATAGAAGTAACAAAAAAAGTGTACAACATGTGTACACTTTTTTGTTCTGTTATAAAAACTATAACAGATTAGGAGATAAGAGTATTACAGCTCTACAATGGGTATTGTTCTTATATTACAAAATAGGACTCGTATATAAGGATACCAAAAAAATACAATTAAGGAAAGGGTTAATTTTAAAGACTTTTAAATGAAGTTAACACTATATATATAGTAGTTTGCTCAACATTTCACAAACATGTCACAACTATTTCGTTCACTTTCGTAAAAAAGTAGTATTCTAAGTGTGTAAGCTGTTATATAAAAAATCTTAGTCCTGTACTAATCAAAAATGGAGGAGATTAGGATGACTCAAGTATTAGAAAATGTTAAAAACGCATGGGAAAACTTTAAAGGTGAAAAATGGAAAGCAGAGATTGATGTTCGCGATTTCATTTTAAATAATGTAAACGTTTTCGAAGGGGACGAATCTTTCTTAGCAGAAGCAACTGAAGCAACGAAACAACTTTGGGATCAAGTAATGGATTTAACAACGAAAGAACGTGAAAACGGTGGCGTTCTTGATATGGATACAAAAATTGTTTCTTCTATTACATCACATGACCCAGGATACTTAAATAAAGATATTGAAAAAGTAGTTGGTTTCCAAACTGATAAACCATTTAAACGTTCTTTACAACCATATGGTGGTATTCGTATGGCAGAACAAGCTTGTGAATCTTATGGATACGAAATGGATAAAGAACTTAGTCGTATTTTTAGAGAGTGGAGAAAAACTCATAACCAAGGTGTATTTGATGCATACACACCAGAAATGAGAAATGCACGTAAATCAGGTGTTATTACTGGTCTTCCAGATGCATACGGACGTGGACGTATTATCGGTGACTATCGCCGAGTAGCGTTATATGGTATTGATCATTTAATTGAAGCGAAAAAAGCTGATTTGAATTTAACTGGTGGTGTAATGAGCGAAGATACAATGCGTTTACGCGAAGAGTTATCTGAGCAAATGCGTGCACTTCAAGAGTTAAAAGAAATGGCTGCTTCTCATGGCTTCGATATTTCTAAGCCAGCAACAAATGCACAAGAAGCATTCCAATGGTTATACTTCGCATACCTTGCAGCGATTAAAGAGCAAAACGGAGCTGCAATGAGTCTTGGACGTACTTCTACATTCTTAGATATTTACATTGAAAGAGATTTAGCAAATGGTACTTTAACAGAAGAAGAAGTACAAGAAATTGTAGATCACTTCATTATGAAATTACGTCTTGTGAAATTCGCAAGAACACCTGATTATAATGAATTATTCTCTGGTGACCCAACTTGGGTAACTGAATCTATCGGTGGTATGGCATTAGATGGTCGTCCATTAGTAACAAAGAACTCATTCCGTTTCTTGCATACATTAGATAATTTAGGACCAGCTCCAGAACCAAACTTAACTGTTCTTTGGTCTAAACAATTACCAGAGAACTTTAAAAACTACTGTGCGAAAATGTCTATTAAAACATCAGCAATTCAATATGAAAATGATGACATTATGCGTCCTGAATACGGCGATGATTACGGTATTGCATGTTGCGTATCTGCAATGAGAATCGGTAAACAAATGCAGTTCTTCGGAGCTCGTGCAAACTTAGCGAAAGCATTATTATATGCGATTAACGGTGGTAAAGATGAAAAGTCAAAAGCACAAGTTGGTCCTGAGTACGCACCAATTACTTCTGAAGTATTAAATTATGAAGAAGTTATGCATAAGTTTGATATGACAATGGAATGGTTAGCGGGTCTATATTTAAACACATTAAATGTTATCCATTACATGCATGATAAATATAGCTATGAACGTATTGAAATGGCACTTCATGATACAAACGTTCTTCGTACAATGGCAACAGGTATCGCTGGTCTATCTGTAGTAGCAGATTCATTAAGTGCAATTAAGTACGCAAAAGTAAAACCAATTCGTGATGAAAATGGTATTGCAGTTGACTTCGAGATTGAAGGAGATTTCCCTAAATACGGTAACAATGATGATCGTGTAGATGAGATTGCTGTAAATCTTGTAAAAACATTTATGAATAAACTTCGTAAACATAAAACATACAGAAACTCTGTTCATACAATGTCAATCTTAACAATCACATCTAACGTTGTTTACGGTAAGAAAACTGGTAATACTCCAGATGGCCGCCGTACTGGAGAACCATTTGCACCAGGTGCGAACCCAATGCATGGACGCGATACAAAAGGTGCATTAGCTTCATTATTATCTGTGGCTAAATTACCATATGAAGATGCACAAGATGGTATTTCTAATACATTCTCTATTATTCCGAAAGCACTTGGTAAAGAAGATGATGTACAAGTACGTAACTTAGTATCAATGCTTGATGGCTATGCAGTAAAAGAAGGGCACCACTTAAATATTAACGTATTTAACCGTGAAACATTAATGGATGCAATGGAACATCCTGAGAAGTATCCACAATTAACAATTCGTGTATCTGGTTATGCTGTAAACTTTATTAAATTAACTCGTGAACAACAAATTGATGTAATTAACCGTACAATGCATGAAAGCATGTAAATGAAAAAGGTTTCCCTTCGCTCTTAATATATAGCGAAGGGAGGCTGTTTCAATAAAGGAGGAAGTAACATGGTAAAAGGAAGAATACATTCTGTAGAGTCTTGTGGTACTGTTGATGGCCCGGGGATTCGTTATGTCATATTTACACAAGGGTGTTTATTACGTTGTCAATATTGTCATAATGCTGATACGTGGGAAATCGGTAAAGGTAAAGAAATAACAGTTGAAGAAGTGATGCAGGATGTGACATGTTACCTTCCATTTATTGAAGCTTCCGGAGGCGGTATAACAGTTAGCGGTGGAGAGCCATTATTACAGCTAGACTTTTTAATTGAGTTGTTTAAAAAGTGTAAAGCGGCTGGTATCCATACAACAATCGACTCTTCTGGTGGTTGTTATTCTGAGGAACCAGAATTCCAAAATAAGCTAGATATTTTAATGGATTATACAGATTTAGTTTTATTGGATCTGAAACATATCGATTCCAAAAAGCATCGTAAATTAACAGGGAAATCAAATGAACATATTTTACAATTTGCTCGTTATTTATCGGATAAGAATAAACCGATTTGGGTACGACACGTATTAGTTCCTGGTGTTACGGATAATGAAGAGGATCTACAAAAACTATCTAGCTTTATTCAAAGTCTGTCTAATGTTCAAAAAGTTGAAGTGTTACCATATCATAAGCTTGGTGTATATAAATGGGAGGCGCTTGGACACAAGTATCCACTCGCAAATGTAGAACCACCTACTGAGAAAAATGTAGAACATGCTAAATATATTTTACAAGCGGTCTAATCCAAATATTGGATTAGGCTTTTTGCTTTCTTTACAATAAAATCTAGAGTATATATTGATAAAAGAGTATACTGAAAGTAGAATATCCATAATTTTGTACGGAATAAATGGAGAAATTTACATAATTGTAAAGGGAAATCAAAATAGTAAAAAGAATTAAGAAGTAAAAGAGTGAGTATCATGGAATAGAGAACATTTGTAAGTTATTGCGAAAGCTCTTATAGGAAAGTATAATGTAAAGATATGAGCACAGATAGGATTAAGGGGTCAATCTTATATGCTTTGCATATCCACGACAAGTACATAGCTGAAAGGGAATTATTAGAATCTGTTTATGTAATTTTTAAGGAAAATGTTTTTCCTATTGTCGTATATGCAATATGGAGAAACAAAAAGCTAGGAGTGGATTTGTTTGATAAAAAACCCCAAGGTTTTAATATTAACTGCACATTACGGTAATGGTCATGTGCAAGTAGCAAAAACATTAGAACAAACATTTCGCCAAAAAGGAATTGAAGATGTTATTGTATGCGACTTGTTTGGAGAATCACATCCATTTATAACTGACATTACAAAATATCTATATTTAAAAAGTTATACAATAGGAAAAGAATTATATCGTTTGTTTTATTACGGGGTAGAAAAAATTTATGATAAGAAAATAGCATCTTGGTATGCGAACTTTGGAAGAAAACGTTTGAAAACACTATTACAGGTGGAGAAACCAGATATTGTAATTAATACATTTCCAATTATCGCTGTACCAGAATTGAAGAAACAAACAGGTATTTCAATTCCTGTCTATAACGTATTAACGGATTTTTGCGTGCACAAAATATGGATTCATCGAGAAGTAGATCGTTATTTTGTTGCAACGGATCATGTGAAAGAATTGATGGTTGATATCGGTGTACCTGCGGAACAAATTGTTGAAACAGGAATTCCAATTCGGAGTAGTTTTGAGTTAAAGGTAAATCCAGAAATCATATATACTAAATATCAGTTATGTAAGAATAAAAAGATTTTACTAATTGTAGCAGGTGCTCATGGGGTATTAGGAAATGTAAAAGAACTATGCCAATCATTTATGTCAGTGCCTAATTTACAAGTAGTTGTCGTTTGTGGGAAAAATGAAGCTTTAAAACAGGATTTATTAAGTTTACAGAAGCAAAATTCCGATGTATTAAAAGTGTTTGGGTATGTTGAAAATATTGATGAATTATTCCGTGTTACTTCTTGTATGATTACGAAGCCAGGCGGAATAACATTAAGTGAAGCAGCAGCGTTGCAAGTACCTGTCATTTTATATAAGCCTGTTCCAGGACAAGAAAATGAAAATGCGATGTACTTTGAAAGAAAGGGAGCAGCAGTTGTCATTCGCGATGATAGTGAGGTTTTTGCAAAAACAGAGGCATTATTACAAGATGATGTGAAGCTTCTTCAAATGAAAGAAGCAATGAAAAGCATCTATCTTCCAGAGCCAGCTGGTCATATTGTAGATGCAATTTTGGCAGAAAATCATGCAGAACCGCGTCATATACCTATTAAATCACCTGCTCTTGCACAATCTTTTACTTAATATGAAACCCTCTTTGTATATGTAAAGAGGGTTCTTTATTATTTTCAAAGAAAATTCAGCCAGTTATCCACAAAAGGATTGCGCTTTCATTAAACAGTAAAGTCGGAATATTAACAACTATATCCACATTGTCCACAATTTTTAGAAAAATATCCACAATTAAAACAGCTGATATATGCTTTAATATAGAAAAAAATTAAATGTTTTTGAAAATTACTAACAATTCTGTTGGTTTTGTGGATAAAGTTGTCCACAGCAAAAAAAGCCCCTTATGTATAAGGGGCTTTTTTGCTTACTTCTATCAATAGAGAAAATTATGTAATGAAAATGAATAATTAGGGGGGAAACTTCTAATTATTCATTTTCACTTTAAATGCTTTTCGAGCGATATCCTGCTGCACGATCTGCTTTTTGAAATTCGCGTTGATAGAGAACTTCTTGTGTACTAGATAATGTGTTTTTTGCTTTATCACGTTTCTTTTTATCCATTACAAATCACCTCGTGTCTTAAAGTTACTATTTATCGTTTCCAAAGACATGAGGGGATATACGCATATGGAAAATGTTAATGATTGATTATCATTTCAGAAAATTTAGATTATGCTTCTTTTAATTGATGAGCATCTTGGAAGGTTGTATCTCGCATTGTAGCAAGTGTGTATTGATCTTTTGGAATTTCATATAAGTTATATACTTCTTCGTTTGCGTTAATTTCATCATATACGGCTTTTCTTGTTTCGTTTGCTAGATTCACATATTGCAGTTTTTCTGCAGCTTTAATAGAACGAATATTTATTTTACGAATACGCATGAAAATTGTTTCAATATCTAATTCATAGAAAAGTTCACTAAAAAATGAATCTTTTGCCAATTTATTATAGCCTTTTCCATGATATGGTTTGCCAAGCCATGTCCCGAGAAATCCAGCTTTTTCTTGCACATCAAATAAAGTAATTGTTCCGATAGGGTTACCCCATTCATCTAAAATTGTGCGTGAAATTAATTCACCACGCTCTTCAGCTTCAATCGTTTGTTTTGTTAAGAATAAATATTCTTCATAAGAATAAGCCTTTTGACGCACAAAAGGGAAGACAGCTGGATCCACCATTAACTCGTATAGAACGTGGCTGTCGTGTAAGTCGCGTTTTTTCAACATACTAACTCCTCCTCACACGAGGGTAGCATGACGAAAAAACACCCCACCCTCGAAATTTTTATATCAATCTTTAAAAAATTTCGGGGTGGGAATCGAACCCACTAGAACCAGTTTCTAACGCTGGTGGCGCACCATTTGCCTTCCCCATTCATCAATTTGAAAATGATAATCACGACACAAATTGATTATGGTTTCATTCAGTTTATAATCGTATAATACTTTATCTAGTCAAAAAAATAAACTAGTTTTTTTTATTTTTTTTGTAAATTATTTTTCCATCAATCATAGTTAGTACAGGCTTGGCTAAATAATGGAAAGGATGATGAGTCCATAACACGAGATCGGCGTCTTTTCCAACCTCGATGCTTCCAATTCTATCCTCTAAACGCAAATTTCGCGCTGGGAATATGGTAATTCCTTCTAGTGCTGTTTTCTCGTCTAATCCTTCTCTTACTGCGACAGCGGCACAAATATTTAAATATTGAATGGGTGTATAAGGATGATCTGTTGTTATAGAAACTTCCACACCATTTTTAGATAATATATGGTAAGTATCCCATGTCTTGTTTTTTAGTTCGATTTTAGAACGACGTGTCAGAGTGGGACCAACTGAAACCTTCAAATTATGTTTCGAAAGCTCTTCAACAAGAAAGTGTCCTTCTGTACAATGTTCAATACGTAGATCGAGGTTGAATTCCGTTGCAAAGCGTAGCGCAGAACTAATATCATCTGCTCGGTGAGCGTGGATACGTACGGGTATTTCACGACGTAATGCTTTTAAAATAGGAAGCATTCGAAAATCAGCTTCGTGCCCGTAGTGTTGTGCTTCATAGAATGATTCCCGAAGTAACCCCATAATCCCCATACGTGTAATGGATTCTTTTGTTCCATTACTATGGACTTTTTTAGGATTTTCTCCAAAGGCAATCTTTAAACCAGCAGGTTCTTGAATAATCATATGATCAATACAAGTTCCAGCTGTTTTTATTACACAAGTAGTCCCCCCGATAATATTTTGACTGCCAGGCATAACGTGGACGGTTGTAATTCCGTTTTGTACAGCGTCTTGAAAGGCGATATCCAAAGGGTGGATTCCATCTAAAGAACGAATATGTGGTGTTGAAACTTCAGATGTTTCATTGGCATCATTTCCAGCCCAACCAGTGCCTTCATCATAGAGACCAAGGTGAGTATGGACATCAATAAAGCCAGGTAAGAGATGGAGTGCTCGTGCATCTATAACGGTCATATCTTGAGTAGGTTGAATAAAAGGTTTGACCTCGGTAATTCGCTCTCCTGTAACGAGTACATCGCCTTGAAACTTTTGAGATGTAATAGGGTATACAATGGCTTGTTTGAGCAATATTTTCATAGGTACCTCATTTCTGTTACTTTATAATGCTAATGGAAGTTAAGGGAAAGTAACTGAAAGGTTATTTGTATGGTAATGCTTCGGATCCTAGAAAATGAAAGTTTTGAAAGAGCCCATGTAAAATTGTGTTTTAGAAGTACTACATTGTATGCGAAAGTATATTTTGTAATGCATGGTCTATTGCCGGAAATGTGTATTGGTATCCATGTTCAATTGCCTTAATGGGTAATACACGTTGCCCTTCTAGTACAAGTATGCTCATTTCACCTAATAAAGTTTGAATGATAAATGAAGGTACAGGCAACCAATGAGGCTTGTTCATTATAGTTGCAATGTTTTCTCCAAATTCCTTCATTCTTATGGGTGTTGGTGCTGTCATATTAAGAGGACCATCAATTTCTTTTTTGTGTATGATGAAATCCATCATACGAACGACGTCGTCTATATGAATCCATGATAACCATTGCTTCCCAGAACCAATGGTGCCGCCGATATAGAATTGATAGGGAAGTAGCATTTTTGAAAGAGCTCCTCCATTTGCACCTAATACGACTCCAAATCTTGCGTAGATTGTTCGTATTCCGAGAGAACGTGCTTTAGATGCTTCTTGTTCCCATGAATATACTGTATTTGCTAAAAAGTCATTTCCAGGAGTCTCATGCTGTTCTGTAAAAGACTCTATTTCAGATGTTCCGTAGTATCCAATAGCACTTGCGTTAATAAATGTGTGTGGCTTTGTATGGAGTCCCTGCAATTGTTTAATGAGTCCTTTTGTTGTTTGAATTCTACTGTTTAAAATGGCTTTCTTTTGTTGCTTTGTCCATCTACTATTAATAGACTCTCCGGCTAGATTAATAACTACATCAATAGAAGAGAGGGGGAAGGTTTGTAAATCTGGTGTCCATTGAACATACTGAAGGTTAGGGTCGGAAGTTTCAGTAGTTTTTTTTCGTGTGAGAATGTAAACAGTATATCCTTTTTGAATAAAAAAAGTAGAAAGGGATTTACCGATAAAGCCTGTACCACCAGAAATTGCGATTTTCACAAGTATTTCCTCCTCATTATATATATTCTTGAAAAGAAAAAATGTTCCTCGACTATGTTAAAATAATAGAGAGGTGAGAGTATGGCTGTCATTACAAAAATAGAAGTACAAAAACGATCGAAAGAACGATTTAATATTTATATTGATAAAGGTCAAGGCGAAGAGTACGGATTTAGTGTGGATCAAGTAATCTTAATAAAACATGGATTACAAAAGGGCTTAGAAATTGATGAAATCGAGCTAGGGAATATTTTGTACAATGAAGAAGTACAAAAAGCATATTTACAAGCAATCTCCTATTTATCCTATCAAATGAGAACAAAACAAGAAATAGAAGATTTTTTACGAAAAAAAGAAGTGGGACAGGCCATCATCTCTGAAGTCGTTTCGAAATTATTACATGACCGATATATTAATGATAAAGAGTATGCTGTTTTATATACGCGAACGCAAAGTAATGTGAATCGAAAAGGTCCAACTGTTATTAAAAGAGAGTTATTAAATAAAGGTGTTCAGGATTTAATTATTACACATAGTTTACAAGAATATCCGAAGGAAAAGCAAATTGAGAATGCCTTGTTTCTCATAGAGAAGAAGAAAAAATCTTATCAAAAACATTCTTTTTTACAAATGAAACTAAAGTTAGATGAGATGCTTGTTCGAAAAGGATATTCTAGAGAAGTAATTCAAATTTGTTTGGAAGAATTGAAAGACGAAAAAGATGACGAAAAGCAACAAGAAGCGTTACACTATCATGGGAATAAATATTATGAGAAATATAAGAAGCATGATGGATGGACATTTGAAAACAAGATGAAACAAGCGTTATATCGAAAAGGATTCTCTATTGATGAAATCGAGATATTTTTGCAAATGAAACGCGAAGAGGAATGAGGAGAATAAGATGAATATGCCAAAACGCTACAGTGAAATGACACCGCATGAGCTAAGGGAAGAAATTGGCGCTTTGAAGGAGCAAGCAGTAAAAGCTGAGCAGCTTGGGATTGTCAATGAATTTGATGTATTAATGAGAAAAATGGCAATGGCTCGTGCTTATATGACGGATATAAACAAGTTCCATATTGGTGAAACATATGAATTAGTAGAAGAACCTGGTGTATTATTTAAAATTACGTATTTCAATGGGGTATTTGCTTGGGGATATAAGCAAAATGATAATGAAGAGATTGGCATACCAATTTCCTTATTGCAAGAAAAATAAAAACCAGAGAGCACATATCTCTCTGGTTTTCATCTTTGGTAGGCGTTAAAGGAGATAGGAGATTCTAAAATTGGCGTTTTTTACATTCATTTGCCAATATAATGAGAGACTGGGTTTGTTGCGTCTGTCCGTTAACTTGCGCTTTCGCATGTTTTGGACGAGTCCACGTATGGTTAAATAATTCAGAACGACTATCTAAGCGATCACGGTAGCTCATCTTTATCACCTCGTGTAGGAAGTTAATTTAATTTGTACTACTCTTCCTGCTGATTTGCAGCACGCATACGTTCTTGTGGGTGCGTGTTAATTGTGCCGTTAGGTCGTTTCGAAGCGAAGCGTGATTTCGCTTTCGGTTGACCGTCGATTTTGCTGTTGTTTTTTGACTCAGACCAAAATTCGGCTTGTTTACCCATTGCGAACGCCCTCCTCATTATCGGTTGATACCTTTTTAAGAAGTATCAATTATAGAATGTGCAAAATTGAAGAAACTATCCTTTAGAAATGAAGGGATAAATAGGTAAAAGGAGATTATAATATGAATGATATTTATGAAACATTAACGAAAGAATTATTAGACAAGAATGACAAGCTTTCTTACGCACAAGCTCGTGCGTGGGTTGAGTTACTATGGGAAGATTTTCAAACAACTTATGCAAAATCAGGTCGTTATCAAGGCGATGAAATGACGGAACAAGTGGTACGATCATGGATTAATAATCATGGTGTACGCCTTCATGAAATGCGGACAAATAATCCGAAGTATAGTCATTTAATTAATCAAGAAGATCATTTGAAACATTAAAAAAAGCGACTTAAGTCGCTTTTTTTAATGTGGAAGTAATTCCAGTTTTTTTCGAAGCTTTTCTTCACTAAAGATCCATCCTGTATAGGAATTAATAATATTTAAATTGTGGTCGAGCTGAACGATTGCAACAAATGGATAATAATCTTTACTTCGATATCGTAAATCAATGAATCGTACTTCATAATAATGGTCATGATCAAAAATATCCCAGCGATATACAGGAGAGAAAGATAGGAAGGCTGAGATGTTTTCATCTTGTTTAGCTGCTCGCATAATATTGTTGTCTGGGAACGGTACCCGATCGAACTTGTCATATATCATGATGTTACCACGGTGCCATCTCGCAACGTAGTAATAATCAGCCGTAACGACTGCTAAATGGTAATGATAAAATCGGTAAGAAGGAGAAATGATAATCTTTTCGACATTTTTGAAACGTTTGTGTACAACGCTTCTTATATTTCTGTGCATCATAATCCGTCCGATATAGTAAACAATCATTAATATATATGCCGCTAAAGCTGTATATCCCTTATGAGAACCGACGAGCATGCAAGCAATTGCAAGTATATGGATAAAGAAAATTACGGTATCGAATGTATTAATTATGCCAAGTGCGACCCATTTTTTTGTGAAAGGTCGTAATGCTTGTGTACCATAGGCGTTGAAAATATCTACAAAGACGTGAAGAAAGACGGCAATAAATGACCAAAGTAGTAGATGAAGATATGGAGCTTCTGAAAAGAAGGCGAAAGAGATGCCACTTATAAGGAATGACCAAAGAATTACCGCGGGAATAGAATGAGTAATCCCACGATGATTTCTTATATATTTAGCGTTATTACGCAATTTTAGAACTGTGTCAATGTCAGGAATGTTGGAACCAGCAATTGTAGCAAGCATAACAGCTTGGGGGCCAATATCACTTTGTGCTATGGCTGGATCTAATGTTGCTAAGCTACCTAAAGTGATACCCATAACAAGGTGAGTGGCTGTGTCCATAGAAATCCACCTCCGTTTTTTATTAATGTAACTCTTTTTATTCGATACCTCAAGTCCTTTGCCTTCTATTTCCTATGTCATCTTACTTAAATTTTTTCCTAAAATCTTTATAATAGTACTTATATGCAAAAAAATGAGGGGGATCAAGTTTGACACTTGAAATACTAAACAATTTTAATATAGAGCAGTTTCAAAATGATTTAATTGGTTGGTTTGAAGAAGAACAGCGTGACTTACCGTGGAGAAAGAATAAAGATCCATACCGTGTTTGGGTTTCTGAAATTATGTTGCAGCAAACAAGAGTAGAAGCTGTAAAACCATATTACGCAAATTTTATGGGGAAGTTTCCTACACTTGAAGCGTTAGCGAACGCAGATGATGAAGAAGTATTAAAAGCATGGGAAGGTTTAGGATATTATTCTAGAGCACGTAATTTACATGCGGCAGTAAAAGAGGTAAAAGAAGTATACGGCGGGGTTGTACCAAGTGATGTAAAGAAAATTGAAAAGTTAAAAGGAGTAGGACCATATACAAAAGGTGCTATTTTAAGTATCGCATATGGTATACCAGAGCCGGCAGTTGATGGAAATGTTATGCGTGTATTATCTCGTATTTTATCAGTATGGGATGATATTGCAAAACCAAAGACTCGAAAAGTTTTTGAAGAGATTGTGCGTGAAATTATTTCAGTAGAAAACCCATCTTATTTTAATCAAGGATTGATGGAATTAGGTGCATTGATTTGTATTCCTAAAAATCCATCGTGCTTACTTTGTCCTGTGCGTGAGCATTGCAGAGGATATGCTGAAGGTGTTCAAAAAGAATTACCAGTAAAAAGTAAAGCGAAAGCTCCTAAAATGGTACCTATTGTTGCAGGCGTACTTCAAACTGAAGACGGTCGTTACGTTATTAATAAACGTCCAAGTACAGGTTTGTTAGCTAACATGTGGGAGTTTCCTAATGCTGAACTTGGAGAAGGTATTCGAAATCAGAAGGAACAGCTTATAGATTATATGAAAGAAAAATTTGAGCTCGAGGTTTCTATTGATGAATACGCAATGAATGTACAACATACGTTTACACATCGTACTTGGGATATATTTGTATTTTACGGAAAAGTAACCGGTAATATTGTTGATACAGATACATTAAAATTTGTATCGAAAGAGGTATTTGAGCAATTACCTTTCTCAAAATCACACCGTACTATTTATGAAAATTGTGTGGAGAAAATTACAATGCAATAAATAAAAAAGTGTTCCCAATCTAGGGAACACTTTTTTAATCGTAAGAAATTTTTGTCCCATGAGTCCAACTAGCTTCACCTTCTTGTAAGCCGCCTCTTGATTCAATTTCTACTACAATTTCTTTGTAAATACTCTGCCCTTCTACATTTAAATAAGGCAGAACCTGTTGTAGTGAGTGATGAAAATAAGCTAATTCATCTTCTTTCCATTCATTTTTTGAAATCATCGTTAGTTCAGTCATATCGCGTCCTATATACATATTTCCACCTCCATTTCTTATAGTTTGAATAAGTAACAAAAGATATATGCGGAAATTATTCAAAAGAAAATTACGGATAGCTTCTAAGTGAATTGGTTACATTATTGATTGTGGAGGTGAGAAAGATGAGTAAAAAACAACAAGGTTATAACAAGGCAACTTCTGGTGCTAGCATTCAAAGTACAAATGCTAGTTATGGTACAGAATTTGCAACTGAAACAAATGTACAAGCAGTAAAACAAGCAAACGCACAATCAGAAGCAAAGAAAGCACAAGCTTCTGGTGCACAAAGTGCAAACGCTAGTTATGGTACAGAATTTGCAACTGAAACAGACGTGCATGCTGTGAAAAAACAAAATGCTAAGTCAGCTGCAAAACAATCACAATCTTCTAGCTCAAATCAGTAATGAAAGAAAAACACTTCTCTAATTCGGGAGAAGTGTTTTCTTTTTGCGTGGATCGTTGTAATGAAAAGAAAGCGAACGACATAACTTCTAATAAGTCAACAAATGTAGTCAAAGGAGAAGGAAGTTAACAATTAGAATTATGTAATTAGGAATAATAACTGATGAATAAGTCCAAAAGGGGGTAAGTAATGAACGATTTTGATAAGTTGGTAGGGGAGCAATTAGAAACGATGGATGAATTGTTAAAGTTACAAGCACATCTAGAGAAGTATCAACAAATTGAAATGAATGAAAAAGATACGTGCGATAAAAAAGAACTGCATTTTATCCGCCAGGAAATATATAGAACAGAAGTAGCGTTGAAGATGTTACATGAGAAATTTGAAGAGCAAACGAATAGTGTAATTCAATCTTTTGCAACTGAAAAAATGATTTCAAATTTAGGATAAGATATATTGTTATCTTTAGGTGAAAAGTCCTTCTTTGTATGGAAATAGAGAAGGGCTTTTTCTATTACATGTCCTCGCTTATAAATAATACAGTACAATCCTTTTATCTCCTAAGAAGCGGTGGGGCATAGTATTCAACGATAAACCTCCTACATATTCAGTTTGAAAAATAGAGTCTTATCCCTTTAGTTTTAAAATTTCGACAAAAAAGTTATAATAGAAAAAAAGTGAATGCCGTTCAAAGAGCATTTGCAGTTGAAAGAAGGGAGCATATATGGGATTTCCCAAAGAAGGAGAAAAAGTACAAATACATAGTTATAAACATAATGGCTCCATTCATAGAATGTGGGAAGAAACAACAATTTTAAAAGGGACACAGAGTCTTGTAATCGGAGCGAATGATCGTACAGTAGTTACAGAATCGGATGGCCGAACATGGATTACTCGTGAACCAGCAATTTGCTATTTTCATGCCAACTATTGGTTTAATGTGATTGGGATGCTTAGGGAAGATGGCGTATATTATTATTGTAATTTAAGCTCACCTTTTGCGTATGATCCTGAAGCATTAAAGTATATTGATTATGATTTAGATATTAAAGTATATCCAGATATGACATATACGCTTCTAGATGAAGATGAGTATGAAAAACATAGTGAAATTATGCAGTATCCACCTGTTATTGATACAATTTTAAAACGAAATGTAGCACATTTAACACAGTGGATTCATCAAAGAAAAGGTCCATTTGCACCAGATTTCGTAGATATGTGGTATGAACGATATTTAATGTACAGAAATTAAAACAAACCTGCAGGGGGCTTCCCGGCAGGTTTGTCCTATTAGAGGGGGGATTATGTGCAAGGCATAAAAAGATATTTACAATTTGTTAAACCATATCGGTGGCTTATTGCTATTACAATTATTATTGGACTAGTTAAGTTCGGTATCCCACTTATTATGCCGTGGTTATTAAAGTATATTATCGATGATGTAATTCAAGGCGCTGGCTCACTTCAAGATAAAACATCTCAATTAATAACAGCGATTGGAATTGCTTTCTTTATTTTTGCGGTATTAAGACCACCGATTGAATATTATCGTCAATATTTCGCCCAACGTATCGCAAATACAATACTGTATGATTTGCGGAAGCATATTTTCGGTCACTTACAAAAGTTAAGTTTACGTTATTACTCCAATACAAAAACAGGGGAGATTATTTCGCGTGTCATCCATGATGTAGAACAAACGAAAGATTTTGTAATTACTGGTTTGATGAACGTCTGGTTAGATACTGCAACAATTGCTATTGCTATCATTGTTATGTTTTCTATGAATATAAAATTAACATTTGTTGCGTTATTGATTTTACCTATTTATGTAATTGCAGTGAAATATTTTTTCGGGCGTCTTCGGAAATTGACGAAAGAGCGTTCACAAGCGTTAGCGACGATGCAAGGGTATTTGCATGAACGTATTCAAGGAATGCAAGTGACACGTAGCTTTGCGTTAGAAGAGTATGAGGGGAAGCAGTTTGAAAAAAGAAATAATGAATTTTTAACGAAAGCATTAACCCATACAAGTTGGACGGCAAGAACATTTTCGGCAGTAAATACGTTAACCGATTTAGGTCCGTTACTTGTGATTGGTTTTGCAGCATATGAAGTAATTCAAGGACAGTTAACGCTAGGAACGATGGTAGCTTTTGTTGGATATATGGATAGTTTATATAGTCCGCTTCGCCGCCTTGTTAATTCATCTACAACATTAACACAATCTTTTGCATCGATGGACCGTGTGTTTGAACTGTTAGATGAAAAATACGATATTGTTAATGTGCCAAATGCGGTACAAACGAAAAAATTAAATGGAGAAATTGTATTTGACAATGTTTCTTTTCGTTATAATGTAGATGAAAAAGAGATATTACACAACTTGTCATTAACTATGCAGCCTGGAGAGAAAGTAGCGCTTGTAGGAGCAAGTGGGGGAGGAAAGTCATCTCTTGCTAGTTTGATCCCGCGTTTCTATGATGTTTCTGAAGGCACGGTTTATGTAGATGGCATAGATGTAAGAAAGTATAATATGAGAAATTTGCGTAGTCATATTGGAATTGTACTGCAAGATAATTTATTGTTTAGCGATACAATTGGAGCTAATATTTTATATGGAAATCCGAAGGCTACAGAGAAAGAGGTGATTGCAGCTGCTAAAGCTGCGCAAATTCATGATTTTATTATAGACTTACCAGATGGTTATAATACTGTCGTTGGAGAACGTGGTGTGAAGCTATCGGGCGGGCAAAGACAACGCGTGGCAATTGCACGAGTGTTTCTAAAGAATCCTTCGGTACTTATATTAGATGAAGCAACTTCAGCATTAGATTTAGAAAATGAAAGGTATATTCAAGAGGCGCTTCAGACGTTAGCTGCTGACCGGACAACGATTATAATTGCACATCGATTAGCGACGATTACGCATGTTGATACGATTATTTACATTGAAGACGGTGAGATTAAAGAGACTGGTTCTCATGAAGAGTTAATGCAAAAAAGAGGATTTTATTACAATTTATATCAACTTCAACATATAACAGAAACAGCTCCTTTAGCATAAAAGGAGCTGTTTTTTTATTCGTCTTCTTTTTTATCATCGATTTGGAGTTCTTTTTCTGGTTTATGGTATGTGTAGAAGCTATCTACAAGCAAATCTAAATGCTCTACTTCTTCACTATAGTTAATGATGGAAGAAATAAGAGGGAAGAGATGTAACCATGTTTTATATGCTTCTTCATCGTCTTTATTTTGATATTCCATAAAGATATCAATTAATTCTTGTTTACCTGTTTCAACTTCATCAAGCATTTCGACTGATTGTTGTTTTTTTGCTTTACCAATAAATTTTAATAAAACTTGTTCATGATAATGCGTTAATGAGTCAAGTTCGTTTTGGATAGATTCCTGAAATTCTTCCGGCATATAGCGCAGTTCATTTTCAGTACGGTGTAATGATTTTAACGTACTTAAAGCACGGCTTGTTGTCGCTAACATTTGTCTGAATAAAACGAGCTTACGAATTTTTGCGAACTTTACTTTTTTCGTGTAGCTTCTTTCTTCTTTATACAGCAAATAGTAATGGTTTAGTTTGATCATTTTTTCTTTCATACGATCAATATCAGTTTTTAGCGTTGTAAAATCAGAAGCCTGCCTGCTATTCATTCGAATCCATTTTACAATTTCTTCTGTATTATCAACGATACGATGATAAAGTTTTGTTTCATATTTTGGCGGCATAAATACTAAATTTACAAGTGAAGCCGCAATAATACCAATCATAATCGTCGCAAATCGAAGTAAGGCAAAACTAAAGAAATCTTCGCCTTGATACTCCATAATGGCGATAACTGTTACTAAAGCAATTGATATTGTGTTTTCTAATCGTAATTGTAATGTAAGAGCAATTACTAATATACATGTTAATCCAATAATAAAAGGATTATGTCCAAAAGCAGTAGCAAATGCGATAGCAAATATCGCACCAATTACATTTGCTTGAATTTGTTCAAGTGCTGTTAAATAAGAACGGTATACAGACGGTTGAACAGCAAAGATAGCTGAAATTCCCGCAAATACCGGACTCGGTAATTGAAGTAAAATACAAGCAAATAAAGCTAACGTGATGGCAATACCCGTTTTTAAAATGCGAGCACCAAGTTTCATACCCTTAATAAGATCCTTTCTCTTGTCATAATGAATGTACAACATGATACTATACATTCATTACAATATGTTAGCAAGTGATATTTTAGTGACGTTAAAAGAAATTAGTGTTCATTTTATCCCGCTAATTGTGAGTAGTAAGATTCGCGCCTCAAAATTCAGAAGCTGGATGCCGGTAAACGTCCGATTGGTGTAGGCTAATTAAAGTTTCACTTTATAATTTTTCCTAATTCCTTTTAAACATCAGTTTTTAGTAAAAAAACCTGCTGAATTTCAGCAGGTCTCAAATTGTTACTATAGATTACTATGAGAAGCGTACTTCGTCAATTTTTTCTTAATAATGAAAATTACTCATTTTACTCTGTTGAGATAGATGGATCTGCCTGTTCTTTTTTCGGGATAATCTCAAAAAACTTGTTCTGTATATCATCTAATAATGGTGTTAACAAAGCAACTTCCTCATATTGCTCGTGCTCGTTTAGTACACGAATATAGTCTAGCAATAATTCAGTTACATCTTTCAAACCATTTTTACTAATTGGTTGTAATGTAACATTTGCGCCTTTTGCGATTCTTCTTTTTAAGGCCTGTTCTGTTAAGCCTAAGTTTGAATCACGACGCAAATAAACAACACCGCCAGTCATGCCAGCGCAAATCCATGGACCAGGGTCACCTAAAACAAGCGCTCGCCCGTTTGTCATATATTCAAAAGCAAAACCTTTAATATTGGAGTATGCACCTATATTTCCTTGCTCTTTTTCACGGAGTGGTTTTGTTATTCTACCTCCAATTATCATGTCTGCCCCAGAAAGGCGAATGCCAGCGCGAGCATCAGCGTTCCCTTGTACGTATAGTGCCCCTTTTTGTGCACCATATCCAAATCCTTTTCCGACAGAACCGTTATAATATACTCCGTCTTTTCCTTTTGATTTCGTTATATAAATCCCACCACCAAAGGAAGTTTTACCAATGCCATCTTGTGCGCCGCCATTTACGTGTATAAATAAATTTTCACTATTGTAAGCACCTAACCCATTTCCGGGAATAGAACCATTCGTATACTTTAATGTAAGTGGTTCAAGTTGAGTAGCTTCATATAGTTTACTGCGAACGCGATAACATGATTCTAGACCACCCATAACGCGTTGCTCTACACCAACGCCTACTAATTCTTTTGAGTCAGCGGAATGAACTGTCTTAAATTGTTTTTCCGATACGCCTTCTGTTGTTGTAACAGATGGATGTTCTATTATTTGTAGTAAATTACGTAAGTTTAATAAATTTTCGCCTCGAACTTGCTCTAATAAATCAGAACGCCCAACAATTGCTTGTAAATTTGTATAACCAAGCTGTCCTGTTAATCGTTTTAGTTCTACACCGAAAGAGGTGAATAAATTTAGCAGGCCAGCAACTGCGCTTTCTAATTCGCGTGGGACGAAGCGGCGTAACCCGTGTTCTTTTGCTTGTGCTTCAGACTCGATTTGTGTCGCAATTCCAACATGGCAAGTATCTAGATGGCACCCACGGCAAGTAGTACAGCCGATTGCAATCATTGATAGTGTGCCAAATCCAATACGGTTTGCTCCGAGGAGCATGATTTTCAAGGCATCATTTACACTTCGAATACCACCATCTGCCCAAATCTCTACTTTATGTCTCATGCTTGCTTCTAATAAAGCGTTGTGAGCGGCTTTAACACCAATTTCTACAGGGAGACCTACATGCTGCAATGCGTGAATACGTGCAGCGCCTGTTCCGCCATCGAATCCGCTAATGTTAATAAAATCAGCGCCAGCTTTGGCGATACCGACAGCAATTGTTCCGATATTAGGAACAACAGGGACTTTCACGGCTACTTTGGCAAGTTGATTAGCTGTTTTAATTTCTGTAATCATTTGAGCTAAATCTTCAATTGAATAAATATCATGGTTATTAGAAGGCGAAATTAAATCTGAGCCGATTGTCGCATTACGTGCTTCAGCGATTTTGGCTGTCACTTTTGAACCAGGTAAATGCCCACCTTCCCCAGGCTTTGCGCCTTGACCGATTTTGATTTCAATTAAGTTTGATGAGTTTAGTAGTTCGGCATTTACTCCAAATCGCCCAGATGCTACTTGTTGTCCACGTGTATGTGGATATTTTCCAATCATATCTTTAATTTCGCCGCCTTCACCGTTCAAGCTAATCATATTTAGCTGATCGGCTGCTTCTGCATATGCGCGAAAGGCAATTTCGTTTTGAGAACCAAATGACATAGAACTAATAATAAATGGTAAATTATGATTTTTGATGCCGATAGATACTTCTTCAGTTGGAACGACATGTTTTGTTTGTTTCGTTTGAACAAGGTGTCTGATTGCGATTGGATTATTCTCTTCTAGTTCACTTAACTTGTCACGGTAATCATCATAAGAATTTCCTTTTGCAACATCGCCGATTGCTTTCCAAATTCGCGGGAATATATGAAATGATTTTCGCATTCTAATTTTAGGATTTTTATAATCCTCTGCTCGTATTTTTGCATCTTCAACAAGTGATTCAAGTGAAAAGGCTAAATCATTTGAACCGAAGAAATTTGTAATCTGTAATATATTTGCGATTTCTTCATGTAATCCAATAGATGAATAGAGACGTCCGTAACCACGTAACTCATGAATTCCAATTGTTGAAATGACTTTTTCTAATCCTTTATTAAGTGCAGTATATAGATTCGTAATTGGTGTTTTTGTTCCATCATTTACAGTCGCGAATAATAAATATGGATTAATACCATCTGCTCCTAATCCATATAGCGTGACAATGTCATGTAAGGAGCGAAGAGCACCAGAACGTATAACGAGAGAACAATTGCGGCGTAATTTATTTTCACTTAATGCTTGATGTACTTTAGCGGTAACTAAATGTGGATCAATCCACAATCGTTCATTTAGATGGGCTTTTGCGTCATCTAATATTAGTAGGGAAGCGCCATTGTTAACAGCAGCTATCGCTTCAGAACTAATGCGGCTTAATGCGCATTGCAGAGTTTCTGACGAGCTGAATGTAGCAGAGATTGTGGCGATAGAGTTATGAGTCTTAAATAGCTCTATGAGTTGTTCGTACGTAATTGTGTGTAATTCCTCTGCAATAGGTTGTGCCACGCTGCCTTCTAAAATAATTGGTGAAAGCATTTCAACTACAAATGGCCGTTTTGCGCCGCTTAATAAACTTGGACGCTCTCCAAGTACAGTACGTGTAGAGAAGTGTTCAATTTCACGGTCACGGTCAATTGCAGGGTTTGTAACAACAGCTACACTTTCTTTAATAAAGTCAGCGATATTTCGTCTATCAGTATCGAGTGCGGCAAGTGGTGAGTCATGCCCAAGTGAGCGTATTGGCTCAACGCCTTTTGTTGCCATCTGTTCAAGAAGTTGAATATGTTCTCGGTCCCATCCGAAAGCGACGTATTCTTTCGTTTCAACTTGAACAGAATCACATAGCCCTTGGATTTTTTTCGTTTCAGGGATAGATAAATTTAAATGGTAATTGGTAGTATCAATTCGCTTTTTAAAACGGTTATATACTTGGATTTGATATTTGTCATATTCATAAAGAACAAGTTCATCTTGTTCATTCCATTTTAATCCGACTTTTTCTCCAGGAGCGAGTGGTTTTGGTTCTGCTACATATTTAGTTGGTGATACAACTCCAGGTTCAGAAGAGAAAATATAAGAGCTCTCTGTCTCTACTTTCCATACTGGGCGTAATCCAAGGGAATCAACGCTGAAAACAGCTTCATCTTTAAAACGGGAAATGATGCCAGCTGGTCCTTGTGCAAAATGTCCCCATGCTTCACGTATATACGTATATAAATCTTGTAAAGGTGTTTCATAAAGTTTAATTTCATTAATAATTGGTGGGAATAGAATTTCCATTGCTTCAAATAAGCTGTAGCCGTATTGAACAAGTAGGGTTTCTAAGGTGCGGTTTAAATCTTGAGAGTCACTGCCTCCTGCAGTAAGTGGTACATCAATCATTTCAGCTTGATCGCGTAATTTCGCAATTGTGTTAATTTCACCATTATGTCCGAGAATGCTAAATGGTTGTACACGAAAAAAATTAGATAATGTATTAGTAGAGTAGCGGTTATGTCCTAATGTCATAGTTGAAGCGATAAGCGGATGTTGTAAATCATTATAGTAGGCAACAAGCGTATCACCAGCACCTAGAACTTTATATACAACATGATCATGACTTAATGAAGCAACATGAATTGCTTCGTTTTCCTCTATTTTTATTGTGACAGAAAATAATGTTTGCTCAATATTTATAATTTCGTTTTCTGCGATAAGGGCAACTTGCCAAAATAAAGGTTCTTCTTGTTTACCAAGTGGACCGAGCGCATCTGAGTTTGTTGCATCGTCACTTTCGAAAATAATAGTAAAGTTTTTGTTGTTTAATTGCGTACGAATATAATCTTTTAAGGCAGTAATGTTTTCTTTTTTATTTAGAAAAAAATGTCCAACGATAAAGTGGGGATGATCCACAATCGTTGGATTATATCCGCTACTTTTTAGTTTTTCATTCCAAAGTGTTTTTGGTATATCAATGTGAATGCCGATGCCATCGCCCTCGCCATTAATGAAACCAGCTCTATGATTCATTTTGACGAGTGATTGTATGCAAAGGTCAATGTTTTCTTTTGTAGCAATTTTTCGTTTCTCCATAACGGAAACGATTCCACACGCATCATGTTCTGCATTTCTATAATCTCGAAATAAAGACGGTGTCCATGTATTTTTTTTATTGAGCATCCGTCAATCCCCCCTCTTGTAAAAGTTAGAATAATCTTACTATTTAAGGCGCAAATCACCTTGTACACAGAGATAGTAATGCTGTAAAAGAATATAAAACAGATAATTATGAATAATTATACTATTAACACGTAATTTATGAAATAGAAAAAAGGAAAAAAGAAAGGTGAGCTTTCTTTTTTCCTTTTAATGACGGGATTATTTATTGTCTGCTAGGGCAGCAAATGCTCTGCCGACAGCTTCGATTGTATATTCAATATCTTCTTTTGTATGTTCTGTAGTTAAGAACCATGCCTCGTATTTAGAAGGTGCTAAGTTAACTCCTTCTTGAAGCATAAGCTTGAAGAATTTACCGAACATTTCACCGTCTGTATCTTGTGCGGCATCGTAATCTTCAATTGTATTAGTTGTGAAGTATACAGTTAAAGCCCCTTTTAGACGATTTAATGTAATGTCGATATTATGTTTCGCTGCTTGCTCTAAAATTCCTTTTTCAAGCATTGCACCAAGTTCATCTAATTTCTCATAAAGCCCTTCTTGTTGAAGTACTTCTAGACAAGCGATACCTGATGCCATAGAAGCAGGGTTTCCTGCCATTGTACCAGCTTGGTATGCAGGTCCAAGCGGAGCAACTTGTTCCATAATTTCTTTCTTACCACCGTAAGCACCGATTGGTAAGCCACCGCCAATAACTTTACCAAGCGCTGTTAAGTCAGGTGTAACACCAAGTAAGTCTTGAGCACCGCCGTACATAAAGCGGAAAGCAGTAATAACTTCATCATAAATTACTAGTGCGCCAGCTTCGTGAACAAGTTCATTCACTTTTTCAAGGAATCCAGGTTTAGGCTCTACAATACCGAAGTTTCCAACGATCGGTTCTACAAGGATAGCTGCTACTTCATGACCCCATTTATCTAAAGCTTCTTTTAAAGTTTCTACATTGTTAAATGGAACGGTAATAACTTCTTGTGCAATACTTTGTGGTACGCCAGCTGAGTCAGGAGTTCCTAAAGTAGAAGGGCCAGATCCAGCTGCCACAAGTACTAAATCAGAATGACCGTGGTAACAACCAGCAAATTTCATGATTTTTGTGCGACCTGTATAAGCACGAGCAACACGAATCGTTGTCATCACTGCTTCTGTACCAGAGTTTACGAAACGGACTTTATCTAATGCAGGCATTGCTTCTTTTAACATTTTTGCGAATTTTACCTCTAGCGCTGTTGGTGTTCCATAAAGTACCCCATTTTCAGCAGCTGTTGTAATTGCTTTTGTTATATGCGGATGAGCATGTCCAGTAATAATAGGACCGTATGCTGCTAAATAATCGATATATTTATTTCCGTCTACATCCCAGAAATAAGCGCCTTTCCCACGTTCCATAGCAACAGGAGCGCCGCCGCCAACTGCTTTAAAAGAACGAGAAGGACTGTTAACACCGCCAACGATATGCTCTAAAGCTTCTTTATGTAATGCTTCTGACTTTGTGAAATTCACTACAATTCATCTCCTTACAAAAATCTATGTATTATTCTAACATGTTTTTCGAAAAGACGTATTGTTTGTGATAGCGAAGGCAGTTGGGTAAACTATTCGTTGTGACATTTAGGAGGGGGGTCCGATTATGAAATCGGTAATTGAGGTACAAGGGTTACGTAAAGAGTTTACAGCCTATTCAAGTCGTCCGGGCTTAAAGGGTGCATTTCGCGATTTATTAAATCGTAATTATAAAATAGTACCAGCAGTAAATGATGTATCTTTTACTGTAAAGCAAGGTGAAATGGTTGGTTATATCGGTGAGAACGGTGCTGGTAAATCAACAACAATTAAAATGCTTACGGGGATTTTAACTCCGACATCAGGGCAAATCACAGTAAATGGAATGAACCCACATAAACAAAGAGAAGAATTTGTAAGAACAATTGGTGTTGTTTTTGGACAGCGTTCGCAACTTTGGTGGGATATTGCAGTACAAGAATCGTTTCGTTTATTAAAGAAAGTGTATGGTGTATCAGACGCTCAGTATAAGGAGCATATGGAACACGTAATTGAAACGTTAGATATAGGGCCCTTATTAGATAAACCAGTTCGAAAATTATCTCTTGGTCAAAGGATGCGTTGTGAATTAGCGGCAGCCTTAATTCATAATCCACCGTTATTATTTTTAGATGAGCCAACAATTGGGTTAGATGTACTTGTGAAATTGAAAATACGTGAATTTTTAAAAGAAATGAATGAACGTTATAAAACAACAATTTTATTAACAACACACGATATTACTGATATTGAAGCTTTATGTGAGCGCGTTATCATGCTGGATGAAGGAAATATTATGTATGACGGTTCTTTAAATAATCTTCGTACGCAGTGGGGAGCGGAGAAGGAAATTCACTTTCAGTTTGTTGCACCAGTTTCCTATCAGGCTTTATCAATGGTTATGCCAGATAATCATGTCGTTTGGTCGAAAGCAAAAGAGGAAAATGCATGGGTTGCAAAAATTCCGAATGAAGAAGTTATTATTTCAATGCTTATTTCTAAAGTAGTACAAGCCTTTCAAATTAAAGATTTAAAAATTAACGAAGTGTCTACAGAGGAAATTATTCGTAACATTTATGAAGAAGGTATTACGCATGGGTAAGTATATTGAAATGATTCGAATTCGCTTTTTAATGATGCTTGCGTATCGTACAAATTACTATAGCGGGATTTTAATTTATACGATTAATATCGGTGCTTACTATTTTTTATGGCAAGCAATTTATAGCGGAAAAGAGAATATTGAAAGTTTATCTATTTCGCAAATGACCACGTATATCGCAATCGCGTGGATGGCACGTGCCTTCTATTTTAATAATATAGATAGGGAAATTGCGATGGAGATTCAAGAAGGACGTGTGGCTGTAGAATTAATTCGTCCGTATAACTATTTGGGAATGAAAGTTATGCAAGGTCTTGGCGAGGGAATATTCCGTTTTGCCTTCTTTTCCATTCCAGGCATGGTTATCGTTACGTTATTATTTTCGTTGCAAATTAAAACAAATTTTCAAACTTGGTTATATTTCTTCTTATCTTTAATATTTAGTTTTATTATTAATACACAAATTAATTTAATGACGGGAATGCTTACGTTTTTCCTATTTAATAATAGTGGGATTATGTATGCAAAACGCGTTGTTATTGATTTATTTTCAGGTCTATTATTACCAATTAGTTTTTATCCGCTATGGGCCCAAAAAGCAATGATGTTTTTACCGTTTCAGGCTATTAGTTATATTCCAAGTATGATTTTTTCTGAAGGTATACAGGGGAGTAAGTTGTATGAGGCTTTAGTATTTCAAGTGATTTGGGCGATTGTACTTATTATTCCAATTGTACTCATGTGGAGAACGGCGAGAAAACGTCTAATTGTACAAGGGGGATGATGAGATGCTATATATAAACTTATTTTTACAATATGCAAGTCAATATATAAAAACAAAATTGGAGTATCGAGGCGATTTTATCGTTGGTTTACTTTCTGATTTATCGCTTCAAGCAGTTAATTTAATATTTATTCTCGTTGTATTTGGGCATACACAAGCATTGAAGGGATGGAGTCGAGAAGAAGTAATCTTTATTTATGGTTTCTTTTTAGTACCATTTGCCATCTTTTCAGCTTTCTTTAATATATGGGATTTTAATGATCGATACATTATTAAAGGGGAGATGGATCGTGTATTAACGCGGCCGATCCATAGCCTATTTCAAATTATATTAGAAAGAATGGAACTTGAATCTTTAATTGGAGCTATTACAGGGATTGTTGTAATGGGATATGCAGCTGTGGAGTTACAATTATCTTTTTACTGGTATGATTTCTTCTTATTTATATTGATGGTAGGAGGAGGAGCACTTGTATATGGAGGGATATTTGTTACGCTGGCGAGCCTTGGTTTTTGGTCGGATGCGAAAAGTTCAATTATGCCTCTTATGTATAACATAGGTAATTACGGGCGCTATCCTGTTAATATTTATAATCGTGTAATTCGTTTCATTTTAACGTTTGTTTTACCGTTTGCGTTTGTTGGAGTATATCCAGCGGCATACTTTTTAAGAAAAACAGAATGGAATAGTTATGCATTTGCGACGCCAATTGTTGGTGTTATCTGTTTTACGATTGCAATCACCCTCTGGAACCAAGGGGTAAAAAGGTATCGTGGCGCGGGTAATTAATTATAGAAGCTTGTTCGTTTCTAAGGGATAAATCAGTTCTCCACCTCATACATATAAAATGAGGTGGAGGACATGTTATGGGGATTTATTCTATTAATTGCAGCAATCGCTATTTTGAAAAGTGTCCAATTATTATGGAGTTCCTATTCGGATTCAACGCGTTTTTTTTCGCTCTATAATTTGGCCACATTATTTTTAATCTATACAACAGTACTAATCGCATTTGGATTAAGTTACGTTGTATTAGAGGAAATGGGTTTCGCAGTTTTGAAAGAGGACGGAGAAAGTTTGAACGCTCATTCTTTTCAACTCGTCGAAGTTTGTTTATATTTTAGCGCAGTTACTCTATTGTCTGTTGGATATGGTGACATATCTCCGATTGGAATTGGGCGATGGATTGCAATCGCAGAAGCGCTAATTGGATATACACTCCCTTTTGCTTTTGTGATGAGGTCTGTAATAGACAATGAAAAATAAGGAAGCATTTGTTATAGTAAAGGAAAAGAGTAGGAGTGATAACTATGATTACAGTAGGAGAAATGGCACCAGAATTCACATTAGAGGGAAGTAACGGAGAAGAAGTTCGCCTAGCTGATTTCCGCGGTAAAAATGTAGTTCTCTATTTTTATCCGAAAGATATGACGCCAGGATGTACAACTGAAGCATGTGATTTTCGTGATGCGTATGGAGTATTTCAAGAGAAGGATACGGTTATTCTTGGAGTAAGTCCTGATTCAGCGAATAGACATTTGAAATTCATTGAGAAACATGAATTGCCATTTACACTTTTAGTAGATGAAGATCATAAAGTAGCAGAGTTATACGATGTTTGGAAGTTAAAAAAGAACTTTGGGAAAGAGTATATGGGAATCGAGCGTTCTACATTCCTTATTAATAAAGACGGTGAACTTGTAAAAGAGTGGCGTAAAGTGAAAGTGAAAGGACATATTGAGGATGTTCTTTCTTATATAAAATAAATCTACATTGGAGATAAAATATGCAGAAACAAGGCAAGTGTCTATACATATTTTACTGCCTTACATAAAGTGGAAGTGTAGGGCATACCTCCTCAGATGATAGTATTCCAAGTGCGATTATGTCGCACTTTTTTCTATGGAATATATGAAGAAAAAAGGGAAAGATACATAAAAACAAGTCCTGAATATAAAAATAAACTACATACTTATAGTAGAAATATTGACGATTTATAAGAAAAGGAGTACACTCTTTATAAGAATTATAAAATAATAATCCGTATAGAATCGGGGTGCATGACGGTGGTCAAAGAAGAATTAAAAGAAGCGCTAGAAATGCTGAAAAATACGGGTGTACGCATTACTCCACAGCGTCATGCTATTTTAGAGTACCTTGTGGAATCAATGACGCACCCAACAGCGGATGATATTTATAAAGCATTAGAAGGTAAGTTTCCAAATATGAGTGTTGCAACTGTCTATAATAACTTACGTGTGTTTAAAGAGGTTGGACTTGTAAAGGAATTAACTTATGGAGACGCTTCAAGTAGATTTGATTATGTTACAAGTCAACATTATCATGTGATTTGCGAAAAATGTGGTAAGATTGTTGATTTTCCTTATGGAGGCTTGGAAAAGCTGGAAGAGGAAGCTGCGAAAACGACAGGCTTCGTTATCAATAGTCATCGCTTAGAAATTTATGGCGTTTGTCCAGAGTGTCATAAGGCGTAATATATAATAAAGAAAGAGGCTGACGGCTATACGTCAGCCTCTTTCTTTATTATATAAGGATTAGCGTGAGGTTAATCGGGATTTACAGTGCTAAGTTAGTAAGAAGGGTTAGATAAAAGTTTGTCGAATTTACTTTGTATTGGTGGAAATGAATTCTTGGAGGGGACATTTTGAAGAAATATGAGATTAAAAATAACATTCCAACATTGGAAGAATATAAATATTTATGTGATTCTGTGGGATGGACTAACTATATGAACTTTGAGGTGGCGGAAATATCACTTCAAAATTCGATTTACTGTATAACAGTCAAGGATAATAATCAAATCATCGGCATGGGGAGAATTGTTGGTGATGGGGCTATCTATTTCTATATTCAAGATATAGTGGTTCATCCAGATTATCAAAAGAATGGTATTGGAAAGAAAATAATGAATACTTTAGTAGAATACTTAAATGGGAATACTCCAGATAAAGCATTCATTGGTTTGTTTGCGTCGCAAGGTAAAACATCATTCTACGAAAAATATGATTTTAAAGATTATTCGCCTAATATGACAGGGATGTTTACTGTTATTTCGAAAAAATAGGTGTAATAAATTTAATAAAACAATTAAAAAGTTGATTTTTTAAGAAATCAACTTTTTAATGAGTTGAAACGTTTGTAGTGTTGCAAATTCGTATTTCCCTTGATACTTATGATTTATAACTCTTCTTATTATACTTTTCATCAAATTCTTTTCCTTCTAGATCTCGATCTAGTGTTAAAGGTTGATTGCAGTGCATACATGCATCGACACGGCCGAGCATTTTGGTTGGCTTATCACAGCTTGGACAAATAATTTGGATAGTCTTAGTAGATAACATACCAATCCAAAAGTAAACGACAGTGCTAGCGATAACAGCTAAAAAGCCAACCATCATAAACGTTGTCATAATAATAATGTTTTCGCGGAAAAAGACACCTAAGTATGCAATGAAGAGGCCGATAAATACTAAACTTAATGCAAAGGTCCGGATTTTATTGATTTTGTTTGAATACTTAATGCTCATTCTCACCACGCTCCTATACTAATAATATAACATAAAATTTAGAATTTTCACTCTCGTGTAAATTGATAAAGAGGTAAGATATGAAATGAATAGGAGGAAAGCCAAGAATGAATGGATGCTATAATGATTTTTACAGCGGTTTTTAAGTTTTTAACGGGATGTGAAATTTTTTTATAAAAAGTATTGACCCTGTATATACTGCATGATATATTAATAACCGTCGCTGATGCGGAAACGTAGAAAACGACAAAAAAGAAATTAAAAAACTTAGTTGACATTGAAAAATGAAGATGTTAACATAAGGAAGTCGCAAATGAGCGACTAAGTAGTTCTTTGAAAACTGAACGAAACAAACAACGTGAAACGTCAATTTTTATTTTAGATGCTAGACAAACTAACTTTATTGGAGAGTTTGATCCTGGCTCAGGATGAACGCTGGCGGCGTGCCTAATACATGCAAGTCGAG
>NZ_JBQAGK010000005.1:0-402231 GCF_051916325.1 Bacillus cereus group sp. MYBK227-1 | reverse complement strand
GCTAGATTCCATCAAAAAGCGAAAGTGGCTCGTTCAGAATGTGAGGTGGATGGAGCTTCTGACCTTGAGGCGCTCTTTGCCTCTGGGGAAGAAGCGAAGCCGCCAAACATTTTAGCCACTGTAGCTGGATTCCATTAAAAGCGAAAGTGGCTCGCTCTCAAGCCACGAAGAAAAAAGAAAACGGCCCCGCTTTTCATCAAAGCGAAGCCATCCTTTTCTTACTTACGCTTTTTCTTTTTCTTCTTGAATCCTGGTACATTTTCGAAGAATGCTTTTTTCTTCTTACCGTTACCATCTTTTTTTCCCGGCTGGCTAGCAGAAGCGGATGCAGATGCAGATCCTCTTCCTTTTCCTTTACCACCACGGTCAAATTTTCTACCTGTGCCACGTTCACCGCCGCGCTCATTACTGCGCTCGCTACGTCCACCGCGTTTCTTTCTGCCTGTTCTTGGCTGCTCGATAACGACTGGACGATCTTTGAACTTACGGCGAGGTGTGCCTTTCATGCCAACGATTTCAAAGTCGATTGCACGCTCGTCTTTGTTTACGTTAATAACGCGAATTGTAATTTCGTCACCGATGCGGAATACGTTTCCTGTACGTTCTCCGATCATAGCGAAATGTTGCTCGTCATAACGGTAGTAATCATCCGTTAAATAACTAACGTGTACAAGACCTTCAATTGTATTTGGAAGCTCTACGAATAAACCGAAGTTTGTTACAGAGCTAATCATACCGTCATACTCTTCACCGATCTTATCAACCATATACTCTGCTTTTTTCATCTCATCTGTTTCACGCTCTGCTTCAACAGCACGACGTTCCATATTAGAAGAATGCTCTGCAATCTCAGGTAATTTTTCACGCCATTTTGCTTGCGTTTCGTTGTCGACTTTACCGTTAATAATGTATTCACGAATTAATCTATGAACGATTGTATCTGGGTAACGACGAATTGGTGATGTGAAGTGTGTGTAGAACTCAGTTGATAAACCGAAATGTCCTAAACTATCCGCATCGTAACGAGCTTGCTTCATAGAACGAAGCATAACTGTTGAAATAACTACTTCTTCTGGCTGTCCTTGAACCATTTCAAGAATTTGTTGTAGCGCGCGAGGATGCACTTCATTCGCACGTCCTTTTACTGCATATCCGAAGTTCGTTACAAACTCGAAGAAACGCTCAAGCTTATCTTCTTTCGGATCTTCATGGACACGGTACATGAATGGTACGTTCATCCAGTGGAAGTGCTCTGCTACTGTTTCATTCGCAACAAGCATAAATTCTTCAATTAACTTCTCTGATACAGAACGATCGCGCATGACAACGTCTGTCGGTTTTCCTTCTTCATCCACTAATACTTTCGCTTCTTTAAAGTCAAAGTCAATTGCACCACGGCGCATACGTTTTTCACGTAAAATTTGTGCCAATTGACCCATCTCTTTAAACATCGGTACGAGCGGCTCATAACGCTTAATTAACTCTTCGTCCTCATCTTCTAAAATGCTTCTTACGTCAGCATAAGTCATACGCTCTGTCGTTTTAATCACACTTTGGAAAATCTCGTGTTTAACAACATCACCTAAGTTGTTGATTTCCATTTCACAAGATAATGTCAGACGGTCTACTTTCGGATTTAATGAACAAATACCGTTAGATAGACGGTGTGGAATCATCGGAATTACACGGTCAACAAGATACACACTCGTCGCTCTTTCCGCTGCTTCTACATCAATTGGAGAACCTTCTTGAACGTAATGACTTACATCCGCAATGTGAACGCCTAGCTTGTAGTTACCGTTCTCAAGTTTCGTTACTGTAACAGCATCATCTAAATCTTTTGCGTCTGCACCGTCAATCGTTACGATCATTTGGTCACGTAGATCACGGCGATCTTTTAAATCTTCTTCTGAAATCGTTTCTGGTACACTGTTGGCATGTTCCATCACTTCTTCAGGGAACGCTAAAGGCAAGTGATGTTTATGGATGACAGATAAAATATCTACTCCTGGATCATTTTTATGACCTAGAATTTGAATAACTTCACCTTCCGCACTTAAACGATTCTCTGGATAGCTCGTAATTTTTACAACTACTTTATGGCCTTCTACAGCACCCATTGATGCGCTTTTCAATACGAAAATGTCACTTGTCCAGCGTTTATTGTCAGGTATAACAAATCCAAAGTTTTTCGATTCTGTATATGTACCAACTAGTTCTTTCGTTCCACGCTCTAAAATGCGTACAATAGACCCTTCTTGACGTGAACCACTCGATTGGGAACTAAGGCGTGCTAATACTGTATCGCCATGAAGTGCACCGTTTAACTCTGTAGGCGGGATGAAAAGATCATCATCTCCAGTTTTCTTCTCGTCTGGTACAACGAATGCAAAACCACGTGCATGTCCAATTAACTTACCGCGTATTAAATTCATCTTTTCAGGAAGACCGTAACGGTTGCTACGAGTACGAATAACAAGTCCCTTTTCTTCCATCGTTACAAGTGCCTTTACGAAATCTTTAAAGCCCTCAGAACCTTCAATCCCAAATGCCTCTTCTAACTCTTGTATCGTTAGCGGTTTATACGCTTCTTCTCTCATAAATAATAACAACTTATCAATATGTTCTTGTATGATTTCTTCCAAGCAAAAATACCTCCTTTAAAACCTTATATTATTTAGTGTATCCGAAAGATAGGGGATGTATAAAGTGAAACTTCAATACTCCCCTTATGATTTTTACAGTTTTCACAAAAAATTCCTTATGAAAAAAAGAGGCAACTAGATCTTACCAATCTAGTTGCTCCAAGAAGTTATATACATCCTCATGTAGCTCGTCACGTTGTTTATCAAGTGTAATGACATGCGTAGAGTCTTCGTACCATTTAATGTCTTTTAACGTAGATTCTACACCGTTATAAATAATGTTAGCACTATCTGTATTAATCATTTCGTCATGACGTGCTTGTACAACAAATGTTGGCGCATAAATCATATCCACATTGTTACGTACGTCAGCAATTAATTGTTGTAATGCTTTTAATGTATTCATCGGTGTCTTTTGGAATTCCAACATTTCTTGTTCAATTTGTTCTGGTGATTTTTGCTCACGTTTTTTATATTCGCGGGCATATGCCAATATACCTTGGTACATCGTTTCTTCGCTCTTAATATACATAGGTGCACACATTGGTACTACACCTAAAACCGGTACTGTATAACCCAATTTTAAAGAAAATACGCCGCCAAGTGACAATCCAACAACAGCAATTTTCTCAAAACCTTTATCTTTTAAAAGCTGATATGCCTCCGTTACATCTTGCCACCAATCTTCAGGCCCTGTATGAACAAGCTCTTCTGGTGGTACACCGTGCCCTTTATAAATTGGCGCATGACAAGTATAGCCTTTCTTTTCTAAGAAACGCCCTAACATACGTACATCAGCTGAGTTCCCTGTGAATCCATGTAGTAATAAAACAGCGCGGTCTCCACCCTCAAATGTAAATGGTTTCGGAGATGCTAATTTCATCATGTATTTCTCCTCTTTCTCTTCTGTAATCTAGTCGTATTCTTTCTATATCTAGTGTACCATATTTGTATTTCTATAATCTAATTAGAAACATCTTTCAAATAGCAAAACAAAAAAAGAAGAACCATTAGTACCATTCACTAACGCTTCTTCTTTCAATTCTATAAATTGAAGTACGTAACACCAATTGTTAATACAAAGAACAATACAGCTAAAACAATTGTAATACGGTTTAATACCGCTTCAATTCCACGTGCCTTTTGCTTACCAAATAATTGCTCCGCACCGCCTGAAATTGCACCTGAAAGGCCTGAGCTATTACTAGATTGCATAAGTACCATAACAATCATTAAAATCGATACAATAATAAGTAAAACTGATAATAACGTATGCACTTGGCGTACCTCCTACAAAGATTCAGTTATTGTAACTGTAGCATAAATTCTATAGAAAAGCGAGAGCTATAGAGGCGCTCTCGCTTTTCTTCTATTACATAAACATCATCGCAAATAACGGTCCAAGTAAACATGTCAAAATTGCTGTTAATGTCATTGTTACCGATCCAATAACACCTTCATGCTCATTATTTTTCATTGCTCTCATAACACCCATAATATGAGAAGCACATCCAAATCCGATACCTTTACCAACTGAGTTTGTAACACGGCTCCATTTTAATAAAAGGGGTCCTGTAATCGTTCCAGTAATACCTGCGATAACAACGAAAGCTGCTGTTAAGGAAGGTACACCACCAACTTGTTCAGAAACACTCATCGCAACTGGCATTGTCACCGATTTTGGTAAAGACGATAAGATTAAGCTTTTATCCGTTCCCATAAGTGAAGCAATCGCAAAATCACTAGCGATCGCAACCGTTGTACCTACTAATACGCCACCAGCAATCGGTACAACATATTTTTGCAGAACATGACGTTGTTTATAAAGAGGAATTGCAAATGCTACAACACCGGGTCCAAGTAGCTTTGCAATCCAGCCACCACCACTTTCCATATAATGTTGATATGGTATATCAAGCACGATAAATAGGAAAGCCATTAATCCTGTTGCTACAAGCATTGGAATGGTGAATGGTGTTGGAAATAATTTATAGATTTTTTTAGATAATTGATATAATAGCACCGTAAAAAGAACCCAACTGACTCCGATTAATATTTGGCTCATCGCGACTCTCTTTCCTTCCTATTCGCAAGATATTGTCCTGTATGTCCTGCGACAATAATAATTAAAAATGTACTCGCTACAACTGTAATGAAAAGAGAAATTCCTTTACTCATAAAAAAAGCACCGTAATTCATTAGGCCAAGCGTTGGCGGAATTAATAAAAACGGCATAATAGCAACGAGTGTTTCTGCTCCTAAATCGAACCATTTCACTGGAAGAACTTTTAGGCTAAGTAAAACAAGTAAGAGGAACATTCCAATCAAACTTCCTGGGATCGGAATATTTAACATTTCTTGTACCCAAGTTCCAACCATATAAAACACGTAAAGAGCTGCAATTTGGACAAGAATCTTTGTAAATTTCATGTTCATCATCCCTCATGTTTATACGATCTTCTGTTAATATCTTTATCATAGTATAAATTGTAAAAAGCTGCAATTTATCAACTTGACAGCAAAAACAGCCTATGTTATACGCTTACAACCTTGATACGACTGCATTTCTAAACGAAAATTAAGTCAAAAACCTTGACCTAATATAAAAAGTTTTTATTTTCTGAATTTAAAAGACTATTATTTCAATAAAATAATCTTTTTATTCTTAAACTTACATATATATAAAGTGAAACTTTAATCCATGAGATTCCCCTCATCCTTATTGATTATTAGCCCTCACCAAGCTGGTTTGTACGGGATAAACAAGATAGGTGGTGAACATATGCCCAAAAAAGTTCTCATTTTTTGTGATCCTGGGATTGATGATACGATGGCTCTCCTCTTAGCATTCTTTATCGATGAAATAGAAATCGTCGGTATCGTTGCTGATTACGGCAATGTTCCAAAAAAAATGGCCGTAGAAAATGCTCATTTTTTTAATAACGAAACAAAGAATAGAAATATCAAGATATTCGGTGGTTCAGAACGTCCCCTTACTGGTGCCCCACCTGCGTTTTTTACGGATGTACATGGAAAACAGGGGCTCGGTCCAATTATTCCAAAGGTGAATGTGACTAACGGAGAAATGGAGAATTTTTTTGAAGTTATTCCTCTTATTGAACAGTATAAGGATGAATTAATTATTGTGAGTTTAGGAAGACTTACCTCCCTAGCAATTTTGTTTATCATGTGCAAACAGTTAATGAAACAAATTAAATCTTACTACGTAATGGGCGGTGCCTTTTTACATCCTGGTAATGTTACCCCTATTTCCGAAGCAAACTTTTATGGCGATCCTACTGCCGCTAATATAGTCCTTCAATCCACAGCTAACATGTACATATACCCATTAAACGTCACTCAATACTCCATCATTACACCAGAAATGGCAGAATACATTGAGGCAAAAGGAAAAGTTCCACTTGTCAAACCGTTATTTGATCATTATTACTACGGATATTATAAAGACGCCCTACCACATTTAAAGGGGAGCCCCTTCCATGACACAATACCAATACTCGCTTTACTTGATAACTCTATGTTTACCTATCACAAATCACCTATCGTTGTCATGACAGAATCTTATGCACAGGGGGCAAGCATTGGAGAATTTCGCTCTTTAGGAGAATCTAAACCATTTATTGATTGGCCGAGTCATCAAATAGCAATTGATTTTGATTATAACCGCTTCTTCAAACATTTCATGTCACTTATGACGGGTGAACAATTTTAGCATAAAAAAACAGACCGTGATTTCTCACGGTCTGTCGTTTATTTTCTACAATTATCGTTTGATGTTATAGAAAGATTTGATACCATCGTAAACAGCTACTTCGCCTAGCTCGTCTTCGATGCGTAATAATTGGTTGTACTTAGCAATACGGTCAGTACGGCTCATAGAACCAGTTTTGATTTGGCCAGCGTTAGTTGCAACTGCGATGTCAGCGATTGTAGCATCTTCAGTTTCACCAGAACGGTGAGATACAACTGCTGTGTAACCAGCACGTTTAGCCATTTCGATAGCTTCGAAAGTCTCAGTTAAAGTACCGATTTGGTTAACTTTAATTAAGATTGAGTTAGAGATACCTTTTTCGATACCTTCAGCAAGTTTTTGAGTGTTAGTTACGAATAAATCATCACCAACTAATTGTACTTTATCACCGATACGCTCAGTTAATAATTTGTGACCATCCCAGTCGTTTTCGTCTAAACCATCTTCGATAGAGATGATTGGGAAGTCTTTGCAAAGCTCTTCATAGAAATCAACCATTTCTGCAGAAGTTAAGCCAGTACGGCCTTCGCCTGCAAGGTCATATTTACCAGTTTCTTTGTTGTAGAACTCAGAAGAAGCAACGTCCATTCCTAAGAATACGTTCTCGCCAGCTTTGTAACCAGCTTTTTCGATAGCTTCGATGATTACTTCTAAAGCTTCACGGTTAGAACCAAGGTTTGGAGCGAATCCACCTTCGTCACCTACTGCAGTGTTAAGACCTTTGTCATGTAATACAGCTTTAAGTGCATGGAATACTTCAGCACCCATACGGATTGATTCTTTGAATGTTGGAGCACCAACTGGTAAGATCATGAACTCTTGGAAGTCAACGTTGTTATCAGCGTGAGAACCACCGTTGATGATGTTCATCATTGGAGTTGGTAATTGTTTTGCATTGAATCCACCAAGGTAACGGTATAATGGAAGACCTACGAAGTCAGCTGCTGCGTGAGCTACTGCCATAGATACACCAAGGATAGCGTTAGCGCCTAGTTTACCTTTGTTTGGAGTGCCATCTAATTCGATCATAGCACGGTCGATACCAGCTTGGTCAGTTACATCGAAACCAGCGATTTCTGGAGCGATAATTTCGTTAACGTTGTTTACTGCGTTAACAACACCTTTACCAAGGTAACGAGATTTGTCACCGTCACGTAATTCTACTGCTTCGTGCTCACCAGTAGATGCACCACTTGGTACGATAGCGCGTCCGAAAGCGCCGCTTTCTGTGTAAACTTCTACTTCTACAGTTGGGTTACCACGAGAGTCAAGGACTTCGCGAGCATAAACATCAATAATTGTTGACATAATAAATTCTCTCCTTTTTATATAAGCAAATTATTTAATAATTGTTTTACCTGTCATTTCTTTCGGTTGCTCAACACCAAGAAGTGTAAGCATTGTTGGAGCGATATCTCCTAAGATACCATCTTCACGTAATTCTACGTCGTTCTTAGTAACGATGAAAGGAACCGGGTTAGTTGTATGAGCTGTCATTGGCTCTCCTTCAGAAGTTAATTCTTCATCCGCATTACCATGGTCAGCAGTAATAAGTGCTACACCATCTTTTGCAAGAATCGCTTCTACAACTTTTCCTAAACATTCGTCAGTTGCTTCTACTGCTTTAATTGTTGGTTCCATCATCCCAGAATGGCCAACCATATCACAGTTCGCAAAGTTAAGAATGATAACATCATGTTTATCATTTTCGATTTCATTTACTAAAGCGTCCGTTACTTCGTAAATGCTCATTTCAGGTTTCAAGTCATACGTTGCAACCTTTGGTGAGTTAATTAAGATACGCTCTTCTCCTGGGAATTCAGCCTCACGACCACCGCTAAAGAAGAATGTAACGTGCGGATACTTTTCAGTTTCCGCGATGCGAAGTTGCTTTAATCCCGCTTGCGCAACAACTTCACCTAAAGTGTTATCAAGGTTCATTGGCTTGAATGCCACGTAACCATCTACCGTTTCACTGAAGTGTGTCATACATACGAATTCTGGAATGTGAGGTACTTTTTCACCACGATCGAACTCACGGAAGTCTTCGTTTGTAAATACACGAGCAATTTGAATTGCACGGTCTGGACGGAAGTTATAGAAGATAACTGCATCATCATCATTGATTGTTGCAACTGGCGTGTTATCTTCGTTAACAATTACAGACGGCAATACGAATTCATCATAAATACCGTTCGCATAAGAGTCTTCTACACACTCTTCTGCTGATTTATAAGTAGGGCCTTCACCATTCACCATAGCACGGTAACATTTTTCTACGCGATCCCAACGCTTGTCACGGTCCATGGAGTAATAACGACCAGAGATAGTCGCGAATTGTCCTACTCCTGTTTCTTTAATTACTTCATTTGTTGCATCGATATAGCTTTGTGCTGTTTTTGGTCCAACATCGCGGCCATCTAAGAATGCATGAATGTATACTTTCTCAACGCCTTCTTTAGCTGCTAAGCGAAGAAGAGCAAACATATGGTTCATGTGACTGTGCACACCACCGTCAGAAAGTAAACCGAATAAATGAAGTGCAGTACCTTTTTCTTTTACGCTTTTAATTGCACTTTGGAACGTTTCGTTCTTATCGAACTCACCTTCACGAATTGCAACGTTAACGCGTGTTAAGCTTTGATATACAATGCGGCCAGCACCGATATTTAAGTGACCAACCTCAGAGTTACCCATTTGACCTTCTGGAAGACCTACTGCCTCGCCACAAGCTGTAAGCGTTGTGTGAGGGAATTTGTTCCAGTAACCATCAAAATTAGGTTTCTTAGCTTGTGCTACAGCATTCCCGTAAGTTTCTTCACGAAGTCCGAAACCGTCAAGAATGATTAAAGCTGTTGGCTTTCTCATTTTACCGCCCCCAGAAGACCTAAGAACGAAGCTGGCTCTAAGCTAGCACCGCCAACTAAAGCGCCGTCGATGTCAGATTGTGCCATATACTCTTTAATGTTTTCTGGTTTTACGCTACCGCCGTATTGGATACGAACAGCTTCTGCAGCTTCTGGAGAAACAGCTTCTGCAACAACTTTACGGATGTGCGCACATACTTCGTTTGCATCTGCAGAAGAAGAAGATTTACCTGTACCGATAGCCCAGATTGGCTCATAAGCGATAACAGTTGCTTTAACTTGCTCTTCTGTTAAACCTGCAAGTGCTTTTGTCACTTGACCTGCTACTAGATCAAATGTTTTTCCGCTTTCGCGCTCTTCTAAAGTCTCACCACAACATACGATTGGTGTTAAACCATGTTCAAATGCTGCGATAGTCTTTTTGTTTACTGACTCATCAGTTTCAGCAAACATTTCACGACGCTCAGAGTGGCCAAGTACTACATAGCCAACTTTTAAGTCGCTAAGTGCTACTGGGCTAATTTCGCCAGTGAATGCACCATTTTTTTCGAAATGCATGTTTTGTGCACCTACTTGTAAGTCAGTTCCTTCAGTTGCTGCTACAAGGCGCTCTAAGAATAGAGCTGGAGAGCAAACTACTGCATCAACAGCTGAAGCTGCTGGGATTTGACCTTTAACTTCCTCTACGAAGCTAACTGCTTCTGATAGAGTTTTATTCATTTTCCAGTTACCTGCGATAATTGGTTTACGCATGCTTTGCACCGTCCTTTTTCTTTGGCTGCTACTTATTTGTCGTTAAGACAAACTACACCTGGAAGCTCTTTACCTTCCATGAATTCTAATGACGCACCGCCGCCAGTAGAAATGTGGCTCATTTTATCAGCCATACCGAATTTTTCAACAGCTGCTGCAGAGTCACCACCGCCGATAACAGAGTATGTATCTTCTGCATCTGCTAATGCTTGTCCTACTGCTTTTGTACCTTCTGCGAATGGAGTCATTTCGAATACACCCATTGGTCCATTCCATACAACAAGCTTAGAATTTTTAATTACATCTGCATAAATTTCACGTGTTTTAGGACCGATGTCCACGCCTTCCCAGTTAGAAGGGATAGAGTCGATACCAACGATTTTAGTTGTTGCAGTTTCAGAGAATTCCTCAGTGATTACAACATCAACTGGCATGTAGAAGTTTACGCCTTTTTCTTTTGCAAGTTGCATAAATTCTTTAGCTAGTTCGATCTTGTCGTCTTCACATAGAGATAGACCAATTTCATGACCTAAAGCTTTAACAAATGTGTAAGCAAGTCCACCACCGATGATTAAGTTATCTACTTTGTCTAATAGATGACGAATTACACCGATTTTATCTTTTACTTTCGCACCACCGATAATAGCTGTAAATGGACGTTCTGGGTTAGAAAGTGCTTTACCAAGTACATCTAACTCTTTTTCCATTAATAGACCAGATACTGCTGGTAGGTAGTCTGCGATACCTGCTGTAGAAGCGTGAGCACGGTGAGCTGCACCGAATGCATCGTTTACGAAGATGTCAGCAAGTGCTGCAAATTCTTTCGCAAGTTCTGCATCGTTCTTTTCTTCGCCCGCATAGAAACGTACGTTTTCAAGAACTAATACGTCGCCTTCGTTCATTGCTGCAACCATTTCTTGTGCAACTGGTCCGAATGCTTCGTCCGCTTTTTTAACGTCTTTACCAAGAAGCTCACCTAAACGTGCTGCTACTGGAGTTAAACGCATTTCTTCTACTACTTGACCTTTTGGACGGCCTAAGTGACTTGCTAAAATAACTTTCGCACCTTGCTCTACTAAATATTGAATTGTAGGAAGAGCTGCACGGATACGAGTTTCATCTGTAATTTTGCCTTCTTTCATAGGTACGTTGAAATCAACGCGGCAAAATACACGCTTACCTTTTAAATCTACGTCACGAATTGATTTTTTGTTCATTGGATTTCCCTCCGACTACTAGTTAGGATTGACAAAACCCACTCAAAAGCTTAACACATTTGCTTTTAAAACGAAAGAAGAGAGAGAGGGAACAAACCCTCTCCCTCGTTTTGTCATTGATAACTTATATAATTAAGAATTAAAGACCTTTTGAAGTCATGTAAGCTGCTAGGTCTACTACGCGGTTAGAGTAACCAGTTTCGTTATCGTACCAAGAAAGTACTTTAACCATGTTACCTTCCATTACCATTGTAGATAATGCATCGATTGTAGAAGAAGCTGTACATCCGTTATAGTCGATAGATACTAATGGCTCTTCGCTGTATCCAAGGATACCTTTTAATTCGCCTTCAGCTGCTGCTTTGAATGCTGCATTTACTTCTTCAACTGTTACTTCTTTGTCAAGTTCAACAACTAGGTCAACTAGAGAAACGTTAGCAGTTGGAACACGTACAGCGCCACCGTTTAATTTACCTTTAAGTTCTGGTAATACTAATGCTACAGCTTTAGCTGCACCAGTAGATGTTGGGATCATGTTTTCAGCTGCTGCACGAGCACGACGTAAATCTTTGTGTGGTAAGTCTAAGATTTGTTGGTCGTTAGTGTAAGAGTGAATTGTTGTCATCATTCCGCGTTTTACGCCGAATTTTTCGTTTAATACTTTAGCGAATGGAGCTAGACAGTTTGTAGTACAAGAAGCGTTAGATACTACGTTGTGGTTAGCTGCATCGTATTGTTCGTGGTTAACACCCATAACTACAGTGATATCTTCGTCAGAAGCTGGAGCTGAGATGATAACTTTCTTAACTGATCCACCTAAGTGTTTCTCAGCGTCTGATTTTTTAGTGAAACGGCCAGTAGATTCTACTACTACTTCTACTCCGTAGTCGCTCCATGGTAATTGAGCTGGGTCACGCTCAGCGATAACTTTAATTTCTTTACCGTTAACAACGATGCTGTTTTCGTTAGCAGATACTTCTGCATTTAAAGTTCCGTGAACTGTGTCATATTTTAAAAGGTGAGCTAATGTTTTAGCATCTGTTAAGTCGTTGATTGCTACTACTTCTACCTCAGAGTTGTTAAGAGCTGCGCGGAATACGTTACGTCCGATACGTCCAAATCCATTAATACCAATTTTAGTCATTTGAATTTCCTCCTTGGGGGATTATATTAAAGGGTAAAACCCTTTGTTAACTGTTTTGCTGCACCTTCATCTGTAATTAGAATTGAAGTGTGCCCTTGTTTAATTACAGCCTGTATTGCTTTTGCCTTTGAAGAACCTCCAGCGACTGCAACAACGTGAGATACATTTTGTAAATCCTCTAGTTGCATACCAACTGTTCTTACTTTATGAACAACATTTCCTTCTTCATTAAAGTAGTAACCGAAAGCTTCGCCAACTGCTTCGCTTGCCTGAATCTTTAACCAATCTGCTTCTGAAGTACTTCTGCGACGTGCCATTGTTAACGCATCACCTATTCCATGAATGACGATATTGGAAGATCGAATCAACTCAAGAACTTCTTTCACGGAAGGCTCTGTCACAATAGACGCATATGCTTCGCTACTAACATGGTCTGGAACATACAATAAGCGATAATTACTCATCGTATTTTGTGCCATCTTGGCACAAATGGTATTGGCTTCTAATTCGACGCCTTCTCCAATTCCACCACGTGCTGGGACAAATAGCATATGTAAATCTTTGCAATCAAGTTGCATCATGTCCGCAGCAGCAGCTAGCGTAGTTCCTCCAGCCACAGCAACGATATTATTCGCTGTCAGACGGTCTTTTATACAAGTCACACAAGCACGGCCCATCTCCAGTTTGACCCAAGGTGATTCATCACTATCACCAGGGACAACGAAAACTTCATCCAAGTCTAATGTTTCCTTAAGTTGCTTTTCTAAAACCTTTAACCCGGAAATTTCTTTCATAAAGTCTTCCAAAGCAAGAACTAAAGCTGTTCCTTCTTCTGTCAAAGTCATTCCAGAAGAAGCGACGTGAACTAAGTTTTGTTCTTTCAAAACTTGAACTTCACTTCGCAATACTCGTTCTGTCATACCGAGACTTGCTGATAAGTTTCTTCTTCCAATCGGCTGCATGAGCCTAATGTATTGAAGAATTTGCATTCTCGTTTGCATAACAGGTAGCAGATCAGGTAATAATTTTTTTGTGTTCTGAATCCATGAGCGCATATCTTTTCTCCTCACTACATCGGTTCATTTTTCCTTCGTGGTCACTTTACGTCCCGTAGTGACATTTTGTGTCCCACATAGGTTAAAAAAATAATCCCTGCTACGTGTATTATTGTAACAGGAGATAGAAACTTATTCAACTCTTAACTGCATTCTTTATATAGTTTATTATGACACCTTTGTGAATGTTACCATATTCTACTTGTTTTCCGTCCATTTCTACAACCGGAATCATTAAGTGATATTTTTCTAAAAGGTCATTATCTTCATATATATCTATTTCCTCGATTTGAAAAGAATATTCACATTGTACTTCCTGTAAAACTTGTTTTGCCTTCACGCAAAGGCCACAATCTTTTTTAGTATACAGTACAACTTTCATCTTCTTCACCTATCCGATCGTTTTTCGTAATGACGAAGCTGGGATATGCATTTGTTCTCTATACTTCGCCACTGTTCTTCGAGAAATAACAATTTCATGCTCTTCTTCTAATAATTTTGAAATCTTTTGATCTGAAAGTGGCTTTTTCTTATCCTCTGCCCCAATTAACGTTTGAATAAATTGTTTTACACGTTTTGTAGAAACTGCTTCATCTTCAGTCGTCGAAACGGCATTGCTAAAGAACGATTTCATCTCAAATAAACCGTGTGGTGTTTGCACATATTTATTTCGCGTCGCACGACTAATTGTCGATTCATGCACACTTAACTCTTCAGCTACCTCTTTTAAAGCGAGAGGTCTTAAATACTCTGGACCTTTCCAGAAGAAATCACGTTGTTTTTCCATAATAATAGTCATTACTTGCAGCAATGTCTGTTTTCTCTGCTTCAAACTGCGCATAATCCACTGCACATGCTGATACTTTTCTGATACGTAAGATGCTACTTCACTTTCACTATTATTAAGAAGCGCACTATATTCAGAATGAATTTCAATTCTCGGCATATTTCTCTCGTTCATTTGTAAGACGAGGCGATCGCCATCTTTTTTCACCGCCATATCAGGTACAATGTAAAGTGGTTTATCTGAAGAAAACGCAAGACCTGGTTTTGGTTGTAATGACGTTATACAATTTACCGCACTCTGCAATTCCTCATTACTACACTTCAACACTTGAACGAGCTTTCGCCAATCTTTCTTCACGAAATAAGCGAAATGATCTTCTACAACCTCTTCTGCTAATCCATTACGTCTTTGTAAGCGCTTCAATTGCAAGGTTAAACATTCCTGAATATTACGCGCCCCTACCCCTGCTGGTTCCAGTGATTGGACAAGCTCTACAGAGCGGTCGACTACATGAATGGGCGCAGAAAGGAGCTCTGCTAACTCTTCATTCGTTTCTTGTAAATATCCATTTCCATCCATGTTCATAATAATGAAGGAAGCTACTTTTCGCTCTTCTTCATCTATTTTATAATACTGTATTTGATTTAATAAATGTTGCTGAATCGTTGTAGAATCCACACTGTAGATCTCCATCTGATTCTCGACTTGTTTGCTGGTACTTTTACTGTTGTTAGAGCTCTTTTTCTTCTCCCTCTCAAAACCACCTAACTCAATAAGGGGATTCTCTAACGATTGCTCATACAAAAACTCCGATAATTCTTGTACATTATACTGGAGCATTGTAATCGCTTGCCTTAACTCTTGTGTCATTGCCAAACGTAAGCTTTGTTCTTGTAAAAGACTTGCCTTCAAACTAATCTCCCCCTTGTTTCTATTGTACAATAAGTTTGGTAAAAGGAGAATCCTCACGCAGACACCCATTCCAAAATATTATTAATTTATATGTATTAATGAGATTTACAACTTACAACCGAAATTTGAATAATATTGAAAGAAAATAATAAGGTTAAAAATTATCATCAAGTACTAATAGTAAATCTTATTACCAGATATAACAAGAGGGAAATAAAAAAAGTCCTAACCTACAAAACGTAAGTTAGGACTTTTTGACGCGCCCAGAGGGATTCGAACCCCCGGCAGACGTGGTACCGGAAACCACCGCTCTATCCAACTGAGCTATGGGCGCATGAGATTATGATAATATCAACGGTTTGCCTCCGTCTTCTTCCGATTTGTTCTTATCGAAAGTTAAACGTAGGATACGAACACCAACACATAGACGTTCGCTTCTTTACATATGGATATTATATCCTGACGCTATCCTAATAGGCAAGCATAAAAATCTCTTCTACACGAGCTTTAGGGTGCGATTCTGACGCAATTAGATACCCTACTACCCACGAAATAAAAGATAAATCGATAGAATTGCGATTCTCGGCGACCTTCTTCTCGCCAAAAAGAAGGCGACACCGTTAAGCATCGCCATTTCTCCCCTGCTACCATTGCCCCCTCGCTCTTGATTTTTGTCGTTCCATTCTAGCCATCTCTTGACTGATTTCTTTCGCCAACTTCGGTAAGTCTTGGTCGTCACGTACATTCATTTCTGCGACATTGACGTTTACAGTCATCATAGTATTTCCGACCTGTCCTCCACCTTTATTCGGCGCTACTGCGCCCATTGTCGAAGGTCGATTCGCAGTACGAATGAAGTTAAATAGATTCGACTGTTGTGCTTGCGTAAGTACCATCTCGTTCTTCAGTAATCTCGCATCTACTTCGTCGAACTTCGCTCCCTTGCCGACTAGTCCACGAGGATTCCCGCCACTGTGATACTTTGGTCGAGTAGACCTATTCGAAGGAGATGCACCGACCGTTCCACCTGAATGGAAGTACTTTAGCGGATTAAGATCGCCCAGCCATTCCAGTGAGATTCGCTTCGTTGCTGTTTTCACGATTTTGCCCATTAATGTCTCATGCTTTGAATCTGCGCTCGACGTATCCGCATCTATCGGCTTTGTCTTTTTCTTCTCCGCACTACTATCGAGTTCTTTGATTACTGCGTCCGCCATCTTACCGTCACCGAGAATCTTCTTGACTTTCTCTGCTAGGGCTTTGCGGTCAGTATCCGCAATTGCCGAGTCAGCTTGCGACTTGTCTGCCTTGACTTTCTTCGTTTTCTCTGCCGTTGCTTGCTTGTCGAGAAGGTCGATAAGTAGCTTCGCTGCTGTCGTGTTACCGAAGATTTTCTTGATTTTTTCGGCTACCGCTTTCTTATCGATATCGGCGATTCCCTTCTCAGCGTCCTTTTTATCGACGCCCATTTTCTTATCCTTTTTATTCTCGATATCTTTCTCGGTTTTCTTGATACCGTCTTGTGCTTGCTTATCGTCCACTCCCATCTTTTTGTCTTTCTGCTTTTCGATTTCACCTTCGACTTCTTTGTTCTTCGACTTAGCTTCGTCAGTTTCGAGATTCACCTTCTTATCGACAGGCTCTTTCGTCTTCTCGTTCAACTTCCCAGCCTTTTCGAGTTGCTTATCGTACTCTTCGGTATTCTTCGCATGCTTCTCTCGCAACTCTCCGATAGAGTTCTTTGTCTCTTCTAACACACCCTTATTCTTTACCGCATTCTCGTACTCTTCCTGTTGTTTCTCGGTAATCTTCTGCTGATTGGCTTGCTTCTTCTCGTAAGATGCAATCGTTTTATTATGACCTTCGAGAGCCTTATCGATTGCTTCGACTTCCTTTCCGACTTCATACGAGATTTTCGTTGCTTGCATCGCTTCAGCTACACGAGTACGTACGATGTTTTCCGCTTCTTTTCGTTTGTCTACAATCGATTGAATCTCGGTACGGTGCTGGGAGATTGCGAGTTCATTCGCATCTATCTTTTCCTTCTTCTTGCCCAAGATCGCTTCTTCATGAGACAACTCCTTCTTGAGCATGTGTGCTTTACCTTTTTGTCCTTTATCAACCGCTTCGTTGTACTTTGCTTCTAGTTCATTTACTTTCTTCTGTTGCGTTTCTACGTCTTTAACGAGATTCTTACGATTGGCGATTTTCTCGTTTCCTTCCTTGACATTTTGCGCGTAGTCCTTCAGGTCTTTCGCTTGGTTCTTGTACGACTGGTTTAACTGCTGGTCTAATTCGAGTTTCTGCTTCTCTTTAAGGGCGGAAACCAACTCACGAGCTGCGTCCGCACTTAATGCGATAGCTTCGCCGTTTTTGCTGTATGCTTGCGCCGTGGCAGGTGCTTTCGCAATCATTTCGTCATTGACGCCTAAGAACTTTTTCAATTCTTCATGCGATACACCTGACGCTTTAGCGAGTCTATCCATTTCATCAACTAGTGCTTTTTTCTTTTCAGGATTTTCAACTCTCTCAACCTCTTTCATTACGTCCCTGTAACGAAGTAACTCGTCATTACTTAGGTTGATTTCCCCACGCATTTCATCGAATTGAGTCGCTAAGTCGTCGACTGTACGTGCTTGTTCGCCGATTTCCCTATACGTATCCATACTGACCGCTTTATACTGTTCCGCTTCGCTCTTGCCATGCACCATCGCAGCCGTCAGTACTCCAAGACCTGCTGAGATACCTGCAATCCACATCGTAGCTGGGTTCGTTACGATAGCGACAGATAATGCTCTCATTGCGGTAATTATTTTGTAGATTCCGACACCGATAAGCGCCGTTCCTGCCGTAACTGCTCCGAGTGTTAATCCGAATGATACGAATTGCGGGTCTAGCTTTCCGAGAACGCCGACCATCGATGTCATACCGCTTGCTAGGTTCGTGAACGCAGGAAGCATTGCTTCACCTATTGCAATTGCTACGCCTTCCGTTGCGGATTGTAGTTGCGTAAATGCCCCCTGAAGTGTTTCTTGCTGAATTCTCGCTACTCGTTCGGCTGTTCCACCTGACAGTTCTAGTTCGTTCTTGTACTTTTGTAATGAACCTTGTCCTTGGTCTAGTAACGCAAGGAAACCTGCTGATGCTTCCGTACCTACTAACCTTGCAGCGGTCACGGTACGTTGTGCGTCCGTCATTCCTTCCATCTTTCCGCTGATGTGTCCGATTAGTTCAGGAAGTGGTTTAAACTGCCCATTCGCATCTACTACGGAAATCCCTAATTTCTTGAATGCTTTCTCGGTTTGTCCTGTCGGATTCGCTAACGATAGTAGGGCTGCCCTCAATGACGTACCTGCTTGCGAACCTTGAATACCTGCATCGGACATCTTCGCAATTGCTGTCGCCGAGTCTTCGATTCCCCAACCTAATGACTTCGCAACTGGCGCAACATATTTCATTGCCATACCTAACATGTCAAGATCGGTATTCGCCGTTGTCATTGTCTTCGCTAAAACGTCGACTGCCTTGTCGGTATCTTTCGCATTCAATCCGAATCCTGTCATGATATTCGATGCGATATCTGCGCTCTTTCCGAGTTCGATTCCGCCGACCGCTGCAAGGTTAAGAACGGATGGAAGTGCGTCCATACTGTCCTGCGCTTTGAATCCTGCCATCGATAGAAACGATAGACCTTCCGCTGCTTGACTTGCGCTGAATTGTGTGGTAGCACCTAAATGCTTCGCTGTATTCGTTAATTGAGCGAACTCATTATCCGTTGCTCCTGATATCGCCTTAACCTTCGCCATAGATTGCTCGAAGTTCATCGCAGATTTAATCGAAGCACCAATAGCGCCCACCATCGCAACTCCTGCGATAGCCGACGCCTTTCCTAGTGCTGACATTCCTTTCGATGTACTTTGAGAACCTCTGTCGAGTCCTTGCATATCCGCACGAGATTGTGCAACCCCTGCACGGAATTGAGCGTTATCTAGGACAAGCCTTGCCCTGACTTCACCTGCTGATGCTGACATATTCCTCATTCCCTTCATTGTTTAAATGCAACAAAAAGACGCTACCCTCTGCGGATAACGTCCTAATCGCTGTTCTTTATTTGTTTAAATCGTACTTACCTTACTTACCCCTTTTCTTTAATTGAGACTGTAACGTATTTTTAACCGTTACATATGTAACCTTATCGTTAATATGCCCACTACTTGATGCAACACGGCTTGCGCTTGTCATGTCTCCTTGTGTTAATTCCACACCATTTCGTAACTTATTAAGAATATCTGCTCTCATTTCATTTAGATTCATTGAGTTCATATTATTCATCTCCTTTTAGTAATCTAGTTGGTACACGTCTGTGTACTCGTGCTAGTTCTAACTCTTTGTCAGAAGGATATATAATATCGCGCCTATCTGTTATCCTGCCTAGGGAATAATAGCCCTTCTCCCCTCTAATTCTACGCGTTAAGTCACTAGCCCACTTGTGGTCTTCTTCATATTTATCTGCGAATTTCTCATACTCTATTAGGGATTCATAAAACTCTTTCAATGCGTTTCTTTGCCGTTCAATAATCGGCGCTAATTGTGTCGCACGAACTTCAGCTCTATATTGCCACCAACTATCCGCTAACTCATCGATAGTCATGTTATCCCTTAGATTTACTGACGAATATTCCTCTGCTTTTTTTAATTCGTCTTCGGCGATCTTTAGTATCTTATTCGCCTTTTCAATGGACACCAACGCTTTCTTTTTATCAGCAACTACATCATCACCTGCAAACTCTTTCAATAAGATAGCTTCGTAATTCTCGGTCGCTTTTTTCACGGATTCTTTGGCTTCTGCTACAGCCTTTTTGTATTTCGCGTCAAACTCATTCTCCTTAGTGTTCTTCGATAGCCATCTAGTTTTCCCATCCCAACGCATTAGTTCCATTTTACTCAACATCTCCTTTGATTAATTTAGTCAGTTTATTAAGTGTTTCCGCTACTTTGTTTAATACTTTAATGAAGAATTTCTCTGCTTTAGATACTTTCTTCTTTGGTATTTCTTCAGGGGGTACTAATTCGTAAATACTACATAACGCATTAGTAACTTTCGGATGTTCCATTGTGCGGAATGTTTCGCTCACTTCCGACTTATGTTTGAAGAATTGTGAGACATCCGTTTCATTGATACACATTTTGAATATTTCTTCGGTGCAGGTTAATAAATCAAACGCTGGATTATGCGCCTTGCAGTTCTTATGTACGTACTCTCGGAATTGTGTTGGTAAATGACGCACTTCATCGACTGGCACTACGAATTCAGCTACTTGTTTACCAAAATCATAGACATACGAAACTAGAAACTCTTTACCGTGTAATTTATGAATATTCGTTACTAGAATCGGTCGATTTACGTTCGTTGACTTCGTCATTTTGATCGCTCCCCTCCTGTTTCAGCTTTTTAATTTCTGATGATACCGCCTGTCTTGCACCTTTTGTCGCTATATCCCTAATAAGAATGTCTAGCTTATATAAGTTATTACTACCGATTAATTGTTCCATTTTACGCATTCGGTAACCGTTAGGGACCTGCTTCGCAGTTTCCCACCGAGTTACTGCAAGTGGTTGTACTCCGAATTGCTTTGCGAACTCCTTTTGAGTCATACCAAGGATTTTTCTGATGAGACGTATCCTATTCGCATTTGCTCGTTTAGCTGTTTCGCTCACTTTCTATCAACTCCTTATATTTAATCGATTGATATTACTACCATATACTTGATATGGTTCCAAATTAAAATGGAGGCGGAGACAGGATTGACATACCTGTCCCCCTATGAATCAGCTCAGTGCAGGTGAACACAGAGCAAAGTTAAGTTAGTAATATAAAAACCATGTATTTTATATGTTTTAAGTTTAGATAAAGTATTTTTACCCCTTCATACTGTATCGGTGGCTAACAGCCATTTATTTGCATACCTAACGCAAAGTTCTTTAATTTATTTTAAATAATAGGAGAGCCGTTAAGCCCTCCGCATTATTAGTTTTGAACTTTAGATTCTAAGATATCGAATTGCATCATAATATCACTTGGTACGTCTTCACTAGGGATTCGACATGCTACACGTGGGTTAATTGAGTAAGCAGTTCTGCTACATTCGATTCGTGCGATAGCCCCCGCATTAATCATTGTTTTTAAGCGATTCGTGATTGATTTCCTACTTAATCCCGTAACTTCTGCGATACGGCTCATAGTTAATGGCTCAATCTTCGTTAAGTCACGCTCACTTGGATTTTCAACGAGTAGGCAGGATTCCATATGAATGTACGGTAATAGTTTAAATATGATTCCTTTTTCTGCGTCCGCTAATCTGTCCATGATTCGTTTCGTGTGCGTTTTATATACCATTACATAATCATCCTCCATGTCGCCTTTTCCGCAAGCGATGTATTTTTCGTTTAGATAATATTTCGCAGTCTTATTAGTTCTATCGACAATTACGATGTCTTTCTCTTCTAGTCTAGCGATAATTTGGTCGATACCCCTGCGACTTTTCCCCGTAACGTTCATAATATCTTTAATCGTCATCGGGTCGAGTTCACGCCTTCCACGACAGCTACTATTCATTAATAATCCGCCACGCTCATAATAGATATGTTGCATTAAATCGAGTAGTACGCCTAAATCTGCGCCCTTCAGGTCATCGTTTTGCTCTGAGATCGCTCTCGCTACCTTCGCGAATGCACGTCCATCTCGTGTTTTCTTTTTTCGTAACGCCTTTTTATAACCGTCCTTTTGGCGGTTCTGTGCTTTAATCACACCGTTGATTAACGCTACTTTTAACGACTCTATATCGATAATTTCGCCGTCCGTTGTTATTAGTTGATTTCCTAAGTTATTTAAGTCCATATTGTCCATTCTCCTTTGTGGTGGTTTATAAAAGATGTTTAATCCCTTACACTTATTAACCCGTCCAAAGGAGTGTTTTTTGTATATCGTGTGGAAATTACACAAAATATGCTACTTTTTATTCATAAGCAATCAGATATACACTATAGGCTGGTGTAAACAGATGCCCAAAATGTGCAACAAAATACTCAAATCATGCCCAAAATGTGCAATGTACAAAAGTGACTTCACTCTTACTCCCACAAGGGATTTCGCTGTTTATAGGTCTGAATCCCTTCTTATTATTGTATATCTTGGGTATGTTTATTTTTACGCATCAACTACATAACAACGACTGATAACTAATTATGACTACGCACAAATAGAAAGATTGCGCTCCATCACTACTCGCTAGCGCTCCCAGTATTATTTGTAGAATGCGATAATCTCTTTAATAAATAACGCAGTAATATAGTTGATAGTGAGAGCAGTGCGAACACTCGAAGCGAAGCGCCGATACTCTTTATATAGAAGAAAGAGGGACGGTGGGGAAGCCGTCACCAGTGATAGTAATCTAACGCAATGCGTCAGTTACAATATAATAAGGACGCTACGTCCGTTAATAAGATTGTTTGTCCCTTCGTATATATAAACACCAATACATTGCGTAATATTGTTAATAGATATGCGGAAGGATTTCGTAAGTGATTGCGTCAAGAACAACGCCCTCAGTTCAAAAATTGCGGGTACTTTTTGTAGGGGCTTGCTTCAGGGGGTGTTGACGGTGGGCTTGGGGGGTTGTGAGATTTCGGGGAATGGGATGTCGGCTTGGTGAATGCGATATTCAATCGAATGAATAACGAATGCAACAGAAGGACTTTGTGTTACTTTCGGAAGTTGTTTTGAAACGTTGATTTAATAACTTTCTTCGCACTTTCGACGAACATTCATTTCGATAAAAGTTTTATGCATTAAAAGAAACGTTGATTTGAAAGCATTCTTCTTTCGCATTCGATTCGAAGAAGATGAATAAAAGATTGCATAAAGTTTTCGTCGCATTCTTTTTCAACCCCTTGAGTTTCGAAGTCCTTCTCCACGAAAGTTCTCAGCAGAATAATTCAATCGAAGTTCTTCGCGCAAACACAACGTAACTCTTCACGCCATTGCCTTATCACATCATTGCGTTGTGGTATCGTATCATACCGCCGTGGTATCGTGTGGTGTGCCGATGGTATTGGCGTGGTGTATTACGGAATAGGTCATCATTTAGCAACGTCTAGGACTTCGCGAACGAGTCGTTAATTACTTAGAATACTTACGACATACGCAGATAGAAGCGCCTATATGAGCCTATATGGTGCGCATTGTGGCGGTATGGTATGACGGGTTAAATGCGTCGGGGTATTGCAATTATGTATCGATGGTTTGGTAATATGATGCGGGCTATTGGTCGAATGATGTGCAGACTTGTGAAAATATAAAACATATAGCGGGGTATTTCTATTCTTATAAGTCCGTGGGTAATTGGTGCAATGTCATCATATTTATGTCATAACTCTCGAGATTTGACACAGATTTTAAAGTGTAGTAATATAGCATCATCTTATTATGTCGTAACTCTATGTCAAAAGTGATGGCGCAGAAAGGACGGATTAATTATGAAATATGGATACGCTCGTGTCTCAACGGTAACTCAAGATTTAGAATCACAACTACAAACGTTAAAAGTAGAAGGATGCGATGTCATTTATTCGGAAAAGTTCACGGGAACGACTACAGATCGCCCCGAACTATCGAAGGTACTCACAGTATTAAGCGAAGGAGATACACTGACAGTAACGAAGCTAGATCGCCTTGCACGTAATACAAAGGAAGGTATCGAGATAATTGAAGCGCTATTCAAAAGAGGTATAAGGGTTCACGTTCTCAACGTAGGACTACTAGAAGATACGACAATGGGGCGATTCTTCTTACAAACGTTATTAGCAGTCGCAGAAATGGAGCGCAACCTAATCTTAGAAAGAACACAAGAAGGTAAAATAGTAGCTAGACAGAATCCGAATTACAAGGAAGGTCGCCCGAAGTCGCATTCAGATAAAAAACTAGTCGAAGCTATGCGTATGAAAGAGAAAATGGGCTACTCATTCCGCCAGCTATCGGAAGCAACGGGTATTAGCATGAGTACGCTACAACGATTCGCTAGAAAGCAACGGGACCAGCAAGAAGCATCGACAGAATAGGTCGGTGTCTTTTTATTATGTGCTGACTTCTTCACCCCTTGAAATTTCGAATAGACCTCCACAATCAGCTTCTGCTGATGTATAGCTATAACTACAAATCTACACAAAGTACTACACATATGTATTGATGTAAAACGCTCACTATACGCAATCTATCATAAATCACTAGCGATAACTACCGAAATGTAGCGAAGTGTACCAATCCCTATGAGGTCGTATATACGTAAACGGTTGTAACTATCTTCACTAGACGTAACCAACGTAAACCTTACTCTCGCAAGGGATTCGCCGTTTCATCGGAAATATTACACGAGTTTACATTAATATTAACATTCGATTTATACAGTATGAAATATAAATAAACAGAGGTACGAAACAAATGCGGGAAAGGTGGAAAATAGTAAATAGACTAATCAACCTAGCACCCTTTTATCATTTATTTAGTATTCTTTTAAGAGAAATAGATTTTCGCTACTTGCGTTTTTAATCAACTTAAGGAAAAAGCATACGAATCAATTGCCTCATATCAACTATATTGTATAATAAGGTTATAAGGAAATGGAGGTGAAAGCATGAATTTGTGGATAGTCTTAGGTGCTGTAATAGTAGCCTTGAGCCAGTTATCATTACTAAGTGAAAACAGTGTAGATACATATACTACAAGGTTAAAGAGAAAAGAGTCGCTCCCACCAAGAAGACGACTCAAAGTAACCACAGGGAGAGAGAAGCCTCTCCTATACCTAAGATTATAACACATTCATACTAATTATGAAAAAATTCATCTGGACAAATGTCCCTGTTGCTATATTTTTAATTTTTGTTTTAACAACCCTTGATTATAACAATCTAGATACGGGGAGTTATATCTACATTATTTTTACTGGAATAGCTGTATTTTTAATGTTGGTTAATATAATTATCCTGTATATAAAGGAGAAGAAGAATGTTTAAATTTGAAACAAAAGAACAACTAACAAAATTTATACAAGATGAAATTTTAAATTCATCGGAAGCATTAGATATTCTCGGGTGTTCTAGACAGTATTTAAACAAATTGGTAAAAGAGGGGAAAATAACACCGATTAAAGAGACAACTCGCGATAAATTATTTTATAAACAAGATATTTTGACAAGAAAAGAAAAAATGAGAAAGTAAAAAGCAGCTTTTGCATATCGCCTAATTATTGGTAATTTATAGAAAGAATGGCGAGATACATTACTAAACAATAAAACAAAAAAAACGAAGTGGGCGCAAATTAATGCGTACCGCTTCGCTTAGAAGTGTTAGGAAATTATTATACAATTTCGCATACCTCAAAGCATAGTAGTTCATGATTACTTTAGGCTTGTTCCTATTAGTTTCAAAATAAAGATTTAGTTTTTTGTATAGAAAATAACTTTTGGAATCTATAACCAAGTTGGGTTATAATACGAATATACGAAAAAAGCCCGTCGTATTGGTAGTACGACAAGCTTCGTAAGGTGGTGAATACATATGGATGCAATCACCGTTACTGCGGTTTGCTCTTTACTCATGGTTGTTATGGGAATGATTAACATGAGCAAAGGAAAGAAGTAATATTTTTATCTAAAGTCTTTCAGTGTTGGTAGCACTTGAGAGACTTTTTTCTTTATATAGTATTCCTTAAATGCCAGTAAATATTCTGCATATTATAAAACGCTCTGGCTTTTGTATACATTTAAGCGTCTGCTTTTTACGTTTGCGTTTGCAATACTTTTGCTTTAGCCTCTGCTTTTACAATGCACTGCCAATGCATCCATATTCCTATTATAACGTTGCTCTAAGCAACATTTCAATACAAAACGCTCAATTAACAACAACTTAACAACAACTGGCGTTGCACATGCGCAATACTCTCGCTACACATATACCGACGCAAATGCCTTTGCCTTTGCCTTTGCCTTTGCTATTATGCGTTCTTTTGCGTCGGCTACGTTATTTTATTTCTGAATCTCCATTCCCTTTATTTCGTCTTGGTATTTTTCGCTTTTTTCATAATCAGAATTTCCAGTACCATACTTCTTTATGAAGTCTTTGAAATTCAATATTTCTCTTAGTGTTTTTCTATCCATTGGAGCAACAACTTCTTGCTCATCGAATCCTCTAGTTCTCAAAGAAGAAATATCAATTGCCTTATCAGAAGAAATCACTATAACAAATCCTCTGCGTCCATTTTCACCAAAATAATTTGAACCGATAACATCTACACTTTTTGTAAATGATACCCAATGATTATCAAAACGAATACGCTCAACATTATTCTCATCTAGCCAGTTATTATAATTATACGCATACTCCTCGTTTTGATTTTCTCCCCGATCATTATAATCATCATAATCTGGCTCATCATTCCCACCATTATGAACCCTGAATAGCAAAGTATTTGATTTAACAATTTCTAAATTACCTTTATTATTTTGTAAATCTATAAACTTTTCACTCCACATTTCATCAGAGGAAACCAAATTTTTTCTTCCCCTAATGCTCATATGATGATTAGTCCATTTTGAAATTACGTCCATTATACATCCCCCTTTTATTCCGCCAGTCACAAAAAATCAGTTCCCACCGCCCGTTGTAATGTGCTATTGTTGTGCATTCTCTTGCGCTTCCTTCTCTTCTATTTCTTTTAATTCATCTTGCCAAGTAGCACCAATACCACCGCTAGGCGTATTCCAACGTTTTTCTTGACGTAAGATTCTCGCCTTATCCTCTTCAGTCATTTCATCTTGGTATTTTTTCGCTTCCTTACGTTGCTGTTCTTCATATTCTCTTTCCTGTTGCTCTAGATGTCTTCGGTGTGCCTCTTCATCAATAATCTTATCGCAGTCATGCTCTGGTTCCTTCGTTTCATCGTGCCCATGTCCGCAGTAATCGTTCGGAATTTTAGTACTAGATTTCGTAGCAGGTTTAGAATTACGGTCACCATTACCAGTTGAACTATTTTCATTAACTTGAGTATTTCTAAGACCATCTTGCTCTTTCTTCGTTACACTACCATCAGGATTAAACGTTATAGTCATCGTGCCTTCTCCACCACGCCCTAAATATCCGTAGATAGAGAACGACTTATATTTCTCGATGAATCTAGGCATTCCCGCTATCTCCTTGACTTTATTCGCAGACATTCCGACCTTGATGCCGTCATACTGTTCTAGTGATACGGTTGGCGCGTCGTTATTTGCATCTTTATAATATGGACGTCTGTCGTTAATCTCCGCATCTTCCTTCGTGGATTCCTCCACTTGTTGCGGTTTCTCATCCTTCGTAGGTTCATATTCAATCCTCTCGACCTTAGACGGATTGGATGTTTCCTCTTCTCCTTGCGCAGTTTCAACAGATTCTTGTTTCTTATATGGCTCATAATCCGCTTTTTCTTTCGTAGAGCAAGCACTAAAGATTGACATTGTCGCCACACCTAATAAAACTACTTTCTTCAATGGCTTCATAGTAATTCCCCCGTGTATTTTAATGCATATCAATCAACCTATGTTAATTTGTTATATATTAATAGTAGATTTCAAAAAGGACACTCAAATTCCCATACGTAACATACTTCGATATTACCCTTTATGTATTCACCACAATCTTTATTAAATCAATTCATCAGGCGTCTCCTTCTCCTTTCCTCCTGCGTATAAAATCGCCAACCATCTCAGTAACACATGCCAAACCTACCGATAATCCAAATACAACACCGAATGCTGCTACATATAGGTTTCCGAATGCCTTCGCTGCGCACATAAATAAAAATGCGAATATAATTAAATATCTCTCTTTACGCTTGTTCCTCATAGCATAATTCCTCCATCTTTTCCAAATCTTTATATGTCCTCTTCTTCTTCTTCTTCTTCTTCTTCTTTCTTCTTCCGCATAAAGCCCCCTATTCTCGCAGTAATAACCGATGCGACTACAGCCATCGCAAACAATACTGCTACCCCACCTATAATGACGTTTCCAATTATCTTTGTAACAACCAGCAATACAAATGCAACTATTAACAGATTCACCCTTGTATTTTTCTCTTTCTTTCTATCCTTCACGCCCTATCTTCCTTTCTAATATTTCTTTTTCGGATTCTTTGCTTAAATCCTCTCACCGTACTTCTAGCGGAATCAAATGATCGCCCCGTCTTTTTCGATAATACTCTAGAGATTTCGGCTTCTGTAACCCTATTGTAATTCTCTGCCGTATGTATCATAGTATCTAGTACAATAAAATCTATTTTCTTCTTGCATATGTTTTCATATAGCTTTGCGTAAGTATCTCGGGTAGTCATTATATTGCAGATCGCTTTCTCTTCCGCATTTTCTGCACAAACCTCTAGCGTTTCAAGTACGTTTATATCACTTATAAGTGTTAGTACCGTTCTTCTTTTTCCTCTTTCTCCACAATATTTACGTAAAGCCTGATAAATAAAACACTTAACCCTCTTATCGAAATCGCCCTTATTTATATCAAAAGTTCTAATCGCATATCTTATCCTACGAAAACAATCATCGATAAAGTGTACCTCGTTATTTGTCTTATACCAATTATTTTTAGCTAAGCGTTCAATCAACGGTATGTAATGAGCTTCGATTTTTTCTACATACTTATTATCACATATTCCAGTGTAATAATCTTCCACTTCTTCTTTAGCCAGTATCGCTATTCTATTTAATGTTGCGCTTATGTCTTCGCCTTTATTTGCGTATTGTCTTATATTAAGTCTGCTTTCCATATGTAAGTCTTCCACCTCTTATAGCACCTGTACCCTCCGATATTCAACTCACTTCCGCTAGTGGCGTTCAATATCGAATTTACGCTATTGACAATCGGTGGACGGCGACTAGCCGAGGTGAGCGAAGCTAGGTTGAGTTGGGCGCAGTTTTCACCCCTATTCGCATCGATAAAAAATAACAAAGCGTTTAAACTTTGTCATAATTTCGTAGTATCTATGCAAATAAGGGGTAAGGCGTTTTACTAGCGTCGGATCGCTTGTAGTGTATCGTAGTAACGCCCCTTCCGTCCCTGCACTTTCGCACACACTATCTCATATCCATACGTCCCAATATGCGCCCAATCTTACGATTAAGCCCGATAATACACCCTGTTCCTTAGAACAACGTATTGCCACTCCTTGCCGTTAATGGTCGCAATCACCTAGCCTATACGCATGCGGAAGGGGATACATGTTGGTTGTATAGCGCTGATTTATTTGCGTCGGCTCTCGCTCACCTTTTACGTTTTTTAAGCGGTACGGCTTCCGCTTTTTGACTTACCGCATCAGTACCTAAAAAAGACATTACTAAAGACGCCTTGCAATCTTCGAATTTTTTCGATAGAATGCAAAGTAGATGGTCGGACTGATACGGCTTGTCCGTTATTTAGTTTCGATATGTATAGTTTTGAGTCTCCAATGGCGGTTGGAGGCTTTTTTCGTTGTTATACTCCGTAGTCGTTCTTGGCGGCTACTTTCTCGTATTGTTCTTTTACTGCTTCGTCGTTTAAACGAACATATCGCATAGTTGTTGTAATGTCCGCATGCCCCATAATTCGCATTAGTGCGTTAACACTTCCACCATTTCGCAAAAAGTTCGTAGCAAAAGTATGACGCAAACTATGCGGTGATGGACGGCATTCTTTTGAAAGCCCCGCTAACTGCCCATAGCGATACATACGCTTACGCAACAAATCATTATCTATCGAATTTCCATCTTGCGTAAGAAAAACATTTGTAGTGCCTTCGAAATACTCCCGACTTTCATCGATAAGCATTCGTAGCTCTTCCGCAATTTTCTTTGTCATAGGAACGGCTCTAGTTTTTCGATTCTTATTCTTAGCCCCTGATAACATAATCGTAAGGTTATCAAAATCTAAATCATTAGCTTCTAACTGATTAACCTCATTCACACGTAGACCACAATGTAACATAAGCAACATAGCACAGTAATCTCTATAACCTGCGTAGGTAGTCTTATCTACAACACGAAAGAGACGCTTGATTTGATTATTATTTAGCGTAAAGATCGGTGCCTCATCAGTACGCAATTTCACGAAGTCCACTGCAGGATTACTTTTGATATATCCCTGTTCATGTAGTCGCTTAAAAACCGATTTCAATGCTGATATGCGAATATTTATAGTAGCGGGAGCTAATTCCCGACTAAGTAATTTATTAATATACATTTGCACGTGCTTCGCGGTAATAATCTCAACCTTTTCGATGTTTAACTCTCGCATAAAATAATGAAAAAGCTTTGTGTAATCATCGATGGTACGCTTTCTGAACCCTTCCGCTTGAAAAGCCTGCGTAACAATTCTTATCACCGTTTCTGTGCTTAATTCTTCGGTAGTATCGATAAAATCAACTATTTCTCTTCGTCTTTTTACAACTCGTCTGTTTTTTAACATAATAAAAAAGAGCCCCCTATCTGAATTTTTTCAGACGGAAGCTCTCCGTAAATATATTTTCATTATTCTCATTTAACAGTCCGTAGCATGTCCTAACTATGCGACACTAACTCGCTAATGCCTTCGTAGGACAATTGCGGTTTGTTCTCGCTCAAGTTAAGCGTTAAAAACAATACCAAACGGCTTTATATAGCGCCTAACCCTCGATTAGCTTCCTTATCCATACCAGACGTGGTACCGGAAACCACCGCTCTATCCGACTGAGCTATGGGCGCATGATTATAGAAAACACTTCATTTTCTTCTCATAATAATAGCAATAAAATCCATCTAAATCAATAAAAATATCCCCATAATACCTTATGCACCTTAGCTAAAAGCATATAAAATCTATTCCACCCCTAAATTTTCCAATCATAAATTCAGCCCAACTCACAAATTATAATCTTTGAATTGATATTCCAAAGGGGGCTTCATTCAATGACTGTAATTACAAAATTAAAGCAAACTGTCTCTGGATTAAAAAGTGCACAAGCTAGCTTAGAGGGATTCGCTCTTGATACGGATAACCAACAAGCGAAGCAACTTTTCCAAACAGCTGCGCAGCAAACACAAACGATTATCGATTCTTTAAACCCGCGCGTTGAAGAAGTCCAACAAGAAGAACCACAATACTCACAGCAATAACGAATCGGTCTTGCTGTGAAATAGAAAAAGGATGATATGCAGTCATCCTTTTTCTATCACATTACATATTGCAATAGAAATGGAATGATAATTATGCGAAAACTCGGCCTCATAACCGCATTATTTGCACTTCTATTTAGCTCTTTTACCGGATGTGATAATAGTCCTTTAGATAAAAAAGTGAAAGAAGAAGCAAAACGAACGGAGAAAGAAAAAGGTCCAAAGTTAACAAAGACGAGTACGGAATCCTTTAATCAATCTATATCACAAGGAGCGAAAAAAAGAGCTCTCGCTATGGATGAAATTATAAAAAGCACAGCAGTAAATTCAAATTTAGATCTCTACATAGCAGTTACACCTGAGCATCACGAAAGGTTTGGATTAAAGCCGCTGCGTAAAAAGCTTCAAAAGCAACTAAGTGATGAGCACCCTACTTTCGATGTTCGTGTCAGTACAGATAAAAAAATCTTTATGTTACTCGAAAAACTCGAAAGAAAAATTAAGGAAAAAGAAGTATCTAAAGATGAAATTAATAAACAATTAAAATTCATTGGTAAAAAAATGGAGTCTAACACTTAACGCTTTTTAAAAGAAAAGGAAGGATTGCAATGGCTAGTAAAGATAAAAACTTAACCCCTGTACAACAGGAGTATAAAAAATTCGAACAAGAACGCGAACCGAAACGACCTGTCTTAAAAAATTGTATAAAAGCCTTTTTCGTCGGTGGTTTTATTTGCTTCATCGGACAACTCATTTCTACTTTTTATATCACATATTTTGATTTCACTGAACGCTCAGCAGGCAATCCAACAGTCGCAACTCTCATTTTCATCTCCATGTTACTAACTGGATTTGGTATATACGATCGTTTTGGACAGTTTGCCGGAGCAGGTACAGCTGTACCTGTTACTGGATTTGGTAACTCTGTTATTGCCGCATGTATTGAGCATCGAACGGAAGGATTTGTCCTTGGCGTTGGCGGCAATATGTTTAAACTAGCTGGTTCTGTTATTTTATTTGGTGTATTTTCCGCTTTCGTCATCGCACTTATTAAAACTATTCTCGTTCAATGGGGAGGGCTATAAATGTTACAAGGACACCGAACGTGGGTATTTGAAAACAAACCAGTCATTATCTCAACAGGGGTTGTCGGTGGACCATTTGAAGCAAAGGGGAACATCCCAGGAGACTTCGATATCCTTCATGAAGATTTATGGCTTGGACAAGATTCCTATGAAAAAGCACATAAAATTTTATTCGAAGAAGCTTGTAGCCGCGCTACTGAAAAAGCAGAACTTCGTAAAGACGATATTCAATTCGTACTCGCAGGAGATTTAATTAATCAAATCACTCCAACAAGCTTTGCTTGCCGCACACTTGGCACTCCTTATCTCGGACTATTCGGGGCTTGCTCTACTTCTATGGAAGGTTTAGCACTTGGGGCAAGTATCGTAAATGCAAAAGGTGCAAAATATTTATTAACTGGAGCTTCAAGCCATAATACTGCTGTAGAAAAACAATTCCGCTACCCTACCGAATACGGCGGACAAAAGCCGCCTACTGCACAGTGGACAGTAACCGGAGCAGGAGCAGCTATTTTAAGCGATACTGGACACGGTCCAAGAGTAACCTCTGCAACAATCGGACGAGTGATTGATATGGGATTAACGGATCCGTTTAATATGGGAGGCGCAATGGCTCCAGCTGCAGTTGATACAATTGAAGCCCATTTACGTGAACGCCAAATTGATGCCTCTTACTACGATTTAATCGTAACAGGCGATCTCGGACATGTAGGACGCGAAATTGCTTATGACTTACTACATAAACACGGAACGAAAGTAACGAGCGAACAATTTCAAGATTGCGGAATTATCATTTACAGAGAAGGACAACCTGTCATAGCTGGTGCTAGCGGGCCTGGATGTTCCGCAACAGTCGTGTATGGTCATTTATTAAACCGAATGAAAAGAGGAGAGTTCAAAAAAATACTTGTCGTTGCGACAGGCGCTTTACTATCTCCACTTACATTCCAACAAGAAGAAACAATTCCATGTATCGCTCATGCCGTTTCGATTGAATTTGGAGGTGCAACGCAATGATTTTTTTCTGGGCTTTCGTCATTGGCGGACTCATATGTGTAATCGGCCAACTTATGTTTGATGTCGGCAAACTAACACCCGCTCATACAATGGCAACACTCGTTGTTGCTGGAGCTATATTAGATGGATTTAATTTGTATGAGCCATTAATTGATTTCGCTGGAGCCGGGGCAACTGTACCTATTACAAGCTTTGGTAATGCCCTCGTTCATGGCGCAATGGAAGAAGCTGCAAAACATGGCATCGTTGGCGTTATTACCGGCATGTTTAAAGTAACGAGCGCTGGTGTATCAGCAGCTATTATTTTCGGCTTCATTGGAGCATTATTATTCAAACCGAAAGGATAAGAGGTATTTATATGACTGTTATCGCTAGCGTAAAAACTTGCCTTGCTAGTGTAAGGGGCGCCCAAGCAAGTTTAAGCTCCCTTTCATTAAATTCACAAGACGAAGAATCAAAACGCGTATTTCATGAATGTATGTTAGAAATGGACAGCGTCATCGCTGATTTAAAGGATAGAATTTCAGTATTAGAACGTGAAGAACCTCAATATAAAGGGTTTTAAGTAGACTGGAGGAAACGACTATGTCTCACCTGCCGGAATGGACACTTGTCATTCTTCGCTCTGTATTCATATTAATTATTTTATTCGCTATTACGAAATGGTTAGGGAAAAGACAAATCTCTCAGCTTTCCTTTTTTGAATACATAGCCGGAATGACGATTGGTGACATCGCTGCCCAAGTATCTACAGGGCTCGATTCAAAATTTTTTCACGGCGTCTTTGCGATACTCATTTTCGCTGTGGTACCTTTTTTAACAGGAATCCTCTCTTTAAAGAACAAAACAGCTCGGGACTTCTTTGAAGGGAAATCTACCGTATTAATAAAAGACGGAAAGATACTCGAAGATAACTTGAAGAAAGAAAAATATACGAGTGACGAATTACTGGAACTTCTCCGTGGAAAAAGTGCGTTCAGCGTAGCTGAAGTCGAATTTGCTGTCTTAGAACCGAGCGGAGAATTAAATGTATTATTAAAGAAAGATTCTCAGCCACTTACAGCAAAAGACATCGGTTTAAAAGTACCAAACGAGAAAGAACCACAAACTGTTATTATGGATGGAAATGTACTAGATGAACCTCTTTCAGCAAGCGGACATAACCGCGCTTGGCTACATTCAGAATTAGAAAAACTCGGTGTTGTTATTGAAAATGTCTTCCTCGGTCAAGTGGATTCATACGGACAACTTACTATCGACATTTACAATGACAAACTCCAAATGCCTTCTCCTCAAAATAAACCTTTATTATTAGCATCTTTAAAAAAATGTCATGCTGATCTTGAACTATTTTCCCTAGAAACAAAGTCGAAATCAGCAAGCGAAATGTATAGTAAAAACGCCAAACAAATCGAAAAGATTTTAAATAAAGTAACCTATCTTTTAAAAGACTAATTATCGAAAGAACGCTTCAGTTAAAAGGCGTTCTTTTCTTTTTTCTCCAGTTTTCATAACGTTTAAATTTATGTAATTCGGTTATGATGTTGAAGATACATAAGCAGGGAATTTCGAAAACATAGCGAATATTTCATGGTACAACTACATATTTTTTTGATTTAAAGTGGTTTCGTTTGACCTTTATTGACCATAATTGTATTATAAGACTAAGAAAGCTTTATAAGGAGGAAATAACAGATGAATTTAATTCCTACAGTAATTGAACAAACAAATCGTGGAGAACGCGCTTACGATATTTACTCTCGACTATTAAAAGACCGCATCATTATGCTTGGTAGTGCAATTGATGACAACGTAGCTAACTCAATCGTTTCCCAGCTTTTATTCTTGGAATCTCAAGATCCAGAAAAAGATATTCACATCTACATCAACAGCCCTGGTGGTTCTATCACAGCGGGTATGGCAATCTATGATACAATGCAGTTTATTAAGCCACAAGTATCAACAATCTGTATCGGTATGGCTGCATCTATGGGTGCATTCTTACTTGCAGCAGGTGAAAAAGGAAAACGTTATGCACTTCCAAACAGTGAAGTAATGATTCACCAACCACTTGGTGGAGCACAAGGTCAAGCGACTGAAATCGAAATCGCTGCAAAACGTATCCTATTCTTACGTGAAAAACTAAACCAAATTCTTGCTGACCGCACTGGTCAACCACTTGAAGTACTACAACGCGACACAGACCGCGACAACTTCATGACAGCAGAAAAAGCTTTAGAATACGGTTTAATCGATAAGATCTTTACAAATCGTTAATAACTAAAAGCGGAAGCGGCTCGTTCAGAATCGCAGGGCGATGGAGCACCTGATTCCGAGGCGCTTTTTGCCTCGAATGAAGGGGCGAAGCGACCGGAGATTCTAGCCGCTGGAGCTGGATACATAAAAAAGCGCCCTATTACAGGGTGCTTTTTTATTATCATGCACCTCCTTCTGGATACCCACCCTGGTATTCACCTAAATATATCAACGATTTTTCAATTATATCGAACAAAACTTAAATTATATCAACGATTTTTTTAATATATCAACGGTTCGACACAACATATCGATTTACCGACAATCTCCGACAAGGACAAACCAGCTAAATACCCCTCCCCGCTAATCCGCACAAACAACAAAACAAAAAGCTATCGCATATACGCGATAGCTTCTTATTGTACATATGCAGCTAATGCTTCTAAAGCCTCTTCTGCATCTGAACCTTCTGTTGTAATTGTTATCATGCTTCCAGTTCCAATTGCTAAGCTCATAATCCCCATTATGCTCTTTGCATTTACTGTCTTTCCATCTTTCTCGATGAAGATATCTGCATGAAAGCGATTTGCCTCTTGTACAAACAACGCAGCCGGACGTGCTTGTAAACCGTTTTTTAATGAAACCTGAACTCGTTTTTGAACCACAGCTCCATTTCCCCTTTAACCTCTTATTTTTTTACTAGCGTTTCCCCCGCGCGTAATTTCTCTGCGATTTCATCGATTTTACGCAAACGATGATTAATACCCGACTTACTAATCTTCCCCCCGGATACCATCTCACCTAACTCTTTCAATGTTACATCTTGATAATCTCTTCGTAATTGTGCAATCTCTTGTAATTTATCCGGCAAAATATCAAGACCAACTGTCTCATCAATATAACGAATATTTTCAATCTGTCTTAGTGCTGCACCAATTGTTTTATTTAAATTAGCTGTTTCGCAGTTCACTAAACGATTTACAGAATTACGCATATCACGTACGATTCGAATATCTTCAAATCTTAAAAGTGCATTATGAGCACCTATAATATTTAAAAACTCTGTAATTTTTTCTGCTTCTTTCAAATACGTAATGTACCCTTTTCTTCTTTCCAACGTCTTACTATTTAAATCAAATCCGTTCATCAGTTCACATATAGCATCATTATGTTCCTTATATAACGAAAAGATTTCTAAATGATAAGATGATGTTTCTGGGTTATTTACTGAACCACCTGCTAAAAATGCGCCACGTAAGTACGATCGTTTACAACATTTCTTCTCAATCAATTCTTGTGATATATTTCGAATAAATGAAAAGTCATCTCGAACGATATGAAGATCAGCTAATATTTCGCGAGACTTCTCAACAAGCCGCACAATATATACATTATTTTTCTTCAAGCGCATTTTTTTACGGACAAGCAATTCTACCGTCACGTCATATCCTTTTTTCAAAAGCGTATAAATCCTTCTTGCAATTGCCGCATTTTCCGTTTGAATATCGATAGATAGACGACGGTTTGAAAAAGAAAGCGACCCGTTCATTCGAAGTAACGCTGATAATTCTGCTTTCTCACAGCATTCCTTCATCTCAAGATTCGTCAACTCTTTCTTTGTTTCTGATGCAAATGACACAGTCAACACCTCCTTATACGATTATTATGGAACAAAATTCTTGTCCTATATGAATGAGGAGCGCTACCTCAAACGAGGCAACGCATATTTATAACAATGAATATAAAATGGACGCTAACTTTAACGTATCATGCCTTACAACATGATCATCATACTTCGCTAATCTCTCTTGAATAACATCAATATTATTTTCAACAAAACGTTCTTCATCCACTACAACTGGTGTAGACATTTCTTCCTCATATGACTTGCGTAATTCACAAGGAATCTCACGGTTATTTACAATTGCAGTATTGATAAATGGTTGCCCTAAATGATCGTGTAACGCCTGCACATGATCAAAAGCAGTATATCCCATCGTTTCACCCGCTTGTGTCATAACGTTACATACATATACCTTCTTCGCCTTTGCAGCAAGAACAGCGTCTCCAATTTTGTTAACAACTAAATTGGGCAATATACTCGTATACAAACTTCCAGGACCGAAAACAAGTAAATCAGCTCGTTTAATCTCAGCCAACGTTTCATGCAATGGCTCTACATCTTCTGGAGTTAAAAAGACACGATTAATCTTCTTTCCGTAATAAGGAATCTTTGATTCACCTGTTACAATTTCCCCATCTTCAAGTTCCGCATGAAGTACCGCACTTTGATTCGCTGCTGGTAATACACGTCCTCTGACATTTAATACTTTACTTGTTTCTGTAATTGCATGGAAAAAGTCTCCTGTAATCGAGGTCATACCTGCCAACAATAGATTTCCTAACGCATGACCTTTCAGTCCGTCTCCTGTTGTGAAACGGTGCTGAAATAAAGCTTCCACCAGTGGCTCTACATCCGATAACGCAACAAGTACGTTACGGATGTCACCTGGAGGTGGAATTTCTAGCTCATCACGTAATCTACCCGAACTGCCACCATCATCAGCAATTGTAACAACTGCTGTAATATCAACAGGATATTGCTTTAATCCCCTTAATAAAACAGAGAGTCCAGTTCCGCCTCCCATGATGACAATTTTAGGCTTTCTCTCTTTTTTCATCCCTTAATGGCCCTTTCTCTTCTCCACATCACGATGAGATACATGAACACTATACTCTGGTTTCAAATGTTTCCCAAGGTATTCTGTAAGCGTAACAGAACGATGCTGTCCACCTGTACATCCAATTGCAATTACAAGTTGACTTTTGCCTTCTCTTTTATAATGAGGCAGCATGAAAGTAATCAGATCCGTCAACTTCTCTAAAAACTTATGTGTCTCATTAAATTTCAGTACATACGAAGAAACTTCTTCATCTAGTCCTGTTAATGGCTTCATATGTGGAATGTAATATGGATTTGGTAAAAAACGAACATCAAATACTAAATCTGCATCAATTGGAATACCGTACTTAAATCCAAATGACATAACATTTACACGAAATGCTTGCTCAGTTTCTGTTGAGAACAAGTGAACAATTTTTTCACGTAATTCTTTCGGTTTTAAATCCGATGTATCAAGCACAATATTCGCTCGTGCCTTCATATCTGTTAATAAATTACGCTCTGCTTCGATTCCCTTTAACGGCAAACCAGTTGGTGCAAGTGGATGCGAACGTCTCGTTTCTTTATAACGAGTTACAAGCGTACTATCTTTCGCATCTAAAAATAAAATATGAGGAATAATCCATGTACGTTCTGATAAATCATCAAGTGCTCCCCATAAATGTTCGAAAAACTCGCGGCCACGTAAATCAATACCAAGTGCCACTTTATTCATTTTCCCTTTTGAATCCGCCATAAGCTCAATAAACTTTGGCAATAACATCGGTGGTAAATTATCCACACAAAAATATCCTAAATCTTCAAAACTTTGTAAAGCTACTGTTTTTCCGGCTCCAGACATCCCTGTAATAATTACCATTTTTATATCATTATTCTCTGTCATTGTATCCTCTCCTTGACGGTTTAACTCGGATCTAATCGATATGAAAGCAACTCAAAATCTGGGGTATATACAAATGTACCGTAGATTATGCCATTTCCTTTAATTAAATAATCAATAATGTGATAATCTCCTGGCGCCATTGCTAAATCATCAATTTTATCAAATGTATGCCAACCAATGATGCCTTCTTCGCTCTCTAGTTTGTTTTCTCCTGCAAAATCTGTCGCTAAAAAGGAGAACATCATCCATTCAGAAACAACTTTATCACCTTCTTGGATGACAAAGGTGAAGACCCCCTTTAACGCTGGGTTTTTCAAATAAATACCTGTTTCCTCACGATACTCGCGAACAACGGAATCTCTTACAGTCTCACCACGCTCCATTTTCCCGCCTGGTGCAACCCACCAATTTCGGCGAGGTTTTTGGAGTAAGAGTACTTCATTATCTCTAATTAACACACAGTTTGTCACTCTTTGCATGTTTCTTCACCTCAGCTACTTGCAGTAAAATTTCTCACTGCATACTTCTTTCATTATACTATCAAAAACAGTTTGCTACAACGAAGGAGCCAGTCCTCTTTCGCTAAGCATATGCTACTCAGCAATTTTAAAAAAGCTTTCTATAACAAGCAATGTAAATGCTTATACTTTGAATGAATAGCATGAAAAATCCCCTTAACGATTTTTATCGCCAAGGGGATTAAAGCCCTTATTTCTTACCGAAATAAGTAACAATCGCAAATCCTAAAATAAAGGTAATGATTGAACTTATAATTGAAAATCCACCAGTCGGAATCCCAGGGAATACAATTACAATCGAACCGATTACAAGTCCAATAATTGCCGCAAATGTCATACTTTTATAACGATCTAATAAAAAACTAATGCCTTTACTACTTACAACAAATCCAACCATAACACCAGCACCGATAACCACGATTAAAGGTAAGTTAAGTGTAGTTAAAGCGTTAATTGCTGTTGGATACACACCAATAATTAATAAAATAAACGATCCACTAATTCCAGGAAGCAGCATGGCCATGCTAGCCATCCATCCTGCGAAAAATAAACCAATTGCATTTAAAATTGTTAACGTCGTAATTGGATCTGCTGCCTTATCTGGTTTAAAGAAAGCTGTAATCGCAACAAGAATTGCTGCAACTATTAATAAAACGATGTGCTTACCTTTAAACGACGACTTTGCATCAGCTTCCCTCATTAACATCGGTAATATACTAATAATTAAACCGAGGAAGAAAAATTGAGTCGGTTCATAATGATTTGCAAGTAAATATTTAATAACGTGACTTAACGTTAAAAATGCCGCTGCCACACCAGCTGCAAGTGGAATTAAAAATCCTAAATGTTTTTTCCATTCACGACTAAAGAATCCACTAATTGCCGCAAGCAATTGTTCATAAATCCCTAACACAACAGCGATTGTACCGCCGCTCACACCAGGAATTAAATCACTAACGCCCATACAAAATCCACGATATATATTACGCCATTCCATACTGAATAAATTCCTCATTTCTTATAGTGATTTTTCCGTAAAGTCCAGTATATCAATAAGCAAGCTTATAATCCTTATATTTTTTGACAAAACTTTGACATTTTCACACAAAAAAAGAAGAAAGCTCCTGTCGGTAGCTTTCTTCTCACAAGGTATATTATCCCTTATTTTTCTGATACAGTTTTTAATTCCTCTAATAATTCTTCTACGTAATGTTGTGCACTTTGCGCTGCAATACTACCGTCACCTGTTGCAGTTACAATTTGACGAAGCATTTTTTCACGAACATCACCAGCTGCGAAAATACCAGGATTTTTCGTTTCCATACGCTCGTTCGTTTCAAGGTAACCATTTTCATTTGTAATACCTAGTTCAACAAATGGTTTTGATAAAGGTAACATACCGATGTATACGAATACGCCGTCAGTTTTGACTTCTTTCTCTTCTCCACTATTTACGTCCACAAGTGTTACACTTCCTACTTTACCACTTGCTTCGTTGATTTCTTTTATCGTGTGGTTCCAAATGAAATCTACTTTTTCGTTTTGGAAAGCACGGTCTTGTAAAATTTTCTGTGCACGAAGCGTGTCACGACGGTGAACGATCGTTACTTTTGATGCGAAGCGCGTTAAGAACACACCCTCTTCAACAGCAGAATCTCCGCCGCCAATTACGATAAGTTCTTTTCCTTTAAAGAATGCTCCGTCACATACTGCACAATATGATACACCGCGGCCGCCAAGTTCTGTTTCACCCGGTACACCAATTTTTTTATACTCTGCACCGCTTGCAACGATAATTGCACGTGCTTTATATTCTTTTTTACCAGCAATAATTGTTTTGTATTCCTTACCATCGATGACTTCTTTCACATCACCGTATGCATATTCAGCACCAAATTTCTTCGCATGCTCGAACATTTTATTTGATAAATCTGGTCCTAAAATAGACTCATAACCTGGGTAGTTTTCTACATCTTCCGTGTTTGCCATTTGGCCACCTGGAATACCACGCTCAAGCATTAATGTGCTTAAATTTGCACGAGATGTATATACTGCAGCTGTCATACCAGCTGGTCCTGCACCAATAATAACGACATCATAAATTTTTTCTTCTGACACACTATTCACTCCTATCCATTCCTACACAATTAAGTTACCCTCATTATACTGTTAGCATCATTTTTTTCCCAATGATTTGCTTATCTTATGTGTGCGTACGCTTAACAGCTTGCACATACTTTCGGACAGTCGCTACAGATACATTATATACATCTCCAAGCTCCGACTGTGTCATTTTATTTCCTTGTTCGCCGCGTACAATGTATTCAATCGCAGCTGACCAGCCGTACACATTTGTAAATATGTCTCCAGATGTATATAAACGTATGAACGTACAAAACCAAAAGTGTAAACACTCTTCAATTAATTCATCATCTTTTTTCGTATAATTGTATAATGCATCCGCGATTCTCGCGCACTGCTCAAATTGCTGTAAATCAGCTGGAATACTCTTATGACTATTAAGTAAAAAGAAGTACTTTGCAAGTTGTGATACGATGGGAACACCGTTCTTCGCTTGCGTTATATCAAAGAAGAATCCCACCTTCTCCGGCGTTGACAATTCATTCATTAAATATAAAGCTAGCATTTGTTCTTCTAGCGTCGCACTTTGCTGAAATGATTTTCGTAATTCTTCAAATAACACGTTTTGTCCTTCATCTGTTAAATTCAGCGCATTCCACGGTTCTTTTCCCTTTTTATCAGGATGCAATTCCACGACATATTGCCACATTTTTTCAGCTAGTTGCTGATCTTTCACCATATAAGCAGAATATGCAAACCAATAATAAAAACTAACGTCTCCCTCATATCCTTGACGCTTTAATAGTTTGAACCATTTATATGCATGCTCGAAATAACCAATTGTTGCAAGTGTAGTTCCCAGTTTCAAACGATGTTCAAATGAAATTGGATATACTGAAACTAGCTGTCCCGCTAATGCTTCTACTTGTTTATGCTCTCCAATTGAATATAGAAAAATAAGTGTATTACAAAGCGCATGTATATTACCAGGATTTTTCTCTAAAATCATTTCTGTTAACTTCAGCGCTTTGTCTACATTACCCGATTGAAAATGTGCAATGGCTAAATTATTATGACCTGACCAAAATTCCGGATAATCTTTCGTAACAATTTCTAATGTAGCAATTGCTTCTTCTAATTGTCCATTACGAATATAACGATTCGCTTCTTCCTGCATAACAATTAAATCATCTTCATCTTCAATCTCTTCCGCACCCATTGCTTCTTCTTCCATAATCTCTAGAAGTTCTAATGTATCTTCTACGAATTCCTTCTCTTTTGCAACTTCTAAATAGCGATCCGCATATTTCTTCGCCTGTTGAAATAACCCCATATATGCATAATTATTTGCAATAAAATAATAGCACTGTTCAAGTTCAGGATTAGATCTAACTAACTTTAAGAAGGTTTGATTCGACTCTTGATATTCACCAGCCTCAGATAATACTGTTGCTAATTGACATAAAATAAACGGCTCCTTCTCACTTTGTGCCGCTCTTCGAAAATATTTAATTGCATCTTGCAATTTTTGTCCTTTGTAAGCTCTCATCCCTTTTTTATAAAAGAAGTCCGCTAATTGATTAAAAGAGATAACTTGTCCGTTCTCCTTATATATCCTTTGATTTTTCCCCATATATCCTCCAGTTTTTTGTTTTCTTCGTTCACACATTCTTCTATCTATAAGTATAAACGATTCCGTAAAAAACAAAACAGTATATTATACTCAATTATTTCCTTTTTATTCATAAAAAAAGAGGAGAAATGTTACATTTTCACCATGAACCTTCTCTGGCGGTCATTTGCTCTTTCGTATAAATAATACGCATTGGATTTCCACCTACGAAAGCACCGCTCGGTACATCTCTATGAACAAGTGTGCCAGCTGAAACAGTCGCACCGTCTCCAATTTTCACACCTGGTAATATTGTTACATTCGCTCCAATCATCACTTCATTTCCAATGACGATTTCTCCAAGTCGATATTCACGAATTAAATATTCATGTGCTAAAAGCGTTGTGTTATAGCCAATAATCGAATTCTCTCCCACAGTTATCTTTTCTGGGAACATAATATCCGGCATTACCATAAGCGCAAATGATGTTTTCTTTCCTACTTTCATCCGTAAAAAAGTGCGGTACAACCAATTCTTCACAGATAAAAATGGCGTGTAACGTGCAATTTGGATAATAATAAAGTTTTTCATTACCTTCCAAAAAGACACTGTTTTATACACATTCCATAATGAATTTTCTCCTGAAACAGGATAGCGCGTTGTCCGTCGCACTTAGCTCGCTCCTCTACTAACTTACTTGGACCTTTATGAACGGTTCATATTAGACAAAATCGGTAGCAAATCACTCATTTTATCTAGCATAAAGTCCGGCTTGTAAGCCTCTAAATACGCTCTACCTTTCAACGTCCATGAAACCGCAGCTGTTTTCGTCCCCGCATTTTGACCACCGACAATATCATGATGATTATCCCCAACCATCAATGCTTCTTCTGGTTTTGCATCTAATAATTCAAGCGCTTTTTGAAGTGGCTCTGGATGTGGTTTCACATGCTCTACATCATCAATTGTCACGACAACATCAAAAAATTCATCAAGCTTTGACAACTGTAATCCCATCTCAACGGTTTGTCTCGCTTTCGTTGTAACAATACCAACTTTATAACCTTGCTTCTTCAACTCTCGAACTGTTTCATATACAGTTTCATATTCTTCTACTAATTCATCATGATGATCATGGTTAAATTCGCGATAACTTGTAATCATCTCTTCAACCTTACTTTCATCAATCTTACTGAAAGTATCATGCAAAGATGGACCGATAAATGGCAATACATCTTCACGCTTATATTGATTTGGATAATATGTATTTAAAGTATGTAAAAAAGAAGAAATAATAAGTTCGTTTGTATTAATTAAAGTTCCATCTAAATCAAATAAAACTGTATTTATTCTCATCGCCTTAGTCCTTTCGCCTTCCTGAATATGAAAGAAGCAGCATCTTATAATAAGATGCTACTTGTCTCTAATTTTCTAAATATCTTTTATCAGCTTGCCCCATTTTTCGTCTCACAATAATGAAAATAATAGAAATAACAACAAGTCCAATTGACATTACTTGTGCAATACGAAGTGGTCCTAGCATTAAACTATCTGTACGTAAGCCTTCTACGAAGAAGCGTCCTACTGAATACCAAATTAAATATGTGAAGAATAACTCCCCGCGACGTAAATTCACTTTTCTTAATGCAAGTAGTAAAATTACGCCTGCAAAATTCCATAATGATTCATATAAAAACGTCGGATGATAGTACACACCCTCAATATACATTTGATTAATAATAAAATCCGGTAAATGAAGACCTTCTAAAAACTGTCTCGTTACTTCATCACCATGCGCCTCTTGGTTCATAAAGTTTCCCCATCGGCCAATTGCTTGTCCTAGTAAAATACTTGGTGCAGCAATATCAGCCAACTTCCAGAAAGAAAGTCCGCGTCGTTTCGCAAAAAGAACACCTGTAATAACAGCCCCGATTAAACCACCATGAATCGCCAAACCACCTTGACGAATATTAATAATTTGACTCGGATTTTGTGCGTAATATTCCCATTCAAAAATAACATAGTACATTCTCGCAAAAAGAATAGCGATCGGTACTGCAATTAATACAAGGTCAACAAATGTATCTTTTGGAATACCTAGCCTTTCTCCCTCGCGAGTTGCCAGCCAAAGACCTAATAGCACACCTGTACCGATAATAATCCCGTACCAATACACAGGAAACGGCCCAAGTTGGATAGCTACACGGTCAAGCTGTGGTACAGAAGCTAACAGCATATGTATATGACCTCCCTCTCCAAAGTTTACTCCTGATTTCCTAACTCAATTGCACTCATTAATCGTTCAGAGAACTGCTGTGCTGCATTGACTCCCATACGTTTTAAACGGAAGTTCATCGCTGCTACTTCAATAATAACAGCCAAGTTTCGACCAGGACGAACTGGAAGTGTAATCTTCGTAAGCTCTGTATCAATAATTTTCATCTTCTCTTCATCAAGACCTAAGCGATCGTAATTTTTCTTTTGATCCCAAATTTCAAGATTAATAACAAGTGTAATACGCTTATAATTTCGTACTGCCCCTGCACCGAATAACGTCATAACGTTAATAATACCTAGACCACGAATTTCTAATAAATGCTCGATTAAATCTGGTGAGCTTCCGACTAACATGTCTTCATCTTCTTGACGAATTTCTACACTATCATCCGCAACAAGACGGTGACCACGCTTTACAAGCTCAAGAGCTGTCTCACTTTTACCAACACCACTTTGACCTGTAATTAAAACACCAACACCGTAAATATCTACTAACACACCATGAACAGCAGTTGTTGGTGCTAACTTACCTTCTAAATAGTTTGTTAAACGACTTGATAATCTAGTTGTCGTTTGAGAAGAACGTAATAAAGGCATACCTGATTCACGTGATGCTTGTAATAACTCATCTGGTACATCTTGATTACGAGTTACAATAATACATGGCGTCTCCTCAGTACAAAGCGCTTTCATTCTCTCTTGTTTTTGCTCTGACGTTAACGTGTCAAAGAACGTAAGCTCCGTCTTTCCAAGAAGCTGCACACGATCTGCTGGATAATATGTAAAAAATCCTGCCATTTCAATTCCAGGTCGTGATAAATCACTTGTATCAATCGGACGATGAATGCCTTCTTCACCACTGATTAACTCCAATTGAAATTGTTCAATTAAATCTTTTGTCCTTACTTTCGGCATATGTATAAACCTCCACTCCGCTGCGGGTTCAGTCTCGTTTGATGTAAAATTCCATTCTATCGGATATTGTACCATTTTTTTCTGGAAACAAGAAATACGGTTTCTAATAAATAGAAAAAAACATTTCATACGAATAATGAAATGTTTTTCTTTTTGTCACTTTCTCTTTTTTTCATATAGAGGTTCAACAATTGCCTTTTCAATTATCATATTAAAAATTGAAATACAAATTGCCGCAACAATCGCTACACCAAATCCTGATATATTAAAAGCATCTCCTAATAATGAATCTGCTATTTTTAACGTAATCGCATTAATAACAATTAAGAAGAAGCCGAAAGTTACAACAGTAATTGGTAGCGTAATTAAAATTAAAAATGGCTTTACGAACACATTTAAAACCGCCAATATAATACTCGCAATAATTGCAGTTTGTATATTTGCTACGTAAAATGCATCTGGTGCAATCCCTTTTAAAAGTCCCGATACAGCGATTAACACAACGCTATTTACAAGAAGTGATACAATCCATCTCATTTCGTCACACATCCTTTTAAACATATATATTTCATCATACGCTAATAGATAATAAACGCAAGTATGATACAAACACTTATATCAACTTATTCTACCTTTCATGCTTGTATACCTACTAACATGCTTACCAGTTTTTCCTCGTAAAATAAAAACCGAGCGTCATTTCCACTCGGTTTTCATCAATAAACTTATTGCGATAACTCTACTTCTTTTATTTTCTCTTTCATTCTTGCTTTATCACGATTTAAAATCTCTTTTAAATACTTACCTGTGTATGAGCGTTCTTCTTTCACTACTTGCTCTGGCGTTCCTGAAGCAACGATTTGTCCACCTTTATCTCCGCCCTCTGGTCCAAGGTCAACGATATAATCAGCTGTTTTAATTACATCTAAATTATGTTCAATTACAAGTACCGTCTCACCGCTCTCAACAAGACGTTGCAGCACTTCTAGAAGACGTGCAATATCATGCGCATGCAAACCAGTCGTTGGCTCATCTAAAATGTATAACGTACGACCTGTAGAACGACGGTGTAATTCAGAAGCTAATTTCACACGCTGTGCTTCCCCACCAGATAACGTTGTTGCTGGTTGACCTAATTTCATATAACCAAGCCCAACATCTACAAGCGTTTGAAGTTTACGCTTAATTTTAGGAATATTGGCGAAGAATTCTACTCCATCTTCAATTGTCATCCCTAACACTTCAGAAATATTCTTATCTTTATATTTCACTTCTAACGTTTCACGATTATATCGTTTACCGTGACAAACTTCACACGGAACATACACATCTGGTAGGAAATGCATTTCAATTTTAATAATTCCATCACCACGGCACGCTTCACAACGGCCACCTTTTACGTTAAAGCTGAAACGTCCTTTTTGATATCCGCGCACTTTCGCTTCATTCGTTTGGGCAAACACATCACGAATATCATCGAATACACCTGTATACGTTGCTGGATTTGAACGTGGTGTACGTCCGATTGGCGATTGATCAATATCGATTACTTTATCTAAATGCTCAAGACCTTTAATCTCTTTATGAGTACCTGGCTTTGCTTTCGCTTTATATAACTTTTGTGCTAACGATTTATATAATACTTCATTAATCATCGTACTTTTACCAGAACCAGATACACCCGTTACCGCTACAAACGTACCAAGCGGGAATGACATTTTCGCGTTCTTTAAATTATTCTCTTTTGCACCGACAATCTCTACTTTACGTCCATCACCTTTACGTCTTTCAAGTGGAACTGGAATAAACTCTTTACCACTTAAATACTTCCCTGTTAATGAATTCTCATCTTGCATAACTTCAGCCGGTGTCCCCGCTGAAACGACCTGTCCACCGTGAATACCTGCACCAGGCCCTATATCAAGTAAATAGTCAGCAGCCATCATCGTATCTTCATCATGTTCAACAACGATTAACGTATTACCTAAATCGCGCATTTCTTGCAATGTACGAATAAGACGATCGTTATCACGCTGGTGTAAACCAATTGAAGGCTCATCAAGAATATAAAGTACGCCAGTTAGACGAGAACCAATTTGCGTCGCTAAACGAATACGCTGCGCCTCACCACCTGATAAAGTTCCTGCGGCACGACTTAACGTTAAATAATCTAAACCAACGTTCACTAAGAACCCAACGCGCTCCTGAATTTCTCTTAAAATTAAATGAGCTATTTTTTGTTGCTTCTCCGTTAGCTCTACATTCGAGAAGAATTCTTGTACTTCTTGAACTGAATACTTCGTTACGTCAGCAATCGTTTTATTGCCAACAAATACAGCTAAACTCTCAGGCTTTAAGCGTCCACCTTTACACTTTGGACAAGCTTGTTCTGCCATATACTTTTCCATTTGCTCACGAATGTAATCGGAACTCGTTTCGCGATAACGACGTTCAATGTTTGGAATAACACCTTCAAATAAAATCTCATTTTCCTTTACTTGACCAAATTCATTTACATAGCGGAAATAAACTTTCTCTTCCCCGCTTCCGTACAACACTTTATCAAATAAATCTTTCGGTATATCTTTCACAGGCATATCCATATCAACGCCGTAGTGATTACATACAGATTGTAAAAGTTGTGGATAGTATTGTGAACTTGTCGGTTCCCAAGGTGCAATCGCATGTTGATTTAATGATAAATCCCAGTTCGGGATAACAAGCTCTAAATCTACCTCTAGCTTTGAACCAAGTCCATCACAAGAAGGACATGCTCCGAACGGACTATTGAATGAGAACATACGCGGCTCTAATTCTCCAATTGAAAAACCACAATGCGGACAAGCGTGATGTTCACTAAACAGAAGTTCCTCTTCTCCCATAACATCGATTAACACTCGTCCCCCGCCAAGCTTTAATGCACTTTCAAGTGAATCAGCAAGACGGCTTGCGATCCCTTCTTTTACAACAATACGGTCAATTACAACTTCAATGGAATGCTTCTTGTTTTTATCTAACGCAATATCTTCAGATACATCAAGCATTTCACCGTCAACGCGAACACGAACATATCCTTGCTTCTTAATATCTTCAAGTACTTTTACATGCGCACCTTTACGCCCAGAAACGATAGGCGCTAACACTTGTAATTTCGTACGTTCAGGATATTCAAGAACACGGTCTACCATCTGCTCTACCGTTTGTGACGTAATTTCAATGCCATGATTCGGACAAATTGGCGTACCAATTCGTGCAAATAATAAACGTAAGTAATCATAAATCTCCGTTACCGTTCCGACAGTTGAACGTGGGTTACGACTCGTCGTTTTTTGATCGATTGAAATTGCTGGTGACAATCCTTCAATCGTGTCCACATCCGGCTTATCCATTTGTCCTAAAAACTGGCGCGCATACGCAGATAACGATTCTACGTATCTGCGCTGCCCTTCTGCATAAATCGTATCAAATGCTAATGATGATTTCCCCGAACCAGACAATCCCGTTACAACGACAAGCTGATTTCTCGGAATGGTTACATCAATATTTTTTAAGTTATGTGCTCTAGCACCTTTTACAACGATAAAATCCTTGCTCTTACTCACTTTTTTCACCCTTCCGCTTTTAATTCTAATAGTAAATCTCTTAGTTCAGCTGCACGCTCGAAGTCTAACGCTTTTGCTGCTTCTTTCATCTCTGCTTCCATCTTCGCAATTGTCTTTTCGCGCTCTTTTTTCGTCATTTTCTTAGCAGGAGTTGCTTCGTATGTTTCTGTCTCTTCAGCAGCTGTCGTTGCACGGATAACATCACGAACGCCTTTTTGAATCGTTTTCGGCGTAATACCATGCTCTTCATTGTAAGCTTCTTGTATACTACGACGACGCTTCGTTTCTTCAATCGCAATTCCCATAGATTTCGTTATACGATCTGCATACATAATAACGCGGCCGTTTTCATTACGCGCGGCACGACCGATTGTTTGAATTAATGAACGTTCTGAACGCAAGAACCCTTCCTTATCAGCATCTAAAATAGCTACAAGTGATACTTCCGGAATATCTAATCCTTCTCGCAATAAGTTAATGCCGACAAGTACATCAAATTTACCGAGGCGAAGATCGCGGATAATTTCAATACGTTCTAACGTTTTAATTTCAGAGTGAAGATAGTTAACTTTAATTCCTACATCTTTTAAGTAATCCGTTAAATCCTCTGACATTTTCTTCGTTAAAGTCGTAATTAATACACGTTCATTTTTTGCAATACGATCTTGAATCTCTCCTAATAAATCGTCAATTTGCCCTTCAATTGGTCGTATATCAATTGGTGGATCTAAAAGCCCTGTTGGACGAATAATTTGTTCTATTACTTCTGGCGACTGCTCTAACTCATACGGTCCTGGCGTTGCTGAAACATAAATAACTTGATTCGTTTTCTCTTCAAACTCATCGAATGTGAGCGGTCTATTATCTAAAGCTGACGGCAGACGGAATCCATGATCCACAAGCACTTGCTTACGCGCTTGGTCCCCGTTATACATCGCTCTTACTTGCGGTACTGATACGTGCGATTCATCCATAACGATTAAGAAATCTTTCGGGAAATAGTCTAATAGCGTATACGGCGTTGCCCCCGCTGGACGAAGTGTTAAATGACGGGAGTAGTTTTCAATACCTGAACAAAATCCCATCTCGCGCATCATTTCTAAATCATAACGTGTACGCTGTTCTATACGCTGCGCTTCTAACAACTTGCCGTTATCATTTAATTCCTTTAAACGCTCTTCTAATTCTTTTTCGATATTTTCAATAGCGACCTTCATCTTTTCTTCACGTGTAACGAAGTGAGATGCTGGGAAGATTGCTACATGATCACGTTCTGCTAATACTTCACCTGTTAACGCATTTACTTCACGAATACGATCGATTTCATCACCGAAAAATTCGATTCGAATACAATGCTCATCAAGTGATGCCGGGAAGATTTCAACTACATCTCCTCGCACACGGAATGTACCACGCTTGAAATCAATATCATTACGTCCATACTGTACATCAACAAGTTCACGAAGCAATTGATTACGGTCTTTTTCCATACCAACTCGAAGCGAAACAACTAGCTCGCGGTATTCTTCTGGAGAACCTAAGCCATATATACAAGAAACACTCGCAACAATAATTACATCGTCCCGTTCAAATAATGCAGACGTTGCCGAGTGACGCAATTTATCAATTTCATCATTAACCTGCGCATCTTTTTCAATAAACGTATCTGTTTGTGGTACATACGCTTCTGGCTGATAATAATCGTAGTAACTAACAAAATATTCAACTGCATTATTCGGGAAAAAGTCTTTCAACTCACTATATAACTGCCCTGCTAACGTTTTATTATGAGCCATAACAAGTGTTGGCTTTTGCACTTCTTTAATGACATTTGAAATCGTAAATGTCTTACCCGTTCCTGTTGCTCCAAGCAACACTTGCTTTTTCTTTCCACTATTAATTCCCTCTACAAGCTTCTCTATAGCTACCGGCTGATCACCTTGCGGGGAATACGCTGAGACAATTTCAAATTGACGTTCCAAAAAAATCCGACCTCCTCATAAAAAATCTGTATTATTATTTTACCACGAATACCTATAAAAAACCTAAAAAAACGAACAGATATTCGGTAAAGTTTTCGACAATATACACATAGAAAAAGGAAGGAGTAAATACTTCCTTCCTCTACTAACTCTATTTTTTTGATACATATAATAAGTCATATCCATTGCGTCCATCTTCATTCGTACAATCTGTTAACCGATAAGTACTTTCTGATTCGCGCTGCTCTTTAACAATACTTTTGCAACTATCTTTATGTAATCCTTTATGGTCACCAGCAAACTTGTCTTGTCTACTATCTAACACATAAAGGATATCTTTCCCACTATGCTCTAACGTTTGAAAAACCGGGTCACCTTCATCGGTATACTGTACAATTCTTATTTTATCAACTTCCCCTTGATCAACGTTCATAACGAACTGTTCGAATTTATCTAGATTGGAAGTTCCTACTCCCTTTACAATGACATCATTCTTCTTATCAATTGTAGTGCTAGATGGTGAACATGCTACTAAACTAAAGAGAAATAGACATATACAGCTGATTCTTTTTTCTATTGTCATCCTCTCCTATAAAAATTATTTGTATACCAGAAAAGCTACTTTCAACTATGAAAGTAGCTTTTCTTTTCCTTTCTCCTTCTTCGGAAAAATCACATATGAAAATGAAATTGCTGTATCAACTAAAAATACAATCGCCCACACTTGGCTCACGCGACTTGCAGCTTTATTTAAAACGATTCCCGATTCTAACCAATTACCCCATTGTTCAAATGGAATAAATCCATACGCGAAGAAAAAGAATATGTGCACACCAACGAATAAAACAAGATGTAATACCCAATTTTTTATTTCCTGCTTTGCATAGGCCATGCCTGTTAATTCTACCTGTTCTTCAATAATAGGCGCCGGTTCATTACGCCATTTCGCAACTGATTTTTGTGCAAATATATCAAGCTTCTTCAAATCCTTTTTCCCGTAGAAAACTGCATACAATAAAATAATTACAGTAATAATTTGAAAGTTAGAGAACTTTCCTGTTTGATAATAGTCCACTACTCCTAAAGTTAAAATAAACACTTCATTTACGAGGAGTACAATTCCCATAATAAAACTCGCCTTTTTCAAACGGAATCCGTAGCGAAGTAAAAAGAAACCGATAGCTGATAACCAAAATACAATTTCTGCCCCAATTAAAAAATACCAACGATATTCTGCGAGTATGCTCATTTATCCTTCTCCCTTTCATCATAAATACGAAAAGCCTCATCCATATACAATAAAAGTTCTTCTTCAATTGGATACATGCTCATTTTCTGTGAATCTTCCTTCGATTTTCTAACTTCCCATAACTTATCTAAAAACGCTTCATCACCATTGGCCATTTCTAAACACTTCTGCATTAATCTCTTCATTGCCCCTTGTACCTCATCACTAGCAGCTTCTTTACCGTCTTTCATAAAAGTGCGTAATTGCTTTAATAAATCTACCCACTCTAAAACATTCGGATCTTCCTTACTCATGTTTGGTAAATTATGAAGCAATTTTTGTTCTTCCTTTGAAAATACTTCATTTTGAAATATTTCACGTATACGAGAAGACTGCTTCGAAAGCTGAATCAGTTCAAACATAACTTTCCAATCGAGTTCTCCCTCCACATCTACCGAATAAACAACTGCTTGTAAAACACTCTCCATTCGATTAAATTTCTTTTGTTCTTCCTGTACAAACCGAAGTTGTTTTTCAAGCGAATTTTTTAAATCCAGCTCACCTTTTACTAACATATTCGCAGTTTCTTTTAATGAAAATCCCATTTCTTTTAAAAATAAAATTTGTTGCAAACGAATAACGTCATTTTCACTATATAACCGATGTCCACCCTCTGTTTTTCCGCTCGGCTTTAATAAATCTATTTGATCATAATAACGTAGTGTACGTACTGTAACCCCTGTTTCTCTCGTCAATTCTTGTATTGAAATCACTACCATCACCTCTTCCCTTTCATTATAAAAGATGACGTTACGTAACTTTCAAGCTTTTTGTAAAAAAAATACAAAAGGCTGTTTATACAAAATGTATAAACAGCTTTTATGGAAATAACCCCTTTTGTATGGCGCGCCCACAAAATAAAATAAGTGCTCCAACAACAACACTCGTTGCCGTTTTATGATAATGGGCTAATAATAATAAATAATACGATAAACCTACAGTACCAATCATAATACAAATACTCGGCACTGGATTACGAGAAAAGTTTTGCATTCCCCAAAGAAGCGAAAATATAGCTGTAGCGACACATAACACCGGTAATCCCATCCCAGTTCCCCTTTTTCTATCTATTATTCCTTGTTGCTAACACACTCGTTGATGCGATACTAATTAATACACCAAAAATAGCAATATATAATAGCTCAGTTACATGTACTGCTTGCCTATCTAAATACTTATTTACACAAAGATACATAATAAACAAGAAAACGAAGCTTGTAATACAAATCATAAAATATGACTTCATCTTGTTCACAACTCGCTCATCAATTGATGGTACTCCCTCTTCTTTCAAACGCTTCTGCTCTTTATATTCCGAAATTCCATATAAAATGACTAGCGCTACATTTGATATAAAAATAGTTCCCCACGAAATACTTAAAATCATTAAACTCGTATTTAAAAGAATTCCTGCTACAAGCAAACTCCCTACGAATCTCATGACCTCTCTCTTACTCATACATGATTAGCCTCTTTTCGATTTCTATATTTCCACTTCGGCCAATAGTTCACAAGAAAATACACCCACTGCCCTAGTACAAATAAAACAAACGGCATACCAGCATTTCCATCAACAATTAAATTATATAAACTCCATATCGCTAAACTAATCGTAAAAAATAACCCTACATATTTAAACGCTTTATCTGACTGAAATCTCTCAAACTCATCCTGCATTTTTTATTCCCCCTATCGCTATGCTCGTTTTCCTACCATTTCTCTCCCCTTACTCCAGCGTAAAGATTTCCTCCACCTTCACCCCAAAATATTGGGCAATTTTTAAAGATAACTCTAGACTCGGATTGTAATGATGATTTTCAATCGCCACTATCGTCTGCCGCGTCACCTGCATCGCCTTTGCCATTTCAACTTGTGTTATATGATTTTGCTTTCTTAACTCTTTTATTTTATTTTTCACACCCATAGGATCCACCTTCAAAAGTAAAGATATCTTTACTTAAATTATAAATATTTTCCAGTTATAAGTAAAGATATCTTTACAAATTTTAGAAAAATGGTTCATTGAACATCTACTCTAACAAAGTACAAGAGTAATTCAATTTATATCAGCGACTTTCTAAATATATCAGCGCAACTCCATTTATATCGGCGATTTTCCAAATATATCGACATCCGTAGCGCTACTATAATCATAAGAAAAAGCTGTCCCCAAACACCTTCGGGAACAGCTTTCTCCTCTACTACATAAATCCTAACGCATATACAAGAACGTATCCAAGAACCGATAAGCAAACCGAGCCAATCAGCCCCGCCACAAATGCTTTACTTCCTAATTTACGGAACGTTTTAAACTCTACATTTAAACCGAGCCCTGCCATCGCCATTGCGATAAGCATGTAAGCAAGAACAACAATGTATCCCGCAACAACTTCTGGAATAATCCCGAGCGAATGCACTGCACTCATCGCTAAGAACCCGAAAATGAACCATGGTATTGGAAGTTCGCGCCACGATTTCTTTTCTTTGCTACCTTCACTCTTACCAAACCATAGACCAATTAAAATCGCTACTGGCACAAGCATTGCTACGCGCGTTAACTTCACAATAACTGCGATGTCTACAGCAGTACTTCCTCCTGGCGCCGCAGCTGCGATGACATGAGCGATTTCATGAAGCGTCGCACCTGAGAATACACCATAACCGTACGGAGATAAACCAAGCACTGGATATAATAACGTATAAATAAGCGTAAATATGGTACCTAAAATCGCGATGATTGCTGCCCCAACTGCTGTTTCATCGTCCTTCGCTTTGACTTGCGGTGCAATTGCCACGACCGCGGCTGCGCCGCAAATTGCCGTACCGCATGCTGTTAAAATCCCAAGTTTCTTTTCTACTTTAAATACTTTCGTTAGTCCGTATACAACAAAAATAGTAAATGTAATAACAACCGCCGCGATGACCAATACTTTCGGTCCCGCCTTCGCAATATCAACAAGATTTAATCGCATTCCAAGTAAGATGATCCCAAAGCGCAGCAACTTCTTACTCGCAAAGTTCGTTCCTGCTATCGCATCGTGAGGAACTCCAATTGCAGCGCGCCAAACCATCCCAATTAGAATAGCAATTACTAATTGTCCCATAATATTTAAAAATGGAAGCTCTGCTAAATATTTCGCGGCAATTGCGATTAATAATGTAATCCCAATTCCTTGCGAAAATCCAAAACGCTTCTTCTTTTGTATAACAAGTGTTTGTTCCATTTTGAACCACTCCAATAATCGTATTGGAACATGCATGTTCTTTCTACTTACATTATAAGAGAGTTTCTATAATAAGTTTAATACCAATACCAAATCTCTATCATCAGAAATACTTATGATAAGATGATAGAAAAAGAAAGGAGCCCATTATATGAACGTAGACATTTTAAAAATTTTTGTTACTGTCGTTGAACAGAAACACTTCTCCCGTGCAGCAGAATTATTAAACCTTTCACAGCCTGGAGTAAGTATGCATATACGCAACTTAGAAAACGAATTTGGCACTACACTTATTCAACGCTCCCCGAAGCACGTCCAAGTTACTGAAGCTGGAAACATATTATATATACATGCAAAGCAAATGCTCTCTCTTTACGAAGATGCTAAACAAGAAATTAATGAACTACATAACGTTGTAACAGGAACACTTCGCATTGGTGCTAGTTTTACAATTGGCGAATACTTACTTCCAAAAATACTGGCTAACTATGCGAATGAAAATCCACACGTCGAAGTTCATACTTTCATCTCAAATACAGAAGACGTTTTGCAAAGCCTTCGCTCTAATCAAATTGATATCGGCCTAGTGGAAGGACAAGTCGTATACGCCGACGTAGATGTTGAAACATTTATGCAAGATGAAATGAAGCTCGTCGTCCCGCCAAATCATCCATTACTCCGCACAAATGAAATAAATGAAAGTACACTCCAAGATCAAGTATGGGTATTAAGAGAAAGTGGTTCTGGTACACGCGCTTATAGTGACCGCTTTATTCATCAACACCATTTAAAAATGAAACGATTCTTTACATTCAGTAGTATCCAAAGCGTAAAGGAAGCTGTTAGTGCCGGGCTTGGCATCGCTATCCTTTCTGATTGGACTGTACGGAAAGAGCTATTAGCAAAAGAACTATTCCACGTCGAAGTTCCAAATGAACAACTAATCCGTCCGTTTTCCATCGTACGCGGTAAATATTTCATTCCATCTAAAGCCATTCAAGTGTTCTTAAATCATGTAGATTCTTTTGCGAAAAAACAGAGTTGACCCTCACATTAGTGTGAAGGTTTACAATACATGTAGAAGGAGTGAAACGCATTGCGAATTGGAGAATTATCAAAAGAAACTGGCGTTAGTGAAAGATCACTAAGACATTACGAAGAAAAGGGCTTACTCCCTTCTAAGCGCCTTGCAAATGGTTACCGTGATTTTGATGAAAGTGCCATCGAAAAAGTGGAGCTTATTCAAATGTACTTACAAATTGGCTTAAATTTAGAAGAGACGGCAAGGATGCTGCGCTGCCTTGAAATTGAACCGCACCTGTACGACAATCCGTGTAGCAGTATCCTTACGCTTTACGAAGATAAACTCAATGAAGTAACAAAGCAAATCACATTACTTTCCAACATCCAAGCGAATTTGCAAAAACACGTTTCACTCCTAAAACAAGCAAAAGAAAAGGAATGATTACATGTTTGTTATACATGGCAGTTCAAGACAAAACGGAAATACAGAAGCTTTAACACATATGATGATAGAGGACATTGAAACAGAACAAATTTATTTGCGTGATCATACCGTCTATCCTATTACAGACCAACGTCATGATGCAGAAGGATTCCAATCCGTAAATGATGACTATGAGCAGTTAACCAAACGCATGCTAGAGCACGACACGATTATCTTTGCTACACCATTATATTGGTACGGAATGAGTGGACATATGAAAAACTTTGTTGATCGCTGGTCACAAAGCTTGCGCGATACATCTCTTCATTTCAAAGAAAAAATGAAAGGCAAAAAAATGTATGTTGTCATCGTTGGCGGGGATAATCCAAAGCTAAAAGCATTACCGCTTATTGCTCAATTCCAATATATCTTTGATTTTGTTGGTTCTTCATTTGAAGGTTATGTTATTGGAGATGCGAATGGACTGGATGAAATTAAAAACGATGCTGAGGCGCTGGCAAAAGCACAATTGTATAATAATAAATTTAAAAATAGCGAACAGAAATAAGTTTGACAAACCCTTTTGTATGCGCATACAATAAAAGTAATATTATGAAAGGAAGGTACTTTAACCAATGAAGTTCTAATTCTCTTATTTATTTCATCCATCACAAATAGTGAACAAAAATGATGAAAACTAGCAGGGGATTAGTCTGTCCATTTGTCGATACTTTCTTTCGAAACGATCATGTAAAAAATCGTTTATTTATGTACGATTTTTTACATACAAGGGCGACGTTTATCCTCTCTAGTGAAACTAGGGAGGTTTTTTTATGACTATTTTATTCGCACGTAATATCGAAAAGAGCTTTGGTGATTGCACACTATTTACATTACCATCACTGGAAATTCAAGCACAGGATCGCATAGGAATTGTCGGAGTCAACGGAGCTGGTAAATCTACGTTATTGCAAATATTAAGTAAAGAAATAGAAGCTGACAGAGGCATAGTAACTCATCATAGTTCTATCGCCATCATTCCTCAGCTCAGCGAAGAACTACCGGAAACCGCTTCTTCTCTCGCAAAAGGAAAATGGAGTATTTCAAACGTTACCGACGCAATGAGCGGCGGTGAACGAATGCGACTAAAGATTGCGCATGCTCTCGAACAAAATGCAGGCATTTTATTCGCTGATGAACCAACAAGCCACTTAGATATGGTCGGTACAGAGCAATTAGAAAAGGCACTTTCATCTTATAAAGGGGCACTTGTTTTAATATCGCATGACCGTGAATTTCTAGATAATATATGTACCAAAATTATTGAAATTGAAGACGGTATTATTCAAGAGTACAAAGGTAATTATTCAAACTATCGAAAACAAAAAGAACGTGAACGAATACAAAAACAAGCAGAATATGAGCAATATATACAAGAAAAAAATCGTTTAGAACAGTCCATTCTACAAAGAAAGCAACGTGCTTCTAACATGAAAAAAATCCCAACACGGTTCAGTTCATCTGAATCTAGACTTTATAGGTTAAGTGGGGCTCATGGCCAAGAACAGGTTAGTAAAGCAGCGAAAGCATTAGAGACACGTCTCGAAAAACTAGAAAAGAAGGAAAAGCCAAAGTATCTTTCTCAAGCTCAATTTGACGTGCAATACCATACACCCATTCATAGTAAGGTGGCAGTACAATTCAATAAAGCAACAAAGAAAATAGGCGACCGTATACTATTTAAAAATATGAATGGAACTATTGCCCCTGGTGCAAAGCTTGCCGTTTTAGGGGCAAATGGAAGCGGCAAAACCACTTTGTTCAACATGCTTCTCACAAACGAGCGTGGCATGCAGCTATCGAAAAGTTGTAAAATTGGATACTTCGAACAAACATTATCTATTTTAAAAACAGATAAAACCATTTTAGAAAATGTTCTAGAAGAAACAAACTATACAGAAGCATTCGTTCGCACAATACTTGCACGACTTCTATTCCGCCGTGAGGATGTTCATAAACCTGTGCACGTTCTAAGCGGGGGTGAACGAATGAAGGTTGCACTCGCAAAAGTATTTTTGGGAAACTATAATATGCTTCTGCTAGATGAACCGACAAACTATTTAGACTTAGCGACGCAAGAAGAATTAGAAACCATGTTACAAGAATATCCTGGCACAATACTTTTCATTAGCCATGACCGTGCCTTTATTCGCTCTGTTGCAGACCATATTCTACAAGTAGATGAGAGTGAACCAAGAATCTTCCACGGTAATTACGAGCAATACACAAAAAGAACCACCGGAGATTCTGTAAACGTTACTGAGCAAGAATTGTTACGATTACAAACAAAATTAACAGAAGTCATCGGCCGGATTTCCATTCCAAATCATCACGATGACATCACATCTCTCGAACAAGAATACGCAAAATTATTAACTCAAATTCAAAAATGTAAAGAAGCACTCTAATGTCTTCCCTATATATCGACGGGGCATTCCACATTTCCCAAGAAATATTGAATCTTCGACATAGAATACAAAAAGCCGTGCATCAGCACGGCTTCTCACTTTAGATACGGACAGCAGTCCCGCTCACAGCAACCATTAGCATCCCTTCGCGAACTACTTCGTAATCCACGTCGATACCAACGATGGCATTCGCATTTTTTTGTCTTGCAAGAGTTTTCATCTCTTCCATTGCGATGTCACGTGCTTCTTTCAATTTGCTTTCGTAAGCGCCTGAGCGACCACCGACAACATCACGGACAGAAGCGAAAAGATCACGAACGATATTTGCACCCATAATCGCTTCTCCATTCACGATATCGACATAATCAATAATCTCTTTCCCTTGAATTGTAGAAGTTGTTGTTACAATCATACTTTATAGCCTCCCATATGAGATTTTTACCTACTTATGGTGCACTAATTCAGTACAAATTATATTTACGAACTAAACTGAGCTTCGTATAACCTACTGTATCCTCCGTCTTGCTCAATTAATTCATTATGTGAACCTTGTTCTGCAATACCATCTTTATTTACAACGACGATGCGATCTGCATTTTTAATCGTTGCAAGTCTGTGAGCGATAACTAATGTTGTACGGCCAACAGATAGCTCCGCAAGCGATTTTTGAATCGCAAGTTCTGTCTCTGTATCTAATGCAGAAGTTGCTTCATCCAATATTAAAATTGGAGGGTTTTTCAAGAACATACGAGCAATCGCTAGACGCTGCTTTTGTCCACCTGAAAGTTTCACGCCGCGCTCACCGATAACAGTATCTAAACCGTCCGGCTGTGAGTAAATTAAATCTTCTAATTGCGCACGTTTTACTGCCTGCCAAATTTCAGCTTCTGATGCTTTTAAATTTCCGTAAGCGATATTTTCACGAATTGTTCCTGAGAATAAGAACACATCTTGCTGCACAATTCCAATTTGCTTACGAAGTGAAGATAATGTCATATCTTTCGTATCAATTCCATCAATTTGAATCGATCCAGATGATTGCTCATAAAAACGTGGTAATAGGCTACATAACGTCGTTTTCCCAGCTCCTGATGGTCCAACGAACGCAACTGTTTCACCTGCATGTATTTTCAAACTAATGTCATTTAAAATCGGTTCTTTGTTTTCATATCCAAACGTAATGTTGTTATATTGAATATCACCGTGTACATGCTTCACTTCCATTGCATCTTTAGAGTCTACAATGTCAGGCTCTGTTTCAAGAAGCTCTACATATCTTTTAAAACCGGCGATTCCTTTCGGATAGCTTTCGATTACCGCGTTAATTTTTTCAATTGGGCGGAAGAAAATATTCGTTAATAGAACGAATCCGATAAATCCACCGTACGTTAATTCTCCTTGCAGAACAAACCATGTACCGCATATTAAGACGAAGAGCGTTACGAGACGCATGAGCATATAACTAATCGACGAATTTAACGCCATAATTTTATACGCCATTAATTTCGTTGTACGGAAACGAGCGTTGTTCACAGCAAATTGCTCTTTCTCAAACTTTTCATTTCCGAATGCTTGTACAACGCGAATACCACCAACGTTGTTCTCAATACATGCATTGAAATCAGCAACATCTGAGAATAAACGTCTAAATGTACCTGTCATTTTTTTATTGAAGTACAGCGCTAACCATAATAGGAATGGAATGACGAAGAACGTTAATAACGCTAACTTCCAGTTGATCATCATCATAAATGAGAATGCCCCAACTAAAGTCATTACGGCGATAAATAAATCTTCTGGTCCATGGTGAGCAATTTCTCCAATTTCCATTAAATCGTTTGTAAGGCGTGAAATTAAATGACCTGTTTTATTATTATCAAAAAATCTGAATGATAGCTTTTGAATATGATCAAATAATTTCTGCCTCATATCTGTTTCAATGTTAACACCAAGCATATGTCCCCAATATGTAACGACATATTGTAAGCCTGCATTTAACATATAAACTGCGAGTAAACCGAAACAAGCCCATAAAATAAGCGTCCAGTTTTGCCCTGGCAATAACTTATCAATAAATTGATTTACGATAAGCGGGAAGCCGAGTTCTAATAATCCTGCGACAACCGCACAAGAAAAGTCGAGTATAAATAAACCTTTATACGGTTTATAGTACGAGAAAAATTTACGCAGCATATCTTACCTCCATTTTCCAAAATTAAAAAGACTCCCTAAATGATAACCATTATCAAATAATTATTCAAGTTATCCGTCTATGAAACTGAAAATAAGCTTTGCGATAGTTGTCGTTTTTTGCTGGAAAGTCGATATATTCGAATAATCGCCGATATATTTCGAGTTGCGCTGATATAAACTTCATTTACTAACTACTCTCCCCTCCCCCAAAAACAAAAAAAGGTACCACCACAAGGTGATACCATTCCTTCTATTACATCGCTTCCGAATCCCACTCATGCTCCTGTTCAACGAATACAATACCTAATTCGTGATGTCCACCAGCATATAATGCAGTTTGTGCAAGACGAAGCTCACCATTTGTATCTAATACTTCTAATTTACAAAATGCTCCTGTCGTCTTCGTTTGAAGCGCATCATAAAATTCCTCGGCGCTTTTTGGAATGACTCCATTTACTTTCGTAATAATTTCTCCAGGCAGTAATTTCAGCTCTGCTCCAATTGTATTTGGAATTGTATCTAGTACAACGAGCCCATCATTGCGTGCAGCAAAATACGCTGGTCTTGTTTCATCGGCAATTTTTTCTTGCATCGAAATTGTGAAACGCCCAAGCATAGCGACTCCCATCGCGATAATTGCAAGTACGTGCCACCAGTAACTTGCGATTCCTAAAACGAGCACAAGTCCTGCTAACCCATAAACCCGTCTTCCTGTAAATAATAAAGCTTCCGTCGGCTCATAACTTTTAATATTTCTCATAAATCCAATTAAAAATGGAACGAGGAATAGAGAATATGTATTTGAACCTATTGAAACGACAGGCCACCATGAAATAAACTGCGTTACCGCATCACCCGGTACAAGAATAAAAATAGGAACGATCCATAAACGCTTTGATTCGTGTAAACCAATCTTTAATCCACGCTTCCCCTGCCTAATCCTCGGCGTCGAATATCCTACTGCGTTTTTAGAAATCAATAAGCCTTCTACAATAAGCATAACGCCTAGTAAAATAACAAGGGATACAATGGTACTCTCTTCACCTTCTCGAAGCTGTAAAAAGGAAACTGGTAGCTTAGAAGATAATAGAACACATACAATCGCAATGCTAAATGTATAAGCCGCCGATAAATATCGATACATAGCCGTTAATCCAAATAGTAACGTCCAAATTAAAATGGCCCATAAGCTTGCTTTAGAAACAACAAGTCCAAGCCCAATCGTAATAATAGATACTACTAATCCGTATCCAATCCCTGCAAATAGAGAGGTTCGCAGTTCAAACCAAATATCATAAACTTTAAAAGAAAAATCTTTTCGTTCTCTTAACATACGTAAGTATCCAACGAAGATACTACTTATTACAAATATATAGACAGCAGGGTGTAAGAAAAAACGTCCAACTGCCCGCATTATTTCAAAAATCCACGCCTCCACGAACTCATTCACCACCATTTATATCATTCTTTCTTTTTATATTATCATAACTAAACAAACGTTTGTTTAACACAAAAAAATACAGGCAGCAAACTGCCTGTATTTCTTCTTATTTTGCCATTAATTTTAATGCTGACTGTAATTGTAGATCATTTTCTCCAGAACGGATTTTTTCGATAATTTTAGTTTGAATCGCTTCAGCTGTCTTTTTATCAAGCTGTCCTGTCGCTTCCATTTCATTTGCATTTTGGAATGCTTTCAGAGCCGATTCTGTCTCTTTACTAAAGTATCCATCTTCACGACCTGGTACATAACCTAAGCTCTTAAGCATTTCTTGAGCATGTTTTACTTGTACATCATTTGAATTGTATGAAAGTGTTTTTTCAATTTGAATTGGTGTCGCATGATAATAATTTGGTTGCTTCACTTCTACTGTTGGCGCGATTCCTTTTTTATGAATCCAGTTCCCATCCGGTGTTAACCATTTAAACATCGTTAATTTAATGTTGCTGCCGTCTTTAAATGGAACAGCTTGCTGGACAGTACCTTTACCAAATGTCTTTTCACCAATTAAATCGTATCCTTCTCCTTCTTTTAGCGCACCCGCTAAAATCTCTGAAGCAGAAGCACTTCCATTATCAATTAATACTGAAATTGGATATGGTTTTCTCTCTTTCAGTTCCGTAGAGAATTTCTTCTTCTCACCATTTCGCTGCTCTACTTGTAGCATCGGCTTTTTATTCGTCATAATTTCCCCTAGTATATCTTCTACACTATTTAAGTAGCCACCAGGATTACCACGCACGTCAATAACTAAGCCTTTTATATTTTTCTTCTCTAACTCTTTTAACTGATCCTTAAATTCTTTCGCTGTATTTTCAGCAAAAGAAGTGATTTGCATATAACCGATATCTTTTCCGCTCTCTTGCTTCACAGAACTAAACACTGTAAAGATCGGAATCTTTTCACGCTTAATTTTAAATACAATCGGATCAGTTACTCCCGCACGTTTAATTTCAATTGCGACAGTCGTTCCCTTTTTACCACGAATTTTTAATACTGCTTCTTCACGTGATAAGTCTTTCACACTGTTTCCATCTACAGATAAAATTTGGTCATTCGGTTTAATTCCTATCTTTTCTGCTGGTGAACCTTTAATTGGCGATACGATAATAAGCTTACCGTCCGTCTTGTTCACCTCAGCCCCAATCCCCTCTAATTCGGGATCAAGCGATTCACTAAACTGTTTGGCTGTTTCTTTATCCATATACGTGGAATAAGGGTCCTTCAGCGTAGACAACATACCTTGTATTGCACCTTCAACTAACTTTTCATCTTTCACGTCTTCCACATAACGTGAATCAATTAGTGCATACGCCTCATTAATTTTTGCCAAATTCCCTTGGGCAGTGCTAGCATTCCCACTCGAAATTGTTTGCGTTACTTCTGATGGGTTAACCCCAAATACAGACATGCCTGCAAACATTCCGCCAGCACCAATTAAAAATGCAACAACCATTCCAATAATTGCAACTCTACGTTTCAATGCGGAATTCCCCTTTCCAAAACACACAGGTGGTGTAGCAAAAGGCATCACACATTGTGTGATGCCTTTACCTATTTCTACTATATGATAAGCTTGTACGAATTATGTTTGCAACTTTTTATACTTTTAAGAAGCGACGAATTGACATTACACTTCCCCACATACCGATTAAAGCACCGATTAACACTAGTAAACCAGCTAATTGGAATACGAATGGACTGTATGGTAGAAGCTCGAAAATTGTTCCGCCAAGTTTTTCATTAAACACACCTTGCAACGAATTATACGTAATTAGAATTAGGCCAATTGGAATAATTGATCCTAATACTCCTAAGAATAATCCCTCTAGCAAGAATGGCCAACGAATAAACCAGTTTGTTGCACCAACAAGTTTCATAATTTCAATTTCTGTACTACGAGCATAAATTGTAATTTTAATTGTATTAGAGATTAAGAACATCGCTGTGAATAAAAGACCAGCAATTAACGCAATCCCAATGTTACGACCAGTTTTTACAGTATCAAATAATCGTTCAACTTGCCCTTTTCCGTACTGAACATTACTAACAAACTGCATTTTTTCAACCTTCTTCGCGATTGTCGCTGTATCGGTTGGTTCTTTCGCTTTTACAACGAATACGTTTTTAAGTGGGTTATCTTGTTCAAATAACTCAAACGTTTTTCCACTATCACCTAAGCTTTTAATTAAACGTTTTAACTCTTCTTCTTTAGAAGAATATTTAATAGAATCTACTTTTGCAATCTTACTCATATCTTCTTCTAATTTCTTTTGATCCGCTTCTTTTGCAGCTGGATCAATGTGTACACGAATCTCTACATCTTGCTCTACTTTCGTCGCAAAATGGTTCATATTCATAATCGCTGTTAAAAAGACACCTACAAGTAATAATGTAACTGTTACTGCACTAACAGAAGCAAATGTCATCCATCCGTTACGTGATAGATTCTTTACACCTTCTCGCAAATGTCGACTAAGGGTCTTAGCCTTCATATCCGTATCCTCCCTCAATCTCATCTCGAACAATTTTTCCGCCTTCAATCGCGATTACACGATGACGGATTGTATTTACGATATCTGCATTATGCGTCGCCATAACAATCGTTGTGCCGCGCTCATTAATGCGAGTAAAAATATTCATAATATCAAGAGCTGTTTCAATATCTAAGTTACCTGTTGGCTCATCGGCAATTACAACCTTTGGTCTATTTACAATTGCTCTTGCAATAGCCACACGTTGTTGCTCCCCGCCCGAAAGCTCACTTGGAAGTGCGTCTGCACGATCTTCAAGGCCTACAAGACCTAGAACTTCTGTTACACGCTCACGAATTGCATCCGGTTCTTCTTCAATTACTTCTAAAGCAAACGAAACATTCTCATATACCGTTAATTTAGGTAGCAATTTGAAATCTTGGAAAATCACGCCTAATTGACGACGGAAATACGGAACATCTCTTTCTGCCAATGTTTCGATAGTAAGTCCATTTACATTAATAGATCCTGTAGATGGTTTCTCTTCACGATACATCATTTTAATAAATGTAGATTTTCCGGCTCCACTCGGTCCAACTACGTATACGAATTCACCTTGTTTAATGTTAACTGTAAGACCAGCAATGGCTTTCATACCATTCGGGTACTCCTTATAAACATTCGTCATTTTTATCATTATTTATCACCCAATACTTAATGATTTTTTTCGAAATACTTTTCTGTACATCTGAAAACAAAAGACATCCTTCATTTTCATTTAGTCATCCTTGTTGAAGATAGTTTACTTATGCTTTCTCATAAGCAATACCACTCTATGTAATATATTTCAGCAAAATTCTACAAACCCCATTGTAACATCAAACGGTTTCCAATTTGGATACATTTTTGTTACAGTTATGTTACATACCAGAAAAAAGGAAAACGAGTTGACTATATTATCAACTCGTCCATTTCACCTTTTTTATTTATGTTCAGCTAACCATTCAGACACTTTTTTCGCATCTTCACCTTGAATAAGTCCTGGTGACATTGAACCGCGGCCTTTTTTAATAATCTCTTCGATATCTGCAGCGTCGTACTTACCGCCTACTTTTCTTAAATCAGGTCCAGTTGCCCCTGATAAATCTGTTGCGTGACATCCCGCACAACTTCTTTGGAAAATTTGTTCTGCGCTGTCTGTGCTTGCAGACTGTTTCGAAGACTTACTCTCTTCTTTATTTCCGCATGCTCCTAAAGCAAAAACAACCGATGTCCCTAGCGCAATAGCCAACAATTTCTTTTTCACTTCTATCGCTCCCCATTGTTGATATTCTTTTTATTCCTAACACACTCATTTTCATTATAAGCATTATCTTTATATAGAAAAACTAAGGTGTATTTCATATTCCTCAAAAATACAGTGAGAACCTTGATAAAATAATGCTTTCATAAGTTGTTTCAATTCTGTGAACAACTTAAAAAACTCCTATAAAGCATCCTTTTTAAAAGGAAAATTAGAAAGTTCTATATAAATCTTTACCATATTACCGCTCTATTTTACTATTCTCTACTTTTTACAAAACAATATACAGCATTGTAATCTACATATAATCCCATCAAAAAGAGAAGTTGTCGTTTCCAACTTCTCTTCCTCTTTACTTCATCTATAAAAATAAAATCAAATTCTTTATATCCTCTATTGTCCTCAGCATGCGCCAACAATTTCGTTGGCTTTTTTCGCTTATTAGATGCGAGAACGTAAGTAAGCATCAATAAATGGATCAATCTCTCCATCCATAACAGCTTGTACGTTACCAACCTCCGTATTTGTACGATGGTCTTTTACAAGAGAATACGGGTGGAATACGTAAGAACGGATTTGGCTACCCCATCCGATTTCTTTTTGCTCTCCGCGAATTTCATCTAATTCTGCTTGTTGCTCTTCTAGTTTCTTTTGATATAATTTCGCTTTTAACATTTTCATCGCATGCTCACGGTTTTTAATTTGAGAACGCTCCGACTGACATGTTACAACCGTATTTGTCGGTGTATGTGTAATACGAACTGCTGAATCTGTCGTATTTACGTGCTGTCCACCAGCTCCACTTGCTCGGTACGTATCAATTTTTAAATCTTCTGTACGTACTTCGATTTCAACTTCATCATTGAACTCTGGTACAACTTCACAAGATACGAATGATGTATGACGACGCCCTGAAGAATCGAATGGTGAAATACGTACAAGACGATGTACACCTTTCTCTGCTTTTAAGTAACCGTAAGCGTTATGACCTTTAATTAATAAAGTTACACTCTTAATACCAGCTTCATCACCTGGTAAATAGTCAACCGTTTCTACTTTGAATCCGCGTTTTTCAGCCCAGCGTGTGTACATACGTAATAGCATAGAACCCCAGTCTTGTGACTCAGTTCCACCTGCACCTGGATGTAATTCTAAAATCGCATTATTTTTATCATAAGGATCACTTAATAGTAACTGAAGCTCATACTCATTCATTTCTTGAATTAAGCCTTTTACTTCTGATTCTAATTCCTCATGTAAATCTTCATCATACTCTTCTTTTAAAAGCTCATGCGTGATTTCTAAATTTTCGAACGTCTCATCTAACTGACGGAACTTTCCAACCATATCTTTTAACGCATTCGCTTCATTAATTACAGCTTGTGCGCCTTGTTGGTCATCCCAAAATCCTGCGCCCATCATTTTCTCTTCTAATTCTGCAATTTGTTTCTCCTTAGTAGGGAGGTCAAAGAGACCCCCTAAAAGCCGCTAATCGCTTAGCCATTTTCTCTAATTCCTGTCTAATTTCTACTAATTCCATTTCCTTCACCTCTATGTAATTGCTGTTACTTTCGTATGAAAACAAGGGAAACTCTCTCCACTTATTACGGAGAGAGTTTAATCCTTCTTAATTATACATTTTTGATATAAAAGTTTGCAAAACAGCCAAAGCTATCGTCCTATATTACTGAACGATACCACAGCAGTTTTTATATTTTTTACCACTACCACATTTACATAAATCATTGCGGCCCACTTGGTCACCTTTTACAACTGGCTTTTTCTTTGCTTCTTCGCCATCGCTAGAAGGATGAACAGCTTCACCTTGAACAACTTCTTGACGTTCTAAGTTTTGTTCAATTTCAGCTTTCATAATGTAACGAGAAATTTCCTCTTCAATAGAAGCAACCATTGACTCGAACATCGCGAACCCTTCCATTTGGTACTCACGAAGTGGATCGATTTGACCGTAAGCACGTAAATGAATACCTTCACGAAGGTGATCCATCGCATCAATATGCTCTGTCCATTTCGTATCTACAACGCGGAATACAACAACCTTCTCAAACTCACGCATTTGCTCTTCTGGCATAAGCTTTTCTTTTTCATTGTATCGCTCAATTAATTTCGCAATAATTGGCTCGCTCATTTCCTCAGGAGCAAGGCGACGTAATTCTTCTTCTTTTACATCTCCGTCTTGAAGAAGGTTTGTATTTAAGTAGTCAACAAGACCTTTAATGTTCCAATCTTCTTCAATTTCCTCTTGTGTATGAAGAGCAACAGCACGTTCTACTGTAGATTTCATCATACCTTCAATAATGCCGCGTAAGTTGTCAGACTCCATTACCTCTTGACGCTGTTTGTAAATAACTTCACGTTGCTGACGAAGTACATCATCATATTGCAGTAACTGCTTACGTGCATCATAGTTATTTCCTTCAACACGTTTTTGTGCAGATTCTACCGCACGAGAAACCATTTTACTTTCAATCGGCTGAGAATCATCCATACCAAGGCGGTCCATCATTGCTTTCATATTATCTGAACCAAATCGGCGCATTAATTCATCTTCCATCGATAAGTAGAACTGCGTAACACCAGGGTCCCCTTGACGACCAGCACGACCACGTAACTGATTATCAATACGACGACTTTCGTGACGCTCTGTACCGATAACTGCTAAACCAACGTTTTTCACATCGTCTCCAAGCTTAATATCTGTACCACGACCTGCCATGTTCGTCGCGATTGTTACAGCACCTTTAATACCAGCCTCTGCAATGATATCTGCTTCACGAGCATGGTTTTTCGCATTTAAGATGTTATGACGTACACCTTTACGCGTTAACATTTTTGAAATAAGCTCTGAAGTTTCAATTGCAACTGTACCTACAAGAACAGGTTGCCCTTTTTTATGACGATTTACAATATCCTCAACAACAGCATTGAACTTACCTTCCATTGATTTAAAGATTAAATCGGCACGATCATCACGAATAATCGGTTTGTTTGTCGGAATTACAATAACGTTCATATTGTAAATGTTACGGAATTCCTCTTCCTCTGTTTTCGCTGTACCAGTCATACCAGATAATTTTTCATACATACGGAAGTAGTTCTGGAATGTAATTGTTGCAAGCGTCATGCTTTCATTTTGAATTTCTACACCTTCTTTTGCTTCAATCGCTTGGTGTAATCCTTCGCTATAACGACGACCTTTCATAAGACGACCAGTGAATTGGTCTACAATTACAATTTCGCCTTCTTGTACAACATAATCTGTATCACGATGCATAACAACGTGTGCACGAAGCCCCTGATTAATATGGTGAAGAAGTGCTACATGTTTTAAATCGAATAAGTTTTCAATATGGAAAGCTTTCTCTGCTTTCGTAATACCATCTTCTGTTAGCATTACATTTTTCGTTTTCACATCAAATGAATAATCTTTTTCATTTTCTAACGTACGAACAAATGCATTTGCAAACATGTATAGCTCTGTTGATTTTTGAGCTTGTCCTGAAATAATAAGCGGCGTACGTGCTTCATCGACTAAAATAGAATCGACTTCATCGATAATAGCAAAGTGAAGTGGACGTTGAACGCACTGCTCTTTATATAAAACCATGTTATCACGTAAGTAATCGAATCCAAGCTCATTATTTGTGCTATACGTAATATCAGCAGCATAAGCCTCTTGTTTCTCTTCGCGTGACATACTATTTAAGTTAATTCCTACCGTTAAGCCAAGGAACTCATGAAGTTGTCCCATTTCGCTCGCATCACGTTGTGCTAAATATTCATTGACTGTAACAACGTGAACACCTTTTCCTGTTAAAGCATTTAAATATACAGGTAATGTAGATGTTAACGTTTTACCTTCACCCGTTTTCATCTCAGAAATATTCCCTTCATGTAAGGCAATACCACCCATTAACTGTACGCCATATGGACGCATTCCAAGAACACGAGTTGCCGCTTCGCGAACAACTGCAAAAGCTTCAGGTAGTAAATCATCTACTGTTTCACCTTTTGTTAGACGTTCTTTAAATTCAAGCGTCTTTCCTTTTAATTGTTCATCAGTTAGTGGCTTAATAGATGACTCTAATGCATCAATTTGCTCAACTGTCTTTTGCATACGTTTAATTTGGCGTTGATTTACATCAAACACCTTTTTTAAAATACCGATCATAGGAAATACGCTCCTCTTTTTATTAAAATAAAACTTCCGATTGTTTTTCTTTTTCTCTATTACAATCAGTCGTTATAAAAATCAAATGTATGTTATGCCAATTTTTCTCCTAATTAAAAAAACTAAAATGTATATACCTAATGATAATTGTAACACTTGTCTTATAACTATGACAACAATCGGCCGATTGTCTCGTTCTAAATTAAGAAAAGTTTTTTAAAAATCTATTTTCAGCAAAAAAAGCGCAGCCTCATTCGGCTGCGCTTTCGAATTATTATTTAGTTTCGATTAAACCGTATTTCCCATCTTTACGGCCATATACAACATTAGTTTCGTTTGTATCAGCATTTGTGAAGACGAAGAAATTATGTCCTAGCATATCCATTTGTAGGATTGCCTCTTCAACGTCCATCGGTTTTAAATCGAATCGTTTTGTACGTACAAGTTCTAATTCATCTTCTTCTACCTCATCCAAAACAGCTACTGCTTCCGGAAGGATAAAGTTCGTTTTTATAGAACCTTTCTCACGTAACTTACGATTTACTTTTGTTTTATGTTTACGAATTTGTCGCTCAATTTTATCAACTACTAAATCGATAGCAGCGTACATATCGCTATTAGTTTCTTCTGCACGAAGTAATAAATCAGTAAATGGAATTGTTACCTCGACACGTTGCTTGTCAGAGTATACTTTTAAATTAACTTTAATCTCTGGGAATGTATCAAAATAACGCTCTAACTTACTTAGTTTTTTCTCTACATATTCCTTTAATGCTGGAGTTACTTCAATATTTTCACCACGAATGTTGAATTTCATAGATGAATTCCTCCTTTCAAGCCTATGTACTATAATTTCGACATTGGCTTAAAAACTCCTTCTAACTTTTTTAAAAAAATTAGTGGAATTGCGATTTTTTTATCGTTTTTTGTTGAAATGAAAAGATGCATCGTTTCTATCTTTATTTTATCCTATTAACATCGTGAATAACGAATATTTCTGTGGACAATTCGTTACAGAAAAGAAACAACTTTTTGACAACTTACCCTATAACAAAAACCCCTTGCGAAAAACAAGAGGTTCTACTACATATATATAACGTTGCCACAAACGCAGCTTTCTCTTCCCAAAACAATATACCCTACAGTTTCACAACATTAGCTGCTTGTGGTCCACGTGCTCCATCTACAATGTCAAACTCTACTTGTTGCCCTTCTTCCAATGACTTATACCCATCTTGTTGAATAGCAGAAAAATGGACAAATATATCGTCACCATCTTCACGCTCAATAAACCCAAATCCCTTTTCTGCATTGAACCATTTCACTCTTCCTTGCATGTTCATTCCATTCCCTTCACTCTAAAAATCAGGGCATTCGCCCCATATTTTGACTATAACGAATGACAACATATGAAGTCAAAGAAGACTTATCGCCTTTTTATTATCGCTTTCGACACTGTCATATTAACTTCTACAAAGTGTCAAACTAGATACTTCCCTTGCCCCTCTTTCATATAACAAACTTCCGATTTGCCTAACTGTAATCCCTGTCGTATACACGTCATCAACGAGTAAAATATGTTGCCCAGAAAACATCTCTTCTCCCTGAAAATAAAAAGGATTGCTTCCTGACACCCTTTCTTTACGTGTCTTCTTACTTTGCTTTTCTGTTTCCCTTCTTCTTAATGATGGATAAGAAATTTTGACAGGCAAACAAGTTGCTAATAACTCAGCTTGATTAAAACCACGTTCAACTTCCCTTTCCTTACTAAGCGGAACAGCGATAACGGTTGAGACATTGGCAAAACACTTTTGAAATAAACTTCGAAAAGGACGATAAAAAATGTGCACTAACTCTGCATCCCCCCGAAACTTAAACTGCGCTACTATTTCTTTCATCTCATCATCATACATATATAACGAACGGTTTTTAAAAGAACGATACTTCTCCTCTTTCATCCACCTTATACAATCTATACAAATACCGTCTTCTTGAAATGAGGCAGGAACAAATTCTAAAGGTCGCCCGCACTCCATGCAAATTTCTCCTATAATATAGGAAAGTTTCTGCTCACATCTATCACATATATATTTTCTATGACACTTTACAAAAAAAGTGTACCAACTAACCTTTTTTACAAAACACTCATCACAAAGTAAACAATGCATTAATCGATCAATCCTTGTTCTTTCGCATTTTTATTCATACCTTGAATATGTTTTTTCGCGCGCACCATCGCCTCTGTCTTGCCATAGTGAAAATAAATGACCTCTCCATACGGTGCTTCAAAGCTCCGCCCTGCTCGGCCCGCAATTTGTACGAGCGCACTTTCTGAAAATATTTCTTCTTCCGCCCCTAAAACTGCAACTTGCAAATTTTTCACCGTTACGCCTCGCTCTAAAATTGTCGTTGTAACTAATAATGGGATTTCTCCCTTTCTGAACGCTGCGACTTTCTCTTTTCTCATCGGATCTTCTGCATGTACCCCTTCAACTTTATTATGCAATGATTTCAATAACGAGCTTATTTCTTCTATATATCGTACATGGGGAACGAATAAAAAAACAGGATACTTTTTGTTTAAGTACATCTTTAACCATTGTAGTAAAACTCGAGGAATTCTTTCACGGTTGAGGCTTTTCTTCCAATTTCCGCACCAGCAAAATAGGGGAACTGGCAACGGATGACGGTGATATCGTCCAGAAACAATAACACCTTTTTGTTCACCTTTTCTAAATTTTCGCTTCCACGTTTCATCTGGAGTCGCAGTTAAATAAATACGCGCCGCTTTTTCTTTCATCGCTTGTTTTACCGCGTACTGTAACATTTGATCTGCACAATATGGAAAAGCATCTATCTCATCTACAACTATGACATGAAACGCCCTATAATAACGTAATAATTGATGCGTGGTCGCAACGACTAGTACTGCATCTTTTTCTTTATCTACACTCCCTCCATATAAAGCCGCTACCTTTATATATGGAAATACTTCTTGTAATCTCGGTGCTAATTCCAAAACAACATCCGTTCTTGGCGTTGCGATACAAACTCTTTCTCCTTTTTGAAACGCTTCGTTAATACCGTAAAACAACATCTCTGTTTTCCCAGCCCCGCATACAGCCCAAATAAAAAATGATTCTTTTTGCTTAATAGCCTCTATAACTCCTTGCGCCGCCAAATTCTGACCAGTAGACAACGTCCCGTTCCACTGTAACAAATTTGAATTCTTTTCTCTCTTTCTTTCAGCAATCCCGCGAACAAGTACAGCACATTCACTTACTCTCCCCATCGTTATACACTTCCGGCAATATGTGCACACTTTACTGCACCTTTTACATAAAAACGACGCAAATAGCCGCCGATCTACATTTCCACAGCGTTGGCACATATATTTAGAATTCTTCTTTTTTACACCTTGTACACATACGATCTCTCCCTTTTTTTTCAAATCGTTTAATTTCCTCTGTAAGTCTGAAGAAAGTTCTTCTAATAGCAACTGTTTCCCCGCTACCATCAACAATCACCTCCAGCACTACTATAAACCTTTCTCATCATTTCGTAAAAACTCAAAAAAGCCGATAACCTACTTATAAAATAGTAAGCTATCGACTTTATACACTTTTTTTATTCTTTTATAAATCCTAGAATCGACCGTATCCTAAGAAATGTTTTTTGTTATACGAACTGTTAATATCACCGTATGCAATTCCTTTATCACTAGCATGAATCATTTGGCCATTACCAACGTAAATACCAATGTGAGATGGACCTGCTTTATAAGTACCTTGGAAGAATACTAAGTCTCCTGGTTGTGGGCTACCTACTTTAGAAACTGAATTCCAGTAACCTGCAACGTCTTGACGACCTACACCAAAAATGTAAGAAATGAATCCACTACAGTCAAAACCACCGTTTGATGGAGATGCACTTCCCCAAACATATGGTAAACCTAAGTAGCTTTGTGCTTTACCAATTACGCCACCCACATTTGAAGCTGGCTTTTTCTCTTCTTGTTTAGGTGCTTCTTTCTTAGGCTCTTCTTTTTTTGGTTCTTCTTTTTTAGGCTCTTCTTTTTGAGCTTGTCCACCATTGTTTGCTGGTGCAACTTGCTCTGCAGGTGCTTGTGCTGGTTGAGCTTGCGCAGCTTTAGCAGCTTGCTCAGCTTGTTTTTGAGCAGCAGCTTCTTGTGCAGCTTTTGCTTGTGCTTCTTCTTCGGCAATGCGTTGTAATTGTAATGCTTGTTTCTCAAGCTCTTTCAATTGACCTTCCGTGCTTGTCATTGAAGTTACAACTGTATCCATTTTACCGCTTAAATCGTTTACCGCTGTTGCTTTTTTCTCTTTTTCAGCGTCAAGTTCTTTCTTAGCAGTTTCAATTTGAGCTTGCGCTTCTTTTAATTCTTTTTGTTTTTCTTTTACCGTTGCAACATCTTTTTTCACACTAGCTTGGTCTTCTTGTTGTGTTTTCATGATATCTTCATCAGACTCAAGAATTTTAGAAACAGAAGTTAAACGATCAACTAAATCTGCAACGTTTTTAGAGTTTACAAGAACTTCTGTTACAACGTTCGTATTTGGTTGTTCTTGAAGTGCAACTAAACGCTTTCTTAATAGTTCTTCACGTTTTGCAATCTTTGTTTGTAATTCTGCAATATCTTTATTTTTCTTTTCAATTAATTGCTCAGTATCAGCAACTTTTTTCGTTGTTTCATCAAGCTTTGCAGCATTCTCTTGAACAGATTTATCTAAACCTTGAATTGTTTTGTTTAAGTCATTCATTTGTTTTTGTAATTCATCACGTTCTTGTTGTTGTTTATGTAAAGTGTCATTTTGTGTGTTAATTTGTGATTTCACGTCAGAAATTTTATCTTCTGCAAATACATTTGGTGTTAGCCCAGAAAACATTAATCCTGCAACTAATGCACAAGATGCCATTTTTAGCTTTTTCATTTTATTTTTTACACCGCTTTCTTTTTTCTTTTTCCGTATATAACCTATAAAATTTATACCATAATTCGGGATTTTTTTTGCTAATGTTACGTTTTTGTAAAACAAATGTAATATTATATGTAGCTCTAGCGCAAAATGCGTATATTTTTGTATGTATGTGTAGAAATTTACATACTTTTCTCACTTCTATAAACAAAGAAAAAACGTAAGGAATCCCTTACGTTTTATTAAATATACGAATACAAATGAAATGCTACTTCATCCATTTCTCAGCCCAATTTTGGACCTCATCCATAACACTTTCTAACGCTTTTCCCTTGTCAGTTAAGCCATACTCGATTCGAACTGGTACTTCTGGATAGACATTACGAACTACAATGCCCTCGCTTTCCAATTCCTTCAAACGCTCTGACAACATACGATCGCTCATATTTGGGATAATATCTGCGATTTCTCTAAAACGTTTCGACTCTTCAAGCAAAGATTTAATAATTAAGCCAGTCCACTTCTTACTAAGCAGAGTAAAAGCTGACTCAAACTTTGGACATAAACAAGAATTATGCTCCATATGTTTCACCTCTCTTCTATTATAATATAGTTTCTTGTAAAAAGTAAGTTATAAAACTTTCCTCATTATTTTATTTTACGTACATTTTACCATTTCCAAATATTAACTTGTCAACTAAACGTAACATACCCGTAAAAAAACCCTCTTAAAAAGAGAGCTTTTTATATCTTTATTACTTCGTATACCATCCAAGACCTAATGCACCTTCACCTAAGTGCGTACCAATTACAGCTCCAAAATAACCTGTACGAATTGTGACGTGAGGATATTTTGCTTCTAATTCTTTCTTCCATTCATTCGCTTCTTCTTCACGTTGCGCATGAATGATAACTGCTTCCATAGGTACACCTTTACTTGCTTGCTCATCAAAAATTTCAATGATACGTTTTAATGCTTTTTTACGTGTACGAATCTTTTCAAACGGAATAATGATTTTATCTCTAAAATATAAAACTGGCTTCACTTGTAACAGACTGCCGATGAAAGCTTGCGCGCTATTCAATCGACCACCACGTTGTAAATGATGTAAATCATCAACTACAAAATAGGCGTCCATCGTTTTCTTCATTTCATCAAAACGAGCGATAATCTCTTTTGGGTTCTTTCCTTCACTTGCTAACTTTGCACCTTCACGCACATAAAATCCTTGTACTTCACAACTAATTTCAGAGTCATACGTGTATACATCAATACCCTCTACCATCTGTCCAGCTGTCGTTGATGTTTGATATGTACCACTAATTCCACTTGATAGGTGAATACTAATAACTGCATCATAATCTTTAGCTAGTTCTTCATATAGCTCAACAAACTTTCCGATTGCTGGTTGAGAAGTTTTTGGAAGTTCCTCTTGTTCACGTACTTTCACATAAAAATCATCTGCTGAAATTTCAGCTTCTTCTTGATAAGATTCTGTTCCAAACACAACGTTTAATGGAATCATATATATATTGAGTTCATCACGAATTTGCTTCGGTATATATGCCGTACTATCAGTAACAATAGCTATTTTCATTTTCGTACCTGCCTTATAAAAAGTTTTATTTCCTAATTTTACACGAAAACTACAAATGGTGCATCCATACATGAAAATGCCGGTTGAAATTATACCTACCATCTCGACAAATTACAACAAAAAGATAAAATACTCACCAAAAACTTCAGCATATTTAGAAAAAATGTTTGAATATAAAAAGGCTCGCTTTTAAAATGGATAGTACTAGTCATTTTGATAGATAGGGGCGTACACAAGTGCTATTACAATATTTAACAATCAAAGACTACGGCGAACACGAAATCGTCATTCAAAAATCAAGATTTATTTGTTATATTAGCCGAGCAACGACTGAGGAAGAGGCTCAAGAATTTATACAAAAAATAAAAAAACAACATTGGAATGCAACACATAATTGTTCCGCTTATTTAATTGGCGAACAAGATCATATTCAAAAAGCAAATGATGACGGCGAGCCTAGCGGTACAGCTGGCGTACCAATGCTGGAAGTACTTAAAAAACGTGGACTAAAAGATACCGTTGTTGTTGTAACACGCTATTTTGGTGGCATTAAACTTGGTGCAGGTGGATTAATTCGTGCATATGGAAAGTGTACAAGCGAAGGCATTAATCATGTCGGTGTTGTCCAGCGAAAACTAATGCGTGTGATGCAAACCGAGATTGATTACACATTACTTGGCAAAGTGGAAAATGAATTACGCAATTCAAAATATGCCATTAAAGATATTCATTATCTAGAAAATGTCACATTTGATACGTATGTAGAAGAAGACGGCAAACAAGCATTTACAGATTGGATGATTGAATTAACAAACGGGAAATGTACAATTACAGAAGGAGATATGTTGTACTTAGAACAAGATGTTATCTAAGCATAACCCATTTATCACCTTCAAAGATTAATGTAGTGAATTACTTCCCTACAAATGAACTAACGAACTAAGGAGATTATATATGGAAGAACGTTATTATCATCTCCAAAATAGCAGAATAAAAAAGAAGCGAAGAAGGAAACTTTTCTTCTTCCTTATTTTCGCATTTTTATTTGGCAGCATAGGAGTTTATGTGTTAAATTCTTACTCTTCTCTTATGGGGATGTATAGTGGTTTTACTCGTGAAAAATCAGATTTAAGAAACAAAGATGTAGAAATTACAAAAGAACCTTTTACAATTCTCATTATGGGTATAGAAGATTATGCGACAGATGGTCAAAATGGTCGTACAGACTCATTAATGTTTGCAACAGTCAATCCAAAAACGCAAAAGATTTCACTTATGAGTATTCCTCGTGATTCTCGAGTTAAAATTGTTGGCAAAAATAAGGAAGACAAAATTAACGCTGCCCATGCTTACGGCGGAGAAGAAATGGCAATCAAAACTGTCGAAGACTTTCTAAAAGTTCCTGTAGACCATTATCTGAAAATTGATTTCCAAGGCTTTAAAGGTATCGTTGATGCTGTTGGCGGCGTTACCGTTGACGTACCCTTCGATTTCTGGGAGCGCTCTGACGTGGATTACTACAAAAAAATTCAATTTAAGCAAGGACAGCAAAACTTAAACGGTGAAGAAGCACTTGCTTACGTCCGTATGCGAAAGCAAGATCCAAATGGCGATTATGGTCGAGCTGCTAGACAAAGACAATTACTGGCCGCTGTTGCTCATAAACTAAACTCTACCTCTACTGTATTTAAAATTAAAGATTTAACAGCTGTCGTTGGAAAATATATAAAAACCGACATTCCTATTTCAGACGGACTTGCTCTTTACAATAAACTTTCTGGATTTGATCCTTCTACAATGCAAACGTTAAAGCTTGAAGGCGAAGACAAAAAGATAGGCGGTATTTATTACTTCCTTCCAGATCCAATCAGTATAGAAACGGTGCGTAACGAAATTGAAAAAGAATTAGGAGAAAAAGCAAAAAATCCAACTACAAAAAACAACTCAAATCCTGATTCAAGTTCTAACTCTAACGAACAAACAAAAAAAGAGACAAACCAAAATAAAACACCAACTGATCCGCCACCTTCTACAAATGCTCATGCAGAGTGGATTATGCGCAATCAGCCGTAAAAAAAGGCCCAATCTATCCGATTGAGCCTTTTTTTATTTACTTATTAAAGTGTTGTAAAATCGCTTCTACAATACGCTCTGATGCACGACCATCACCGTAAGGGTTAGATGCTTTCGCCATCTTATCATGAGCTTCTTTATCTGATAACAACTCATCAGCAAGACCAAAGATTGTCTCTTCGTCTGTTCCTGCTAATTTCAGCGTACCTGCTTCAATACCTTCAGGACGCTCTGTTGTATCACGAAGAACAAGAACTGGTACCCCAAGTGATGGAGCTTCTTCTTGTACACCACCAGAATCCGTTAACATTAAGTATGAACGAGCTGCAACATTGTGGAAATCAATTACATCTAGCGGCTCAATTAAATGAATACGGTTATGTTCACCTAAAATTTCATTTGCTATTTCACGAACAACAGGGTTCATATGAACAGGGTACACAACTTGTACATCTTCATGCTTATCAACAAGACGCTTAATTGCACGGAACATATTACGCATCGGTTCACCTAAGTTTTCACGGCGGTGAGCTGTCATAAGTACAAGACGATCATTTCCAAGTTTCTCTAGTACAGGATGACTATATGTTTCTTTTACAGTCGTTTGTAGCGCGTCAATGGCTGTATTTCCTGTAATGAAAATACGTGACTCATCTTTATTTTCCTTCTGTAAGTTCGTTGCTGATTTTGCTGTTGGTGAGAAATGAAGATCCGCCATTACACCTGTTAATTGACGATTCATCTCTTCTGGGTATGGAGAATACTTATCCCACGTACGAAGGCCCGCCTCAACATGACCTACTGGAATTTGATTATAAAAAGCAGCTAAGCTTGCAATAAATGTTGTTGTTGTATCACCATGTACAAGTACAATATCCGGCTTCGCTTCTTTCATTACTTTATCCAAACCTTCTAAACCACGCGTTGTAACATCAATTAAAGTTTGGCGGTCTTTCATGATATTTAAATCGAAATCTGGCGTAATTCCAAAGATACTTAATACTTGATCTAACATTTGGCGATGCTGTGCTGTTACAGTCACAATCGATTCAATTTTTTCTGGGTGTTTTTGCAACTCTAATACAAGAGGTGCCATTTTAATTGCTTCTGGACGTGTCCCGAAAATTGTCATTACTTTTAAACGTTCAGTCATGTGATTGCCTCTTTTCTTTCACTAATTACAGCTTCTATTATGACATATAAAAATATGCATGAGTACATCCCTTTTTAACGCATAATAGAAACATGTCTATTACAAATACTTTTTCTTCCCACCGAGTAATAATCTATCTTTTGTTTCTTAACATCTTCATCAGTATAACAATTTCTCCCATCAAATAAAATAGGCTCCCTCATAAGTTGTACGTACTTTTCTAACGGATAAGTTTGAATATCTTCCCATTCTGTTACGATAAAAACCGCACTCGCATCTCTAATCGATTCATCTATACATCTACTATATTGTATAGCATCTCCAAATATATTTTTTACATATTGAATTGCTTTTGGGTCGTAAAGAACAATTTCTGCACCTATATTAAGTAATGCTTCTATTATAATAAGAGATGATGCCTCTCTAATATCATCCGTATTCGGTTTAAAGGATGCGCCAAGAACTGCAATCCGCTTTTTACTCATGTTCATAACTTTTTTCGCTTTTTCAATCAATAGCAGCTGTTGCTTATTATTTACTTCAATAACCGCTTTTAACAAACGAAAATCATGAGCAACATTTCCCGCAATTTGCACCAGCGCTTTCGTATCTTTCGGAAAACACGACCCTCCGTAGCCAATGCCCGCATTTAAAAAAGATGCACCAATTCTCTTATCCATTCCCATCCCTTTGGCAACATCCAATACATTCGCGCCTACCTTCTCACATATATTTGAAATTTCATTAATGAAACTAATCTTTGTAGCTAAAAAGGCATTCGACGCGTATTTAATCATCTCTGCACTTTTAATATCTGTAACATACGTTTCTAAATATAATTCACTATACAAACTCTCTACTCTTCTTGCTACTTCCTCGCTATCCGCTCCAATTACAATACGATCTCCATGAAAGAAATCATAAATACCTGAACCTTCACGCAAAAACTCTGGATTCGATACGATATGTACTGTATGCCTCCCTTTTAACTTCTCCTCAATCCATCCCTTCATTACATCATTTGTACCTACTGGAACTGTACTTTTCGTAACAACAATAATATCGTTCGTCGCGTATAATCCAATATCGTTACAAGCACTCTGAATATACGTTAAATCTGCCGTCCCATCTAATAAAGGTGGTGTTCCAACTGCAATAAATATAAACTCTACATCATCAAATGCCTCTTCTTTATTTAATGTAAAAATTAAAGCATTATTCTCATATGCATAATTTATTAATTCATGTAATCTAACCTCATAAATAGGTAAATCCCCTTGTTTTATCCGTTCAATTTTTTCATCATCTATATCAAAACATGTAACTGAATGCCCTAATTTTGCCAATCCTACTCCTGTAATCAATCCAACATATCCAGTACCTACTATCGTAATTTTCATTTCTTTTTCGCACAGGAATTTACAATAGAAAAGATATGAAATATAGAACTCTCCCTGCGCTTCCCCCTCTCATATTAAAAATGAGAAAACCCTTTTCCTTTTTCATTATATGAATTACTTCTCTTATTTTTTTTAAAGTTTTTGTAAAATTAAATGCACTATAAAGTAAAACTTAATCAGTAAGAATGAGGCTGCCAGTTTACGCGTAATAAATTCCCACATTTTAACACGAGACTTACTCATTTCTACGTGCAACACTTATAATACTGAAATAAAAGTATTCACTATCGAAGAAAAAGAGAAAATGTCACATTCCGAAGTCCAGTACGATTAACCTTCTTATATGATTCAACATTCTATATACAATTGTCATATATTTTATTCGCTTCCATTAACCGTAAAAAGAAAAAAAGATTGAATTCTAATCTTTTTGTGATACCATATGTTATGAGCCTGTAAACAAACATCATAATTTTCAGATAAATATATTTTCAAAAAAAAAAATTACGTTAGACTATAAAGGGTGGGGTATTAATGGACTCACAAGTGATTTATGCCATTTTGGCATCTTTCATCACTGTACTTGTCGTTACTCCTTTAGTTATTAAATTAGCTTTTAAAATAGGAGCGACAGATAAGCCAAACGCACGTAAAGTGCACCAAAAGATTATGCCACGTCTTGGCGGGTTAGCAATATTTATTGGTGTAGCTGTAGGATTTGTTGTCGGTGGCTTATATGAGCAAAGAATGTTATCGATAACGCTAGGTGCAATTATCATTGTAATCATCGGAATTTTAGATGATATGTACGAGTTATCTGCGAGAGTAAAATTCGGTGGACAACTGTTAGTTGCCATTATGATTGTAAAAAGTGGATTATTAGTGCAAGTATTATATATCCCATTCATTGGGGATACTGAACTTGGATGGCTTGCTTATCCAATTACAGTATTTTGGCTTGTAGGTATTACGAATGCAATCAACTTAATTGACGGCTTAGATGGATTATCTGCTGGGATTTCATCTATCGTACTTGCAACGCTAGCATATATGGCCTTCACTAGCCCATGGGGTACTGGAACAGCTATTATCTTGCCACTTGCATTAATTATATTAGCAAGTACAATTGGATTTTTATTCTACAACTTCCATCCAGCAAAAATTTTCATGGGAGATACAGGAGCACTATTTTTAGGATACTGTATTTCTGTTATATCGTTACTTGGATTATACAAAAGTGTAACGTTATTCAGTTTTATCGTTCCAATTATCATTTTAGGTGTACCTATATTTGATACGATATTTGCAATCATCCGTCGTATCGTAAATAAAAAACCTATTTCAGCACCAGATAAATCGCATTTACATCACCGCTTACTTGCAATGGGATTCTCTCATCGCAAAACGGTACTAATTATATACGCATTCGGTATTTTCTTTAGTGTAAATGCCATTATTTTTACTACTGCAACGTTATGGTTATCCATTATTCTTCTTTTCGCTTTGATTTTCTTCACAGAAATCATCGCTGAAATAATCGGGCTTGTACATGAACGCTACAAACCAATCATTTCCTTTTATAAAAAAGTGAAAAAACGCGAAGACTAATTGTAGTATAGCCTTTTCAATTATGAAATATTCAAATAGCATCCTCTTTCTTATAAGAGGATGCTATTTTTTATTCTCATTTTATATTTCCAAAATATAGATTGTTTGAGAGTTCCTCTATTGGAGAAAGATATACATAATAAGAAAAGTATCAAGTTTTCTTTTTTACATCTTGATTGTGAAACTGAGGGTGAATGTTATGATCAAGCGAGTATTTCAATGTATTATTTTATTTTTAACGATTACTATGTACGTATCATCTAATACTGAAGCAACAACTGTTATTCCTGCTGAATATCATCCAAATACTGAAACAACTTCTCCTACACAAAAAATTGCGTACTTAACATTTGATGACGGACCAAACAAATATACTACACAAATTTTAAACATCTTAAAAGAAAAGAACGGAAAAGCAACTTTCTTTGTTATTGGTGGAAAAGTACCACATTATAAAAAGACAATGCAACGATTAATTAAAGACGGACATTATATCGGACTTCACAGTATGTCACATGATGTAAAACGCCTTTACACTGGTGACCCTTCCACTTTAATTGCAGAAATGGAGCAAACACAAAGCATTGTCCAGCAAGTTACGAAATTAAATACACATCTCGTTCGCGTTCCATATGGTAGTATGCCTTATTTAAAGAAGAATTACCGTGACGCACTTGTATCGGCCCAGTATAAAATGTGGGATTGGACGATCGATACATACGACTGGAAAAGCTATGACAATCCTTCTGCCATACTCGAAAGAGTACGTAATCAAAGTGATGAACAAGTCGAAGTCATTTTAATGCATGATTCGAGTGTAACCGTACAAATACTGCCAAAAGTAATTGATTACTTACAGTCACAAGGATACAAACTTCTTCCCTATAATCCTTCTTCTCATCTCAAGGTAAATTTTTGGAAAGACACAAGATTGTAACAGCTTTAGTGCCTATGTGCTAAAGCTGTTTTATTTTTCTCTTCCCACCCTTCCCATTTTTGTGTAAAATTTTAAATAGTGATGAAGTTTCGAGGTGAATAGAAATGAAACGAATAGATCTCATTTTCAACGCAATACAAAAAGGCAATTATACAGAAGGTGTAACCGCATCAGAACTCGCTACATTTCTGCAACTAGATCGCGCCAATGTAAGTAGCGATTTAAACAAACTTGTAAAAGATAAACGTTTATTAAAAACAAATACGCGACCTGTTCGTTTTTACATAGAAACGAACACTTCGTTGGAAACGCATTCAAAAGGCATAACTTCATTAGATACATTTGCAATTGAAAATACGAGCCTTAAAATTGCAATTGAAAAAGCGAAAGCTTCTATTCTCTATCCTCCAAACGGTATGCATACTTTACTACTGGGAGAAACAGGGGTCGGAAAGTCTATGTTTGCTTCTTTAATGCACGAATATGCAATTGAAGTTGAACAGCTTCCCAAAGATGCACCATTTATCGTCTTTAACTGTGCTGATTATGCAAATAATCCCCAGTTACTACTCGGGCAATTATTTGGGATTAAAAAAGGAGCTTATACAGGAGCAAGTGATCAAAAAGGGTTAATTGAAAAAGCACATGAAGGAATTCTTTTCTTAGATGAAGTACATCGCCTGCCTCCAGAGGGACAAGAAATGCTTTTCACCTTTATTGACCGCGGAGTATACCGCCGCCTTGGAGAAACAGAGAACGAACGTAAAGCACAAGTATTAATCATTACTGCAACAACAGAAGAACCAAATTCATTTTTATTAAAAACATTTACAAGACGTATACCGATGACTGTTACGCTGCCACCACTTCGTGAGCGTACACATAAAGAGCGCTTTGCTTTACTACAGCTATTTTTCACAAATGAAGCAATTCGTCTGCGAAAAGACATTCACGTTAGCCCAAATGCAATGCGTGCTTTCGTCTTTTACAATTGTCCCAATAACATCGGTCAATTAAAAACAGATGTTCAAATTGCATGTGCGAAAGCCTATTCTGATTTGGTCACAAAGAAACGTGATTCTGTCTATGTTTCAAGTACAGATTTACCTTGGTATATGAAAGAAGGGTTGTTCATTGAAAGAAAGAGCCGTCACTTATACCAAATACCAAATGAAACATTTGTATTTACAGGTGAGGAAGGTTGGAGTAATCATAAAACAGAAGATGAAAAACGCTCTTCTATTTACGATTATATTGATTATAAATACGAAGAACTTCAAGCACGTGGTATTGAAGAGGAAGAATTAGAATTACTAATAGAAAATGATGTTCAAAGCTTTTTCGTACAATATTTTAACCAAATATCCAAAAAAACAAGCCATGAAAATGTTTTTAAAATTGTGGATCGTAATATCGTTTCCGTATGTGAAAAAATAGCGGAACTTGCTGAAAAGCATTTATCTAAGACGTTTGATGAAAAAGTATTTCTTGCTTTAAGTTTACATGTACAGACAACTCTACAACGTTTACAAAGCGGAAAACAAATACATCACCCACAATTAAATCAAATTCGTACGAAATATAAAGAAGCTTTTTCCGTAGCTATGCAATGCATTCAACTATTGGAGGAAGAATTACAAATAACAATGCCTATTGATGAAGCTGGCTTTTTAACAATGTTCTTCGTTGTTGATCCAATTCCTGCCTCACAAACAGAAGTAAAAGTATTAATATTAGCACACGGTAATGGCATCGCAACTGAAATGGCAAACGTTGCAAACGAACTTCTCGGTATTGAGGAAGTAACCGGTATTGATATGCCGTTACACGAATCACCGAAAGATTTCTTGGAACGTGTGAAAGTGTATATGAAAACACTACAAAATGTAAATGGGCTTCTCTTACTTGTCGATATGGGGTCACTTGCTTATATCGGTGACATATTAGAAACTGAGTTCAAAATCCCTGTACGTGTTCTCTCGATGACGAGCACACCACATGCACTAGAAGCAGCTCGAAAAGCTCAGCTCGGTTATTCATTAGATGCGCTGTATGAAACAGTAAAAAATTTAACACCGTTTTACTTAAACGTACAAGAAGAAAAGAAAAAACCTCTCTCTCCAATGAAATCTGTTATTTTAACAGCTTGTTTAACTGGTGAAGGAAGTGCTTTAGCTATTCAAAAAATGTTAGAGAACTATTTACGATTTGATAAAGACTTAATTGAAATTATTCCGATTAGTATCGTCCATGAAAAAGATTTAACGAAAATGATCGAGAACATAAAAAAAGAGCGTAATATCATTTGTATCGTCACGAATTTCGATGTGCAAGTGCCGTGCTTAACATATCATTTCCAAGACATCGTAAACTACACAGCAATTCAGCCCATTCAAGAATTAATTACGTATGAAGAAACATATGCAAAAATGGCGGATATTCTTGAACAACAAATGCAGCGTAACGATGGGGCATTACTTATTAAAACAATTCGTTACGCATTAAATACAATTCAAGAATTAATTTCCTTACAGCTAACTCCTGATAGCTTAATGGGGGTTATTCTGCATATGAGCTGTATGGTTGACCGTCTTCAAAAAGGAGAAAGCCTTCTTCCTCACCCTGATAAAGAGAAAAGAAGACAAGATGAATACTGGATGTATATGAAAGTAAAAAAAGCATTGCAACCGATTGAAAATACATTTGAAATACAAATACCTGATGACGAAGTATTTTACGTTATGGACTTCTTTATTAAAAATCAGCCTGTTAAAAATTAATTGAGGCCGTTTTTAAAAATATCGACCGTAACGTGAGTTATATCGGCGATTTTCAAAACATATCGATTTACCGACAATAATCGCTAAAACTAGCACCTTATATAATGAGAAAAGGCTGTTCCAACATATGGACAGCCTTTTCATCTACTTCTTTACTTTTCTAACTCGCCCTCTTATTTCTCCTCTTTTTTGTGATTTCGTATGGACATTAACATATACATTTGCTTGAATAATTTCTTGAAGTAAATGTACAAATGATTTCCCTTGTAAAGGTCCCTCAAAATCCTCTACATTCACTACACCAGTAATACTTCCCTCGTTCAAACTAATCCCTTGCTCCAGTGGACCATACAAATATAAAACAACAGGACCAATTTGAGTAGACTTCCCTAAATGAATTTGACACGATGTAACCTTTTCTATATTTTTTAGTATTACTCTGTAATGCAATTTCGTTAAATCATCACTAAAAATAAACTCTGCTACCCCAAAAGCTTCTGTATTTACAGGAGGCACTTCCCTCTTACCTGTTAACCTGGCAAAGAAATGTGTTGTCATAAGGCATTCTCCTTATATAAATTTCCCAGCACTACTTCTACTACTTTATGGTTTAGACATAATCATTTATGACTTTTTCAATTTTTAATTACAAAGAAAAGATTCACAAAATCTTTACATTAAAATCGTTCCTGTAGATTGAAAGTCTCTTGTATAATGCACATAGAAAAACATTATAGGAGGTTATTTTGAAAAAAAACAAACACATCTTTCACACATTATTAGAGATTTTTCTCGTCTCATTTAAATTAGGACTTACTTCATTCGGCGGTCCTGTCGCTCATCTCGGCTATTTTCACCACGAATACGTGCAAAAAAGAAAATGGATGGATGAACGAAGCTATGGAGATTTAGTAGCGCTATGTCAATTCCTTCCTGGTCCTGCCAGCAGTCAAGTCGGTATGGGGGTTGGATTATTAAGAGGCGGACTATTAGGAGCTATTATTTCATGGATTGGATTCACTTTACCGTCTGTACTTGTTTTGGTTTTCTTCGCCTCATTCCTTAATCAGTTCGATCTTGGAAGTGCTGGCTGGATTCATGGACTAAAACTTGTAGCAGTAGCTATTGTCGCTCATGCCATATGGGGAATGGCGCGAAAGTTAACTCCAGATCGCAACCGTGCGACGATTGCGATTGTAACTGCCGCAATTGCCTTATTATGGCCAAGTAGTTGGACACAAGTCATCCTTATTATAATATGTGGCTTTATCGGCTGGTTTTTATATCGCAACCAACCAATTAGCCAATCACAAAATATAAAAGTACCTATTTCAAAAAAGATAGCAGTTTCTTGTCTCGTCTTATTCTTTGGACTATTACTGCTGCTACCGATATTAAGACCGTTTTCTTATTACATCGCTTTATTTGATAGTTTCTATCGTTCTGGCGCACTTGTATTTGGAGGAGGACACGTCGTGCTGCCCCTTCTTGAAGGTGAGTTCGTACAAAACGGAATGATGACGAAAGAACAGTTCCTAGCTGGATACGGATTAACACAAGCAGTACCAGGACCACTATTTACATTCGCCTCTTATATAGGAGCAGTATTAAACGGGACGCTTGGGGCAACACTCGCAACAATTGCGATTTTCCTCCCTGCTTTCTTACTCATTATTGGTGTTTTACCATTTTGGAACAGTGTGAGAAAAATATCATTCATACAAGGCGCACTACTTGGTGTTAACGCCGCAGTTGTTGGTATTTTAATTGCCGCTTTTTACGATCCTATTTGGACAAGTACAGTTATAAATGCTTCAGATTTCGTTTTCGCTTCGCTTCTTTTTTGCTTACTAGCTTTTTGGAAAACACCACCTTGGGTTATCGTTATACTGGGAGCCTTTGGCGGATATATTCTGTCCATTTTATAAATAAAAAACGACGGCATGATGTAGCCGTCGTTTTTTCTATTAAAACTTCACAAGCTCTATGCCTTCTGGCAACTCACTCTCTGTTAAAATACGCAATTCCTTCACACGATCCATTACGTAAGAAGAACGCTTCACAAGCTCTGGATCAATATATGCTGGATGAACCATAATTTCTACCGTTTGTTCACCTTGTACTCTTTCTTTTAACTTCACAAAGTAATCTTCCGTCACACCATCCGCATAAAAATCACTGTAAAACACATCAGAAAATGGATGCACCGCTCTATCTTCCTCACAACGACGAATCGGAACATTATATTTAGCCGCTAATCTCTCAAGAACATCATGTAAGATCGGTAAACCATGCACATGATGATGACTATCTAAATGAGTTGGTGTTAATCCGTAAGATAAAAACTTCTCAATTTGAGCAGTCCATTCTCTCTCAACTTCTTCTGGATTTATATTCCCTTCCCTTACAACACTTTGTTTATGAAACGATCCGTTTTCCCCTACGAGTGACGGTACATCCTTTAACAGTGGTTCTCCTGCCGTTAATACGAGATGTACGCCTACTCCGAGTAGGTTGTACTCTTTCGCTAAGCGTACCGCATGCTCTGTTCCTGGCATATTCATCATCATCGTCGTTGAATTTACAAGTCCATTTATATGCCCATCAATAATGCCGTAATTTGTACCTTCTGTAAGACCGAAATCATCTGCATTTACAATTAACTTAATCATCATAATACCTCCTAATAGAATAAAAAAAGCGGGCTAAATAGCGCCGCTTTTACTTCTCTACCTTTTTGAAGAACTGCGGAAGATACTCTTTATGTGCTTCCAACATTTCATCTAAAATTTGTTTTGCAACTTTATCTGATGGTACAAGTGGATTGATTGTCATAGCAAGCAGCGCCTTATGATAATCCCCTGTAACAGCAGCTTCAATTGTTGTGCGCTCAAATGATTTAATTTGTTGTACTAAACCGCGAACTGGTACTGGAAGATCTCCCACTGCAATTGGTTTTGGGCCTTCTTTCGTAATAATACAGTTCACTTCAACAGCTGAATCATGTGGTAAGCTTGCAATTGTTCCGTTGTTTCGTGTATTAACAGGCTGGATATCACCTTTATTATTGTAAATAGACGTAATTAAGCTACATGCTGCATCACTATAATAAGCTCCGCCACGTTTTTCTAATTGTGGTGGTTTAATATCTAAGTTCGGGTCTTTATATAACTCAAATAAATCATTTTCTAATTGTTTTACTACTTCTGCACGTGTACCTTTTTCAACAGAAGCTTCTTTCTCTTCTTCTAACATTTCACGTGTTTTGTAGTAGTAACGGTGGTATGGACATGGAATTGCACGAAGTCCTCGAATAAAGTCTGGTTCCCAGTTAAGCGCTGCGATATTTTCCATCGTAATTTGCTTTTCTGGATCTGTCACAAGCTCTAACACACGGTCCATTACACTCACGCCATCTAAATATACGTCTAATCCATATACCATATGATTTAAACCTGCGAAATCAACGTGAACACGACTCGCATCTACTTCAAGTAATTTTGCAAGACCCATACGAATTCCGATTGGAACGTTACATAGACCAACTACTCTTTGAATATTTGTATAACGAAGAACAGCTTCTGTTACCATACCAGCTGGATTTGCAAAGTTAATTAACCATGCATTCGGACAGAGCTCCTCCATATCTTTACAAATATCTAAAATAACAGGAATCGTTCTCAACGCTTTGAATAAACCACCAGGACCATTCGTTTCCTGACCGATTACATCATATTTTAATGGGATTGCTTCATCTTTTGCACGTGCTTCTAATAAACCAACGCGAAGTTGTGTTGTTACGAAGTCAGCATCTTTTAATGCCTCGCGACGATCAAGTGTTAAATGTACCTCGATTGGTAAACCTGATTTTTTCACCATACGTTTCGCTAAGTTACCAACGATTTCTAACTTTTCTTTTCCTGCCTCAATATCTACTAACCAAATTTCACGAACAGGCAGTTCATCATAACGCTTAATAAATCCTTCAATTAACTCTGGTGTATAACTAGATCCACCGCCGATTGTAGCAATTTTAATTCCAGTCATGCTTTATTCCCCTTTCGCTTCAAGCTTTTTATAAAGATCGATAAACTCTGCTGCTAATTCTTTCACTGTAATCGCATTCATTAAATGATCTTGTGCGTGAATTAAAAGAACACTAACCTCTGTTTTTTCTCCTCTTGCTTCTGATTGTATGAGCTCTGTTTGGAAATGATGCGCTTCATTAATCGCTTCTTTTGCCTTTACCATCGCTTCATCTGCTTCTACCATTTTCCCCTGTTTGGCAAATTGAAGTGCCTCCATCGCAAAGCTTCGTGCGTTACCACTATTTAAAATCAATTGGAATGGAATTTGTTCTGCTGTAGTCATCATAATTACCGCCCTCTCTATAAGGTTCAACCGATTTAAATACCCCTTCAGTTTGAACATTTCTATTACATTATTATTTTATGAATGATAGTTTGGTGTTCTTGTAGATGAGTTTCATCTTTTTGAACATGATATAAAGGTGATTGTCCTCACAGATAGTGTTATCTGTGAGAACAATTACTGTGTTACATAGGTACAGAGTTGTTATTTCCTTGTGCTGCTGCTTTTTCAGTACGAACAACAGAACGATCGCACAATACAACGAATGGATAGTAGATTACCATCGCAATTACAAAGTTGAATAACTGTAGAATTGCACCTGAAAGATGCCCACCTGTTACAAGATAACCACTAATAATTGGTGGTGTTGCCCATGGAATCATTGCAACTGTTTTTGGTACCCAACCAATAGATATAGCTGTATAAGAAGTAATTACCAATACAATTGGTGTTATGATAAACGGCAAGAATAAAACTGGATTTAAAATAATTGGTGTACCAAAGATTACTGGTTCGTTAATGTTGAATGCACCTGGACCAATTGATAAGCGGGATACACCGCGTAATTGTGCACTTTTTGCTACAAGTAATACAACTACTAAGAACGCTAATGTTGCACCAGAACCACCAAGATATACGAAAGTATCAAAGAATGGTTTTGTAACAATGTTTGGAACATCAAATGCAGATGTGCCACCTTGGAATAACTTCATATTTTTCTCTAATGCTGGTAAGTATAACGGCTCAATAATACCACCAACGATATTTGGACCATGTAAACCGAAGAACCAAAGAAGATGAACAAGGAGTACAATGACAATTGCACTTGGTAATGTCCCTGCTAAACTTTGCAGTGGTGATTGAATCGTATTAAAGATAAATTCATGAACACTTGTACCAGCTAATTTCACTGCTAATTGAATACCTGCAACTACTGTTAAGATAACAAATGCTGGAACTATAGCTGCGAAAGATCTTAAAACTGCTGGTGGTACTCCATCAGGCATTTTAAAAGTAATGTTTCTTTGTACGAAGAAACGGAATACTTCAGTAACAAGGAGTGCCACAATAATTGCTACGAATAACCCTTGTGCACCTGTCCAAGCTAAGTTCAATCCGCCTTCTTTCGGTGTTGTTGGCGTAAGAATAATTAACGCACCAAATGAAATAATACCTGCTGACAAACCATCAACGCCGTAAGATTTTGCTAAGTTATAACTTGTTGTAAATGCTATGATTAGTGCTAGAATCGCGAAAGAACCAGTCCACATTCCACCGCCAACTTGTTTCCACGTTTCACCAAACAAACCTTTCATGAAATCTTGGAAAGCCTCAGATGGAAAACCATTAATTAGTGATGCCAGTGCACCAACTAAAATAAGTGGCATAACTGCGATAAATCCGTCACGGATCGCAGCTAAATGACGTTGCGACCCGATTTTACCAGCGACAGGAACAATATATTTCTCCATGAATGCAATAAACTTTTGCATTTCGCTTCCCCCCTAATTATTTTTTAAGTGTTAATGCGTGATCTAAAACTGCTTCTCCATTCATCATGCCGTAGTGCATTGGATTGATAACGTCGATTCCAACGTTTTTCTCATCAGCAAGCGTTTTCATTGAAGAAAGCATGTAACGAACTTGTGGTCCTAATAATAATACATCTGCTTGATCGATATTTGTTTTTACTGCATCCCCAGATACAGCCCAAATCTTTCCTTCTAGACCGCGAGCTTTTGCAGCCGCTTCCATTTTTGTAACTAGTAAACTTGTAGACATCCCTGCTGAGCAACATAATAAAATATTCATTTGAAAATCCCCCTTGTGTAGTATAAAAAATTTATGTTTTATTTATTTTTCTTTACGCTATTTATTAATGCAATTAGCGTGCCAACTTTTTAAAACCACTAAAATCAGTGCTTTTTCGACTGTTTTCTTTGTGTGTTAACGCTTTCAATTAGTGTGTCGTTCAAAAAACACACAGTGTGTTATAAAACAACACGCTTTTAACACATAACTGTATGAAAATAGATTAGTGTTTAGTTGTCTAGTTGTGTTTAATATGAAAAAACACTAAAAAAACTTTTTTATCGTAGGAATCTAGTAAAAAACAACATTTTCTTGGGCTCAGTCTTCCATCTATTCTATTGTCCAAGCAAACTCTACTAGATTACATAAAATAAAATAGAATAAAATAACACAATTCGAAAGGGGATTCCTATGCCAAAACATAGAAAACAAAGCAAAATAAAGATTTATAGAATAACAAGCTATAAAAAGGACAAGCGTTCTGAATTAGACTCTGACAAATTTAAACTAGAACAGCAGGAAACAGAAAATAAGCAAGACAAACATGGTAAACAGGAAAAACAAAATAAACAAGAACAGTTGGAACCCATAATAGAAACAAGTTCACACAACTTAGATGTATGGGATGAAATTTCTTTAAAAGAAATACAAGCTGGTGAACATACAAATTTATTTAAAGAAAAGAGTAATTACCAAAATATTAATTTAGTCCAAGTAAACGATGTTCGCTTATACTTGGACAAGCAACTACAATTCAGCTCCGTCGATGAGCAAATTTATCATGAAGCACTTGTACATCCAATTATGTCAAAAGTAATTGATCCAAAACGTGTTCTCATATTAGGCGGTGGCGATGGTCTTGCCCTGCGAGAAGTTTTAAAATATGAAACTGTACTACATGTAGACCTTGTTGACTTAGATGGATTGATGATTGATATGGCTCGTAATGTTCCAGAATTAGTTTCTTTAAACAAAAGTGCATTTTTTGATAATCGTGTAAATACACACGTATGCGATGCAAAAGAATTTCTAAATTCACCTTCATCTTTATACGATGTAATCATTATTGATTTTCCAGATCCAGCGACAGAGTTGTTAAGTACTTTATATACAAGCGAACTATTTGCTCGTATAGCTACATTCTTAACAAAAGATGGTGCTTTTGTCTGTCAATCTAATTCACCTGCTGATGCACCTCTAGTATATTGGAGTATCGGTAATACAATTGAACACGCTGGATTAACTGTAAAAAGCTATCATACAATAGTCCCTTCTTTCGGAACTGATTGGGGATTTCATATCGCTGCTAATTCTGCACATGTACTCGATCAAATTGAACAATTATATGTAGTAACAACTCCTCGAACATTGCCTGCTATTCTTTTTCCTTTATTTCAATTTAAAGAAGAACATCTAGAACAACGTAACCTCGCTCTTTTAAATTCAGAATCAAATCTTATCTTACATCAATGCTACAAACAGGAAATGAAGTTTTGACGATATTAATAGTAAGGAGTGCTGCCCTATGGAATACTCTACCTTTGGCAAGCATATAATAGTGGATTTATGGGGAGTGGATTTTTCCCTATTAGATGATATTCACTTTTTAGAATACCATTTAGTTAACGCTGCAGATTGCTCTGGTGCCCATGTTTTAAACGTAAGTAAAAAAGAGTTCCAGCCATATGGTGTTACTGTATTAGTGTTATTATCAGAAAGCCATCTTTCCATTCACACTTACCCGGAACAAAATTTTGCGGCTATTGACTGTTATACTTGCGGTACAACCGTTGAACCACAAATAGCGATTGATTATATCGTAAATATATTAAAACCGGAACGGATGCATATAAAAAGATTAATTCGTGGTATAGGAGAAATTGTTACTGCCGATTAATTATAACTCTTACTCATCCGAAAAAAGGAGGATTGTAAAATACCATCAGTGGGATGAACATTCCACTGATGGTACAGGCACATACATAAAATGAAATTTTAATTAGTGGGAGTTTTACTGCCCGTTAATTCGAGATAAAAAAACCTTGCATAAGCAAGGTTCATTCATCCGCCGACATCTTCCTATATAACTCTACAAACTCACTCGCTAATTCTTTCACCGTAATTGCATTCATTAAATGGTCTTGTGCGTGTACCATTAAAAGAGTAACTTCGGTCTTTTCACCACCAGCTTCTTTCTGGATAAGCTCCGTTTGTACACGGTGCGCCTCTTTTAATTCCTCTAGTGCTTCTTGTAATTTAGCTTCAGCTTCTGTAAACTCCCCACGCTTCGCACAATCAATTGCTTCCATTGAACAACTTCTCGCGTTTCCCCCATGCAAGATTAAATGAAAAGCTTTCGTCTCTATCGTATCCATTTTAGTTCTTTACTCCCCCTTTTCTTCCGCCAGTTTTTGTTTATCCCATATTTTTAAGAACGGTAAATAAATGAAGAATGCTAGCGCAAAGTTAACAAGTTGTAAAATAACACCTGAAATTTTCCCGCCCGATCCTAAATATCCACTAAAAAGAATAGGTGTCGTCCAAGGTACAGCGGCCCCACTCGGACGTGCGACCCATCCCCATTCCATTGCAAAGTACGAAACAATTGTTAACACAACTGGAACTAATATGAATGGAATTAGTAAAAGTGGGTTCATCACAATCGGCATACCAAAAGTTACCATCTCATTAATATTAAATATACCAGGTGCAATTGACAATCTCCCTAAACTTTTTAATTGTTGACTTCGTGCAAATAGTAACATTCCAACAACTAGAGCAAGCGTTGCACCAGAACCGCCCATATAAATCCATAAGTCAAAAAACTGTGCCGTAATCGTATTTGGTACATCTTGCCCAGCTTGAAAAGCGACTCGGTTTTGATCCATTAACGACAACCAAACGGGGCTCATTACACCACCAACAATAGTAGCACCATGAATTCCACACGACCAAAGAACATGAACGAGAATAACTGCTATTATTGCGCCCCAAAGACTAGCACCAAGTACACTAAGTGGTTCCTGTAAAATTTGTCCTACAATATTATGGATACTGCCAAAAGAAGTATTTTCTATAATTAAGCGTAAAATCCAAATAACTGTTACAACAATAAATCCTGGAACAAGTGCCGCAAATGAACGCGTGACAGCTGGTGGAACTGTCTCTGGCATCTTTATGATTATCTTTTTTTGTACAATAAATCGATAAAGTTCAGTAGATATAAGTGCAATAATCATTGCTACAAATAACCCTTGGCTTCCCATTAATGCAGCTGGGATAGCGCCTTCTACAAGTACACTTTCTTTTGTACTTGGTATAATATATGCAACTTGAAATGGCGTCGCAAGTAAAAACGTCACAAGCGACAATGCCCCGGATGCTAAAGCATCCACTTTATAATACTCTCCAAGCCTGTAAGCGATTCCAAAAACAGCTATTAAAGCCATTATATTAAAAGTTGCACTAACTGGATACCCTAAAGCTCTCTGCCAATTCTCACCAAACAAACCTGCCATAAACTCGTTATATCCGGGTATTGGCAGTGCACTAATAATGAGGAAAAACGATCCAATAATTAAGAAAGGCATCGTTAAAATAATTCCATCTCGAATTGCTTGTAAATGCCTCTGCTCTGCAACCTTCCCTGCTACTGGCATCACGTACTTCTCTAAAAACCGTATCATCTATCCCACTCTCCTCATGGTTTCATTGACAAAGCTGCTTGCAAGATAGCTTCTCCATTACAAAGTCCGTAATGAACGGATTGAATGACATCAACAGGTATCCCTTTATCCTTACATAATTCTTTCATTTTCGGTAATAAATAACGTACTTGCGGTCCAAGTAAAAGGACATCAGCTTTATCAATATGACTATTCACTTCAGAACCTGATACTGCCCAGATTTTCACTTCTATCCCTCTTGCCTCTGCTGCTTTCTCCATCTTTGTAACAATCAAACTGGAAGACATTCCCGCTGCACAGCAAAGTAAAATATTCATCCCGCTTCCCTCCCCTTTTTTCTCTACCTAAATTATGGTGCACTCCTTGCCACCACTAGGTTACAAATATATATGTCTAGATTTCCTGCTGTATGCCGAGCTTAAAAACAAAAATTTCTTGGTTTTCGCGCTATTCCATCTATCCGTATTCTCCTAGTAAAGAGAACTCTAACTCGCTATAATGATTCAGTATGACTTTTTTTAATTGATAGGAGGATATATTTATGAAGGCATATCGCTTTCCACTTATTTTATTATCTTCTATCCTAATTGGTGGTTTCATTGGTTATTTCATGGGTGCCGATGCAGTTGCTTTAAAGCCGCTTGGTGACATTTTCTTAAACTTAATGTTTACGATTGTTGTACCTCTAGTGTTCTTTAGCATCGCATCGTCTATTGCTAATATGGATGGATTAAAACGTTTCGGTAAAATTATGTCTAGTATGGCTGGGACTTTCTTATTTACAAGTATTTTAGCTGCTATTTTTATGATTATTGTTGTGAAAATATTCCCGCCAGCACAAGGTGTTGTACTAGAACTAACACAACCTGACAAAGCCGGCAAAGCTGTTAGTGTTGCAGATCAAATCGTCGGTATTTTAACAGTATCTGACTTCTCGAAGTTACTATCTCGTGAAAATATGTTAGCTCTTATTTTCTTCTCTATCTTAATGGGGATTGCAACTTCAGCAGTTGGCGAAAAAGGAAAGCCATTCGCTACATTCCTACAGGCTGGTGCAGAGATTTCAATGAAGGTTGTATCTTTCATTATGTACTACGCCCCAATCGGACTTGCTGCTTACTTCGCAGCATTAGTTGGTGAATTCGGACCACAACTTCTTGGAACTTACTTCCGAGCGGCAATGGTATACTATCCAGCTTCTCTAATTTATTTCTTTGTATTCTTCACATTCTATGCATACCTTGCAGGTCGCAAGCAAGGTGTACAAGTATTTTGGAAGAACATGGTCTCTCCTACAGTTACATCACTTGCAACTTGTAGTAGTGCCGCAAGTATTCCAGCGAACTTAGAAGCAACGAAGAAAATGGGTATTTCTTCAGACGTTCGTGAAACAGTTGTCCTTCTTGGTTCTACACTTCATAAAGACGGCTCTGTTTTAGGTGGCGTATTAAAAATTGCTTTCTTATTCGGTATTTTCAACATGGAATTCGAAGGGCCGAAAACATTAGCAATCGCACTTGTTGTTTCTTTATTAGTAGGAACAGTAATGGGTGCTATTCCAGGCGGTGGTATGATTGGTGAAATGTTAATCGTATCTCTATACGGTTTCCCGCCAGAAGCACTGCCAATTATCGCAGCAATTAGTACAATCATTGATCCACCTGCAACGATGTTAAACGTAACAGCAGATAACGCTTGTGCGGTAATGACAGCTCGCCTTGTAGAAGGTAAGAATTGGATCAAAAACAAATTTGCTTAATAGAAAGAGGATGCTCGTTTAGAGCATCCTCTTTTTGTCTTTATTTATTGATTAGTCGATACCACTCATTCTCTCTCGCCACAAATTTGTTAAAATCTTCACAAATATTCCACATCCATTATCCATTCTCCGTACTATAATCATGTATGGAAAAGGAGATGGAAACGATGACACAAAGCGCACCTGAATTTAAAGTTTTGCAAAGCATTGCATTTCTCGCTGTCGTTTTGCAAAGTTCCTTATTATATACAATGAATCAAGGAAATGTCTTACTTGAGCAATCCCTCATTATGGGCATGCTATTTAATCTTGCAAAATTCTCAGCACCAGCATTCATATTTATCGTTGGATTTCACTTAATTCGTCACTATACGAAGCAATTAGTATATAAAGAATATATTTCTGAAAAAGCGACACACTTACTCATTCCTTATTTCTTTTGGTCTATTCTTTACTTATTAACAACAAATGATCTTATTACATTACAAGGCGGAATAAAAAGTTTATTACTCGGAACAGCCGCGCCCCATCTTTGGTACGTTATTATGATGTTCCAAATTCACTTATTGTTCCCTTTACTATGCACACTTTTTTATTGGTTTCAAAAACGAACAGAAAATAAAAAAGACATATATAAATATATGACCTTTTTCGCTTGCCTATATTTTCTATTAATGTGGTTCTCTTCTCACTATATTTTTAATGGAGAAAAATTAACAAGCTCAACAATTTTACATTATACAGATCGATCATTTCTATTCTACTCATTCTATTTCGTTATGGGTGGCATTGCCGCTGTAGCACTAAAAACTTGGCGTCTATTCGTCATGAAACATATCCCGCTTATAACAATATTATTTTTCATCTTATTTTTATTCATCAATTATGAGTTGTTTAGTTTTTACGGAGCAAACTCTATTCATTTAACTGTTTCTACCTATTTAAAACCATCTATGTTTTTATATATCGTATGCGAAATTATCATACTGTATGTGTTATCTATTATGATAGTACAGCGTCGTGGTTTCTTATATAAAACGTTACGTTTCATTGGAAATTACACGTATGGTGCTTATTTAGCTCACTTATTCTTCTTGCAACTATGCACAAAGTTTCTTTCTTTATTCACACTGCAAGAAAATACTATATTATATAGCCTATTACTATTTGTGTTAACGGCTATTATCTCTATTTCAACAATGGTCATTTGTAGCACAATACCATTTCATACTTGGATTACAGGTCCTTCTCCTACAACAAAGATGAAATGGACGAAGGTTGTATTCCGAAAAAATCATAAAAAACTATTCAAGCCATATATTTGATATAATGATACGCATATAAAAAGAAAGCGAGAGACACCTATGATTAATCAAGTTGGACAAATTATGCTATATGTAAATAACCAAGACGAAACAGTACAATTTTGGACAGAAAAAGTAGGGTTCCAAATCATTGCGGAAGAAAATAACGGAAATGGCTTCCGCTGGATTGAAATTGCACCGGCGAAAGAAGCAGGAACAAGCATCGTCCTTCACGATAAAGCGTTAATCGCGAAGATGCAACCTGAACTAAACCTAAATACACCTTCACTTATGTTCTTCTCAAATGACTTAGACCGTCTATATAAAGATCTTTCTGAGAAAAATGTCACAGTTGGACAGGTTGTAGATTTACCTACTGGTAGAGCATTCAACTTTGCTGATAATGAAAATAATTACTTTGCAGTAATGGAACGTAAATAAAAAATAAGCTATCCGAAAAAATCGGATAGCTTATTTCATCTTAAGAAACTTGTTCTACATTCGTTTCTCTATGCTGTATATGACTCGTGATCCAAGCAATTCCACCGGCAACAACGAGATAACATAACAACATTAAAATTTGCATTTGTAATTGCGACCAATCTCCTAAAGAGATAACATCTTGTAATCCTCTAAGAGAATGAGACATTGGGAGAAACTGTCCAATTTTGCTAAGAACAGCTATGTTTAATTCTCCTGGGAAAGTACCTCCGCTCGTCGCTAATTGCAGGACAAGAAGGGTTACCGCTAAGAACTTTCCAACAAGACCAAATACTGTTACTAACATAAGAATAAATGTCATGAACGTAAAGGAAATAACAATACTTGATAAAACAAAGAGTGGCACACTTGCGACTTCTAATTTCATAACACCTAGCACAACTACATCTACGAGTAGCGCTTGAATAAGTCCAATTAAATATACCAATCCTAGTTTATTAATAAAATGTACCGTTCCGCTTACCTTCATATTTTGTCTGCGGCCAAGAGGTAAAATATTCGATGCCATAATTCCGCCAACATAAAATGCAAGTGATAAGAAATATGGCGCAATGCCTGAACCGTAGTTAGGCACGTCAGAAACTGTTGACTTCACTAACTGAACTGGCTCTGAGAACATCGTATTACGTGCATCATCATTACGAACATCCGCTATCTTCTCTGCGCCCTCTCCCAATTTCGTAGAAAGTTCTTTCGCACCATCATCAAGTTTAACAAGTCCATTTGTTAATTTACCAGCACCGTTATTCAGCTCCGTTCCACCACTCGCAAGCTGATTTACACCTTCTTGCAATGATGTAAACCCATTTCCCCACTTCGTAAATCCATCAGCCAAATTCGATGCACCATCTGCTACCTTTTTCGTTCCAGCAGTAGCTTCATTTAACTTAACTCCGAATGTATTCATGCCTTCTTCAATCTTATGTTGACCGTCAGCAATCTTCTTCGCACCTTGTGTCAATTGTTGTTGGCTATTATTTAAAGTATTTGTTGCTTTAGCTAGTCCATCAGACGTAGCAACAATTTTTTGAAAAGCGGGATCTTGCTGCACTTCTGGATGATTTTTCACGTACTCTTCTAATTGTTGTTTTATACTATTAGCTGCACCATCCGCTTTTACTTGGCCTTCAGCAAGCTTCTCACTTCCGCTCACCCATTCATTTGTACCAGCACTTAATTCACTAACCCCTGATTGTAACGTTTTTTCACCTTGTGCTAATAACTCCATACCGCTATGAAGTGAAGTTGCTCCTTGACTTAGCTCATTCGCTCCGTCAGTTAAGGCTGATTTGCTAGAAGCAAGTTTTTCACTTCCCTCTTTCACTTTTGATGTCCCGTCACTTAAACGATGAATACCATCTGCAAGCTGATTTGCCCCATTTCTTGCATCTGTCGTTCCTTCATGTAACTTCCCAGCACCATTACTTGCATCACTCAACCCTTGTGCTAAGTCTTGAAACTTTAAAAACACACCTTCTGTATAAGATTTCGTAATACTATTTGAAATTTTTGTTTTCATATTTTCAACAGCTGTCGTTCCAATTTGCGCTGCTACAAAGTTTTTACCCGGATTTACTTTGTACTGCAATTGTGCTGGTTCTGGTTTCTCATCCATAAGTGTACTTACCTTTTTAGAGAAATCAGCTGGAATCGTAACAACCATATAGTACTTATCTTCTTTTAGCCCTTCATCAGCATTTTTTTCTGATACGAAATGAAAAGCCAGTTCTTTATTCTCCTTTAAATTTTTTACAAAATCGTCTCCTGCATGAATTGTTTTCTCATCCATCGCAGCACCTTTATCTAAATTCACAACCGCAACAGGTAATTTATCTAATTTTCCGTACGGATCCCAATATCCGGCTAAAAAGAATCCTGAATAAATTAACGGAACGATTAATAAAAAAATTAAAGCGATACGTCCATGTTTATGGTGCCACATCGCTTTCCAATCTTTAAATACAAGTTGAATTCCCTTCATGAAACATACTCCTTCTCCGAATTTAACACTATTAGAATGGTTTAACAGATTTACTATACACGTCACTTTCCATACTGTATAATACATCTTTAATTATTAATTCATTCCTTTTGGTCTATAGAAAGGAGACTCGAAATGGAACTGCTCCAGTTAAAATACTTTCAGACAGTGGCACGACTAGAACATATGACAAAGGCAGCTGAAGAATTGCATATCGCACAACCTTCACTCAGCAAAACAATCGCTAGACTCGAAAAGGATTTAGGCGTCCCTTTATTTGATCGCCAAGGTCGACAGATTACTTTAAATTCTTTCGGAAAAGTATTTTTGAAACGAGTAGAGCGTATTTTTCATGAATTAAGCGAAGGGGAACGAGAAATTAAAGATTTAGCCGAATTACAACAAAGCTCTATTACACTAGCCGTTTCTATTCCGAGAATATTGCCAGAACTACTTGGCTCTTTTTTACTAGAACATCCTAACGTTCGGTTCCAACAATTTCTGGCATCCACTCCTTCTATGAAACGACAACTAGATAATATAGAAATTGACTTTTGTATCTCCTCTGTGCCAATTGAAGGAGAAGAAATTGTTTGGGAACCACTTATTACAGAAGAAATTTTCTTAGTCGTCCCTTCAGGCCATCGTTTATCAGGCCGAGAAAATATCCACCTCCATGAAGTAAAGGACGAACCGTTCATTAGTATGAACACTGGCTATGGATTTCGGCACTTAACAGATGAATTTTGTAAAGAAGCTGGTTTCACTCCGCATATTGCTTTTGAAGTCGATGAACCGACCGTAATTAGCGACCTCATTAAGCAAGGTCTCGGCATCGCTTTTGTTCCAAGTTTAACTTTATTAAAAAACTCTACTTTAGCATCAAGCAAGTTGCGTATTATTGAACCCACTTGTCAGCGAACCATCGGATTAAGTTGGTCAAAAAAACGCTACTTATCAAAAACAGCTCAGCAATTCCGTGAATTCGTGATTGACTACTTCTCTAATATTAGGACATAAAATTATATGAACAAATAAAAGGTGCCACCCTCATATGGTGGCACCTTTTATTGTTCACTCTTTTTTAATTCCATTTCAGCTAAAAGCGGCAATACGTTATCAAAAATATGCGTATTATTATTTTCACCTGTTACATATCCACCGTAATATCTACTAAATACATTGTCATTTCGGAATGTGGCCATATGATCATACAATTCCTTCGCAAACTTTGTATCACCTGTTTGTAGTACGTACAAAATCGTTAGTCCGTACGCGGCCGGCGATTCATAATTCACAGTTTGTTTTCCCGTTTCTAAATTGTAACGACCGTATAGCTTTCCATCCTCCTGGAACTTCTTCTTTATAAATTCCAAATAAGCGGCTGATGAAAGACCACCTAAACTTCGATGATATGCAACGTATGATTGGTCAATAAGATTCACTTCTTTATCGTACGTAAATGTACCATCTTCTTTATACTCTTTTGGGAATGCCCAGCCATGCCTTGGATAATCTGCTAAAAATTGAACGACTTCCTGATATTGCTGAGCAGAAACTTTGCCGTACTTCTTCATATAGGAGAATGCACGCGGATTTATGTATGATGTTGTTACAAAATTATTTTGTTTTCCTGCATCTGCATCATAATAATCAACATAATAATTATCTTTTTTATTATAACGAAGTACAGCATCACTTAATTGATCGGCAAGGTTTTTATAACGCTCTTCCTTATACATTTCATAAGCACGATATAATTGTTCTATAATACGAAGATCATCTATAAGTGCATTTGTAGCTGACTGCCTCTCTCCCTTTTCAGAGAGTTTCCATAAAACGATATGATTCTTATATATGAAATTATCTTGAATAACCTTTACTTGCTCATCAAATAACGCCTGATCATCTTTATCAAGTGTATACTGTAACCATAATCCCGCCGATTCTGATAAAGCTTCACGTCCCTTAGCTTCACCCGTACCTGCCTTAGTATCTACTAAACGATACGTGGCAAGTGTTCCATTGTCATTCACCATATGTCTTAAAATAAAATTTTCTGTACGGTTTCCTTGTAAAGCTGACCAAAATACAATTCCACCTAAAGCGATTAAGAAGATAACTCCAATCCCTATATATAAACGTTTCCGCAATCTTTTCACCTCCCTAGTAAGGCTAACCTTAATTTTATCAGAACATACATAAATTTAAAAAAGACAATCTATTAGATTGTCTCCCGCATTTCTATCCCCCGCAAACCTCTTTAGAAGGTTTATATAGCGATTGTACAAGTCGATCATATTCACGACGTGTAATTTCTTTATTATATAGCTTCAATAATAAATCTCTATGCTCTTTTGAAAATGCCATCTTTTTAATGACTTCAGGATACATAAAACACCCTCTCCATTTCACATAAACTTCTTGATTCCGAAAAACAGAACTTATGTTCGCATAAAAGATTATAAAAGATTCCTGAGCAAAAAACAAACAAAACATGACCAACTATTTATTTCTTTCTATTCAAAATATTACAACATTATATTATCATATTCACTTTTTAAATACATATATATTTTTGGTAGTTTTTTTGAATAAATCTTCCAATTCAATCAGAAAATAATGGCAAAAAAGAAGAGGAGTTTACATATGGATACGGTAACATTAGCAAGAGCATTTTTTGGTTCTTCATTAGCATTCCACATTATCTTTGCAACACTTGGGGTCGGTCTTTCATTGATGATTTTTATAAGCGAAATACTCTATCACTGGAAGAAAGACTCCGACTATGCCATTATGGCGAAAAGATGGACAAAGGCGTTTGCTATTCTTCTCGGTGTAGCAATTCCAACTGGAACAATTGTTGGTGTGCAAATCTCACTTCTTTGGCCTGGTTTCGCCAAAATTGTTGGGCAAGTTATTTCTGTTCCCTTCCAAATTGAGATTTTTGCCTTCTTTTTGGAGGCTTTATTCATGTCGATTTACGTATATGCAGCTGATAAACTTCCTCCATTTATGAGATTAATCTCGCTATTTTTCGTCATGCTTGGTGCCACGGCATCCGCCGTGCTCATTACATCAGCAAATACATGGATGAATACACCAGCAGGCTTTTCAATGAATCCAGATGGATCTGTTTTTAACGTTGATCCTTGGAAAGCTTTCTTTAATCCGAGTTTTGGCACAAGTGCATTCCATGTCGTTATTACGGCTTATGCAACTGGTGCGGCTGTCATTGCTTCTATCGCTGGATTTAAATTATTGAAGAAAAATTTAAGTACACGTGAAATTGCTTATCATAAAAAGGGGCTACTATTAGGGCTTGTCGTGACATTTATTACAGGCGCTACGATGTGGCTTTCAGGGCACGAATCGGCAATCGCCCTACATAAACACTCACCTGAAAAACTTGCATCTGCTGAAGCTTTATTTGAAACGACATCACACGCACCGCTATCCATTGGCGGGGTTGTGGATCCTAATACACTTGAACTAAACTATGCACTTGAAATCCCAAACATGCTTAGCTTATTAGTGGGACTAGACCCTAGCACTGTCGTAAAAGGTCTAAATGAATTCCCACAAGAAACATGGCCACCATTTTATACACATACACTATTCAACTTAATGGTCGGCACCGCTGCGTTTACCTTTGCAGTTGCAGCAATTGCACTCTTATATTGGTACTTCGTTTACCGAAAAAAGGGAACAGAACTACCGAAGTGGCTACTTTGGGGGGCTGCCGCATGCGGACCAATTATGATGCTCGGTATTGAATTCGGATGGATTTTCAGTTGTAGCGGTCGTCAACCATGGACAATTTATGGTATGCAACGTACCGTCGATGCATCTACACGCGCCGATTTCGTCGGTCCTTTATTTGTTTTGTTCATCATTTTATATATTGGACTCGCTATTTTAACAGTCATTGTTCTACGGACATTCTTTAGAAGACATCCATTAAAGAATGATTTACAACACCAAGGAGGCGATTCTCATGCATGAGGAAAGTATTGCAATCATCATCTTATGGGCCCTTATTTTCGTATACAGTATATTAGGGTCCATCGATTTTGGAGCTGGTTTTTGGGGCATGGTATACGCCAAACATCCAACTCTCGCTGCCAAACTTGCGAATCGGTACTTATCACCCACTTGGGAAGTAACAAATACGTTTCTTGTTTTCGTCGTTGTCGCATTTCTCGGCTTCTTTCCGAAAGCGGCCTTTACTCTTGCGACAGTAATGTTCGTACCAGTTATGTTAATTTTAGTGCTCGTTGCAGTACGTAGTACGTTTATGGTATTTGCTTACTCCTTACCAAAATATCAGTACCTTCTTCGGGTTATTTCAGGTATTACTGGTCTCTTAATTCCAGCACTATTAATTACCGTTTTACCCGTTACAGAGGGAGCCTATATTACAATGTCTGAAGGAAAAGAAGTACTCCTGTATGGAAAACTTCTTTCTAGCCCGGTTATCTACTGTTATATGCTCTTCGGACTAACGTCTGAACTATTTCTCTCCTCTCTCTTTCTTGCTGATTTTGCGAGAGAACAAAGTTCAGAAGATACGTATAGAATTTATAGAAGAAATGCTATCATTCTTGGTCCTGCAACGCTCGTTACAGCAATCATCGCCCTCGTTGTAATGGACCCAGAAACACATTGGCTTATGCAAGGATTAATAAAGCAATTCCCGTGGTTTACAGTTTCTATTGTTTTATTCGTTATCGGATACTCGTCCCTTTGGTGGACAAACAAAAAATACAATACACTAGGATACCCTCGCATTGCCGTTTTAGCTGTCGTCGCTCAATATGCATTTGCAAGCTACGCTTACGGCGTCGCGCATTTACCGTATATTATTTATCCTGACGTAACTGTATTTACAAGCTTCACAACGACAGAAACGTTCTATGCACTGCTCATTCTATACGCAATTGGGATTGCAATTTTATTACCAGGATTTATTTTCTTCTGGAATTTATTCTTGAAGGATCGTACTTTTTTGAAGGAAAAATAATATAGTCTTGGAGTCTGTCCCAAAAGGCATTTTGGAATAGACTCCTTTTGTCATGTTTTGTTGATAAGTCGATATATTTTAAAAATCGCCAATATATTTCAATAATCGCTGATATATTTTAAGTTGCGCCAATATATCTCCATAATTGCCCATATAAATTTCATTTACTATTTTACTGCCCCAATAATTTATAGACTCCTCTCATAATAGTTATTTCACTATTCGTGACACTTGTCCTTTAGCATGAAAAACACATATTCGGTTCATCTCGTTATACGTCTAGTTCTTCTTATTTTTTGCTGAATATACTACCAATATAAACTTGAGACAAGCTACATCTGTTCAAGGGAAAATAGAAAGGTAGGCAAAATATGAGCATTGAAATATGGATTACTATTATTGTATTCTTCTTAACGATGATTGTTATCTTTTGGCGGCCTCGAGGTTTGAATGAGGCGTGGCCAGCAGCAATCGGTGCTGGCATTATCCTAATTACTGGACTTGTGTCAAAACCAGACGTCATAGATATTGTTAGTAAAATAGGAGGGGCCTCCATAACAATATTAGCAACTATTGTTATGGCAGTTATATTAGAAAGCTTCGGCTTCTTCCATTGGTCCGCAGCGAAACTGGCAAATCTAGCGAAAGGTTCTGGACGCCGTCTATACTGGTATATTCAATTATTATGTTTTCTTATGACTCTTTTATTTAATAACGACGGTAGTATTTTAATTACAACTCCCATTTTAATTCTTCTTCTAAAAAACCTTCAATTAAAACCACATCAACAAATTCCTTATTTATTAAGCGGAGCTTTAATCGCTACCGCATCTAGTGCACCAATTGGTGTAAGTAATATCGTAAACTTAATTGCATTAAATATCGTTAATATGACTCTTTATATGCATACTGCTATGATGTTTGTACCTGCAACATTAGGCTTATTATTTATGTCATGGCTCATGTATACAGTTTTGAAGAAAAAACTTCCGAAAAAATTACCTGTTTCTTCATATGATATTGAAGAAATTTTCTTCACGAAAAACTTCCATCCACTAAAAGGAAATAATTCTGTTGATACGAAACAAAAACGGACAAGATTCATGTTAAAAGTATTAGGTTTCGTCTTCCTGATGCGCTGTCTTCTATTCGTTGCATCCTTCTTATCCATCCCAATTGAAATCGTTGCAGTACTTGGTTCACTCGTTCTTCTCATTTGGAGATGGTACTACTTACGAACAAATCCTGTCGACATTTTGAAAAAGACACCGTGGCACATTTTAATTTTCGCCTTCTCTATGTACGTCATTATTTACGGACTCCACAACGCAGGATTAACAGCTGCACTTGTACAATGGCTCGAGCCAATTGTGAATCAGCATCTACTCTATGCTAGCTTTGCAATGGGCGGACTTGTATCCATCCTCTCTAACGTCTTCAATAACCATCCTGCCCTTATGATTGGTACAATCACATTAACAGAAATGGGACTAGATCCAGTCACATTAAAAACAATCTATCTTGCAAACATCATTGGTAGTGACATCGGTTCACTATTACTACCAATTGGTACACTAGCTTCACTCATTTGGATGTATATTCTGAAACAAAACAAAATTAAAGTAAAATGGAAAGACTATTTAAGTGTATCCCTTATCGTTATCCCGCTCACAACAGTCGTCACACTATTCCTCTTATTCTACTGGGTACATCTCTTCTTTGCCTTATAAACAACAGAAGCCCCATTTGCTACCGTCTTAGCAAATGGGGCTTCTTCTATAATAAAGTTAGGTACTACAGTGTGATCAATCAAGTAAAGAGGTGTAACATATTATTGATATAAATGACTACCAGCTTCTTTAAATTCTTCTGCTTTCTCTTTCATTCCTTTTTCAATTGCTTCTGTCGTTTCTAAATCATTTTCTTTTGCATACTCACGAATATCATGCGAAATTCTCATACTACAAAACTTCGGTCCACACATTGAACAGAAGTGAGCTGTCTTTGCCCCTTCTGCAGGCAACGTTTCATCATGATATTCCATCGCACGTTCAGGATCTAAAGATAAATTAAATTGATCGCGCCAACGGAATTCGAAGCGTGCTTTTGAAAGTGCATCATCACGCTGATGAGCCGTTTTATGTCCTTTCGCAAGATCAGCCGCATGCGCTGCAATTTTATACGTAATAACACCCGTGCGTACATCATCTTTGTTTGGCAAACCTAAATGTTCTTTCGGCGTTACATAACAAAGCATCGCTGTTCCAAACCAGCCAATCATAGCAGCTCCAATTGCAGATGTAATATGGTCATAACCTGGTGCAATATCTGTCGTTAGCGGCCCAAGTGTGTAAAACGGCGCGCCCTGACAAATATCAAGCTCTTTCTCCATATTCTCTTTAATTAAGTGCATCGGTACGTGTCCAGGTCCTTCAATCATAACTTGCACATCATGTTTCCAAGCAATTTTGGTTAATTCGCCAAGTGTTTCAAGCTCAGAAAACTGTGCTTCGTCATTTGCATCTGCAATAGACCCTGGACGTAATCCATCTCCAAGAGAGAACGAAACATCGTACTGCTTCATAATTTCACAAATCTCTTCAAAGTGAGTATATAGGAAGTTTTCTTTATGATGGAATAGACACCACTGCGCCATAATCGAACCACCGCGCGAAACGATACCTGTCGTACGCTTTGCCGTGATTGGAATGTAACGAAGCAATACACCAGCGTGAATTGTAAAGTAATCAACGCCTTGCTCCGCCTGCTCAATTAACGTATCACGATATACTTCCCACGTTAAATCTTCTGCAATTCCGTTTACTTTTTCCAGTGCTTGATAAATCGGTACAGTTCCAACTGGTACAGGCGCGTTACGAATAATCCACTCACGCGTCGTATGAATATTTTTACCTGTAGATAAATCCATAATCGTATCTGCACCCCAGCGAGTAGCCCACGTCATCTTCTCTACTTCTTCTGCAATCGAAGAAGATACAGCTGAGTTTCCGATATTCGCGTTTACCTTCACATGGAAGTTACGCCCGATGATCATCGGTTCAGCTTCTGGATGATTAATATTCGCTGGTAAAATAGCGCGGCCTTCTGCGATTTCCTTACGAACAAACTCCGGCTCTACCCCTTCACGAATCGCAACATATTCCATCTCAGAAGTAATAATGCCATTACGTGCATAGTGCATTTGCGTAACGTTTGCACCTTGCTTTGCTCTAAGTGGCTGGCGATCCATTTGCGGGAAAACAGGTGTATGTTTCGAAGCCACTTTCACACCGTCATCCTCTGGTTTCACTTCACGCCCTTCGTATGCTTCTACATCACCACGCCCCATAATCCAAGAATGGCGCGGCGTTGGAATCCCCTTTTCTAACTCCACTTTATACTCAGGATCCGTATAAGGGCCGCTCGTATCATACACACGAATTGGCGGATTTGGAACGCCATTTGTTTCGCTTTGTTCAATCTCACGCATCGGTACTTTCATGCCTTCTCGTGGTCCATCCACATATACTTTCTTACTCCCTGGTAAACTCGATTTCAATTCAATTTGCTCAGCTGAAACAGATTGTTTCATAAATTTTATTGCCCCCCTGTTCGTGACAAGGACGAGATATGGCCAGCGCATGCCAAAATAAAAAGAGCCAGGTCCATAAAAAAATAAGGACCTGGCTCATAAAGACATCATTATGTAAAGCCGTTAACTTCCCTACGCTGGTACGAGCCAGATCAGGTCCAAAGGGTTAAGAAGTTCACGCGCTTCTCTCTCAGCCTACGCATACGTTAGGCACCCCTAGTTTATCACTGATTTAATTTTCAATACTTTCCCATCATACACCATAATCTGAAAAATTCAAAGTTTATTTCTTTTGCTCTCTACGGAATCATCCACGTTAAATAATACGCCTGCACATACGTCATAATACCAACAATAATTACGAAGAATAAGCTATGCTTCACTGTAAAACGGAACAAATCCGATTCTTTTCCAGCAAGACCAACCGCTGCACAAGCGATCGCAATCGACTGCGGGGAAATCATTTTACCTGTTACACCGCCTGTTGTATTTGCTGCAACGAGAAGCACTTCAGATACGCCGACTTGCTGCGCTGTAATGGCTTGTAAATTTGAGAACAGTGCATTCGCAGACGTATCAGACCCTGTTAGGAATACGCCAATCCAGCCTAAGAATGGTGAGAAGAACGGGAATAGGCCGCCAGTTCCGGCTAATGCTAACGCTAACGTGGAAGATAGACCAGAATAGTTTGCGATAAATGCAAACCCTAGTACGAATCCGATAGATAGAATTGGCATTTTTAATTCGCTTAACGTTTCTTTAAATGTCACTACTGCATCTTTTACATTCATTTTCAAAATAAACATGGAAATGATACACGCAATTAAAATCGCTGTTCCGGTTGCCGATAATACATCAAACTTCAAAATTGCCTCGTAAGGCGTTGGTTTATTTACAATTGGCTCTGCTTTCATTACTAGATTATGCAGACCTGGAATTTCAAACTTAAATACAAGACTTTCTAAAGCCCCTCCTGGAGTGAATAATGCCTTAAAGAAACTTTGGCTCCAAATGACTACCATAACCGTTAATACGATAAATGGGGACCATGCCTTCACTACTTTTCCAAACGTTAATTTCGGCATCGATGCCGCTGTCGTTGTTGCTGCTACTTCACTATTTGCTTGCCCAGATTGATATATTTCTTTCGGCTGCCAAACTTTTAAGAACAGCGCTAAACTAATTAAACTTACAAGTGCCGATGTAATATCCGGAAGTTCTGGTCCTAAAAATGTCGCTGTAATGAACTGCGTAATCGCAAATGAACTACCCGCTACAAATAACGCAGGCCACGTTTGTCGTATCCCCTTAAATCCATCCATTAAAAATACGATAAAGAATGGCACAAATAATGATAGGAACGGTAATTGATGCCCAGCCATTTGTCCAATTTTATGTGGATCAATACCTGTTACTTGTCCAGCAACTGTAATCGGAATTCCCATCGCTCCGAACGCCACTGGTGCAGTATTTGCAATCAAACAAAGACCTGCTGCGTATAAAGGATTTAACCCAAGACCCGCAAGAAGCGCTGCTGTAATCGCTACTGGTGCCCCAAATCCTGCCGCTCCTTCTAAAAATGCTCCAAATGAAAATCCAATTAAAATAACGAGTAGACGATGATCGTTCGTAATCGATAATACCGATGCACGAATCACATCGAATTGACCTGTTTTTACAGAAATTTTATATAAAAATACCGACATAATGATAATCCAAGCAATTGGCCATAACCCGTACAAAAAACCATACCCGGTTGCTGCCATTGCCATCTTGAACGGCATTTTATAAGCGAATAACGCTACTAAAACTGTAAGTACAACTGTAATAAATCCTGCTACATACCCCTTCATGCGGAAAACTGCTAAAGCTAAGAAAAAAAAGATAATCGGAATAAGTGCGACCGCTGCCGAAATCCAAATGTTTCCAAACGGATCATAAACTTGTGTCCATGTGTTCATTGTTCTCTCCCCCTAAAGAATCCCCTTTTAAATAGAATAACCTTATCAATAAACTATCAGGTCATCATACCTTTAAGTCTAAAATAAAAAAACGTTTAAGAAAACGTTTTCAACAACTTTCATTTATACTGTACCATAACAATTTCCATTAAAAAAGATTTTTTTGAAAATTTTATCATTTGACGAAAAAATCTTACAAAATCGTCATGTTCCTGTAATGTTCATCGATAGAAAGCTTGCAAAATTTATTGCATAATAATAGTATAACAACGGACATTATTTATGAGGTGATATATATGAATGGAAACAAAATATTAGCTGCTTTATCGTACTTTAGTGTACTATTTGCCCCTATCTTATTCCCAATTATCGTTTGGATTGTGGGGGACGCTGAAACAAAGCCACATGCAAAACGTGCTCTATGGACACACATCATTCCAAGTATTGCTACATTTATCGGCGTAGCCATTTTAGGAATTATGGGCATGGGATCTGACCAAGCAGATGTAACACTTGGAATTGGATCAATGATTGTCTTAGCTATTTGCGGAATCATCAGCTTATACTACTTCATCTGGAACATTGTAAAAGGAATTAAAGTACTGAAAGCTTAATTTTAAACAAATGTTTGTTTAAAAAGGGCCCCTTGCAAATTGCAAGGGGCCTTTTTCAAATTCGTTCACTTTATCTTCTGCGTTTCTTCTTTTTTCTCATCATTTTCTTTCGGCGCGTATTCACTTTATCCGCTATAATGTGGAGCGTACTTGCCACAACAATTCCCATTAAGAACGTTACAATTTCAACCTCATGTTTCTTCGCAATTTCTATTAAATTACCATCCAGTGCGATTACATTTAATAGAAATAAAAATGGAGAAAAGACGATTAACATGTACGCAATACGAATCACATCACCAAGTATAATCGTATGCGTAAAGAAAGATCGATGCGGCATTACTTTCTTATAAGGATACCAAAATATACGTAAGAAACCCCATTTGTTATAAGCATTACTGTACGTATCTAAATCTGGTGTTAAAAATGAAGTACCTACTAAAAAACCAATTGCAAAAGTTAATAAAAAATCAAAATTTGTTAATCCATACGAAAAGAGCAAAAACAAAACAACCGGAAGGGATATTAAGTTTATTTTCGTATGCGTTCTTCCTGATGGCATAATGCACTTCCTCGCTTACGTTCGTCCTGTCACCTTATGACAGGTTTCACCTATTGACCTAATTTCTGATCGATAAATGTTGTGTCTATATCCGAACCAAACCATTCTGCCAACTTCACTCGTGCCTTATCTTTCACATCTTCATTGACGTATAACGACACCTGTATTAGTGCGGCCGTTAACGCCCCTAAATCATCCGTATAGCCAATTCCAGCAATGAAATCTGGAATCGCATCAATCGGTGCAATAAAATAAGCAAGTGCTCCAATTACAATAATTTTCACTCGTTTTGGAACATCGGGTCTTTGCAAAACGTAAAACAGTAATAAACTTGCATAAATGACCGACTGCCCTGCTTGCTTTGCAACATGTTTTACTTTCTTCCAAAACGCTTCAACCGAAAATTTTTGTTTCATGTAAAAAGCCTCCCTATTTTTAAAAAGAAATAAGCTACAATATGTTATCAGTAAAAGTTCATGGAAATTACACAAAACCTATCAATGAACTTTTATTGTAACAAACAAACCAAAAAAGAACAAGTGTTCGTTAATTTTTACACGATTTCCTTCATATAATAGATTTCTAGATAACCCTTACCCATCTTCGTTTCTTATTTCTCAACAAAGAAAATTTTCACTTCTACTTAACATTCTGCTCTACCTTTGTTATATTTTCTAGTTGACGGACATATAAACGAATGTTAAAGTTTTCTCTGGTAGTGACAAATCTTATACAAAAAATGTAAAATGTTATAGTGTTTCTCAGAAATGAATTTTGTTGTATAATACAGAAATGACGTTATGCTTATGAGCAACAAAAGAAACCAAAAGGGTATGCATAGTTATAGTCGTATATGGGTGAATATAGAACCTTTAATTATGGCCAAGAAAACTATGTATTTTTTATTTTAGCATTTTTCGCTCCAAAATCGACCAAGCCTGATAGAGAAAGGGTGGAAATGAATGAAAGAAACCTTGAAATCACAATTTCAAAATGTGCGTTTCACTGTATTCGTAGCTTTAGCCTTATGGCTGAAAACTTACCTTATTACACGCACAAGCTTTGACTTAAAACTTGAATCTTTCATGCAAGAATTCATTTTATTCCTTAGCCCATTAGCAGCATCATTACTGCTTGTTGGTCTTGCATTATTTGCAAAAGGGAAAAAACGTAACTATATAGCACTTGGAATTAATTTTGTCTTAACAATCGTTCTTGTTGGTAACGTAATGTTCTACGGATTCTACAATGACTTCGTTACATTACCGGTGCTAGGACAAACATCTAACTTCGGAAGTTTAGGTTCTAGTGTGAAAGAATTATTTAACTACAAAATTATCCTTGCATTTGCAGACATTATCGTTTTCTTCGTTCTATTAAAGAAAATGAAGAACTTTGCACCTACAGAGCGTGTAGCACGCCCGATGCGTTCTCTATACTTCGTATCAACAGTTGCTATTTTCTTCGCAAACTTAGGACTTGCAGAAGCTGAACGCCCAGAACTATTAACACGTTCATTCGACCGCGTTATGCTTGTTAAAAACTTAGGATTATATGTACACCAAGTATACGATCTTGGCTTACAAGCAAAATCAAGTTCACAAAAAGCGTTCGCTGACGGTAGTAAATTACAAGAAACAGAAAACTACGTAAAAACAACACAAAGTAAACCAGATCCAAATATGTTCGGTACTGCAAAAGGGAAAAACGTAATTGTTGTCTCTCTTGAGTCATTACAAACATTCTTAATTGGTGCAACAGTTAACGGACAAGAAGTTACACCATTCTTAAACCAATTTACGAAAGAAAGTTATTACTTTGATAACTTCTTCCATCAAACTGGTCAAGGTAAAACATCTGATGCTGAATTCCTAGTAGATACTTCGTTATATCCACTAGACCGCGGTGCTGTATTCTTCACACACGGTAACAATGAATATACAGCAACTCCAGAAATTTTACGTCAGCAAGGGTATCACACGTCGGTATTCCACGCAAACAACGCAACATTCTGGAACCGTAACATTATGTATCCAGCACTTGGTTATGATCGTTACTACAACGAACTTGACTACAAGATTACGCCAGAAACAAAATTAAACTGGGGATTAAAAGATATCGAGTACTTCGATCAATCTATTGATATGTTAAAACAAGTGAAGCAACCATTCTATACTCGCTTCCTTACTTTAACGAATCACTACCCATTCACTTACGATGACAGTACAAAATTAATCGACGAATACAATTCTGGTGATGGAGTATTTGACCGTTACATGGTAACTGCTCGTTACTTAGACGAAGCAATGAAACACTTTATTGAGCGTCTAAAAGCAGAAGGTATTTACGACAACTCAGTAATCGTATTCTACGGTGACCACTATGGTATTTCTGAAAACCATAACCGTGCAATGGCACAGTTCTTAGGAAAAGAAGAAATCACTGCATTTGACCATATGAACTTACAAAAAACACCGATGTTTATTCACGTTCCAGGTCAAAAAGAAGGTAAAACAATTTCGAAACCAACTGGTGAAATTGACATTAAACCAACTATTCTAAACTTACTTGGTGTAGATTCTACAAATGACGTTCGATTCGGTCATGATGTATTCTCACCTGATAATAAAGGATTCGTTGTTCTTCGTGACGGTAGCTTCGTTACAGATAAATACATGTACACAAACAGTACATTCTATGACCGTGCTACTGGCGAAGTTGTACAATTACCGAAAGAAGAATCTCAACCACTAATTGATCGCGCCCAAAATGAATTGAACATGTCTGATAAAATCATTGAAGGTGACTTACTTCGCTTCTCTGAAAGTAATAAGATCAAAACTGGTGAAGTAAAAACAGTTATTAAAGAAGAAAAGAAGAGTGCTGAGTAATCTCAGCCTCTTTTTTTATTTTCTTCCATACAACTACTTATATTCATTAACTTTAAAATTACATAACCTTTACCAAATATTCACATAGTGTTAATGAAGAATCTCTATAATAAAATATGTAAACGAGGTTCTACATATTTCTTATCTCTCATCTTTCGTAAGATCCCTTAAAGAAGTGTGTAAATCTTTTGTTTCTACTTTCTTATAATTGTCTTTCAACATGTTTTGTTTCCATACACAAAACATTCAACGAGACAATGTCCCTATGAAAGATAGCTACCCTCCTTGTGCAGCATTCCATAAGAATGTTGCTTTTTTTTATTTAAAAGCAGGATTCTCATTCTTATTTTCGAATTTGTATATACAAAATGCTGTAAAGTGAAACTTTAATCAGCCCTCACCAATTGGGCAGCTACGGGCAGTTATTCGCCCAATTCACTTCTTTGCTCCACCCGAATTTTTAAGTAGGAGTTTTACTGCCCGTTAATGCGGGGTAAACCATCCTTACTTCTCTATGATTTACAAATACATATACGGTCATATGTAGAGAATTGCTTACATAAAAATTACTATAGTGATTTTTATCTCGCATGAATGAAAGTTTCACGTTACTTACGTACTTACGAAAGGATGGGACGGAAATTGGCATACGAAAAATTTGTACTTTGGAATGATGAAGTTATTGATACAACAAAACAACAAACGTACATAGAACTTGAAGAGAGAGGTTTGCAGTTTGGAGATGGTGTCTACGAGGTTATTCGCCTATATAAAGGGAACTTTCACTTATTAGATCCGCACATAACGAGATTATATCGCTCCATGGAAGAAGTAGAATTATCGCTCCCTTTCTCAAAAGCTGAGCTCATCACTTTACTTTACAAATTAATTGAACGAAACCATTTCCACGAAGATGGCACAATTTATTTGCAAGTATCTCGCGGTGTACAAGCTCGCACACATGTATTTTCATATGACACCCCTCCGACAATTTATGCCTATATTACAAAAAAAGAAAGACCAGCCTTATGGATTAAATATGGTATACGCGCTATATCAGAACCCGATACTCGATGGCTACGCTGTGACATTAAATCATTAAATTTATTACCAAACGTACTAGCTGCTACGAAAGCTGAACGGAAAGGCTGTAAAGAGGCACTTCTCGTAAGGAATGGTATTGTAACGGAAGGAAGCCATTCCAACTTCTTTTTAATTAAAAATGGAACTCTTTACACACATCCAGCCAATCACCTTATTTTAAATGGCATTATTCGTCAATATGTCCTTTCTTTAGCGAATACTCTTCACATTCCTGTACAGGAAGAACTTTTCAGCGTTCGTGACGTTTATCAAGCAGATGAATGCTTTTTTACAGGCACAACAATTGAAATTTTACCAATGACCCACCTTGATGGAACCGCGATTCAAGATGGGCAAGTTGGACCTATCACCAAAAAACTGCAAAAATCTTTTAATAAAATCTTGTTACAATCCAATATGTCATCTTCTTAAACACGAATAATTTCTGTCCTTTTATATTCAATATATGCATTTAAATGGAAATCAAGGTGTAAATTTATGCCTTGATTTTTTCTTGTAATCTTTTTGTCATATTCAGATTCCCACATAAGCCTTGACAGTAATCGACATGCTCTTTAGAATTTTTAACAGTTGGTAAATATTTCTTCACTACATTACAGACAGAAAGGAATCGACAAATTATGAAAAAGTATCTTGCCGGTCTTGCGGCAGTGTCTGTAGCAGGAGGAGCAGCACCTACACTTGATAGTGTTCAAGCTGCACCTGAACAAAATACACAAAAAGCTGCTACAACTGTCCAAGCTTCTGCGTCAAACAACTCATCTTATACGGTAAACGCGAGCGTCTTACATGTTCGTGCGGGATCAAGCACTTCTCACGACATCATCTCACGTGTTTATAACGGTCAATCACTAAACGTGATTGGCGAAGAAAATGGTTGGTTCAAAATTAACATTAACGGAAAAACAGGCTTTGTTAGTGGCGAATTTGTATCAAAAAGTGGAGCAGCAAACAACAATGTAAGCACAGGTGGAAACAATAAAGTTACCGCTGATGTATTACGTGTACGTACAGCTCCTAACACTTCTAGTTCTGTTTCTGGACGTGTATATGCAGGACAAACATTAAACGTAATTGGACAAGAAAATGGTTGGGTGAAAATTAACCATAATGGACAAGTAGGTTATGTAAGTGGCGAATTCGTATCTGGCGTTTCTTCTAATGCGGGTTCTTCAAACAACAATACGAATAATAACAACCAAGAAGTAAAACCAGCAAGCGGAAATTATACAGTAAATGTATCTTCCCTTCGCGTTCGTACAGGTCCTAGCACTTCTCACACAACTGTAGGTTCTGTCAAAAAAGGACAAGTAGTACAAGTTGTTGGCGAAGTTCAAGATTGGTTCAAAATCAATTACGCAGGACAAACTGCTTATATAAGCAAAGACTACGTAACAAAAGGCGGTTCTAACGAAAACGTTACAGAAGGCAACAAACAAGAGCAAAACAATAATGGAACTATTCAAACTGGTGGTTCTTACGTAGTTAACGCTACATCTTTACGTGTTCGTACAGGCCCTGCCGCTTACCATAGTGTAATTGGTGGCGTTTTAAACGGTACAACATTAAACGTAGTTGGATCTGAAAACGGTTGGTTTAAAGTAAATTACCAAGGAAAAACAGGCTTTGTTAGTAGCGAATTTGTAAAATTCGTTAAAGGTGGCACTACTACTCCTGAGCAACCAAAACAACCTGAAAAACCTAACCAAGGTGCAATTGGTGACTACTACATTAATGCTTCTGCACTAAATGTACGTAGCGGCGAAGGTACAAATTATAGAATCATAGGCGCACTTCCACAAGGTCAGAAGGTTCAAGTAATCTCTGAAAACTCTGGATGGAGCAAAATTAACTACAACGGTCAAACTGGTTATATCGGAACACGTTACCTATCTAAAACACCAGTTGGAGGCGCAGTAGATAATAAGCCTAACAATAACCAAAATAACAATCAAAACAATAACAACAATAACAACAATAATAATACAGGTAATAATAGCGGCGACAGTTCTTCCGTACTTGCATACGCAAAATCAATGCAAGGTGTACCATACGTTTGGGGCGGAACTTCTGCTAACGGTGTTGACTGCAGTGGTTACATCTACCACGTATTTAAGAAATTTGGTCATAACATTAGCCGCCAAAGTGTTGCAGGATATTGGAGTAGCCTACCAAAAACTTCAAGTCCACAACCTGGTGACTTAATTTATTTCCAAAACACTTATAAATCTGGCCCTTCTCACATGGGTATTTACCTTGGGGGCGGATCATTTATCCAAGCTGGAGATAAAGGTGTAGCAATCGCTTCATTAAGTAACTCTTATTGGAAGAGCCACTTCTTAGGATACACGAAAGCACCTTAATTAATAGTTTCAAAGCCTTCTAGTTTACTAGAAGGCTTTTTTGCTATGAGTTCAACATATTACTCCCTTTCTCCTACCTTCTCTCTACAAAAATAATGTATCCATTCTTCCATTTCATACACTTTATTCTGCAAAAACAATCCATAACGTTATCATAATGTATATATTCCCATAAAAAACATAACCTATTTCATGTCTATTTATTTCATATGTGTTTTTTTGAAGAATTTTCTTTTTATTTAAACTTTTCATTAGACGTTTGACCTCCGATGTCCATTATGATAAGTTACTTAAGATGTTATATTCGTAAACGTATAGACAACTGGTTTATACACTGTTTTTACTATGAGGAAGGAGCATACACTGCATGAATCTTTTATGGGGAATTGGCGGCGTGATTGGAGTATTAGCAATTGCATTCTTACTATCTTCCAACCGCAAAGCTATTAATTGGCGCACAATTTTAATCGCGCTAGCATTACAAATGTCATTTTCATTTATCGTATTACGATGGGATGCTGGTAAAGCAGGTTTAAAACACGCTGCTGACGGTGTTCAAGGATTAATTAATTTTTCTTACGAGGGAATTAAGTTCGTTGCTGGGGATTTAGTCAACGCAAAAGGACCTTGGGGATTTGTATTCTTTATTCAAGCACTACTTCCAATCGTATTTATTAGTTCATTAGTAGCAATCTTATATCATTTTGGTATTATGCAGAAATTTGTTAGCGTCGTTGGTGGCGCATTAAGTAAACTTCTTGGAACTTCTAAAGCAGAAAGCTTAAACTCAGTAACGACTGTATTTTTAGGACAAACTGAAGCTCCAATTTTAATTAAACCTTACTTAGCACGTTTAACAAATAGTGAATTCTTCGCTATTATGGTAAGCGGTATGACAGCTGTTGCTGGATCTGTTCTCGTCGGTTATGCAGCAATGGGTATTCCGTTAGAGCACTTATTAGCGGCTGCAATAATGGCAGCTCCATCAAGTTTATTAATTGCGAAACTGATTATGCCTGAGACAGAAAAAGTAGATAATAACGTTGAACTTTCTACAGAACGTGAAGACGCAAACGTTATCGACGCAGCTGCACGCGGTGCATCTGAAGGTATGCAACTTGTTATTAACGTAGCAGCAATGTTAATGGCTTTCATCGCATTAATCGCTTTATTAAATGGATTATTAGGATTGATTGGTTCTCTGTTCGATATTAAACTTAGCCTTGATTTAATCTTCGGTTACTTATTATCACCATTTGCAATCTTAATCGGGGTTTCTCCTGGTGAAGCTGTACAAGCAGCAAGCTTTATTGGTCAAAAACTTGCAATCAACGAATTCGTTGCATACGCAAACTTAGGACCACACATGGCAGAGTTCTCTGACAAAACAAATCTAATTTTAACATTCGCAATCTGTGGATTCGCAAACTTCTCTTCTATCGCAATTCAATTAGGTGTAACAGGAACGCTAGCTCCTACTCGCCGTAAACAAATTGCACAATTAGGGATTAAAGCAGTTATCGCTGGTACATTAGCGAACTTCTTAAATGCAGCAGTTGCAGGTATGATGTTCCTATAAACTTATATAGAGTCTTCTCTTTCTACAAGAGGAGACTTTTTTCATGCAATCCAAATGTCTTTTGTGCATCTATTAATCACTTCATGCCAAATATAAGAACATTATGATACAATAATGTTTAAGTCTTTTTATTTTTCTAATGAAAATAGAGATACTACTTGTTGTTGCCCTTCAAAAGAATGTAACGACATGGTCAATTTCTTAATAATTGCGCATACTACAAGTATCTATTGATGAAATAGCTTTAAGGAGGAAAGTTTTGTGAAAGATAAGTTCTATAAAATCCTCTCTATGTGGATTTTACAAATTTTATTTTATTTTACTACTGTACATGTGACGAAATATGAGCATGCTCTTATTTTTACAATAATATACGTAATCGTAAATGTACTATTCTTATTTTTAGCTGACAAAACAGCATTTGTTTTCTTCATACTAGGAACCATTATTTCCGTATTTTATTTGTTCTATCAAGCATGGCTTCATTTATGGAGTACATCAGATCAATGGCAATATATGATTATCCACTTCCTGATGGCAGCTAACTTCTTCATTGTATATATAACAACTCACCTATTGAAAAAAGTGATTCATGAAAATAAAACTTTAACTGAGCGTGTGAGAACGTTAGAACAATATATTGGAGAATCAAAATTACTAACAAGACAAGAATTCGAGAGACGCCAAGCATTATTAACAACTGCAATGAATCGTCGTAATGAAACAGGCGTTATCATTTACTTTGATTTCACTCCCTTTAGTAAATATACGAAGGAAAGTGTTATGGACCGTGTAGCTTCCTTATTAGTTGAAACGGTAAGGAATGATTTTGACCTTGCTGCTGAATATGATAATAATACGCTAGTTATTTTATTACAAAACACAAATGAAGCTGGTGCTGACATTGTAATGAACCGCCTAAAGCCAAAAATGGAGCAATGGCTTGCTGCTGAAGCAATCCGAGATATAAAAATTTCACGCGAGCAAATTGGAAACAAAGGACAGACACTGTTATGATGACTCTCGTTATACTTCTTTTATTCCTTCTGTTTTGCGTACTCGTTTTTTGGATTAGTATCACATTTTCAATTAAATATGTACTTATTTTTACGGCCTTTCTATTCTCTGGCTTACTCGTTTACTACTCTTTCTTAACAATCGCGGGCTTAATTCACCGAAATAGTAAACGAAAAGATCGTACATTAGACCATTATCCAAGCGTCGATATTTTCATACCTGCCCATAATGAAGGCGTCGTTATTAAAGATACTTTAGAGGCGATGGCGCAGATTGAATATCCAGGAAAACTAACTATTTATTTATTAAATGATAACTCTCAAGATGAAACACCTGAAATTGGCGATGATTTCGACAAAGCTTATGCTCATATTCGCCATATTCGTGTTCCACCCGGTGAACCGAAGGGTAAATCACGTGTACTAAACTACGGCCTTAGTATTTCAGATGGTGAATACTTCTGTGTGTACGATGCAGATAACCAGCCTGAACCACACGCACTGCGAATGCTTGTAGAACACGCTGAAACAACTGAAGATGCTGTTGGAGCTGTTGGACATGTTCGTACAGTAAATGAAAAGCGCAACTGGCTGACGCGAATGATTTCACTGGAATTTCAAATCTTCCAGCTCCTTATGCAATCTGGACGCTGGTTACTATTCCAAACAGGCTCACTGACAGGAACAAATATGCTTCTTCGTCGCTCCGCACTAGAAGAGCTTGGTGGCTATGACCCTTATGCAATTGCAGAAGATGCTGAATTAACATTAAGAATTACACAAAAAGGTTATCTCTTACCAATCGTCCCAGAATCAGTTACTTGGGAACAAGAACCAGAGCATTTAAAAATTCTTATTAAACAACGTACACGTTGGCTCCAAGGGAATTTATACATTTTAGAAAAAATGTTCTCATCATTAAGTTTCTTTAAAGGAAAACTTCTCGTCCATTCCTTACAACAAGTTCTAGTGTATGTTGTATTTTGGCTATTCCTAATCATTTCGAACGTTTGGTTTGTAATTGGGCTACTCGGGATATTCCAAATTCAATATAGCATCCCGCTACTATTTATGTGGTATGTCGCATATATTACATATGTTTCTCAATTATTTAGTGCCCAGAGTGTCGAACGAACCTTTACACCGACTAATATTTTTATTAGCGTTATTATGTACTTTACGTACGCACAGCTCTTTACGTACTTATTTATTCGTAGCTTAATCTTATACTTACGTGCAAAGAGCAAGAAACAAGTCATTGGCTGGGATAAGACAGTTCGATTCAAAAAAGAGAAATAATAACAATAAGCACAGAGCGCCGTATGCTCTGTGCTTATTTATTGCCGTATAAATTATATATCAGACAATACCCCTTAGCTGAAAGTAATTTCACGTCCATCCCCCAACGAACGATCGACCTTCATTTATATACGAAAAAGTGATTGCTATTTTTGTAGAACCAATTGCTTCTCTTGCTGTTCTTTGCGCGTTTCAGTCTTAGGTTCCGTGCTTTCTTGGACACTACGATGTGCCACACGTTTCAAACAAATATGCTTCCACTTTCTTTCGTAACGTTTCATTATTCTAGATGTCCCCCTTGAATGCGCTTTAAAACTATTTGAAATCGCTTACAGGAAATAATATAGCACATATATATAAACGTGACAACACATTTCCGACAATTTTTTGTCAAAAATATGAATAGAATTCGCAAGGGATCGAATATTGTCGAAACCTATCGTTTTTTCTTCGTATAAAAGGCATACTACTTATATGGTAAAGTATTTTATTTCCCCTACCCGCATTTCAAATTCCTTCTATATAAAGTGAAACTTTCATTAGCCATCACCAATCAGGTTTTTACAAGCAGCTCGATTTATTTGCGTTTGCTGAATTTTGAGGTGGGGTTCTTACTGCTCAGCAAATAGAGGGATAAAAAAAGAGCTGATATGAAATCAGCTCTTTTCCTTCTATTATTAATGACGTTTCATACGCCCTTCTTTTTGTAACTCTTTAAATAATGCTGCCATCATAAAGAAAATAACGAAGACGAACGGGAATGCCGCAATGATAGCTGCCGTTTGTAAGGCTTCTAATCCGCCAATATATAATAGCGTAGAAGCTATCGCGGCTAGAACGATACCCCAAATCATTTTAATACGATTTGGTGGGTTTAAACTACCATGTGTCGTTAACATTCCTAAAACAAATGTTGCAGAGTCTGCCGATGTAATAAAGAATGTTGCAATAAGTAAAATACCTAAAACTGATAAAGCTGATCCAAAGCTGCCCATCTGATCGAACATAGCGAATAATCCTACTTCTGTTCCCATTTCTTTCACTTTGTCGAAGATATGTGCATCACCAAACAGCTCCATATGAATACCAGTACCGCCGAACACAGAGAACCAAAGTGCACCAATTACGGTCGGCACAAGTAACACACCGATAACAAACTCACGAATCGTACGACCTCGTGAAACACGAGCAATAAACGTACCTACGAACGGTGACCACGCAATCCACCATGCCCAATAGAAAATTGTCCATGACTGAATCCATTGATTCCCCCCTTCGTCTAATGGACTTAAACGGAAACTCATACTTGGCAATTCCTGAATATAAGAACCGATTGTTGAAGTGAAGTAATTCATAATAAAGTTTGTTGGACCTGCAAATAATACAATGATCATAAGTGCAAATGCAAAAATAATATTCGTATTACTTAAATATTTAATTCCTTTATCAAGACCTGTTTGCGCAGATAACATAAATAATACTGTTACGATTGCAATAATAACTAACTGAGTCGTTAATGAGTTCGGGATAGATGTTAAATAACTAACACCACCTGCAATTTGTTTCGCACCAAGACCTAATGACGTTGCAACACCAAACACAGTTGCGAAAACAGCTAACACATCAAATGAATGAGCAATACGCCCGTGTTCCCCGCCCTTAAATAACGGGCCTACTGTCGCACTAATCGTACTTGCTTTTCCTTTTCTAAAGGTAAAGTAAGCAATACATAACGCTACAAACGCATATAGTCCCCAAGGATGTAATCCCCAATGGAAAAACGAAAAACGCAGTGCAAGGCGCGCACTTTCCTCAGTTGCACTATCTCCAAACGGAGGTGCGTATAAATGGTTTAATGGTTCGGCAACGCCCCAGAAAACTAAGCCAATACCCATACCAGCACTAAATAACATAGCAAACCATGTCATATAACTATAATCAGGTTCATCATCATCTTTACCTAAACGAATAGAACCGTATTTCGAAACAATTAAAAAGATAGACACACCTAAAATAATAGACACGGAAATAATATAAAACCACCCGAACTTACTAACTAATGCAGTTTGAATTGCGGTTGTTACATTTCCTAAGCTACCTTTTCCAATAATAGATTCGGGAATAATCCCCCAAATTGTAAATGCAATACATAATGTTAATGAAACGATGAATGTTTTTGTCAGTTTCCTCATCAAATCCCCCTTCGTAGGTTTCGCTTTTGTAAATAACATAAATTCCGATATGTAAAATCGGATAGAAAACTATAATTTTGCGGTGATTTTCTTACTTTCACCTTCACCAATTCGAATTCTTATGGACAGCCTTACCTTTCGTATAACTTTTTCACTCTGCAAGAGCTACAAGTTAGAAATACTGCTGTCAAATTGTGTGAGAAAAACGCGGATAGGAATGTATTTTCCTAAAAAAGGATGTGTTACATATGTAAAAAAGGGAAAAGTTCTTCCTTGCAACCCTTTCGTTTTGTAACAATTATGCGGTTTTTTTGCTAGTATGTAGCACGTGTTTATAGCTTCACAAACAAAATGTTTATGTTTATATAACTATATTACCCATAAAACGGTAAAATACTCAAGGAATGTAATCATTTAGTAAACATCATGTAACATTCCTGTAATATTTTTATTTACGTCGAAAAAAACATGTTGTATTAAATATTTTGAATATAACTAGAAACCTATGAGTCATATAGAATGAAAAACGCTTTCCTATATTTTTTGTTATATTACAGGATGTTAACGACTTATTACGAATGGTTTGTAATTGTGTGTTTTCCCCAAATCCGAAAAAATCTGTTGCTATAATGAGGACACGAAAACAAACGCAATGGAGGCTATCATGAAAAAATTAATTGGTATAGCAACAGCAGCAGTTTTTGGTCTTGGGATTTTCACATCATCTGCTAATGCAGAAACTGTTGTAACAACAGACGTACTAAACGTACGCGAAAACCCTACTACTGAATCAAAAGTTGTCGGTAAATTACTAAACGGTAATAAAATAGATGTTCAAAATACAGAGAACGGATGGTCAAAAATTACTTTAGACGGTAAAGACGCATTCGTAAGTGCAGAGTTCACAAAAAGCATCTACTACGTAACAGCTAACGTATTAAACGTACGTGCTGAAGCGAACACAAACTCAGAGGTTCTTGGAAAGTTGAAGAAAGACGATGTAATCGAAACAACGAACCAAGTACAAAATGAGTGGTTACAATTTGAATATAACGGGAAAACAGCTTATGTTCATGTTCCTTTCTTAACAGGTACAGCACCTGTAATTGAGAAACAAGAAACAACTGCTCCTGCTAAAGCTGCAGCACCAGCTAAGGCTCAAGCACCTGTAGCACAAGCAAAACCAGCTGCTAAGCCTGCTGTGAAAGCTGCTGAAACTAGCACACCATCTGGTGGTCGTGAGTTAACAGTTGTAGCTACAGCATATACAGCTCACCCGAGCGAAAACGGTGGCACATATGGCGGCCGTGTATTAACTGCAATGGGTCATGATTTAACTGCGAATCCAAACATGAAAATGATCGCTGTTGACCCGAAAGTAATCCCATTAGGATCTAAAGTATGGGTAGAAGGTTACGGAGAAGCTATCGCTGGAGATACTGGTGGTGCAATTAAAGGTAACCGTATTGATATCTTACTTGGATCGGATAGCGCTGCTCAAAAATGGGGACGCAAAACTGTTAAAGTGAAAATTTTAAAATAACCAATGACTGCTAAATTACAAGCCGGTTCTCTTTATTGAGAGCTGGCTTTTATTTATTTATAATACATATAAGGAGGCTACGCCCATGAATGTACAAGCAAAAGTAGACTGGATTGGTACGCCAAAACCGTACATATATAAAGATGAAGTGACATATAACGCTACTTCTATTGATTTTTCACTCGCTGGCGATGATAACCGCTATAAGTTAATTGTGCTCAAGTCTGAAAACAATACACATTACAAAATTGTGCAATATGGAATAAAACCAGGCTCTCAAAAGCCATTTCCTATCGACATTCCATTTGAACAAAACATGTTACCAATTATAGAGCAAATATTACATGATCCATATGTACAAGCGATACTAAAGGAAACACACTCATAATTGTAAAAAAATATATCAACGATTTTTCAATTATATCTATCATAAATCGCAATATATCAACGATTTTTCGATTATATCTATCATAACTTACGATATATCAACGGTTCGACACGAAATATCGATTTAGCTACAAAAAAGAAGCTGTTCAAATATTGAACAGCTTCTCTCATATTAACGAGTTGGACCAGATATATCTTCTGATTTCAACGTATTATTTGCACCAAGAGAATGATACAACATCTTTCCATTTCCATTCACAGTTACAATATGTTCGTTATTAAAACTTTTAAACTTCACAGATCCATCACCGTAACGAATATGGTACTCTTCATATGTCGTTACTTTATATTTCGTAGTACTTTGACGCTCTACATTACGAACTTCCATTGTTAATAAGTCTTCTGTAATTCCTTTTTTGTGTAAATACTGTATATAATCACGGTCTTCCTTATACGATTTTCCGCTCTTATCATAATTATTTTCAATTAAACTAAAATCATTTAATGAAATTGCACGTACGTTATCATAAATATGATTTCTTACAAATTCGCCCACTGCTGAACTTGATGTTTCTTTCGGGAATTTTAAGTAATATGTGCTTTGGTCTCCAATTTTAACACTTTCAGATTTCATCACACCAAGATCAGTAGTTTTCTCTAAATGTACTTCTACTGTTTCATCTGTGGATACAGGGCCAAGCTTATAACTTCCATAATTTAATTTTCCACGTTTTTTCCCATTCACAAATACAGTTGCATCACTTTCATCAGAAGAAATGCTTACATACTTGCCTTCAAGCGATAAATCCACTTTCACCTTCTCGCTCTGTTCATCCGCTAAATCTACTTCTTTCTCTGTTTCTAATTCAGTAAGTTCTGTCTTCGCCGTTGCCTTTACAACATATGTACCTGGGAAGTATGGCCCCAACTCTTTCGAAGTTTTATCACTAGAAAGCTCTGCTTCTTTTTTGTCATTCACATATATTTCTGCATTTTTTGCAGTTGTACTAACGCTCATATAATAAGATTTCATGCTGAACTTATACTTTGGATATAAGAACCACTCTTTTCCCTCTTCTACTATTTCCCCGTCCTTAAATGAAGATTTATCTTTTGTTAACTTTTGATCTACTGTCTCTTTCTGTAAATAAGACAGTAATTGTTTGTTGTAAGAAGGATTCTCTTTTAAATAACGCATGTACGCTTTAAGATCCTCTGTCTTAATCTTTAAGCTTGAATCATTTGCTTTTACAAACTCATCAATTGCATTAATATCTTTCTTTTGGAATGCTTCAATCATTACATTTACTTGCTTTTCTTTTGAAAACTTATATGCTCCAAATTTATATGCCCCAAATAATAATGCAGCAATAATGGCAAAACCAATGATTACAAATAAATTTTTCTTACTTTTCACTGGTTTTGTCTCGGTTTGTAATTCTGTATATGAAGCAGCAGTGTTATCAACGATTACTTCTACTTTACTCCCACACTCAGGACAAAAGTTCAAATGGTCTGCAACATTCTTTTTACATGTTCCACAAAACTTCAACGTGCTCTCCTCCTATTTTTTAGCTAATTTCATTCCAGCAAATGCTGCTACATATGTCACAATCAAGCTAAACAAAGTTAAATATATAAATGAATTTTGCATAGATAATACCGTTCCACTTGTTCCAAATAAACTTGTTACCGTTCCTGAAACATTAATTTGGAACTTAGAAATCATATTCATTACAATCATCATAATTGTGTAAGAACCACTGCATACCGCTAATGTAATATATATATTGGCAGTCGGTAATTTAGCTAACTTTCTTCCCGCTCTAAACATAAAGAACAATGGAATAATAAGCAGTAATAAACCGTAATGGAATACGTTATTCACTTTATCAAATTCTGCAAGGCTTCCCTCATTTGCTCCTTTTGAAATCAATATCTCTCTAAGCTCTACGCCATTTACAGAGACGCCTGATATAAATGAAAACGATAGTGTGCTCTCATATGCATTTGATTTCTTACCAATTCTAGTAAATTCCTTACTAAGTGCTGGACTTGATACTTCTAACGGCGCAAAATGAGCCATACTCCATAATTGAGGTGTTAACTCTAATGCTAATAATGTACTTTCAGATTTTAAAGTTGTTATTTCTTTTAATGGTTCAATACCGTCTTCCTTACTTACTAACGCCATAATACAAACCGCTACTGCTGTTACTAAAAGTCCTTTTATCATAGCCGAAACACCGTAATAAACAGACGCTCCATATGGCATTAACTCTTGAAATGCTGCTGCCATATTGTTTTTGCTTGTATGAGCAATAAATCCTAATAAGGTAAATAATGTCCCACATACAAAACCACTCAATAAACTCTTCATCGCTGAATAGCCAACCGTAATCTTACCTGCTTCTGAGAATGGGATTGCAAAAGATTGTGATGCTATAAAACTTATAATGAATAAAAAGACTCCATAAATAATACCAACTGTTGCTGCCATAAAGATTTGATCTTTAATCGTTTTCGCAACATGCTGTTTCCCTAACCAAATTCCTGTACCAGCGAAAATAATAAATGGAATGATTAATAATAATGTAAATGGAGTATGCCAAGATAAAGAAAATATCAATCCACTATCATCGTTAGCTGTAAAACCAAGTAAATGGTAACTTAACATCGTAGAAGTTGCACTCGAATAAAAACTTGGCAACATTTCTAATTCTTTCGCAAATTTGCTAAACATCTCACTTAACATAGAGGCGAATAATAAACTACCAATCCAACCAGCAATTAACATGAGAATACTTGCAACAGCCCCACCAATAAAACCTTTTTGTAAAACGGCTTTATCTGCTTTAAATTCAACTTTAGGAGCACCATCCATTGTAGGCAATTTTACAGATTGTTCTTTTTTCTTCACAACAGATAAAGAATACCCACACTTTTTACAATATAAATTTTTTTGAGCATTTTCACTGCCACAACCTCTGCAGTATTTTGCAGTATCTTTTTCTAATGTTACTGCATCTATAGCTCCTGCAATCTCCATACTACCTTCATTTGGGCAATAATTTACTTCTTCACCATGTTGTTTTCCACATGTGCGACAATACATTTAATTCACTCCCCACTTTGCTTAATTCCACAAACTGGACAGTAAGTAGAGTTATTATCGATATGCTCATTACATGAAATACAATTTACCGTTTTACCTTCATTTTCTACTGCTAACATCGGGTTAGGCTTTCCACATGAACCACAAAACTTATCATTTATTGATAAAGGTCCACCACATTCACATGTAGCTTTTTCACCTTGTTGTTTTTGCAATTCAACAATGCGCTTTCTTGCTTGATAAATAGCTACATCAAATTCTTGAACTGGAGCAATCATTTCTTTTAAGCTCGCTTCATTTACTCCACTTCCTCTTAATTGAACATACACTTGCTGTCCAACCTCTAATAGAACCTCTGCTTTTTTCTGCATTTGCACTTGCATCCCCTTTTTCAATTGAGCAATTTCTTGTGCAACTTGCAATTTCATTTTCCCTTGTTCTATTCCTTCTTGTAACTTATTCATTCCACTACCTAACTTCGTCTGTAAATCTGACAAATCATTTCTCCTCCTATACGTATATATTAATATACGAAATTAACATTTTATATATTACCATGATTTTCAAGTTATGTAATCCAAATTTCATTTTTTCTGTTTTGAGCATTTTTTGTTTATAATGGTAAAGGAAAGAAATATGTGTACGGAGGAATATTATGCTGCAACACTCAATTACGAAAGATGAAATTATGATGATTGCGAATGAGTTCGTTCAAGGACTAGATCCACAGCAAACAGCTGATCAGGAACATGTCGCTACAGCTCGGCACCTATATCGTAGTGGTGTTGTCTACAACGTTGACTTTGATGGTTATACACTATCAGGAACTGTAGATGCGGAAGGCAACGTATATAGCGTTCATATTCCGATTCGTAATGTCGCTGAAAGTTATTGTGATTGCTTCGCACCAACACAATGTGAGCATATGCTCGCTGTATTACTATCTGCAGCGTCTAGTTTCGGGCAAGTAGGAGATGTATTAACTTTATTTAAAAATAATACGAAACCTTCCCTTCCTCCTATTCGAACTGCAAGACAAGTATTGCAATCATCAGCTTTTGAAGAAACGGATTATAAAAGTTGGGAATCGTATTTTGAAAAAGAATATGAATCATTTAAAAAAGAACAAGCTCGCCTTACTTATAAACAAATGTATTTTCTTATGAGTATCTTTACAGATTTCTATACGAAACTTGAGCGGAAAGCTCCGCGCGTCATCGCCATACATGAATTATTCAGGTTACATGCAGCACTTTACTGCTTTCAAAAATTATTAGAAGAAATTCAGGCATTCGAAGCAAACAAAACGTATTCTTATCACCAACCTGTTAATGTCGTTCGCCTATTTGTAGATAAAGTGGAATCCATCGTTCGGGACTTACAATCAGAAGCGATTCCTTCAGAATCTGAAATAATTTTGCAAGAAACAGCTCGTCTTGTTCATGAAGTATTCTTCTCTACCGACGCTTATACGCAAGAGCGATTTTTCATTTATCGCCACATATGGAGTGAACTTTTAAACAATAAAGAGAAAATGCAAGAGGAAGAAAAACGAATCGATACGAAAATTAATCCACTATCTAAAGCATTAGCGTCTTCTCACCTTCTCTTTTTAAATGAAGAAGATCTACTAGCGATGGACTTACTAAAGAAACAACCTGCTTCTGTTGTGAGTCTATACTTCTATTGGTTAGAAGAACTATTAAGTGCCATGCAGTGGGATCGTGCAAAAAACTGGCTTTCCTTTACGTATAAACAAGTAAAGAAAACGATCCAAGATCACGAAAATACGATTTTCATAAAAGATATCGTTCGGCTATTTGTAATCATGTATGAAACATATGCAACACATACAAATGAACAAGCTGGTTTTGAAATGATTTTACAAGAACTATTACCGTATAGTTTCACAAACTATGAACAGTACGTACTCGCGAAAAAACAGTATCACACATGGGCAGAGCTTCATCTCTTATATGGGTTTGAAGCAATTGAACTGTTAAAAGAACCACTGAAAGATATTGAGAAAGAAGCACCAGAAGCAGCACTTCCTCTTTATCATCTTGCTGCTGTAGAGGCAATTGAAGAACGAAATCGTAAATCATATAGACGCGCAGTTCGTTACTTAAAGAAATTACGTACATTATATAAACGATTAAAACGCACCGATGAATGGGATGCTTTCATTATTCACATCGCCAATCTCCATTCACGTCTGCGTGCACTACAAGAGGAATTACGGAAAGGAAAATTAATCGATGATCAATCAAACTGAAGTAACAATTAGGCTCCAGCATGTTAGTCAAGGTTGGTTCCTTTGGGGAGAAGATGACAGCGGTACTCCATTATCCGTAACAAGTTGGAAACGAAATGCATTCACATGGCACTCCACTTCTTTCTACGGTACGTTTCTAAAAGAAGCAACCTTCGAAGGAAAACAAGGTGTGCTACTAACAAATGCACAAGCCTTTGAATACATTGCAAACAAACCGATGAATTCCTTTGCACATATTCAACTGAACGGCCCTATTACAGCACTTACAAAAGATGCAAATGAATTATGGGATGCCTTTACGAGTGGTAGCTTCGTACCAGATATGGAGCACTGGCCCAAGCAACCATCTTGGAAAGTTCAAAATACGCCAATTGAAGATGACACATTAGCATCTCTTTTCTCAGCAGCAGTTAATGAAAGCATATTACAAGATAATCGCTCAAATGACGGCTGGGAAGATGCTAAAAGACTATATGAACATTACGACTTTACGAAAAGACAATTGGAAACAGCACTACATGAAGAAGATTGGCTTCGAAAAATTGGTTATATTGAAGATGATCTTCCGTTTACAATCGGACTAAGACTGCAAGAACCACAAGAAGAATTTGAAATGTGGAAGCTTGAAACAATCGTGACACCAAAGCGCGGGGCGCATCGCATATATGTATACGAAAACATCGATTCCTTACCGAAAAGATGGCACGATTACGAAGAACGTATTACAGAAACACAAGAAGGTTTTAGTAAGCTCATACCGTGGTTAAAAGAAGGAGATACGTTCCGAAATGAGCTCTTTGAAACAGAAGCTTGGAACTTCTTAACAGAAGCAAGCAATGAATTACTTGCAGCCGGCATTACAATTTTACTACCATCATGGTGGCAAAATTTAAAAGCAACAAAACCGAAATTACGTGTCCAGCTGAAGCAAAATGCAGTACAAACACAATCGTTCTTCGGTATGAATACGCTCGTTAATTTTGACTGGCGCATTTCGACGAACGGCATTGATTTATCAGAAAGCGAGTTTTTTGAACTCGTTGAACAAAACAAACGTCTATTTAATATAAACGGTCAATGGATGCGACTAGATCCAGCCTTTATCGAAGAAGTAAGGAAACTCATGAACCGTGCCGATAAATACGGACTAGAGATGAAAGATGTCCTGCAACAACATTTATCAAATACGGCTGAAACAGAAATTGTAGAAGATGATAGTCCGTTTACTGATATTGAAATCGAACTAGATGGATATTATGAGGAACTATTCCAAAAGCTGCTTCATATTGGAGATATTCCAAAAGTAGATGTCCCTACTTCACTAAACGCAGCACTTCGTCCGTATCAACAACACGGCATTGAATGGTTATTATATTTACGAAAGCTTGGATTTGGAGCATTGCTAGCTGACGATATGGGACTCGGGAAAAGTATTCAAACAATCTCTTACTTACTATATATAAAAGAAAACAATCTCAAAACAGGCCCTGCATTAATCGTTGCGCCGACATCTGTTCTTGGAAATTGGCAAAAAGAATTTGAGCGTTTCGCACCGAATTTACGTGTTCAATTACATTACGGAAGTAATAGGGATAAAGGCAATTCATTTGAAGGTTTCCTTCAATCGGCAGATGTTGTATTAACATCTTATGCATTGGCTCAGCTCGATGAGGAAGAACTAACTTCATTATGCTGGGATGCTGTTATTTTGGATGAAGCACAAAATATTAAGAACCCACATACGAAACAGTCGAAAGCAGTACGAAACTTACAAGCAAATCACAAAATCGCTTTAACTGGTACGCCGATGGAAAATCGCCTCGCTGAACTTTGGTCCATTTTCGACTTTATTAATCATGGATATCTCGGAAGCTTAGGGCAATTCCAACGTCGCTTCGTCACACCGATTGAAAAAGATCGTGATGAAGGAAAAATTCAGCAAGTTCAACGGTTTATCTCACCATTTTTACTGCGCCGAACGAAGAAAGATCAAACGGTCGCATTAAATTTACCAGATAAACAAGAACAAAAAGCTTACTGTCCTCTTACTGGTGAACAAGCTTCCTTATATGAACAACTTGTTCAAGATACACTGCAAAATGTCGAAGGATTAAGTGGAATTGAAAGACGCGGCTTTATATTACTTATGCTGAACAAGCTAAAACAAATTTGTAATCATCCAGCTCTTTATTTAAAAGAAGAAGAGCCACAAAATGTCGTTGAACGCTCTATGAAAACAAAAACGTTAATGGAGCTCATCGAAAATATAAAAGATCAAAATGAAAGTTGCCTCATCTTCACTCAATATATCGGCATGGGGAACATGCTAAAACGTGTGCTAGAAGAAAAATTCGGCCAGCGTGTCCTCTTCTTAAACGGTAGTGTACCGAAAAAAGATCGCGACAAGATGATTGAGGAGTTCCAAAACGGAACGTATGATATTTTCATCTTATCCTTAAAAGCTGGCGGAACAGGATTAAACTTAACCGCTGCCAACCATGTCATTCACTACGATCGTTGGTGGAACCCAGCTGTGGAAAATCAAGCAACAGACCGAGCATATCGCATTGGTCAAAAACGATTTGTTCATGTTCACAAACTCATTACAACAGGAACATTAGAAGAAAAAATTGATGAAATGCTAGAAAGAAAACAATCTCTAAACAATGCGGTCATCACAAGCGATAGCTGGATGACTGAACTATCAACAGACGAACTAAAAGAATTACTTGGTGTATAAAGTGAAACTTTAATCAGTGGAGGTTTTACTCCCCGCAAAAGAAGCGCTAATCTTATTTGAGATTAGCGCTTCTTTCTATTCCAAAACCAATTACTTATTATAATTCCCGTTAATCCGCCGCACGTATCAAGCAATGAATCTTGCCACATTGGTGTACGGTCTCCCGTATACCATTGGTGAATTTCATCAAATGTTGCATAACCCGCAACGAAAAGAAGGGCATATATAAAGCATCTTTTCCTCGAATGACCTGATCGATGAAAAGCGTAATAAATCAATGAACCTAGCATAAAGAACACCATAAAATGAGCACCTTTACGAAGGAAAAACTCAATAAATCCGCCTACACCTTTATTCGCAATACTAACAGGGGTTCCTCCACCATAATCGATAGATACCCATGAAAAATGCTCTTTCACAAATTCAACATTTACATATTGTTCAATATCTGAACGCATATCCTGCTTTTTATATGGTTGTGCCGAAGAATAGAAAATCAGCCCCATCCATAGTAATACAGGAATCCAAAATAACCATTTACGATTCATTATCCAGAATTCTCCTCTCTTAATCTTTTAAGGGTACCAAAAAAAAGAAAAAATTTCACGCCAAAACATGACATTTGTACCCTATTTATAAAGTGAAAGGAGGTGATACACATGGCAATTGAAACAATCGTAATGGATTTAACTTTACGTCTTGTCTTAAACAACGGATTAGATAAGAACGGAAAAACAGTTTTCAAGAGCAAACAATTTAAACGTGTTAAAACAAATGCGAGCTTAGATCAAGTACACAATGTAGCTCATGCTCTAGCTTCCTTACAAGCATCACCACTTCACGCTGTACAACTTGTAAGCACATCAGATCTTTCTAAACTATAAAGTAAAACTCGGATCAGTGGGGATTTTATTCATCCCCGCTGATTATTAGACCGCAATTTAACCGGCAGACCCGAATCCCATAAATAGCTTGATAAATACAAAGGAGGGAATAACACATGCAAGTACTAGAGTTGATTTTCGCAAAAGAAGATGGAAAAACAGTCGTTTTTTCTATCGATACGCCCATCACACCAATCGATGCACAAGTCGTAAATCAAGTAATGGATACAATCCTCGCCTCATCTGTATTTTCATCCATTGATGAAAATACAAGAAAAAAGGGAGCTCGCCTTATAGAAAAAAATGTATCTGAAGTTCAAATTACTTTATAAAATAAAAAAGACGAATCTGCATCATTTTGCAGATTCGTCTTTTTTCTTCGGCATTTCAATCGGGATAAAAATCTTTGAAAAACCGACACATACATACTTATAATGTTCTTCCCCTATATCAAACTCAGTCGTATATGTTGAGAAGAATATATAATCATTTCGCTTCGTATAATGATTGATTAATAACCCAACTTGTGGCTCAACATACTTTTTCGCTAACTTTTTACCGGCCGATGCCAAGTCGCCAAGGAGACCCTCTTCATTCTCTTTTTGAACTTCATCTAGCTTCTTACTCACATCATTACGCTTCATAAACTGCTTCGCTGCCCATTCTGTATATTCTCCTTTACTCGGATTACTGTTTGCTAAATATACTAGGAGAACGACAACTAAAGCCATAATAATATACTTTTTCTTCATACTATATCACCGCCTACTCTTTTCTATTTTCATATATATGTACAAGCGATGCAAATTAGAAAGACTATCACCTATTGATTGTAAACGAATAGCCAAAATTTACAATATGAAATAGAATATTAACAGTAAATTTACTTAATTTATATATAATTATATTCGGAATGAAAATTATAAGGGAGGATATAGAATTATGGATAATGAAAACAACATTTTTATTTCTAGTTCTACAATGATGCTTGAACCATGTAAACACCCTTATTACCGCACAAAAATTATCGACAGTAGCGGGAACCATCTTTACTCCTGTCAAACTGCTCTCCAACTTATACAGAAATCTTGTCTAACAAATATTCATTCTACTTATCAAGGGAGACGTAATGCCGTAAAAACAAAATTTAAATTTAAACAAAACGTTCCAATTCCGATCAATCATAGAGAATATATTTGTGCTTTCCCAACAGAATCTCCTGCTTCTCCAAATTGCATTTGGCTTTTCTTCAAACATGTTCATACAATAGAGTTTTTCAAAAAAGCTAAACAAGCTAAAATTCATTTTTCAAATGGAGCTACCGTAACGATACAAATTAGTCCCCATAAGTTAAGCCAGCAATTATGGAAAGCTGGATATGTATTATCCCAAATGAACATGCAAGATTCATCACCTTAATAATAAATGGAATGGAAGGTAGTATTTCCTTACCTTCCATTCTATTTTCTATTTTTATCCTTTTACACTATCTCGCATTTTCTCGAGTGCTTGCCGATACATCCATCTTACTTGATAATATGTCATTTCCGTCTCTAAAGCGATTTCTCCCATCGTCTTCCCTACAAAAAAACGTTCAAAAATAATATACTTCTCCTTCTCATCTAACACGCTCATAAAATCCTTCACTCTTATTTCAACATCCTCAAAATGAAAGATATCCTCATACTCACCTACACATACACATCTCTCCTGCACTGCGAACTCTTTCTTCAATCTCTCTAATATATAACCACGCACCGTTACAACTGCATATGCAGGGAAATACCCCTTCTTTGCATCAAATCTTTCATACGCATGCCAAAGACCAATTAAACCACATTGATAATACTCTTCATAATCTTTACGAATACCTAATTTCTTTATTTGATTTACAATCATCCCTTCATACAAAACAACTGCCTCTGTAAAAGTCGCTGGCTTCACACAGTACCCGTTTCTAAAAGGTATACCTTTCTAGTATTCCGCGGTACCTTCACAATATAAAAATAAAGAAAAGATTTCACTGTGAGTAATTTCAAATACTACCGACAGAATTTGAAATTACACTAGATAGTATTTGAAATTTTGTTGGTGGTATTTGAAATAGGGGTAAAAATAAAAAAGGTGACTCTCTTGAAGAGTCACCTTTTTAAAATAATATGTTATGCACCAAAGCCGCTTACTAAACCTCTTACAACGCCTAATGCAATTGTTAGGATAAAGAAGATTACAATTAAAATCGTAGCTTGTTTCTTACTTAAACCAGCTACAATGTGTAAGCCTAGTCCTGTTAGAATGAGGCTCCAAATATTAAAAATTTCAATTGAAGAGGCAATTCCATGTGCTACTGTCCCTTGTTCAAATAAAGGAGCTAAACTTGTATAAACATCAGTGCCATTTCCATCAAAAATAAAGCCTAATCCTGCATTTAACAATCCGCCGATATAATAAACAAGATTAGCATATAAGTAAATCGATAATATTTTCATGTATGGTGTATCATTGCTCATAAACATCATAATAATTTTATAAAAACCTGCCGCAATAAAGAGACCTATAGGTGTTCCTAATAGACCAACAAGTGCGCCTCCACCAAGGGTAAATCCTTTTACCATTGCCCCTGCTTCACCATTTAATTCTTTTGCCAATTCTGGAGTACTAATTAATGTTAAGTAAGACACTGCTGTTGCTATAATCGTTCCTAATATAACAAATAAGACAAATGCCCCCCAAACCGGACTTTTCGTCTTCATTCTCTCAAACTGCTCACCTGGAGAAGTAATCATTCCTAATAATGATGGCTTCTTCGCACCTACATCTTGCGTATTAATATTTGCTCCCATTATAACGCCTCCTTCTATTTATATAACCCGTTCTAGTGGGCGGTTCACTTCCTCATATAGAGGCTACGAACCGCCCACTAGAACGGTAATGTGTAGTTCTACTACACTATTAATTACTCATAACGCAATGCTTCAATTGGATCTAATTTCGCAGCTTTATTTGCTGGAATTAATCCAAAAATAATACCGAGTGTCATCGAGAACAGTACGCCTCCAACGACAACTTCCCATGAAACGAGTGGCGGCCATTTTGCGAATGTAGAAACGATATATGCTCCGCCATACCCAAGACCAATTCCGATTAAACCACCTAGAAGTGTTAACATAACGGCTTCAATTAAAAACTGTAATAAAATTTTACTACGTGTTGCTCCAAGTGCTTTACGTATCCCAATTTCGCGTGTACGCTCCGTTACAGATACAAGCATAATATTCATAACACCAATACCACCAACGACTAATGAAATACCCGCGATACCACCAATGATCATCGTCATAATGTTAGTAACTTTAGAAACACCTTCTTGGAATTCTTTTAAATTCACCAATTCATATTTACCTGGAATATCGCTTGGTTTACGACTATTTAATACATCAACAGCTTTTTTCCCTGCCGTTTCTAAATTATCTACGTTTTTAGATTGAATGGCGATACTTTGAATTTCATCCGTTCCGTATAAAACAGGCCATAAAGTAAGAGGAATTAACATTTCCTCAGCCTCGAACCCCATAAATTCATTATCTGATTTATAGACACCAATAATTTGCATCGGTTGTCCTTTCATTTCAATAATTTTCCCTACTGGATTTTCATCTTTAAATAACGTCTCTTCTGATTTCGTACTAATCATAACAACGTTATTTCCTTGTGAAATATCAGATTCATTTAATGAACGACCTTTAACCACTTTCACTTTATTTACTTCAAAATATTCACTATCAAGTCCAATAACATTAATCATTGATTTTTTATCATTAATATCCATTGTTTCCATCGTATTATTCGTCGTAATAACATGAGAAACATCTTTAACTTGCTTTACTTCCATAATATCTTCTTCTGTTAATTTCGGTACTTGATGCCCCCCCATACTGAACTCATCATTAATATCCGGTTTAAATTGAATTGGCATAAGATTATTACCAGAACCAGCGATTTTCGACTTCAGCATCGCTTCCCCGCCTTGCCCAATTGCAACGACAGTAATAATCGAACCTACCCCGATAATAATACCGAGCATCGTAAGAGCTGAACGCAGTTTATGAGCTAAAATAGAAGACAGGGCAATTTTTATACTATCTAGTAAACTCATACCGCACACCTTCTATCTTCTGTAACTTTCCCGTCTCGCAGTACAATGCGGCGGGAAGAATAAGCTGCTACTTCCTCTTCATGCGTAACCATAACAATCGTCGTACCTTCTGCATTAAGCTTCGTGAAAATATCCATAACTTGCTCACCAGACTTCGTATCAAGTGCACCAGTCGGTTCATCGGCCATAATGAACGTTGGATTATTCGCAATCGCTCTTGCAATCGCTACACGCTGCTTCTGTCCACCTGATAACTCATTTGGTAAATGATGCACGCGATCTGCCAATCCAACTTTACCTAGTGCCTCCAAAGCACGCTTGCGACGCTCCGCTTTCTTCACGCCACCATATACGAGCGGAAGCTCAACATTTTCCACTGCCGAAAGACGCGGAAGCAAATTAAAGTGCTGGAATACAAAGCCAATATATTCATTACGAATTAAAGCAAGCTTTGACTCGTCTGCTGTTAAGATATTCACATCGTTCAGCATATATTCGCCTTCTGTTGGACGATCTAAACAACCGATAATATTCATAAGCGTTGATTTACCAGAACCAGACGGTCCCATAATCGAAACGAACTCACCGCTCTGAATTGTTAAACTAATACCATGCAAAATCGGCACTGCCAATTTTCCTTGATAATACGTTTTAGCAATATGGTTTAACGTAATCATTTCTCTTTCACTTCCATTCCGTCATACACATCGTCGGAAGGATTTTTAACCACCTTTTGCCCCACTGTTACGCCTTCAGTAATCTCTGTCCAGTCTCCATCAGTAGAACCTTTTTTCACATTTTGTTTACGAAGCTTTCCTTTATCCTCAACATAAACAAATGCATCATCGCCTTTTTCTACAATGCTTTTACTTGGAACAGCAACCATCGTCTTATTCTCTAAGTTTACTTGCAGAGAAACGTGATAACCTGGAGATAAACCATCTTGACTATCAAGGCTAGCTTTATATGTATACTGAGACATATTTTGAGTTGCTTCACCCATGCCGCCAGCTTGCGCCATCTCTGCACTTGTTGGGAACTCACTTACCTCTGTAATCTTACCTGTCCACTTCTTCTTATTATTTGCTTTTGCAGTTACAGTGAATGTTTGATCTTTTTGAATTTGTGACTTTTGAAGCTCAGTTAACGTACCTTGAACTTGGAATGGATCTTTAGAAGCTACTTGTAAAAACGCTTTTCCTTGACCACCTAACGCTTGAGATGAACTTTGTGCCGCATCTTTATCTAACTTTTGAACAACACCAGCGAAATTGCTATAAATCGTAAGTTCTTTCTGCTTCTTACTTAACTCTTCTTTCTGCAACTTTCCTTTTTCTTTCTCAAGGTCAATTGTTTTTTGTCCTATCTCTAACTCGTTTACTTGCTCTTCCATCGGATCTGTTACTTCTTTCCCAGCTCCGTTATCTTTCGCCTTCTTAATTTCTTTCTTTAACGAATCAATCTTCTTTTTTCCTTGATCATAACGCATATCCGCCATCTTCTGATCAAGCTCAGCTTGCTTCATTTGAAGGTTAATCTCTTCATTATCATAAGAGAATAACTTCGTGCCTTTCTCTACCTCTTGCCCTTCTTTTACCTCAATATCTTTCACTTTCCCTTTGGCCGGATCTGCATAGAAGCTTTCAATATTACCAGGCTTCACCTGACCAGAAATTAACTTCGTATTATTCAGCTTACGCTCTGTCACTTTCTCAAAACTTACAGCATCAGCATTTGTTGATGCACCCTTCTTCTTACCTTGCATAACAAAAATATTAATTGCCGCTACAATAACAATTAGTGCAATAACCCCAATAATAATCCATTTCTTCTTCTTGTTTGGAGTACGAACCGTATTTGGTAACATAGTCTCTCTCCTTTTTACAACTTAATAGTTTAATATAAAATTGTATAAAACTTTCTGAAAATATATTACATATTATTACATTATTTTTACAAAGTTTTACACATCCAATTATATTGTAACAAAAATTCCAATGATTAGAAATATGACATTATATCTTTTAAGATAGATTTAAGGAAAGGAAAAAGGATAATTTAAATTGAATTTTCAAGTACTTTTTATATGAATGTAAGCCATCTTTTATTAATAAACTTCTTACCAAGATAAATTATTAAAATCATTTTCCTAATTGTACTACTATCATTTTTGTCATATATATTTGACATTTCATTTATTCAATTATAAAATGTCACATATAAATGACATTTTGGTACACGAGGTCTACAACCATAAATGGGAGGGTTATATTTGAATAACGTTAAACAATATCGAAAATCTGAAGGGCTATCGCAGCTAGAGTTAGCTAAAAAAGTTAACGTGGCGAGACAGACAATAAATTTAATTGAAAATAATAAATATAACCCTTCTTTAGCCTTATGTATCGAATTAGCAAAAGCACTAAAAACAGATTTAAACAGTCTATTTTGGGAGGGAGATTAAATGATGAAAATTGAATGGAAAGAAAGAGTTTATAATAGTTTTGTTGGAACACTGAGTGAGAGAGATGAATATCAAAAACAAGAAATCAATAAAGAATTATCTGTAGCTGGAATTGGTTTATGGTGGCTAAATATGTTGGTAATGCTTATTATGTTACTTGTTGATACTATGAACCACACAATATCTATAGGAACAATATTCATTTTTCTATCTAATATGATTTATGCTAATTATTTAGTCTTTAAATTCAAGAAAAAAGGTTTAAGTGATACTGAATGTGCAACAAAAGAAGAATATTTACAACACAAGAAAAAATTAAGAAAAGCTGGCTTAAAAGCAGGTGTGCTTTGGGGCTTTCAAATGTTTGTTTTTATGAATTATATCCTTCCCTATGTAGGTTCAGAAGAAATCTCTATTTCTTTATTTGATGTTATGCTTTGGGGCTGCGCCGGCGGATTTTTCGGTACAACCATGTATCTATTTGGTTTATGGAATCTAAAAAAATTATATTAAGTAACAAAAGTCTTTTACATATTAAACTGCAATTTTACATACTGTTTGTTTTTTCTAATATAAAAGCTATCCAATCACAATTGGATAGCTTTTCAAACAAAATATTACGCTACTTTAGGATCTTTTCTCTCATGTCCACGTTGAACAATAAATAAGAAGACTGTTGATAAAATTGCTCCTGTTAATAGTAAGATGAAACAACCATCCCAGCCAGAACTATCAACAATAACACCAATTGCTGCGTTAGCTACAAGACTTCCGCCTACATAACCGAATAGACCACACATACCAACTGTCGTACCTACTGCAAATTTCGGTACTAATTCCATCGCACTTAAACCGATTAAGAACTGTGGTACATAAATTAAACAACCGATAATAGAAACTGCAATACTTACAACAAGTACGCTAGTTGCTTGCCAATATATAAACGTACCAATAACAACTCCAACCATACTAATAATACATAATGGCATACGTTTTCCTTTAAATAATTTATCACTTAAAAAACCAACGATTAATGAACTTGGAATTGCCATACCTTCAAAGATTGCATATGCCGCATGCGCTTCTGCTTTTGAAAATCCTTTAACTGTCGTTAAATAAAGTGGAACCCAGTTAATAACACCGAAACGAATTAAATAAACAAAAGCATTCGCAATACATAAGAACCATACAAATTTATTTTTCACTACATACTTCATTAAAATTTCTTTTGGTGACATCTTGTTAGCATTATCTGCTTTTTCAAGATTTTCATAGTCATTACGATACTCATCAATTGGAGGAAGACCTTCAGATTCTGGTGTATCCTTCGCATTGATCCAAACAAGAACTGCAATTACCATTGCGATAATCGCAGGGAAAATAAACACGCCGCCTTGCCAATGATTTTCACCGAAAATACCTACACCAATTCCGACAAGTGGTGGCACAAGCATTCCACCAACGTTATGTGAAATATTCCAAAGACCTGTTTTCGTACCACGTTCTTTCTTCGAGAACCATTTCGTCATAACAATACTACAAGGTGGTGCTCCCATACCTTGTACAATACCGTTAACAACAAGTAATGTAACAATCATCCCAAATGATGATGCAAAGCCGAAACAAATATTTACAAGCCCTGATAAGAATAAACCGACTGCGATAAAGCGCTGGGCGAAAGCTTTATCTGATAAATTCCCCATAAAGAACTTACTAAATCCATAAACAATTGCCATTACTGAGCCTAGTAGACCAATTTCAGCTGTACTAAAACCATATTCTTGTACTAAATACGTACTTGATAACGTAAAGTTACTACGAACTAAATAATAAGCAGCATATCCAACTGAAATCCCGATTAACACACGAATACGTAGTAATCGATATACACGATCGATCATATCCGCTGGCAATCTTTCAATTGCAGGTGCTGGCTTGAGCCATTTAAACATATATTTCCGTCTCCTTTTCTCACTTCAGAGAGAGACGCTGTCTATTCCATATCTCGATTATTCCGCTATTTGATATATTTTGGTTCGTCCTTCTAACCGGCTGTCCTTCTATTTCTTTCTCATTCTTCGCAAACATCGTTGGTACGCCAAACGACACTTTTTCTAAAATATGCCCCGCTTCTTCTGATAAACAATAATCAATAAATAAATCCGCAATAATACCACTCGGTGCACGTTTTAGTTTAGAAATCGCATTAACAGATAACCCTGTTTGCTCAGGTTCGTTACTTAAAATCGGAAAACCTTGTTTTTGAAGCATTCTCTGATCTCCCATAAAGTTGATGCCTATCATATATTCACCGCTCGCAACAAGTTCTGCTGGGATGTAACCATTCACTGTTACTTCTCCAACTTGTTCTGCCAGACTCTTCACATATTCCTTCGCTTCCTCTTCACCTAACGTATCAATAAGTGACTGGAAAAACGTATATGCTGTACCTGAAACATTTGGATCGGGCATGACAATCTTTCCCTTATATACTGGATTCAATAAATCTTTCCATCTTAACGGATACGAGAGACCGAGCGGCGCTATTTCCTCGTTCCACCGCTCTTTATTAATCGCAATTGCCAGCTTCTCCACTTCATAACCGTACCAATAACCATCTTTATCTTTAACAGTTTTTGAAATACGATTTGCATGTTGGCTTATCACAGGAATAGAAAGATTTTTTTGCTTCATCATTTGATGCGCATCTACTGTACCGCCAATAATAATATCCGCCTTCGGATTTCCAGCTTCTTCTTCCACTCTACGAAGAAGTTCTTCTGTTGAAAGACGAATAAATTCATACGTACATCCGCGCGGCTTACAAAATGATGAAAGTAACGCTTCACCAACTTCCTCACGAGCCGCCACATACGCAACAATATGACGATCATCCAAAATAGGGAGACCATTTTTACTATATTTAATAGAGGTTGTATCTCGAGAGCAACTAGACATCGCTCCTCCAATTACTAGCAAAAAGAAGAAAAAGGCTATCTTTCTCATGACGCATTCTCCTTTACGAATAACTCTGCTAGAGAGCTTTTCATATACATGACATTTCCGTTATTATCACCGAGATATTGCACAACAAAGTACGATGGATACACAGAAATCGTAAGAATATCTTCACGATCATTCTTTACACGCTTACCTGTTTTATAAGCTGTAATATAAGCAATCGGTTCATTCTGCGATTGTAATAACTTCTGAATTTCTCCGTAATCTGTAATTTGCTTTGCGTATCGAATAGAATCAAGTATGTGCGTAAGATTGATAGTACGTACCACATCACCTTGACGTACTACGACATCCTTTGCTGAAGCAAAGAAATCACTAATACGCTCTGGTGTGTAATACAGGCTTAATAAATACGTTTGAAGTGCTGAAATCATCGGATCCATGCCATTCTTTCCGTATACATTTTCCCCATACTGGAACAAGTCACCTACTGCAAAAGTACGCTTATGTCCATTCAAGTACGTTACTTCTCCAGTAAATACTTGTTCTTGGCTCTTAACGTCCCCAGGCTCTATTCGAATTCGGTCAAAGAATGAAACAATTGTATGCAAACGAACTTCATCCGTTACAACGATTTCTCCCCACTTTTCATGTCTTACTTTCACTTCAATTGGAAGAGATTCATTCACCCTTTGTAAAACGGCTTGTTTATCATTTACAATGTTGATTCGATTATATATTTGCTTCTCCATAACATAAAACAAAACAAGAGAAACAATCATACAAATGACAAACATAAGAATTTGAAATGATAGCCTTTTCATTTCTGCCTACCTCCAAGATAAAAAAACGTTGTTTCGAAAATACCGCATAATTGTTTCATAAATGTATCATTTAACCGCTTTCAAGTTTTTTATATCTTCCATCCTTCTCGGAAGCAAAAATGTAATGAATATTGTAGTACCTATTTCTTCATTACTCTCAATCCGCATGCTTCCGCCCTGCTTATTCATAATCTCCTGACAAATATACAAACCATACCCATTCCCGTAACTAGAAGGAAGTGCTTTTCCTTTCGGAGACTCATTCCACTCTGCAAGCACCATTTCATCTATACCGATCCCATCATCATGAACAAAAACCTTCGCCTCCTGCTCATTCACAATTACATTCATACGAATGTGCGAAGCATCACTATACTTAATTGCATTATCAAGTACATTTAAGAAAATTTGCTTCGTCTTATCAAAATCCGCCACAACATGTACATCTGTTAACTCATTTATCACTTCAATTTCAAACTGATTTAGACGGGGTTTCACAATTGAAACTGCTTCTTCTGCCAATTCCTTTATATTCACAACTGTAGGAGACACTTCAAACGTACTCGTTCCATATTTCGAGGACTTAAGCAGTTCCTCTACAAGTGATAATAACCGCTCACTTTCCACAGCCACATAACGAAGACTTTCCTGTACATCTTCTTTCGATTGTAACTTCGGAATTAAATCAACATAACCGATAATTGCCGTTAGCGGTGTTTTTAGCTCATGCGTAATGCGGTCTAGGAAATCTTTCTGCTTCTCTTTCTCCTCCTGCAATTGCTTAATATGCAGCTCAATTCCATCGGCCATCGCGTTAAAAGATGCTGAAAGCTGAGCGATTTCCACGTACTCATTTAACTCAATCTTACTCTTATAATCACCATTCGCGAGCCTCTGTGCCATTTGTCTCAACTGATCAATTGGTTTATGAAGAGACTTTGCCAAACGAATTGCAAAGAAAATACCGGTAGCAACTAGGCAAAGAGATGTCATTAAGAACGTCCAACTCACATTTGTTAAAACTTCCTTCTCACCCGTTAACTCATTTATAAAACGAATACTTCCAATGACATCGTTTCCATAATATACTGGGCTTGAAAACAAAAGAATGGGAGCGGGATCCGCCTCCTCGAAAACATAAGACTTTTTCCCCTTCAAGGAACTCTCAATGTCGATGTTACGGTGAAGCAATGCTCCTTTTTGTGTATCTGCAACAACATCGCCATTCTTCCCAATCATCTGCACACGGACATCCATACGCTTCGCTAAATACGACGCAATTAAAAGTGAATTCGGACCAAGCGTATCCACTTCTGCTTCCTTCTCTAAATAATTCATCGTATAAATTTGTGCTTCTACACTTAACTTTTCTAAAGAATCTGCTGCGTTATGATACATATTCTTTTCTAACGTAATATAAACAACTGCATATAAAAGAACAAAAATCGGAATTAACAGCCCAACTATTCCAAACACCATATTTCGCTTTAAAGACATACCATCACCACTTAACAATCCAGTTTATAGCCAACGCCATAAATTGTCTTAATATATTCTCCGCTCGTCCCAAGCTTCTTTCGAAGTCTCTGCACCATAATATCAACTGCTCTCGTATTTCCGATATACTCAAACCCCCATACTTTCTCAAGCAACTCATCCCTCATAAATACACGCTGCGGATTTGAAACAAACAACTGACATAAATTAAACTCTCGGTACGTTAACTGAATCTCTTGTCCACTCACATGTACCTTTCTTTCCTTAGGACAAATCACTATCTCTCCAGCCTCAATTACTTCATGACTTACAGCCGCCTCCGTCTTCTTTACACGCCGCGCCATATTCTTAACCCGAAGAATAAGCTCCGCATAATTAAACGGCTTCGTCACATAATCATCAGCACCAAGCTGCAATCCAAGCAACTTATCATTCATCTGACTCTTTGCCGTTAACATAAGCACCGGAATATCCCTATCTCTCTCACGGAACAAACGAAGCAACTCATACCCATCCGTATCCGGAAGCATAACATCCAAAATCAATACATCTGGCCCTTCATTCCATCGCTCCAAAGCTTCCCTCCCATCAGCCGCTGCCAATACTTCATAACCTTCCATCTCCAACTGCATCCGAATCAAATTACGAATACTCGATTCATCATCAACCACAAGTATTTTCATCATTCTCCTCCTTCCATCATGTATTATAGTACAGTTTAGTATAGCAAAAATCCTATAAAAAAAGAGAAGGTATTGTCGAACATATTTTGTCGACGATACCCTCTCTTTCACTTATTATATTTATTTAGCATATCCATTCGGTTGCTTTTGATGCCAATTCCAAGCATGCTCAATAATTGTTTTCACATTTACATAATTAGGATCCCATCCTAACTTCTCTTTCGCTTTCTGAGAAGAAGCAACTAAACGCGCTGGATCGCCCGCACGGCGCGGTGCTACCTCAGCAGGAATTTCATGATTTGTAACCTCACGAACTGCATCAACAATTTCCTTTACACTAAAACCATTACCATTTCCTAAGTTATAGAAATCACTCTCTCCGCCGTTCTGCAAGTCTTTAAGCCCTAAGAAATGAGCCGCTACTAAATCTTCAACATGAATATAATCACGGATACAAGTACCGTCTGGTGTATTATAATCATCACCAAACATCATAATCTTCTCACGTTGACCTAAAGCCACTTGCAACACAAGAGGAATTAAATGTGTCTCTGGGCGATGATCTTCTCCAATAATACCACTTGGAGTTGCACCAGCCACATTAAAGTATCTAAAGATCTTATAACGTAAATTTGAAGCTTGGCTATACCAATGAAGCATCTTCTCGATTGCTAACTTCGTTTCTCCATACGTATTCGTTGGATTCGTCATCGTTTCTTCAGTAATAAGATCAACATCTACCTCACCATACGTTGCCGCAGTAGAAGAGAAAATGAACTTATCTACCTTAAACTCATCCATTACCTCTAATAAACAAAGTGCACCATACACATTGTTATTATAATATTGAAGGGGCTTTTCCATACTAACTCCAACTAAAGAATCAGCTGCAAAGTGCATAACCGCCTCAATATTTTCTTGTTTAAAAACATCCCTTAAAAATGATTTATCACGAAGGTCGCCATTATAAAACTTCGCGCCTTCCGTAATTGCATCTTCATGACCAGTTTGTAAGTTATCTACTACTACTACAGATAAACCTTCGTCTACTAATTTTTTCACAGCGTGAGAACCGATGTAGCCAGCTCCGCCACAGATTAAAATTGAATTCATTGTTTTCCTCCTACTATTTTCAGATATCTTAATTATAAAAGGAAAAGGTATACGGGAACTCGTACACCTTTTATCTCTCCTTTATTACTTAGCTACAAAATAATCAGTTACATGTTTCGCCCAAACATCATGTCCTTTTGCACTTGGGAAACCGAATTCTTCTTGTAGGTATGGTAAAATTGCTTTCGTTGAAGCATCCGGCCATGCTCCCCAATGATCAATATATGTATAATTATTTTGCGTCGCAAATTGTTTTAATGCTTCAATCGATTTCGGATAATTTTTCGCACCATAAACTGGATTTGATGGTTGAATCATAATCGTAGCACCTTTTGCACTAGTAGAAAGTGCTTGAACGAACTTCTGTGTATTCACAACAGAGTTCCCATTACCAGTTTTACCGTTATCAGTAATAAATGGTGGCTCAAATAAGATCACATCTGGATTATCTTTTGCAATCTCTTTATCACGTTTATTCGTAATTAACTCTTCTGTGCTTTCACCCTTATATTCCTTTACAGTCACATTCCATAAACCTTTACCATAAGCAGTTTCTAAATTAGCCGTTAGCTTAGCTGCCCAAGCACCTTTTTCAGATGAAGAAGCTTCATCACCAACAATAACAAGATTTACTGCCTTTTTATCCTCAGCAGCTTTCTTTAACTTCTCTTTCACTGCATCTGGCAAGTTCTTCGCGTATGCCTCATTAAAAGATGACTTTGCATCTTGTTTTTTCTCCTCTTTTTTCTCTTCTTTCTTTGCTCCGCTATCTTTTACTTCAGCTTTTGTTTTCGTTACTTCACTCGTTTGTCCTGTTGCATTTGCAATCTTCTTATTCCAGTACAATTTACCGCTCACAATCGAAGCTACAAACAATACAAAAATAACAAGGACAAGTACTGCTTTCTTATTCATCGATTCACCTCATCTATTAATCTCACAATATATAATACTAATATAAATCCATGCAAAAATAAACCCAACTCCTTCCAAAGGAGTTGGGTTATTACATATTACTTAGTCAATTCAAGATGCGCTCTTAACTTATTCGTTAAATCTTGTTTCGCTGCATCTGGAACATAATAGTACCAAATACCATCAGCAGCTTTGTGGCCATCACCTGGAATTTGGATTTCTTCACTATTCTGCATGCAATCTTTATAATTCTTTTGAATATCAAACATTTGGTCTTGCGTTAAACTTGTTTTAACGTTTTTCTCAATTGCTTTTAATACATCCCCGTAACTTGCTAGAGAAGAAACTGTAGCACCCTGTTTAATTACTCCTTGAATTACTTGACGTTGGCGCATTTGACGTCCGAAATCACCACGTGGGTCAAGCTTTCTCATCCTAGAATAATGTAATGCCTTTCTACCATCTAAATGAATGTTTCCTTTTTCAAAATGAATTCCTTCATATGTGAAATCTAAATCATTATTTACATCTACACCACCAACAGCATCTACAATATCTTTAAATCCATCCATATTTACTTCAATATAATGATCAACTGGTACATTAAGAAAATTCTCTACTGTTTTTACAGCCATATCAATTCCGCCAAAAGCATAAGCATGATTAATTTTATCTTTTGTACCTTTTCCAACGATTTCTGTATAAGAATCACGTGGAATACTAACAATTTTCATAGATTTCGTCGTAGGATTTAATGTAAATAGCATTAATGAATCCGACCTTCCTTGGTCTTCACCACGTTGGTCTACCCCCATCATTAAAATAGATATTGGTTTTTGATCTGAAATATCTACCTTCTTTTCTCGTTTTTCAGATTTCTCACGATCTAATGGTTTATGAACAGCATCTAATGTATTAGAAACGTTAGAATAAACAGTATAAGCATATACTCCACCACCGACAATAAGAATTCCAATAATACCTAGAACCCAGAATAAAATTTTCTTTTTCATTTTTTAACCTTCTTTCGAAAATCGAAATCATTTCTCAAAAAACATAGTTACAATTATAGCCTAAATACATTCAAAATATCTATAGTCATCATAAATAATCAAATTCCTTTATGCATTCAATTGCAATAATTCAAATTTTTATATACAATTCGTATAAAATATCTAATTTAATAAACATATTTTTAACCAACCATTTGCAATTAGTTCATTATACTCTTATGCTTGCTAAACTTCTTAGTTCATATAGATTATTAAAATTGTAATAAGAAATTTGTTTACTGCTTATATTCATACAATTACGTGTATCAAATATAATAGCCTTTCTTGCGTTATCAATAATGACTTGTTCATCTATTTGTTTAAACTCATTATGGTCTGTTAGTACTAAAATACATTCTGCATTTTTTACAGCATTCTCTAGACTATATAAATTAAAATGGACCTGATTTTCATGAACATGAGGATCATGTACAGCAACTTCATAACCCTGTTCTTTAAGTAAATCTACAATTGTCATAGCTGGACTTTCTCTGACATCATCGATATTACCTTTATATGTAATTCCTAAAACTGCAACTTTTGCATTTTTATCTGGAATAATTTTTGCTAATTGCTCTACAACAAATACAGGCATAGAATTATTTATAAAGCGCGCATTAGAAATTAATTGAGACTCTTCGGGTGCCTTTTCAATAATAAAATACGGGTCCACTGCTAAACAATGTCCTCCAACCCCTGGTCCTGGAAGATGTAAATTTACTCGAGGATGATGGTTAGCTAATTTAATAACTTCTAAAGCATTTACGCCAAGTTTTTCAGAGATTTTTGCTAATTCATTTGCTAATGCAATATTTACATCGCGGAATGTGTTTTCCATAAGCTTAGACATTTCTGCTGTTACAGCAGTAGTTTCAAGGATTTCTCCTTTTACAAAACAACCGTAAACTTCGGCTGCTTTTTGCGTAGATTTTTTATTAATCCCACCAACTATTCTTGTATTCTCTACTAATTCAATTAAAATACGTCCAGGTAACACACGTTCCGGACAATGTGCAAGGTAAATTTCTTCCCCTACTTTCCATCCCTGTTCCTCAATAATTGGAGCCACTATATCATCAATAGTTCTTGGTGGAATCGTAGATTCTACAATTACAATACTTTCCTTCTGTAAGAATGGTAAAATAGACTTAGTAGCTTCTACGACATAGTCTAAATTTGCAGTATGATCAGCATTGTGTGGTGTAGGAACAGCAATAATAAACACATCGGCTTTGGTTGGTTCTACACTAGCGCTCAATTTCCCCTTTTCTACTACATCTTTAACTAATTCTCCTAATCCAACCTCTTCAATATGAACTTTACCTTGATTAATCATTTCAATTGCAACAGGGTTTACATCTACCCCTATAACATCATATCCCGCTTTTGCAAAAATAGCTGAAGTTGGTAAACCAATGTAACCTAAACCTACTACACAAACTTTCTTATTCATTTTCACCAATCCTTATCTTTTTATTATTTAGCTCATATATTAAAATTATAATAAATATAAAATCATACAAACTTATACTTACTAGAACATTTCATATAAAAATACTATACTTTATTATTCTTTCAATTAATCAAATCCTATTATTACGTATTAATGATGATTAATTCTTTAATTATAAAGACTCATTGCACTACCTATAATTTTTTCATTTGGAATATAACTCTTCTATTGAAGATAGCATTTTTTCAATTGTAAAGGTTTCTTCAAATGTCCTAAGACTATTTTTAGATAGCTTGTCATATAATATAGGATCTTTTATAATTTCTAATATTTTTTGTGTTCCCTCTTCAGCATTATCTTTATCAAAAAGATAACCATTATAATTATCAAGCACTATTTCATTATTACCTACAACATCCGTCGCAATAATAGGTTTTTTATATGATAACGCCTCTATTAATGAGTAAGGCATACCTTCATATAAGGAGGTAGATAGGAATATATCAAAGCGATTTAATTCTATATCTGGATTCGAATGAAATCCTTTTAATTTAATAAATTTATCTAAATTATTTTTTTGAACATAATCGAAAACTTCTTTAAAATACTCTCCGTCCCCAATATACACAAACTCAACGTTTTGATTTTCCCTAATTACCTGTTCAGCTATACGAATAAATAACCATGGATTTTTTTGATAATCCATTCTCGCAATCGTTCCTACTATCAATTTCTCTTCACAATCTTTTAAAGGAAATTTACTATCTATAGCGGGAAATGAAATACCATTATATACTACCATTGACTTATTTAACGAAATGACTTTATGCTCCAAGGCAAATGTTTCTTCACCTTTTGAAACATGAAGAACTTTTGTTGTTAAGAAGCCTAATAGTTTTTCAATATTTTTATATGCAAATTTTTTCTTTAGGGATAAATTTGGGTTTTGAAATACATATGCATGTGGTGTATAGTATACCCTTTTTATCCCACATATTTTTGCCGCTATCCTGCCTATTGCACCTGCTTTAGAGCTATGACAATGAACAATTTGTGGCCTAATTTCTCTTAGTATTTTTATAATTGATTTTGTAGCTCTTATGTCATTATTAATTGATAATTCCCTTACCATTTCTGTGACTTCATAAAAATAAAGCCCTTTTTTCATAAGCTTATTTTTTGCCGATAGAAATACATCATCTACCCGCTGAGTACCATGTACAACATGTACCTCATATTCATCTAAATCTAGATTGGAGAGTATGTCCACTAAATGTCTCCTAACTCCTCCACCTAACGCCTCACATATAAAAACAACCTTTTTCATTGCTCATGACCCCTTTTATCATTAGTTAGAAGATCTACTTAGTAAAGACTTAATACCAATAATTAGTTTATTAGGAGCTATTAGCAAGATAAAAGATTTTACTAATCCCATATAACTTTCTAAAACTAGGGGGTTAAAATATTTTTTTTGAATTTTAATTCTGCTATATAACTGTCTCTTTCGCCTACTTAATGAGATACTATTAGGATTAATTTCTTTACAAATGAGAACTTCATCTAAATTTGAAACCTCATACTTATTCATTATCCTAAAGAAAAATTCGTAATCTTCTGCTGCCGGAAAATCCGTATGATATACACCAATATCCTCAATAATCACTGTTCTAAACATAACAGATGGGTGTGGGAAACAACTATTAATATGCATCTTCTTTTTTATCTCTTCTGTTGAAAGCGGCACACGCTCTATAAACACTTCTTTACCATCCATATCTGTATGCCTTACGTTCGATCCTATCAACATATAATTTGGATTATCTAACATATATTGTTTCTGTTTATAAAATCGATTAGGTTCAATTGTATCTCCTGCATCTATCCTGGCAACAAATGTATAGCCATTATCACAAATATACTTTAATCCTAAATTTAAGACATGCTCAATTCCTTTATTGACTTCGGATTTTATAAAAATAATATGGTGAATCCCCACAGTCTCAGGAACATAGATTGGTTCCTTACTACCGTCATCAACAACTACTACATCTACTTTCTCTTTTGTTTCCTTTAATAAAGATTCTAAGGTTTGATTTAAACCAACCTGATCGTTATATACAGGAATTAATAACGCTATTTCTGACATAAGACCTCTCCAATTCATACTTCGTATAATAATAAAAAACATAGATAATCATTATATAAAACACATGTAATAATTATCTATGTTTGAGCATTTTAAATTTTTATATAAACAAATGCTTTAATTGTATTTAACGTATAGATTATTTAACCAAAAAAACTATCAACATAACAATAAGACTAAAACTAACTAAGCCTAAGAACAATAACTTCTCCCTAAATCTGTTGATTATGATTCCTATTAACAAGCAATTTAACCATATCCACATATTATATAATCTAGGTATTGGAAGTCCATATACACTTGTAATTAAAAGGATAAACAAAATAGGCATTATAAAGCATAACAGCCAAATCCAAGTATCCTTTTGTTTTTTTCTAATAATCATAAGAATAATTATACCTACAGAGCTGAACATCAAAATGAAATTTTGATAATAAAAAGAAGATAGATTCAAAAACTCAGAAAACGCAGATAAATCATAATTATTTAAAATTGTTGTTTGTCCCAAAAAGCTATACAGTACACTATATATAACTAAGTTCCATCCTTTAGAACGCTCTGCTATCCATGGCTGAGTTCCATCATTTAGTGTAAATTTATTTTGTACATTTTCGAATCCATAAACATAGCATCCTATAACTACAACAACCATCAACATAGCTACCAATAAATAATTTTTAACAGGCTGCTTTTTTGAGAAAAAATACGCACAACTCAACGAAATAATAGTAATAGGAGCGGCATATGCCCTAAATAAAAACAGAAATATTAATGTAATTAAAATTTTAATAGTATACTTTACTTTATTTTCAAAGTTATTTCCAACAAAATATATACAGTAATAACATACTAGTATCACTAAAAAAGAGTTTATATTGTCTCTAGAAAGAGTGGATACGACAAGTAAATTGGCTGGGTATAATTCATATAACATTATTGAGAAAATAGCCCATTTATCATTTAAGTATTTAATTACTATCTTATATAATACGTAATAACCTAAAATACTTACTTTTAATTTTAATAATATCAAAGTTAAAAGGTTAGGTCCAAATATACTAATTAAGACAGCATTAAGTATATTATAGGCATTATACGGGCCATAAAATCCAAAATGAGGAAAATCACCTGTTAACCAATATTTAAAGTTCTGACTAAAAAGTATCTGTACAAGTTGTTGGGATTCATCATAATAATTTTTTGTATCAGCATAATAATTCTCCCCGATTTTCCCAAATAAATTCCCATCGCTAAAGCCTAAGTTGATGGCATTATAGTATTGAATATATACTATAATTACAAATATAATCGTCAACATTATCCCTAATAAACAAATTATTGGTTTATTCAATTTCAAACGTCTGTATACCAGTATATTCAACACTAATAAACTAAAAATTATTGTTATATTCTGCGCCACGCCGCTTACAAAAATCGCCAAAACTAATACTGCTACATAAACTAGTAATAAATTATTGATTTTTACATTCATATTTTCTCAAACACCTTATATAAAATTGATAAATTCTTCATAAATCAAGAATTTCCCTTTTGAAGAATACTATTATATTTACTTGAATTAACATTATAACTATAAAACCTCTTCAATTCAGAGTAATCAAAATTAGATGGGGCTTTACTGATCTCCACTAATTTTTTTGCGATTTTTTCTTTTTCATTATCAACATTATCAAATAGCTCAGTTAAATTTGATCCTACATTCAAAATTCTCGTATCTGCGTACAAGTAATCAATAATTTTACTAGGTATTTGACTTGTACTTTTATTATTTAAATTAATTAATAAATCCATATTCTTCATAATACTAATAATTTCACTTCTATCTTTAAAGGTGTTGACTGTAATGGGAATTGTTTTTATATCAAGCCCTTCCATCTCCAAAAATTCCTCTAGCGCATTGACATTTCCAAAATAATGAAAATGTAGCTTTGGATTCTTTTTACTAGCTAATACTAGACCATGGATAAACTCCACTGGACTTCTAATCCCTCTATAAAAAGATCCTGCATACATTATATTAAATTTTTCCTTATCTATCTTATAGCTACTTTCACCTTGTTGTTCTTCAAATAATTGAGGAATAACATGAATTTCCGACCTATTGACACCTAAATTAGTATAGCAATCTACCGCATTTTCTGTTGGGATTACTATGGAATCGACATTCTTAAGTATCTTTGATTCTAAAAACTTATCATATTTTCTTATTTCTCGATCTGGATTATAAGAGAATGGATCTCCGTAATCAGCTATCCACTTTAAATGTGAAGCATCTTTTTTTAATAGATGTCCTGTAATATGAGTAGAAACCGGCAATCCAACAGTCACCATAGCTTCACTATTAATATGCAGTTTATTTTTTTTCACATAACGGTATGCATTTATTGCCCACTCAACTGTTCGATCTGGCCAAACAAGTACATCATACAGTTTTTTCAAACCTTTAATAAGGAAATTACTTTGGGAATTATTTAGTATATTTTTATTCACATCCCATCTATTTTTTTCTTTATGAAGTAAAATGCCCGGTTTCACTTGATGTACAGTTATATTATCTGATTCTCTAGCATCGATTTCTTGATACATATTATTTCTAGGAATTATTAACTCAACATGATAACCCTCTTGTATCAAAGAAGATACAATACCCTTCACATGGAAAGCACGGGCCACATTTTCCGGATAATACCAATAACTAATTACCATTACTCTCTTCATATTCTTGTAATAAATCCCTTCTAAAATTCATTTAATATACATCATATAACATAATATTTTTCTCCCTAGCCCATTAATCCACTAGGGTTATGCCCTATAAATGTTAATTTTAAATGCTCTTTATTTATTTTCCATAATCCGCCCATAGCCGTTTGAATAGTAAATGAATTCTTGATTAACAATACTCGTTCCAAAATCGGTTATCACTATCTGTTTGTCAGATATCACTATTTTCCTGTACACTTTCTGACCATAACCACTATGGCACCCTATAAAACTATTATTTTTAAATTCCAGGCACTGACTATTTGTATTATGCTCTAAGTTAAATAAGCCACTCAATCCATCATAAAAGTTATTTTGTTCTATATCACCTAATTGAATTGTAAAATGTGCTTTTGTTGACCTAAATAAATTTCTTTTCTCTGGTATTGGGGTGTATAAGTATGTTCCAGGATCTTTTATAATATCTTCCCCATCAATTACTAATTCAATGCTGAGCTGATCATTATGATCATGACTTCCTTTTCCATTAGTACCTAATTTCCCGCACCTAATAGCTAAATAAAAATCTTGAGATTTAAAGATATACATACCAAATTCAGGATATGCTATCTTTTTTAAACCTTCAACTAAATTTGATTTAGAATTAAAAATATATTGAACAAATTTTTCTTGTTGCTCTAATTTATTTATTTCATTTTTCTCGTGCTCATTTATGGAAACTTCTAACACATTATATTTTAAATTCTGTGAAATAGATTCTTCATATCGTTTAATGTTATTTTTCACTATATTTTTAATTAATGTATGTTCTATAGAAGGTTTATTTACAAAGCTAAAAAATTTCTTCTTTTTAAATAAAGCGTTAATTCCCGCGACTAAAGAGCGGTGTTCTAAAAAGTCTTCATCCCAGTACTTTTCTGTATCACTTAATTCATTATAAGTACTTAAATTTAAATATTTTTGCTTAGCCTCCTCAACTGTTAATAAATTATACGTTGGCTGTGTCTTAAAGAATCTCCCACTATCATTATCACCAAACTGCGCAACTTCTCCGTTAGGCTTAGTAATATCAACTGTAAATTCAGCCATTTTTTCTAATCTCTCCATGTACCATTCAGGAAATACTTTCCCGCTATGAAAATCCCAAAATTTATCCGGATCAATTTCAAAACCTAGTTTTTTACAAACCCCAATATGATCTTGCAATTTATAACTATGTAATATCTTTATTTTCTCTCTAGGCAACGCTAGAGCTACCGCTGTTGCATAAAGCATAAGTTCGCCAGATAAGCGATGATAAGTAGTAGAATTTTCAAAGTTTGAACCTTCTTCATAAAATTGGAAGCCCATCTCTTGAATTAATTCTTGGAATGAAAAGTTTAACCATGTCGATACCTCTTTTGTAACAGGAAGGTATGCAGAAATAAAGAATAATCCTACAATATTAGATAAATAATGATTATTTCTTATACCTTTATTACGTTCTAGATGGTTAAAAATAAATTTCCCATGATCATATATAGAAAGTACAAATATTTTTTTAAATTCCTTATTAAATTCTACCCCCTGTACTTTAAATAAATCATAAACTAAAATCCAATTAGCGGCTCGAATTGCAACGTCCATAGTACATGTCCAATTCACTCCAAATTTAGGAGGATTTGCAGATATAAAATCAAGAATTTCATCTTGAAATTCTCTTTCATATACTTTAGGATTTTCAAATTCTTTGTTTCCTTTACCTGCTAGCATATAGGCCCAAACAAATTGAATTAAATGTTGCATTCTAGAAAGTTCCCAAGGAACTTTCACATCAATCCCTGGTACTGTATTAAGAGCCAACTCTGAATAATGTTTTTTTGAGTCCCACGTATACCCCGATTTAAAATCAATTCGCCAATCTATAGGTACATAACTACTAGATATATGACTCCTAACATACTCACTATAATTTTGGTTTCCTTTATTAATTAAGTTTTTTATCCAATCACTATTCTTATCAACTTCAATTTTCTTTGAAGTATACTGATATTTTTCCAATCCCCGGCACTTCATGTTATATTTAACATTTAACCAACCTGATCCTAATAAATCAAAATAATGGTTCATATACAGTGAAGTTAAATCCCTAATTTGTAACACTTCATTTTTGTCAAATTCATATTCCAAGGTTTTTGATAAAATCTCCTCTAGTTCATAATTAAAAAATTCTTTTGAGTAACTAGAAGCTATACTATCTTTCCAACATTCGGCCTTTCTTGACGATTTATAAACTACTTTTCTTTTCGCTTTCTCTAGGACTTCTTTTACAGACAACCCTTCTATTTTTTTGAAATAGTTCAATATGCTATCACCTGCCTCTTTACTATAAAAACTCTCTATTTTTTCTAGAAACAACTTAAACGTATCTTCTCTCTTTCTTTATCACTATAAAAACAAAAGCATATTGTATAACCAATACCAATAGAGCATTAAATACTTGCGCCCATGCTATTCCAATGATAGAAAAATGGTTTCCAATAAAATAATTAATTAACAAAATGATGGGAACAGAAATAAGGTTTACTAAAAAATTCTCTTTCATTCTTCCTAGGGCAATTAACATAATTGCTACAATTGCATAGGATGAATATATTACGTATTTAATCATTAATATTCCAGTATATGTAACAGTATTTATATAAGAGTTCCCATAAAAAATAGGAACAAATATTTTTGCCCCTAAATAAACTGTAATCCCTACAAAAATACTCACTACTAAAGTCTTTTTTTGTATATTAAAAGTCATCTGTTTTAACTTACTAATATCTTTATTACTTTCAGTCAGATAAGGTGTATAGATATTCTGTAAAGTAGCGGTAACTTGCGTTGCCCCTAACAAAAATATAGTTGCTATTGCATAGTATCCCATCTCAACTCGATTTGTAATAAAACTATCCATAATAATAATATCTGTATAATTCCCTATACTGTTAGTAAAATTCGCCAAAAAACTAAAAAATGCAACATTCCAAAATGTAAACGGTATTTTCTCAGACATATTATAAGTCACTTTTATGGAATTTACTTCTTTAAACAGCGGAAATAATCCTACTATTAAACCTAGAACTGTTGCGATTATAAATCCTTTAATACCGAAAAACCACGTACCTATAATAATAAATATTGCATTTTGAATTTTTATTATTGATTGTATAACAGCCATTCTTTTTACCCTTTTCAGGGCTAACAAATAATTCATCAAAAGATTTGTCATAGTAAGCATTGGAATACACAGTGTATATACACCCCACTGAAATACAGAGTATTTCGGAGAAAAAATTAAAAACAAGTTAAATAATATTACAGAAATCACACAAAAAATTATACTTTTCCGAATCGCATATGAGAGGAGATAATTTTTTTCGCTGTCCTCCCTAGGTTCCGAACAATATTTCAATATTGCCGTATCGAGTCCAAAAGTACCTATTAGAACAGCTAGTATTAAATAAGTCTGCAAACTTTTTATCTGTGCCATACTTTCAGGAGAAATAAATTTTGCAACTAAAATAACACTTCCAAACCCAACAAACTGTACTAAAAATTTTGTTAATAATAAACTAAAAAAACCTTTTTTTCTTAGTTGAATTATATTATTATGGATTTTCCCTTTCAGCTTTGCTAATGGCTGCATCATAATGATTTCTCCTTAAAATCCATATCTTCAATACACTTTTCAATATTACATACCAAATCATTTATATTTCGATTTTCGAACAATATCGTACCCTCTGGTCGATTGCAAACATTACTTGCAATAGCTCTACAATTAAAGTAAATTGCTTCTTCAATACTTATACCGTAAGCATCACTATAAGTTGGTCGAATCATTATATCTGATTTTTTAAATAGAGGCCATAATTCTTTTTGTCCTGTAAGAAATAATATATTTCCCTCTATTTTATATTCTTTAATTTTTTCTAAAATACTTTTGAAGTACTCTTCATCGCCTATTTCTGCCAAAGCAAAAATCAATCCTATTTTGGGATACTTGTTTTTTAAAATTCTTATTACTTCTATACACATATCAATTCCATACAAATCTATATTCTTATAAAATGTAATCTTTGAGGCATTGCCTATTAATATTTGTTCGTGGTTATTTAAAAAACTTATAACCTCTTCACTATACGTCGATAAAATATGTTCTTCATCCTCTAATGGAGGTGGTATAAAGGGTGATTTTACCACGACTCGTTTTGGTAGTTGTATGTTATTCTTTCTATATCCATCTTTTAAATGTTCTCCAACCAACACACAATAATCTACTTTTTTTATAAATAATTTAGTCATTATTTTTTTTATATTACGAAAATTATCTAAAATTCTTATAGAATGATTTTGTAAAATAATCCTACATTGAAATGGCCGTAACAATAAAGCGATCATAGTTAATGTATTAAATTCATTAAGGTGGAAAGTATGCTTTTGTGGTGATATTAAACAATAACGCATTAAAAATTTAAACTTTTCTAAACGCCCCATTTTATCAAAATCGATAAATTCTACTTCTTCACCTTGTTTTTCTAAAAATTTACTATACCTATATATATATATACTCACGCCCCCCAATGGAGGAGGATAAGGACCTATAAGAAAATATTTTCCGTTCATATTTTACATTACCTCTTAATTCCATTAAATGTATCAGATTTAATATTTATAATGATATATCTAATATTATTCAGCTTTCTAAAAATTTGACATAAAAAAATAAATAGATCCCTCAGATAGAACAAGCTATAACTCTCTCAAGGAATCTATTTATGAATAATCTCAAAAACGTGATTATTATGTTTAATAAGCACCCTTACGTAATACGACCAATAAAACTGTTTTAAATAAGATAATAATATCTAATTTTAAAGATTGATTGTATACATAATATAATTCTATATCCACCCTTTCTGGGTATCCTACATCACTTCTACCACTCACTTGCCAATAACCTGTTAAACCAGGACTCACAGATAAAAAGTCTGAAGTTTTAGAGCCGTATTCTTTTAATTCCTCCTGAATTACTGGTCTTGGACCAACTAAACTCATATCACCTTTAAGGACATTGATAAACTGTGGTAGTTCATCTAAACTTGTTCTTCGTAAAAAGCGCCCTATATTTGTAATACGTGGATCTTCCTCTGGCTCAAGCTTATAGTTATTATCTACATATTTCTTATATAAAACTTCATTTTTTTCTAATTTCTCTTCTGCATTAACTACCATAGAACGAAATTTATAAATACCAAATACTTTACCATCTTTACCAATTCTGGATTGTTTAAAGAAAACTGGTCCTTTCGCATCCCCACGCATGTAAAGGATAGGAATTATAATAAAAAATGGAGAAAATACTATCAAACCCACAATAGCACCTATAATATCCAGTGTCCTTTTAAAAAATGCATGTAAAATTGATGTTTTTTTCACTACACTTATTTCTTTCTCCACAGATTTATGTATTAATCCTCTTTCTTCCAACCTTTTCACCTCACCTTTACACATGTATATTTTCTATTTTTATAAGTTCAGTCATATACTCCAATAATTCATCTTTTAATTCTTTATGTTGTAACGCCATCTCAATTGTCGTTTTAATAAACCCAAACTTCTCACCAACATCATAACGAGTTCCCTCAAAATCATAAGCAAATACACGCTGAATTTCATTTAAACGTTGAATCGCATCTGTTAATTGAATTTCGCCACCTGCACCTGTCTGCTGATTCTCTAGGAACATAAAGATTTCTGGTGTTAATATGTAACGTCCCATAATTGCCAAATTAGATGGCGCTGTTCCTTGAACTGGCTTTTCTACAAATTGACGCACCTGATAACGACGTTCATTTTGTTCAACTGGATCGATAATACCGTAACGATGTGTTTCATTTTCTGGCACTGTTTGTACACCAATAACGGATGATTGTGTACCTTCATATTGATCCATTAATTGACGTAAACATGGTGTATCAGCTTGTACTATATCATCACCAAGTAATACCGCAAATGGCTCATTTCCAATAAATTTACGTGCACACCATACTGCATGCCCTAAACCTTTTGGTTCTTTCTGTCTTATGTAATGAATGTTAATTTTTGAAGAAGCTTGTACTTTTTCAAGCATTTCATACTTCCCTTTTTCTAAAAGGCTTTGTTCTAATTCGAAAGAGTGATCGAAATGATCTTCAATGGCACGTTTTCCTTTTCCAGTAACAATAATAATGTCTTCAATTCCTGATTCAATCGCTTCTTCTATTATGTATTGAATTGTCGGTTTATCGACGATAGGTAGCATTTCTTTCGGCATTGCCTTTGTTGCTGGTAAAAATCTTGTCCCAAGACCAGCAGCTGGGATAATCGCTTTTCTTACTTTTTTCAATTATACTCCCCCTATAAATCTATTTATTTGTATGTAACAATAACAAAAACCCTACCTATAGAGTCATTTTTATAACTCCATAGGTAGAGTTTCTATTACAAATAAATTATGGGCATCTAACCCATCCTCACGCCATACTCCCGACGACAAGCGTCTAAGGTAGGCATGAAATAAAATTTCTACCCACAGCACGACCGAGTGCCCCCGTTGATAACGGTTAGGAGACATCACCAATTATTTATTTAAAAAATACCGAACAATTTTTTACGACGAATTTGTTCTGGATCTTCTTTGTAAATTGCCTTCCCGCTAATTAATAAGTACGGATTTTCTTTCAAATCACTCATAACATTCATTCCGAATTCTTTCTCAATTAATTCATAGCTTTCCGCTAAATGAAATCCTCTTGACGTTATGTTATGTGCATCTGAAGCAACCATATGTGTTAAGTTGTGTTCTACAAGTTGAAGTGAAAACTTTTTGATTTTTTTACCGAATTTCCCTAATAAACTACCTGCCGTTACTTGCGTCAGTGCACCTTTATTTACAAGGTTATATAACTTATCTGGCCGCTCGATTAACTCGGCATTACGTTCCGGATGAACAATAATTGGAATCATTCCCTTAACACGCAATTCATATAATAGGTGTTCCGCATAACGCGGTACGTGATTAGATGGGAATTCAATGAATATATATTTATTGGTTTCGTTTAAAGTAACGATTTTACCAGCTTCATAGTCTTCTAATAAATCACCATATAACCTAATCTCCTGCCCCGGTAAAATGGTAAGTGGGATATTATGTTGTTGTAGTTCATCATTTAGTTGTTTTACGTGATGAATAATTGAGGTACGTTCATTTACATATTTGCCATTTTGATGGTGCGGCGTTGCGACAATTGTATGTATTCCTTCTGATACGGCTTGTTGTGCCATTGCTAAACTATCTGTTACTGTTTGTGCACCGTCATCGATACCATGTAAAATGTGACAATGTAAATCAATCATTCTTTCAACCTTCCTTTCTCCTATCAGTCTTTTTTCCCTTGAATATGAGACATCTCATATTCAAGGGAAAAAAGGAGATATGGTTGAAACATATCTCATCCTTTTAATTAGTTTGCGCCATAATAATAATATAAGCCGTTTTCACGTTCACGGTCATTTAAAACAACACCTAACAATTTACCTTTTGCAGACTCCAATAACCCTTTTGCTTTTACTGCTGTTTCTTTCTCTGTTGATTCACTACGAACAACAAGAACAGAAGCATCACATACATTTGCCATGATTTGTGCATCGGTAACAGCTAAAATTGGAGGCATATCAAAAATAACTAAATCGTACATGCTGTATGCTTGTCCAAGAAGTTCTTTCATTGATCTTGAACCTAATAATTCTGCTGGATTTGGTGGGATTGGGCCACAAGCTAAAAAGTGTAGATTATCTACAGATGTCGTCTGTACACATTTTTCTAAACGTTCACTATGTGTTAGTACATTCGTAAGTCCAAAAATGTTATCTACTTGGAACATTTGATGCATTGCTGGTTTACGCATATCTGCATCAATTAATAATACTTTTTTTCCTTGTTGAGCAAACACAACTGCCATATTCGCTGTCGTTGTCGTTTTCCCTTCACTTGGGTTTGCAGACGTGACCATTAATGAATGTAAATTCGTATCAACAGCTGCAAATTCAATATTCGTTCGAATATTACGATATTGTTCTGAAATCGGTGATTTCGGTTGTTGATGAGCAATTAATTGACGGCGTTGACGATGATTCTTTTTCTTTTTAAATAAATTAAGAGCCAATTGTTTGTCCCCTCACTTTTCTTGATGATGGAGCGTGTGATTTCACGTTCATTGTTTCTTCATCCATACGAGCTACAATTCCTAACACTGGTAAGCCAAGTAAGGTTTCTACATCTTCTTCTTTTTTCACCGTATTATCTAAGTATTCTAGTAAGAATGCAAGGCCAACTGAAGCCATTAAACCAACAATGAAAGCAATTGCTACATTAAGCATTGGCGCTGGTTTAATCGGAGATTGATTTTCTGCAACTTCTGCTTTAGATATTACTGTTACGTTATCAACATTCATAATTTTTGCAACTTCACCTTTAAACACATCTGCAGTTGCATTCGCAATATCACGAGCTATTTTAGGATCTTTATCCTCAGCTGTTACAGCGATTACTTGTGAATCCTTTTCATTCGCAACATTAACTTTTTTCGTTAACTCTTGCGCTGTCATATTTAAATTTAATTTTTCATTCACTTGTTCTAAGATTACTGGGCTTTTAATAATAACCTTATATGTATTCGTTAATTGAATATTCGTTTGAACTTCACCAGCTTGAAACATCGATCCCTCTTGCTTCTTCTGATTAACAAGAATTTGCGTCGAAGATTGATAGATTGGTGTCATAAAGAAGAAGCTAATGATAGCACTTACAATAGCTGCACCAAAGGCGATTACGAGGATCATTGCTAAACGTTTTTTTAAGATATGAAATAACTCTTTTAAACTAATTGTTTCTTCCATAAGTTCCTCCAACTTTCTAAAATTTACACATAGGAAAAATTATAACATATAAATCTTACATTTTTTATTTTTAATAATTCAGTTCTATATTTGTTCACAAGAAACAAGTTTAATCTTACAAAATAATCTTAAATATGACAACACATTCCAATGATTTCCCAAAAATTTTATCATATCATGCTTTTTACACTGTATAACTTGATAAATAATTTTCAGAAAACAAAAAAGCCAACAAAAATTTTGTTGGCTTTTTATATTTTAGTAATAACCATACTGCTCTTTTTCTTCTCTTTTATCGTTTAGAACGACTCCAAGTAGTTTGCCTGATGCTTTATCTAATATTTGTTTCGCTTTTACGATTTTATCTTTTTCCGTCTTTTCACTTCGTACAACGAGTACTATTCCATCACATTTATTTGCAAGTATTTGTGCATCCGTAACCGCAAGGACAGGTGGTGTGTCAATTAATATAATATCAAACATGTTATATGCTTCTAGCAACGCCTCGTCCATTGCCCGGCTTCCTAATAGTTCTGCTGGGTTTGGCGGGATTGGACCTGCTGCCATTAAGTATACGTTCTCTATATCTGTTTTTTGAATGCATTGCATAAGTTTTGCTTGTCCTGATAATAAGTTCGTTAGCCCATTTGAACTATGAATGGCAAATAAGTTTTGTATCGTCGGCTTACGCAAGTCAGCTCCAATTAATAAAACTTTCTTTCCTTGTTGTCCGAAAACAACTGCTAAGTTTGAGATTGTTGTTGTTTTCCCATCACCTGGATCGGCTGAAGTAACAATAATAGAACGAACATGATTATCTACAGATGTAAACTCAATATTTGTGCGAATGTTACGGTATTGTTCTGTAATACGCGATTTAGGCTCTTTATGTGTAATTAATTGTCGTAATGGTTTTCTTTTCTTTCTCCCGAACATATTCATAATCTCCTTTTGTGAAATGCGACATTTCCCTTTTCTCTCTCTTATGCTCGATTTCATACGTCTAATTAATATTCTTGCTGAGTTCCCCACATTTCATCATAATCAATAACATCCTACTTTGTCTTATTTAAGTACCTTAACAATATGACAATGCCCTTATTTCTTTATTTCTTTATTACCTTTATCACTTATCCTGTTTTCTAGATAAATAATAAAGTAAGTATATGGTAATTACCATCTATTTACAAGATATTTTCTGATTAGTTTGTATATTATTGTTTAATCGTTATATAGCAGAAATTAAAAAATCCCCTTGTCTTTTCACAAGGAGATTTTTTAGTACTATCTATTCTTTTTTATCACCAATCGCAAATGTAATTTCTGCCTCACATGCAACTTCACCATCTACTGTTGCGATTGCTTTTCCTTTTCCAATTGGGCCGCGTACGCGTGTCATTTCTACTTCTAGACGAAGCTGATCACCTGGGCGTACTTGTTTTTTGAAACGGCAATTGTCGATACCTGCAAAGAAAGCAAGTCTTCCGCGGTTTTCTTCTTTCTTTAATACTGCAACTGCTCCGACTTGTGCTAATGCTTCTACAATAAGTACACCAGGCATAACTGCATAGTCAGGGAAGTGTCCGTTAAAGAATTCTTCGTTTGCGGATACATTTTTAATCCCAACCGCTCTTTTACCTTCATCTACTTCTAATATTTTATCAACAAGTAAAAATGGATAGCGGTGAGGAATGATTTCTTTAATTTGTTCTATATTTAGCATGTAACAATCGCCCCTTTTGTAATATTGGTCTTACCACTTGGACATATTGCTATTATCCCATTTTGTTTATTGTTTGTCATTACAAAGTAACATTTTAAATTTAGCACAACTTCCTAAAAAAAATGCACACACTCTATTCCATTAAAATAGTTGCACATTTTTGCAACTGACACGGAGGTGGAAAGGAGTGTATGCCCAAATTAGGGAAAGGCAATATGTATTGAAACATTATTTGCCTTAATGTCGTATTCGACTCATTATATTATAAACGTTTTCAATTAAGGAAATATTAAATTTAACCATATATATGAATATTTTACCTGTTTCCTTCACATTTCTCTATTTTCCTTCCATTTTCGCAAAAAATCAAAATAAAAAAATATAAAAACGAAAAAAAAAGAACTAAGGCGTCAGCCTTAGTTCTTTCAAATTATCTCAAAGCACGCTTTGGTAATCTATCGATATTCTCTAACATAATACCTGTACCAACCGCAACGCAGTGCATTGGGTTTTCAGCAATTAATACTGGTACTTTTAGTTCTTCTGCTAAAAGCATGTCGATACCGTGTAGTAAAGCTCCACCGCCTGTTAGAATAACACCGCGGTCGATGATATCTGCAGATAATTCTGGTGGTGTGCGCTCTAATACGCCTTTTGCAGCTTGTACAATAACAGCTGCATTTTCTTTTAATGCTTCTGTAATTTCTTCAGAGCATACTGTAATTGTACGTGGTAAGCCTGTTACCATGTCACGTCCGCGAATTTCAAGCTCTTCGCTACGTGCACCTGGGAATACTGTACCAACTTTAATTTTAATATCTTCTGAAGTACGTTCTCCGATTAATAGCTTATACTTACGTTTAATATAGTTTAAGATCTCCATATCAAACTTATCGCCAGCCATTTTGATAGAGGAAGAGGTAACAATATCACCCATAGATAGTACAGCGATATCTGTTGTACCTCCACCAATATCAACAACCATGTTACCGCTTGGTTGGAAGATTTCCATACCAGCACCAACTGCGGCTACTTTTGGTTCTTCTTCTAAAAATACTGTTTTACCACCTGAACGTTCAGCAGCTTCACGAATTGCTTTTTGTTCTACTGATGTAATATTTGTTGGACAACAAATTAAAATACGAGGTTTTGAAAAGAAGCTCTTTACGTCCAATTTGTTAATGAAATACTTTAACATTGCTTCTGTAATTTCGAAGTCTGCGATTACACCATCTTTAAGTGGACGAATTGCTACAATATTACCAGGCGTACGTCCCACCATGCTTCTCGCTTCTTCACCTACTGCTAATACTTTACCACTATTACGATCAATTGCCACAACAGATGGCTCATTTAATACAATACCCTTACCTTTAACATGAATTAATACGTTAGCCGTACCTAGGTCAATTCCGATATCTCGCGCAAACATTCCCGTTTTTTCCTCCTCGATATTCAAAATCAGGTTACACCCGAATTCTTTTCACCTAATTTCTGATTTTATCATAAATTTAACAGAAACGTAATATTCGCAAAAAGAATTCTTCTGAAAAATATTACCGAATGTGAACGGAATGTTTGCTACTGTAACATTATTGACGTACAGGCTTCTCTACATCTTCTTTTCTATACTTTTGCTTTGTTGCTTCTCCACCTCTTAAATGACGAATAGACTTATGATAATCAAGAATTTCTTTCACTTCATTTGCGAGCTCTGGATTAATTTCTGGTAGACGCTCTGTTAAATCTTTATGGACTGTACTCTTTGATACCCCAAATTCCTTTGCAATGACACGCACTGTCTTTCTTGTCTCCACGATATACTTACCAATCTTGATAGTTCTCTCTTTGATGTAATCGTGCACACCACTCGCCTCCCTAATTTGGATGTGAGAAGGGTGAAATGAGCCTCGCTGCATACGACTAAGAAGTAAGTGTGAGTGCTGTTTGTAAGCGTTAAACATTCTTGGATTTATAATGAAATGATTCACGATTTCTCACCTCAAACACTCTCTTTGCTTTGGTTTATACCATTGTATTGCCCGCACTACTGATATATGCTACATGTTCACTATTTTTGCGGACTAAGTTAAGAAAAATTACGTTTTTTTGTGAGAAATACGTTAACAGTGACTATTTTGACGAAAAAAAATGACACCTTATATATAAGGCGTCATTCTTCTCTTTCAAACTCTTCTTCTAATAATTGATGGTGGGGAACCTCTTTCTTACCGGCAATATAATAATATAAGGTGAATAAAACAAACAATAAAATAATAGCAGTCGACAGAACAAATAAAAATGACACAGTATCCCCTCCCTTTTGTAATATATATTCGAGAATCTCGTCATTTTTCCTTGTTTTTGCAACTTTTTTCTCGAAATTGAGTATTTTTATATAGAAATAAAAAAATCAGCTCTCCTAGTGAGAACTGACTTTTTCACTTTCTTATTCTTGTAAAGAAGAATCGTTAGATGATTCTGTAGAACCATTTGTTGATTTTTCTTCTTTCTTCGGTTCTTCTTTTTTGTCACTAGTTGAACCGCTTGTTGATTTCTCTTCTTTTTGAGACTTGTCTTCTGTTTTACTTTCAGGTTTCGTGCTCGTTGACTTCTCTTCTTTTTGAGATTTGTCATCAGCTTTTTTACCAGAAGCATTCGTAGCCTTTGCAGCACCTGCATCAGCTTTAATTTCTGTTACTGATTTATTTAAGTAACGTTCAGGGTTCACAGCCACATTGTCTTTACGTACTTCAAAGTGAACGTGAGAGCCTGCCTCTTTATTCATTGCACTTAGACCGGATGTTCCTAATACTTCACCTTGTGCAACTCTTGCACCTTTTTCTACTTTCACACTGCCTAAGCTTTGATAAGATACCGCTACACCATTTCCACTATCAACTGTTACAACATAACCAAGAAGTGAATCTTTTTCAGCTTTCGTTACTGTACCACTTAAAGCAGCAGCAACATTGAATTCTTTTCCATTCTTCGCAGCAATGTCAATTCCTTTGTTCGGGGAATATGTGTTGTTATAAAAGACAAGTGCTTTTTCTTGTTCCGCCTCAGTTGCTGCATCTTCATAGAATTTCTTCTGTACGACTACTTCCGCATTCGCGGCAGCTGGCATTTTCACTACTTCTGAAGATTTCGTTACTGGTACTGCTGGATCTTCCGATTGTGTATACGGTGTTGCTTGATCGTGGTTTGGAGTCTTCTTCGGATTAGCTCCTTGGAACCATAGCGCAACCATTAAGATTACCGCTGCACAAGCAATGTATAGTGCCGGAAACACCCATCTTTTTTGAAATAAATGTACTACCTTTTGCGACTTTTTATTATTTCTTCCTCGCATTCCATCATCACCTCAGCAATCATTTTGAACAATATTCACGTATCCTATACAACGTATAACTAATTACTTTTCGACAAAATCTGTAAAAATATGTATAAGAACTGTAAAATTTCCGAGGAAATGATAGAAAAAAGAAAAAACTGAGCGTTTCGGCTCAGTTTTTAGTCTAATTGTTTCTTTTTATATACGATTAAACATACAACGAGCGATATAATAAGCCAAACTGCAACATTTAATACATGCCCACTAATACTACTAAATCCCGCCCCACCTACTAAGCTTTTAAGTGCTTTCACAATATGAGATGTTGGAAGATATCCAATCATCGTCTTAATTACTTTATTTTCAACCATTGGCTCAAACTGTACAGCCAAATACATCGTCATTAATATCGGCATTCCAATTATTGATGTTTGTGGTACAGAAGATGCAAGTAATCCGATCATTGTTCCAAGTACGATAAACAAAATAGTTCCGCATAAGAATATCAATCCTACCAATGGAAGGTTAATATTTAACTGATCTAAAATGAATAAATTTGCAATACAAATGACCATCGTCAGACCCGATGTTAATAAACTCTTTCCAAGTAGAACTTCAACCGAAGATGCCGGTGATAGCATTAATACACGCAATGTATGTTTTTCTTTTTCTTCTGCAATTACCATAGATTGAACAAAGCCTGCGACAAATAGGAAGGCCGTTATAGTAGTAATACCTAACATTTCCTTTCCCACTCCAAATCTGCTAAACAAAAATGAAAGTATAATTGGTAAAAATGCCATTAACAACACTTGTGAATTTGTCTTAAAATCTTGTACTTCTTTTCTAAAAATAGCTGATACACGTCTCATTGAAAATGTCATTATAATCCCCTCCCAGTAACTTCAATAAAGATATCGCCTAAAGTTGGTTCGTGTGAATGAATAGATAACAGTTCGCCCTTTTTCATCCATTCTGAAATACGTTTTGCGCCTAATTCATCTTTTTGCACTACTTCTTTTTGTTTATCTTTTAATACGACCTCTATTTGATCCTTAGCGTATTGCAAGCGCAGGTTCTCTGGCGTATCAAGCGCTACAATTTCTCCGCCACAAAGGAAGGCAATACGGTTACAAAGCGTTTCTGCTTCATCCATGTTGTGAGTCGTTAAGAAAATCGTCGTTCCTTCTTCATTTAAGTCTTTTAAGATTTTATGAATGTTTTGTACGTTTACTGGATCAAGTGCAGATGTTGGTTCATCTAAGAAGAGGATATCTGGTTTATGAAGGATTGCTCTTGCTAGTGTGACGCGTTGCTTCATTCCCTTTGATAGTTTCTTTACTGGTGTTTTTTTATCATCTAATAAATTTACTTGTGCTAGTACTTCATCAATTCGTTCTTTTTTGCAATCGTATAAGTCACAAAATAATAGTAAGTTATCATAAATGCTAAGTCTTTCATATAAGCCGCTGTTATCTGTTAAAATACCAATTCGTTTGTAATCGATGCTACTTGGTCCTGTAATATCTTTCCCTAATACTCTTACCGTTCCAACACTATGAAGCAATTGAGAAGTTAAAATTTTTACTGTTGTCGTCTTACCAGATCCACTCGGTCCGAGGAATCCAAAAATCTCTCCTTGCTTCACCTCAATATTTACATTTCCAAGTGCCGTTTTTCCGTCGAAACTTTTCATTACATCTTTCATTTCAATTGCCAATGTCATTTCTTCATCTCCTTTGTTTTTCTTCTTTATAGATGAAAGTCGCTTTAGCGCTTTTCGTTCGTTTGTTTCGCTTTTCTTAACTCAATCATATGAAAAACAAAGGGATTACGCAGTAAAATACCGGTAAAAGGAGTATTTTTACCGGTGAATGAATCGCATGTTGAGCTTATTGGAACACTTTTTATAGCCCAATCACGCCTTTTAATTCATCCATGCGTCCTTTTGAAAGCGGAATTGAACTTTTTCTTTCGTCATCCAAAATTAAACTAAAACTGTTACGAGTCCAAGTAATCACTTCTCGTACTCTTTGTAAATTCACAAGATACGAGCGGTGACATCTAAAGAAACCAAAACCTGTTAATCTTGCTTCTAGTTCACTTAATGTTAATGCACATACGAAATCACCTTCACGAACGTGAATATGCGTTACTCCGTTTTGCGTTTCAATGAAATGGATTTCCATCGGATCAAGTAAAATGATTTTATCGTTCACTTTCGCAGGTATTCTTTCTAACTTCATTTGCGGAATCATTTGAATGACTTTTTCTTCACCGACTTCTTCCACTTCCTCTTGCTCAATTTCTATCTTTTTCACACCATCGTTGTTTAATATGTATACATCTTCCGTTAACGAAAGGGCATCCGATAGAAAAGATGACGTAATAAAAATCGCCTTTCCTTGCTCTTTCATTTTCATAATTGCTTTTCGAATAATAATCGTACTCTCTATATCTACATTTTGCTCTGGCTCTTCCAAAATGACTAAATCCGGATTATGAATCATCATTCGTCCAATATGAAGACGGCGTTTCTCTGAAAATGACAATTTTTCTATTTTAACGTTTAGTTTATCTAGGAGACCAACAGACTGCACAACTTCTTCTATACTTATCTTTGATTCATAAAGCCCTATTAAAAACTTAAAGTATTCTTTCACCTTCAAACGATCATATGCCTCATCCTTCAAAAAACAAAAGCCGATGCGGGAATAATTTTTCTTTCCAATTGCTTCTCCTTCAAACAGTACATTGCCAGTCGAAGCTTCTTCTTCACCAATAATAATGCGGTGTAACACTTTAGCTGTATGATTATTGCATTGCAAAACAATACATTGTCCTTTCTCAACCTTTAGCTCAATTGCCGGTAACTGGTTCGTCTTCCCTAATTGTTTCAACTCTAGTAACGCCATTTCATTTCCCCCAAATGCCTTTTTATCCTATTATATCAAACAGTTAATGGAAAATTATGATATTTTAAACAAAAAAAATAGGTGCCAGAGTTCTGACACCTATTTCTTCACCATCAATTTCCCTTCATAATCATTCATCGTCTTTATTTCAACGCCTTTATAGTAATGAGCGACGATATCTGTATATTTCTTTCCTTCCGCTGCCATGCCGTTGGCCCCGTATTGACTCATACCAACGCCGTGACCGAAACCTTTCGTCGTAACGATGATTTTATCTCCTTGTTGTTTCCACGTAAAATCAGAAGAACGTAAATCTAACTTTTCACGAACTTCTTTTCCAGTTAATGTTTTTCCTTGAAAAGCTACATCCTTTACGCGCTTTCCTTCCGTAAGGTCTTTAATATTGCCAACCTTTCCGTCTGCTAGCACTTTCACACCGAGACGTTTTTGAAAATCAGCTACTGTAAATGTTTGCTCGCTCGTAAACTTTGGAGAGGCTTGATCCCACGGACTATCTACACTTTTCAAGTACGGATAATCATTTCCCCAATAGTCAGCTGCATTTTCTGTTCGACCATTACTCGTTGAAAAGAAGGATGCTGAAATTGGTTTTCCATCATACGTTAAAACTTGTCCTGCTGTTTTCGAAACGGCTTCTTCGATTTTCTTCAAATTATTTTCGTAGTTATTACCCCATTGCTTCTTCAATTCATCTTTGCTTTTGTACACTTGATCTTTCACCGTATCTGTCACGTCCGCATTATTTTTCTTTCCTCCGCTTAGCATACGTTGTACTACAAATGTTCTCGCTGCTAATGCCTGCGCCTTTAGTGCCTCTATTTCAAAACTGGCATTCATCTCAGAAGCTACTACACCTGTCACATACTCCTCCACTGGTAATGTTTCTACCTTCTTCTGTTTTTCGCGATATACAGCAACTTGAACAGCTGTATCTACTTTTCCTGGAGCTGGTATGCTTTCTATCGCTGGAGGAGTTTTAGAGGCCGTTTCTTCCCCTACTTTTGCTTTCGCAAATGGAATAACAAGGGCTGCAGGTACAATGATAACGAGCGCTATTAAGAGCGCTACTGTAATAAAAAGTGGCTTTGAAAATTTCATCCTATTTTCCTCCAATATAAAAGCTTTACTCCATTCATTCTTATGGAACAACTCTTTCTTTTAGAACATACTTAAGGGGAAGAGTATAAAACAGAAATTTTCTAAATATTTTTACTGGTACGTGCATAAGTATAGAATTTATTGACTATAACAGTAATAACCAAAAAAAATAGCCCCTATGTCAAAAGACATAGAGACTATTTTAATTAAGCGTGAAGATCAGAAACCTCTTGTTCTTTCACTTCTTCTACTTTTTCGTTTACACGTTCAATAGTTGCACCTAATGCAGCTAATTTCTTATGGAAGTTTACATAGCCACGGTCAAGATGTTTTAACTCAGTTACACGAGTATAACCTTCTGATACTAAACCAGCTAAGATTAATGCAGCTGCAGCACGTAAGTCAGTTGCTGCTACTTCAGCACCTTGTAAGCTGTTTGGACCGTTCATAATAACAGAACGACCTTCAATTTTAATATCAGCATTCATACGACGGAATTCTTCAACGTGCATAAAGCGGTTTTCGAATACCGTTTCTGTAATCATGCTTGTTCCATCAGCTTGTAGTAATAATGCCATCATTTGTGATTGCATGTCTGTTGGGAAACCTGGGTGAGGCATAGTTTTAATATCAACCGCTTTTAACTTATCTGGGCCGATAACACGTACACCTTCGTTTTCCTCAATAATTTTAACACCCATTTCTTCCATTTTCGCTGTAATTGAGCGTAAATGTTCAGGTACAGCATTTTCAATTAAGATGTCTCCACCAGTAATTGCTGCTGCAACCATGAATGTTCCCGCTTCAATACGGTCAGGAATAATAGAGTGGTTTGCACCATATAATTTATCAACGCCTTCGATACGAATCGTTCCAGTTCCAGCTCCGCGTACTTTCGCTCCCATCGCATTTAAGAAGTTAGCTAAGTCAACGATTTCTGGTTCTTTCGCTGCGTTTTCAAGAATTGTTGTCCCTTTTGCTAATGTAGCTGCAGACATAATGTTTTCTGTCGCGCCTACGCTTGGGAAGTCTAAGTAGATTTTAGCTCCTTTTAGTTCTCCCTCAACATATGCCTCAACAAAACCGTTACCAACCTGTACTTTTGCTCCCATTGCTTCGAAGCCTTTTAAATGTTGGTCAATTGGACGTGAACCAATTGCACATCCACCAGGAAGTGCAATACGAGCACGACCGTTACGTGCTAATAATGGTCCCATTACTTGAACAGATGCACGCATTTTACGTACATATTCAAATGGTGCTTCAATGTTTAGTTCTTTAGAAGAATCGATTGTTACTTGATTATTTTCAAATACGACTTCAGCATTTAAATGACGTAATACCTCATTAATTGTGTATACATCAGACAAAACTGGTACTTCAGATAGTACATTCTTTCCATCACTCGCTAATAGGGCTGCAGCGATTATAGGTAATACAGCATTTTTTGCGCCCTCAACACGCACTGTGCCGTTTAACCGCTTTCCGCCACGGACGATGATCTTTTCCAAATTATTCCCCTCCGTGTCCTTTTTTCAGTATCTATTCACTCAATACTCAGAAGTTATGATCGGTGTGCCAACCACAATTGTATCTTTGTTGTCTGTAGAACGTATTGCTATTTGCACATTTATTTTCTCTCTATTTGTTGAAAGAGCGTCATCCCACTTTTTATTGTATGCGGAGACTGACACAAATGCTCTTTCTTCTACTTGTTCGATCGCTCTTGCTGAAAGATCTTTCAAAACCTGATTGGTTTTATTTTGCAAAACACCTTCAATCTTATCATTCAGTACACCTTGAACACAAGTGTAAATTATAGGTTTTTCACTAAAAATTTTATTCATGTTTCGAACATACTTCGGGTCCCATTTCGCCCCACTTACTTCAAAGATAATGAAAGTGTTTTCTTTAGTATTTTCTTTACTCCAAGTTACTACTACTCGTTCTTCATAAGAAGAAAGCTTTTTATAGGATGTAGCTTTATATCCATCTGGAGATTGCTCTACTTCCCACTTTTGAATATTTGCCTTTTCCTTCACATCGTTTAACAACTTTTGAAACGTATGTATGTTAGAAATTGTTTTTGTTTCTCTCGCTAACCATGACCATTTTTCTACTTTAGCATCATTTTTCTCTAAAGCCTTGATCATGCTCTCCATTTTCTGTTCATCGCTTATCGGTTTCATCTCTCTATATCCAACCAAAAATAAAACAACACTAAGTGCAACAATAAGAATGGCTTTAAGCTTCAATTTCATCCCCTCCTATCCCCATTGTTAACGGAGATTTGAGGTTCTATACACTTACTTTACTAAATACGTTAAACTCTTCGAATAGCCTAAATAATCAAGGAAAAAGTTACTTACAGATGTCCCAATTGCAATTGTAATTAAGATGAGTAATACTCGCGTCTGCAGCACTTTTCCGGACTTCATTAAACGCTCAATGTGAATGCCTTGTAAGGCCCACCACGTAATGGTAATAAACAATAAATGCGAAACAATGGCAATCAGTGCTTGTTGCCCTAAAAGTTGTGCCAAAAAATCGACCCCTTTTTACTCAGCTACTACTTATGAAAGAATATAAAAACGATACCATAATAAGTAGGAGCTACACTTTTTCAAATGCACATAGACATCTTACATTTTACATCGTGATTTTCTTTCCAAAAACGTATATCTACATTACAAGTTAACACAAAATAAAAAGCGCAGAGTACTGACTCCACACCTTTTATTTTCACTATTGTACCACGTTCCCTAAGAAGAAGAAATCTTTCATTAATGGAAAATATTCATAAAAGAAATTGTACCCAATCATCGGCATAATCCCTAGTATTACAATCGAAATTGCACAAAGACTCATAACAACCTTTATATTTAACGGTAACCGTATTCTCTCTTCTGTCTCTCCGGTGTGGAAAAACATTTGTTGTAAAATACGGAAATAATATACGAATGAAACAACTGTCGTACCCATCATAATCGAAGCTAGTACGTAATGTGCTGGCTCTACATGAAGTGCGCCTAAAAAGATATTAATCTTTCCAATGAAGCCAGCCGTTCCTGGTATCCCAGCCAACGATAAAATAAAAATTGTCATCATTATCGCTGTAAATGGCGACCTTTTATATAAACCTGTGAAAATTGTTATATTTTCCTCATTATTTTGTAAGATTAAGCCGTGGATAATGGCAAATGCGCCTATATTCATAAGCATGTATGCCAGCATATAAAACCACATGCTATCCATCGTAAATGGTGATAATGCCACAAGTGGAACGAGTAAATACCCTGCATGAGCAATGCCCGAATAAGCAAATAAACGCTTTATATTGTATTGTTTTAACGCTACTACATTCCCAACAATCATCGTAATACTTGCTAGCACCGCAATATATATACTCATATGCCCATATAAAGATTGCATATCTCCTTGTATTAATACACTTGCAAAGATCATAAGGAACAAACGAATAATGAGTAGGAACCCGGCAATTTTAGAAATCGTTCCAAGAAAAGCAGTAACTGGTGTAGCTGCTCCTTCATACACATCAGGTGCCCACATATGAAACGGCACTGTGGCAATTTTAAATGAGAGACCAACTAGCAATAAAAGAAATGCGAGAGCTAACAATAACTGAATACCACTAGCGAGTTCCCCAGTGAGTACCTTTTGCATATCTACAATGTTAGTTGAACCTGTAATACCGTATAAATAACTCATTCCGAAGAGCGTAATCGCCGTTCCAATTCCTCCGCTAATGACGTATTTCATTGCCGCTTCATTTGATGCACGGCTCTTTTTTCGTATTCCTACTAAAATATAAGAAGAAAGTGAAAGTAACTCCAAACCAACGAAAAGGGTAATAAAATCAACACTAGAAGCCATGAACATCGCACCAAGAAGTGCCATTAAAAATAAATAATAATATTCACCTTTATCTTCGATTGGATTCTTCTTATCATCGCTCATTGCGGTGCATAAAATGAGGGCTGAGGCACCTAATAGCAACGTTTTAAACCCTTTTGAAAATCCATCTAACACAAACGATCCATTTAAAATATCTCCTGCTGGTTCGCTATATAGAGTAATTAATGACACGATTGCTAATACGATGGCAGCAATCGCACCAAGAGCTACATATCTATGGTTCAGCTTAAAAAACAAATCACATATGGAAAGGAGGATGGCGGCGCCGAGAATAATAAATTCTGGCACCATTAGATGCCACGATAAGCTAAGTAACGTATTCATATCCATCCTACTTCACCCCCAATGTTTTCAATGTATTTTGAAGCGGATCCCCTAGTATTTCTGGCATAACTCCAATTGCAATAATACAAAAGATAAGTAGTAAAACAGGGACATACTCCCATCCGTGTATATCAGATTTTGCTTCCCACTCTTTCTTTCCAAATGTCACTTGAAGTGTCGCCCTTAATACATATACAGCGGTTAAAATGATGCCAATCACACCGACTGCAGCAATGATGGGCTCTCCTTGAAATAAACCGAGAAAGGCAAGAAATTCACTAACAAACCCAGACATCCCTGGTAATCCGAGCGATGCCATTCCTCCTGCTAAGAAGAAGCCGCTAAGTACTGGGACACTTTTTGCGAGTCCACCAAGCGCTGTAATGTCTGATGTTCCGAAACGTTGTTCTATAACACCGAGTAAGAAAAACAGCAAGGCTGCAATTAAACCGTGCGATACAACCTGGAATAACGCTCCTTGTGTACCAGGTGCATTAAGTGACGCAAGTCCCATTAACACAATTCCCATATGCGAAATACTAGAGTAAGCCAGTACTTTCCTAAAGTCTGTTTGGATGAGCGCTAAAAAGGCACCGTATAATAAATTAATTACGCCTAATATCGCAATTAGTGTTGCAACATCGTGAAAATATTCCGGGAATAGCCCTTTCCCGAAGCGAATAATACCGTACGCTCCAATCTTCAGCAAAACACCCGCATGAAGCATAACTACAGCTGGATGCGCTTCTATGTGTACATTGACCATCCAGCGGTGCAACGGAAAAACAGGTAGTTTAATTGCAAAAGCAATCATTATGGCAATAAATACACTAAGCTGCAAACTACTTGGGATGACGAGTGCTCCCTCTGCGTTTACGCTTCTTAATATCTCTTTCAGCTCCACAATATTTGTTGTACCTGTTTTCGCGAACAAAATTGAGAAAACAATGAGCAAAATAGCTGAGCCAATACCGTTATATATTAAATAACTATACGCAGCCTTTTCACTCGACAATTTTCCCCACTTTCCAATTAATAAGAACATTGGTGGCAACGTAATTTCAAAGAAGATAAAAAACAACATTAAGTTTTGAGCAGCAAAGACGCCGAGCATTCCTATTTCTAGCATGAGTAACAGCATATAAAATGCTTTTAAATTTCTTTTAATAGAAAAGGCTGCAATTGCTGCAAGCGTTGCTAGAAGAGCCGTCAGTACCATCATGACAAGCGACAAACCATCAATACCGAGCTCGTAATAAATAGAAAACCACCTTTTATCTACCGCTGTAAAATCGCCGAACTTAATCCATTTCATCTTTTCATCGAATAGTGACAAATTCTTTCCAGAAGCATATGTACAAGCGAGGACGATAGCGATTCCAAATGGAAGTGCCGTCCCAAATAAGCCAAGCGCTCGCACTGTACGCAATTCCTTTTTCGGTGTTAATACAAGCAATAAAATTCCTAAAAGCGGGGAAAAAATGAAGAACGTTAACAACAAATCATTCATCGTAAATCCCCTCCCGTATAGAGCAAAATAATGACGAGTACAGCGAGCGAAACCGCCGTTACAGTACCGTACACTTGTACATTCCCGTTTTGAAGTTTCGATCCAAGGTTACTTGTGCCTTTCACTACACTTGCAATTAAAACTGCAATTCCTTCGACTACATACACTTCAAATAAGCGAAGCACATGAGCGATTCCTTTCGTAATAGGGATCACCGTCATGTTGTATAGTTCATCCACATAATATTTTTCTTTCAAAAGATTATAAAGCGATGTTTCCGTACCCCCAGCCCAATTCCTAGAAATTGATTTCTTCCTATATATGAAATATGCAAGAGCGATTCCCGCAAATGAAACGAGTGTCGCAACAATCATAATCCAAACTGGTCCATGCGTTTCTTCAACCTTAAACCCTACATCTTTCGTCAACCAATCTCCGAGAAACGTCCCAAACCATGGTGTATTTATATATCCTGCCACTACTGCGAGAACGCCGAGAACAATCATTGGATACGTCATAACGCGAGGCGATTCATGCACTTCTTCCTTCGTCTGCGTTTCTCCAGTAAAGACAAGAAAGTATAGGCGGAACATATAGAACGCTGTTAAAAACGCCGCAATTACCGCTAAAGTAAATAAAACGTAATTGCCATTCATCCACGTCGCCGCTAAAATTTCATCTTTGCTGAAAAAACCGGAAAGCAGCGGAACACCGCTAATGGCAAGGGTACCTATTAAAAATAGCGTACCAGTTACTTTCATCTTCTTCTGTAAACCGCCCATTTTATTAATGTTTTGCGTATGCACAGCATGAATTACACTTCCTGCCGCCAAAAATAGTAGTGCTTTAAAAAAAGCATGTGTTGTTAAATGAAATATACCAGCTACATAACCGGCAGAACCTAACGCGAGCATCATGTACCCGAGCTGGCTAACTGTAGAATAAGCAAGCACCCTCTTTATATCTGTTTGCACAAGACCGATAGAGGCCGCAAAGATTGCAGTGAAAGCTCCAACGATTGCCACTGTCTGCATCGCCACTGTACTTGCTGAAAATAGAGGGAACATCGTCGCTACTAAATATACGCCAGCTGCGACCATCGTCGCCGCGTGAATAAGTGCCGAAACGGGCGTTGGCCCCTCCATTGCATCTGGCAACCACGTATGAAGCGGGAACTGCCCTGATTTCCCCATCGCCCCGATAAAAATTAATATCGCTGTTATTGTAATCATGTAAGGAGGTAGATCCCCTGTATAAATCGCCCTAAATATTGCGTCATATTCAAAACTACCTGCGTACCAAAAAATTAAAATCATCCCGATAAATAAACCAACATCCCCAATACGGGTCATAATAAAAGCCTTTTTTGCAGCAGCCTTCGCTTCTTCTTTAAAGAAATAAAAACCGATAAGTAAAAATGAGCCAAGGCCAACTAATTCCCAAAATATATAAAGTTGTAATAAATTCGTTGATATAACAAGCCCTAACATCGCAAATGTAAAGAGTCCTAAATATGCGTAAAAGGTCGGTAATCGTTCATCACCTTTCATATAACCTTTCGAATACACATGTACAAGTAGACTCACAAGCGTCACGATAAATAACATTAAAGCTCCTAATGCAGTCACTTCAAAGCCGAATGATATATCCACATCTCCAGCTCTAAGCCACACCCACTTATGCTTCACGCTTGCTTCTGAAAACCTTTCTATTAACACAAGTACCGCAAGTATAAAGGAGAGAAAGACGAAAAAAATACTAAGTACGCTGCTTCCTTCTCTAATTTTCTTCCCGAATATAATAAGTAACAAAAACGAAACGAGTGGGAAAAGCGGTATGAGCCATGCATAATCGATCATTGTTTCCTTCCCCCTTTTTCGGTCACAATGCTATCCTTTGAGCGTATCCATTTCATCCACCTGAACTGTCGTACGATTACGATATAAAGCAATTAAAATAGCGAGTCCTACCGCCGCTTCCGCTGCCGCTACAGCCATCGTAAACAGTGAGAAAATTTGACCTGTTAAATTCGGAAATAAGCCTAATTTACTAAACGCCACTAAGTTTAAATTGGCAGCATTCAGCATTAATTCGATACAAACTAATACGATTACTGTATTCCGCTTTGTTAAAGCTCCAAATAGACCGATGCAAAACAAAATAATCGCAAGTGTTAAATATGCAGAAGCTGGAACGCTACTCATTGGAATCCTCCTCTTTCTCGTCCTTTTTCGCAAGTATAATTGCGCCAACGAGTGCTACAAGTAAAATAACTGAAGTTAGTTCAAATGGAATAATATATTTTGAATAGAGAAGCGTACCGATTTGAAGTGTGTTGTTTTCATGGAGAGGTAAACTTCCTTGTGTGCTTTCATTTGCAAAATCAACATTATTAACAGCGAAATACATAACCGCTCCAAATGCTACAACTGCAAAGAAGATAATCCATTTTCGAAGAGTAAGACGCGATTCATTTTCCGCGTTATGTTTCGTTAACATAATGCCGAAAATCATAATAATTGTGATTGCACCGGAGTAAAGTAAAATTTGTGCAACGCCTATAAATTCGGCTGACAAAAGAAAATACAAACCTGCAATGCTGAGAAATGTCAGAACGAGAGCTAGCATCATGTGCATAACTTTCGTTAAGTTCAACATAAGAACACCGCCGATAATTGCAGACAAGGATAGTATAAAGAATGCTACAAACTCGCCATTCATGCCTTATTCTCCTTCCTGACGTTTTCGTCGTTTTCGTCAAGCCACTGCAAATTTTTAAATAAGTCATCACGTGAATATTCCGCGAGTTCAAAGTTATTTGTCATGACAATTGCCTCTGTCGGACAAACTTCTGTACATAAATCACAAAGAATACAAATTTCAAAATTAATATCATACGTGTCGATAATTTTTCCTTTTTTCGTAGGATCCGGATGTTTCTTTCCTGTTAACTGAATACAGTCTGTCGGACAAATGTTAGAGCACTGATTACAAACAATACATTTCTCCGGATAAAATTTTTGAATCCCCCGAAAACGGTCTGGCAACGGCAACGGTTGATTTGGATAATCATACGTTACCTTCTTCTTGCTCAAATTACTTAATGTATATTTTAACCCTTTAAATAGTCCTTTCATCTCTTACTGGCACCCCCCTCATAGATTAGAAGAATAACTCCTTAATCAATGCCGTTAAGAAAATATTTGCAAGTGCAATCGGCAATAATACTTTCCATCCAAACTCCATTAACTGGTCACCTCTTATACGCGGGAACGTAACGCGGAACCAAATTAATAGAAAGACTACACTGCTAAATTTCAAAGCAAACCATACGGCACCTGGGATAAATCCAAGAAACATGACTGGATTCCATCCGCCTAAAAAGAGCACTGTAATTAACGATGCCATCCCGAAGAAATATACGTACTCTGAAAGCATGAAAAACGCCCAGCGAAAACCGGAGTATTCCGTATGATATCCAGAAACAAGTTCTGACTCCGCTTCCGGCAAATCGAATGGCGTCCTATTTAATTCTGCAACTGCTGCGATTAAGAAAACGACGAAGCCAATTGGCTGTACGAAAATGTACCAAACCTTCTCCTGCGCCGCTACAATCTCATTTAAATTCAGACTACCAGCTAGCAAAACGATACCAATTACACTCATTACGAGCGGAATCTCATAAGAAATCATTTGCGCCGCCGCACGCATCCCTCCTAAAAGGGAATATTTATTATTCGATGCCCATCCCCCAGTTACAACACCTATCGTCGTAATACCGGAAACAGCAATATAATAAAGTAGCCCGACTCCAATATCTGCAAATTGAAATTTATCAGTGAACGGGATAACCGCAAGCACCATAAATGCTGGTGCAAATGCAATGACAGGCGCTAATATAAACAGCGGTTTATCTGCTGCTTTCGGAATACTATCTTCTTTCAATAATAGTTTTAAAACATCAGCTACCGTTTGCAGTAAACCGAATCGGCCTCCAACCTGGTTTGGTCCAATCCGCCCTTGCATAAACCCCATCACTTTCCGTTCTGCCAAAATTCCATATGTAACGAAGCCAAGGACTGCAAATAGTAGAAGTACCGCTAATCCGAAAAAAATGAAGAAATTCGTCCAGCTTGAAGGTGATTGTAAGAGCGTCTCAATCATTAGCCATCAACCTCCCCAAGTACAATATCAACTCCACCTAAAATCGTAATTAAATTAGCGATGTTTTCACCTTTCAATAACTTCGGTAAAATTTGCAAGTTATAAAAAGATGGCCTACGAAACTTCAAACGGTACGGCTCTTTCTTTCCGTCACTTGCGATATAACAACCAATCTCTCCGCGCGGCGATTCGATACGTACAAATGCTTCTCCCTTAGGTGCCTTAATAATTTTCGGTACTTTTGCCAGCACAGCTCCATCTTTCGGGAACTGCTGAACCGCTTGCTCAACAATCTTTAAAGACTCCTCGATTTCTTGCATTCGGCAAACGTAGCGATCCCAAGCATCTCCCACGCTTCCAAGAGGAATATCAAAATCAAAACGATCATAAATCGAATACGGCTCATCTTTGCGAAGATCCCAGTTTACTCCAGTGCACCGCAAATTTGCTCCGCTTAAAGAATACGAGATTGCTTCTTCCGCGCTATATATACCAACGCCTTTCACACGATTTAAGAAAATCTCATTACCGCTAACAAGATCGTGATACCCTGCTAATTGCTCCCTCATATACGGAACAAACTCTTCCACCTTTTCAATCCAACCATCTGGCGCATCCCACTTCACACCGCCAACTCTCATATAGTTAAAAGTAAGCCGTGCCCCGCATAATTCATTTAATAAATTTATAATCATCTCTCGTTCACGAAACGCGTACAAAAACGGGCTGACCGCTCCTATATCAAGAAGATTCGTCCCCCACCAAACGAGATGACTCGCAATTCTTCCTAGCTCCATCGCAAGTACTCGCAAGTATTCGGCACGCTCTGGAATTTCAAGCCCCATCATCGTCTCTACAGCATGGCAAATGACGTAATTATTCGTCATGGCTGATAAATAGTCCATTCGATCTGTATAAGGGATAATTTGCGTATACTGTAAGCTCTCAGCGATCTTTTCGGTCCCGCGATGCAAATATCCAATAACAGGTGTAGCTTCTTTAATAATTTCCCCGTCAATCTTAATTACGAGCCTGAACACACCATGTGTACTCGGATGCTGAGGTCCTACATTCAAAAGCATCTCTTCCGTGCGGATCATAGCTACACCTCCACATCATACGGTTCATAGTCTTTTCTAAGCGGATATCCTACCCAATCATCTGGCATTAAAATACGCGTTAAATTCGGATGCCCTTTAAATACAATGCCGAGCAAATCGTATGCTTCTCGCTCCGGCCAGTCAGCTCCTTTCCAAAGCGCTGTCACAGATTCGACTTGCGGCGCTTCCCGGTCTAGCTTTACCTTCACCGCTACCGATTGTTTCTTGCCATATGAAAACAAATGAACATACACTTCCATATGTGTCACAAAATCCGTCGCATGTAGCTCTGACATATAATCAAAAGCAAGTCCCTCATGGAATCGCAGTGACTCCATCACTTCATAATACTTTTCGGGATCCACCACAAGAGTTGGCACATCCTTTGACAGTTTATTAATGTAGGAATCTACTAATGCACCCTCTCCTAACTTCTCCCTAATAGCCTCAACATACTGATTTAAATACGGCTGATTTACGGACGGTTCTTCCTGCTTCGGCTCATCCTCTTTCTTACCTTCAGCTCCCTTTGTCTTCGCTCTTGCAGCCGCTGCTGCTTTCGCTTTTGCCGCTGCAATTGCCTTTGCCTTTTCATCTCCCGAATCCCCATCACCTTGCGAGGCTTTCTGCTTCGCCAATGCTGCCGCTTTCGCCTTTGCCGCCGCCACCGCTTTTGCCTTGGCTTTCGCTTTTTCTTCTTCCGTTACTCCTTCGGTTCCTTCTCTTTTCTGCTTCGCTAACGCTGCCGCTTTTGCTTTTGCGGCTGCTGCCTTCGCCTTGGCTTTCGCTTTTTCTTCTTCCGTTACTTCTTCGGTTCCTTCTCTTTTCTGTTTCGCTAACGCTGCCGCTTTTGCCTTTGCAGCTGCTGCTGCCTTCGCCTTCGCTTTTTCTTCTTCCGTTACTTCTTCGGTTCCTTCTCTTTTCTGTTTCGCTAACGCCGCCGCTTTTGCTTTTGCGGCTGCTGCTGCCTTCGCCTTCGCTTTTTCTTCTTCCGTTACTTCTTCTGTCCCTTCTCTTTTCTGCTTCGCTAACGCCGCCGCTTTTGCCTTTGCAGCTGCTGCTGCCTTCGCCTTGGCTTTCGCTTTTTCTTCTTCCGTTACTTCTTCTGTCCCTTCTCTTTTCTGCTTTGCTAATGCTGCCGCTTTTGCTTTTGCGGCTGCTGCTGCACGTCGTTTTGCTTCTTCTATAGTAATATCATCATTTTTTGGTAGCGCTTTCTCTTTTTCTTGATCTTCCTCCTCAAGTTCACTTATTTCCGCCTCGTGTTTCGCTACAAGGCGTTTTCTCGCTTCTTCTTTCGCACGCCTAGCTGCTTCTTTTTTTAGATCCTCTAAATCTTTATTTGGATTACTCATTTATTCGTCACCTGCTTTCCGGTCTTTGCCTCGTAACGAATTTTCTCTTTTAATTTATTAATTCCATAGATTAAAGCAGCTGGATTTGGGGGACAACCAGGAATATACACATCAACTGGTACGATTTGGTCTACACCTTTCACAACAGCATATGAATTTACATACGGACCACCTGCTGTCGCACAAGATCCCATCGCAATAACCCATTTCGGTTCGGGCATTTGATCATATAAACGCCGAACAATAGGAGCCATCTTCTTCGTTACTGTTCCCGATACAATCATGACGTCCGATTGCCTTGGTGAAGTTCGAAAAAATGACCCAAATCGATCTAAATCGTAATGTGATGAGCCTACCCCCATCATTTCAATTGCACAGCATGCCAGTCCGAATGTCATCGGCCATAAAGAGTTGCTCCTCGCCCATCCTTTCAACTGTTCCAATGTAGAAAAAAAGATATTTCGTTCTAATTCTGCTCGCTCATTTGGATGTAATTCCTCAAAATTTATAACCATTGTAACACCTTCTTTTTCCAAGCATACGCTAATCCAACTAGCAACATTACAACAAAGATGAGCATTTCAATTAATGCAAATAAACCTAGCTTGTCATACGCAACAGCCCAAGGATATAAAAATAAAGTTTCTACATCAAAGATCACAAACAATAAAGCGAAAATATAATAACGAGCATGAAACCGAATATTTGCATCATGAAAAGGCTCAATTCCACTCTCATACGTCGTCGCCTTTGCTGCACTTGGTTTATTTGGGCGCAGCATCCTTCCTAATGTAAGAGCCACTACCGGCAGCAATATACCTAATAGCAAGAAAATCAAAACGATCATATAACTATTTTCATATACACTTGCCATTGTGAAACCCTCCCCCCTAAATTAAGAACAAGTTCACATAGTAAACAATATGTCCTAGTTGCAGTAATTATTATTTTTAAATTTTTCTAAATAATGCAACTATTCTAATCATTATAGCAAACTTCAAATTCCTATGTCGATATGTTGGGAGACAGAAACAAGAATTATTAAAATCTATCTTTACAACTTGCTATAATTGTGCAAAATAAATATAAAACTTATATATGCTTTTCAAGAAACCGTAGGTGATATAAATGAAAAAACAAACACATGTAAGTATTCTTATAAGCATTGTATTGCTGTCTATAACGCTTCACTATGTAGCAATGCCTTTTGTATATGAATACTCATTTCCTTTTCAGCTATTAATCGGAACGAGCACCCTATTAATTGATATTATCGCTTGTAGTTATATACTTTATTTTTCAAACATGAAAGAAGGGCTATCTCGTTTATTTTGGATCATATTATCTGTTGGAGCTCTCTCTTATTTTATCGGTGATATAGTCGTTGCCTATCAGCGTTTAATTGTAAAGGACTTCTATACGTTCGTTGATCCATCTGACTTTTTTTACTTACTTTTTTTAGTTAGCTTTACGTTTGCCTTTCTATACGAAATCATTTATAACCGAGATTTATTAGAAAAACTTTTTATGCTATGTGATATTTGTATTATCGTTACAGCCCAATTTACTTTAAGTTACTACTTACTTATTGAACGAACTATTCATATCTTTAAAACATCCTATATCGACATATTTGTTCAACTTACCTATCCAATGGCTGATTTACTCTTTCTCTTAATAGGAATCAACCTTTTATTCAAACCACTATCCTTATTACCTAAAAAGGTCGGTGCACTTCTTGGCAGTGCTTTAATTTTATATGCTACTACAGATGCGATTTATGCTTATATAAAATACTTCATACCAGAGTATTCTATGTTTACAGTTACGCCTTTCTATCAAGTAACCTTAGTACTAGTAGCAATCGCCTGTATTCTCCATACAAAAAAGCCTGAAAAACAAGAACAAGTACTACTAACACCTAAAATTGGCGAATCAATCCGATTATCATTACCGTATATTTCGGTAGTAATGCTTATTGTTTTTATATTAGTTGAATACGTTTTTGCGCCTATTATAGTAATCGGACTTATAATAACTTTTTCTTTCGTTCTCATACGTCATAGTTTAGTTCGAAAACAAAATAAAATATTATTGATCGCTCAAATGCAATTCAACTCAGAACTCGAGAAACAAATTAAACTACGTACAGAAGATTTAGTAGAACAGAAAAATGAACTCTATCATAATCAACAAATGTTTAAATCTTTATACGAGCATCATCCCGATCCAATTTTCACATTAGATTTGTACGGTAATTTTCTCAAAGTAAATAACGCTGGTACTACTTTACTCGGTTATCAAACGAATGAATTATTAAACCAGCCTTACTACTCACTCATATACGAAGAAGATTTAGAAGAAATGATTAACGCCTTTCATCGCGTGAAAAAGGGATATTCTATTTCTTTAGAAATACGGGCTTACCATAAAAACAGAGATATTTACTACTTGCACGTTACCGCCGTACCGATCTTTTTAAAGGAGAAAATTTCTGGGGTTTATTTAATGATTAAAGATATTACGGAAAGCAAACAACAACAAGAACAAATCAACTTCCTAGCATACCATGATACTTTAACAGAGCTTGCAAATCGTCGTGCATTTCATCAACATTTAGAACAGGCAATTGCGCGAGCAAAAATATCGAAAAAGCCTTTTGCTGTTATGTTTCTCGACCTAGACCGTTTTAAAGTTATTAATGATACCCTCGGTCATCGAGTAGGAGACCTATTGCTCATCGCAGTAGCAAAAAGGCTCGAAAGAATAGCAACATCAAATATGAAACTCGCGCGGCTAGCTGGGGATGAGTTCACAATCCTTATCGAGAATTACAAAAAAAAGCCAGATGTCCAAAAAATAGCTGATAGGATTGTAGCGGCCATGAATGAGCCATTTGAAATCGAAAATCAACATTTACAAATCTCACCGAGCATCGGAATTGCAATATATCCTGAAGCAGGTGAAGATGCGCTATCCATTTTGCAGCATGCTGATATGGCCATGTACGAAGCAAAGAATAAAGGAAAAAACGGTAGCTCTCTTTACACGAAAGAACTATATAAAAAAATGGAACGAAAAGCTCGAATTGAAAAAGATTTGCCAATCGCTTTAGTAAACAAAGAATTTTATCTCGTTTATCAACCACAAATTGATACGACAACAAATAAAATTATCGGTGCTGAAGCTTTAATACGATGGAAACACCCGCTATTAGGTGACATTTCACCATGTGAGTTTATTCCAATTGTAGAAGAGACGCCACAAGTAGTCCCACTTGGACATTGGGTATTACAAGAAGCTTGTCTCCAATTAAAAATATGGCATACCTTTGGCTACCAAAATTTAAAAATAAGTGTTAATTTATCCGCAAAAGAATTCCGGCAAGATCAATTAATCGAAAACATTTCACAAATATTAAACGACGTGCAAGTCGACCCAAAATATGTAACCCTTGAGTTAACAGAAAGAATTGCAATGATTGACGAGAAAGAAACGTTATTGAGACTGAAGCAATTAAAAGAGTACGGTATCCAAACTTCCATTGATGACTTCGGTACTGGGTATTCTTCTCTTGCTTATTTATCAATTTTTCCAATCGACACATTAAAAGTACCGAGAGAATTTACACAATTAGCTGATCATCGTCCTGAAGAACGAGCCATCGTTTCTACAATACTTTCCCTCGCAAATACTTTAAATCTTTCAGTCGTTGCCGAAGGAATTGAAACCGAAAAACAGCTTAAGTTTCTGCAAAAACATAACTGTAAATATATGCAAGGTTACTATTTCAGTAAACCACTTACTAGTAATCAATTTATAAAATTTCTACAAAAAACCCCCAGTATGAACAAATAATTCATACTGGGGGTTTTATAGTGCTAAATTTTTTTCTCATAATATTCTTCTGCAATCTCTTCGTAAAAAGCTGCAGATGTCGTATAGAAATATGGAATTAACCATAAGAATCCAATCCCTAACGTAATACAACTTAATATAAACCAGCCAATAAAACTTAAACATAAAATGAAATACTCCATCTTATGTCCATCCATCATACGACGACTTTCTGTAATAGCTTGGTTCAGTGAATACTCAGGATGATCGTTTATAATAAAGTATGTCATCGCATAAGAAAATGATTTAATAATACCTGGAATAATGAACAATAACGTCCATAAGAAAAGATAAAGATTTACTAATAAATATAATAAAAATGATTTTAGAAATCTCTTTCCCTCTGAAAACCAAATGAATACATTACCAATACTAGCTTGCTTTTCACGAAGGATATTTAAACCAAGGTAATATCCACCTAAAGTTAACGGTCCAGTTACAAAAAATGAAAGAATATTCGTTGAAAGTGAACCATTTGTTTTTTGCCAACCGAAAATTAAAGAAAATCCCCAATCAACACTAAAACTAAAAGCCGTGATAAGAATTGAAATGAGTAGTGTAGCTCCAACAGCTAATCCCCATTTCCCTTCTAATGAATCTAGTGCTTCTCCTTTTAAATCACTAATCATGCGTAGCCTCGCCTCCTATACACAATAATTCTATTAGTATAGCATGTTCCTATTGAAATTCACCTTTTGAAATGTAGCGATAAAAGTGTGCTGTCGTCGTACTCATATACGGACTAAGCCAAAGAAATCCTATTCCAAAAGTAAGCAGCGCTAAAATAGCCCATCCTATGAAACTCAGCCATAAAAGAAACAAATCTAACTTATGACCCTTCATAAGATTCTTACTTTCCTTCATCGCCTGCGAAACACTATATTCTGGATTTTCAATCATCACATAGTACGTCAGTGCATAAGAAAAATACATCACAATCATACCAACTATTGAAATTGCTAATAGTACGAAGAAAGCTATTGCAAATGACGTATTCCCTTCTTCACCTAACAATGCAAATAAGCCTATTAACAGCATCGGAATCCATGTACCTGTATATAACAAAATTGCAAGCATTGCCCACATTGTTTTCATCATTCTTTTAAAGCCACGAAATCCTTCGAATAAGTAATCTACTTTAGCATCTTCTCGTTTACTAATCTGTAAAAATACATTTGTATAACCATATGACGTAATCCCATACGATGCGTTACTCAAAATTATCATAATGCAATAAAAAATTCCAAAGGTAATACCTGCTCCAATTGACATCGTTTCCTCTTCAAATGATCCAGTTAAGCTTACAACTGAGAGAAATATAATAATTCCTGGAATTAATAGTATAAGCATTGCAGCCAGCGAAACAACATAACTTAAAATAAAATATAAAATTGTTGATCCAACACCTAGTCCCCATTTTCCCTTTAAAGAGTACAATGCTTCTCGCTTCATTTCACCAATCATTGATCCATCCCCTTTATGAAATATAAATTGTTGTACACTTCTACTTATACAAGCATCAATATAATTATACCAGTTTTGTAAAATTATCCATAAAATACACAAAAAAAAATCCGTAAAGGCAAAGCCCTTACGGATTTTTTTACTTCATATCGGAAACGTTCAAACGGTTCACAGCACGTTGTAATGCCATTTCTGCACGTTTAAAGTCAACATGTGCTTGTTTATCTTGCAGACGTTGCTCAGCGCGACGCTTCGCTTCATTTGCACGATGGATATCGATATGGTTTGCTTCTTCAGCAGATGATGATAATACAGTCACTTTATCTGGACGAACTTCGATAAAGCCACCGCTTACTGCTACATAATCAGTGTGTCCACCATTTTTCAGACGAACTGCACTAATTTTTAATGGTGCAACAGTTGGAATGTGACCTGGTAAGATCCCCATTTCCCCACTCTCTGCTTTTACACTTACCATTTCTACTTCTTTTTCGTAAACCGGTCCATCAGGAGTTACAATACTGACTGGAAATGTCTTCATACTTCGTCCCTCCTAAGGCCTTACGCCATCATTTTCTTCGCGTTTTCAATAACTTCTTCAATGCCACCTACTAAGCGGAATGCATCTTCTGGAAGGTCATCATATTTTCCTTCTAGAATTTCTTTGAAACCACTAACTGTATTCTTTACAGGTACGTAAGAACCTTTTTGACCTGTAAACTGCTCAGCTACGTGGAAGTTTTGAGATAAGAAGAATTGAATACGACGAGCACGATGTACAACTAACTTATCTTCTTCAGATAACTCATCCATACCTAAGATAGCGATGATATCTTGAAGCTCTTTATAACGTTGTAAAGTTTGCTGTACTTGACGAGCTACTTCATAATGCTCTTCTCCTACGATTTCTGGAGAAAGTGCACGAGATGTAGATGCTAATGGATCTACGGCTGGGTAAATACCCATTTGCGTTAAACGACGCTCTAAGTTTGTTGTTGCATCTAAGTGAGCGAACGTTGTAGCTGGTGCTGGGTCAGTATAGTCATCGGCTGGTACATATACCGCTTGGATAGACGTGATAGACCCTTTATTTGTAGATGTAATACGCTCTTGTAATTGACCCATTTCTGTTGCAAGTGTTGGTTGGTAACCTACCGCAGATGGCATACGACCAAGAAGGGCAGATACTTCAGAACCCGCTTGCGTGAAACGGAAGATGTTATCGATGAACAGAAGTACGTCTTGTCCTTGCTCATCACGGAAATGCTCAGCCATTGTTAAACCTGTTAATGCAACACGTTGACGTGCTCCAGGTGGCTCGTTCATTTGTCCGAATACCATCGCAGTTTTCTTGATTACGCCAGAATCGCTCATTTCGTGGTATAAGTCATTACCCTCACGAGTACGCTCACCTACACCAGCGAATACAGAGATACCACCGTGCTCTTGTGCGATGTTATTGATTAATTCCTGAATTAATACTGTTTTACCTACGCCGGCACCACCGAATAGGCCGATCTTACCACCCTTAATGTAAGGAGCAAGTAAGTCTACTACTTTAATACCAGTTTCAAGAATTTCTACTTTAGTAGATAATTCTTCGAATGCAGGTGCTTGACGGTGAATTGGATCACGGTGTACATCCGCAGGAAGTTCACCATCTAAGTCAATTGCATCACCTAATACGTTGAATACACGTCCAAGTGTTGCATCACCAACTGGTACAGAGATTGCTTTACCAGTATCTTCTACTTCTGTGCCACGAACAAGTCCATCTGTGGAAGACATCGCAACTGTACGAACTGTATCATCACCTAAATGAAGTGCAACTTCAAATGTTAAGTTCATGCTTCCGTTTTCGTTGCTTTGTTTTACCGTAAGGGCATTGTAGATTTCTGGTAGCTTTCCGCCATCAAACTTAACGTCTACAACCGGACCCATGATTTGCGTAACGCGCCCTTTATTCATCGGGTTCCCTCCTAGCTTTCTTTTAATTAGCTACCTCTATCAGAGAGGTTAGCTTTTAATTTTTTATTAGTTTAGCTTACGCGACTCTCCTGAAAGAGCCGCTTCCGCTTTTTATTGAATCCAGCTCCAGCGGTTAGAATGTTCGGTGGCTTTGCTTTTTCCTACGAGGCACAAATCGCCTCTACGTCAAAAGGCTCCATCCCCCTCTCATTCTGAACGAACCGCTTCCGCTTTTTAATACTATTCTAACGCTGCTGCTCCACCAACGATTTCCGTAATTTCTTGCGTAATCGCTGCCTGACGCGCACGGTTGAATGAAAGTGTAAGTGAATCGATAACTTCCATTGCGTTGTCTGTAGCACTCTTCATTGCTGTCATACGCGCTGCGTGCTCACTTGCTTTACCGTCTAGTAATGCACCGTACACTAAGCTTTCTGCGTATTGTGGCAATAGTACTTTTAAAATTTCTTCTTCAGAAGGTTCGAATTCATAAGCTGTCGTCGGTTTGTCAGACGCCACATCAGTAAGCGGTAAAATTTTATTTTCCGTTACCTCTTGTGAAATTTTACTTACGTAATGGTTGTAGTAAATGTACAGCTCATCATAAGCACCATCTGCGAACATCGCAATTGCTCGAGAAGCAAGGTCTTTAATATCAGTAAATGATGGGTGGTCAGATAATCCAACTACTTCATCAATAATGTTAAAGCCGCGACGTTTTAAATAATCACGTCCTAGTCGTCCAAGCACAATAATAGAATATTGGTTTGAATCCATATTATGACGTTCACGAATTACGTTACTTACTGTACGTAATACGTTACTGTTATAACCACCTGCTAGTCCGCGATCAGACGTAATAACGATGTATCCTGTACGCTTTACAGGACGCGCATTTAGCATTGGATGATTAATCCCTTTGCTTCCTTGCGCAATGCTCGCTACTACTTCTTGAATCTTTTCCATATACGGAACGAAAGATTTAGCATTTTGCTCTGCACGGTTTAACTTAGATGCAGATACCATCTCCATCGCTTTCGTAATTTGACTCGTTTTCTTTGTCGAGTTAATCTTCGCTTTTATATCGCGTAAAGATGCCACAGGTTTTCACCACCTTTTTTCCGGAAGTTGGCACGATTAGTAAGAATCCTCTTCCTAATCTACGTTGCAAGATATTCTTGCTCATGATTGAAGGAAAAGAATAGGTGCACCTACTCTTTTCCTTTACATGACCTTTAGCAATCTCAGAGCCCGAGATGCCTTTTATATATACTATCTAGCTCCAGCGGCTTGAACGAGCCGCTGGAGCTTTTATTATTCAGAAGCTACGAATACTTTTTTAAATCCATTGATTGCTGCTGCAAATTTGTCGTCATCCGCAAGTTTCTTAGTTGTGCGGATTTCTTCTAATAAGTCAGTCGCATTAGAATCTAACCAAGCATGGAATTCTTCTTCAAAACGAGTGATATCTACTACTGGGATATCATCTAGGAATCCACGTGTTAAAGCGTAAAGAATGATAACTTGTTTCTCTACACGTAACGGTTTGTGTAATCCTTGTTTTAATACCTCAACAGTACGAGCACCACGGTTTAATTTCGCTTGAGTTGCTTTATCAAGGTCAGAACCGAACTGAGCGAACGCTTCTAACTCACGGTAAGATGCAAGGTCAAGACGAAGTGTACCTGATACTTTACTCATTGCTTTAATCTGAGCAGATCCACCTACACGAGATACAGAAGTACCCGCATCGATCGCTGGACGTACGCCAGAGAAGAATAGGTCAGATTGTAAGAAGATTTGTCCATCCGTAATAGAAATTACGTTTGTTGGGATGTATGCTGATACGTCCCCTGCTTGTGTTTCGATGAAAGGTAGTGCAGTTAAAGAACCGCCGCCTTTTGCATCACTTAATTTTGCTGCACGCTCTAATAAGCGAGAATGTAAGTAGAATACATCCCCTGGGTAAGCTTCACGACCTGGAGGACGACGTAATAGTAATGACAGCTCACGGTAAGCCGCTGCTTGTTTTGATAAGTCATCATATACTACTAATACGTGTTTACCATTGTACATGAACTCTTCACCCATTGTTACACCAGCATAAGGAGCTAGGTATAATAATGGAGCTGGCTGAGAAGCAGATGCAGTTACAACGATTGTGTACTCTAATGCACCGTGCTTACGTAGTGTTTCTACTACGTTACGTACAGTTGATTCTTTTTGTCCAATTGCTACGTAGATACAAATCATGTCTTCATCTTTTTGGTTAATGATTGTATCAAGTGCAACTGCTGTTTTACCAGTTTGACGGTCACCAATGATTAACTCACGTTGACCACGGCCAATTGGTACAAGAGCATCGATCGCTTTAATACCTGTTTGAAGTGGCTCATGAACAGATTTACGATCCATTACACCTGGTGCTGGACTTTCGATTGGACGAGTGTTTGTTGTATTGATTGGGCCTAAACCATCAACTGGTTGACCTAATGGGTTTACAACACGACCAATTAGTTCTTTTCCTACTGGTACTTGCATGATGCGACCAGTACGACGAACTTCGTCACCTTCACGGATTTCTGTGTAAGGTCCTAAAATGATAATACCTACGTTGTTTTCCTCTAAGTTTTGTGCTAGTCCCATAACGCCGTTAGAGAACTCTACAAGTTCACCAGCCATAACGTTATCAAGACCATGAGCACGCGCGATACCGTCACCAACTTGGATAACTGTACCAACATCACTAACTTCGATTTCAGACTGATAGTTCTCGATTTGTTGCTTTATCAGTGCGCTAATTTCTTCAGCTCTGATGCTCATGTGCTTCACCCCTATCTATTCTTCATTAATTCACGCTGAATACGTGCTAATTTTCCTTGTAAACTTCCGTCATAAATGCGATTTCCAATACGTACTTTAATTCCGCCTAGTAAATCTTCATCTACAACATTTTTCACGCGAATTGCATCTTTTCCCGTTCTCTTTGCAAATGCTTCAGCAATGTTAAGCTTCTCTTCTTCTGATAGAAGACGAGTAGAATATACAGTTGCATCCGCTACGTTACGTTCTTCATTAGCAAGAACAACATATTCATCTGCAATTTCAGGTAAGATATCAATGCGTTTGTTATCAATTAAAATATATAACGTATTTAAAATAGATTCAGAAACAGATCCGAATACGTTTGCAAGAAACGTTTTCTTTTGTTCCTTTGAAATGTTCGGTTGCGTTAAAAAGCTATGTAGTTCTCCGTTCTTTACATAAACGTTTTGTACAAGGCGTAATTCCTCTTCAAACATTTCTAATACGTGTTTTTCTTTTGCAATTTTAAAAAGAGCGACAGCATAACGTTTTGCTACAATCCCATTGCTCATCGCGCTTCTCCTACTTCTTTAATATAATCGCGAATTAACTTCACTTGATCTTCTTCTTTTAATTCTTTTTCAATTACTTTAGAAGCAATTTGAACAGATAAAGAAGCGACTTGTTCTTGTAAAGCAGCAATTGCTTGCTCTTTTTCGCGTTGAATTTCTTGTACAGCAGATGCTTTAATTGATTCTGCTTCTTCTTTCGCAGCAGCAACAATAACATCCTTTTGATCTACAGCTTGCTTTTTCGCTCTTTCGATTAACTCTTGTGCTTCAACACGCGATTGTTTTAACATCTCACGTTGTTCTTCTACTAATTTCTTCGCTTCAGCATTATTTCTTTCTGCAGCGTCGATTTCATTAGCAACGTGCTCTTCACGTTCTTTCATAATTCCCATTAAAGGACCCCACGCAAATTTGCGTAGCATTACTAATAGAAGTAAGAAAATGAACAATGTATAAGCAATCGTTCCAAATGGAATGGAAGCTCCTAATAATAAAGTTGGCACAAGGATTCACTCCCTTCAAAATATCTAAATTGATCATATGAAAAAAAAAGACATACGTTTCGTTCATAAAGCAATGGCGAAGAAAGTTCGGAAAAACACTCTTCGCCATCTATGTAAGGGGAGTCTCCCTTATTTGTTCATTACGATGAATGCAATAACTACACCGATGATTGGAAGTGCCTCAACTAAAGCAACCCCGATGAACATAATTGTTTGAAGTGCGCCTTTTAATTCTGGTTGACGAGCAACACCTTCGATTGTACGTGATACGATAAGACCGTTACCAATACCTGCACCTAATGCTGATAAACCAATTGCAATTGCAGCTGCGATTACACCTAAACTCATTTAATTTGTCCTCCTTTGTATTATAAAAAAATAATTTTTTTCTTACTTAAATTATATTAATGGTCATGGCTTACTTTATGAGCCATATAAACCATCGTTAACATAACGAAAATAAATGCTTGGATTGATCCAACGAATACACTGAATCCCATCCATGCTAACATTGGTACAAGCGCACCTAATGCCCCAAGGACTGATGCTCCGCCCAACTTAGCAAGTAATCCTAATAAGATCTCACCTGCATAAATGTTACCAAATAAACGAAGACCTAACGTTAATGTGTTAGCAAACTCCTCAATAACCTTTAATGGGAATAAGAATTTCATAGGTTGGAAATAACCTTTTACGTACTCTTTCGTACCCTTCATCTTAATTCCATAATAATGGGTGAGGGTAACTACCATCACGGCTAATGTTAATGTAACTGCTGGATCAGACGTTGGTGATCTCCACCATGCAATATGTTCGCCAGCTTCAGTTGCTGAATACATGAATGGTAAACCAAGGAAGTTCGATACGATGATAAACATGATAAGCGTAACGCCAAGCGTTAAGAAACGTCCACCTGTTTTCCAGTCCATCGTACTATTGATAATCCCTTTCACGAAGTCAAACACCCATTCCATGAAGTTTTGCATCCCGGTTGGGCGAAGAGCTAAGCTGCGAGTTCCGATAACAGCGATTAAGAAAACAATAACTGCTGCTACAGTAACCATCATAACTGATGACAAATCGAACGTTAAACCTAGAAATTCAACTAATTTACCGTGTTCCACTAGTAATTCACCTCTCTTCCCTGCTCTTATACTCTAAATAAAGAAAATCTATGATCATGACAAGGTATCCTGTCAGCAATCCTACACCTAGGCCCCACATCGCGATTAACTCTTGATATTTGGCTGCAAATAAAATTAATAACCCAATCGTGGCGAATCTTGAATATGTACTTACCGCTGTTGCCTTGAACTTCACGTTTTCTCCATTTGTTACGCGATCTAGCAGCTTGTCTGTTCTACGTGCAATGATGCGCAAACTAAGAAAACTGAAAATCGTACCGATAATCAGTCCAAGAAATACATCCTTGTAAGAGGTAAATCCCCATCCTAGCACTAGAAGCGCAAGCAAGTAGTACATATATTTCTTTTGTCTTTGGACAAGTCCATGTACGTCTATCATCATTGCTCTCCCGAATAGTAATGTCGAATGAGTCGAATCATTGCGTATACCCCTGTTCCTAGTCCGAGTAATAACCCTATAATAAGAAACAACGGAAACGTTCCAACCTTATTATCAATCCACTGCCCACCAAAGATTCCAACAAGAATAGAACCGACTAACTGAGCGAGAATACCTGACATTAAAGCATAAGCTTTTATATGGCTGCGATCGTTTTTTTGCAAGGATTCATCCCTCCAATATGTAACCCTCATTCACGATGTGTTAATAATAACTCATTTTTTTGCATAAATCCTATACAAAACAAAAAGTTTACATTTTCGTCACGGAATAGATGTAATTTTGTCACTGAAAGCCCTACCATCTATCCCCGTTGTTAGCATACAATAGGGTATTAACAGTGTCAACGAGAAATCGTAAAAAATCTAAAAATTTGAGTATTAGGCATTTCCTCCCAAAAATGAAAACGTTCCCCTTCTAAATACTGGTTACATATATGCAATTTCTAACAGTTTTCTCTTTATAATAGAAGGAAATGTTCACAAGTTTGTCACTATTATATTTTCGAGATATAACGCTTTTCTTCCATAATATAGTGTTCCTCAGACGTAAGACTTCTATATTATATGTGAGGTGTATGCAACTTATGTTGTATATACGATGTATATTTATCCTCTCCCCCTCCCCTACTTGCTTACAACAAAAAAAGACGAGCCGGGGAATCTCCCTGCTCGTCAGTTGTCTTACTTCGTTCCGAATAAACGGTCACCAGCATCACCAAGACCTGGTACTACATATCCGTGGTCATTTAATTTCTCATCTAATGCTGCTACATAAATATCAACATCAGGATGTTCTTCTTGTACTACTTTTACCCCTTCTGGAGCTGCAACGATACACATTAATTTAATTTGTTTCGCACCGCGCTTTTTCAGAGAGTTAATTGCTTCAGCCGCAGAACCACCTGTTGCTAGCATCGGATCTAGTACGATAAAGTCACGCTCTTCTACATCCGTTGGAAGTTTCACATAGTATTCTACCGGTTGCAATGTTTTAGGGTCACGGTATAAACCAACGTGTCCTACTTTTGCTGCTGGAATTAATTTCAGAATTCCATCAACCATTCCTAAACCTGCACGTAAAATCGGAATTAAACCAAGTTTTTTACCAGCGATCACTTTTGTTGTCGCTTTGCTTACTGGTGTTTCAATTTCAATGTCCTTAAGTGGAAGGTCGCGAGTAATTTCGAAAGCCATTAAGCTTGCTACTTCGTCCACTAATTCACGAAAATCTTTCGTACCTGTATTCTTATCGCGAATATATGTAATCTTATGTTGAATTAACGGGTGATCAAATACATACAGTTTTCCCATGTGAATCTCTCCTTTAGATGATATTCATGCGTTTGCACGCTTTTTTACACTATTTACGATTGTAAAGAAAACGCTACTAATATTCAAGGGCAAATTTGGCAAAATCATGATTTTACAATGAATCTATCTAGTATCTTTACCAATTATGGGAGCTGTATCCTTCATTATATCGCCAAAATTTATTCATCATTTGTATACATACTTTAAAAATAATATATGTCCAAAAAAAGACCGCCAAAACAATTAAGTCTCGGCAGTCTTCTTCAATCTATTATAGATTTGGATACATTGGGAATTTGCTAGTTAACGCTTCTACACGCTTACGTGCTTCTTCTAATGCAGCTTCATTTTCATGATTTTTTAATGTATAAGCAATAAGTGACGCAATTTCATCCATTTCTTCTAAACCAAAACCACGAGATGTTACAGCTGCTGTACCGATACGTACACCACTTGTTACAAATGGGCTTGCTGTTTCAAATGGAATTGTATTTTTGTTCACTGTAATACCAACTTCATCTAATACGTGCTCTGCTACTTTACCTGTGATTTCTAAGTTACGAACATCAATCAAGATTAAGTGATTGTCTGTTCCGCCAGAAACAAGTGTAAGTCCTTCTTTTTGAAGACCTTCAGCTAAGCGGTTCGCATTGTTAATGATATTTTGTGCATATGTTTTGAAATCATCTTGAAGTGCTTCACCAAATGCAACAGCTTTTGCAGCGATTACGTGCATAAGTGGACCACCTTGAATACCAGGGAAGATTGATTTATCAATTTGTTTTGCAAATTGCTCTTCACATAAAATCATACCACCACGCGGACCACGTAACGTTTTATGTGTTGTCGTTGTAACGAAATGTGCATGTGGTACTGGATTTGGATGTAAACCAGCAGCTACTAAACCTGCGATATGTGCCATATCAACCATTAAATAAGCGCCCACTTCATCTGCAATCTCACGGAATCGCTTGAAATCGATAACACGAGGGTATGCACTTGCACCTGCAACGATTAATTTTGGCTTATGTTCTTTCGCTTTTGCTAATACATCATCGTAATTAATACGGTGAGAGTCAGCATCCACGCCATATTCTACGAAATTATATTGTACTCCACTGAAGTTAACAGGGCTTCCGTGTGTTAAGTGACCACCATGAGATAAGTTCATACCAAGTACTGTATCGCCTTGCTCTAAAATCGTGAAGTATACTGCCATGTTCGCTTGTGCACCAGAGTGTGGTTGAACATTTACGTGCTCTGCGCCGAAAATTTCTTTCACGCGATCACGTGCGATATCTTCTACTACGTCTACGTGTTCACAGCCACCATAGTAACGTTTTCCAGGATATCCTTCAGCATACTTATTCGTTAAAACAGAACCTTGTGCCTCCATTACTGCTTCACTTACGAAGTTTTCCGAAGCAATTAACTCAATCTTTGAACGCTGTCTTCCTAGTTCTGCCTCAATTGCAGCAAATACCTTTTCATCTTGACGTTTTAAATGATCCACCAAAATCCCCCTTTTCTGAACGAATTACATCGATTCCCAACAGTTTTTTCTTATTTATTCAGAAAAAACGAAAATTCAGGTTGTAATTCTTTCGAACCTTCATGTTTTCAACTACATTCTAACATGACTTTCTATATCATAAAAGAAAAAAAAGACCGAAAATCGGTCTTTTCTTTCTTCTATTATAAAGTCAGACAACATACCTTTTACCTTAGGATAAACAGGTACTATATGACTTTCTAATTTCTCATATTTAACGGCAAGTGGTAGTCTCTTCCACTGCCGCATAGACAGCACGTGCTCCACCAATTAGTTTTCCACGTGTTTTGGCCATCGTTACATGCGCACTTCCAATTTCCTTCACACTTGTACGAACCGGAACAGCTACATGCTTTAAATGCATACCGATAAATGTATCACCAATATCCATTCCTGCATCAGCTTTAATAAACTCAACTACTACCGGATCTTTCAAATTGTGATATGCATATGTCCCCAATGCACCACCTGCTGATCTAACAGGCGTAACTGTTACAATTTCAAATTGATATTTTATCGCTACTTCTCTCTCAACTACTAAAGCACGGTTTAAATGCTCACAACATTGAAACGCTAATTCAATACCTGTTTGCTCTTGAAATTGTTTTAACTCAGAGAAAATCGCCTCTGCTACTTCCATCGTTCCTGATGTTCCAATTCTTTCGCCTAGCACTTCGCTCGTGCTACAACCCACTACAAAAACTTGACCGCTTTGTAATGAAGCTTGTTCTTGGAAATCAGAAAGCGACATTTGTAGCTGTTCTCTTACCTTTACGATTTCTGTCATTACGCCTCTTCCTTTCACAGGTTGGTTCACCAAATTATATTTCACACTACTGATAGTTAGAATCTATTACTTTGTTTCGTATGTTTTAATTTTTCCTACGCGGTTTTCGTGACGACCACCTTCATAATCAGTTGTTAACCAGATTTTCGCGATATCACGCGCTAGACCAGCACCAATTACACGCTCGCCCATTGCTAGCATATTAGTGTCATTATGCTCTCTCGTCGCTTTCGCGCTGAAAGTATCATGAACTAACGCACAACGGATACCATTTACTTTGTTTGCTGCGATTGACATACCAATGCCTGTCCCACAAACTAAGATACCACGATCTACTTCACCATTCGCTACCATTTCAGCTGCTGGAAACGCAAAGTCAGGGTAATCAACAGAACCAGCTTCACATTCACAACCTAAATCAATATATTCAATATTTAACTCTTCTAATAAATTTACAAGTTCTTTGCGGATATTCATACCGCCGTGATCAGATGCTATTACTACTTTCATTTTTACCCCTCCAAAGTTTCAATCAATTATCTTCATTTCACACTCGCTACCTCATATAGGAAGAAGTGATCTCCAATATCGTATTATACACGAAACATCAACCTACTGAATGTTTTTTCAGTAAAGTTTGTACAAGTTTTTCCATCTCATCTAACGTTTCTTTATAAATAGAAAGCGAGCCTCCAAATGGATCTGAAATGTCCTTGCCTATACCTTCAGTTAATCCATATAACGTATTTAATTTCTTTTCAACGCTCGGATAATGCCCAAGTACAATTTGCTTATGGTTTTCTGTCATCGTTACGACAATATCAGCCCAATCAAGCAAAGTTTCATTTACTTGCTGCGCCGCATGATCAATTGAAATTCCTTTTTCAGCTAAAGCTTCCTTCGCATGTACCGATGCATCGCTCCCAGGATAGGCGAAAACACCAGCAGATTGCACTTCAAACTTATCTCCTCCGTGATGACGAAGCAACGCCTCAGCCATTGGACTACGACATGTATTGCCAGTACAAACAAATAACACTCGTTTCATTCAAACCCACCCCTATATTCGATTTCTTATCATTCATCATAACTTACATTAGAATAGAACAAAAGAAATGTGAATATACAAAAGGCGCATTTCTCTTATATTTTTTCTAAGAAAAATGCGCCTTATCCACATATATGTGAAACCCTATTTCCAAGTGCCTAGAGTATTTTAACATACATACTGAACACGCAACAAAAATAAGGAATCCATTTCATACGAAACGGATTCCTCTTATATTGCAATTATTTCATTGTAACTTTCATTACTTCTGTTGAACCTTTTGTAGCTGCTACGCCTACAGTTGTCTTAATAGACTCAGCTGCATCTGTGTTTGTAATAACAATTGGAGTAATTGTGCTTTTCGCTTTTTCACGGATTAATTCTAAGTCGAATGAGATTAATTTATCTCCAGCTTTTACAGCTTGGCCTTCAGAAACGTGAGCTTCGAAACCTTCACCTTCCATTTTTACAGTTTCTAATCCAACGTGGATTAAAATTTCTGTACCGTTTTTCGCTTTAATTCCGATAGCATGTTTTGTGTGGAATAATTGTACGATTTCACCATCAACTGGAGATACAACTACACCTTCAGTAGGATCAATTGCAACACCGTCACCCATCATACGACCAGCAAATACTGGATCTGGTACTTCTTCAATATTTTTCACTGCTCCAGTTAATGGAGCTACGATTGTTTCTTCATTTGTTTTTGAACCAAGACCGAATAATTTTTTAAACATAGGATAGTCCTCCTTATAATTTACCTAAAAGTTTATAGGGCAATCCCTAGTAAAACTCGGGATACATGTAAGACTTCATACTTCGAATATTATACTGTAAAAACGCTTTCGAAATAAATTATGTCATTACTAATAGACTCTTATTGTAGCGCTTCACAAAATTCCAGTCAATTCTGATTGTCTGAATAACAATTAGAAGTTAACTTCTATTTATATTTTCTCTTTTTTTGCTCAACTTGTCTAGAGGTCTTTACTACATTTTATTTTTTGTTGTTAATTTGTAAAATTTAATTCAAACTTTTTTCAAAATCCACTTGACTATAGTAAGTAACTATTTTATTATTACTTACATAAGGTAAGTTAATAACTTTTAGGAGGTTTTTAAAATGATGGATTTCGGTCTACTTATTATTCGTCTTATTATAGGAATTACATTCATGGGTCATGGCGCTCAAAAATTATTTGGTTGGTTCGGCGGTTACGGTTTAAAAGGAACAGGTGGCTGGATGGAGTCAATCGGTTTACGTCCTGGTGTATTTATGGCATTTATGGCTGGCGCAACTGAATTACTAGGTGGTTTCTTATTCGCATCAGGTATTTTCATTGTAGTTGGTTCATTATTTATCGTTGGAACAATGTTAATGGCTATCTTCACTGTTCACGGAAAAAATGGTTACTGGGTAACACAAAACGGATATGAATATAACTTAATGTTAATCGCTGTCGCTGTTGGTGTAGCTTTAATCGGGCCTGGGGCATACGTTTTACTTTAATTTTTATCTCAAATTTGAGATTCTTGAAAAAGAACTTACTTCATTACAATTGAAGTAAGTTCTTTTTATGAAACAAAATATTATTTCCAGCAGGATTTTCTCATCGTTATCTTGTAAACAAACAATAAGTATTCATATTTAGAAAGGGGATTACAAGCATGTTATCCATTAATCCAAATGAACAAACTGAAAAAGATAATTACAAATTACTTACCGGAAGTATCATCCCTCGTCCTGTCGCATTCGTTACTTCTGTAACAAAAGAAGGTGTACTAAACGGAGCACCATATAGTTATTTCAATATTGTCGCTGCTAATCCACCACTTATCTCAGTATCTGTACAACGAAAAGCAGGAGAAAGAAAGGACACTTCCCGAAACGCAATTGAAAAAGGAGAATTTGTCGTACATATTTCTGACGAATCATATGTAGCAGCAATTAACGAAACAGCAGCTAACCTCCCGCCAAATGAAAGTGAAATTGAACTAGCAAAACTAACACCAATCGAAAGTGAAGTCATCTCTGTTCCAGGTGTAAAAGAAGCAAATATTCGAATGGAATGTGTATTAGAACGTGCAATTCCACTTGGCGGAACGGAAGACTCACCAGCTTGTGATCTACTAATTGGACGCGTCGTTCGTTTCCACGTTGCCGAACATCTATATGAAAAAGGGCGCATTCACGCCGAAGGACTCAAACCAATAAGCCGCCTAGCAGGACACAACTATGCAAAATTAGGAGAACAATTTGAATTAGTTAGGCCAATCTAAAAGTGGAAGCGGCTCGCTCAGAATCGCAGGGCATTGGAGCTCTCGACCTTGAAGCCCTTTTTGCTTCATGCGAGAGAGCGAAATGACCGGAGATTCTAGCCGCTGAAGCTGGATAATATCTAAAAGTGGAAGTGGCCCGTTTAGCTCTGACCAGCTAAGGTTCTCTCGCACAAAAGGTGCTTTTTACCTTTCGTGCGGGAGGTTCTTAGATGCGAAGAGCTGGCCACTGGAACTGGATAATATCTAAAAGCGGAAGCGGCTCGCTCAGAATCGCAGGGCATTGGAGCTTCTGACGTAGAGGCTCTTTTTGCCTCGCAGGAAGACGCGAAGCCACCGACCATTCTAGCCGCTGGAGCTAGATATATCTAAAAGCGGAAGCGGCTCGCTCAGAATCGCAGGGCATTGGAGCTCTCGACCTTGAAGCGCTTTTTGCTTCATGCGAGAGAGCGAAATGACCGGAGATTCTAGCAGCTGGAGCTGGATAACATCTAAAAGCGGAGGCAGCTAGATTCCTCCCATCACTCAAATATAAAATCCCCTGCTTTTTAGCAGGGGATTTTATCATTGTAATTCTTCCTTCTTTTCCTCTAAAGTAGGCATTTTCTCTTTTTTCGGCTTCCCTAGCTTAATTACGAAGAAGTATAGGGAAAGCAATGTAATAAGAAAAACAATTAAAAACGGGTACGGAGAGTAAAAGGCACGCGCCGCCTCAGTCTTTCCCGCAACAAATTTCAATGACTCAATATCTAAAAACTCAGCAAACATTTGTACACCGAGCATACTAAACCAAAAAACAAAAAAACTAATAATAATACCAAAAACTTGCTTCAATCTCGTCATTCATCTCATCCTTTCTATATCTGTAATTTTTAGCGTAATAAATATAGTACAAACAAAATATTCACAGAAAGGAACTATCTCACCATTCACGAATTAACTTAATCCAACCTAACATCGAAATTTGCAAAATAATACCCCAAATTATAAGTCTTCTTAGCCATCGAGGAAAGAAGGTTAAAAATTTAACATACCATTCCAATAGCTTGTTCATAATTCCCTCCTACATAAAATTATATAGGAAAAAGGATATATAATCCAAACCCAACCAAAATGATACCACCTACTATCTCACCGTATGTACCGAGCATATCTTTCGCATGTCTCCCAATTAATAAACCAATCCACGCTAATAACATGCTAACAAATCCAAAAAGTAAAATCGTAATAATTGTCTGTGCCCCATAAATACCAAGACTAAGCCCTACTGAGAAACTATCTATACTGACGCCAAATGCAAATACGAATAAACTAATTCCAATAGGAGCAGTTCTAGTCTCTTCATTTTGTAAAATGGTCGAATATACGATATAAAACCCTAGTCCGATTAATAAAATAGCACCCGCAAAATGTGCGATATCTCCATATTTCTCTGATAAAAAACGACCTAGTACCATTCCTATAAACGGCATAATAATATGAAATATCCCTATCGTCATACCAATATACAGGATTTGTCTTAACTTTAGGGGCATCATCCCCATACCAAGACTCACCGAGAACGCATCCATCCCTAAGGCGAATGCCATAATTATTAAAGGTATTAGCTGTTCAAACGTCATTCATGCCCCTCCTTGGACGTGCTACTTCACAATATGCTTATCCAAGGAGAAATATTCTGTTTGCTAATCTTACCTTATCATTCAATAATAATATGATGTCCTGCCGCTTTTGTTAAACGATTCATAATTGCATTCCCTATTCCTTCATTAGGGAATGACTCACTAAAAATAACATCCACTTCACTTGCATCAAATGTTCTAAGTACATCATATAATTTAGTCGCAACGCTAGCTAAGTCACTTCTAACACCACAAGATAATATAACATCTGCACTATATACATGCTGATACTCTTCTGTCGTTAATACGCCTACTTTAAATCCTTCTTTCTTTTTCTCATCCACAAGATGCTGAATAAACTCACGTGAGCCCTCGACAATACTAAGTGGTGCTTTCGGCGCATAATGTGTGTATTTCATTCCAGGCGATTTCGGTTTTTCCTTCTCATCCTTTAAAGCTGGATCTAAAGAAACAGTACCTATCACCGCTTCTAATTGTTCTTTCGTAATCCCACCTGGACGTAATATTGTTGGAACCGTGCTTGTACAATCAATTACAGTTGATTCAACGCCTACTCCAGTTGCACCACCATCAACAATACCTGCAATCTTCCCATTCAAATCTTCATATACGTGAGAAGCTAATGTTGGACTTGGACGCCCTGAACGATTCGCACTTGGTGCCGCAACAGGTACATTCGCCTCTTCAATAAGAGCAAGTGCAATTGGATGATCAGGCATTCTTACTCCAACCGTATTAAGTCCTGCCGTCACCTTCTCTGAAATTCCTTCTTTTCTCGGCAAAATAATTGTTAATGGTCCTGGCCAAAAATGCGCCATTAACTTCTCTGCAACTGGTGGAATTTCTTTCACAATCCCATCTAACTGAGATTTTGTACCTATGTGGACAATGAGTGGATTATCACTCGGTCTTCCTTTCGCTTCGAAAATTTTCGCGATTGCTTCATCATCCATCGCGTTTGCCCCTAACCCATATACTGTTTCCGTAGGGAAAGCAACCGCCTCATTTTCTCTTAATAATTTTGCTGCTTCTTGTAACTGTGGATAATATTTTTTTCTTTCCACAACATTATCCACAACCCACATATTTGTATGCATTTTTTTCCACGTCCTTTTCTAGCCTTAAATACTTGTCTATTTTTAGTTTACTATGAGATTTATCCAAAAGACAAACAAGGTTTATCCACAAAATGTGGATAAACCTAATTAATCCGTGGATAACTTTGTGAATAGCTGACAATTTAGTATTATTGCATTCTGCTCTTTTATATTTTTACAAAAATGTTCTAGCTGTTGAATTCCCTCTGGAACCTCATCCTTTTCTATAGTAAAAAAGTCAAAGAACTGAAAGATCGGTACAGATTGTGGATGATTTGTTAGTAAGTACAATTGTTGAACACTTTTTTCTTTCATATACTGCAAAAACATTTCAAAAAAATATAAGAAAGTCTGTTTATCCACATGAGGTGTGAATAAACAAGAACGAATAAGTACATCTTCCCCACTTTGTTCATAACCAATTACAGCTCGTATTTCTTCCGCCTCTTCCAAAATCATAAATTGTGCGTACAACTCATTTATTTTATCATCTTTTTTATTAGCTTGTCCGAAAAAAGAATGTAATCTTTCCACATCTGCTTTCGTAGCAAAATACACTTTCTTCATAATAAATCCCTCCTCATTTTTATATATGAGGAGGGATTTATTAATAGTACTATTTAGAGAATAAAGATGTAAAAGCTTCTACAATAAACAATTTAACTTCTGGCTTTTCTTCTTCCTCTTCTACTTTTACATACTCATTTTGCTGTTCTTGTTTTTTCTCCACAGATTTCTCCACTTTTTCCACATTTTTTGTTTCTTCTTTACTTACAGGCTGCTCTTCGACTTTTGTTTCATTTTTCACTACTTTCTTTTCAGAAGCTGTTACTTTTTTTACTGCTTCCCGCTTTACAACTTTCGTTTCTTTTACCTCATCCTCTTTTTTCTCTTCTACATTTACTACTTCTTCATTATCTATTTGTTTTACTTGCTCCTCTTCAGGAGATTCAGCCTTCACAACATGTTCTTCTTTCCTTACAGCTGTACCACTTGAAAAATCTAAGAAACACATCGGTGGAAATAATACACACCACCAGTTTGCCCCTTCACCTTCCCCAATTGTAATTAAGACTGCTTCATATTCCCCTGCCGGATAAATAAAATTCCCATATACCTTTGTCGGAAACTTTACATTCTTACTAAATTTCACTTGAAATGATTCTTTACTTCCTTCTCTTTTTAACGTATTTTCCACCGTTTTCTCGATTTCTGGAATATGACTTTGAATTACTTTGCGCGCCTCTTCAAATGAAGTTAAATCCGCTACCCATCCATCAATTTGTGCTTTTACTTCATCACGCACTTTACGCTTTAATGCCTGGTCTTTATCTGAATCACTATTTGCTAAAATTCGTAATCGAACGGCCTCTTTCGGAATAACTGAAGGCCCTTTCGCATCAGCTTTCATATATCCAAACTGCACAAGTAACTGTGCACCAATTAATAGTATAAGAAGATAAGCAATAACTTGTTTTTTCATTTCCTCCACCGTCCCTTCTACAAACAGTGTGGACAGACTTTCATCTTTCTAAACTATTAAATTCAAAATCTATATGAATTTTTCCACAAAAAAATAGAGTAAGGTGTGAACCTTACTCCATCTCTGCAAATACCATACGATCTTTTCCGTTAATATCGAAAACAACCTCAACATGAGCATGTGGAAAAGCTTGTTGTAAAAATCTTTTTACATCCTCACCTTGTCCTACTCCAATTTCAAACGCCACAATCGCTTTCTTCTGCAACACATTCGGCAATTCTTCCATAAAACGGCGATAGAAATCTAATCCGTCTTCACCACCAACAAGTGCTCTCTTCGGCTCATGCTCTTTCACAACAGGAGAAAGACCACGCCAATCCTCTTCCGGTATATATGGAGGATTTGAAACAACAACATCTAGCTTTTGACCCGTTTTATGAAATGGTGACAATAAATCACCGTGATAGAACGTTACTTCTGCACCTAAAGCTTTTGCATTTTCTTTTGCAACTTCAATCGACTCTTGTGCAATATCTACTGTATACACATGAAGATTTTTATTTTCTAAAGCAAGCGTAATAGAAATCGCTCCACTACCTGTACCTATATCTGCTACATGTAGTTTCTCATCACCAAAATGGCGCTCGATTCTTTCTAATACTCCCACTATAAGCTCTTCTGTTTCCGGCCTTGGTATTAATACTTCTTCATTCACAAAGAAAGACCGTCCATAAAACATTTCATAACCAATCATATATTGAATAGGAATACCTTCTACATGCTTATGGATAAACTTCGTAAAGCTTTTCTCTTGTTCCTCAGTTATTTCTTCACGCATATTCATAAGTAATCCTGTTCTGTTCACCTTTAATACATGACAAAGGACAATTTCTCCCGCATTTTCATCTCGTCCATTTTCCTGTAAAAAAGAAGAAGCCCATTTCAGGGCTTCATAGACACGCATTACTCCGCTGCCTCCATCTTTTGAGCCTGATCTTCCATCACTAAGGCATTGATGAAATCATCTAACTTACCTTGTAAGATTTGATCTAGCTTTTGAATCGTTAAACCGATTCGATGGTCTGTAACACGGTTTTGCGGGAAGTTATACGTACGAATACGCTCTGAACGATCTCCCGTACCAACAGCTTGTTTACGGTTTTGATCATACTCAGCTTGCGCTTCTTGTCTAAACTTATCATAAACACGTGCGCGTAATACTTTCATCGCTTTTTCTTTATTCTTGATCTGTGATTTCTCATCCTGACAAGATACAACTACACCAGTCGGTAAATGCGTTAAACGCACCGCTGACATCGTTGTATTAACGCTCTGTCCACCAGGTCCACTAGAAGCGAATGTATCAACACGAACATCTTTCTCATGAATATCAATTTCTACTTCTTCTGCCTCTGGTAATACAGCTACAGTTGCTGTAGATGTATGAATACGTCCACCAGATTCCGTTTCAGGAACACGTTGTACACGGTGAGCACCATTCTCGAATTTCAGCTTCGCGAAAGCACCTTTACCATTAATCATAAAGATAATCTCTTTATATCCACCTAACTCTGTATAGCTAGCCTCAATAATCTCCGTTTTCCAGCCCTGTACCTCAGCGTAACGGCTATACATACGGTATAAGTCACCAGCAAATAAAGCTGCCTCGTCTCCACCAGCAGCTCCACGAACCTCAACGATAACGTTCTTATCATCATTAGGGTCTTTTGGAACAAGTAAAATTTTCAGACGCTCTGATAATGTTTTATCTTGTGATTCTAACTCAGAAACTTCTTCTTTTACCATTTCACGCATTTCTGCGTCTAACTTATCTTCTAACATTGCTTTCGCATCTTTTAATTGCTCACGAACATCCTTATACTCACGATACACCTCTACCGTTTCCTGTATATCAGACTGTTCCTTTGAATATTCACGAAGCTTATTTGAATCACTAATAATCGCTGGATCACTTAACAATTCATTTAACTTCTCATAACGATTTTCTACAGCTTGCAAACGATCTAACACATCATTCACCTCTACATCCTAGTATCTAATACAAATAGTATATGGTACTTACTCAAAAAAACGCAAATTATATTTAAAAGCGCAAGCGGCTCGCTCAGAATTGCAGGCCATTGGAGCTCTCGACCTTGAAGCGCTTTTTGCTTCGAGCGAGAGAGCGAAATGGCCGGAGATTCTAGCCGCTGGAGCTAGATAATATATTTAAAAGTGGCAGTGGCTCTTTCAGCTCTGACCAACTAAGGTTCTTTCGACCTAAAGGTGCTTTTTACCTTTCGGGCGGAAGGTTCTTAGATGCGAAGAGCTAGCCACCGGAACTAGATATATTTAAAAGCGTAAGCGGCTCACACCGCTCATTCTCTCTATTTTGAAAAAAACCCGCCTTGCGCAGCGAGTTTTACTTATCTTTGTTTGCAGGTACTGCATGACAATGACGACAACGTGGTTCATACGATTCTGAAGCTCCAACTAAAATAATTGGATCATCAAATGCCGCTGGTTCTCCATCAATTAATCGTTGTGTACGACTTGCTGGAGATCCACATACAGAACATACTGCTTGTAGTTTTGTCACATGTTCAGCAATCGCCATCAGCTGAGGAACTTGTCCAAATGGTAGACCACGGAAATCTTGGTCTAAACCAGCTACAATGACACGATAGCCACGATTTGCCAATACTTGCACCACTTCCACAATGTCCCCATCAAAAAATTGCACCTCATCGATTGCAATAACATCCAGCTCTTCTGTAATATGTTCAAATATATCCTTTGAAGCTGAAACAGGAACTGCTTTTACCTTTAATCCGTTATGTGATACAACATCTTCTTCACTATATCGATTATCAATACATGGTTTAAATACAATTGCATGTTGTTTTGCAAATTGCGTACGGCGCACACGGCGGATTAGCTCTTCTGACTTGCCAGAAAACATACTACCGCAAATCACTTCAATCCAGCCATTTTGATTTATTAAGTACATGAAGCTCTCCTTTCATCTACTTTTCAGTTAAAAGTAGGGTAAAGGTATAATATTTTCGCAAAAAAAACAGACAAGCGAATACATACACTTGCCTGTTTTATGTTTTTATTACTTAAGACCGTATTTCTTATTGAAGCGGTCAACGCGTCCGTCTGCAGTAGCAAACTTCTGACGTCCAGTGTAGAATGGGTGAGAATCAGAACTGATCTCAACTTTTAGTAATGGATAAGTGTTACCATCTTCCCACTCAACAGTTTCGTTAGATCCTTTAGTAGATCCGCTTAAGAATTTGAAGCCTGTGTTTGTGTCCATGAATACAACTTTCTTGTAATCTGGGTGAATTCCTGCTTTCATTCTTTTCATCTCCTTCCGCCCTGAATCATTTTCGAAACAGAGTTTTTCATCTTCAGCTGCATACACAACTATATTGATGAAACACATATGATGAAATTATAACAAGGCTAACTTCATTTTGCAACTACCTGTTTTTGTCTTTTGAAATTAAAAGTGTAGACGGCTCGTTTAGCTCTGACCGGCTAAGGTTCTCTCGCACAAAAGGTGCTTTTTACCTTTAGTGCGGGAGGTTCTTAGACACGAAGAGCTAGCCGTCGGAACTAGATACAATTTAAAAGCAGAAGCGGCTCGTTCAGAATGGGAGGGGGATGGAGCTTCTGACGTAGAGGTGCTTTTTACCTTGTAGGAAGACGCGAAGCCACCGACCATTCTAGCCGCTGGAGGGAGCTCATCCAGCTCTGACTAACTCAGGTTCTTTCACTTATTTCTCTCTTTAATATCACCTAAACAGCATAAAAAACTCGCTTACTATAAAATAAGCGAGTCTTGATTTTTTCCCTTTACTTAGTTGTTACATACCTTTTCGAGTCTGCAACAATGTTTTGTAAAAACTCTTCATTTGTCTTCGTTTGACGAAGCTTACGTAAGAAACTTTCAACAAAGTCTGGTGTATCACGCATTGTCTTACGAATGCCCCATAACTTGTCTAAATGTTCTTTTGGAATTAATAGATCTTCTTTACGTGTACCAGAACGACGAATATCAATCGCTGGGAAGATACGACGTTCAGCTAATGAACGATCTAAGTGAAGTTCCATATTTCCAGTTCCTTTAAATTCCTCGTAAATAACATCGTCCATACGTGATCCTGTATCAACAAGGGCTGTTGCTAAAATTGTTAAGCTACCGCCTTCTTCAATATTACGTGCAGCTCCAAAGAAACGCTTCGGTCTATGGAAGGCAGCTGGATCGATACCACCTGATAATGTTCTACCACTTGGTGGAATAACGAGGTTGTAAGCTCGAGCTAAACGGGTAATACTATCCATTAAAATGATAACATCTTTCTTGTGCTCTACAAGACGCATCGCACGTTCTAACACAAGCTCAGCTACTTTAATATGATTTTCTGGTACTTCATCAAAAGTAGAACTTACAACATCTCCTTTAACAGAACGTTCAATGTCTGTTACTTCCTCTGGACGCTCATCAATTAAAAGTACAATTAGTTCTGCTTCCGGATGATTTGTTGTAACACTGTGCGCGATTTCTTTTAATAGACTTGTTTTACCAGCCTTTGGAGGCGCAACAATTAAACCACGTTGTCCAAATCCAACTGGTGCGATTAAATCCATGATGCGTGTCGGTAACTTTTTCGGTTCCGTTTCCAATTTCATTTGGCGATCTGGGTATAATGGTGTTAATGCAGGGAAATGCACACGCTCTTTTGCTGAATCTGGATCATCTCCGTTTACAGCTTCAACTTGTAATAACCCAAAATAGCGTTCATTTTCTTTCGGAGGTCGTACTTTACCAGAAACCTTATCTCCATTACGTAAATCGAAACGACGAATTTGCGAAGCTGAGATATAAATATCTTCTGAGCTTGGAGAATAGTTGATAGGACGTAGGAATCCAAATCCTTCTGATTGAATAATTTCTAATACGCCTTCCATGAAAAAGAAACCTTCTTTTTCTGCTCGAGCTTTCAAAATAGAAAAAATCAGCTCTTTTTTCGTTAACTTGCTATAATACGAAATCTTAAATTCTTTCGCAAGCTCGTATAACTCTTTTAATTTCATGTTTTCTAATGCTGCAATTGACAAATTCATTCAGACACCACACTTTAACGTTATTCTCTTTTTTCATGGGTAAAGGGAAAAAATACGGAAGGCAAATAATTAATAATGAAAGGCAATAAGTTCAAGTAGGGTAATATTCACTATTGTAACCCTTTTATCTAGTTTTAATCAATACGTTGGAACACAAATACAAGAAGCGAAGACAAGAAAATTTGTCTTCGCTTCTTATTTAATTTAGTTCCAGCTCCGATAGTTAGAAAGATCGACCATTTTAACCTTTCTGAAGGAGCTGCTTACGCTTTTTATTTAATCTAGCTTCAGCAGCTAGAATGGTCAGTGGCTTCACTTCTTCCTGCGAGGCAAAAAGCGCCTCTACGTCAGAAGCTCCATCCACCTCCCATTCTGAACAAGCTGCTTACGCTTTTTACTTAAATCCAGTTCCAGCGGCTAGAATCTCCGGTCATTTTACTCTCTCACTCGAAGCAAAGAGCGCTTCAAGGTCGAGAGTTGAAAGTGTCCTGCGATTCTGAGCGAGCCGCTTCCACCTTTTACTTAATAACCAAGTTCGGTTTTTTATTTAAGCTATGACGACCATCTACGAAGCGAACTGTGCCTGATTTTGCGCGCATAACAAGGGATTGCGTTGTTCCTACGCTACCTTTAAATTGAACACCACGTAATAGTTCTCCATCTGTTACGCCTGTTGCTGCAAAGATTGCATCGTCACCTTTTACTAAGTCCTCCATGCGAAGGATACGATTAATGTCTTCTATGCCCATTTTTTTGCAACGTGCTAATTCAGCTTCGTTTTGTGGCAATAGTTTTCCGTGAATTTCTCCACCTAAACATTTTAAAGCAACTGCTGCTAATACACCTTCAGGTGCTCCACCAGATCCAAATAAAATATCTACACCTGTACGATCAAACGCTGTATTAATCGCTCCAGCTACATCTCCATCATTAATCAATTTAATGCGCGCACCAGCTTTACGAATTTCTTCAATAATTTCTTGATGACGTGGACGATTTAAAACTGTCGCTACAACATCTTCAATATCTTTATTTTTCGCTTTCGCAACTGCACGTAAGTTATCAATAATAGGCGCATCAATGTCGACCGCCCCAACTGCTTCTGGGCCAACCGCGATTTTATCCATGTACATGTCAGGGGCATGTAACAAATTACCGTGGTCTGCAATTGCAATGACAGCAAGAGCATTCCAGCCACCGGCTGCTACGATGTTTGTCCCTTCTAAAGGATCAACCGCAACGTCTACACGTGGTCCATATCCTGTACCTAATTTCTCTCCGATATATAGCATTGGTGCTTCATCCATCTCACCTTCACCAATTACAACTGTACCTTTCATCGGAATTGTATCAAATACATCACGCATAGCTGATGTTGCTGCACCGTCTGCCTCATCCTTTTTCCCGCGCCCCATCCAACGCGCTGATGATAAAGCTGCAGCCTCTGTTACACGTACTAACTCCATAGATAAACTTCTTTCCACGATAATCCCTCTCCTTTAAGCCTTTATATTTCTGCCGTATTTTGTGAACCGTGTTTTTCTATAAAGTGTACTTCCGCAAGTAGTGATGCTTCCCCCTTGCGGAAGTATCACTTATGCGTTCTTCATTTCTTCAATTTCTTGCTTTGTCATTTGTTCTCGCCAAATGTTTGCACCAAGCCCTTTAAGCTTGTCCACTATATTCTCATAACCTCGATCAATATGCTCAAGTCCTGTTACTTCTGTAATTCCATCTGCCATTAACCCTGCAATAACAAGTGCCGCTCCTGCTCGTAAATCACTCGCCTTCACTTTTGCACCTTGCAGTAACACAGGACCAGTTACAATTGCCGAACGACCCTCTACTTTAATTTGAGCATTCATACGACGTAATTCATCAATGTGTTTGAAACGGGCACCGTAAATTGTATCTGTTACAACTCCCGTCCCGTGTGCCTTTGTTAAAAGCGTCGTAAACGGCTGTTGTAAATCCGTTGGAAAACCTGGATATACAAGCGTTTTGATATCAACTACTTTTAACTTTCTATTACCGTTCACCGTAATTTGATCATCGTTCGTTTCAACTTGAACACCAGCTTCTCTTAGCTTTGCAGTAACTGATTCTAAATGCTGAGGAATAACGTTATCAACCGTTACTTCTCCTCCTGATGCAGCTCCTAGAATCATATACGTACCAGCTTCAATACGATCTGGGATGATAGTATGGTGACAACCATGTAAAGAGTCAACACCATCTATTCGGATTACGTCAGTACCAGCACCTTTAATACGTGCTCCCATGCTTGTTAACAATGTAGCTACATCAATGATCTCAGGCTCTTTCGCTGCATTTTCAATAACAGTTCTACCTTTCGCTCGTACAGCTGCTAGCATAATATTAATCGTAGCTCCTACACTAACAACATCTAAATAAATACGTGCCCCGCGTAGCTCATCTGCTCTTAAATAGATGGCACCTTGTTCATTCGTAACATGTGCACCTAGCGCTTCAAACCCTTTAATATGCTGATCAATCGGCCTCGGTCCTAAATGACATCCACCCGGAAGCCCAATAACAGCTTTTTTAAAACGGCCAAGCATTGCACCCATTAAATAATAAGAAGCGCGCAATTTTTTCACTTTTCCATTTGGCAAAGGCATTGCAACCATGTTAGAAGGATCGACTACCATCTCTTCCTCCTGTCCATAAGTTACTTTCCCTCCAATTTCCTCTAGTAAGTCTCCTAACATTTTCACGTCCGAAATATTAGGGACACCACCAATAGTTACTGGAGTATCTGCTAAAATTGTCGCTGGAATTAATGCAACGGCACTGTTCTTTGCACCACTTACTCGAATTGTTCCATTTAAAGCTCTTCCGCCTTCAATTAGCAATTTTTCCATATTGAGCTCCCTTCTTGTGAATGTATTTACTTTCTATCTTTTTATAGAAAGCTCCCCTTAAGAATCTCAATTACTCTTTCCATCCCAAAACTCAATAAATAGGAAACCATTATCTTCATTTCTCCTGTAGCACGAATAGATAAAGATCAACTATTCATCGAATTTACTTTATCAATTTAGATACGTTATCACATTTATTAATAGGACTATGCACATTATTTTCTATTTAAAAACCAAAAATGATAAAATCTTTAGACTTGTTCACGCTTTCATTATACAACGAAAGGAAACCGTCTAAAAGACTAGACGGTTTCCAAAACGGAATTTTATTCTTACGCTTTACCGTTAGAACCGAATTCGCGAATTTTACCAATAACAGTTGCTTTGATAGCGTCGCGTCCAGGTCCGATAAATTTACGAGGATCGTAAACTTCTTGGTCTTTGTTTAATACTTCACGAACAGCTTTTGTAAACTCGATTTGGTTCTCAGTGTTTACGTTGATTTTTGAAGTACCTAAAGAGATAGCTTTTTCGATATCAGCAGTTGGGATACCAGTACCACCATGTAATACTAAAGGTACGCCAGTGAAGTCACGAACTTGTTCCATTTCAGCGAATCCTAAGTTAGGCTCACCTTTGTAAGGACCGTGTACAGAACCTAAAGCTGGAGCTAGGCAATCGATACCTGTTGCTTCAACAAGGTGCTTACACTCTGCTGGGTCAGCGTAAATTACGCCTTCAGCGATTACGTCGTCTTCTTGTCCGCCAACTGTTCCAAGCTCAGCTTCAACAGATACGTTACGAGCGTGTGCGTATTCTACTACTTGTTTAGTAGTTTCAACGTTTTCTTCGAATGGGTGGTGAGAAGCGTCGATCATTACAGATGTGAAACCTGCATCGATTGCTTCTTTACATTTTTCGAAGCTTGAACCATGGTCAAGGTGAATCGCTACAGGAACAGTGATGTTCATTTCTTCGATTAAAGCTTTAACCATAGCTACAACTGTTTTGAAACCAGTCATATGACGAGCTGCACCCTCAGATACACCTAGGATTACAGGAGATTTTTCTTCTTCCGCAGCAGCTAAGATAGCTTGAGTCCACTCTAAGTTGTTCATGTTGAATTGACCAACTGCGTATTTTCCTTCTAGTGCTTTGTTTAGCATTTCTTTCATAGAAACTAAAGGCATGGTGAATCCTCCTAAAAAACGTTTTTTGTATCCGATAAGTTCTTATCGCTGGTAGTATGACCAGAATAAGGTAAAATATGTATATCTACATACCGGACTTTTTTCTACACTCAATAGGATAACAACTTGTACTCAAAAACTCAACCGTATTCACCTGCACAATAGTCCATGTAAACGCTTTTTTCCATATTTTTTATAAAAAATTCATTTTTATGCCTCTACAGCGAGCTCATTTCTCACAGCTTGACGAATTTCATCGATATCAAATGGTTTAGCAAAATGCATTAAAGCTCCTAAATCTTTTGCTTCTTGGATCATATCAAGCTCTCCATAAGCAGTCATTAAAATTACTTTAATACTCTCATCAATTTCTTTTACATGCTTTAAAATCTCTATACCATCCATGCCTGGAATTTTCATATCTAACACTACTAAATCTGGATTATCTTTTTTCACGATATCTAAAGCTTGAAATCCATTCGCTGCTTGGAATGTCTGATAACCTTCTTTTTGGAACACTTCATGTAATAACACACGAATCCCATATTGATCATCAACGATTAAAATTTTACCTTCCATAATTCCCAACCTTTCTGTGTAAGTACAAGATTTAAAGCTTCTTATATCTTAACGATTTAATTTCGCTATTCTTTGGCAAATTCCTTCCTATTCTTTCTTATTTTACCGTTTCCTATTTTGTTATGCTACCCTACGATTTCACCTTTCTAAAAAAATAAATTATAATGAAAGCCGGCAAACACGTACGAAGGGAGTAACATTATGTTAAAAATTTTTTCAACTCAATTAAGTGGTTATTTCTCCAGAGTTTCTCAAAAAGAAGAAATGAATATAGAAGATAGCGCTCGTTTACTTGCTCAAGCACTAGTTGGCGATGGTTTCATTTATTTACATGGTACAAATGAAATGGAGGGCGTTGTTGCCGAGGCACTATTCGGTGCTGAACCAATGAAGCAAGCAAAACGCTTATTTGAAAATGGTAAAGAAGCAGAAGTAACCTCTGCGGATCGTGTACTTCTTATTAGCCGTTTTTCAACAGATGAAGCGGTTGTAGAAATTGCAAAAAAACTACAAGAAGAGGGACACTCTATTGTCGGCATTTCTGCTCTTCAAGAAGGTACGGAATCACTCGAACGATATACAGACGTACATATTGATACAAAACTGTTAAAAGGTCTTATTCCAGACGATGAAGGTAATCGCTACGGATTCCCAAGTTTAATAGTAGCCTTATTTGCTTATCACGGGATCAAATTCACAATCGATGAAATGTTAAATGAATATTAAAAAAAGCGCCTTATTTCAGGCGCTTTTTTTATTACTTGCTCTCTTTATTCGTAATAGAAGCTCTTACGAAGTCATGGAACAATGGTTGTGGACGGTTTGGACGAGAAACAAGTTCTGGGTGGAACTGTGCTGCCACGAACCAAGGATGATCTTTTAATTCAATGATTTCAACTAGACGGCCGTCTGGGCTTGTACCAGAGAATACAAATCCTTCTTTTTCCATATCCGGACGGAACTGGTTGTTGAACTCATAACGATGACGATGACGTTCATATACAACCGGCTCATTATAAGCATTGTAAGCATTTGTTTCTTCAGCAAGCTTACATGGGTATAGACCAAGACGAAGTGTACCACCTAGGTCCTCTACATCTTTTTGTTCTGGTAATAAGTCGATGATTGCATATGGTGTGTCAGGGTTGATTTCAGAAGAGTTAGCACCTTCTAAACCTAATACATTACGTGCGAATTCGATTGATGCAAGTTGCATACCTAAGCAAATTCCTAAGAATGGAACTTTGTTTTCACGAGCATATTGAATCGCAACGATTTTACCTTCTACACCGCGATCGCCGAAGCCACCTGGTACAAGGATACCATCTGTATCGCCAACTAATTCTTTTACGTTTTCTGCTGTTACGTGCTCAGCATTTACCCATTTTACTTCTACATCTGTGTCGAATGAGTAACCAGCATGACGAAGTGCTTCTACAACAGAAATATAAGCATCTTGAAGTTCTACATATTTACCAACAAGAGCGATTTTTGTTTTCTTAGAAAGATTACGCACTTTGTTAACTAGAGCAGTCCACTCTGTCATATCTGCAGCTGGATTGTCTAATTTTAAGTGGTCACAAACGATTTGGTCCATGTTTTGTTCTTGAAGAGATAATGGGACCGCATATAAAGTATCTGCATCGCGAGCTTCGATAACCGCTTTTGTATCGATGTCACAGAATAATGCAAGCTTGTCTTTCATATCTTGAGAAACAGGCATTTCTGTACGAACAACGATAATGTTTGGTTGAATACCTAAGCTACGAAGTTCTTTAACACTATGTTGTGTTGGTTTTGTCTTCATTTCACCCGCTGCTTTTAAGTACGGGATTAACGTACAGTGAATGTACATTACATTGTCACGACCGATGTCGCTCTTAATTTGACGGATTGCTTCTAAGAATGGTAGAGACTCGATGTCACCAACAGTTCCACCGATTTCTGTAATAACAACATCCGCATTTGTTTCACGACCAGAACGATATACGCGTTCTTTAATTTCGTTAGTAATGTGAGGAATAACTTGAACTGTTCCTCCTAAATATTCACCGCGACGCTCTTTTTGAAGAACTGAAGAGTAAATTTTACCTGTTGTTACGTTGCTGTATTTGTTTAAGTTAATGTCGATAAAACGCTCATAGTGACCAAGGTCTAAGTCAGTTTCTGCGCCATCATCTGTTACGAATACCTCACCGTGTTGATATGGGCTCATAGTCCCTGGGTCTACGTTAATGTATGGATCAAACTTTTGAATCGTTACGTTTAAACCACGATTTTTTAAAAGTCTTCCAAGAGATGCTGCTGTAATACCTTTTCCTAAAGACGATACTACACCGCCTGTTACAAAAATATACTTAGTCATGAAAAAGCTCCCTTCTATTTTGCTGTTATATAATCACCGTTGCAAAGCGCAACGTATGTAGATAACACTGTATCCATCTTATTGTTAGACTCTTTTTATTTTCTAAACAAAAAACAAAAAAGAAAATTGCTCCCCTCATCACAAAAAGTAATAAGTAGGGAGCAATTTTCTTTTATATTTACACTTTAAAAGTATTATCGTCCTTTTTTAAAGAGCCCAAAAATGATTCTACATGGACGATAATGAAAAGTCAAGAACTACAGTTCTTCCTCTTCTTCTTCTTCAGTTTCGTCATACTCAAGTTCTTCTTCAGCGAAGTCGTCGTCATCTTCGTCTAAATCATCAAGATCGTCGTCATCTCCGTCTTCTTCTTCAAGAACCTTGTCCAAATCTTCTACATCATCATCTTCGTCTTCACTTACGTCTGCATCGTCGAAGTCATCTTCATCTTCTTCAATGTAGTCGTCAAAACCGTCTTCTTCAACTTTACGTTTCTTCTTCGGTTTTGGTTGAGGCAAGATTTCTTCATCAATTTGCTCGTATGGGTACCAGCTGCGTAGCCCCCAACGATTTTCTCCTAAATTAATGAAACGTCCATCAATGTTTAAGTCTGTATAAAATTGTGCGATTTTCGCATTAACTTGCTCTTGAGATAGTCCCAGCACTTGAGCGATTTCTTGAACCAACTCGTTGAATGTCGTTGCTTGTTTTTTATCCCCTAAAACGCTATGTACAACTTCAATCATTGAACATTCTTTTAGCTCTTCTGGTGAATATTGCTTAAAATCCACTTATGCGGCACTTCCTTTCATCAAATATAACCTTATATATAACGGCCTGCTTAAAAAAATCCATACTATTCATTATAAACAAAAGTCGCACAAATATGCTACAAAAAAAAACGGGAAACTTTTATAGGGTAGTAAAATTATAATTTGTCTGTTCCTTATTTCGGAAGCATATGGGCCCCTTGCAATACATACCTAATTTGCATTTCTGTATATTCTTCGAGCGTATACAGTTTTTGCAGCGCCCAGCGTCTAAATCCCCACATCTGTCCTTGTATAAAAATATTATGGGCAAGAAGCTGTATTTCTTTTTTATTTAATGTAAATGTTCCATTTTCCGTACACTGTTCTAAAATATTCTCGAACATTCCTACCATTTGAAACTCCTTTTCTAATACATACGGAAGTGATTCTTTCGGTAAAAAGCGTACCTCTTGATACATTATCAATACTTCTTCCTGTAATTCATCCATCACTTTAAAATAATTCGTTATTGCTATCTTTAAACTTTCTACACTCCCTTTTTCTGTACAAACTACTTCCTCTAATCTTTCTTTTACATGTTCATAAATACTATCACAAACTAAATACAAAACATCATCTTTTGTACGAATGTACTCATAAAGTGTCCCTATACTAAATCCAGCCGCTTTTGCAATTTCTCTCGTTGTTGTACGCGGAAATCCTTTTTGTTTAAACAGTTGCACCGCACCTTTAATCATTTGCTCACGTCTTAACGCAACTAATTTTTCATCTTTCACCGATGCATGTACATTATGTTTAACCATTCCCTTCACCTCTCTCTATTATTTTTTGGAAGGAAAAAGCGTAGGAAAATACCTACGCTTTCGTTCCTACTTCGTTAACATACGAGAAATTACAAGCCTCTGAATCTCTTGTGTTCCTTCATATATTTGTGTAATTTTTGCATCTCGCATATAACGCTCTACTGGATAATCTTTCGTATAACCGTAACCACCAAATACTTGCACCGCTTCAGTCGTCACCCTCATCGCTGTATCTCCTGCAAATACTTTTGACATCGCTGACTCTTTTCCATACGGAAGCCCTTCTGATTCAAGCCAAGCCGCTTGATATGTTAAAAGGCGTGCCGCTTCTACATCTGTTGCCATATCTGCAAGTTTAAAGCCAATCCCTTGCTGCGCCGCAATTGGTTTTCCAAATTGATGGCGCTCCCTTGCATATTCTACAGAAGCATCTAAAGCCCCTTGTGCAATACCAACAGCTTGCGCCGCAATACCGTTACGACCTCCATCTAATGTTTGCATCGCAACTTTAAACCCTTGCCCCTCTTCTCCAAGTAGATTCTCTACAGGAATACGGCAATCTTCAAACATAATTTCAGTCGTTGGTGAAGAGCGAATCCCTAGCTTGCTCTCCTTCTTCCCAACTGAAAATCCCGGTGTATCACTTTCTACAATAAATGCACTCGTACCGCGCTGCTTTGATTCAGGATCAGTTAGCGCAAAAACAACGTAAATATCAGCAATACCGCCATTTGTAATGAAAATTTTTGATCCATTTAAAATATAATGGTCTCCATCTCTCTTTGCGATTGTCTTCATTCCACCAGCATCCGATCCAGATCCTGGCTCCGTTAAGCCGTATGCACCAATTTTCTTTCCTTCAGCCATCGGTCGTAAAAACTTTTGCTTTTGCTCTTCCGTCCCAAATTTAAAAATTGGCCATCCTGCAAGTGAAGTATGCGCGGACAGTGTTACGCCTGTTGAAGCACAAACGCGGGATAATTCTTCAATAGCGATTACGTACGCTAAGTAATCGCTTCCAATTCCACCGTACTCTTCAGGCCACGGAATACCGGTTAAACCAAGTTCTGCCATTTGATCAAATAATTCTCGATCAAATCGCTCTTCCTCATCACGCTCAGCTGCTGTTGGTGCCACTTCATTTTTAGCAAAATCTCGAACCATTTTTCTTATCATTTCATGTTCTTCTGATAGTTTAAAATGCATCTCCGTCTCCCCCTCGCCCTTTTATAAAGCACGGCTAATAACAAGTTTCTGTATTTCACTTGTTCCTTCATATATTTGTGTGATTTTCGCATCACGGAAAAATCGTTCTACTGGATAGTCTTTCATATAACCGTAACCACCAAACACTTGCACCGCCTCAATCGCGACTTCAACCGCTGTCTTAGAAGCAAATAATTTCGCAATAGATGCTTCTTTACCGCATGGTAAGCCCTGTGCCCTAAGAGATGCCGCTCTATATACGAGTAACCTTGCTGCTTCGACACTTGTTGCCATATCTGCAAGCTTGAAGCCAATCCCTTGCTGCGCCGCAATTGGCTTCCCGAATTGCTCTCTTTCTTTTGCATAATCAATTGCACAGCCAAGCGCCGCTTCAGCAATTCCTAACGCCTGCGCACCGATTCCAATTCGCCCAACATCTAAATTCGCCATTGCCACCTTAAATCCTTGTCCTTCTTCCCCAAGTAAATTCTCAGCTGGCACTTTCATATCTTCAAAAGTAAGTTGTACTGTACGAGAACCGAGAAGTCCCATCTTATGTTCATCTTTTCCGATGATTAAACCAGGTGTATCTTTCTCTACTATAAATGCAGAAATACCACTTTTTCCTGCCTCTGGATTTGTAGAAGCGAATACAATGTATGTACTTGCTTCACCACCATTTGTAATAAACACTTTCGATCCATTAATAATATAATGATCACCTTTTTTCACAGCTCTTGATTTCAAACTCCCTGCATCTGATCCTGCATTTGGCTCTGTTAAAGCAAATGCACCTAAATATTCCCCAGTTGCAAGTTTAGAAACATATTTTTTCTTCTGTTCTTCTGTTCCGAAATATAAAATCGGATTCATTCCAACTGACGTATGTACAGCTAAAATTACACCAACTGTTGCACTTACCTTTGAGATTTCCTCAATTGCTAGAATGTAAGATATAAAGTCCATTTCTGCCCCACCGTATTTTGCAGGCGCTGGAATACCCATTAATCCAAGCTCACCCATCTTTTGCAAAATCTCTTTCGGGAACACCCCTTGTTCCATACTAGGAACAAAGGGAGCTATTTCCTTCTGTGCAAAATCCCGAACCATTTTCCTCATCATTTGCTGCTCTTCATTAAAACGAAAGTTCATATATTCCGCCTCCATTTGCTATATATCCTTTAAATAATTTGGTAAGACCACTATGTTGTAACAAAGGGGGCATTTATTCGTAAACGTAGAATCCACGACCTGTTTTACGCCCTAACCATCCTGCATTCACATACTTACGTAATAACGGACATGGGCGATATTTACTATCTCCTAATCCTTCATGCAACACTTCCATAATGTATAAACACGTATCTAAACCGATAAAATCGGCGAGTGTCAAAGGCCCCATCGGATGGTTCATACCAAGCTTCATGACTTCATCAATTGCTTCTTTCGTCGCTACACCTTCATATAACGTATAAATTGCTTCGTTGATCATCGGTAGCAAAATACGATTTGATACAAAACCTGGGAAATCATTCACTTCAACTGGTACTTTCCCAATTTTTTTCGTAATATCTTCAATTGCTTCATATACCGCATCATCGGTAGCCAAACCACGAATAATCTCAACAAGCTTCATAACTGGAACTGGATTCATAAAGTGCATACCGATTACTTTTTCCGGACGCTTCGTTACCGCTGCAATTTCTGTAATTGGCAGAGATGACGTATTCGTTGCTAAAATTGCGTGTTCTGGAGCAATTTCATCTAGATTCGCAAAGATTTTCTTTTTAATATCCATTTTCTCAACAGCTGCTTCAATAATAAGATCCGCTTCTTTCACACAATCTAAATCAAGCGTTACTGTAAGACGATTTAATGTGGCTTCCTTCTCTTCTTCCTTCATACGTCCTTTTTCTACTTGCCGTGCTAAGTTTTTCGTAATGATAGCCAATCCTCTATCTAATTGCTCTTGCTTTAAATCTTGTACCTTCACGTCATATCCTGCCATTGCACATACTTGTGCAATTCCTGATCCCATTTGCCCTGCACCAATTACAACAATGTTTTGTACACCCATTTTTTCTTCCCCCTTAATTGTTAATAAATTTTATACCCTCGAACTTTAATTAGTGAACTTCAATCATCACTGCGTCCCCTTGACCGCCACCGCTACAAATCGAAGCAATTCCAATTCCGCCGCCGCGCTGCTTAAGTGCATGGATTAGTGTAACGATAATGCGCGCTCCGCTTGCTCCAATTGGATGTCCCATCGCTACCGCGCCGCCATTTACATTCAATTTTTCCGGATCAATTCCTGCGATTTCTGTACTTGCAATTGCTACCGCTGCAAAGGCTTCATTAATCTCGAATAAATCAATGTCTTCAATTGTCTTTCCTGTTTTTTCAAGCAATGCGTTAATTGCATAACCTGGAGTTCTTGGGAAATCTTTAGATTCCACTGCAATTGCTGTATGCGCCAAAATTGTCGCTAATGGCTTTCTTCCTTCTTGCTTCGCTCTGTCTTCGCTCATTAATACAAGTGCGGCACCACCATCGTTTAGTCCCGGCGCATTACCAGCTGTCACCGTCGCTGTCTTATCAAATACAGGTTTTAACTTTGCTAACTTTTCAATCGTTGTATCTTCACGTGGCGCCTCATCCTTTGCAACGACAATAGGATCGCCTTTTCTTTGCGGAATCGCTACTGGCACGATTTCCTCTTCAAAACGCCCTTCTTTATGCGCTGAAACCGCACGCTGATGGCTACGATATGCCCATTCATCTTGCGCTTCACGAGAAATTCCATCTTCCTTTGCAACTTCTCCGCCATAAACGCCCATGTGTGTACCTGAAAATGCGCATGTTAAACCGTCAGCAACGTTTAAATCAATAACTTCGTTGTTGCCCATTCTGTATCCCCATCTTGCTCCACGTAAAATGTAAGGACTGTTACTCATCGACTCCATACCGCCAGCTACAATCAGTGATTGATCGCCAGTACGAATAATCTGATCCGCTAACGTAACCGCACGAAGCCCTGATGCACAAACTTTATTCACTGTTTCCGTCTGCACTTCCCAAGGGATTCCAGCAGCCCTCGCAGCTTGGCGCGATGGAATTTGTCCCTGCCCACCTTGAATAACCGTTCCAAATATAACTTCTTCAACATCACTAGCCGCAACATTTGCTCTTTCAAGTGCTGCTTTAATTGCAATTCCTCCAAGTTCCGTCGCTTTTACATCCTTTAAAGATCCTCCAAATTTTCCAACTGGTGTTCTTGCGGCACTTAAAATAACTGTTTTACTCATGTTTCTTTCCCCCATTTCATTTTTTAACACTGAGCGCTCGCTCGGTATCCCTACGTTGAGAAGAGGTGCAATCATTGCACCTCTTTCTAAAGTTGTATACATTCTTACAAACTACATTGCTTCTTTTTTCTGTCCGATAACAGATCGTTCTAAAATCTCTGTCACATCAAGAGTTTGAACTTTCTCTTCTACCTCTTTCGCTTTCGTTCCATCACTGATCATCGTTAAGCAATATGGACAACCTGTACCGATAATGGATGGCTGTACAGCTAATGCTTGTTCTGTACGAGCAACGTTAATACGAGAACCTGTTGTTTCTTCCATCCACATTAAGCCACCACCTGCGCCACAGCACATTCCAGTTTCACGGTTACGTGCCATTTCTACAAGATTCACTCCAGGAATCGCTTTCAAAATGTCACGTGGCGCTTCGTACACTTCGTTGTATCTTCCTAAATAACAGGAATCATGGTACGTAACTGTTTCTTCAATAGCGTGAACAGGCTTTAAGCGCCCTTCTTTCACCCACTGAGCTAACAATTCTGTATGATGATAGACTTCTGCTTGCAAGCCAAAGTCCGGATACTCATTTTTAAATGTGTTATAAGCATGAGGATCAATCGTAACGATTTTCTTCACTCCTGCCTTTTCAAATTCTTCGATATTCTTTGTCGCCATCTCTTGGAATACAAATTCATTTCCGAGGCGGCGTGGTGTATCTCCAGAATTCTTTTCTTTATTACCGAGAATTGCGAATGAAATACCTGCTTCGTTCATTAACTTCGCAAACGATATCGCAATCTTCTGACTACGATTGTCGTATGATCCCATTGAACCAACCCAGAATAAATACTCGAATTCCTCCCCAGCTTTTGATTTTTCTTTTACAGTTGGAACTGTTACTTCGTCATCACCTTGGCGCCATGTTTCACGCTCTTTACGGTTCAGACCCCACGGATTCCCTTGACGCTCGATATTTGTCATCGCGCGTTGTGCTTCCGCGTCCATTTTTCCTTCTGTTAAAACGAGATATCGACGTAAATCAATAATTTTGTCAACATGCTCATTCATAACTGGGCATTGATCTTCACAGTTACGACACGTTGTACATGCCCAAATCTCTTCTTCTGTAATAACATCTCCGATTAAACTCGGATCGTAAGCGAGCGTTGTAGACGCTGATTCTTGTTGTCCTTTTCCAGCTGCCATCATCGCTAACTGATTTCCTTGTGTATTATTGAAGGCAACTACTGGAACCCACGGTGCTTTTGATGTTACCGCAGCTCCTTTATCAGTTAAATGATCGCGAAGTTTTAAAATTAAGTCCATCGGCGATAACATTTTTCCTGTTCCTGTTGCCGGACACATATTTGTACAACGGCCACACTCTACACAAGCGTATAAGTCAATAAGTTGATTTTGTCTAAAGTCTTCAATTTTACCAACACCAAATGTTTCTTGCGTTTCATCTTCAAAATCAATCTTTTCAAGCTTCCCTGGGTTTGAAAGACGACCGAAGAATACATTAGCTGGTCCTGCAATTAAATGCGCATGTTTTGATTGTGGAACATACACTAAAAACGTTAACAAAATTAGTAAATGCACCCACCAAGAAAAATAGAACACTGAAATGGCTACGGTTTCATTTATCCCGCTAAAAACGTAAGCGATTGCAGAAGCAATTGGTTCACTCCATGAAAGCTCCTCGCCATGCCATATAAGTCCCATACCGTTACCAAGTAGCACAGAAATCATTAAGCCACCGATAAAGATAAGAACAAGACCTGATTTGAAGTTACGTTTTAAACGAACAAGCTTTTCTACATAACGTCTATGAAAAGCCCAAAATACTGCAATTAAAATAACAAGTGTGACAATTTCCTGGAAGAATGTAAATGCAGGGTATAGTGGTCCAAGTGGAAGATGTGATCCTGGTGCGAGTCCTTTCCAAACGAAGTCAATTGCTCCAAATTGGACAAGAATAAATCCGTAAAAGAACATAACGTGAATGATGCCGCTTTTCTTATCTTTCAGCAGCTTTTTTTGACCGAAAACATTGACCTTAAGGAGATCCCAACGCTCTTTAAAACGACGGTCAAATTCAATTTTTTTTCCTAATTGTATGTAGGCCATTCTCGTCCGTATAAGATATACAAACAAATATCCTGCATAAGCAATAACAGCAATGGCAGCCAGCCAATTAATGATCAGTAAGCTATTCATTTTTATGCTACCCCTCTCTTTGTAAGCCCTCTTTCTTTTTTGAATCTTCAAAAATATATAATTTTCTGAATTATATCCCCTATCCCCATTATATAATGAGTGAGCATTCAGTCAACAGTTTTTTGTTATAGAACAACACATTTTTTCATAAAGCTGTTTATTTCGGTGAAACTATAAAGTGAAACTTTAATCAGCAGGGGTGGTTCATCCCCCTCTAATTATTAGTTGAACCAATCGGGCTTTTACGGGCAGTAGATTTTCAAGCTAACTTCTACTTATTCAACAGTTTTTGAGTCGAAAGGCTTACTGCCCGTTAAAGCGGGATAAAGTGAAACTTTAAACAGTACAAGATCTATCCTCTAAAGAAATTTATAATAACAGCCGTGCTACCCGTATCATTTGTAACACACTGAAGGTGAAAAGAATGCGAAGGAGGGAATTCACTAATGCTCTACTTATCTCTTTTGTTAATATCCGTTGCTCTTTGGATTACAATTGACCTTTCATACGGGAGACTTCTTCATTTAAAACGAGTAAGCTCTCGCACTTTCCCTTTACGTCAAAGTGATTTTCACCTTTATACATACGGGAAAGATTTGTATGACGCTTTATTTACTGATATAAAACAAGCACAGCATCACATTCATATTTTATTCTTCATTGTAAAAAACGATAAAATCAGTCGTGAATTTTTAAAATTGCTGATTGATAAGGCTCAGGAAGGAATTGAAGTACGACTTTTACTTGATCGATTTGGCAGCCATTCTTTATCAAACGAAGCTATTCGCTCCCTGCAAAAACATGGTGTATCTTTTTCATTTTGTCATAAGGTAAAATTTCCTCTGCCTTTCTTTTCTGCCAATCAACGAAATCATAGGAAAATTACAGTGATTGATGGGAAAACCGGCTATATCGGGGGATTTAATATCGGTGAAGAGTATCTAGGGCATAATGAATATTTAGGATTATGGCGAGACTACCATTTACGTCTTACAGGAGAAGGGGTTCAAGATTTACAAAAGCAATTTTTGCATGACTGGTTTGATGATACGAAACAAAATTTATTAGATGCTTCTCTTTATTTTCCAAAACAAAACCCAGGTACCATCCTGCATCAATTTATTCCGACTGATGGGGCTTATTTACAGCATACTTTTTTACATTTAATTAACGCGGCAAAAAAAGAAATCTGTATCGGTACACCATATTTCATTCCTGGAAAAAAAATTATGAATGCCTTATTAAAAGCAAAAGAAAGAGGGGTTCAAATCACAATTCTTGTTCCAGAAAAAGCTGATCACCCTCTTGTTCGAGAAGCCAAATTTCCGTACTGCCGAAAATTAATACAGGCTGGTTGCAATATTTATGCATTTCAACAAGGTTTTTTTCACGCCAAAATTATTATAGTAGACGATGATATTTGCGATATCGGAACAGCAAACTTTGATATGAGAAGTTTATATATTAACCATGAAATAAACTGCCTGTTATATAATAAACATTTCATTCAAACAGTAAAAAAGAAATTCCATGAAGATCTAGAGAATGCATCTGTACTTTCCTATAGCGATGTAAACCCGCCTTCTCTTATCGATAGAGGAAAGGAATGGATTGGAACAATGTTTGCTTTCTTTTTATAGGAAAGACAATGAATAAAAGAGGTGTATCTCATATGCTTATACGGTTTGGATATGTCTCACATGCAATGGCACTCTGGGACTGTTCTCCTGCCAAAACAATGACGTTTACACGCTTTAAGAAACTCAGCAAGCAAGAGCGAGAAGACAAACTGTACCATGTTATAAGGCAAAATTTAGAGCACACAATACGTATCCTTCATTACAATATAGCGCATGAAATCCCACTATATCGCCTATCGTCTTCCATCGTCCCACTTGCAACACATCCCGAAGTCGAGTTTGACTATATTGGGGTATTCACACCACTTTGGCGTAAAATAGGGGCTTTAATTAAAGAACACAATTTACGAATAAGTTTTCATCCAAATCAATTTACGCTATTTACAAGCGACAAGCCACATATTACTACTAACGCTATTACGGATATGACTTATCATTATAAAATATTGGATGCTATAGGCATTGCAGATTCTTCTTACATTAATATTCATGTAGGTGGAGCCTATGGAAATAAAGAAAAGGCAATTGATCGCTTCCATGAAAACATAAAAAAACTTCCTACACATATAAAAAAACAAATGACTCTTGAAAATGATGATAAAACCTATACAACCGCTGAAACTTTATCAATTTGCCAAAAAGAAAATATTCCATTTGTATTTGATTATCATCATCATATGGCCAATCTTTGCGAGGAACCACTAGAAGAGTTGCTTCCTGCAATTTTTGAAACTTGGTCACATACAAATATTTCTCCTAAAGTTCACATTTCCTCCCCGAGATCGGAAAAAGAATTTAGGGCTCATGCTGAATATATCGATTTAGAGTTTATTAAGCCTTTCTTACACATTGCAAAAAAACACAATCATAATTTCGATATTATGATTGAAAGTAAACAAAAAGACTTAGCATTATTCCAATTAATAGATGAACTTTCTGCTATAAGAGGAATTAAAAGAATAGGTGGTGCAATGTTACAGTGGTAAATTGTAACTTTGCACCATTTTTTCAAAAAAGTAATTTTTATAGTAAAAAACATCCTATTTTATATGCTATTATTTAAATTAGCATTCCCTCGAGATTCAACTTTATTGAAACGGAGTCATAATATGATTAATCAAAAAAAATATGTACAATTTGTCATAATATACATATCTATATTTGCTCTTTGGATACTCTTTATTCCAAATGAGTCGCATATAAAGGAGATTGGAATTCTTTTCTTATTCTGTTTCGCTGCACTTTTTTCTTGTCACTGTTTATATAAAGCTATTAAGAGAATGAAACGCAGTGATAAACTATTTTGGATTTTATTACTATGTACTTGCCTATGTGGATTAGTTATGGAGATAACCCTATTTCTTAGTTCACTTTCTATACATGATCAATCTATATTTTCATATAAAGCATTACCTTTTTTTATCATACAATATATTTTGCTCTTTGTTGGATTTGCTATAAAGTTTATAAAAAATTATTCTATTAAGGGGCTTTCTCAATTTTCATTCGATAGCATCTTTATTATTATTATGAACATTTATTTCACCTTAACTTTTATCTTAGACCTTTCAAGCTTCCGCATGTTAACAAAGGATACTTGGATTTTAATTGGGTATTTCATTGCACAATCATTAGTAATTTACGCCGTTATTAGCCTATATAGAAGAGAACAATATTCTTCTAGTAGAATTGCATTAATTATCGGTTTCACTATTATACTCGTATACGGTTATATTCATCTGTTTCAATTGAATTTTGGGATGAAAACTTCTGCTGAAATTAATTATTTAATACACACTGCTTCTATTTTATTAATTGGACTTTCTTCCATACTATATATTTTAGATAAACCAATGCAGCATGAAACGAAAACAAAATATTATCGATTCGATTATGTACGTTTTATACTACCTTATTTTAGTATAATTATTACTTTTTCTTTTATTATCATTCAACCTTGGGATGATAAATTCATGTTGATCGGTCTCGTATTATCACTTATTTTGTTATTCTTGCGGCAACTTTACCTGTGGAAAGATAATCAAGCACTAATTCATACATATGAACAGTTGACTACACAACTAGAGGACGAAGTTGAAGAAGGTGCATTTGCATTATCAAAAAGTGAACAACGTTATAAATCTTTATTCGAGGACCATCCCGATGCCGTTTTCTCTTTAAATATGAATGGCATTTTTCAACAATCTAATAAGGCGTGCGAAAGCTTATTTACTGCCTATTATTGCGAAGTGGCAAGCTATTCTCTGGTACACTTCATTGATTCAAAAGACCACGAACTACTAAAGAAGGCTTTACAAATTACAAAGGAAGGTAGGCCACAAACGTTAGAAGTTCGTACAAAAGAACAAGAAGGCTATTATTATTATCTCCATATTACACTTATCCCTACTTTTATAAACAAAGAAGTGGTCGGAATGTTTGGGATAGCACGTGATATTACCACCTTATATGAAAAACAAAAACAAGTAGAACATTTAGCCTTTCACGATGCACTTACTGGATTACCAAATCGTCGAAAGTTCGAAAAAGATTTAAAAGCCATTTTAAATACAGCCCAAACTAACGCAAATGATGTCGCCGTCATATTCCTTGATTTAGATCGATTTAAAAAAATTAACGATAGACTTGGCCATGACGTTGGAGATTTATTATTAATTGAAGTAGCAAAAAGATTACGCGGTTGCTTGCGTTCAAAAGATATCGTCGCTCGCCAAGGTGGCGATGAGTTTACAATTCTATTACCAGAAATGTACTCAGAAAAAAGTGCAATTTTTATAGCTGAACAGATTTTAACTATTTTAAACAAACCATTCTTCATTCAAGGCGAAGAACTCTCTATTACACCAAGTATCGGAATTGCGATGTACCCTGATTATGGAACTGATGTAAATGAGTTAATGAAAAATGCTGATATGGCTATGTATCGTGCGAAAGCAAATGGAAAAAACAGATTTGTTTTCTTCTCAAAAGAAATGAGTATCGCTCAAAATGAAATTCAATTCTTAGAAGGTGAACTTTCAAAAGCATTACAACAAAATGAATTTTTCCTTGAATACCAGCCACAAGTAAGCACAAAAACAAAACAAATTATCGGTTTTGAAGCATTAATACGTTGGAAGCATCCAAAACTCGGTATCGTATCTCCTGCCCAATTTATCCCTCTAGCAGAGGAAACTGGTTTTATTATTGAACTTGGCAATTGGATATTACGTACTGCTTGTTTAGAGGCAAAAAGATGGCATAATCAAGGTTTCTCTCACTTAAAAGTTGGTGTAAATTTATCTGTTGTTCAATTTAACCATGCAGATTTAATCCCAACTATTTCAAAGGTATTGGAAGAAACAGAACTGAAACCCGAAGCACTAGATATTGAAATTACGGAAAGCATCGCAATTAATCAAAATCAATCTGTAGTTGCAAAACTAGAACAACTTCAAAATCTCGGTATTCAAATTTCAATCGACGACTTTGGAACTGGTTATAGTTCTTTAGCTTATTTAACAAAATATCCAATCAACACATTAAAAATCGCTCGAGAGTTTATTTGTGGAATTACAACTAGCCCTTTAGAAGAAGCAATTGTCTCTTCCATTATTACACTATCAAAAGAACTAAATTTAAAAGTGATTGCAGAAGGTGTAGAAACGGAAGAAGAATGGGAATTTTTACATAAACAAAATTGTGATCACATTCAAGGATTCTTTATTAGCAAACCTGTCTCTAGTAAAGACGTTTGGATGTTACTCCATAAAAAAACAACCGTCTAAGTAAGACGGTTGTTTTTTAGAACTCAAAAGGTACTTCATTAGCTAATTGTACCTCTTGATTATTATGAGAAATTATTTGGTTTTTCTCTAATGCTGTATCTCCTAATGAAATACCCCATGCCATCGCTAACGTTAGTAAACTACCAATAAGTAGTTTTTTCATATTCCATCACCCGCATTTTTTTCTTTAAATATATCATGAAAAATTATCCAGACTTTATGCAATTATGCATATTTGTTCTTTATGTCTTTTTTATTTCTTCATTTTTTTTATAAGTGATTCTTTTAATTCATGGTTTCCTAATATATCAAAAAAGAAGCATGCTTTTTCGTAAGCATCTTCAATTTCTGCTCTATCACACCCAAGTTTTGCTAGGCATTCACCTTTTCGAAAGTATAACTGTCCAATCAATGTCATACTGTTAATTCGACACGATAGGTCAATGGCTTTATTTGCGTGACAAAGCGCTTCTTCGTATTGATTGTCTATGTATAATGCTTTTGCATGATTATGTCTCACCTTCACATCAAACTCTTTATTATCATGCAATGCCTCTAATTGTTTTAATATATTTTCAAACAAATCAATACCCTGCTTCAAATAGCCGTTTTCAGCATAAATGTTTGCAATTGCATTTTCAATATAAAGGTTCTGATATACATCTATTCCTACCAGTTGTTGATTGAGCAATTTCTTTAATTCTAAAATGCAATATTCGTAATCGATTTTTTTCAATACGTAAGCAGCTACATAATATTGCCATTGAAGAAATTGCTGAAGCTCGGGATGATATTCTTCCTTTTTCAATTCATTGCATACTCTATTATAAATTTCTTTATATTTTTTTTGCTTACAAAGTAGAATAATTTGATCTTTTAACTGCTTATTCCTCTCAATATCAGAATAAATGAGTACCTCATAAAAATGAATGATGGGAACTTGTAATTTTGCTGCAATACCTTGCAATATATCCATACTTGGGTATACCGCACCCGATTCAATTCGACTTACTTCCGATTGATGACATATGTTCTCGGATAACTGTTTTTGTGTTAATCCTCTCATCACCCTAATTTTCTTAATTTCACTTCCTAATTTTTCTGCGTGCATACTTACTCACCATCCCATTATAACAATCTAGTTTTTTAAGTTGTCATACCACTACAATAATGTGAATTCGACAATTTTTGATATGAAATAATGCATAATATATATATAATTCGGCAAATTTTTCATACAATTCATCTCACATACAATAATAGATTAGGAGTGTTATAGATGAATTATAGAAAATTTGCTAGTGCTTTCGTTACGTTCGGTCTCCTTTGTCCTTTATCAACAAAAGCTATTTATGCCCAAGAATTAGATAAAAATGAAGTCAAAGTTGAAATTGCTCAGCCTGGTTTAACAATTGGAAAATTAACAGAACCTCAAAATGATACGAAAGAAAATATTGCGAAAAAGTATTTAAAAGGTGAGGTAAACGGGGCTAAAGCTCAACAAGAACAAGTCACTACTGAAAAAAATGTAGATTTCCAACCTACAAATAAAGAAACCAAAGAAAATCAAACCGAAGTTCGCCTTGCACAAACATATAAAAACTATAAAGTATATGGCCAAGATCTCATTGTAAAAGTAGATAAAAATGGAGTGATCACAACTGTTAGTGGTAAAGTTGTTCAAAATTTAAATCAACAACCTAATCTTACTATAACAAATTTTTTGTCGAAAAATGAAGTAAAATCTAAATTACGCGATATAGTTCAAATTCCAAGCGATGCAGTTGAGACTGAATTCTCTAGCGAAACCGTTGTTTATAAGAAAAAAGATGGCTATTATACATTCGCAACTGTTATTACATTTACTTATGAAAACAATGAACAAATTATAAACGGCAATGCTATCGTTGATTTAAAAACTGGAGAAGTACTTTTCCAAGAAAAGTTCATTAAAAACAAAGAGAATAAGACTATAAATCAAGTAACATCACCTAGATTATCCCCTGCAAGTGAGCAAGGAACTGGGAAAAATGCACTTCAAGAAAACATCTCTTTCAATATTGCCAAAGGAACTGATGGAAAATTTTATTTAGCGGATTTATCACGCGGAAATGGTATTTATATTTATAATGCAAACTACGCCGATTCCCTTGGAGGATATAGTCAAGCTGGTTATCCAGGGACACTAATTTCAAGTAGTACTCCTAATTTTGCAGATAAAGAAGCCGCGGGCGCTATGAAGAACATGAGTGATATTTACGATTACTTTAGGAAAGAACATAATCTAAAAAGTTACGACAATAAAGATTCAAAAGTTGTTGCTAGTGTACACGGTTTTGATTCTACTGAAGTTAGTGATGGTGTAAAAGAAGACTATGTAAATGCATTTTGGCATCCCGCTTGGAACCAAATGGTATTTGGTGATGGTTTAGACGGAAAACTAACATCCGCTCTTGATGTAACAGCTCATGAATTTGGACATGCTGTATTCAGTGGCACGACGAAAAATAAAGTCGTGAGATATCCAAGCGCTGAAACATCTGCACTAAACGAGGGATTAGCGGATTTCTGGGGTACACAAATCGAATATTACGTAAAGAAAGATAAAGGAAACTGGATTATGGGCGATACATTAGGTGGCCTAACAATTCGTGATATCCCAAGGGAAATTGGTGACGGCGGTCATAAACTATATACAAATTTACAAGATTTCTATAACGATGGTAATAATCAAGAATCACACGTGAATTCTGGTATTATCAGTCACGTATTATATCAATTAGCTGAAGGTAAAACATATAACGGTGTTGCTGTTCAAAAACAAGGAAATGAAAAAGTAAGTAAAGTTGTTATGCGTGCATTGCAAAATTATGCAACTTCCGCTGAAGACTTTGAATCACTTCAATCTCATATCGTACAAGCTGCAAAAGATTTATATGGCACTGCCGTATCAAATGAATTTGCAAAGGCATTTGAAGCACACGGTTACAAACCGTTACAAAAAGTAAATCAAGTAATAGAAGTACAATAATTATAAAAAGAAGGTTACCTCTCATAGGTAACCTTCTTTTTATATCCAACCCTTTTCTTCCGCAATTGTAATTGCCTCAATTCTATTTTTCGCATCAAGCTTCGCTAATACTTCAGAAATATAATTACGTACTGTACCCGGCGAAAGATAAAGTGCCTTCGCAATTTCGTTTGCCGTCTTTCCTTCTTTCGCAAGCAACAGTACTTCCTTTTCGCGATCTGACAACGGATTTTGCTCCTGCCATAAGCCAAACATTAAATCTTGGGAGACCTCTCGTTTCCCCTTCATTACATTACGAATTGCTGCCGCTAAATCTTCACTTGGGCTATCCTTTAATAAATAGCCGTGCACACCAGCTTTCATTGCTCTTTCAAAATATCCCGGCCGTGCAAATGTTGTTAAAATCATTACTTTGCATGATGATTTTTCTTTCTTTAAAGTCTCAGCGACATCCAATCCACTTTGAATCGGCATTTCAATATCCATAATACTTACATCTGGCTTTAACGATTCAATTAATTCTAACGCCTCTTCCCCGTTCGCAGCTTGCCCAATTACTTCGATATCATCTTCTAGATCAAGCAGGGCCCCTAATGCACCACGAAGCATCCGCTGGTCTTCTGCAATAATAATTCGAATCATGCCCTCACCTCATCTTTTCCTGTTCTAATAACAACTGGAACTTTTACCGTTAATAACGTCCCTGGATTGATTGTACCTAGTTCAACAAATCCATCAATAAGAGCAATTCGTTCTTTCATGCCGCGAATACCATTTCCATCATGATTTTGATCTGTTAAACCGATTCCGTTATCTTCTACTTTCAAAATCAGTTCACCTTGTGATTCTAATACAGAAACTGCGCACCGCGTTGCCTTACTATGTTTTACAACATTTGTAACGGCCTCACGTAAACACATCCCGACAATATTTTGTTCAATTGGTGATAACGAGCTCGATCTTGCTTCTTGCCTCACTTCTAATTCAATATTAGCTGCTTGTAAGATCGCTTTTATTTGCTCTAGCTCTTCTTCTACCGTAATCATACGCATATCAGAAATTAATTCTCTCAGCTGTTTTAAGGCTGTACGAGACGTTTGTGTAATTTCCTTCGCTTCCGCACTTGCACGCTCTGGATTTTTCACAATTAACTTCTCTACAAGCTGGCTTTTCAAAGTAATAAGAGATAACGTATGCCCTAATGTGTCATGAAGATCTCTTGCAATCCGCTGCCGTTCTTCACGTTTTACTAAGTCTTTAATTTGCTCGTTCGCCTGATCCAATTGATTTCTTAACATCTTTTTCTGATTAAAATTGCGCATACCAAATGGCGTAAGAAGCATTAAAATAAACATTGGAACGATATTTACTAAAATTGTAGTTGTTAGTTGATTCATATTTACAAATAAAAATGCTCCAAGCATGATAACTAACGAACATAACAGCACTCGAAATACTTTCTTATTTGGCGCAAATCCCATCGCACTTGCTGTGAAAAAGCCAAAAAATATCATAAAAGGATTATAAAATAAAGCAAATAAAAAGATGAGTACCATTTGAATACACGCCCAAAAAACAAACGTCCTCTGAACAAAATAAAGCTGACGGTATGTGACGATAAAAATTATCAACATACCGCTTCCTATTACAAGCTTCCATCCTGATGCCTGCGCTAAGTGATAAATTGGAAATAATAGATAAACAAACCACATATACGGGAAGAATCCCATATGTTTCGGAAAAATCTCAATCCTCTTCTTCTCTATCATTTATACCGCTTCCTGTCTTTTTCTTATATATATTGATACTACAACAAATATAAGGAAATAACCTCCTAATACCGCGATATTTTCCCATCCAATTGATTTTCCAGCTACAATATCCCACGCACCACTTCCGAAATGGTATGTCGGTGTCCATTCACCAATCGTTCTTAATATTTTGGGGAATACTTCAATCGGCATCCATAACCCGCCAACTATAGCTAAACTCATATTTAAAATATTTGCTAAGCCAGCAGCTGCGTCCGCCTTCTTAATGGAACCTATTACTGTTCCTAACGCTAAAAATGGTGTTACCCCTAACAATAACCATAATCCCGCACCAATCCATTGCCCTACCGTTAACTCAACATGATTAATTAGTATCCCTGCAATAAAGATAACTAATATTGAAAAAGCATTTACTACTGTTTGAGCGATAATTTTTGCTGTTAAATATGCTCCCTCTGGAAGCGGTGTAATTTTTAGAAGATGTGTCCATCCTTGCCCTCTTTCCTGAGAAAGTCTCACACCGAAACTAAAGAGTGCAGTCCCTACAATACTGAAGGTTGCCATCGAAATTAAATAATGTGCTTTCCACGCATCTCCGTTTTGTGGTACTTGAACAACATTTGTAAAAATGTAGTAAAACATAACAGGCATTAATAATGAGAAAAAGATAAATAATTTATTGCGGAATGTACGTAAAATTTCTATTTTGCATTGCATCCATAATGCTCTCATGCGATTTCCTCCTTCTGATTTGCGACAAACTGTTCGAATGCTTCATCAAGACTTCCACGTTCAACTGAAACATCTGTTACAGGTAAACTCTTTTGATAAATGGCTTTTAAAGTTGCATCCGTATCCTCCGTTGTTAAAATGAAGCGTCCTTCGCTTGACTTTACTTCTGTTACATTTGGTAATTCCTTTAGTAATTTTGTAGGAATGCTTTCCTTCGAGTAAAATGTGATTGTTTTTCGCGAAATCGTCGCTTTCATTTCGTCTGGTGTACCATCTGCGATAATCTTTCCGTTCGCAAATAATAAGATACGATTTGCTAAAGCATCTGCTTCTTCTAAATAATGCGTCGTTAAAATAATTGTTTTCCCTTCACTTGCTAACTTTCGAATCGTTTCCCAAAACATTCTTCGAGACGTAATATCCATTCCGACTGTCGGCTCATCTAAAAATAACAAATCTGGATTTCCCGCAAGTGCAAGCGCAAAATTCAACCTTCTTTTTTGCCCACCTGATAACTTCTCACATCTTTGCTTTCGCTCTGATTCTAAATTTGATAACTGCAGTAACGTTTCTTTCGCTATAGGATTCGTATAATAACTACGGAATAACTCAATTGCCTCTTCCACCGTAATACTATCAATGACACTTACTTCTTGCAGCATCGCACCGAGGCTATTACGAACATCTCTATGCTTTGGACTCTTTCCAAATATAAAGACCTTACCTTCTGTCGGGTCCTTTAATCCAAGCATCATCGACATCGTCGTTGTTTTCCCCGCACCATTCGGACCAAGTAACGCTACTATTTCCCCTTTATTTACATGAAATGAAACATTATTTACTGCGTTTTTATGTTTAAATGTTTTAGAAACACCATTTACTTCAATAATCTTTTCCATCTCTCCACCCCCGCTGTTTCTTATATTTACATTGTATTACTTGGAAAACTTAGGAAACAGTATGATGCGTCATGACATCGATATGACAATTGTCATGTATTCTTTATGAGAGGAATCAACCCGCATACCGCAAGCGAGTAGCAGGACGAAAATAAACATGATACAATCGGATAAGATATATATTCGAGGAAGGACAGTGGTTTTCATGATTATTCGTAATGAACAAGATTTAGAAGGCTTACGAAAAATCGGCCGCATCGTTGCGCTTGCACGTGAAGAAATGAAAAAACAAGCGAAGCCAGGTATGACAACGAAAGAGCTTGATTTGATCGGTAAAAAAGTATTAGATGAGCATGGTGCTATTTCTGCACCTGAAAAAGAATATGATTTCCCAGGTGTAACTTGCATTAGTGTAAATGAGGAAGTTGCTCATGGTATTCCAGGAGATCGCGTATTAAAAGAAGGCGACTTAGTAAACGTCGATGTATCTGCTGCACTTGATGGCTATTATGCAGATACAGGCATTTCATTTGTTCTTGGAGAAGACGAGGCAAAAGAAAAACTTTGCCAAGCAGCAGTTGATGCATTTTGGGCAGCAATGAAAAAGGTTAGAGCTGGCTCAAAACAAAATCAAATTGGTCGTGCTGTTTCAAACTTCGCACATAAAAGTGGATACAATGTTATTCAAAACTTAACTGGTCACGGCATTGGTCTTAGCTTACATGAAGCACCAAATCACATTTTAAGTTACTATGATCCAATGGATAATGCGCTTCTAAAAGACGGTCTTGTTATCGCTGTAGAACCGTTCATCTCTATGAAAGCTGATCATATTATTGAACGTGGTGACGACGGTTGGACATTCGTTACACCTGATAAAAGTCTTGTTGCACAATGTGAACATACTGTTGTCGTAACACGCGGCGAGCCAATAATCTTAACAGAAATCTAATACCAAAAACGGCTGTTTTGTAGATTCATTCCACATAAAACAGCCGTTTTTATTTTTGGGAAAATATGTGAACCATTGTTGAACTCTTTATCATTTAAGTATATAATCTTTAGCGGAGGTTACTTAAGCTTATCTTTACTAAAAAGATATTGTAACTAAGGAGTAAAACACCTTCTTTCTTATTGTTTAAACAGGCTCAAAAATGACCGTAGTAACGTGTTAGTCGAATATTCTGTAATCCTTATATTTCTCTAACAATGTAAGAAACTATCACCTTTCAACTTCGGTCCACTAGTCGCACAACTCTCTTTAGACAAAATAAATGACTATTTTCAAAGTACATATTGTCTTCATTCTGACCAAAACCAACTCTATCTAGATTTTTATTTCCACATAACTTTAAGGCAAAAATAAGCCTTCACAAAGGGATACACTACCTTGGTTAGTATGTATCGTAAAACTTACCTTTATAACCATTCTTTTTTACTAGATATACATGAAAACTATCTCACATATAAAGGTCTGATATCATTATTTATATCAGTATTTTTTTCGACATTTTTTGTCGAATTGTGTATATTTCCATAGAACTGTGTAAATATACATTTTGTTTTACGTTAAATAATATTGCTTTGAACATAATTCTGTTTGTCTGAGAACGCGTATAGAAACGGAGGGATAACAAAAATAAATAGCTTATAACAAATACTTTTAATATTCCATTTGTTCATGTGGAATAAGTCCCCAATGGACAAATGAATGTTCAGAGGAGGAAAAATGAAAAAACTTTTTAATGTATGTTTAATTGTATTCGTACTATTTTCGCAACTTGCTAGTTTTCCATACAATCAAGTAAGTGCGGAAACCTTAACAGGAGATTCCTTATTTGACACTGTTGAAATGAAAGATGCAACGAATCATATTATTGACGAATCAAAAAATCCTAACAATTTAATAAAGATAGGATCAACCATTCAAGTAGAATACGCTTGGTCAATAAAGGATCAACAAGTTGCACACGTAAATGATACAGCAGTAGTTCAAATACCACTTGCATTAAAAGTATCTAAAGATTTGCAAGGGGATTTAGTAACAGATCAAAAAAATATTGGTCAATATTTTATAACAGCTAAAGATAATAAATTAAAATTAATATTTAATGATCAAGTAGAAAATTTGAAAGACGCTAAAGGAAAAATTAAAGTTGATACCGTGTTTAACTCAACTTTAAAACCTGGGGAAAAATCAGTTCAAATCGCTTTTCCTTTAGGAACAATGGTTCAGCCTATATCAGTTCCTGTTCAAGTAGAAAACTCTAAAGAAGATGGCACCAAACAGGATACTAATAAACAAGCGCAAGATCCAGTAGCTAAACCTGTTACTAACAATCCGGAGCAAGATCCAGCAACTAAAACTGTTACTGATAATCCGGAACAAAACCCAGCAGCTAAAACTGCCACTGATAATCCGGAACAAAACCCAGCAGCTAAAATTGCTACTGACAATCCAGAACAAAAGCTATCAAGCGACCCTGCTGAGAATACAAATTCAGGTCCAAAGCAAATAACAACAAACATTTTAACCAGTGTAAAGTTGACGGATAAAGACGGAAAACCATTTACAGAGGATAACCGTCCAAGTACAGATTCCCCTGCCAATATTGAGTTTACATGGGAACTTTTAAAATCAATGAATGTGAAAAATGGAGATTACTATATTTTTGATCTTCCTAAACATTTTAAGATTTACAATACAATTAACAGTCCTTTATATGATAGTGAAAACCATCAAATTGGTAATTTCACTGTTACAAAAGATGGAAAAGTCACGATGACATTCAACGATTATGTTGAAGAGCATCCAGATGTTGCTGGTAACCTACAATTAAAGACAGAATTTAATAAAGCTGAAATTAAAGGTACAACAACACAAGAAATTCCTTTCCCGATTAAAGATAAGGATGTTTCTATTACAGTTGACTTTAAGCCTAATGTACAAACAGCTACGAATAAAAAGGGTTTACCTGATAGACCAATTAATACAAATGAAATTAATTGGAAAGTAGAGATGAACAAAACGAAAGACACCCTTAAAAACGCTGTTTTTAAAGATAACATTCCACAGGGTACAAGCTTAAATAAAGATTCTATTAAAGTTTATTATTTAGAAGTTGATGTTAATGGGAATGTAACGCGTGGTGCAGAAGCTGAGCCAACAGATTACAATATTATTTCATCAGATGGCTCAAAATTGGAGATTGCTTTCAAAGATTCTATCAATAAAGCATATCAAATCGAATATGCCACAAAAATTACTGATGAAAATATTAAAAGTTTCCGAAATAACGTTACGATAACGAGTGATAATCAAAAGCAACAAAACGCAAGTTCTACTGTAACGGTTTCTCGTGGTACACACTTAAATAAAACAAGTAAATATGATCCAAAGACGCAAACAATTGAGTGGACAATTACTTACAATGGTGATCAAAGAGAGATCAAAAAAGCAGATGCGATTTTAAAAGATATTTTTGACGATACACACGAACTAGATGCAAATTCTATTGTTGTAAAAAACGCTTCATATAATGAAAAAGGAACGCTTGTAACAGGAGACGCTGTTAATAATTACACTGTAAGTAACAAGAAGAATGGATTCGATTTACAGTTTAATGATGATATTAATAGTGCTTATGTGATTACCTATAAAACCAAGCCAACTAATAAAGTTATAGAAGATGGAAAAGTAAAAAATAAAGTTACAGCTGATAATGATTCAAGTAAAGAAAATGAAGCTAGCTTCAAGCAGCAAAATATTATTAAATCTAATAATAAAGCTGAAACAAATTATAAAGACAAAACAACAACTTGGACAATTATAGTAAATAATAACAACTATCCATTAAGCAACGCGATTATTACGGACACCTTTGATCATGGTGGATTACAATTAAAAGATAAGAAACTAGAAATTAAAGACGGAAATTATACCCTTCAAGCTGGGACTGACTATGTTTTAGATGTAACAGATAAAGGCTTCAAAATTACTCTTATAGGTACGTATCAGTCTAATATGACAAAGACATTAGTCGTAAAATATACGACAGACTTTGATTATACAAAGCTAGAAAGTGGTAAAACTTCATTTAAAAATACAGGTAACCTTTCTTGGATAGATACGGATTCTAATCCACAATCAAATAAAGTTGAAGCTAATTTCGATCCTGATACTTTCACAAAGGCAAATGGTTATAAATACGGTTCTTATAACGCCCAAACGAAGGAAATTACTTGGATAATAGGCTTTAACTATAATAATGTTGAGATTAAAGATCCTTATGTTATAGACGTAATACAAGATAAACAAAAATTAGTGCCTGGATCCATTGAAGTGCGCGATATGATTCTAAATGGAAATCCTGATAATGCACAACCTGGTAATGCTGTACCAACTGAGAAATATGAACTTGAAGAACCTACAGAGAAAAATAAAAACACCCTAAAGGTTCATTTCAAACAATCAATTAATTCACCTTACTATATTATCTTTAAAACAAGCCTTGATGGTGAACTTATCCAAGGCACCTACAAAAACGAGGCAGATTTAAAAGATGGCTCTAAAATCGTAAACACCCTTACAGGTGACACTCAAGTAAATAAAGGTGGTAGCTTCGTTACTAAAAAAGCTGTGCAAGACGACAACTATATTAATTGGAGTATCGCAATTAACGAAAGCCAATCAACCATTGCAGATGCCGTTGTAACAGATGACCCAACCGAAAATCAGGTAATTGTGGAAGATTCATTCCACTTATATCCTACAACTGTTGATCCATATGGAAATTTAACAAAAGATACAGTAAACGAATTAAAAGAAGGAACAGACTATAAACTCAAAATAACAACAGACAATAATACCGGAAAGCAACATTTCGAAATTGCCTTCTTGAAAAAAATTGATCGAGCTTATATTTTAGAATATCGCTCACTTATTAATGCAGACGATAAAGAAAAAGTAAGTAATAAAGCGAAAATCACAGGCAATAAGTTGACAGTTAAAAACACAGAAACTACTGAAACGATTGAAGTGAGAATGTCTTCTGGTTCAGGCGGAGGATCTGCTACTAAAGGCCGTGGAAACCTTGAAATTATAAAGGTAGATAACGACAATAAGAACGCACTATTAGCTGGGGCAGAATTTACTTTATACGATCGTACAGGTAAAACTGTTATCCGTAAAATTACAACAGACAAAGACGGTATCGCTAAATTTAATAATTTAAAACGCGATAAATATTTATTAAAAGAAACAAAGGCTCCTGAAGGCTATGTAATTAGCTGGGATTTAAAACAAGGGAAAATTGTTGAACTTGGTACACAAGAGACTACAACATATAAACTTGCAAATAAGAAGTTTGTCGGTAAAGTAGTTTTAACAAAGTCTGATGACCTGAATAAAAACGTCACACTGCAAGGTGCCGTTTTCACACTACTTGATAAAGACAAAAAAATAATTTCAGAACACGAAAAATTAACAACAAATGATCAAGGACAAATTACTGTAGATAATTTAAAACCAGGAACTTACTACTTACAAGAAACAACTGCTCCTGAGCATTATAAATTAGACAGTACACCTATTCAATTCACAATCAAAGAAGATCAAACAACAGTAATAAACCGAACTGCAATAAACAGTTTGATTCCAGGATCGGCCATTTTAACAAAATTCGATAAAGATGGAAAAACTTTAGCAGGTGCGGAGTTCAGTGTACGCAATCGATATAACAAAGTAATTCGTGGATATGAAAAATTAACGACAAATGATCAAGGACAAATCGAAGCAAAAGATTTACGCCCTGGAGACTATCAATTTGTCGAAGAAAAAGCACCTAAAGATTACGACATAGATAAAAAACCAATTGAGTTTACAATTATAAAAAGTCAAAAGAAAGCAGTTACTGTTACTGCGACGAATCACCTCATTAAAGGTGGTGTCACTTTAACAAAAGTCGATGATGTCGATGGCACTGCCCTTGAAGGTGCTGTATTTAAAATTGTCGATGCGAATGACGAGAAACAAGTAATTCGTGAAAATATAAAAACAGGTTCAGATGGAAAAGTTACCGTTAAAGATTTAGAGCCTGGTGCTTATAAATTTATCGAAACAGAAGCTCCTAAGGATTATACGTTAAGTACAAACCCTATCGAGTTTACAATTGATAAAAGCCAACAAGCTCTTGCTACTGTTACGGCAAATAACAGCTTAAAAACGGGCGAGGTTGAATTATTAAAAGTTGATGAGTTTGGTGAGAAAAAACCACTAGAAGGTGCTGTATTCAAACTTGTCGATACAAATAATAATGACGTTTCCCCTCACACTAACTTAACTACTGATAAATACGGTAAAGTTAAAGTTAGTAACCTACGTCCTGGTACGTATAAATTTATTGAAATAGCTGCTCCTGAACATTACGTTTTACGAGCAGAACCTATTGAATTTACAATCGATAGAAGTCAGAAAGAAACTCTACTTGTGAAAGCTGAAAATGCTTTAAAACCAGGAGATGTTGAATTAACAAAAGTTGATGATATCGATGGTACAGCTCTTGAAGGTGCTGTATTTAAAATTGTTGATGCAAATGATGAAAAGAAAGTTATTCGCGAAAATGTAAAAACTGGTGCGGATGGTAAAGCTATCGCTACTGGCTTACGCCCTGGCGATTATAAATTTATCGAAGTAACAGCACCGAAGTATTACGACAAAAATACAAAACCAATTAAATTTACGATTACAGAAAGTCAAACAACTCAGGCTACTGTTACCGCTAAAAACAGCTTAACAAAAGGCGGTATTGAGTTAACAAAAGTGAATGCTGCAGATGAAAAGGAAACACTTGAAGGTGCAGTATTTAAAATCGTTAATAGAGATACTAATGAAGATGTTCGTACGGACCTTGTTACGAATAGTAAAGGAATGCTAGTTGTAGATGACTTACGTCCTGGTAACTATAAGCTTATCGAAACAAAGGCTCCAACTTATTACGATGTAAATGTAGAACCAATTGAATTTACAATCGAAAAAGGACAACAAAAACTCCTTCCACTTACATTTAAAAATAGTTTAACAAAAGGAAAAGTTAAACTTATTAAAGAAGATGATGTGGAAAGTAGTAAAGCTCTTGCCGGCGCTGTATTCACATTGCAAGATGCAACTGGCAAAGAAATTATGAAAGATTTAACAACAGATGATTACGGAGTATTAGTTATTCCTGATTTAGCACCAGGGGATTATCAATTTATCGAAACAAAAGCCCCTGAACATTATAAATTAGACAAAACACCTATTAAGTTCACAATTAAAAAAGGTAGTAAGGAAGATCTTCCTATCCCTGTTACTGTAAAAAATAGTTTACTTACAGGTGGCGTCACTTTAACAAAAGTTGATGATGTTGATGGCACTATTCTTGAAGGTGCAGAATTTATAATCGTTGACGCTCATGATACTAAAAAGGTAATTCGCAAAGGTTTAACGACTGATAAAAACGGTAAAATTTCTGCTTCTGATTTACGTCCTGGAGACTATCAATTTATTGAAGTAAAAGCTCCAAAAGACTATACCTTAAGCAAAGACCCTATTCCGTTCACTATCGAAAAAAGTCAAAAAGAGAATATTACTGTTACTGCTACTAACAGTTTAAAGAAAGGTGCAGTAACATTAACAAAAATTGACGACATCGATCGTACGATGCTCGAAGGTGCAATCTTTAAGATTGTTGATATGAATGGTAAGGAAGTTCATACGAATCTTGTTACAGATAAAAACGGTAAAATTTCTGTTTCTGATTTACGCCCTGGAGACTATCAGTTCATTGAAACAAAAGCTCCTGAGCACTATGTATTAGATAAAACAACGATTCCATTTACAATTGAAAGAAGTCAAACGAAAGAGATCAATGTTACAGGCAAAAATGCTTTGAAAAACGGTAGCGTTGAACTAACAAAGATTGACGATATTGATATAAATACAAAACTTGCTAACGCCGTATTTAATTTATTAGATGCAGACGGAGAGCTAGTTAAAGAAGGCTTAAAAACAAATGATGAAGGTAAAATTGTTGTTGAAAACCTACGTCCTGGTACGTATCAATTCGTTGAAATAATTGCTCCTGAACATTACGATTTAGATAAAAAACCTATCGTATTTACAATTAAAAAGAGCCAAACTGAAACTCTTCATGTCACTGCTACAAATGCTTTAACAAAGGGTGCAGTTAAACTTTCTAAAGTTGATGATGTTGATGGCACTGTTCTTAAAGATGCAGTATTTAAAATTGTTAATATGAATGGTGATGTAGTTCATAAAGACCTTGTTACAAATGAACAAGGAATAATCGAAATTAACGACCTACGTCCTGGTGATTACCAATTTATCGAAACGAAAGCTCCGAAGCATTACGTTTTAGATGAAACACCAATCAAATTCACTATTGAAAAAGGACAGAAGAAAGCTATTTCTTTAACTGCTACAAATAGCTTAAAACAAGGTAGTATCGAATTACTTAAAGTTGATGATTTAAACACTCAAACAAAACTTGCCGATGCGGTATTTAATTTACTAGATCAAGATGGCAAAGTACTTAAAACAGATTTAAAAACAAACAGTGAAGGTAAAATCGTTATCGAAAACTTACGTCCTGGTACGTACCAATTCGTTGAAATAACGGCTCCTGAACACTATGATTTAGACAAAAAACCAATTATATTTACAATTGAAAAAAGCCAAAAAGATATTGCTACCGTTACTATGAAAAATAGTTTAACAAAAGGCGGCGTGGAACTTTCTAAAGTGGATGACGTCGATGGCACTACTCTCGAAGGCGCAGTATTTAAAATTACGGATATGAATGGTACTGTAATTCGCAAAAATCTTGTTACGAATCAACAAGGTAAAATTAGCGTTTCTGACCTACGTCCTGGTGATTATCAATTCATCGAGACAACGGCTCCGAAACACTACGATTTAAACAAAGAGCCAATTCCATTCACAATTACAAAGAGCCAAGCTGATCCTATCTCCGTTACAGCTACAAATAGCTTAACGAAAGGCGCTGTGGAACTTTCTAAAGTGGATGATGTAGATGCTACTGCTCTTAAAGATGCGGTATTTAAAATTACTGATCTGAATGGTAAAGACATTCGTACTGAGCTTACAACAGATGTACACGGAAAAATTTCTGTTTCTGATTTACGTCCTGGGGACTATCAGTTTGTTGAAACGAAAGCTCCTGAACACTATAAATTAGATAGTACACCTATTAAGTTTACAATTAAGAAAAGCCAAAAAGAAATGCTCCAAGTTACTGCTACAAATAGCTTAACTGAGGGTTCTGTAGAATTAATAAAAGTAGATGATATAAATCCAGATACAAAACTTTCTGATGCAGTGTTTAACATCATCGATGCGAAAGGTAAAATTGTTCGCACTGATTTAACTACTGATAAAGATGGGAAGATTACTGCTACGAACTTACGCCCAGGAGACTATCAATTCATTGAAACGAAAGCTCCGAAAGATTACGATTTAAATAAAACACCTATTAGCTTCACTATTGAAAGAAGTCAACTAACTCACGCTTCTGTTACTGCTAAGAATGGCCTAACAAAAGGTGGCGTGGAATTAACGAAAGTTGACTCTATAGATAAGAAAGAAATGCTAGAAGGTGCGGTATTTAAAATTACTGATCTGAACGGTAACGACATTCGTACGAATTTAGTTACCAATAAAGACGGAAAAATCATCGCTAAAGACTTACAACCAGGAGACTATCAATTTATTGAAACAAAAGCTCCTAAACATTACGACTTAAATGAAGAACCAATTAAGTTCACAATCGAAAGAAGTCAAACAAAGCATGTCTTCGTTACAGCTATTAATAGCTTAACGGAAGGTAGTGTTGAGTTAATTAAAGTTGATGATGCCAAGCAAAACACAACACTTGAAGGTGCAGTATTTAAAATTGTTAATAAGGATGGACACGATGTTCGTACCGATTTAACTACTGATAAAAACGGCCGTTTAGTTGTGGATGAATTACCGCCAGGAGACTATGAGTTTATCGAAACGAAAGCTCCTGAACACTATGACTTAAACAAAACACCTATTAAGTTCACAGTTAAAAAAGGACAAGAAAAAATCGCCTCTGTTACTGCTACGAATAGCTTAACTAAAGGCGCAGTTGAATTAACTAAAGTTGATGACATCGATGGTACTACTCTTGAAGGAGCAATCTTTAAAATTGTAGATATGGACGGCAAGGATGTTCGTTCTGATTTAACTACTGATAAAGATGGGAAGATTTCTGTTTCTGATTTACGTCCGGGAGATTATCAGTTCATTGAAACGAAAGCTCCAACTGGCTATGATTTAAACATTAAACCAATTCCTTTCACAATTACGAAAGGACAATCTCAGATTACCTCTGTTACAGCTTTAAATAGTTTAACAACAGGTTCAATTGAGTTAACTAAAGTTGATATTGATCACCATGGAACACTTGAAGGTGCCATTTTCAATATTTTAGACCAAGATGGAAAAATCATCCGAGAAGGTTTAAAAACAGACCAACACGGAAAAGTAATCGTAAATGATTTGAAACCTGGTAATTATCAATTAGTAGAAACACAGGCTCCTAAAGGCTATCAATTAGATGCATCACCAATAAACCTTACAATTGATAAAGCCCAAGCTACACCACTACAAATTACAGTTTCAAATAAAAAGATTGAATCTTCGTCAGGTGGAGATGACAAGCCAGTTACTCCTCCAAATAAAGAAGAGAACAAAGGCAATGAAACATCTGAGAAACACAAAAACGGAACTTCCGAAGAAACATCAAATGAAACAGATAACAAACAGCAAGATGATCGAAATACGGATAAACACCTTCCAAATACAGGTCATAAAGAAGACCCTACACAAACAGTAGGTACCGTCCTTCTACTAGCTGGATTATTAAGTATTTTAGCTACAAAACGCAAAAAAAATTATTAATAATTTTTTCACATCCAATCAATCTCTCAATTGATTGGATGTTTTTTTATACAAAAAGGACGATACATAAAGTATCGTCCTTTTAACGGGGTGAGGCTGCCCAAAAGTACGGAAAACCTTTGAACAGCCTCTTATTTTCATATGGATGCCTTACATATATCACTGATAATAATTATGAAATGCGGAAACATAATTACCATCAACTGATTCAAACATGAGAAATGAAGCCCTACAGTGGTTCCATTTCTCTACATAATCTAAAGTTTGGGTACACTAGATTCATGCAATGTAGGAGCTTTCAGAGTAGAAAGCGAACCTTCGTTTAAAATGATAGCATACATATCTTCCTCAAAAATATGCAAATATGCATATATTGTTTTTATTTCTCAATGTCAGAATATTGAAAAACAAAAGACTCGAAGATAAAATAAAGTCATTATCCGTCTTCTTTTGTCAGTCACAGAGAATAGAAGAATAGGAGAGGAAAAAATGAGAAAATCATTGAAACAAAAAATAGTAAGCTCTTTGCTTGCTGTATCACTCGCTGTTAGCTTAGCTCCAATTGGGCAAGCAAAAGCGGATTCTACGTCAGAGGTTACACAAACTCCATCTATTACAAAACAGATTGATCCAAACCGCGCAATTGAACATGTTCGTTTCTTATCTGAAACAATTGGTCCTCGACCCGGTGGAACAAAATCCGAAGAATGGGCTTCTCGTTACATTGGTATGCAGCTTAAATCAATGGGCTATGACGTAGAATATCAACCATTTCAGGTGCCCGATCAATACGTTGGATTCATTGAATCACCACTATCAACAAAACGTAATTGGCAAGCTGGTGCTGCTCCTAATGCACTCATTTCTACAGAAGCTGTTACAGCTCCCCTTATCTTTGTTCAAGGTGGGACAAAATTAGAAGATATTCCAAATGAAGTAAACGGTAAAATTGTTTTATTTGAAAGAGGAACGACAGTTACAGACTATAATAAACAAGTTGAAAATGCTATTAGCAAAGGTGCAAAAGGTGTTCTTTTATACAGTTTAATTGGCGGACGCGGAAATTATGGACAAACCTTCAATCCCCGCCTAACGAAAAAGCAATCTATCCCTGTCTTTGGTCTTGCTTATGCGCAAGGAAATGCATTTAAAGAAGAAATCGCTAAAAAAGGGACAACAATTCTTTCCCTAAAAGTGAGACATGAATCTAAATTAACATCTCTAAATGTTATCGCCAAAAAGAAACCAAAAAAGAGTACAGGTAATGAGAAAGCAGTCGTTGTAAGCTCGCACTATGATAGTGTTGTCGGAGCACCTGGCGCAAATGATAATGCTTCTGGAACTGGATTAGTATTAGAACTAGCTCGTGCTTTTCAAAATGTAGAAACTGATAAAGAAATTCGCTTTATTACCTTTGGTTCTGAAGAAACTGGATTACTTGGTTCGGATTATTACGTGAATAGTCTATCCCAAAAAGAACGCGACCGTATTTTAGGTGTCTTTAACGCCGACATGGTTGCAACAAATTATGATAAAGCAAAGAATTTATACGCTATGACACCTGATGGCTCTACAAACTTTGTAACAGACGCTGCCTTGCAAGCAGGTAAACAACTAAATAATGACCTCGTCCTACAAGGTAAATTCGGTTCTAGTGATCATGTTCCATTTGCTGAAGCTGGTATTCCTGCTGCTCTATTCATTTGGATGGGTGTCGATAGTTGGAATCCATTAATCTATCATATTGAGAAGGTATACCATACACCTCAAGATAACGTATTAGAAAACATTTCACCTGAACGAATGAGAATGGCATTAGACGTTATCGGAACAGGAGTTTATAACTCGCTTCAAAAACCTGTTCCTCAAACTGAACAGAAAGCTGCTTAATCATTTAAAAGACCACTGATTTTATCAGTGGTCTTTTATTGAGAAAAAATATATATGCATAAAAGCATATTTTATCCTACCCATTATCGTATACAATATTAACTGTAACAACACCGATTACAACTAATAAGGAGGCTTTTTCTATTATGAAAAAAATGATTTTAGCAGGTGCATTAACTTTAGCAGGAATTACTGGAGCTACTGCGTTTATTCCTGAAACAAAAGTCGCTGCTGCCGCTCAAGAACAAAGCTTTACAAAATTTTATTCTTTGCAAACTGGAGGTAGTTCTGAACAAGAACCTATTTTCCTTCAAAAAGGACAAGAACTAAAACAGCAAAACTCCTAGTTACAGTGTTTATGACTCAAATCATAACCTAATTGGACGTTATTCTGATGGTTACGGGCGAATTTTCACTGCAAAAACAGATGGAAATATGTATGTTCAATTTCATGCACCTTACGTTTACTATAGTCCTGTTAGTTTTTCTGTTACTTATACTATTCAATAAAAAAGAGGTCCTTTATAGGGCCCCTTTTATTTCTCTTGCCAATTCACTTTTACGAATCCATCTTTCACTTTTAATCCGCTTATATTCAATACATACTCTTCATTTGCTTTTAAAGTAACTGTAAAACTACCTTTTTTCGATTCACAGATTTCCTTTAACTCTTTTATACCTTCTCCTCGTCTTTCATACACGCTAAAGCATAAGTTCCCTCGTTTTGCATCTGTCTCATAAGAAAATGTCGCTTCTGTGTCCTTCTCATACTGAAGTTCAATATCTTTACCGGCAATATCCCATGATGAGAATTTCGCCTCGTAACTTGTCTCCCCTTGCTTCTCATTTTCTAAATATATATCTCCCGCTTTCCACGCGTCATCTAACGTTTGTGCAAAAGCAAAGCCACTAAGTAATACAAACATTGTACTTGCCAATATCGCAACTAATGTTACTTTCTGTTTTTTAACAAAGTTCATCTTATATTCTCCTTCAACTTTCTTTTTACTTCTTCTTACCATATATAACAAAAAACCGATAAAAAATGGAAATATAACCGCTAAGACACTCCATCCTTTACTCATTTGATGTGCTTTAGCATCTGTATATACCCATGATGCAACACATATTAAAAGTGCTATAAAAGCTAAAAACATCGTCACTCCAGCTACTTCAAATAGTACAAACGGATTAGCGAACTCTTTCATGTAATTTATACTCCTTCTTTAAAAATGACTGTATTACAACATATATCGGAATGTATACATGCATCATAATCACAATGGCTATTAACATAGGAATTTTATAATCCAAATGAGTGACAAATTGTTCTATAACAATTGTTAACAAAACAATCCAAATGGTGTGAATACAAATCATCCATTTCCTCTCTAACTTCTGAGCCTTTCGCACGCCCTGCTTCGTGTTATTTATTAGCTCTTCGCTTGGAGTTATCTCTTCTGCTAAACTGCTCTTTATTTTCTGTTCAAATTTATCTTCCTTCATGAACGAACCCCTCCAAATGTTCTCGCATTTTCTTTTTCCCATAATTAAGCCGATACTTTACCGTACCAATCGGTATATTTAATATTTCGCTCATTTCTTTATAAGAGTATTGTTCATAATAGTAGAGTACGAGCACGGTTTTATATTTTTCATTCAATAGCTGTATAACTTCCCGTATCATTTCCGCTTCCACTTTTTGAATAAATTCTTCTGATATATTCACATCATCTGCGAAATCTATTTCTCCACCATCCTCTTTATGAAACAAATCCAATATTCGATCTTTCCACCTTTTTTTCTTACGATAAAAATCATAAAACGTACGAACACAAATTGTAGTAATCCATTTTTTATAATTCTCCACGTAAGAAAGTTGGTGCCGCGATGAAAAAACTTTTATCCATGTCTCTTGAAAAATATCTTCCGCGTCTTCTTTCGTCTTTGCTAACTTATAGCATAAGGAATATATTTGCTGCTTATATATATCAATTAATTCTTCTATCTTTTCTTCCATCATAAGCCTCCTGTCATTTATATAAGACGACGCAAATTCCCCTTTTGTTTGATAAATTTTTTTTATTATCTCCACATAAAAAGGCAATCACAACATCGTGTGATTGCCTTTTATTTAAAAACGAAAGTCCGCTTCCGCTTTTCTTCATTACATTTTTTCTGGTGCAGATACTCCTACGATTGCTAATGCATTTTGAAGTGTAGTGCGTACTGCTTTCATTAACTCGTAACGAGCTTTACTTAATTCTAAGTTATCTTGGTTTAATACTTTTTCTGCATTGTAGAAGCTGTGTAATGTTGCTGCTAATTCAAATGCATAGTTTGTAATACGGTGTGGTAGACGTTTTTGTGCTGCATCCGCAACTACCGCTGGGAATTCACCAAGTTTTTTCAGTAACTCTACTTCTTTTTCAGAAGTAACAAGTTTGTAGTTCACATCTCCGCCTGTAGCTAATCCTAATTCCTCACCTTGGCGAAGGATGCTGCATACGCGAGCGTGAGCGTATTGTGCATAGTATACTGGGTTTTCATTAGATTTTGATACAGCTAAGTCCATATCGAAGTCTAAATGAGAGTCACCGCTACGCATTGCGAAGAAGTAACGCATTGCGTCCACGCCTACTTCTTCCATAAGCTCACGAAGTGTAACTGCTTTACCCGTACGCTTACTCATCTTCATTTTTTCACCATTTTGGTATAGTTGTACCATTTGGATGATTTCTACTTCAAGCGTGTCTTTATCGTAACCAAGTGCTTGAATAGCAGCTTTCATACGTGGAATATAACCGTGATGGTCAGCACCCCAAATGTTAATTAACTTATCGAAACCACGCTCTAATTTATCACGATGATACGCGATATCTGGCGTTAAGTATGTGTAAGAACCGTCATTTTTAATTAATACACGGTTTTTATCGTCACCGTAAGTCATTGAACGGAACCAAGTTGCACCGTCTTCTTCAAAGATCTCGTCGCGCTCTTTTAATACAGCAAGAGCTTGATCAATTTTTCCGTTTTTGTATAATGATGTTTCTGAGAACCATACATCAAATTTAACACGGAAGCTTTCTAAGTCTTTTTGAAGTTTTGCTAACTCATATTTTAAACCGTACTCACGGTAGAATTCATAGCTTTCTTTTTCATCAGCTTTCGCATAACGATCGCCAAACTCTTCTGCTAAACGTTTACCGATTCCAATGATGTCCGCACCATGGTATCCGTCTTCTGGCATTTCTTTCTCTAAGCCTAAAGCTTGCATGTAACGAGCTTCAACAGAAAGAGCTAAGTTATGAATTTGGTTACCAGCGTCATTAATGTAGTACTCACGAGATACATCGTATCCTGCTTTTGCTAATAGGTTACATAAAGTGTCACCTACTGCCGCACCGCGTGCATGTCCTAAGTGAAGGTCACCTGTTGGATTCGCAGATACGAACTCAACTTGTACTTTTTCACCTTTACCAGTATTCGTTTCACCGTAAGCTTCACCAGCGTTTACGATTGTTGGAATTAAATCTGTTAAGTAGCTATTATCCATATAGAAGTTAATAAAACCAGGACCAGCGATTTCGATTTTTTCAATAGAAGCTTTTGCTTTATCGAAGTTTGCAACTAGTTCTTCTGCAATCATACGAGGTGCTTTTTTCGCAACGCGTGCAAGTTGCATTGCCATATTTGTAGAGAAGTCACCATTTGTTTTATCTTTTGGAGATTCTAATACAACGTTTGGAATTTGTTCTTCTGTCGCTAATTCTGCCTTTAATACAGCAGCCTGAATTTCTTCTTTAATCAATCCTTTTACCTGTTCTAAGGAATTCATTATTTTGCCTCCTTCAAATTAATTGTAATAGTATATCTGCCAGCTTCTTGTTCACTTAGAAGCAATGCGTACGTTAAGAAGAGTTGTCCTTTTTTCTTTTCATCCGACCATTTAAAAAGAACGTTATCAGTCTTTGTTTGCAATGCAAACGTACCAAGTTCACTCGTATACGTACCAGTTGTCCATTCACCTTTCACATGCGTCTGACGCATAGAAACAGCACCTGAACGCATAATGAGAACTTGTTCATCTTGAATTTTAATAATTGTTTTCACTTCGCCTTGTTCGTTCGGCTCCTGGAATGTTACATATGTACCTTGACCTTTTACATAGTATTGACCATTTGCTTCAAAAGCAACGGTTTCCTTCCTCGCCCCTTCACGGATTTCTGTTACGAAATGAACGTGTACCGGCAAGCCTGCAAGTTGTTTCTCCACGTCTTGCACACCTTTCAAATGTTATAGATATTAAATACTACTTATAATAAATCACTTTTCCTATCATATCAAAAAAAGACTCTGTCTGTCTGCTGAAAAATCAGGAAAACTCCATTTCAAAAAATAATTCACTTCTACTTTATTTCATATGATAAAATATTTTTTAAATCTAAATATTCTTTCAATTAAAGAGGTGAATGTAGTGATACCAACAAAGTTAAAAAAGGGTGCTGAAATACGAGTGATTTCACCATCGTGTAGTTTAAGTATTGTTTCAAATGAAAATAGAAAACTTGCTATAAAAAGATTAACTGACATGGGCTTTCAAGTTACATTCTCAAAATATGCTGATGAGATAGATCGATTTGCTTCCTCCTCTATTTCTTCCCGCATTCAAGACCTCCATGAAGCATTTCGAGACTCTAATGTAAAAGCTATTTTGACTACACTTGGCGGATACAACTCAAATGGTTTATTGAAACATCTCGATTATGATTTAATTCGTGAAAACCCGAAATTTTTCTGTGGTTATTCTGATATTACTGCCTTAAATAATGCAATTTACGCAAAAACAGGGCTTGTTACATATTCAGGACCCCATTTCTCTTCGTTTGGAATGGAGAAAGGGCTCGGGTATACAACCGATTACTTTTTAAAGTGCTTAACTTCTAATGAGCCTATTGAAGTCCTTCCATCTGAAACATGGAGCGATGATTCTTGGTATATAGATCAGGAAAATCGAGAATTTATTAAAAATGAAGGATATGTTTCAATTCAAGAAGGAGAAGCTACGGGAGATATTATCGGTGGCAATATGAGCACATTTAACTTACTGCAAGGTACACCATATATGCCAAATTTAAAGGAGAAAATTTTATTTATTGAAGAAGATAGTTTAACTGGAACATCTACTCTTAAAACTTTTGATCGTTATTTACATTCCCTTATGCAGCAGCAAGGTTTTGAATACATAAAGGGAATCGTTATAGGAAAGATGCAAAAAGGTGCAGAATGTACGATAGAAGACATTCAAGAAATGATTGCTTCAAAACCTGAACTTGCACATATCCCTATCATTGCAAACGCAAGTTTCGGGCATACAACCCCGATTTTCACTTTTCCAATTGGTGGACGTGCAAAAATTATTTCTCACAAAGAGAAGACATCTATCACTATTTTAACGTACTAAAAAAGGAGCGAATGAGTCGCTCCTTTTATGGTTTTTCTATTTTTTCCAACGCTTTTTGCGGAATGGATTCTTTCGGGATTTCAGCCCATCCTTTTCCTTGCATACCTTTTGCATAAATTTTTATAAACGCCCCCGTATGCAATTCACGGTTCATCATTCTTTTAATAACTTGTAACTTTCCATCTTCTGTATACCCTTTAAAAGTATACAAGTATTCTCCGTCTTTTTTCTCACCTTTATCTATAACCGCATAATAATCTTGTATTTCTTTATTTGAAAAGAAGTTGTCTACAAAAGCATGTACACCTTCTGTTTTTGTGTTCAAATAATACGCTGTTCCACCTAGAATAATGGCGAATACAGCTAAAACTTTAATTACCAATTTCATACATGAACCTCCTGTTTGCACTTCTTTCTCGCTAGTATTATATCTATACTTGTATTATACGGAAAAGAGCATACTATACTCTATCTAAAAGTCTTACACTTTCCTTACATTATTGTAAGGGATTTTTTCTTACAACCAGTTCCCAAGAAAAAATTTTTCCGTTTCATACACTTTTATATTATTATTGAATGATACGAATTTTTATTACAAAAATCAAAGGAGACAGTTTTCAAATGGCTATCTTGCAAGGTTTAGCACTATTACTTGTTGTACTTTGTCTATTTACACTTTTCAGTTACCGTGCGCCTTACGGAATGAAGGCGATGGGCGCTTTAGCTAATGCAGCAATTGCAAGTTTTCTTATTGAAGCATTTCACCGTTATATAGGTGGAGAAATGTTTCATAATGACTTTTTACAATCAGTAGGAGAAGCTTCCGGTAGTATGAGCGGTGTCGCAGCAGCGATTTTAGTCGCATTAGCAATCGGTGTTTCCCCCGTATATGCTGTTTTAATTGGTATCGCTACTAGTGGATTTGGTATTTTACCAGGATTTTTCGCTGGATACGTTTGTGCCTTCGTCGTGAAATTTCTCGAAAAGAAATTACCAGCTGGTGTGGAATTTTTAGCAATCCTATTTATCGCTGCACCAATCTCACGCGGAATGGCAATGCTTATGGATCCGCTCGTTAACGCCACACTTGGTAAAATCGGTTCTATGATTTCAGTTGCAACTACAGAAAGTCCTATCATTATGGGTATTATGCTTGGTGGATTAATAACAGTTATTTCTACCTCTCCACTGAGTTCTATGGCACTAACTGCAATGCTTGGATTAACAGGTTTACCAATGGCAATTGGTAGTCTGGCTGTAGCAGCTTCAGCCCCAATGAACTTTATTTTCTTTAAACGCTTAAAAATTTGTTCAAAGAAAGATACAATTGCTGTAGCAATCGAGCCTTTAACACAAGCCGATGTTGTTTCAGCAAATCCGATTCCAATTTATGCGACAAACTTCGTTGGCGGTGCACTTGCTGGTATTATTACCTCTCTGTTCCAGCTCGTTAATAATGCACCAGGAACAGCATCACCAATCCCAGGACTTCTTGTCTTATTCGGATTTAATGACGTTGTAAAAGTAACAATTGCTGCTATATTATGTGGAATCGTTACCACTATTGTCGGATACATCGGATCTATTGTGTTCCGTAAATATCCGATCCGCTCTGCTGATGAAATTCGCGGAGTTACTTCGGAAGAGAAGGTTGCATAAGAAAAAGAGCTATTCCCATCGTTTAGGAATAGCTCTTTTTTGTGTTGCGTAACAGTAAATGAAATTATATCGGCGGTTTTTTAATATATCAGCGCAACTCGAATTATATCGGCGATTTTTTTAATATATCGGCGCAACTCGAATTATATCAGCGATTTTTTTAATATATCGACTTACCGACACATAACGAAAAAATAAGAGCCCTCTAATCATATAGAGGGCTTTTATTTTATCTAGCTGCAGTGGCTAGAATGATCGGTGGCTTCGCTTCTTCCTTCGAGGCAAAAAGCGCCTTTTGCAGGAAAGAACCTTAGCCACCGGGCCTAAACAGTGGGCTTCACTTTTATTTCACCCAACCGAGCAGCATTTCCCGCACGAATTTGCTTGCTGCGACTGGTGTTTGATCACTATGGTCGTAGACTGGAGCTACTTCTACCAAGTCTGCTCCAACTACATTTATATTTGAATTTGCAATTGCTACGATGGAATCTAATAATTCTTTAGATGTGATACCGCCAGCTTCTAACGTTCCTGTTCCTGGAGCGTGAGCTGGGTCTAATACATCAATGTCGATTGTGACATAGACTGGGCGGCCAGCAAGTTTCGGTAATACTTCTTTTAACGGTTCTAATACGTCAAATTTGTATAAGTTCATACCTACTTCTTTCGCCCATTCAAATTCTTCCTTCATTCCAGAACGAATTCCGAAAGAATATACGTTTTCCGGACCAATTAAATCACACACTTTACGAATTGGTGTAGAGTGGGATAAAGGCTCCCCTTCATACGATTCACGTAAATCAGTATGAGCATCCATGTGGATGATTGCTAAATCCGGATATTTTTTTGCCATTGCCTTAAAAATTGGCCAAGACACTAGGTGCTCACCGCCGAGACCTAGTGGAAACTTATCGGCATCTAAAAGTTTTGATACATACTCTTCAATCATGTCTAAGCTGCGTTGTGCGTTTCCGAATGGTAATGGGATATCACCCGCATCAAAATATTTTACCTCTTCTAGTTCACGATCTAAATACGGGCTATATTCTTCAAGACCGATTGATACTTCACGAATACGTGCAGGGCCAAAACGAGATCCCGGACGGTAACTTACTGTCCAATCCATAGGCATCCCATAAATAACTACCTTTGACTCTTCAAAACTTGGATGACTTTTAATAAATACTTTACCTGAATAAGCTTCATCAAAACGCATATTCTTTTCCTCCTTATGTGGAACTTAAGGTATCCCAACCTTTCACTATTTCTCAAATTTGGAGCGAATTGCTCCTCTTTCTCGATTTACCGGGTCTTCTTTTTAACAACAAGAAGACGATTTTCTCTACAGAAGTGTAAGTAGCTAGCATGTTCAAGTCTTCTGGACAAACACCTTAAATGAGCTACTTACACTTTATTTGTTTGATACAATTCTCTTACTTAATTAAATCGCCAACAAATTTCGGTAATGCGAATGCTGCATTGTGTAATTCTTTTGTGTAGTATTTCGTTTCGATTTCGTGGAAACGCTCTTCACTTACTTCTAATGGATCATGTTTTTTAGATCCAATTGTGAACGTCCAAAGACCACTTGGGTAAGTTGGAATGTTTGCTGTGTATAAACGAGTGATTGGGAAGATCTCTTTTACGTCTTTAAACACAGTTGTAATTAACTCTGGTGTGAACCAAGGGTTGTCCGTTTGTGCAACGAAAATACCATCTTCTTTTAACGCTTTTGAAATTCCAGCGTAGAAGCCTTTTGTAAATAAGTTTACTGCTGGTCCTACTGGCTCAGTAGAATCTACCATAATTACATCGTATTCATTTTCGCTTTCTGCGATATGTAGGAAACCGTCTCCTACTTTTACTTCTACACGCTCATTATCTAATGCGCCTGCAATTGATGGTAAGTATTGTTTAGAGTACTCAATTACTTTTCCATCGATTTCAACAAGAGTTGCTTTCTTTACACTTGGGTGTTTTAACACTTCACGAATAACACCACCATCACCGCCACCAACAACTAATACGTTTTCAGGGTTTGGATGTGTAAATAAAGGTACGTGCGCTACCATTTCGTGATAAACGAACTCGTCCTTTTCTGTTGTCATAACCATGCCATCTAAAATAAGCATGTTTCCGAACTCTTCCGTTTCAACCATATCAAGTTTTTGGAATTCTGTTTGCTCCGTATGTAATGTGCGGTTAATACGCGCCGTAATCCCAAAATGTTTTGTTTGTTTTTCAGTGAACCATAGTTCCATCGTACAATCACGCCTTTCAATGCAAATTTATAATAGGGACATCATTAATGTCCCCTAACAAAAATAAAACAAAACATCCAAAATGTATAGTTAAAAGTACAAAAATACCGAAAATATATTTTAGTCAGAGGGTTCTAACATATGTGCGGAAAGGGTTTGCACCGTAAAAGGAAAGAAAACCCTTTCTTAAGAAAGGGCTTTTGTCTCTATTTCTACTGGTTTACGAATTGGAATTAGGATCATAATACAACCAACTAACACCACAATTCCACCTACTAAAAACGGACTTTGTGGTGAAACAGTATGACCGATAATTCCTGATAAAATCGGAGCAATCGCACCACCTAACCAACGAACAAAGTTATAAACACCTGACGTAACAGATCTTTCATAAGGTGAAATATCCATTACATAACTTGTGTATAATGCATTGTTTAAGCCAGACGCCAATCCTGATAAAACGATAAGAGTAATTTGTAACCACATAATTTTCACAAAGAATAGTGCAATTAAGAAAATCGCAAATACGAGTAAACTACCCTTCAATAATGTTTTTGGTTCATATTTCCCTTCTAGCTTATGTGCTAAAATTGCAGAACCGTAAGCTAACGCGAGTCCCCATCCGCAAAATACAAAGCCTAATTGAATAGCTGATAAATGCATAATAAGTGGTGAATATGCTAACACGACAAAAAATCCGTAGTAGTATAGCATCCCTGAAATGGCACCTTGCATAAATGGTTTATACTTCACCAGGTTAAGTAATTCCCCTACGCCAGCAGCCTTACGCTTCACTTTTCGTTCTGGTTCTTTTACAAAAAAGAATACTAAAATAAATGCTAAGAAAATTAAAATACTCGTCGCGAAAAACGGATAACGCCAAGAATGACCACCTAATATCCCGCCTAATAACGGTCCGCCAGCCATACCTAAGCCGATAGCTGCTTCGTATAATCCTACTGCTTCATGAACTTCTTTACTTAATGAAATCAATAAAGTCATCGCCGTCGCGAAGAACATCGCATTCCCTAATCCCCATCCAGCGCGGAAAAGAGATAATTGAGCAATCGTTTGTGACATACCACATATAAACGCAAATACAGTCACAATCGCAAGACCGATTGTCATCATCCGTTTATCACCAAATCTCGATGCAAATATACCAGCTGGTAACATCATAATTGCCATCGTTAAAATATAAGCAGTAAATAACATTTCAACTTGCCAATGCGATGCACCAATTTTCTCTGCAATAATCGGCAAAATTGGGTCGACTACTCCTATACCCGAAAAGGCAAGGAAGGTAGCCACCACTGTAATCAATCTCCCTAGTTTTTGTTTGCTCTCCATTTTGATTACTCTCCTTTTGTGCTCTCTAAAAATGTTACTGCACGATGTAAACTATCTTTTAGTTCTGCCTTTACACGTTGCATTTGCTCCATTTTTTCGTCTAACGTTTGCACTTGTTTTTCAAGCATATCTTTAATTTCTTGAATCACTTCACGATCACGAGGATTTTCGCTATTTCTTCTTTGCTCCATTCTTTCTTTTAGTGATAAGAAATGCTGCATTTCTTGAAGTGTGATTCCTAGCACTTCTTTCGCTTCTACAATTCTTTTAATTCTGGCAATATCCTCATCCGTATACAGACGGATATTTCCCTCACTACGTTCTGGGGGATGAATTAAACCAATTTCCTCATAATAACGAAGTGTACGTTTTGTTAAACCGACTTGCTTTGTTACTTCATCAATTTTATACATGTTTATTCCTCCCTTCACTTGATTATTACATTTTACGTTAACGTTAACTTTTCTGCAACTGTTAGACTTTTGTAAATGTTTGTCATATTCAATTGTATTTTCCCTAAAGCAGTTTCATAATAAAAGAAAAGAGATAATAAGGAGAATTTCACATGAGTAAACCACTTATTTTCGCTCACCGCGGAGTAAAAGGAACACATCCCGAAAATACGATGATTGCCTTCCAAGAAGCAGAACGCATTGGTGCTCACGGAATTGAACTCGATGTCCACTTATCAAAAGATGGTGAACTTGTCGTAATTCACGATGAAACCGTCGATCGTACAACAAATGGCGTTGGACTTGTTTCTGAAAAAACGGTAGAGGAACTACAATTATTGGACGCTGGTAGCTATAAAGACCCTTCTTTCCATGAAGCAAAAATCCCAACGTTGCGTGAGGTTTTCATTTGGCTTTCCACAACGAACTTACAACTAAATATTGAATTAAAGACAGATGTTATTCATTACCCAAATATTGAGGAAAAAGCTGTTGCACTTGTGCGTGAATATCATCTTTCTAATCAAATTGTATTTTCATCATTTAACCATGACTCTGTTTCATTATTAGCAGAAATTGCTCCTGAAATCCCAAGAGCAATTTTATATGATACACCACTTACTGATCCAATTTCCGAAGCAAAACATAGAGAAGCAAGTGGATTACATCCAAACTTCCAGTTATTAACGAAAGAATTTGTGCAGTTAGCACAAGAGCAAGGATATGTTTTCCGTCCATATACAATTAACGAATACAAAGATTTACAAACTATGATTGATTATGGTGTAGATGTCATCATTACCGATTGGCCAGCACGTGCCTTTGATCTCCTTTCTTAATGGAAGGAGCTTTTTATTTTCGAAATTTCATTGTTTAAAATAAACGAAAACCCTCAATACTAATACAATAACGCTTGTATTAATGAGGGGCTGAAAAAAGATGGATCAAACTATGAATCCAAAACTTAAAAAATATAAACGTCTTTTCTTCACCGCAATGTTTTCGTGCGTCCTTTTCTTCGTTTTTTCTTTTTTTGTTATTATTATAGTTGCAAAAATTATGGGACCTCCTCCTGTTGCGGTCCCGCAAACAAGCGTCTTTTACGCAAACGATGATACTGTTATTGGACAAAGTAACGAAATTCAAAAACGTTACAATGTCTCTCTTAATGAAATTTCACCTTATGTAAAAGAAGCGACCCTTTCTATTGAAGATCAAAGATTTTATAAACATCACGGCTTCGATGTGAAACGGATTGCAGGTGCAATTGTTGCTGATTTAAAAGCGATGGCAAAGGTACAAGGAGCTAGTACAATTACACAACAATACGCGCGTAATCTGTATTTAGATCATGATAAAACGTGGAAACGAAAATTATTAGAGGCAATGTACACTATCCGCCTTGAAGTAAACTATAATAAAAATCATATTTTAGAAGGATATTTAAATACAATTTATTACGGACATGGCGCTTATGGCATCGAAGCTGCGTCCCGTCTATATTTCGATAAAACGGCAAAAGAGTTAACATTAGCAGAAGCTAGTATGCTGGCAGGTATCCCGAAAGGGCCAAGTGTCTATTCTCCCTTTTTGAAAGAGGATCGCGCTAAAGGACGACAAGCTCTCATATTAGATGAAATGGTGAAGCAAGGATATATTACGAAGCAACAAGCAACCTTAGCGAAGAAAGAGACACTAACTTTTGCCTCATTAGATACGAAAAAAGTAGCAGAGGTCGCACCATATTTCCAAGATGCTGTACAAGCTTCGCTTCTTCGTGATGTTGGATTAGACGAACAAGCTTTACAACGAGGTGGCTTACGAATTTATACAACGCTAGACCCTAAACTACAAGCTGTAGCAGAACAAGCTGTAAAAGATCATATACCTGACACAACAAACATACAAACTGCTCTCGTCTCTATGAATCCAACGACAGGTGAAGTGGCTGCTCTTGTTGGTGGAACTGATTATAATATGAGTCAATTTAACAGGGCTACACAAGCCGTTCGTCAGCCTGGTTCTACATTTAAGCCATTTCTATATTATGCGGCATTAGAACGAGGATTCACGCCTGCTACGCGCTTAAAAAGCGAATATACTGTATTCACCCTAGGTGACGGCGTTTCAAAGTATAAACCGAAGAACTATAAAGATTATTATGCAGATGATTTCGTAACGATGGCACAAGCTCTCGCAGTCTCTGATAACATTTATGCTGTGAAAACGAATTTGTTTTTAGGAGATGACACGCTAGCAAAAACAGCGAAACAATTTGGAATTAAAAGTGCATTAAAAGATGTGCCTTCTCTAGCTCTCGGTACATCACCAGTAAAACCAATTGAAATGGTTAACGCTTATAGCATGTTCGCAAACGGTGGAAAAGAAGTAAAACCTACTTTCATTCGCCGCATTATGGATCATGAAGGAAATATATTATACGATGCTCATTTAGAGAGTAAACAAGTTCTCGACAAGAGCAAAGCGTTTGTAATGGAAGAAATGATGACTGGTATGTTTAATAAGAAACTAAGCAGTTATGCTGCTGTAACTGGCCAATCGATGTTATCAAAATTATCAAGAACATATGCCGGCAAATCTGGTTCTACTGAAACGGATAGTTGGATGATCGGATTTACTCCGCAAATCGTAACAGGTGTATGGGTCGGATATGATCAACCTAAATCTATTTCAAACGTAGCAGAACAGGGGTATGCGAAGAAAATATGGACTGATACGATGGAGAAGGGCTTAGATGGACAGCCTAAAAAAGAATTTAAACAACCAAGTGACGTCGTAGCGGTTAATATCAATCCAGAGAACGGTAAAATTGCTACAAAAAATTGTCCTATTTCTGTGAAAATGTATTTCGCTAAAGGTACCGAACCGACTGAATATTGTATGGATCACGTCGATGATAAAGAAGAATTTGAAAAAACGACTGAAGAAAAGAAAAAAACAAGTTGGTGGAAAAAATATCTTCCTTGGTAAAAAAAATAGCTGACGGGCATCCGTCAGCTATTTTTTATTCACTTAATAATGCACGGCGCAATTCTTCACTAGATTCGTTCCAAATCGCTTCATTATGTTCTTTCAAGAACGTACCAAGTACCTTTTTAGATGATTCATCCATATGGTCAACCATAATGTGACGCTTCAATGATTTATCCATTTTATTTACGTGTTCTGGAAGTGATTTATATCCGCGGCGAATCTCACGGTCAACTGTCATTTCACAAGCTGTTACACCCGCGTAATACGCACCTGTCGCAGTTCTTTCAATTGTTACCCAAACAAGCCAAAATGGTTTTCCATTTGGAACTTCATCTTTATTTGTTAAAAACTTAATACCTTTTTCTACTGTACTACGCGCATGCATCGCACCGATATCAACGAATGCAGTCTTCTCTAGTACATCAACAAATACAGGTGAAATGTTTTCTAAGCTTAATGCTCCAACACCAAATCCACCATGTCCATCTGTTGAATCATTTTTCACGATATTAAAACCGATTTTTTTCTTTTTCTCTGTCATATGTAAAATCCTCCTCACTTAAAAATTATAAAAGGCCAAAAATAGGCGCAATGATGCTGTCTAAAAATACAAATACATGCGGAATAACTACCTGGAAAATAGGTTGAATTGTGTAATTACTAAGCGGTGTAATAACGAGAATTAATAACGCAATTGCCCCGTATTTTTCATACTGTGTCATTTTTGCGCGAATATTTGCTGGCGCTAAATCTTCCACAACTCGATATCCATCAAGTGGCGGGATCGGTAATAAGTTAAATACAAGTAAAACGATATTCAGCATAATAAAAATCTGGAAAAATTGAGCTAACGTATCTGCCACTGCAGATGGAATTGAGTATAATACACCAAATTTTAATAAGCTATACCAAATAATTAAACCAATTGCACTTAAAATTAAGTTACTAATCGGCCCTGCAATTGACACTAATATACCTGCCAGACGCGGTCTTTTAAAGTTATATGGATTAACAGGAACTGGTCTTGCCCAACCGAATCCAAGAATTAATACTGCAATCAAACCGATAGGGTCTAAATGGGCCATCGGTGATAACGTTAAACGCCCTTGTCTCTTTGCTGTATCGTCCCCAAATTTATATGCAACATATGCATGTGCAAATTCATGAACGGATAGTGCAATAATAATTGCCATTGCTACTAACGGAATTTCGTGCAATGGATATCTAAATAACTGATCCATACTTCATCTCCTCTTCCATATGTCAAAAAAAGAAATTATTTGTTTTTTCGATTGTTCTTCCCCATAATCCGCTATAATAAGAGTGTAACTTACATAAAAGGAGCGATTGTACATGCCATACGTAACAGTGAAAATGCTAGAAGGACGCACAGAAGAACAAAAGAAAGCTCTTGCTGAGAAAGTAACAGCAGCAGTAAGCGAAACAACTGGTGCTCCTGAAGAAAACATCGTTGTTTTCATCGAAGAAATGTCTAAAAACCATTATGCAGTTGGCGGAAAACGCTTAAGCGACAAATAATTTCAAGTTTTTTCATAAGAAGCAGCCATTAGCTGCTTCTTATTTCTTTCCTTCTAACAACTCAATAATTCTCTCTTTATATTTTCCTTTTCTTCCATCTTCATAGATTAAATCATGTGGATAGAATAGCTTTTGATCCGTTCTTTTCTTACCTGTAATCGCCTCAACAATATCCGACTCACGTGAAAGCTCTCTAAGCTCTCCGTTTGGCATAAGAAGTAGGATTGGTAGACGCTCTTCTTCTTCTCCTGCACGATAAAAGTCATACGGTAAGTCTGATGTTGAATCAACTACTAAATAATACTCCGGATCAAGTCCAATCTTTTTAAATAAACTACTTAATTCCATCCAATTATCTAAACCGTGTTTATTTGTAAACTCTACATATTTAAATAGATTTCGATTCATAAAACGGCGGCATAAATCGCTTAAAATTGGATCTTCTTCTTCCTGCCATACTTGGAAGTAGTAATACATAACGTTCTCGTCTAACTTTAAATAATCCTCTACTGTTACTTCTTCTTCAAATAAAGAATAGAAATGAACAGGATGATTTTTAAATGTATAATACTTCTCGTGCAGTGATTTCGCACGGTGTAAAATCTTCGTTAAAATAACTTCTGCACTTCGCGTTACCGGGTGGAAATATACTTGCCAATACATTTGATAACGACTCATAATGTAATGCTCAACAGCATGCATACCACTATTTTTAATGACTACTTGATCCCCATACGGACGCATTACACGCAGTATACGTTCCATATCGAAGTTTCCGTACTTTACGCCTGTAAAATAAGCATCTCTTAATAAATAATCCATACGATCCGCATCAATTTGACTCGAAATCATACTAATCGCTAATTTATTAGTAGACGTTTTTGCAATTACGTCTGCTACCTTTTGTGGAAACTCCTTATCAACACGACTTAATACATCATTAATCTCCGTATCGCCAACGATAATCTTTTGCGTAAATTTCTCATGATCTAATGAAAATACTTTTTCAAACGAGTGAGAAAATGGGCCGTGGCCGACATCATGAAGTAATGCCGCACATAAACATAACAATCTATCTTCAGCATTCCAATTTGGTCTGCCATCAAACACATCATCAATCATACGACGAATAATTTCGTATACACCTAACGAATGAGTAAAGCGACTATGCTCTGCACCGTGAAATGTAAAAAATGTCGTTCCAAGCTGCTTAATACGGCGCAAGCGTTGAAATTCTTTCGTTCCGATTAAATCCCAAATAACACGATCACGCACGTGCACATATTTATGTACTGGGTCTTTAAACACTTTTGTTTCGCTGAGTTTGTCGTTTAAATATACCACTTTCCGACATCCCCCTTTCTTTACTACATTCTTACTTTATATTATAAACGAAATGAGAAACAGAAAGAAATGAAAGACTGTATTAATTCCCTTTATAAAAAGAAAAAATCACCTTTACCGAAGTAAAAGTGATTTCCTTTATACATTATTTACCTAAAACGAATTCAGCAACTTCGTCTAAGATCATATCTTTCCCAAGTGGGAAGTAACCTTTGTTTAAGTCTTCATTTTTAATTGTAAATACGTGGTTGTTTTTAACAGCGTTCATGTTTTTCCAAATTGATTCTTCTTGGAATTCTTTCAAGCGCTGAGAACCGTCACCAGTTGTAAACACGAATAAGTAATCTGGGTTGTAATCAATTAAAGCTTCTTTTTGTACTTGTACTAACGGTTTATCAGTTGGTGTACCTTTAACTGCTGGTAGTTTTAAATCATTAAAGATTACGCTACCGTAACCGTAGTCACCGTATACACGGAAAGCATTTGGATATGCAGCCATTTTCATAAATGTTGCTTCACCAGTTTTAGCGACGATTTTGTCATGTAATTTGCTTGCTTTTTCATCATACTTTTTGAACCATTCTTTTGTTTCTTTTTCTTTACCAAAGATTTGACCTACTTCTTCAAATTTTGGACGCCATTGATCTAATGGAGTGTTTAACATAACTGTTGGTGCAATTTTAGATAATTGATCATAAATCTTTTCTTGACGATTATTTACAAGAATTAAATCTGGTTTTGCAGCAGCTACTGCTTCGATGTTAATTTTATCGCCCCAAGCAGAACCAACTGGTTTAACGTCTTTTAGTTTCTTTTCAATATGTGCATCAATTTTTTCTTGAGATGTATTAGCAGTAATAACCGGTTTCATACCGAAAATTAATAATTCTTCTGTTGAACCACTAAGGTCAGCAATTTTCTTTGGGTTTGCAGGAATTTTAATTTCCCCTTTTGCATGTTTTACAGTGCGCTCTTCAGTCTTTGCATCTGCTTTCTTTTCTTCTTCTTTGTTAGAACAAGCTGCAAATAGTACAGAAGTCACAACTAGTACCATTGCTAATAGTGCCATTTTAAAATTCTTCATGTTCCCACTCCTTCTAGCTGTATTTATCTTATAAGTTACAACGAACTATAAGAAACAAAGATAACAATTAATTAATATATATTTATTAATTGTTGTTAATAACCCATTCTAACGGGCGTTCAACTTCCCATTCTTATATAAGAAGCTCAACGTCCATTAGAAGTCCCCCTCTTCACGAGGGGGTTCTACTTATGCTTTTTTACGCAATTGATTACTAATCATCGCTAAATCATATGTTAAACAAATTGGCTTACAGTTTACTGGACATGGAACGATTTGAGCTTCAATCTCAAATACGTTACGAAGTGTTTCACTTGTCATAACTTCATCTGGCGTTCCTTGTTTCATTAACTTACCTGCTTTTAATGCAATCATATGATCTGAGAAACGGGAAGCGTGATTTAAGTCATGGATAACCATAACAATCGTTCTACCTTCTTCTTCATTTAACTTTTTCAATAAGTTTAATACTTCTAATTGATGAGCCATATCTAAGTACGTCGTTGGTTCATCCAATACAAGTAATTCTGTTCCTTGTGCAAGAGCCATTGCAATCCAAACACGTTGACGTTGACCGCCTGATAGCGCTTCTGCTGGACGATTCGCAAATTCTTTCATTCCTGTCACTTCAAGTGCCCAGTTAATATAGCGATAATCCTCTTCTTTCAACGTGCCAAACCCTTTTTGATGAGGGAATCTTCCATATGACACAAGCTCAAATACAGTAAGACCCGTTGGCACTTCTGCAGTTTGTGGTAAAATCGCCATTTTCTTTGCAATTTCTTTCGTTGGCTGTTTCTCAATTGCTTTTCCGTCAAGATAAACAGTACCTTGCTTTGCCTTCAAAATACGAGACGCCGTTTTTAATAATGTGGACTTCCCACAACCATTTGGTCCAATAATTGTTGTAATTTTCCCTTCCGGAATTTCAACTGTTAATCCATCAATAATTAAACCTTCATTATAGCCAACCGATACCGCATCCACCGCTAAAGTTGCCATACGAAAAGCCTCCCTTTATTTTGTCCTCATAAGTAAATAAATAAAATACGGTGCACCAATTACAGAAATAACAAGACCGACTGGTATTTCTGAAGTTGTTAGTACACTTCTTGAAATTACGTCTGCGAATAAAAGTAAAAACGTTCCTATTAGCGCAGCTGTGGGCAACATAATTTGATGTTTACCACCAACAAGGCGCCTTGCTAAATGCGGGGCCATTAAACCGATAAAGCCAATTCCGCCGGCAACAGCAACAGATGCCCCTGCTAAACAAACTGCAATAAATAATAATTTACGTCTTTCTTTTTCTACGTTTACACCAAGGCCAACTGCTGTAGAATCGCCTAGGTTCATTACATTTAATATGTGTGCTTTACTTATAGCAAGCGGTAAGAAAATAACCATCCATGGAAGTACACTTAATACGAATTTCCAATCTGTACCCCATAGACTTCCCGCCAGCCAAATCGTAGCAAAACGAAAATCGTTAGATGTCATCTTCATAGAGAAAATTAAACTAACAGCTCCAAATCCAGCTGCAACGGCAATACCGACTAGTATTAATCGAGTCGATGAAACGCCGTCTTTCCATGCTAGTAAATAAATAATTACCGCTGCTAATATCGCTCCAACTAGTGCGAAGAATGGGAGAATGAATACAGATAAAAATGTACCAGTCCCTACTTTCCCGAAGAAGAAGTAGACGAATATAACAACTGTTAATCCCGCTCCAGCATTAATACCTATAATACCTGGATCAGCAAGAGGATTTCGTGATAAACCTTGCAAAATCGCGCCTGACATAGCTAAAGCAGATCCGACTAGTATAGCAATTACCATACGCGGCATACGGAATTCAAATAAAATAACAGACTGATCTTCAGCCCCTAGTCCAACCAATGACTTTAATACGTCCATTGGCGGGATTTTAAAAGTTCCTGTATTTAAACTAATAAGAAATATAGAAACGATTAGTCCTACTAAAATCGTTAATATAGAAATGTTCTTTTTTGTTAAGACACTCGTCCTCACATCTTTCCTCTCCCTTCATTACGTGCTAAGTAGAGGAAGAATGGAACCCCAATTAGCGCTGTAATTGCTCCAATTGGCGTTTCAAATGGCGGGTTAATAACGCGAGATAACATATCTGCACATTCAATTAACAGCCCACCTAAGACCGCAGAACATGGAATAACCCATCTATAGTCCGAGCCTACGAGGAAACGAGTCATATGCGGAATTACAAGACCAACAAATCCAACTGATCCTGCCATGGAAACTGCGGAACCCGTTAAAACAAGAACAAGTACTGTTCCGATAAATTTAATCAATGTCGTATTTTGACCAAGTCCAATCGCAATTTCTTCACCGAAGCTCAAAATTGTAATATATCTCGACATCATAATTGCGATAAAAAGACAAATAAGGCCAATTGGCACTAACATATTAATACTTTGCCATTTCACTCCAGCGACTCCGCCTGCATTCCACATACTCACCTCTTGGGCAAGATTGAAATACAATGCGATTCCAGATGAAATTGCCCCTAATAAAGCACTAATAGCTGCACCTGCTAAAGCTAATTTCACAGGTGTTAATCCACCTGGTGAAGAAGATCCAATTCCATATACAATGCTTGCACCAAACGCAGCTCCAATAAAAGATGCGATAACAAACATTAAATAAGGTGAATTAGGGAAAAATGCATACATAATTGCAATTCCAAATACAGCTCCATCTGTAATCCCCATTAACGATGGTGAAGCAAGTGGATTTCGCGTCATACCTTGCATAATTGCTCCTGATACCGCTAAAAAGGCACCTGCAACTACGCCCCCTATTGCTCTAGGCATGCGAAGCTCTTGAATTACGTTATGATGTGTAATAGATCCATCAAACTGAAATACAGCTTGCCATACAGTCTTTAAACTAATATCTGCAGCCCCAAAAGAAATAGAAACTGCCATGCTTAAAGCTAACAAAATTGTACCCGCTACTAAAATAATAGAAGCGATGAGCGGTCTGCTCTTAATCTCTTTAACATTCTCTTCTTGCTGTTCTATACTGCTTGCGCTCGCTTCCATCCCTCAACCATCCTAACCAACAACATATATTTATTGAAATGAAATTTATTCTCAAATAGTAATAAAAAAATTAGGTGAATTGTTATTTCCCTGATAATGATTCTCAGAATCAGACACTTCTATTCTACCTATCGCTTTAAAAGACTGTCAACCATTATTTTGAAATATAAATTTATACAAATTGGTATTTTAATACAAAAGTTATGTTCATCCTTTAGAAAATGTTCGTCCACACAAGAGTACTTTCGCAGAATAAATCATTCCTCTTATGGGCATAAAAAAAGAAGAGTAATCTTTTCACTCTTCTTTTTCTTACTTATTTAACTTTGCTTCAATTTTCACGATTAACTCATCTTCTGTTGGAGCCGCAACTGGACGGTTATTTACAAATGCGAATGATTTTTTACGACCAGGACCACAGTAAGACTGACATCCAACTTCAATCGTTGCACATGAATCTACTTTTTTTAACTTCGGAACTAACGTTTTAATGTTCGTTGCCTGACAGTCATCGCACACGCGAAACTCGTTTCCCATTACATAACACTTCCTCTATTTTAAACTTTTCTCAAGTACATTTAAAAATAAACACTAAATGGTATTTTACCGCTCTTTGAAGCTCGTTGCAAGTTTCCCTACAAAGCCTATTCTCTACATAATGATACATATTTATATGCTCTCCTACAGAAGCGCTCACCATTCATGGGAAAATTTTTACCTTTCATCGAAATCTACCATATTTTTAAAAGCTTTGTATAAAAGTTTATTTTTTTGCCCATTATAAAAATAGGAAGTTCATAAAAAGAAAGGGAGTTGAATCTATGAAAGTAAGACAAGATGCTTGGACAGATGAGGATGATTTATTACTTGCTGAAACGGTACTTCGTCATGTTAGAGAAGGAAGTACGCAATTAAATGCATTTGAGGAAGTAGGGGATCAGTTAAATCGTACATCTGCTGCTTGTGGTTTCCGCTGGAATGCTGTTGTTCGCTATAGCTATGAACAAGCTCTTCAACTAGCAAAAAAACATCGTAAAGATAAAATGCGTGCTGCAAGCGGTGAACAAGCGAAAAAACGTTTACTTTATACACCACCAGCTTCAGATTCGATAACTGATTATGAAGAATTAGTACAAGAAGAATCAATCGTACAATATAAAGAAGCTATTCCATATCAAGAATCTACTGCTCCTGCTGCAAGAAGCTCTATGACAATGCAAGATGTTATTTATTTTTTACAAACAGTCGGATCTTCAAATATAAAAGTGACAGCTCTTGAAAACGAGAATACGAGATTGAAACAAGAAATTAAAGCACAAATCCTTCGGAATGAGGAACTAGAAAAGAAACTAGAAAAATTAGAAAAGCAATCTCATACTGTACAAGAAGATTACGAAACACTTATGAACATTATGAACCGTGCTCGTAAATTGGCAGTCATGGATGACGAAGAACGTTCTCAAACATCTTTCCGAATGGACCGAAACGGTAATTTAGAAAAAATTGCAGAATAAAAAGGATGCATGTAATGCATCCTTTTTATTATTTCACCTTTAAGCTCCCCCTTTATATGTGAGAAAACTCCATTCTTCATTTTTTGCTATAATAGAGATTGTCATTTTAAAGATAAGGGGTTAGTTATATGAGCAATTCCCGTTCCATTTTATCTCAGCCAGAGTGGCGCATTGTAGATCAGTCTAGTTTGGGACCAACATTCCATGCACTTCAGTCATTCGCAATGGATGACACATTATGCACAAGCATTGGAAATGGCAAGTCAGCCGCAACAATGCGTTCTTGGGTTCATCACAATACAATTGTCCTTGGCATTCAAGATTCACGCCTTCCGCATTTAGAAGAAGGTATTTCTTTTTTAAAACAACACAACTTCAATGTTATTGTTCGTAATTCTGGCGGGCTTGCAGTCGTGCTTGATGAAGGTGTTTTAAACGTATCACTTTTATTCCAAGAAACAGAAAAAGGTATCGATATTGATCTTGGATACGATACGATGTGGCATTTAATTAAGGAGATGTTAAAGGATTACAACGTTACTATCGAGGCAAAAGAAATTGTTGGCTCTTACTGTCCTGGTAGTTATGACTTAAGTATTCGCGATCAAAAATTCGCTGGTATTTCACAACGTCGTATTCGCGGCGGTGTCACTGTCCAAATTTATCTCTGTGCTACCGGAAGTGGCTCTGAGCGTGCCGCACTCGTTCGTGATTTCTACAACCTAGCAATTCAAGGGGAAGAAACACGCTTTACGTACCCTGAAATTGTACCAAGTACGATGGCCTCACTCTCAGAATTACTTGGCGAAACCATTACAGTACAAGATTTAATGATGCGTCTTTTAAAAACATTGCAGCAATTCGCTCCAAAGTTAACACCATCTCAATTAACAATAGATGAGATTCCTTTATATGAGACGAATTTACAACGTATTATTGATCGTAATAATAAAGCACTTGGCTTAGAAAAATAAAGACCGTCGCTATTATAGCGACGGTCTTTATTTCAATTCATTATAGAATTAAAGTGCTTGAGCTGCTGTAATTAAAGCTAACTTGTACACTTCTTCTTCGTTACATCCACGAGACAGATCATTTACAGGCATGTTTAAGCCTTGTAAGATTGGTCCTACTGCTTCGAAGTTACCTAAACGTTGAGCGATTTTGTAGCCAATATTACCAGCTTCTAAGCTTGGGAATACGAATACGTTAGCATCACCTTTAATTGTAGAACCTGGAGCTTTTTTCTCAGCTACAGATGGTACGAATGCAGCATCGAATTGGAATTCTCCATCTAAAGTTAACTCAGGAGCCATTTCTTTTGCAATGCGAGTTGCTTCTACAACTTTTTCTGTTTCTGGAGATTTCGCAGAACCTTTTGTAGAGAAGCTTAACATAGCAACGCGTGGATCAATGCCGAATAACTCAGCAGTTTTCGCACTTTCGATACCGATTTCAGCTAAATCTTGGCTGTTTGGTGCAATGTTAATTGCGCAATCAGCGAATACATATTTCTCTTCTTCACGTACCATGATGAATACGCCAGAAGTTTTTGTAACGCCTGGTTTTGTTTTAATAATTTGAAGTGCTGGACGAACTGTATCAGCTGTAGAGTGAGCTGCACCACTTACTAAACCGTGTGCTTTGCCCATGTATACAAGCATTGTACCGAAGTAGTTTTCGTCTTTAAGGATTTTGCGAGCGTCTTCTTCAGTTGCTTTACCTTTACGGCGTTCAACGAAAGATGCTACCATTGCATCCATTTCTTCGTATGTAGCTGGGTCGTAAATATCAACGCCTACTAATGTTAAATTCATGCTAGCAGCTTTTGCGCTAATTTCTTCCTTATTACCAACTAAGATTGGTTTTACTAACTCTTCTTTTGCTAAACGCTCTGCAGCGCCTAAAATTCTTTCATCAGTTCCTTCAGGAAGTACGATAGAAATGCCTTTTCCTTGAACTTTTTCTTTTACTGTTGTAAATAAGTTGCTCACGAATAAACCCTCCTACATATGTTAAAAAAACTCTATCTTTAAGAATACTGCTTTTCTTCTATATTTTAAACTTATAGCTCCCAAAAAATAGATAAAATAAAAATGATTATATTTTCATAAAATTCAGCCGTTAAATTCACCTTGCTTAAACACTTAAATGTGACAATTTTATGCGCCAAGGTTTTATATAGATGATTTTAAAACTATATATGCTATAGTTAACGTGTAAAACTATCATTAACTGAGGTGAATAGAATGAGTGAAGCAACAACAACGTTAGATGGCTGGTATTGTTTACATGATTTACGTTCTATTGATTGGGCTGCATGGAAAACATTATCTAGCGACGAACGCGGACAAGCAGTGTCTGAATTTTTAAATGTCGTTGAAAAATGGAACGAAGTAGCTACTGCGAAAAAAGGTAGTCACGCAATGTATACAGTTGTTGGCCAAAAAGCTGATATTATGCTTATGATTTTACGTCCAACAATGGAAGAGTTAAATGAAATTGAGACAGAATTGAATAAAACAACTTTAGCTGAATATATGGTTCCTGCATATTCTTACGTATCTGTTGTTGAATTAAGCAACTACCTTCCAGCTGATGAGGATCCATACCAAAACCCGCAAATTTTAGCTCGTTTATATCCTGAATTACCGAAAGCAAATCATATTTGCTTCTATCCAATGGATAAGCGTCGCCAAGGTGATGACAACTGGTACATGCTTCCTATGGAAGAACGTAAAAAAATGATGTACAGCCATAGTAAAATTGGTCGTCAATACGCAGGTAAAGTACGCCAAGTGATTTCAGGATCTGTTGGATTCGACGATTTCGAATGGGGCGTAACATTATTCGCTGACGATGTTCTTCAATTTAAGAAACTTATATACGAAATGCGCTTCGATGAAGTAAGTGCTCGTTATGGTGAATTTGGAACATTCTTCGTTGGAAACATTTTACCAGACGAAAAAGTAGAGAAATTTTTACACATATAAATGGTGAAAAGGAACGAAATTCGTTCCTTTTTTTATTCTTCTCTATATTTATCCTCAAAAATCTCCTTTTTTCTGTACTTTTGAAGAAAAACCAACATTTTTTCAAATTTCTTGTAAAATTGTAACCTTTTTATATGTAAAGATATGCTAAAATGATACGAGCTATATGCTAAATAACGATGCGAAGGTGATAATCTATATGAAAAAAATCTTGTCTATTTTACTATTGCTTATATTGTCAATTTCTTCCTTAGGAGTAACAACATCCCATGCGGAAGAAAAAATACATATTGAGGCGGCGGCTGCACTTTTATTTGATGCAGATACAGGAAAAATACTTCACGAGCAAAATCCAGATGAATTGCTAGCTATTGCTAGTATGTCAAAATTAATTGTTGTTTACGCTGTTTTAGAAGCAATTAAAGAAGGAAAAATCACATGGGATACGAAAGTAAATATTTCTGATTACGCTTATGAAGTCTCTCGTAATAATGAATTCTCTAATGTACCGTTCGAAAAAGGACGTCAATATACTGTAAAAGAATTATATCATTCTATTGTTATATTCTCTGCAAATGGATCTAGTATTGCTTTAGCAGAACTTCTTGCAGGAAGTGAGAAAAACTTCTTAAATCTTGCAAATGAACATGCTAAAAAGCTAGGATTAAAGAAATATAAATTTGTAAACGCTACTGGCTTAAATAACGCTGACTTAAAAGGAAAACATCCTGAGGGTACTGATCCAAATGCAGAAAACTCTATGTCAGCTCGTGATATGGGTATGCTTTCAAAAGCAATGATTACAAAGTATCCAGAAATGCTAGAGGATACAAAACAAAGATTTAGAAACTTCCCAGACAATCACCCAAAACCAATTCGTATGGAAAACTGGAATTGGATGTTACCAGGAGCTGCTTTCGCTTATGAAGGTACTGATGGTTTAAAAACCGGAAGTTCTGATACAGCTGGATACGGATTTACCATTACTGCTAAACGTGGTGATGTACGTCTTATCTCGGTTATTATCAAAACAAAATCAATGGATGAACGTTTCACGGAATCTCGTGAATTAATAGAATATGGATTTAATAACTTTGAAAAACAAAAACTAAAAGTTAATAAAAACAATACAATCTCTGTAGTAAAAGGGAAAGAAGACCAAGTAACTGTTGCACCCGAAAAAGAAATAACAGTAATTGCGAAAAAAGGTAGCAAAGAGCCTTATAAAATTGGAACTGAATTAGATAAATCTCTTTCTGAAGATGGACATTTAGTTGCCCCTATTAAGAAAGATACCAAAGTAGGCTCAATTACTTTAGAATCAACTGATAAATATGGTTTCTTAGACGGTAGTAAAAGTATGAAAGTTACTGCAAAAACGACAGAGGAAGTTGAAAAAGCAAATTGGTTTGTGTTAACAATGCGCTCTATTGGTGATTTCTTCTCAAACTTATGGTCTAAAGTTTTTTAATAAAAAAGCTGGCTCACGCTAGCTTTTTTTATTTTCCACTCTCAATGTAAAACTTCGTTTGGTTGTCATATCTGAGTCCTTTTTCTCATACGTATGAACTAGTAATTGTTACACACTTCATCTAGAGATAAAGTGAAACTTTAATCAGTGGGGGAATCCCCCGCTGATTATTAGTTGAACCAATCGGGCGTTTACGGGCAGTTTGATCTCCCATCTAATTTCTTTACTTCAACCAAATTTTAGGGCAGGAGTCTTACTGCCCGTTAATGCGGGATAAACCTCTTTCCAAAAGGTATTACAAAAAGAGAGGTGACACATAATGGGCGTTATTGCTTATAACGAAGAAGATGTAAAGTTGTTGGCTAGACTGATGCGTGCTGAAGCCGAAGGAGAAGGGCAACAAGGAATGTTAATGGTCGGAAACGTTGGAGTAAATCGTGTCCGCGGAAATTGTTTAGACTTTAAAAGCATTCGTAATTTACGTCAAATGGTTTATCAAAACCCCGGCGGTTTTGAAGCAACGCAAAAAGGATATTTTTATCAACGGGCACGCGAACAAGATATTGCCCTAGCGAGACGGACCATTCAAGGGCAACGTTTTTGGCCTGCCAACTTTGCCTTATGGTTCTTTAGACCTGAAGGTCCTTGTCCACCAACTTGGTATAACCAACAAAACTCTGGTCGCTTTAAAAAGCACTGCTTCTTCCAGCCATCTGCTGGAGACTGCCCTAGCGTATATTAAGGAATAAAAATGAGGAGGGATTTTTGAATGGCACAGCAACAAAATCCATACTATGGAACAGGTTTTTATCAACCATCTGGAACTTATGTACAACCGCAACAAATGACTCAACAACAGCAGCAAGCGATGCAACAACAAACAGCTCAAGCTGCGCAAGCTCAATATGCAATTTCTCAAGGCATGTTACCTCTAGAGCAATCCTATATTGAAAATATCCTTCGTTTAAACAAAGGTAAGCAAGCTACGGTTGTAATGACCTATGAACGTGGCAGTTCCCTTGGCACACAATCTTATACAGGTATTATTGAAGCAGCTGGCCGTGACCATATCGTTATTAGTGAACCGCAATCAGGAAAACGCTATTTACTACTAATGATCTACTTAGATTACGTAGAATTTCCAGAAGAAATTACGTATTTACCTAGTCAACAAGCAACTTATACTCCAAGACCATAAAAAAAGCTGGCAAATGCCAGCTTTTGTTTTTTTATAATCCTTTTACAACTGCAGTCCCTACTAGGATCCACGCCACAATAAACGCTACACCACCAAGAGGTGTAATTGGACCAAAGAACTTAATACCTGTCGTACTTAATGCATACAAACTACCTGAGAACATAATAATTCCAGCTACCATTAGCCAACCAGCAGTAGTTAAAAGTGATGATTGAACCTTATCCATCAATAAAGCAACTACGAATAGTCCACCTGCATGAAACATTTGATATGTAACGCCTGTTTTCCACACTTCTAACATTTTTGCAGAAATTTTATTTTCTAAACCGTGTGCTCCAAAGGCCCCTAATGCAACAGATAGCCCCGCTGCAATACAACCTAGTAAAAAGAAAATTTTCATCTTAATTCCCCTTTTTTACCTTTATCATAAGCAATTTTTGCATATAAGCCAAACGATTTATCTTCTAAAAATCAAATAAAGAATTACCGTTTGCATCACTTTCTTTTATATATACTGACTCCCCAGAAACAGGTGCAATTGGTTGCATAGTTGTTACTGGTTGTGATCCAATTACTTGCGATGGAATTTGCGGTTCTCTATATATAGATGTTTCAACTTGTTCATCTAATAATAAGTCACATAAAGCACGCACAACTAATAAATGTTCTTTTGACTTTTGTCCTTCACTACTTTTTGCCTTCGCAATTTCATTCGCCATTTTATTTAAAATCTTGTCGCTAGATATTTGCATTCTTTCTCACCTCGTACTTTGTAATTCTTTCTCGAATTGCCCCAATTTCTCTACTGAACCAAATACTATTATCATATCACGTTCTTTCAATTTTTCCTGCCCTGCTGGATTATGTATAATATCCCCATTTCTTGAAATCGCTAATATTGTTACATCAAACTGATTCCTTACATTACTCTCTAGTAACGATTTACCAACTAATATTGAATCTTTTCCAACTAGAATTTCTTCAATGACAAATGACTGTTCTATTCCATACAACACTGTATCAATATAATGAACGGTTAATGGATTTGCAATACCTTTTGCGATATGAATACCCGCCATACTAGATGGATTAATAACCTTATTTGCACCGGCACGCCTTAATTTCTCTTCAGTTTCTGGCTTTTCAGATCTCGCCACAATTTTAATCGTATCGTTTAACCCTCTTGCTGTTAATGTAATAAATACATTTTCGGCATCATTTGCAACAATAGCAACTAAACCAGCTGCTTTTAAAATTCCGGCATTATGTAATACTTGATCTTCCGTTGCATCTCCATGTACAAATAAAAGCTTTTCCTGCTCCAATATACTTTCATCTTTATCAACAACGACAAATGGAATATTCTTTTCTTGCAATTCATGTACAACTTGAAGCCCCACTCTACCGCAACCACATACTATAATATGATTTTTCAACTGCGCTATTTGTTTATCCATCTTCTTCCTCCGTACTGCATGAAATAAATTCCCTTCAATAATCATAGCGGCCACTACCCCAATTGCATACGTAACAATACCTACGCCAACAGGAATAATAAGAAGCGCAAATACTTTCCCCGCTTGCGTTACAGGAACAGCATCTCCGTATCCAACAGTCAATACAGTAATCATTGTCATCCAAAATGCTTGAAACAAACTAATCTCTTCAATCGTCATAAATCCTATCGTTCCTAGAATTACAACAAAAGTCATACATATAACTGCTATCCATAATTGCTTACGTGCATTCATACCGTGTTTCAACTCTTTTCTCTATCTACAATCTTTGCCAGTGGAAATAAAATACGTATATACTAGATACGGAATCTATGAAAGAGGTTGATATAATGAAGACATTTCTTTCCGCCTTACAATGGGCACTATTTATTTTAGCTGGAAGCCTTATTGTACCAATTAGTGTCGCAACTAGTTATGGTCTTGATGGCGCTGAAGCCATTGCATTCGTACAAAGAACATTATTTGTTCTAGGCTTTGCTGGTCTCTTGCAAGCTATATTTGGGCATAAACTTCCTATTCAAGAAGGTCCTGCTGGCCTTTGGTGGGGAATTTTCTCCCTTTACGCAAGTTTAGGCGTCGTATTATTTGGATCAAGCAATGAGACACTTAAAGTTCTTCAATATGCTTTCTTATTAAGCGGTATTATTTGTATTATTCTTAGCGTTTTTGGACTTATTGATAAACTCGTTCGCTATTTTACACCGACAGTCATTGGAACGTATTTATTTCTTCTTGTCGCGCAGCTTAGTGGCTCCTTCTTAAAGGGAATGTTTGGCCTTGATGGAAAACATACAGAAGTACAACCTAACGTATTTATTCTTTCACTCATTGTTATTTTACTATCCTTTTTCATCATGAAGCTACCTATTATTGGACAATATTCCGTTCTTTTCAGTATCGTATGCGGTTGGATATTATTCGCATGTTTCGGATTATCTAATCCAATAACACCAGTGACAGACATAATCCGTTTTCCATCCTTATTTGTTTTCGGAATGCCTCGTGTTGAATGGAACATGGTAATTACGGTCATTTTCGTTACACTCTTACTTCTAACAAATATGTTAGCAAGTATTCGCGTTGTACAAAAGGTTGTCTCTAAATATGAAGAAAACGCTGCATCAGATCGTTTTAAACAAGCTGGCATTATAACAGGAATCAACCAATTGCTAGGCGGCCTATTTTCAGCTATTGGGCCTGTCGCTATTTCTGGATCAGCAGGTTTTATTGCAACGACTAATATTTATAAACGTCTCCCGTTTATATTAGGGTCAAGCTTTATTATTGTTGTTAGTATATTTCCAAAGATTACTTCATTCTTTGCAGCAATCCCTGTTGCAGTTGGTTATGCCGCTATTTATCCTGTATTCGCAAGCATGATTGGTCTCGCCTTTCGAGAATACGAAACTGTCCAGGATAAAGAACGATTATTTAAAGTAGCCGGTCTTTCAATCTTTACAGGAGTCGGAGTTATGTTTGTTCCAGCAGGAGCATATTCCACACTTCCACCATTTCTAGCATCGTTTTTAAGTAATGGTCTCGTTCTTGGATCTGTAATGGCAATCTTGCTAGAAATACTATTTTCTCGTTCCGCTGCAAAACAAATATCGTAAATTGGAAAACTTCCATTATTGCACTCTACCTTTAGAGTTGTTACGATAAAATCAAACTTTAATCATTGGGGTTTTATTCTTCCCCAATGATTATTAACCAATATTATGAGCAACAACTCATAATAATTTATCTACTTCTTTTCAAAGAGGTTTGATGTCTTACTATTATTCCTCAACATCTTCATGAACATGTATTTTGATTTCAATTAAAGAAAGGAATTTTCTATATGACTTATAAAATGATTGTTTTAGATTTAGATGATACTTTATTACGTGATGACCATACTATTTCACCTCGTACGAAAGAAGCGTTAATGACTGCACAAGAGCAAGGGGTAAAGGTTGTACTTGCTTCTGGACGTCCAACGTTTGGTATGCGCAATGTAGCCAAAGAACTTCGCTTAGAAGAATACGGCAGTTTCATTCTATCTTTTAATGGCGCAAAAATTATTAACTGTAAAACAAACGAAGAAATCTTTAGTAGTACACTATCTCCTGAAATCGTTCACAACCTATTTGAAATTAGTAAAACTGAAGATGTATGGATTCATACTTATATGGGCGATGATATCGTAACGGAAGAAAATAATCCTTATACTGAAATTGAGGGCGATATTACTGGTATGCCAATTGTTGTAGTAGATGACTTTAAAGCCGCAGTTAAAGAGCCTGTAGTAAAAGTATTAATGAATAAAGAAGCTGAACGCCTTGTTGAAGTTGAAAAGAAACTTCAACAACAACTAGAAGGCCAATTAAGCGTGATGCGTTCGAAACCATTCTTCTTAGAATTTACTGAAGCCGGTGTTACAAAAGGAACGAGCTTAAACAAACTGATTCAAAAGCTTGGCATTAAGCGTGAAGAAGTTATCGCAATGGGCGATAGCTATAACGACCAAGCAATGATTGAATTTGCTGGTCTTGGCGTTGCAATGGGCAATGCGCCTGATGATATTAAAGAAATTGCGAACTACGTAACAGATACAAATATGAACGATGGTGTTGCAAAAGTTGTAGAGAAATTCGTTTTAAAAACGGATGTACTTGTTTAATATTTTCATTCACAAAACCTATTTGAAGTCAAATACTTCAAATAGGTTTTTATTTAAATTCTCATGCTTTTGTGACTATATTTTGAACTTTGCACTATTCTCGTAGTGTAAACTTTCTTTTTGTATATAATGAAACAAAATAGACTATTTTATTTTGAAAAAGAATACAAATTTACTATATACAAGCATACGTTAAAGGAGGCTACTTTATGTTATCTACACCAATCGGACGATTAAGAGCAATTGGACTAGTTGAGGGTATTTCTTTCCTATTACTATTATTTGTAGCAATGCCATTGAAATATTTCGCAGGATTTGCAACAGCTGTTAAAATTACAGGCATGGCTCATGGTGTTCTGTTTATTCTATTCATCTTTGCAGTAATTCAAGTAACAATCGTACACCGTAAATCAATTTTATGGGCACTTGGAGCATTCGTTTCATCAGTTATCCCATTTGGTACTTTTGTACTAGATGCAAAATTAAAGAACGAGCAATAATGATAATAAAAAGGTAGTTAACAACTGTTAACTACCTTTTCTATTTATAAATTTGGAATTTCCCAATCAATTTCTCTTTCGCCCATATTAGCTAAAATAGTATTTATTTTAGAATATGGCTTACTACCAAAGAAACCACGTCTTGCCGATAATGGGCTTGGATGTACAGATTCGATAATATGATGATTCGGATTCGTAATTAATTTCTTCTTCGCCTGCGCATGGCGCCCCCACAATATGAAAATAACTGGCTTTTCACGTTCGTTCAACAGTTCAATTACACGATCTGTGAAGTGCTCCCATCCTTTTCCCTTATGAGAATTTGCTTCGCCTTGACGAACTGTTAATACGGTATTTAGTAATAATACTCCTTGTTCCGCCCATTTTACTAAATAACCGTTATTCGGGATTTCATAACCATATTCATCTCGAAGTTCTTTATACATATTTAACAATGACGGTGGTGTTTTAACACCAGGTTGCACAGAAAAGCTTAAACCATGCGCTTGATTCGGTCCATGATATGGATCTTGCCCTAAAATGACAACCTTTGTATTTTCATAACTTGTATACTGAAGAGCGTTAAAAATATCTTCTACCTTCGGATAAACAACATGCGTGCTGTATTCTTCTGTCAAAAAACTGGATAGAGTAAGATAATACTCTTTCTCGAATTCTGGTGCCAATAGTGGCTCCCAATCATTCTTTAAAACATTTTCCATACTGTCACTTCCTGTCTAATTAATTCACCATATCCTGTCTTGTAAATACTACGAACGAAATAACAAGAGAAACAACTGCCCAAACAGTTAAATTCATCAAAGAAAATCCCATCGATAAACCTTGTAATGCAGGTAATTTTCCTGATAAATAATCCGTTAATGATAAATTCACACTAAAAATATATTTGGCGCCTTCCCAAGATGTTGCGAACGAGCTTAAAATACCGCCTGCAATTAATGCAGCTAGCATAACGCCCATACCAGCTGGTGTATTACGAATTAAAACAGAGACCATAAATGATATAGTTCCGACAACGATAGCAACAAACCAGGCTAGTCCATACGCCATTAAGATGTATTGCCACTGCGGAATAAGATGTACAAAGTTCGTATTTAACGTTTCCTTATCAATGACGAATCCTGTTAAAACAGGTAAATTCCATCCCGAGTACCCAAATACAAGCCCTGATAATATGTAAGCAAACAAACCTACAAGAAACAGTATGAGCGAAATGAAAAATAACATCGTCACGTATTTACTAAGGAGTATTTTCCAGCGCCGAATCGGCCGCGTAAGTAACATCTTCATCGTCCCATCACTTCGTTCTCCTGAAACGATATCAATGGCGACAATCATTACGAGAAGCGGAATAAATAATGTAATTCCTTGTTCAATAAATGCTCTGACAAAAGTCGGTGCACCCGGTGCCATCGGATTAATATCATGATCTAAATAATATTGTTGTTGCTCAACTCTTACCTTTAACCAATCACGCCATTCTTCTGGCAACCTAGAATTGTTCAACCGGTTCTGAGAATCAACAATTTGCTGTTGCAATGAAACCTTCCAATCAGTTGTACCGAGTCTTTTTTGTGTCGTTTCTATTTCACGATACTGCGCGTACACAAAAAGCGGGATCAAGATTGCTAAAATAAGCATGACAACAAAAATACGTTTCTTGCGGTAAATCTTTTCTGATTCATTTAAAACTAGATTCGCAAATTCACGCATGCTGCTCACCCCTTGTGAGTTCAATAAATAAATCTTCTAGCGTAAATACAAGCTCCTTAACGCTATGTACATCTATTTCATTTTCTACAAATTTTTTATTCCAACTACTTATAGATGCAATATCCATGCGGCATAGTAATCGCTCGCCTTTTACACTCACTTCTCTTATTTCCTCGGCCGCTTCTAGCATATCTTTCGCCTTAGAAATCGGTGTAACAATCCATTCTACACGATCACTTGCTGTTTTAATTAATTCTTCAACCTTGGCAACTGTTATCATCTTTCCTTTATGAATAATAGCAACGCGATCGCATATCATTTGCACTTCACTTAGCAAGTGACTTGAAATAAACACGCTCATATTTTCTTCTTTCACAAGCTTATGTATAAATTCCCTAAGTTCTCTAATCCCTGCTGGATCTAAACCATTCGTTGGCTCATCTAATATGAGCAATTTCGGATTCCCAAGGAGCGCCTGTGCAATTCCAAGGCGTTGTTTCATACCAAGTGAGTACGTTTTTACCTTGTCATGAATTCTTTCATCTAAATGAACCATTTCAGCAATTTCAATAATACGTTCATCTGATATATCACCTAACATACGAGCAAATTGCTTTAAATTTTCCCATCCTGTTAAATATGTATACAACTCTGGGTTTTCAACGATACTCCCAATTTGACGCATCGCTTCTCTGAAGTTTTCCTTAATCGAATAACCACCGATAGAAATCTTACCTTCTGTCGCCTTAATCAATCCGACTAACATTCGAATGGTAGTCGTCTTCCCAGCACCATTTGGTCCTAGGAACCCGAACACTTCTCCTTGCTTTACATCAAAGGAAATATTCTCTACAAGAGTCTTCTTTCCAATTACCTTCTTCAAGTCTCGTACGGAAAGTATCGTCGTCATTTTACCCCTCCTTGTTCTAGTTTTAATTTACTTACAACATTTTGAACTAAACGTTCTGCCATATACGTATAACCTACTTCGTTCGGATGAAAATGATCAGAGTATAATAAATCTTTCCCGCGGTTTTGGAATAAATCAAATGTCGGTGTAATATACACATTTTTATCGTTTAGCGCTAATTTCTCTAAAGATGCATTCCAGTCCACAACAATGTTTGAAGACCCTTTTAAATCTTCTACATCTTCAAAAGGATTGTATAAACCAAGCCAAAAAATCGGACTATCTGTATTTAATTTACGAATTTCTTCTATAATTTTCTTTGCTTCATTTTGAAACGTCTCTGTGTCAGGACGATACGTCTCTAAATCTATTTTCCCAAGTGATTCCCAGCCTGGGAACAAATCATTTCCACCAATCGTTAACACAATTACATCTGCTTGCTTAATTGAATATTGAGCGCCATTACTTTCAATTTGTTTTAATAAATCGGGCATTTTTGCACCACTAACTGCTAAATTTGTTAATGCAATTTTTTGCTTATAATCTTTTTGTAAATCCTCTTTCATTCGCCCAACATAGCCAATTCCTTCTTTATCACCAACGCCACGCGTTAATGAATCACCTAAACTAACGATTTGTAACGTTCCCGTTTTCTTTTTCTCTTTTGCCACTACATCGGTCTTTTTAATTAAATTTGAAGCTTTCGGATTTAATACATCATTTACACCTGAAACAAAGCCATATGCAAATAAACAGAAAGATGCAATTGTAATGAGTAGAATTACTTTTACTACTTTTGATCTCATATCAAAACCCCTTTTAGCCCTCATAGATTGTCCATAATTATACCAAACGAAATTTTGAAAAGCGATTTTCACACCTTCTCAATTATGTCGTTTCTCTATCTATTAACTCTGGTAATAACTCTATATGCTTCACATCTAATTTCTCTTCATTAATCTTTTCATATAATAATTCAAACGCTTTTACTCCAACGTTTTTACTAGAATGCGAAATCGTCGTTATACCCAATATATCTGCCACCTCTTGATCATCACACCCGATAATCGTAATATCCTCTGGAATACGAATTCCTTGTTTTTTTGCTTCTGTAACCATCCCCGCTGCAATATGGTTACAAGATACAAGGAACGCTGTCGGTTTTACTGACATATGAGCCCATTCTCTAATTACATTGCGTCCATCTTCCACTGTAAAACAACCTTCAAATTTCCAGGTCTCTAACGGTGTTACGATACTCTGTTGAAGCGAATCTTCATACGCCTTCTTTCGTCTTTGGCTATTAACACTATTACTTCTTCCAATACAATATCCAATACGTGTATGACCGGCATCTATTAAGCTTTTCATCCCACGTGAAAATACTTTGTAGTAATCGATATGTACACTTGAAATGCATTTTGAATCTATTTCTTCACACATAACAATCGGGCCGAATTTCGTATATTCTTCAAGCTTCTCCTTACTATTTGTCCGAGAACAAATAATAACCCCATCAAGCTTTTTCATTTTTAACATATTCAAAATTTCTAGTTCTCTTTCTTCACTATAATTCGTCTGGCAAAGCATCATATTATAATTATTCTTTGTTGTCTCTTTTGATATCCCCTCGATAATAGCGCTATAATATTGATCATTTACGTGTGGCAATAAAACGCCAATTACATTCGTTTTTCCTTTCACTAAATGAATTGCATTCACGTTTTGCGTGTAATTTAATTCTTCTATAATCGCTAAAATTTCTTTTCGTTTCTGTTCATTTACGTACGGATGATTATTTAGTACACGTGAAACAGTTGAAACAGATACTCCAGCAAGTTCAGCAATCTTTCTTATATTTGTCATCTCATTTTCCCCTTTTCACAAAAATTCTCCCTTGACCTGGTAAGCTTTCCACAATATATCCTTTCCTAGCAAATACATTTAGAAAGGATATACAACTATGCTTCGATTCAAATTAGAATATATATTTTTCATTGGCGGTTTACTCATTCTTGCCATCGGTATTAATATGATGACGACAATTACTTCCTTTGGACTTAGCCCTTATGATTCCTTCTTTATTGCACTATATCAAAATTTTGGGATAAGTATTGGTTTTTGGATTTTCATGATTAACTTTGCCTTTACACTTATCGTACTCTTTTGGAATAAAAAACAAATTACAATCGGTACAATTGTAACGATGGTTCTTATTTCTCTTTTTGTTGATTGGATTGGTTCCATTACAACTATTATGGACGCTATCCGCTCTCTTCCAAAATATATAACACTTATTTGCGGAAATCTATTCGTTGGAGCTGGAATTGGTCTTTACGTCTCTACAAACCTTTGTGCAGCGCCTCAAGAAGCTTTCGTTTTAACGGTTGCCGAGAAGAAAAAATGGACGTTTAGAAGAACAGAGATTTCATTAGCCTTTTTATTTTTAACGTTAAGCTTTTTATTAGATGGACCTATCTATTTTGGAACAATCATCTTATCTTTTACAACAGGCTGGATTATCCAAGCATTTATTCAAGTTGGTACGCAGATTTTAAATAGAAAAGAGCCTATTAAGCAAGCTGCTTAATAGGCTCTTTCTGTTTTATGGTAAGAGATACTACTTAGCATCCCCTTCAATTCGATAGTTCGCTTTCAAACAATCTATTTCTTCATACCCTTGCAACGTATGTAGAATATAATCATAATCAGCAAGAGACGCACGATGCGTTACAATTACAATTTCAGCCTTTCCTTTCTCTTCAAGCGGCATTTGAATAATTTTCTCAAAGCTAACTCCGCGCTCAGAGAACAATGAAGTAATTTTTGCAAATACACCAATTTCGTCTTTTACATGCAGTCTTAAAAACTTTTTCACGACAATTTCGTCTGGCTCTTTTAATACTTTTTGATATTGTGGGACTACAGCACTATTTCCTGTTACCCCTAATCTAATATTTTGCATTACAGCAACTAAATCCGAAACAACAGCTGTAGCTGTCGGTAAACTTCCTGCGCCTGGTCCATAAAACATCGTTTCCCCAACTGCTTCACCGTACACATACACAGCGTTATATTCATTTTGTACTGCTGCAAGAGGATGTGTATTTGGAAGTAAAGTTGGTTCAACTGTAACCTCCAATTTTTCACCATCTCGTTTTGCAAGACCGATTAATTTAATTGTATAACCTAAGCTCTTACTGTATTCAATATCTTCCTCTGTAATAGAGGTAATACCTTTTACTTTCACATCTCCAAGCTCTACATTTGTAGAGAAACCGAGGGTAGCTAAAATCGTCATTTTTCTTGCTGCATCTAAACCTTCTACATCTGATGTTGGATCTGCTTCTGCAAATCCAAGTTGTTGGGCTTCTTTTAACACGTCGTTATATGCTCTCCCTTCGTCTGACATTTTCGTCAAAATAAAATTTGTTGTTCCATTTACAATTCCCATTACTTTCGTAATAAGATCTGAAGAAAGTCCTTCTACGATACTGCGTAAAATTGGAATTCCCCCTGCCACACTCGCCTCATAGAATAAATCAGCCTTATTATCTTTTGCTGTCGCTAATAATTCAGCTCCATGTAATGCCATTAAGTCTTTATTTGCAGTTACAACATGCTTTCCGCTTTTTAAAGCTTGTAAAATATATGATTTTGCATCATCAATGCCACCCATCACTTCAATAACAACATCAATATTTGGATTATCTAAAATTTCATTTGCATCTTGTGTTAATAGAGTAGAAGGTACCTCTACCTCTCTCTCTTTCTCAATGTTTTGCACTAATACTTTCGTTACCTTCACTGGACAACCTACTTGGTGTATGAGTCGTTCTTGATGATCCGTAATAATACGAACCACACCACTGCCAACTGTCCCAAGACCTAATAACCCAACTTGAATTTCTTTCATAGTACTGTCCACCCCTCAAAAATTGTGTTTAGATGAAATTATATGAGTAAAAAATCTGAAAAACAATGTATTTTGAACATTCGGAAAAATAAAGGTTAATCTTTACAAGGAAAACGTTGCCACGTGTTACACAATCTTTCTTTACAATATATAAGGGGTTTCTTGATACACGTAATAATTCAACCAATTAGAAAACAATAAATTACCATGACTCCTCCACCTAACAAGCGGCTTTTCATCTGGATTATTATGTTTAAAATAGTTTTTTGGCACATCAATATTTAATCCCTTGTCACGATCTCGTTCGTATTCTTGTTTTAACGTCTCACAACTATATTCGCTATGTCCAAGGGCAAACACTTGCCTTCCTTCTGACCCAATAACAAGGTGAACACCTGCTTCTTCAGAGTTTGCTAACAATGTTAATTCTTTCACTCCTCTAATATCATTCTCTCGTACTTCTGTATGACGAGAATGCGGAGCAAAAAACAATTCATCAAATCCTTGTAATAATTTCACATGTTGCTCGCAAACTTCATGTTCAAATACACCGAACACTTTTTCCTTAAGGGGATACTTTGGAACACCATAATGATAGTACAAGCCAGCCTGTGCCCCCCAGCAAATATGGAGCGTAGATGTTACATTCGTTTTTGAATACTCCATAATATGTTTAAGCTCTTCCCAATAATCTACCTCTTCAAAAGCAAGGGTCTCCACTGGCGCTCCTGTAATAATGAGCCCATCAAACTTTTCATTTTCAATATCACGAAACGTTTTATAAAAGCTTGTTAAATGTTCTTGCGTTACATTACGCGATAGATGTGATTCCATATGAAGCAAATGAACATCTAATTGTAACGGTGTGTTTCCAATTAAGCGAAGTAATTGCGCCTCTGTATCTTGTTTCGTTGGCATTAAATTTAATATAGCAATTTTTAAAGCACGTATATCTTGTGTTTCTGCCCGCTCCTTCGTCATTACAAAAATATTTTCTTTTTGCAACACTTTGCGAGCCGGTAAATCTTTATCAATTATGATCGGCATGTGTTTTGCCTCCAACTAGAGCTGCTTCCAAATCTGCAATAATATCAGAAACATCTTCTATACCAACCGATAAACGAATTAAATCAGATGTAACACCCGCTAAACGCTGATCTTCAGCATTTAATTGTCTATGCGTCGTACTAGCAGGATGTATAACGCAAGTTCGTGCATCAGCTACGTGCGTTACAAGAGTTGCTAGTTTTACATTTGCGATAAATTCTTTTGCTGCTTCTAATCCGCCTTTAATACCGAAAGTTAAAACACCACTAGCACCTTTTTTCAAGTACTGTTGTGCTAATGAGTAATTTTCATTACTATCTAAGCCTGGATAATTCACCCATTCAATACGTTCATGATTAGCAAGCCACTTAGCAACTGCAAGAGCATTTTCACTATGACGTTCCATTCGTAAATGCAATGTTTCTAAGCCAATATTGCTAATATATGCATTGAATGGACTCATACAATTTCCATAATCTCTTAATATCTGAACACGTGCTTTCACAATATACGCTGCTGCACCAAAGTTTTGAACGTAACTTACACCGTGATAACTTGGATCTGGTTCAACAAGTTCAGGATACTTTCCATTTGTCCAATCAAAGTTTCCACCGTCAATTACAATACCGCCTAAGGAGCTCGCATGCCCATCGATATACTTCGTCGTAGAATGAACAATAATATTTGCCCCATGTTCAAACGCCTGGCATAAATAAGGAGTTGCTAATGTATTATCAACGATAAAAGGTACCTCTAATTCTTTAGCGGCAGCTGAAAATTCTTTAAAATTTAAAACATTCATCGCTGGATTTCCTAACGATTCTGCATAGATAAGTTTCGTGTTGTCATTAGCAAGCGCCGTGATTTCATCTGCCGTTAAATTTGGATTAAAGAACGTAACATCAATGCCAAGCTTACGTAAACTCACCCCAAATAAATTAAACGTTCCCCCGTAAACAGTTGAAGAGCAAAGTAAATGGTCTCCACTACTACAAATATTTAAAACTGCGAGCATAATAGCTGCTTGCCCAGAAGCCGTTGCAACAGCTCCTACACCGCCTTCTAAATCTGATAACTTCTGCTCAAATGCTGCTAGAGTAGGGTTTCCAATACGTGTATAAATATATCCTTCTGCCTCTAAGTTAAATAGAGCTGCTAAATCATCCGAAGTATCGTATTTATACGTTGTGCTTTGATAAAGTGGTAAAACACGTGGTTCACCATTCCTTGGCGTATAGCCACCTTGCACACAAATTGTTCCTTTTCCCCATGATTCTCCCATCTCTCATTCTCCTTTCTTTTATACAAAATAAAAAACTGCCCCTTTCCTGAAAACAAGAAAGGAGCAGTTTGAAAACACGCTCTAAAGGCTCTTTCTTATCTCTCAGGATTACCACCTGCAGGATTTGGCACAATTCCGTTATACGGCTGTTGCCAAGGTTTCATCGGGCCTGTCCCTCCACCTTTTCTTGATAAGACTATGCAATTACCGTTGATTTTATAGCAATAATTTCCTAATGTCAAACAGTTTTTCTGAATGTTCTAAAATAAATGTTAACAGTTTCATATAAAGCAACAAAAGAAATATATTCTAGTCTATTTCAAAAAAGACCTTTAAAAACCTCAAATCAGTCTATAAAATTAAATAAGTAATTTAACCTATAAATTCAAATTCCCCAAAAGTTAGCCTATATGTTGAATAGGCCATCTTCTCAAAAAGATACTATATATATTCAATCCATTTTTCACTAGTATATTTCACTTTTTTCCCTACTAAGATTTACATAACGGAGGTATAACATGACAAATAAAAAAGATATGCAGTACATACTTGCTCTATATGGCATTCTTCTAGGATCTATAGTAGGAGCTACAGTCTGGTTATTTTTAGTCACAATAAATATTGGAATCCACTTTATTTGGGGATACTTGCCTGAAGTTCTCTCTTATCCCTCTTATTACACCCTTTGCGTAACAATAATTGGCGGGGTCCTCGTTGGTCTATCACAAAAATATTTCGGTATATATCCACGCCTTATGCCTGAAGTAATGGCTGAATATAAAAAAACTGGTCGAATCGAATATCGCTTTGTCCATCAGGCTACTTTAACAGCGATTATTGTTTTAATTTTCGGAGCTAGTCTTGGTCCAGAAGCCGCACTAGTTGGAATTATAGGCGGACTGTGCACATGGGTAGGGGATCGCTTTAAATTTGCCTTAAAGGGTATGAATGAGCTAACCGAGATCGGAATTGGCGCTACTTTAAGTGTCATTTTTAACGCACCATTATTCGGTTATTTAGCACCGAATGAAAATGAGGGGGAACAAATTGCTGCTTTTTCTAAAGGAAAAAAGGCAATTGTATACTTAGCTACTACTTTCGCAGGTTTTTCTGTTTATTTACTACTGAGTAAACTTGATAATCGTGGATCCTTTATTGTTGATTTCGGGGAAGGTGCACTTTCTTTCAATGAATGGATTGCATTTCTTCCACTTGCTAGTATCGGCGCTATAGTTGGTTTCTTTTATTTCAAGTTAGAATTCACATTAGAAAAGTTCATTCACCCTTTTAGAGAATACAAGCTGACACTCGGAATTATCGGTGGCATTTTATTAGGAATTGCAGGAACTTTTCTTCCGTACACATTATTTTCAGGGGAACATCAATTAAAAGAGTTAGTTGTTGAATGGAGCCATTTATCTTTTTGGATACTACTTCTTTCAGGGATTTTAAAGTTGTGTATTACTGCCGTTTGTTTGAACACAGGGTGGCGGGGTGGACATATATTCCCAATTATATTTTCCGGATCAAGTATTGGATACGCTATAGCATCTATTCTTCCTATAGATCCAGTAGCATCCGTTGCTATCGTAACGACAGCAATTTCGAGCTATGCGTTACGAAAGCCAATAGCTATTACATTGCTATTACTTATGTTTTTCCCGCTTAATTTACTATTGCCAATGCTTGGTGCAGCTGCTATTGGGAATGCCTTTCCACTCCCAAAACATAACGAAAATACAAATTAACAAAAATAGACAGTGTAGACGAAAGCTCCACTGTCTATTTTTTTATTACACATGCTGCTTCAATAACGCTTCTAACTCCTCAAAATTATGCACTTCATATGTCGGTATAATCCCACTATCATTTAATTTCCTTTCTGGATTAAACCAACAAGTATCAATTCCCGCTACATATCCACCTTTAATATCAGCGCTTAATGAATCCCCAATAATCAGCCCTTCTTCAGGTGCAAAGTTAGGAATCCGTTCAAAAACATAATCAAAATACTCTTTCATCGGCTTTTGAAAACCTGTATCTTCCGAAACAAAAACATCTTTAAACAATGAATGTAACCCTGCATTACGCAAACGTTTATCTTGCGTCTTAGAAACACCATTTGTCACTATATACAACTCATACTCCCCTTGAATTTGATTTATAAATTCAAATGCACCTTGCATGAGTTGATTTCCTTCTTCTAAGTAGTTACGATAATTATTTTCGAATAATATTCCATTTACTTCTTCTCCATACTCTTTAAACAACAGAGAGAATCGTGTATTTACAACTTCATTGCGTGATAGTTCACCTTTTTCAAAAGCATCCCAAAGACCTTTATTTATTTTTTTATAACGAGCCTCTATCTCATCTGTTAAAGGGATTCCCTTCTCTTCAAAAAGTACCCGTAAAGCCACTTTTTCAGCCTTTTGGAAGTCTAGTAATGTATCATCTACATCAAATAACAATGTTTTATATTTTTTCATAAATTCATCACACTCTCTTTTCTACAAAAACAAATTTACATAAATCGTATCATTCCTTCTTGTAAAGATAATAGGAGATATCTCATACTATACATAGGGGTGAAAATATGAAAATCAGCAAAAATGAGGAAGAAATTTATCAATACATGCGAATCCATCAATTCCATACCCTATTTTCATTTCATGTCTTGCCATATGTAGAGCTGCATTCTTTTCAAACGAAAGAGATGATATGTAGTGAAGGAAATGCTCTCCCTTATCTCTATTACTTAATTTCTGGGAGAGCCAAAATATATATGAGTCATAAAAACGGGAAGGTTTCATTAATTAATTTTATTCAAGCACCATCTTTTATCGGGGAATTAGGATTAATAGGAGTAGAAAATATTACTAAGTCCGTTGAAGTACTAGAAGATTGTGTGTGTTTGGCACTTCCTCTTAAAGATTGTCAGCAACTTTTATTACAAGATGCAACGTTTTTACAGCACTTATGTAAATTTATTGGAGAAAAGACAATTACTCGCACTGAAAATTACGCAAAAAACTATAGTTATCCTTTTGAAAATCGATTAGCTGCTTTTATTTTATTAACAGAGCAAAATAATTGTTATATAGAAAAGCATACCGAGGCTTCGGAATATTTAAATGTCAGCTACCGTCATCTTTTATATGTATTAAATCAGTTTTGCCAACAAAATTATTTAAGAAAAGAAGGCCGAACATATTATATAAAAGATCGAAATACATTAGAAAAACTTGCTGATGAACTAAAAATATAAAAAAACAGCATTAACATATAAACGTTAATGCTGTTTTTTCGAGTGACGAGTATAATTTTAATTAAAATTTACTTGCTACTTTAGCTGCTTCTTCAAGACCTGCAGCAATAATTTCTTCTGCTTTATCTGGGAATTGGTTATGTCCTTCAATAACTACTGTTTCCATGTTTGTTGCGCCGAAGAAGCCCATCATACTTGCTACATATTTAACAGCCATTTCTACCTCAGCTGCTGGCCCTTCTGAATATACGCCGCCTCGTGCATTTAATAATGCAATCTTCTTATCTCCGATTAGGCCAACTGGACCCTCTGGCGTATATTTGAACGTTTTACCAGCACGGTTTAAATAATCAATATATGTGTGCAATACTGCTGGAATCGTTAAGTTCCATAATGGGAAGCCGAAAACAACTTTATCAGCTTCTAGGAATTGATTTAAATACTTATCAGCAACTGCTACTGCTTTTGCTTCTTCTTCTGTTAAATCAAATCCTTTACCTACCTTGAATGTACCATTGATCATGTCTACGCCTACGTATGGTAATTCTTCTTTATATAAATCAAGTTCTACTACTGTATCATTTGGGTGTGCTTCTTTATAGTTCACTAAAAATGCCTCATATAATTTTACACTAACTGCTTGTTCCGCTGGACGGTTATTTGCTTTAACGAATAAAACTGTTGCCATTATTTATTCCTCCTAGTACTCACTCTTATGTTGTTATATGCTTTCAAAAAAGGTATCCCTTGTAATTGTTGTTTTGTTGCTTACAAACATATTTTATCTTTATATAAAGACAATTTCGTCCTCACATAGACGTATTTTTCCATAAAAAAAGTCCACCTTCTAAAGGCGAACTTGGTCTTACGACTTTCGTCTTATACAATTCCATTTTTAACTGCATATAATGCCGCTTGCGTACGATCAGATAAATTCAACTTACTCAAAATGCTACTTACATGCGCCTTAACCGTCTTTTCTGTAATAACTAAAACAGATGCAATTTCCTTATTGCTCATCCCTTTCGCTAATAGCTGCAATACTTCATTTTCTCTCGCTGTTAGCACATCCACTTGAATAGAAGGTTCTTCTTCCTTTTCTTCTACAGGTAATGTTTGAGAGAGAAGAGCATTTGCTATATCCGGATGTAATTGAATATTACCTTTATATGCGCTTCGAATAGCCTCAACAAGCTGATCTGGTTCTACATCTTTTAAAATATACCCACTTGCTCCAGCCCTTAATGCAGGTAACACATGCGCCTGATCAGAAAAGCTAGTTAATACAATTACTTTCACATTTGGATACTCTTTTTTTATATATGCCGTCGCCTCAACACCATCCATTTCAGGCATATATAAATCCATTAATATAACATCGGGATTTGTTTCTCCTACTTTCACTAACGCTTCTTTCCCATTATTCGCTTCTCCAACTAACTCTAAATCTTCCTGTGTACTTAAGAAAAATGCTAATCCTTTTAAAACGACTGTATGATCATCAACTAACAATACTTTTATTTTCACAAACTTCCCTCATTTTCACATCATAATGGTACATTTACTTTTACGCTCGTTCGTTTATTACTACTTACAATTTTAATTGTTCCACCAACTAATTCTACTCTTTCACGCATCGTAGTCATACCTAGTGATTTCTTTTCTTTTATATTCTTTTCCACAAAGCCCTTTCCTTGATCAACTATTTCTAATGATACATTTTTCTCATTCACTGTAAAATAAATCGTCGCTTCTTTTACACCTGCATGCTTACTTACATTGTTCAGTGCTTCTTGGCCTATGCGCCACAAAGCTTCTTCTACTACACGAGGTAAATCACGAACACCCGTAACTTGCTCCCTAATTTTCAGTCCCAAATTTTCACCGTACTGCTTTAGAGCTGGCAATAATCCTTTTTCTAATCCTGCCGGACGAAGCTGCCAAATTAATGTCCTCATTTCTTTCAAAGCTCCTTGCGCAAGTTCACGCATCTCATGCAAAGATTGATCTACCTTTTCATTTTTACCTTTTAAAACTGCCTCGGCGCCTTTTGTCATGAAGGTTAATGAAAATAATTTTTGCGAAACAGAATCATGTAAATCTCTTGCTAACCGATTTCTTTCTTCCATTCGTACAAGTTCACGGCGCTGCTCGTTTAACCTCAAATTCTCTATTATTAACGAAACATGGTTCGATAATGCTTGAATTACATCTATTGTATTAGCATCAAACTCTCCATTATTCAAACTAACACATAAAACACCAAATATATGGCTTTGAATATGTATTGGTGTAGCAATAACAGCTCGATTTAGATGTACATTATGTCCTATTTGATGTTTTATTAGAACTGGTTCATCTTGTTCTAACGCCTTCTTGGCCGCCTCTTTTACATCCTCTTGTAACTCTTCCTGAACGTAAGACGCTCGCAGAGATAATTCTTTTTCCTCCCTAATAAAAAGCGCTACTTGATTCCATTGAAATACTTCACCTACGTGATTTACCACCTTTTCAGGTAGTACATTAAACTTATGAATCATTTTTAAATCTTGAATGAAACGCTCTAATTTCACATAATAATGTGCTCTTCTCTTTTCATTTTCATATAATTTTGTTCGCTTTAAAGCCGTACCAATTTGGAAGGCAACCGATTGGAGTAATACTAATTCTTCTTCTGAAAAATGTGTTTTACCCGGACTTGCAACATTTAACACCCCAAATTTTTCTCCCCCAGCTTTTAAAGGAACCGTAGCATGATGAAGAATGCCCTCCGTATCCCCCCAATTATATTCAATTGCATTATTAATTCTTTTACATTCAATAATATTAACGGCTCTCTCTAATTTTCCATCTACAAAACCTCGTAAACACCAACATTCACCTTCGCACATCGGGCGTTTATTTTTATATGTAAGTGCCTCTGGTAATTGATAATCAATTAACTTCGTATACTTCCCATTTTCATCCGCAAGAAAAATCCATCCTGTCGTTAAACCTGTTACACTTAGCAATTTCTCGAGGACAGCTTGCAATACATGATATGTATCATTTGATGTATTTAATGTTTCTGCAATTTCCTTTAATATAACTAATTCATTCGTACGATTATCTCGAAACATACTCATTCTCCTGCATACAAGATTTTAAATAGCTCTTAAAATAAATCATCTACTTTTCACTTTGTACTTATTCGTAACATTGATATAATGGTGAAAACATAGTTTTCATTATATCACTCGAGGGGGCTTTCATAATGACATTAAATAAAGCACTTACTATCGCTGGTTCTGACACAAGTGGCGGTGCTGGTATACAGGCAGATTTAAAAACATTCCAAGAACTGGGCGTATACGGAATGACATCTCTTACAACAATCGTAACGATGGATCCACATAACGGTTGGGCACATAACGTATTTCCAATCCCAGCTTCTACATTAAAACCACAATTAGAAACAACAATTGAAGGTGTTGGCGTAGACGCTTTAAAAACAGGTATGCTTGGATCAGTAGAAATTATTGAAATGGTTGCAGAAACAATCGAAAAGCACAATTTCAAAAATGTAGTAGTTGACCCTGTTATGGTATGTAAAGGTGCAGATGAAGCATTACACCCTGAAACGAACGATTGCTTACGTGACGTTCTTGTGCCAAAGGCATTAGTTGTAACGCCAAACTTATTTGAAGCTTACCAATTAAGTGGTGTGAAAATTAATTCTCTTGAGGACATGAAAGAAGCAGCGAAGAAAATTCACGCTTTAGGTCCCAAATACGTACTAATTAAAGGCGGAAGCAAACTTGGTACGGAAACTGCAATCGACGTCCTATATGATGGAGAAACATTCGAACTTCTAGAATCAGAAAAAATCGATACAACCAATACACACGGTGCAGGTTGTACATATTCTGCTGCAATTACAGCAGAACTTGCAAAAGGAAAACCTGTGAAAGAAGCAGTAAAAACTGCTAAAGAATTCATCACAGCTGCTATTCGTTACTCATTCAAAATTAACGAATACGTAGGTCCAACTCACCATGGTGCATATCGTAAATTCGTTGTATCAAAAGAACTTGTCTAATATATAAATAAAAACACTCACAAGGTTCATACATTGCCTCTGTGAGTGTTTTTTATAAGCTTTATGTCTTCCGGTCATCTTATCTTTAAGATGCAGAGCTGACCTTATTTCTACCATTTCGTTTCGAGTAGTATAACGCATCATCCGCCGCTTGAATAAATTGCTCTGATGCCCCTTCATACTCTGAAACCCCTACCGAAACTGTAATTTTTATTTTTGTTCCATCTAACAATTCAAATGAATGTTTTTCAACAGCTATACGAGTTTGTTCCCCAACATGAATTCCATAAGCTATTCCTTTCCTTGGTATCAAAAGCGCAAACTCCTCTCCACCCTTTCGAAAAACCAAATCCGGAAATGCTGACATTTCTCGCAAAATATGCCCTACTTGTTTTAACACTTCGTCTCCCGCTGGGTGCCCATACGTATCATTTACATGCTTAAAATGGTCAATATCTATAAGTAGTAAACAAAGTGAATCGTTTTTCAAGTGTTTATTACTAATATGACGATTCATCTCTAAATCAAACTGTCTTACGTTTCCTAGACCTGTCAATGCATCTATCGTTGCGTATTGCTTCATCGTTTGAAATAGCTCATTGGATTGTAAAACATAATTTGCACTTATGAATGTTATGTAACCTGTAATAATACTAGAAATTAAATATAATCCCACTATGTGGATCTCTTTAATTAACCATATATATAACGCTGGGATTAGAATAGATAAAATATATGCGTGTAACCATACCCACTTTTCCCCTAAAGAAAGCTTCATACGCGAAATAAAGATACTCCCTATTCCTATCGCAATGATTGTATAAAAGGCCACTTGAGAAGCTAATGAATAATCCATAAACAACAGTCTAGTTACTAAAATCATAATAATTGTTATGGTACTCGCTATCGGCCCTCCAATAATAACAGCTAGAATAACAGCTAAGTAGCGTAAATCCAATAGGATGGTACCAACACGAACACCGAAATACATTAGTAATATACCTAGTATCCCAGTAAAAATGCCTACTACACATTTCTGCCCAAAAGAGAATCCTTCTTTTAACGGCTTATCTCTTAAAAGCTGACCTCCAACAAAAATAAAGGAAAGAATAATTGTTGTATTTACAAATAAGTCCCTTAACATAAAATGATCTCCTTACTTTTCTATCTATCCCTTTCCTTACTTTATTGTATACGAAATCCCTATAATTCCCAAAGTTTTTATTTATTTTTTGCTGTTCCACGTGAAACAGCAAAAAATAAAAAGGGCGAAAACTCGCCCTTTTTCATTAACAACAGCGTGATATTTTTCCACCCTTTGCGTTAAATCTTGCTTCTTGTGCCTCAGCAAAAAATTGCTTTTGACATAAAACCTCTTCTTCAGGATGATGCTTTTTCATATGCTCCACATATACTTCATAACTTGGTACCCCAACGAGCAAACTAATAAAGCGCTTCCTTTCCCCCCATACTTGCCACAGCTTTTTAAGCATAGTTCCTCGACTCACTTTCATCTCTAGGAATATATGGTGCCTCTTTTAACGGCATTGGCTTATTTCTTAATACTTGTATCCAAATTCGAAGTGCTGAAACTAACACAGCGATTACAACTATCATAAAAATCCCACAAAGCGCTGCATCAATATAATCATTGAAAATAATTTGCTTCATTTGAGCGACATTTTTAGCTGGCGCTAACACTTTTCCCTCATCTAATGCTCTCTGAAATATCTTTGCATGCGATAGAAATCCAATTTTAGGATTTTCATGAAATAGCTTTTGATACCCCGCCGTCATTGTTACAATCAGCAACCCGACAGTTGGAATAAGTGTTACCCAAACGTACGCCTTTTTTCCCATTTTGAACAAAATTGTCGTTCCAAGTAATAATGCAATACCTGCTAGCATTTGATTTGCAATACCGAAAAGTGGCCATAATGTATTAATTCCACCGAGCGGATCTATTACCCCTTGGTATAAGAAATATCCCCACCCTAATACACATAATGTTGTAGCGATTACATTTGCTAATGTAGAATCCGTTTTCCCAAATGGCTTATATACATGCCCTAAAATATCTTGAATCATAAATCGGCCGACACGCGTTCCGGCATCAATCGTTGTTAAAATAAATAGGGCTTCAAAGAGAATCGCAAAATGATACCAAAATGCCATCATGGCCGTTCCACCTATTACTTGTGAGAAAATATATGCCATACCTATCGCTAATGTTGGCGCACCACCTGTACGTGATAAAATCGTTTGCTCTCCAACATTTACAGCGAGATCTTTTAGTTCATTTGGTGTAATAGCAAATCCCCATGAGGAAATAACTTGAGCTGCCTGCGAGACATCTGTACCGATAAGTGCTGCGGGACTATTAATTGCAAAATACGTTCCCGGTGTTAATACACAAGCTGCAATCATCGCCATCGCTGCTACAAACGACTCCATTAACATTGCTCCATAACCGATTGGCTGTGCGTGTCCCTCTTGCTCAATCATCTTCGGCGTCGTACCTGATGAAACAAGAGCATGGAATCCAGACACTGCACCACAAGCAATAGTAATAAATAAGAAAGGGAATAGGTTTCCAGAGAACACAGGACCAGTTCCATCAATAAATTTCGAAACTGCTGGCATTTGTAAATCTGGTGCTACAATTAAGATACCGATTGCTAACCCTACAATTGTTCCGACTTTTAAAAATGTACTTAAATAATCACGTGGTGCTAAAAGCATCCAAACTGGTAATGCAGATGCAATAAATCCATATACAATAAGCATAATAGCAATTGTTTCACCACTAAATGTGAACATACTTGCAAGTGTTGGATTTTCTGCTACATACTGTCCTCCAACAAGAGATAAAATAAGTAGGATAATACCAATTACTGATCCTTCTCCAACACGACCAGGCCTAATATAGCGCATATAAACTCCCATTAAAATAGCGATAGGAATCGTTGCTGCTATCGTAAACATTCCCCAAGGACTTCCGATTAGTGCCTTTACTACGACCAACGCTAATACTGCTAATAAAATAATCATAATTCCTAAAATACCTATCATTGCAATTAGTCCTGTAACAGGTCCAATCTCATCTTTAATCATTTCTCCTAACGATTTACCATTACGTCTCATTGAAGCAAATAAAATAACAAAATCTTGGACAGCCCCCGCAACAACTACCCCAACAATAATCCAAATGGTCCCTGGTAAATACCCCATTTGTGCCGCTAAAATCGGTCCTACTAAAGGTCCCGCTCCAGCAATCGCTGCAAAGTGATGTCCAAACAATACCCACTTATTTGTTGGAACATAGTCTTTCCCATCATTTAATGTATGGGCTGGTGTTTGCCGATTATCATCTAAATTAAAAACCTTTCTCGCTATAAATCTACTATAAAAGCGATAAGCAACTGCATATACACATACGGCAGCTACTAAGAGCCATACAGCATTAATGGTTTCACCTTGTGATAAAGCTATTACCCCAAAAGCACCTGCTCCTACTGCTGTAATAACGCCCCAAAGTAAAATCGATTTCAATGTCTTCACATACAATTCCCCCAATACTATTTCTTAGTGGAGATTGTACTAAATTTTCTGAATATTTAACTTGAATCCTCCCTATCATGAAGGATTTTCAGTTTATCATGTTAAAATACTCTCATTATCTACTATAATTCAATGTTATTTCGAAGGCGTTTTACATAATTACGACTGACTGGAATCGGTTGCTCATCATACCTATCTAAATACAAATTATACGTGCCATTATAATAAGGTTTCAGTTCTTTTACATATGACATATTAATTAAATAGCTTTTATGTACACGTAAAAAATCATATGCATTTAGCTTATTTTCTAATTCCTGAAGTGTATATGTTGAAATATACTGATTATTCGTTGTGTAAATTGAAACAGTTTTATTTTCTTTATTTTTACTTACATATACGATATCTTCTGGAAGAATATATCGTATGCCCTCTTGACTTTCTATCGGTAGTTTTCGCAAATAACTCTTTGCTTTCTCACCTTGTTCTTTACCTATTTTATATAAAAGAAATTGTAAATCTTCTTCACGAAATGGTCGCAATAAATAATAAAATGCTTGAAAACGAAAAGCTGTAATAGATTCTTCTATGTTTTCACCTACAAAAATAAATTTTGTATAGCAATTTATTTCTCGTAATAAACTTGCATATTCAAAACCAGTACCATCTAGTAATTTGGAACTTAAAAAAACAAAGTCTGGTATATGTTTTTTCATCATAAATAAAGATTCTGTTCCTGTCTTTGCTTCAAAACATTCTACATTTCTCATATTTTCAGTGAAATTTTCAGCTAACTCTCTTCTCTCTTCTGCCTCTTCCATAATCAGTAAAATTTTCATTTCTTCAACCACCTAATTCTTTGTCCATATGTCCTGTTGTATACATTCGCTTTTATAAGAAATAATCCCTTTTTCTTACTATACCATTATTTATCTAAAAAAACAGAAAAAAGGAAACCACTTCGGTTTCCTCTCCCCCTTTATCCCGTACTAACTGCCTATAAAGAGACAAGTAGTGTAGGATGATAAACGATCCAGGATACGTTTAAATTTTCACTTTATACTAATTCTCGTTGCTTCGTTTCCTGTCCAAGTATTATTACAGCGAATACACCAATTAAAATTGATCCACAGAAAATCGTAAATATTAATGATAGTGAAGCTTCTGAGGCAACTAAATATCCCACTAATAGTGGCCCAAGGATACCACCGATACGACCAAATGCTGCTGCCATTCCTGCACCTGTACCACGAATAACCGTTGGATACTGCTCAGGTGTATAGGCGTATAATGCTCCCCAAGCACCTAAGTTAAAGAAGGATAGTAGCATACCTGCCACAATTAATACTGTTAATGAATCCGCAACCCCAAACAAATAAGCACTGCAAGCTGTCCCAATTAAATACGTAACCAAAACAAATTTACGACCGAGACGTTCAATAAACCAAGCAGCGGTGAAATATCCTGGAAGTTGAGCTAATGTCATAATAAGTACGTATTGGAAACTTTTTATTAAACTAAATCCTTTTAGCACCATTACACTCGGTAACCAAAGGAACATTCCATAATAGGAAAAGACAACACAAAACCATAGAATCCATAGCATAATTGTTGCTTTACGATATTCCCCAGACCAAACTGATTTTATATTTTCAATAACAGATGGCCTTTTTTCAACTTTTTGGAACCTTGGGGAATCCGGTAAATTCCATCTTAAATATAAAGCATATAGTGCTGGAATTGCACTCAATACCATCGCAACTTCCCAACCATATTTAGGAATAACAAAATACGAGATAAGAGCTGCAATTAGCCATCCACCTGCCCAAAAACTTTCTAATAACACAACAATTTTCCCACGCTCATGCGCTTCAACACTCTCTGATACTAGTGTAGAGGCAACTGGAAGCTCTCCGCCAAGCCCCATACCAATTAAAAAGCGTAAAACGAGAAACATTGCAAGTGTTGTTGTTAATGCAGTTAAACCACTACCGATAGAAAATAACAATAATGTAATAATAAAGACTGATTTCCGCCCTATTTTATCTGATAGTATCCCAAAAATAAGCGCTCCTACTGCCATACCGATTGAGTTAATACTGCCTATCCAGCCCATTTCTTGCGTACTTAATCCCCAATCCTTTTGCAAGGCTACCATTACAAATGAAAGCATTCCAACATCCATTGCATCAAATAGCCATCCAAGCCCAGCTATACCAAGTAGTTTGCGCTTCGAAATTTCTTTTACCTTGCCCACTAGAAGTCCTCCTCACACAGGTGTCTTTACACATCATTTTACATGTGTGAATTGTATAAGTAAAATACTTTTGTGTAAAAAATTCTCCTTCATCATTCCCAAAAAGTAAAACGTCTATCCCGATTGGTGAGAGCTAATAATCAGTGGGGATGCCTCACTAATTAAAGTTTCAATTTATTAAAAATGAACAAATAAAAAAAGCAGCGATATTTCGCTACTTTTTCGAACGCATTACTTCTTTTAAAAATTCCGCTAATACTAACTGACGACGCCAGCGTGTTGGATTACTGCATAATCTATAAAACCACTCTAAATGAATCGCTTGAATCCATTTTGGTGCACGTTTTACCTCTCCAGCCCATACGTCTAAACTTCCACCCACTCCAACAGCCATTTTCGTTTCTAAACGATGCTTATTGTTTTGGATAAAGTTCTCTTGTTTCGGGAAACCAAGTGCAACAAGTAATAAATCTGGTTTTGCTTCTTGAATGCGAGAAATAATATTCTCTTCGTCTTCTTGTTTAAAATAACCATCTTGTATACCGGCGATGGATACAGCTGAATATGTCTTTGTTAAATGATCTGCTGCAGCTTGTACAACATGCGGCTTTGCACCTAATAAGAAAACAGATACCGGCTTACTATCTTCAGATAACTTCGCAAGTAAATTACACATTAAATCAAAACCTGCTACACGTTCTTTTAAAGGTGTACCAAGCATCCCGCTTGCCTTTACAACCCCAATACCATCAGGTGTAATTAAATCTGTATTCAATAATGTTTGATAGAACTTTTCATCCTTTTTTGCGCACATAACAATTTCAGGGTTTGCTGTTACTACCTGAAACGTATGAGTTCGCTCCGCTTCTAGTTGTTCTTTTAAATATTGGACCGTTTCATCCATTGTCATTGTAGAAAAAGGAACGCCTAGAATATCAACTGTTTGTACTGCCATAGTTAACTATCCTCTCTATCATTACAAGTTTTTCGCTATTAATTGCTTATATGTTTCCTTTGTATCTTCATATAGTTTTTGAAGTGAGAAGTTCATAGTAGCATGCTCATAAATATGTTTACCCATTGCTGCTAACTCTCCAGTTTTCCACTTATCATATGCTTCTTCTAAAGCTAATGCTAATGCCTTTCCATCACCTGTTGGCACAATCCATCCGTAAGTTTCATCTACGATTAATGGTTCAATTTCTCCAGCCCTAGTCACAATTGATGGTACGCGTTGATTTGCCGCTTCTAATAAAACTAGTGGGAACCCTTCACTATGGGAAGTTAATAAATTTACATGTGACGACGCAAATAATTGTTTTACATCTTGACGATGTCCTAAAAACTCTACTTTATCGTTAATCCCTTTTTCAGTAGCTAATGACTTTAGATTTTCTTCTAATGGGCCATCGCCAACTAATAATACTTTAATTTTCTCTAATTTTGTTTGTTGTAACGCATCGAATAAAACTTCATGTCCTTTGACAGGATGTAATCGTGCTACTTGGATTGCTGTAAATACATCTTCATCAATATTGAACATTTCTTTTTTATTATAGCCTTCTGCTTTTTCCTTATCGTATTCAATTCCATTATAAATAACATGCATCTTTTCATTTGAAATACCTAATGCTGCCAGGCTTTTTTTTAATCTATTTGTTACAACGAAAAATAAGTCTATATTTTTTAAGGCTTTCAAATTTAATTTCGTAAAAATCCAACCTTTTAAGCCCTGTTTAGTAAAGTCTTGAAATGGATCACTATGAATAGTCGTTACCCATTTTGCCTTTATTCTCTTTTTCATTAAAGAAACATAGAAATTAGCCCTAGGGCCATGTGTATGAACTACATCAAATTTTTCTTTATTAATAAATTCACTTATATTCTTTAAAATGGATAAATCATAGCGCGATTTTTGTGAAAACACATGGACTTTTATCCCTAACTCCCTTGCTTCCTTCGCAACAATTCCATCTTCAAATACTGCTAATTCTACTTCACCAGTTGGAAACTGATCGAGAAGTGAAATAATATGTGTTTTCCCTCCCCCATCTTCTGCTCCTGCATTCATATGCAATATTCTCATATTTTTTCCTCCTTTAAATCCTCGCTACGTTTCCATCTATTTTTATTTTACTGTACTAAAAAATAAAAGCTAACAAAAGTTAGCTTTTATTTTTATCATTCAATTTCTAGGTCTACTATTAGATAAGCTAACACCACTACAAAGTAAATCCCAACTCCTGGTGCTGTTAAAATATGTCCTGCAATATAAGCAATACCTAACGCTAACAATAAGCTTGCTGAAATCATTCCATATTTTATATTGAATATGTCCTTAAATCTCGTAGCAAATGCTAGTAAAATTCTTAGCCCGTAATAAATAAATGGAATCATTAGTAATACAAAGCCAATAATCCCGAAATCATAAAACCAATCATGGAAGTCCATTTCAATTAGTTTTGGATCTGGCTGCTTTTGTTCATTGTATTTAAAGTTACCTGCATAACCCATTCCTAATAACTTTTGTGACATTGGCGCTTCTTTAAAGAACTGCTTATGTCTTTCTTCATATACTTGACGTCCACTGAAAATAAGATTTTCTTGATTTTCTTTCTTTTGCTCTTTCTCAAGCTCTTTCTTAACTTCCTCTTCTATCTTCGCCTTTTCTTCTGGCTTTTCAACTTTATGATGATTTTCTTCTTTTGCTTTAAGTTCTTGCTCTTTTTTCAGCTTCTCTTTAATTTCTTTTTCTTTTTGACCTTGCTGTGCCACATTTTGCTCTGATAAATAATTATTGTGAATACCCATATTTTGTGCTAATGGTGTTTGTTTAAACGTCCCAACTACACCAGCTAATAGGACCATAGCAATTACTGCATTAAGCGCAAGGGATTTTTTGTTCGGATTTTTTCTATCAAATAATAATTGTAGTACAATGATTCCGATTGCTGCCCCTAACGTAGCACCAATTGAGCCCATTCCAACTTTTGTACCGACTTGAATTAGCGAATAAATCATTAAAAGTGATGGAATCCAATATAAAATGTGTTTCCAGCTCTTTGTTTTTTGAATAGAATATAGTACCACAATAGGGAAAATAATAGCTAAGATTGAACCTAGTTCATTCCCTGCATAGAACCAACCTCGAGAACCAACCTTCATCCATTCATAACTACCAAAGTCAGTAGATGTTGAAATAGAAATAACCATAATTGCGTTAATGATTAATGTAGAATATACAATACTATTTCGAACCTTATCACTAATATTAACTGTCTTTTTCAATGATTTTAAAGCTAAAATGTATGATCCCAGCATGATATATATATATAATGCTTTCGCAACGAATTTAACCTCTTCACCAAGTACAATAGGATTTTTAACTAGTTTGTTATTAATAAACCCTATCCCTAAAACTCCGGCTAATAATATAAGATAAATTAAAAACTTTCTATTTTCCTTCTCTTTTGCCTGAATTAAAATGTAAATACCACCAACAGCCATAATAAGGAATCTTACTAAAATTCCAACGGTAGCATTTGACTTTAATAAAGTTATGCTAAGAGACGTTAATAAATCTAAAACAGGCTGTAAAATAATAAAAAAGAGCAAAAAATGCTCAAATCTAACCCTAGCTTGATTTGCTAACATTCCAAGACCTCCATACAAAATCTTAACATTATCTTTTAATCATAATTTTTTATCATTCAAACACACCTAGCAATTATAACATAACTCATATTCAAATCGAGAACTATTTTTCCAGCTAAAACTAGCCAGGACAAGTATTAATAAGTAATAAAAATCATCGTCCTTTAGCTATACTCCCCTATTTTTACAAAATCTATCTAACAACCATCCCCTTATTTTTGTCAGTATATACATATTTTTTTATCACTTTATACAAATATAAATATCTCACCTCTAATTGTAATATTTTATCAAATTAACAACATCAAAAAATGTAAAATTAATCTTTTCATATCTTTTTCAGATTACTTTATGGTTATTTTCCAAACATTTTCAAACGCTTTCTTTATGAATTTTATCCGTTTTTCTACATGTAGCGAAAAGTAATTGTTATTTCCAATACTTTAGTGTATATTTTTTCTCTGGAACATCTTTAAGAGGAAGGGATTAAGGCCATGTTATTAATCGATATATTTACGTTTCTTGGCATTATCGCCGCTGCCATTTCTGGTACATTAGTTGGTTTAAAAAAAGATTTAGATTTATTTGGTGTCCTTTGTTTAGCTGTAGCCACTGCGCTCGGCGGCGGTATTATTCGTGATATCATGATTGGTAACCTGCCCCCTGTCGCATTTGTAAAACCCATTTACTTTTTCGTAAGTGTATTATCAGCATTATTTACTTGTATGTTTTTTGAGCGTATCAATAAACTTCAAGTCGTTATTATGCTTTCTGATGCTGTTGGCTTAGGCGTTTTTACAGCTATTGGTGCAAATGCGGCAATGTCACATCATGTTGACGCCTCATTTCTAGTTGTTTCAATGGGAGTCATTACAGGTATTGGAGGCGGTATTTTGCGTGACATTTGTGCTCAAGATATCCCTTACGTATTCCGAAAAGAGATTTACGCAATCGCTTCTATCTTAGGAGCAATTAGCTTCCTAATTACACACGCTATGGGGGCGCACGTATTAGCTTTCTATGTTTGTTTATTAGTAACATTCGTTATTCGTGTCGTCACTGTAATATATAATGTGCATTTCCCTGTCTTCTTTAAAACACATGCTAAAATTAATAAAGGCCATTAAGAGAATTCTAGATAGAATTCTCTTAATTTATATACTATTCAACGAACTAATATAGAGTAATTATATATAAGCATATATAATTACTCTATATTAGTTTTAAAATTGAAAACGTTTTATATACAGGGGGAAGAATGATGCTTGGGGTTTTCAAAAAAAATATTAATAAAACAAATGCCAGTATAATCGAATTAAGTAAGAACCAACAAATAACTTTTAATGTACCTACTAATTCTGAATTAAAAATTCAAATGGATATGCTACATATTTCAAAAGAAGATTTACAAGTTGTAAAAGTGCTACAGCCTTTTATTTATGCAGAAATTGATTGGATTACTGAAAAATTCTATGCCAACATTACAAAACAACCTAATTTAATTACTATTATTGAGCGTTACAGCTCTATTCCAAAACTAAAACAAACTTTAAAAACACATATTAAAGAATTATTCAGCGGCAATATGCATGAAGATTTTATTGAACAGCGTGTTAGGATTGCCAAAAGGCATGTACAAATTGGTTTACATCGAAAATGGTATACTGCTGCTTATCAAGAATTATTCCGCTCTATCATGAAGATTTTGCAAACAAAAATAACGACAATCGATGATTTTTCATATTCTATAAATGTTATAAATAAATTATTCACTCTTGAACAAGAACTTGTTCTTGCAGCTTATGAATCTGAATATGAAAGAATGCAAAAAGAGCATGAGAAAGAAAAAGAATTAACTGCTATGACAATTACGCATATCGCAACAGAACTAGCTGCTGTATCTGAAAAAACAAGCTCTTCTATTCAAAAACTAACCGCCAAATCTGAAACTATTGTAGAGATTGCTAAAACAGGTACATCATTAGCTACAACATCTGAAGAAAAAGCGAATAAAGGGAAAGAACAATTAAACCAGCAAAACAAACGAATGGGATCTATTCAAATGAATATGGAAACGATTATTACAGATACTCATGAACTTCTCAATATTTCTAACAAAATTAATGAAATCATAGATATTGTTAAATCGATTGCGGAGCAAACAAATTTACTCGCACTAAATGCTGCTATTGAGTCGGCACGTGCTGGAGAATTTGGGAAAGGGTTTTCTGTTGTTGCTGGCGAAATCCGAAAATTATCAGAGCAAACGAAAGAATCTATATTTAACGTTACAAAGCTCGTCGAAAAAACAAATGAACAAATTACTCGTGTCTCGTCTTCTGTGAAACAAATTAGCTCTCTCGTATCGGAAGGAACAGATAGTATGTCGGCAACAGATCGATACTTCCAAGAAATCGTAAAAGATATGTCTAACTCAAAAGAACAGAATAAGAAAATTGAACACGAACTACAAGCTATTTCACAAGTAATGAAAGGAATTCAAGATGATTCCTCACAAATGGCTCTAACAGCCGATAATTTGCAACTAGAACTAAATCGATAAGATGAAATTTAGTAGTCAAGCATACTTTTCATCTGTACTAACTACTAAATTTCATCTTCCATCAAAAAAAAGAATCCAGAATGGATTCTTTTTATTTTCTGAAAAATATTTTTTGACAATACACATAACTCATATAAACACCAAAGCTCTGCAAAATAAACAATGCTGGCATAATTACATTGTAATATGCCATATCTACTTGGAAGAGCTTTAACAATACGTATCCACTAATTAAAAATAAGAACAACATATATCCCTCATTTTGTTGTTTCTTAATAAGGAAGTGTAATAGAGCTATAGTCATAAACAATGTTACGGCTATATATATCAGTTTTTCATATTTGAAAAGAATAGAATTTATCCCCTCATCTGAAAACTGATTTATCATCGGTTCTAAAAGTTTAAATCTTTCTCCCTCAATCTCTTTTAACTTTTGATCAATATGCTCTGTTACACTTTGATTTTTCGATATTTTTTCTTCATGTTGCGTTTTTCCAATTAAAACAGATTGAACATACGTCTCATTCGCAATCGTATATTGTGACATTCCCATTGTCTTAATTCCATAATTCACACCAAAATGGGCACTATAAAATAGAATAAGTATCCCTATCATCTTTAGTAACACCTTTTGTTTCGTTGCTGATTGAAATACTTCGATTAATAATACATATACCGTGATAAAAATAGGAAGAAATAATCCCATTGGGAAAATCATATTACTAAATGCAAATAAAATCGCTGAAAATACCCACATATAAGGATGATCTAATCCTTTATATAAAAGTATGTAACAAGCAAAATAAAATAAAAATATTGCAAGTGACTCAGGAGTTAATACGGAACTCATGAATATATTTGGAATATACAGAGCATAAAAGATAGAAGCAATACGACCGCATTCTTCTCCAAAAACCATTGCTGCAATACGATAAATAAAAAATGCGGTTCCTGCGCAAAATAACACATTAAATAGTTGTAAAGCGAATAATGTATCACCAAATATACGAATAATTACTGACTCATATATAATAAAAGGTAAATGAGTTACAGTCTCTATATTATTACCAATTGCAATCTGCTTTGCAGACTCATAGATCACTTTCATATCACCAATTATTGGAGCGTCTACAAATAACAGCATACTAAGTCTCACAACTATAGATATACTTATAAGAAAAATAAGAAATTGTTTATCTGTAAAACGATATTGTAGAATTGATGCCACTAACAAAATGAGTATGATAAAAATTGCTAATATGATTGTTACACTTGTTGTACTTCCTCCAAAAAATTGCTTACTTGTCTCAAATGCTGCCCAACAACTATAAACAAAAAATGCGAGCATCGCACCGATTGTAATTTTATTGAAGAAAGATGAAAAATTTGTTTGTATATGATTCATATGTCCATTGCACCTCTATTTCCATTCATAACAAAACGATTCTATCATGAATGAGTACACGGCTGATAGAGAATTTCTATGACAAATACATAGCCATTACTTTTTACTTGCAATGTAAGCGAATCCTCTTTTACACTACATTTTAGATAAAATAAATTTTCTTTCAGTTACATGAATACAAATACAGAAGTTTAAATAATCCTCTTTTGGAATACACTTTACTTCATTAAATATCTAATATGAGTAATCCGCTTACACATATTATTCTGATTGAAAACAGACTATAGGGGCTGAATATATGGAAAAGAAATTCATGCGAGAATCTAAAGCAATTAAGACAACACGTGTTTTTCCTAACGATTTAAATAATCACCAAACACTTTTTGGAGGGAAATTATTAGCAGAAATTGATAGTATTGCTTCGATTGCGGCTGCAAGACATAGTCGTAAACATTGCGTAACAGCATCTATTGATTCAGTTGATTTTTTAACTCCAATTCACCAAGCTGATTCTGTTTGTTATGAAGCATTTGTATGTTATACAGGGAAATCTTCAATGGAAGTTTTCGTAAAAGTAATCGCAGAAAATTTATTAGCAGGCGAGCGTAGAATTGCTGCTACTTGCTTCATTACATTTGTGGCTATAAAAGATGGAAAACCTTCGTCCGTACCACAAGTACTCCCTGAAACTCAGGAAGAACATTGGTTACACACAACCGGTTTAGAACGCGCGGAAAACCGAAAAAAGGGACGTTTAAAAAGTAAAGAGATGGCTGAAGTTTTAACTTTAAGTAAGCCATGGAATATATAATACGATACTCTCACTTCATACATGCACAGGTTTATTTCATCCTTGCATGTATTTTTTATTGTAAAAAATTCTAGCTCTTATCTTTTCTTTACTGTGCGTCTCCTAAAATAACCCACCAGTTTTTCCTTTATTTTGCTATACTATTAATGGTATATTAGATAAGGTTCGTTTAAAAATAACTATAATATAATTAAGTATATAAGGGATGGTGCGATAATGTCTATTGAGGTACCAATTTCAATACCAAAAACGTTAATTATTATTCCTGCGTATAACGAGGAAGAAGCAATTGCAGATACATTAACAAGATTATTAAAACTAAAACAGCATTTTACAGAATTAAGCATTTGCGTTATTAATGATGGATCACATGATAAAACAGCTCAAATCGTAAATGATTTTCCTGTTCACCTTGTGAACTTACCATATAACCTAGGTATTGGCTCAGCTGTACAAACTGGTTATAAATACGCTTATGAGAATGGATATGATATTGCGATTCAGTTCGATGCTGATGGGCAACATAATCCTGATGATTTGTACAAAATTATAAAACCTATTGCTGAAGACCAATGCGATATGGTGCTAGGTTCACGTTTTACAGAGAAAACAGCCTATAAAGGTAGTATTTCTAGAAGAATTGGTATTTTTTATTTTACTGCTCTACTGAAAGTACTAACAAAACAAACCTTTATGGATCCAACTTCTGGGTATCGTGCTATCAATAGAGAAGTAATTAAGATTTTTGCACATAATTATCCAAAAGATTATCCAGAACCAGAAGTCCTTATTCATTTAAAAAAGAAAAAATTACGCATTAATGAAATATCCGTAAATATGCAAGAGCGTCAAGGTGGACAATCTTCTATCACACCTCTTAAATCTGCATATTACATGATTAAAGTAAGCCTTGCTATATTGATGCAAAAAATTGTGAAAGGTTGATAATAAATGCCTATAATTACCTTTTCATTTATCTTCATTCTATTATTATTTTTATTAATTATTAATTCCATTCGTCGTGGAGCTTTAGAAACTAAATATGCTATTTTATGGATTTTTGTTTGTGTTGCAATGGCTATTTTAAGTTCTACTGAAAAAATTATAAATTGGATTGGCCAACTATTACACGTAGAATATCCTCCATCTGTTTTATTCTTATTTGGACTATTATTCTGTTTCATATTAATTTTTGACTTAACAAGAAAAATTTCTAAATTACATCATCAACTTGTAACGTTAACGCAAGATTATGCGTTATTAAAGCAAAAATTAAAAGTAACGCAGCCTGAAACCGATAACGAATAGTTTTCTATTTAAATATTAATATATACAAAAAACATCTTAATTTTTTTAAAAAAATTAAGATGTTTTTTATTGTAAACTATTTTTTTCTAATTAATAATTTACTAATTTTCATAACAGTTGCCACGGTCCCAACTCCAATTATAATAAATAAGAATGGTATTAACGGTAATGCATATCGTTCATATGCAACATAAAAACATGTTAAAGCTGTTTGCAATAAAAGGATTGACCATAAAAATGTAGTCTCTCTCCACCTTTTTAAAAGGAAAATAAATGAAAGTACTGTACATATTAAAAACGTCGTCTTAATAAAATTATATATTTCATTCATATCCTTTGCAGAAACATTGAATACTTCAATATTATGTTCTATAGAATAATACGGTTTTTTCCAAAGAATTTCTGGCTTCAAAACTAAATAACTCTCTATCATAGATTCCTTATCAGTTTTCCACCATTCCTTCATTTTATCAATCGCTATTTTTTCTTCTAATTCCATAAATTCATGTGCTTCAAGATTAGGGTATTTTGCATGTAACTCTATTTCAAGTTCCCCCATATCCTTACCTTCTGGGTAACCTTTCCCTTGATACGTTCCAAGTAATAACGGATTCCCTGCCCCAGCAGTTAGTGGGATAAATTTATCAAATTGAATGTAATTGCGAGCCCACCATGGTCCAAGTACGATAAGTCCTATTCCTATGCTTATAATCGCTTGCTTCATCATAATACGGAATGGGTAGCGTTTCATTAAAAGATACCCAAATAGTAAGATTGGATATAAGGCAATTTGTACACGGAGGTACAGTGCTAAAAAGTAGAAAATTAATACAATCAGAAGATGTTTCGTTTTATGAGTATCAGCTAATTTTAAACTCCAATATACTAATCCTAATGAAAGGAATAGAAACGGCCCTTCTGTTAAAGTTAAATTTTCCATAACAATCTCTGGAGGATACACAGCTAATAAGAAAGCACCTATTAATCCTGCAGCAGAATTCAATAAATAAGTACCAATCTTATAAGTTAGCAAAATACTAAGTACCCCTAATAGGATAATAATTAATTTTGCTACAAAAAGACCTTCACTGCCATTTCCAAAAAAATAAAATACAACAGCTAATAAAGCTGGAAAACCCGGCATAATATGAATCGTTGGTTTATCTGGTTCATGATATGTTAACATCCCTGTTTCCAATAAAATATTTGCCGTTTTTTGATAACCTATATCATCGCTAGCTATAGATAGATCTGCACCATGTGTTTGTAAAGTTGCAAAACGAAGTGCAAAACCGACTATCATAATAATCCCTAAAAGGATTATATTAGATTTGCGAGTAAATCGCCCTAACATCTCATCTTCTCCCTTCAGATACATAATTTTCAAAATATATTTCTATATTTTTACAACACAATACGTTCTATAATAAATACTTTTTATACAAAGTACAACAATAGAAAGTTGATTTACAAAGTTTATATGCGTTAAACTTATACAGATGTTCTTGTAATCTTCTTCCTTCCAAAAGGCTTGTATATATGATGCAAGACATAAAAAACTTGAGGAGATAAAAATTCTATGATGGAACAAAAGCAACTTGTTTCTGTTGTCATACCCCTGTATAACACGGAAAAATATATTGAAGAAACGATGCAGTCAATACTAGATCAAACATATAAAAACATTGAAATTGTAATTGTAGATGATGGAAGTAAAGATCAATCACCTTCTATTGTGAAAAACCTTGCTGAAAAATACCCAGGGCAAGTAAAATACGTTCATCAAAAAAACCAAGGTGTTTCGGTAGCCCGTAATACAGGTATCGAAAATGCTAGCGGAGAATATATCGCTTTTCTTGATAGTGATGACTTATGGCATCCAACTAAAATTGAGAAGCAAGTCGAAAGTATGCATAAAAACGAAATGGACGCGTGCTATTGTGGTTATATGAATTTCTACGAAGAAACAGGCGAGAAGGTTGAACATACAACAAACTTTATTAAAGGTGATATGGCAAAAGCATTCCTAACACATCAAGTTGTTGCTCAAACAAGTACTTGGATTTTCAAACGATCCATCGTAATGAATCATAACATTCGTTTTACACCAGGATGTAGTTGGGGCGAAGATTTAGAGTTTTTATTTAAACTTATGAGTGTGACAAATGTATGTTATGTCGATGAATACTTAACTTATTATAGAATCTTATCAGAAGGAAATCTTTCTTCTAAGTATAAAGATTATGAATTAAAAACGACAAAAGAGCTAGAAGTATTCAATCGTATGAAAGATTGGGTACATAATAAATCTCAAGATTTCATTACAAAAGACCCTCAGTCACTGATTGAGATTCTTGAGACTTATTTATTCCCTTATACAGTCATCAATAACGCTTGTATATATATTAAAGAAAACTCTCGATTAGATAAATCACAAGTTCAATTAATCAAAAAAGATATAAAGAAATATTGCCGTAAAATCTATTCAAAGAATGGAAAGCGTAGTAAAAAACTATATGCAATGCTTTGGTTTGTACGAATTAAATTTCTGTTTTCTTAAACTGAAAATATAACGATACTCTCTCTTTCTGTGAACAAATCAAATTTACAAATAGGACAAGCTAACCAGGTCCTAAAGAATAGAAAGGTCTTTTCTCATGAAAACAAATAAAATTCTAAAAAACGCATCCTACCTCTTTGTAGGAAACATTACTGTCCGTTTTGTACTGGCTATTGCAACAATTCTCTTTGCACGATATGTTTCTCCAGAGGATTACGGTATGTTTACAACTGCATTAGCTGTTTCAGCTGTTATTTGTTACTTTACAGATGCAGGTTTAACACATACATTTATGCGTGAAGGAACAAGAAGCGATGCTAATATTAGCGTACTCATAAGTAGTTATTTGCGTATTCGTTTAATATTAGCTATCGTAATTTCTGTACTTTTCGCTATTTTTGCCCAGTTCTTCTATCCCGACGCTTACTTACGTGCGATGGTATATTGGGTTGTTCTACCAACGATGTTCGGAGCAACCTTACAAGGTGTTGGTATGGCTTACTTCCAAGTTACAGAGCGCATGCAATTTACAGCTATTATTTCTGTACTACAAGGTGTAACAGCTGCTGCTGCCCTATTATTAGGGATGTATTTTCAATGGTCACTTATGATGGTTGCTGCCATGTACGGGGTATCTAGTCTTGTAACAGGTGTTATTGCCTTTATAATGACAATACGCTATACGAAAGTACATAAGGGTTGGGATAAAGGTATTTTAGATCAACTACTTATTTTCACAATCAATGGAATCATCATTATGCTCTTACCACAATTAGGGCCTATTATATTAGAAAAAGTTTCAACATATAAGCAAGTTGGATTCTTTGGTGCTGCATATAAAATACCTGCCGTACTATATCAAATACCTGGAGTAATTGCAGCTGCCTTTTATCCAAGGCTTTTTGCTTTTGGTAATGAGCAAAATATTGAAGAACATAGAAAATTATCAAGCTTTGAACTAAAACTTATGTCTTTTTTAGGAATGGGAATTTCTATCCCCTTTATTGCTGATCCAAGTTTCTGGATTGTTAGTTTATTAGGAGAAAAATACGCTCCCGCTGGTGACGCTCTTGCTATTTTAGCGTTTATGGTTATTTTACAATCAATTAACTATCCACTAGCCGATAATTTAACAACGATTGGCCAGCAATGGAAACGTGCAACAACAATGACTATTGGATTGGTTGTTGCCATCATAGGTTATATTGTATTAGGTAGTAAATATGGAATGATGGGAGCAGCTGCCGCAGCTATCCTTACCGAAATTACACTATTAATCGGATTTACCCTCTTTATTCGTAAAGGCATGCAATTATTAGTTAAAGGAATTATATTTAATTCCTTAGCCTTTATTATTAGTTACGGTATATACCGAATTGCATTAATCAACTTACCGCCACTAATTGCTTTAACTCTTACTGGTATACTATACGGTATAATTGGAATTGGAATTGATCCTCAAATACGTGGATTTGTTTTAGGGTTTATAAAACAAAAGCTCATTCGCAAACATGCTTAAAAGCAAAAAGCTTTTCCTATTTAAAAATGGAAAAGCTTTTTGCTTTTTTTATATACCATCATTTTTCTTCAGTAAAAAAATGCTATATATTCCAGCTCAAATTGACTTACTTTCTGAAAATGCCTTATACTAAATTATATATAAACTATGAAATTCAACGCTTGTAAAAATATATATGCTTCAACAAAAATATATATTTTCTCATGTTAAAACTAAAGAACACACCTTTAAAAATTGGTGTGTTTTTATATGCTACCTAAAAACTAGTTGCTACATGTAACGACTTTCAAAGGAGGATTATCAATTTTTATGAGCATAAAGCCGAATAATAAATTCTTTTCCAAGAAAACAATGATAATTATACCAATATTATTATTGTGCGCTTTTGCTTTTCATTATTTCTTTTTAACATCTAATCAAGCCTTTTCTGGTACAGGGGATGCGTTACGTCAATTTGGCTTTTTTACGTTTCTTCTACAACATGCCTTTAAAGATGGCAACCTTTTTTGGTCTTTTGATTATGGATTAGGTGGAGATTTATTTGGAGAGTTTAGTTATTATTACAGCACATCACCGTTTTTCTGGATTACACTGTTACTACCTAAACTAAGTCTTGAGCAAGTATATGACGTGAAATTATACATGAGTATTTTAAAAAACTTTTTAGCTATGGTATTCATGTATGGTTCTTTACGTTACCATAATAAAACAGCATTCTCATCTTTTGTTGCTGCTATTATATATGGTGGCTGTATTACTTTCATCCGCCACTCTTTACTATGGGATTTCATGGCTGATGCCATTGTATTTTTACCATTAGTAATATGGGGACTTGATAAATATATTATTGAAAAGAAGCACGGCCTTTTCCTAATCGCTGCTACTTTAATGTTAGCATCAAACTTTTATTTTGCTTTTATCACAAGTATTTTCATATTTATTTATGCATTATTCCAATACTTTGCGACACAACAAAATAAAACGATTGTCTCTTTTCTAACTTATTATATTAGAATCGGTTTATTGTACGGATTATCACTCGGTTTAGCCGCCGTTTGCTTCCTCCCATCAGTTAATGCCGTATTTAGTGCTGATCGACTATCAAAAAAGTTTGAGATACCATTATTATTTGAAGATAAATTTTATAAAGATTTAATGGAAAATATTTTCTTCATGTATAATGCTGAAAATCATCAATTAGCTTTACCAGCTTTAATTTTATTCTTAATCGTATTTGGAATGTTTATACGTGATAAACTCGTTAAAAATAAAGTATTCTTTACGTTATTCATGTTCATTCTGTTTATGCTTCCATATACATATTCTGTGTTTAATGGTTTTTCAGCAATGCAATCTAGATGGTTTTATTTATTTGTATTTGTAATTGCCCAAACAATTGCATACATTCTAGATTGGATGATTATTCATAAGAAAGACTACAAATTACCTTATTTAATAAGTTTATTAGTGTCTATTGGATTATTCATTTATGCATTTTATAGAAAAGCAAATATAAATGTAACTGATAAACCTTTACAAGACGTTGATAACATTTTACTCGGAACTGTCGTTCTTTCTGTTATTACAGTATGTTTATGGCGTTATATTTCCAAACCTTTCATACAATTTTTAGTTGTATTGAATGTACTCGTTAGCACAATTTCTATGAATTATATGTATGCGAATAATATACTTAGCACCGTTTACGGACAGAACCAGATTTCAACTGAAAAGTTACACGAACCAGGATATGATAATAAAGAAGAAATTGCTGCAATTCGCTACATACAAGAAAATGATAAAGACTTTTATCGTATTCTTAATCCATATAGCGAATATAACACACCAATGCTACAAGGATATCATGGCGTAAGTACGTATCAAAGCTTAGTTAATTATTATGTCCATGACTTTATGAAAAATAAATATGGTGTATTCCAAATGTACGATACACCTTCAATGTTTTATCAAGCTGATAGTCGACTACTACTCGAAAATATGCTAGGTATAAAATATCGCGTATTAAGTGCTGATACAGATTCAAAGAATGTACCTTATGGATATAAACTATTACAGCAAGTAGGACCATATAATATTTACAAAAATGACTATGCTTTACCGTTAGGATATGTATATGATTCAGCTATAAGTGAAGAAGAATTTTCTAAATTAAACTTCGCTCAGCGTGATCAATTATTATTACATGCTGTTGTCGTTAATAATACAAAAGAATTTTCATTAAACCATTTTAATAAACAAGACCTCAAATCAAAGGCAGTATCTATTAAAACGGAAAAAGCAAAATTCGAAAACATGGAAAAACAAGAAAATAAACTAATTGTTCATGGCTTTGGAAATATGATTGTACCTATCAATTATCCTGATACACCTGGTGATCTACTGATAGAATTAAAATTAAAAAATGCAGGCACATTTAATGCAACTGTTAATGGAAAAACGATAGGAAAAGGGGACGATGCTGGTGCATACTCTTATCCGTTAGAAAGGTTTGTTTACAATTTGGGCAATGAGCGTCCAGAAAACCTAACTATCTCTATTGATATGGCAGGTGAGTATGAATTAGGTGACTTGCAAGCAAATATTGTAAACTATGAAAGTATACAAAAAGAAACAAAAAAACTAACTGAAAATAGGCTTAAAAATATTTATTATAAGAACAATTATTTAAAAGGGGATATCAAATCAAATAAAGACGGGCTCTTATATCTATCTGTCCCATATAGTAAAGGCTGGACTATAAAAATTGATGGGAAAGAAACAGAATTTACGAAAGCGAATTCTGCCTTTATCGGTGTTCCAATTACAAAAGGTTCACATGTAATCGAAATGACTTACGTTACACCTTACTTCAAATTAGGTATGACTATATCAATCATCTCACTAATTATCTGTATAGCTTTACTAATTTTCAAAAATCCAAAAGCACGACGAAAATTTTCTTTTAAAAAGCAATAATGAGCACTTAATGAATCATGAAGCTATCTATTTAGATAGCTTCCTAAAATAATATCTAAATATTATTTTAATCCACTACAAACAAGGAGTGTCAAACATGACCCTTTCAATAGTTGTACCATGCTACAATGAAGAAAAGGTGCTTCGAGCCTTTTATTCAGAGACTTCCCTTGAAATTCATAAATTAACTACCGATTATGAATTTGTTTTTGTTAATGATGGTAGTAAAGATGATACTTTAAATATTTTACGTGATTTAGCTAGTGCAGATTCATCGGTACACTACATATCATTTAGTCGAAACTTCGGAAAAGAAGCTGCAATGTTAGCTGGTTTAAAATATGCTACAGGCGATGCAATTGTTATTATGGATGCTGACTTACAACACCCTCCTACGTTAATAAAAGAACTGTTAGAAGGATATAACGACGGCTACGACCAAGTCATTGCAAAAAGAACAAGAACTGGTGATTCACCCGTTCGCTCTTTCGTCTCTCGTCTTTACTATAAAGTGATGAATAAATTTGTAGATATTGAATTAGTAGACGGTATTGGTGACTTTAGACTTTTAAGTCGAAGAGCAGTAGATTCTTTATTATCTTTAAGTGAATACAACCGATTTTCAAAGGGCTTATTTTCTTGGATCGGTTATAACGAATTAATCATTGAATATGAAAATGTATTACGTTCTGATGGAGAAAGTAAATGGACCTTCTCGAAATTATTAAATTATGGAATTGATGGTGTAATTTCATTCAATAATAAACCGTTACGTCTATCTATATATCTTGGATTACTAACAACCATTTTAGGACTTTTATACGTAATCACTACGTTCGTTCAAATCATCCTCGGTGGTGTGGAAGTTCCTGGTTACTTTACTCTCATTTCCGCTATACTATTTATTGGCGGTATTCAACTCATATTCCTAGGTGTTATTGGTGAATATATCGGTCGTATTTATTATGAAACAAAACGTAGACCGCATTTTATTGTAGCTGAAAAGAAAGTTAGTGAAGTTAAACAAAAGGCATAACCAAAAAGTTACTTCTGTAGGAGAAGTAACTTTTTTATATACTAACATTTACAAACACTTCTTTTGAAAAAATATACATTTTGAAATGATAGCATTATATGAAAGAATTTAGTATCATGATTCAAGGTACTATTTCAAGTTGGACGGAGGATACTATGAGCTTATTAACAGTTGAAAAATTAGGACATACATTTGGCGATCGTACATTATTTAAAGATGTATCTATGCGATTATTAGCAGGTGAGCACGTTGGATTAGTTGGTGCAAACGGTGTTGGTAAATCAACATTCATGAATATCATTACTGGTCAGCTTATTCATGACCAAGGTCGCGTAGAATGGACACCGGGCACACATTACGGCTACTTAGATCAGCATACTGTTTTAACACCTGGGCGTACAATCCGTGACGTACTAGCGGATGCATTTTTACCGTTATTCGAAAAGGAAAAAGCTTTAAATGAAGTTACAGAAAAAATGGGAACTGCTACACCAGAAGAACTAGAAGAACTTCTTGAGCAAATGGCAGAAATACAAGATGCACTTGAAGCAGGTGGTTTCTACTTACTAGATATGAAAATTGAAGAGGCTGCACGTGGTCTTGGAATTGATGCAATTGGTTTAGATCGTGATGTTTCAGCACTAAGTGGCGGACAACGTACAAAGGTATTGCTTGCAAAGCTATTACTTGAACAGCCAGAAGTGTTATTGCTTGATGAACCTACTAACTATTTAGACGTTGAACATATTCATTGGTTAACAAATTATTTGAAAGAATATCCACATGCATTCTTATTAATTTCTCATGATACGGAATTTATGAACAAATGTGTTGATGTTATTTTCCATCTAGAATTCACAAAAATGACACGCTATACAGCGACATATGAAAAATTCCTAGAACTAGCAGAAATCAATAAAAATCAACATATAAACGCTTATGAAAAACAGCGCGAGTTTATCAAAAAGCAAGAAGACTTCATTGCAAAGAACAAAGCTCGTTATTCAACGACAGGTCGTGCAAAGAGTCGTCAAAAACAACTTGATCGCATGGAGCTTATTGATCGTCCGGAAACAGCAATTAAACCGGAATTCTCATTTAAAGAAAGTCGTGCAAGTAGTCGCTTCGTCTTTGAAGGTGAAAATGTAGAAATCGGATATACACATCCGCTACTACCAAAGCTATCAATGACGATTGAACGTGGTGAAAAAATTGCTATTGTTGGATGTAACGGTGTTGGTAAATCAACGTTGCTAAAAACAATCTTAGGTAAAATTAAACCTTTAAGCGGTAAAACAAGTCTTGGTGACTTCTTAGAGCCTGCATACTTTGAACAAGAAGTTAAAGCTGATAATATAACACCAATTGATGATGTATGGAATACATTCCCTGGCCTAGACCAGCATCAAATTCGTGCGATGTTAGCAAAATGCGGATTAAAAAATGAACATATTTCTCGCCCATTAAGCCAATTAAGTGGTGGAGAACAAGCAAAAGTTCGTTTATGTAAGCTAATGGGTGAGGAAAGTAACTGGCTATTATTTGATGAGCCGACAAACCATCTTGATGTTACAGCAAAAGCGGAACTTAAGAAGGCTATGAAAGCATATAAAGGAACAATTCTCCTTGTATGTCACGAACCGGACTTCTATGAAGATTGGATCACAAAAGTTTGGGATGTTGAAGAATGGTCTCAAAATAGTAAGTAGTCTTTAAGAAAAAACTCCTTGTGTAGACAAGGAGTTTTTTACTTATTTTTATTAAGAATTTTTTATATTGTAGTATCCTATAAGGCGTAATCGAAATTCTTTTAATTCCGGATACGCCTCTAAATTTGCTAACATACCTCTAATTACCGGAATTCTTGGATTAAGCAATCGTATTTCCGCCTCTAAAACATCTAATGTAACCAACAGCTCATCATCCTCTAATTGATCAGCTAAAGTGCGCTTAAATACAATAATCTCTTTTAAAAAATGTTCTTTAACTTGTTCCTTAATAAGCTCTGATTTACAAAGGAATTCTCCAAGCTTTTCTTCATGTAAAATAGGTTCTTCCGAAGATTCTACTAAGCCATCTACTAAATTATCTACTCTTTTTAAAATAAAAGCAGCTACATACGATAAATCAATTTCTGGTGCTTGTAAAATAATTAATTCTAAATACCCACGGCATATGCCTTCTACCATAATTACTAAATCCAATAAATATGGCATAACCTTTTCACCATAAATGGACAATAAACTATTCCGATAAAATGCATGAGACTCTAACTTCATCCGCATCATAAATTCTTCTACTTCTTTATTAAACGGAATCGCATTTTCTCTCGCATGCATAATAATAAATTCTTTATGCTTTTGTATATCATTAAACTGACAATGTAATTGTTTTGCAAATTTTTCACGTGGTAATAAAGACTCTTGTTCAATATCCAGCATTTTCTTTTGGATTTTGTCATAATAATATCGAAGTGTCGCTAATAAAAGCTCATCTTTCGATTTAAAATATAAGTAAAAAGCTCCCTTAGATATACCACTAGCTGTCACAATTTCCTGCACTGATGTCGCATTTACACCCTTAGTAGCAAATAACTTCATAGCCGATTCTATAATTAAACGCTCTTTTTCTTTCATATCTTCTCTCCTAAATTTAATCTCGCATCTTATTATAAATGTATTATACCATCTCTTTTTATTGACGATTGACCGAACGGTCAGTTATATTATGTATTAGACTGACCAGTTGGTCAATATAATAAAAAGGGAGCGCAAACATGAACAAAATCATCAATTTCTCGTTAAAAAATAAGTTCGCAGTTTGGCTACTAACCATTATTGTTACTATTGCGGGGATCTACTCTGGACTCAATATGAAGCTGGAAACAATCCCTGATATTACAACACCGATTGTGACAGTAACTACGGTCTATCCTGGTGCTACACCAGAAGAAGTAGCTGATAAAGTTTCAAAGCCGATGGAAGAACAACTACAAAATTTAAGCGGTGTTAACGTTGTGAGTTCATCATCTTTTCAAAACGCATCTTCTATTCAAGTAGAATACGATTTTGATAAAAATATGGAAAAAGCAGAAACAGAAATTAAAGAAGCTCTCACACATGTAAAACTCCCAGAAGGTGTTAAAGATCCTAAAGTTTCACGAGTAAACTTCAATGCCTTTCCAGTTATTTCGTTAAGCGTGGCAAGTAAGAATGAATCTTTAGCTACCTTAACTGAAAATGTAGAAAAAAATGTTGTACCAGGATTAAAAGGACTTGATGGTGTTGCATCTGTTCAAATTGCTGGCCAACAAGTAGATGAAGTACAGCTTGTCTTCAAGAAAGATAAAATGAAAGAACTAGGACTAAGTGAAGATACCGTAAAAAATGTGATTAAGGGATCGGATGTATCTTTACCACTTGGCTTATACACATTTAAAGACACGGAAAAATCAGTTGTTGTAGATGGCAATATTACAACGATTAAAGCGTTAAAAGAACTTAAAATCCCAGCTATACCTTCCTCACCTAACGGTCAAGGTAGTCAAAATGCTGGCGCTGGTGCACAAACGCCGCAAATGAATCCAGCTGCTATGAACGGGATTCCAACAGTTACATTAGACGAAATTGCTGACATTAAAGAAGTTGGGAAAGCAGAATCTATTTCTCGAACAAATGGAAAAGAAGCAATTGGAATTCAAATTGTGAAGGCCTCTGATGCAAATACAGTTGATGTTGTAAATGCAGTAAAAGATAAAGTAAAAGATCTTGAGAAAAAATATAAAGATTTAGAGATCATTTCAACATTCGACCAAGGTGCACCTATTGAAAAATCAGTTGAAACAATGCTGAGCAAAGCAATTTTCGGTGCTATCTTTGCGATTGTTATTATTATGCTGTTCCTACGAAATATTCGAACAACGTTAATTTCTGTCGTTTCAATACCACTTTCTTTATTAATTGCTGTTTTAGTCATAAAGCAAATGGATATTACACTTAACATTATGACACTTGGAGCAATGACCGTTGCTATAGGCCGCGTTGTCGATGACTCAATTGTTGTTATTGAAAATATTTACCGACGTATGTCGTTATCAGAAGAGAAATTACGTGGAAAAGATTTAATTCGTGAAGCTACGAAAGAAATGTTTATCCCGATTATGTCTTCCACCATTGTAACAATTGCTGTATTTTTACCGCTTGGACTAGTAAAAGGTATGATTGGTGAAATGTTCTTACCATTCGCCTTAACTATCGTCTTCGCTTTATTAGCATCATTACTAGTAGCAGTTACAATCGTACCGATGCTAGCTCATTCCTTATTTAAGAAAGAGAGCATGAGGGAAAAAGAAGTACATCATGAAGAAAAACCAAGTAAATTAGCAAATGGGTATAAACGCATACTTGCATGGGCTTTAAATCACAAAATTATTACATCAAGTATCGCTGTCCTTCTATTAGTTGGTAGTCTTGCACTTGTACCAGTTATCGGTGTAAGTTTCTTACCTTCTGAAGAAGAAAAAATGATTATTGCAACATATAATCCTGAACCAGGTCAAACGTTAGAAGACGTTGAAAAAATTGCAACAAAAGCTGAGAAGCACTTCCAAGATAATAAAGACGTCAAAACAATTCAGTTCTCATTAGGTGGAGAGAATCCAATGAGTCCTGGTCAATCAAACCAAGCAATGTTCTTCGTGCAATATGATAACGACACGAAAAACTTTGAAAAAGAGAAAGAACAAGTCGTTAAAGATTTACAGAAGATGTCTGGCAAAGGCGAATGGAAAAACCAAGACTTCGGAGCAAGTGGCGGTAGTAACGAAATTAAACTATACGTTTATGGAGATAGCTCAGAAGACATTAAGCCTGTCGTAAAAGATATTCAAAATATCATGAAGAAAAATAAAGACTTAAAAGATATAGATTCTAGTATTGCAAAAACATATGCAGAGTACACTTTAGTCGCAGATCAAGAAAAGCTGAGTAAAATGGGCTTAACGGCTGCTCAAATTGGAATGGGACTTTCTAATCAACATGATCGCCCTGTTCTGACAACAATTAAAAAAGACGGTAAAGATATCAATGTATATGTAGAAGCTGAAAAACAAAATTATGAAACAATCGATGACTTAACAAATCGCAAAATTACAACACCACTTGGTAATGAAGTAGCTGTGAAAGATGTTATGACTGTAAAAGAAGGTGAAACATCGAATACAGTAACACACCGAGATGGACGTGTTTATGCAGAGGTTAGTGCCAAATTAACATCTGATGACGTTTCAAAAGCATCTGCTGCAGTACAAAAAGAAGTAGATAAAATGGATCTTCCTTCTGGTGTAGATGTTTCTATGGGCGGTGTTACTAAAGATATTCAAGAATCATTCAAGCAACTTGGCCTAGCGATGTTAGCTGCGATTGCCATTGTATACTTCGTTCTTGTCGTTACATTTGGTGGTGCCCTAGCACCATTCGCAATTTTATTCTCGCTACCATTTACAATTATTGGGGCTCTTGTTGCCTTATTAATCTCTGGTGAAACATTAAGTGTATCTGCAATGATTGGTGCGCTTATGTTAATCGGTATCGTTGTAACAAACGCAATCGTGCTTATCGACCGCGTTATTCATAAGGAAAATGAAGGACTATCAACACGTGAAGCTTTATTAGAAGCTGGTGCAACACGCCTTCGTCCAATTTTAATGACTGCAATTGCAACAATCGGTGCTCTTATCCCGCTTGCATTAGGATTTGAAGGTAGTGGCTTAATTTCTAAAGGACTTGGCGTAACGGTAATTGGTGGATTAACAAGTTCAACGTTATTAACACTTCTTATTGTTCCAATCGTTTATGAAGTATTAAGCAAATTTAAAAAGAAAAAAACAAAATAACAAAAAAATAACCTCGCTAACTGCGAGGTTATTTTTTATTTCCAAACAAGATTAGGAAATCGCCATAGCCTTCTTTCTCTAATTCCTCTTTTGGAATAAATCGAAGAGCTGCGGAATTAATACAGTAACGAAGGCCATTTGGTCCTGGACCATCTGGAAATACGTGCCCAAGATGTGAATCTCCTTCTTTACTTCTCACTTCTGTACGTGTCATATTATGACTCACATCCATCTTTTCTTTCACACTTGCTGACATCACTGGTTTTGTAAAACTAGGCCATCCACATCCACTATCAAATTTATCTAGAGAAGTAAACAACGGCTCACCTGAAACGATGTCTACATAAAGACCTTCCTCTTTATGGTTCCAATACTCATTTCGAAATGGTGGTTCTGTACCATTTTCCTGTGTTACATAATACTGCATCTCATTGAGTTTTTCTTTTAAATGAGCATTATCCTTTGGCCAATGTTGCTTAATAAAAGCATCTCGTCCTGAGCCTTTACGATATAACTCATAGCGGAATGTGTTTTTCTTATGGTATCCTTGGTGATATTCTTCAGCTGGATAAAATGTAGCTGCTGGTAGTATTTTTGTCGCAATTGGTTTTGAAAAGCGTCCACTCTGCTCAAGCTCTTCTTTTGAGGTCTCTGCTTTTTTATGTTGTTCTTCATTATGATAAAAAATCACCGTTTCATAAGACTGTCCGCGGTCGTGGAATTGTCCACCAATATCGGTCGGATCAATTTGTCTCCAATATATATTTAACAATTCCTCATACGGCATTTTATTTGCATCAAATGTAATTTGTACTGCCTCATAATGTCCCGTCGTTTCTGAACATACTTCTTTATACGTTGGATTCTCTTTATGACCACCTGTATAGCCAGAAACAACCTTTATAATCCCTTCCATCTCTTCAAATGGCGAAACCATACACCAGAAGCACCCTCCAGCAAATGTAGCCAATTCTACCTTTTCATTTACAGCCATTACTTCACCCCTATTCTATGTTCTGCTTACAGTATGGCATAAGAAACATCATATTATAAAAGAAAAAGCACCGAACATCGATGCTTTTTCTTTACTTCACTTTATTTTTTCCAACATCCTTCTCCATTTCATCACTTGTCACGTCTAAAACATCTAATAAGAAGATGAAGATTGGAATACCGATAATTAATCCCCATACACCTAAGAAGTGTTCCGAGAAGATTAATACCATAAATGTATAGAAAATCGGTAAATTTGTTTTTTGCGACATAAACTTCGGGTTTAATACGTAACTTTCAAGCGCATGAATCACTGTTACGATAACCAAAATATAAACAACGTACATGATACCGCCAATATTGTAAGCAATCATACAAAGTGGGAATAACGAAATGATAACCCCTGCTACTGGAATTAAGCCAAGCAAGAAAATCATTAACGCTAAACCTAATAATTGTGGGAATCCTAATATCCATAATGCGATAACTGAAAGAACACAGTTAACAACAGCAATTAAAAATTGCGCTTCGATTACCTTTCCAAATGAACGTGCAAATTTCTTTCCGAAGTACTCAATTTCAGTATAGAAAATTGCAAGCCTGCTTTCTTTAAACTTTGCAGTAAAACCGACAATACGAGATTTTTCTAATAAGAAAAACAAACTCAAAATTAAAGAAAGTAAAACTTGAAGGCCAAATTTACCAACATTCGTAATCGATTTATACAAAATGTCTACGCCTTGTCCTACATATTTAGAAAGCTCCATATGATTGACAGCATTAACTGCATACTTAATTAGTTCACTATCTGGTGGGTTTCTTAAAAATACATTGAATTGGTAAATCAGTTGTGAAATTTGTATCGTCAATACTGGTAAATATTTAAATAGCGTAATAGCAATTCCACCAATTAACATTACATATAGAAACGCTATAATAATTTTTCGATTAATAGGCATGAAATGATCTAATTTGCGTGAAATAAACTTTTGGAATCGATCCATTAAATACGTGAGAATAAACGTAATTAATATTAAATTCAACATACTTTGCAGCCCGTATAACACGAGAGCAAGTATTACTAATACGAGTAACCTCTGGAATCCTTTGCTTTGAAACAGGTTTTTTATTTGCATAATCGACGAATACTCTCTCCTGTCCTATAAACTAAAACGTTAATAAGTAGATTTCTCTCTCTTTTCTACTTTTAATTATTCATTCATATTAAGATTTTTATAAACTCATTATATGCCTACCTTACCAGGTATATAGTAGCTTACTTCTTATTTTACAATACAATGACCTAATTCAAAACGTATTCTACATAGTATTAATGAAGATTTAAGGAAACTTACATTTTTTAATAGGTCTTACCACTACTGTAACATAAAAAGCAAGCTATCAGTAGAAATCTGTCCTACAAATAGCTTGCTTTTCTTATTTTTTAAGTAAGTTTTACTATCCAATGAATGGCATGAACATTGGGATGACAACTACTGTTACAACCCCAACTACCGTTACAGCAATACTTGCCATCGCTGCCTCTACCTCACCCATTTCAATTCCTACTGCAACTCCTAATGCATGACCCGCTGTTCCAAGTGCTAAACCTTTTGCAATCGGATGTTTCACTCTAAATGTTTTTAAGAATAATGCTCCTAATGCGTATACGATAACTGCGTTGAAAATAACTGCAAACGATGTAATTGCTGGAATACCACCAATACTTTCTGAAATTGGTAACGCAATTGCTGTTGTTGCTGCTTGTGGTAGCATTGAATTCATTACTGCTGTATCTAAACCGATTGCTTTTGCAACAATGAACACGACAATTACTGAGCAAATAGATCCAACCACGATAGCTGATAAAATTTGCCACCAATATTTTTTCAACTTATCAACTTGTTTATATAGTGGGATAGCGAATGCAATTGTTGCTGGCTCTAAGAAGAAACTAATCATTTTTCCGCCAGTATTATATTCTTCAAAAGTAAAGTTACCTACCTTTAGAAATACAATCCCTAATACCATCGCCACGAATAATGGTGTAAATAGGAAGAACCCTTTTGAATGCTTGAATAATAATGTTCCGATTCCGTATGCGATTAATGAAACGACGATTCCGAAATATGGAGTCATTGTGCTTGCCATGTTCATTACCTCCCAACAATATATAAATACAATGGTTACGCAACCTTTCCGTGCTTGCGTCCTTTATTTACTACTTTCAATTCTTTTGTATCTTCTGTTTCTTTTTCATCTTTTCCTAAAATAAATTGTGCAAATAATCCTGTTACAGCGAGTAAAATAACTGTTGCTACAACAATTACAGTTAAAATTTGTACAAAGTATTGTCCCATTACACCAAGAGAATTAATAACTGAAATACCTGATGGGACGAATAAGAATCCAATAATACCTGTTAAAGCTGTTCCGAGTGATTCAACTTGCTCCAATTTAATAACTTTTAAACATAATAGACTAAATAAAATAACTAACCCGATTACCGATGAAGGCATTGGAATTGGTAAATGTGTTGCAATAATATTAGAAATTAACATAATAGCTGAGAATATGAATGCTTGTGATAAGAAACTATATACTTTTTTCGTACTCATTTTGGCCACCTCTTTCGATTTGGTACCTTTATTGTATAGGATATAACCGCCCGAGTAAGCGTTTACATAACAGAGCGTCAAATATACAGAATCAGTTACAAATATAAAAGGATGAAATACAAAAGCTGCTCCTTAAATACGAAGCAGCTTCTTGAGTTCTTTTGCATATGTACGGCTAACAGGTACTTTTGATCCTTCTTTCATGATTAAATTATAAGTAGAATTGAACCATGGCTGAATTTCAGTAATATGATTAATATTCGCAATAAAACTACGATGGATGCGCATGAAACTTACTTGCGGCAACTTCTTTTCCAAAATCACAAGTGTATCGTGTGTTACATATGTTTCCCTCATTGTTTTTACTGTCACTTTTCCGTCCACAAGTCCTACATATACAATATCTTCAATATTAACAAGTACGATTGATTCTTCAATTGGTAATGCTAATTTATGCATCTCTACTGTTACATCTGTCCCCTTTATTTCGTGCTTCGTTTCTATTTGCGATTGTTTTTGTTTTTTATACTTCTTTAATGTCTGCACAATACGCTCTTCATCAAATGGTTTTAAAATGTAGTCTAACGCATCTACTTCAAATGCTTGCAGTGCATATTGATCATAGGCAGTAGCAAATACAATTGCAGGTGGATTTTTCATCTTCTTTAATATATTGGCGATTTCAAATCCGTTATCATCGGATAATTGAATATCTAAAAACACAATATCTGGTCTACTTTGCATTAGTTCTTCTAATGCGTCTTCCACACAATCAGCCTCACCAATTATCTCAACTTCTTTCGTTCTCTCTAATAAATACTTTAGTTCATCACGTGCTAACATTTCATCGTCAACTACTAATACTTTTAACAATCTGCTCTTCCTCCCCTACTTTTTTTGGAATAACAAAAGTAATCTCTGTCCCCTCATTTAATTCACTTTCGATATGAAGCATCGTTTCTTTTCCAAATAATCCAATAAGACGTTCATTAATATTATATAAAGCTGTTCCAGTCCCTTTCTTTGACGAAACTACCATCTTTCCTAATTGTTCTAAACGTTCTTCCTCAATTCCCTGCCCATTATCTTTTACTTCAAAATGAACCATACCCTCTTTTTCAAAAACATGCACTTCTACTTCACATACTGGTTGCTTCTTCGGAAAAGCGTGTCGCAATGCATTTTCAACCAATAGTTGAAGAACAAATGGTGGTACTAAAGTTGTCTTTAGCTCGTCCTCAATATACATCTTTACCTCATACTTATTTGGGAACCTTGCTTGTTCTAAGGATAAATATGCCTGTACATGGTTTAATTCTTGTTCTAGTGGAATCAATAACTGACGTGCCCCTTGCAAATTACATCGGAAATATACGCTAAGCTGTAATAATAACTTCCTTGCTTTTTCTACATCTGTTCGGCATAAAGCTGATACTGTATTAATCGCATTAAATAAAAAATGCGGGTTAATTTGTGCTTGTAATGCCTTTATTTCCGCATCTTGCAATAATTTACTTTGCAACTCAGCTTCACCTAATTCAAGTTGTGTAGAGAATATTTTTGCTAATCCTTCTGCTAATTCCTCTTCCACACGACTTAACTGGTTAGGATTTTTGAAATACAGTTTTAATGTCCCTATTGTATTTCCATGTGAAGTTAGTGGAATAACAATCGCCGCTTGCAAAGGGCAGCCTTCGTGTTGACAATTAATAACCTCACGTGATTTTGCTTTCATTATTTTCCCTGTGTGTAACACTTCTTTCGACAAACCAGTTATTAAACTATGTGACGGAATATGGTGATCTGATGCTAATCCAACATGAGCTAATATTTTCTCTGTATCTGTTAAGGATACCGCATCTGTTCCTGTAAAGCGGTGAATAATTTGTGCCACATGCTTACACGATTCTTCTGTTAAGCCTTGGCGAAAATATGGTAACGTTTTATCTGCAATACGTAATACCTTATGAGTCTGAAGTGCCTTTGCGTTCTCTTCCTGACGCAAAATAGCTTGTATCATAGAAAGTAAAATAAAACTTCCAAAACTATTTACAAGGATCATTGGTATCGCAATTGTTTTCACAATGCTCATTCCATCCTCTACAATTAATAGGATCATAATCATTTCTAAAGAAACGATAAAAACACTTAAAATCGCTGAAAACTTAGGGGTAATTGTACGGTTATATTTTTTAAAAATGTATCCGATATAACCAGTTATAACGCCTGCTAAAATTGAAGAGATTGCACAACTTAGAGCTGTCGTCCCTCCAAGCATATAACGGTGAATACCAGCAATTGATCCTACCCCAATTCCGACGATAGGACCACCAAGCAATCCACTAATTCCAACACCCATAATACGTGTATTTGCAATGGTACTCGATGATGAAACACCTTGTAACCAATTTTCATTCATAATCGTATTTCCTGCTATTTCAATCCCAGTGTAATTGCTTACAATTGTAAATACCGAAAAAATACAAATAAGCTTAAGCTTATCTACATAGCCATCCTGTTTATGAAGGAGGCGTCTGAAAGTTTTAATATGAGAGAGTAAAAATCCTAAAATAACTATAAGTCCGACTCGTTCAATCATCATGAGTACTAAATTTAGCATCTTTGATTCATTCCTTTTTATTTAGTTAGTTTTATTATGGGAAAATAATGAAGTCGGCGTCAAGAAGAACGAAATGTTTTTTGAAATATTTTACACATAATAACTTCCTCTTTATTTGACAATACATATAGAAGAGTGCTAAAAATAAAGTAATATAATACAGTCCTTTAACCCAACCCCGTGAGGTTGAGAAGGAAGTCGGAATACAATATACGTATGTTCTTTTCTTGGGGATACGTATGCTTTTTTGGCCTTCTCATCATATCAGGTGAGAAGGCCTTTTGTTATTCTTCCATAGCGACTGTAGAAAATAAGGAGGAGTAATAATGAACGTCACTACTGATGTACAACAAACAACAGAGGAGACAAAAGCGAAAAGATATAAAACATTATTTGGTTCTGCGCTAGGATATGCAGCAGAAGGTTTAGATATGTTGCTATTATCTTTCGTACTTGTCTATATTTTAAAAGAGTTTCACTTAAGTCCTGTTGAAGGTGGAAACTTAACTTTAGCTACCACAATAGGAATGTTAATTGGTTCTTATTTATTTGGATTTATTGCTGATTTATTTGGCCGTATTCGTACAATGGCCTTCACAATCTTACTGTTTTCACTAGCAACCGCACTCATTTATTTCGCAACAGACTACTGGCAATTATTAATTCTGCGCTTTTTAGTTGGAATGGGAGTTGGTGGTGAATTCGGAATCGGAATGGCCATCGTAACAGAAACATGGTCTAAAGAAATGCGCGCTAAAGCGACATCTGTTGTTGCACTTGGATGGCAATTTGGTGTACTGATTGCTTCACTCCTTCCAGCATTTATTGTCCCACACTTTGGATGGAGAGCCGTTTTCTTATTTGGATTAATTCCAGCTTTACTAGCTGTCTATGTCCGTAAAAGTTTAAGTGAACCGAAAATATGGGAGCAAAAACAACGCTACAAAAAGGAACTATTGCAAAAAGAAGCTGCAGGTAAATTAACAACTACTGAAGCAGAACAACTAAAACATATAAAAAAATTTCCACTTCGAAAGTTATTTGCCAATAAAAAAGTAACAATTACAACAATTGGTCTTATTATTATGTCGTTCATCCAAAACTTCGGATATTACGGAATCTTCACATGGATGCCCACTATTTTAGCAAATAAATATAACTATACATTAGCAAAAGCAAGTGGCTGGATGTTCATTTCTACCATCGGTATGCTAATTGGAATTGCAATCTTTGGTATTCTAGCTGATAAAATTGGTCGCCGTAAAACTTTTGCAATCTATTATATTGGCGGTACAGTATACTGTCTCATTTACTTCTTCTTATTCACAGATTCAACATTATTATTATGGGGAAGTGCATTGCTTGGATTCTTTGCAAATGGAATGATGGGAGGATTTGGAGCAATTTTAGCTGAAAACTATCCTGCTGAAGCTCGCTCTACCGCCGAAAACTTTATTTTCGGTACAGGACGTGGGTTAGCTGGATTTGGGCCTGTTATTATTGGCTTACTTGCTACAGGTGGCAACCTACTTGGAGCATTGTCCTTGATTTTTATCATCTACCCAATCGGGTTAATTACAATGCTACTATGTGTACCAGAAACAAAGGGAAAAGTATTAGATTAAACGTAAAAGAGGAAGCATCTCATTTAAGATGCTTCCTCTTTTACGTTTTTATTTATTTTGATTTACTAGCCTTCTGAAATAAGACTGCAGTTTTATCTTCTTCTTTTACAATACCTTGTTTTAATGCTAATTCTCCCGCAACTTTAGGCGCTAACCATAGCATTGGGAATAACAAAATTGATACCGGAACTGCCGTCACCACGATAAACGATTGTAGCGCATTAATACTTCCTTCACCCATATATAAAAGAATTGCTGCAACTGCGCCCATAATAAGCGACCAAAAAATTCGCAAACTAATTCTAGGATCTCCGTCTCCAGTCACTGCCATTGAAATGGAATACGCCATTGAATCTCCTGTTGTCACTACAAATAAAATTGTTAATAAAAGAAATGCTGGTCCAATAATATTAGAAAGTGGCAATTGCCCTGTAATTGCAATCATAGCTGCCGGCATACCAGATTCACTTAATGCGTCCGAGATAGACCCAGGATTCATCAACTCATAAAACACGCCTGATCCACCTAATATAGTAAACCAAAATGTTGTAATAATAGGTGCGATAATTCCAATTGCAACGATGATTTCTCGAATCGTTCTCCCTCTTGAAATTCGACTCACTAAAATTGCCATCATTGGTCCGTATCCAATAAACCATCCCCAGAAAAAGATTGTCCAAGATCCTAACCAACTTGTATCACCACGGTATGTGCTCATCGGTATAAACTCATTTACATAAAATCCAAACGAAGAAACAAACGAATCAATAATAAATCCACCTGGCCCAAATAGTAATATGAATGCCATTAACACAATTGCTAATCTAACATTTAAATTACTTATAATTTGAATCCCTTTATCAATACCTGTTACTGCCGATATGGTAGACACGGCCACCACACAAACAATAATTGCTAATTGAGTAGTAAACACATCAGAAACTCCAAATAATTCTTGTAATCCATAACTTGCTTGTAAACCTAAAAATCCAATTGGGCCAATTGTACCTGCAGCTACTGCAATAATTGCAGCTGCATCAATTATCGTTCCAAGCAGGCTCTTTCTTAATTTTTCCCCAAAAATAGGATATAAAAGTGTTCGAGGTTTTAGCGGCATATCTTTATGATAATGTCCATACATCATAACTACCGCACTAATTGTACCTAAAATCGTCCATGCTAAAAATCCCCAATGCATATAACTTTGTGCTAAAGCAGGCATGACTGCTTCTTTCGTTCCAGCAGATATACCATCATGTATTGGTGGCACCGTCATCAAATGATACATTGGCTCTGCTGCTGCCCAAAAAACGCCACCTCCAGCAAGTAATGTAGACATAATAATAGCAAGCCATTTTGCCGTACTAATCTCAGGTTTTTCTAATCCCCCAAGCTTAACTCTCCCATATTTGGAGAAAGCCATACACATCGCAACAATAAATGTACCTAATAATAAAACTTGCCAGAAGGCACCGAAATATTTAATTGAAAAAGCGAAACTTTTATTAATCGCACTCTCTACATAATCCTTGTTCAAAAAAACTGCAATTACAAATAATAAAAGTGAACCACCACTAATAATAAATACAGGCCAATCAGTTTTTCGACTCTTCATCCTCATTTATACTTCCTTCCTCCTTCCTCAGCAATCTAAAAAAACAACTTTATTATGTTTTATTGTTTAAACCTAAAAACATAATAATTATATATGCATAACATTTTATCGACTTCCCACATACTTATGTTGTCCCTAAAAATATGCCAAATCCCTTATTAAAAAGAAAAATCCTCTTCCTCTTACATAAAAAAGCAAAACAAAAGACCTTATATTTCTATAAGGTCTTCGAAACAGAAATTTGATTATAACATAAGGTACTCCTTGGTTCAAAAAGCCTCTTCCAAAAATAACCGAGAGTAAAGGCTTCCATTTGCTACATAACAGTAATTAAAAAAAATTATATTTCACAGAAAAAACCTACACTAAATATTATTTATGAAAGAAATTTGGCTTCAAAATTTCATTCGGATACGGTTTATGATAAATGTGAGTGGTAGCTGGAGATAATGGCGGAATAAGCCATACCCAATTACCTGTTACAACACGACCACAAGCAGCTTCTTGCTTCTCAAATTGCTGAAATTGTTGTGCAGCAGTATGGTGATCAACAATACTAACTCCTTGTTTTTTAAAGGAGTGTAGTACGGCAATATTCAACTCAATTAGCGCCTTATCTTTCCATAAGGTACCGTTTCTCGATGTATCTAAATCCATCATCTCCGCAACAGCCGGAAGTAAATTATAACGATCATGATCTGCTAAGTTGCGCGCCCCAATTTCTGTTCCCATATACCATCCATTGAACGGAGCGGCTGTATAAGAAATACCGCCAATTTCTAAACGCATATCTGAAATCATTGGAACACCATACCATTTTACTCCAAGTGATGAAATAGGGTATTCTGGGTGTTCAATTGGCACTTCTTTTACTTCTTCTCTCGGAATTTCTTTATATGTAGGCGCCTTCCCGTTTATAGAGAACACAAGTGGCAATACATCGAAATTCGTACCTTCTCCTTGCCAACCAAGCCCCTGACAAAAGTCCGTAAATGTAGCGGAATGAGAATCACCAATCACTCCCGTTTCTGTTTTATATCCTGCATATCGAATCAATTGGTGATTATAAATTCTTATATTATTTTCTTCACCTTGATATTGCTTAAAAATCGTAATGGTTGGTTTAACTTTCCCGTCGTTCGTTGCATATTTAATATGATGAATTAATGCATTATATACACCCTCTTCATCATTTACTTCGCGCGCATCTAATATGTGCATCTTACTCCAAAATAGTCTTCCAATACATCTATTACTGTTACGCCATGCCATTCGTGAACCATGAACAAGTTCTTCAAATGTATGCTCATATGTCCCTGTCTTTTCTATCTCAATTTGAATTTCTTTTATACGTTCTTCTATCAATTGTTCTTTATGAAGCTCCTTATAACAAATCGTAATAAAATTACTTGCTTCCTCTATTAATTGTTTCGTTTTACTCATAAACAATCTCCTTCTATTTCAACAAAACCCTGCTACTTTACAGTATAAGCAAAAAGGATAGGAGTCACAAATGAAAGTGAGAGTGTTACTTTTATTGTAATATTTTTCAGAAAATTAATGGACTTACTATTGACTTATATGGAAAATGGGTGTATTTTTGACTCAGGTAAAGTATTTTTACCTAGACCAACTTTTTAAGTGGAAAGGAGGTAATGTTATGTCTTCATTTCAATTGCCAAAGCTTTCATATGACTATGATGAACTAGAGCCACATATTGATAGCAATACACTTTCCATTCATCATGGAAAGCACCATGCGACATACGTAAACAATTTAAATGCTACTTTAGAAAATTATACTGAATTACATAATAAATCTTTAGAAGAATTGCTATGTAATTTAGATGCTTTACCGAAGGAAATTGTTACAGCTGTACGAAATAACGGTGGTGGTCACTATTGTCATAGTCTTTTTTGGGAAGTGATGAGCCCACGAGGTGGCGGTGAGCCTAATGGAGACGTTGCAAAAGTAATTGATTATTATTTCAATACCTTTGACAACTTAAAAGATCAACTTTCCAAAGCAGCTATTAGTCGTTTTGGAAGTGGCTATGGATGGCTTGTTCTTGACGGTGAGGAACTCTCTGTTATGAGTACACCAAATCAAGATACGCCTTTGCAAGAAGGGAAAATCCCCTTACTCGTAATTGATGTATGGGAACATGCTTATTATTTAAAGTATCAAAATAGGCGCCCAGAGTTTGTTACCAACTGGTGGCATACAGTAAACTGGGACCAAGTAAACGAGAAGTATTTACAAGCAATTCAATCACAAAAACATTAGTCGTACGTATAAGGTAAATTTGGTAATGTAAAATCAGTATTGTCGAAATCCTCCAGAATCCCCCGGATTGCCACCGGGGGATTTATGATTACTTCATTGTATTTATATAATGTTTTAAAACATTTTTCATTTCTAGTTTCAGCTCTCGGAACAAAAATCCGAATTCACGAGCCTTTCCATTATGTAATGTACAGTTAGTTACCTCATTATAAGGAGCTATATTTTCCCCAGCTTTCTGAATGAGTGCTTTTATTCCTGTCTTCTCTTCTATGAAATGAATAATTTCTTCCGTAGAAACTACCCCGTTACTACAGGCGTTAATTGGCCCTTTCACATTTTCCATTCCGCACCAAGCTAGAAACTCTCCTGCCTCTTTTTCATGTATAAATGACAAAGTTCCATCTACATGATCCACAACGATAGGTTTTTGGTTCACAATACATTCAACGTAAAATTGTAACCTTTTCGTATAATCGTTTTCTCCAATAACAACTGGAAAACGAACTGCAACAACTGGGAATGTTGCTTGTTGAAATACAACGGCTTCAGCTAATCTCTTTCCTTCACCATAATTGAAGTCATTCCTATCTCCATACGCGATTGCATAATCGTGCGGATTAAAGTCTTCTTCTGATAAGCTTAGGGCAGGTTCATAGACGGCCATTGAAGATGTCATAACATATTTCTTCGTTTTCCCTCGTAACACTTCACATATTATCTTCGCTGCATTCGAGCTATAGCATAAATTATCGTATACAATATCATAACTTTTTCCTTCTAGACGCTTTTCTAGTAGCTTTCCATCTTCTCTATCAATAATTATTCTTTTTACTGCGCTACCAAAAGAATCTTCAGTAACTCCCCTCGTCGCAATCGTTACATCGTGCCCCTCTTGCAAAAGTGCTTCTACTAAATGTTTACCAAAAAATCTTGTTCCCCCTAGCACCAATACTTTTTTCAACTTCATCATCCCCATTTTAGCAAATTGTAAAATACTACCTCTCTATTATAAGTGCCAACATATAAAAAGCATGGAATTCGTTTAACGATTCCATGCTTTTCTACAGAAAATATATTAACGTACTCGATATTTATAAATACAATAACAGAAGTACAAAATAGAAATTACTGATACATAAACCCATAGTTCATATACAAATCCCTCTCCCCACACTCCCATAAAATAAAAGAGTGAAGGTAAAGTCAATGTTACCCATGATTGTACGAAGGCAATCCTTCCAAGATATTGATTAATGTTCTTCTTTTGTGTATTTAATACAAAGAATAAATACCAAAGTAATGCCCACATAAACCACGTTAACGCATTAACAACATCATGGAATTGAACAAATGAAACAACCATATAGAATAAGGCTATAATTGCTACCCAAATACAAAACCATCCTAGACCACTACTATCCATTCCTTTTATAAAAGTAACACCTACATATAAATAAGTTAATCCAAATAAGAAAGTAGCCGCATATGAATACACTGTCCAATTGCTTTGGTCAGAAATCATGATCAAATAAAACGGAATAATAATTTGTAGTGCACCCACAAATAAATTAAAAACACCCGCACTTTTCATCTCTGCTTTCCCTAATATAACAAGACTATTTAAAAATAAAGCTGCCCCTGAAAGTAATAATCCTACATAACCCATATATATTCGTGTGAAAATCTTTACCTTTCACACTTTTAACCTCCCCACACTATAAAGTGATACTTATATTATTTTTCTTCCCATTTAAAACTACATACATAATTTTTCATCCGAATAAGTCAGACCTCCTACCTCAAAAAGGAGCGAACTTAAAACGCTTTCAATAATAAATAATCCTATTAAAACATGAACTAGGATTCCTTGATTATAAACGGACTCTAGCAATGATACAAGTGTTGGAATACTTTTCAATACTACGCTTTCAATTTCTATAAAAAATTAATAAAATAATACATTCCTCTATCTCATTCTACTACCTTCTAGCATAAGATATTGTAAAATCACATCATTTAAAACAGCGAACGTTCTTTTCTAGGTTCGCTAATAAAATTAATAAAAAATGACCTCTTGCTTTTATGCAAAGGTCATTTTTTTATATTCATCATTAAACTTCTAAATAGCCATTTTTATTATTTGATTGCCATTTCCAAGAATCTGCACACATTTCTTCTAATCCGCGTGTTGCCTCCCAGCCTAATTCACGCTTTGCTTTCGATGCATCAGCAAAACATACTGCCACATCACCTGGGCGACGCTCTGTAATTTTATAAGGAACTTTCTTACCCGAAACTTTTTCAAACGCTTCAACCATCTCTAGTACACTATAGCCCATACCTGTGCCCAGGTTATAAGCATCTACTCCCGTTGTACTCAGTACTTTCTCAAGCGCCTTTACGTGACCATTTGCTAAGTCCACAACATGGATGTAATCACGGACTCCTGTTCCATCTTTCGTTGGATAGTCATTTCCGAATACGCTTAATTCTTTTAACTTACCTACCGCTACTTGCGTTACATATGGCATTAAGTTATTTGGGATTCCATTTGGATCTTCTCCGATACGCCCACTTTCGTGTGCACCAAATGGATTGAAATAGCGAAGTAACGCGATACTCCATTCTGCATCTGCAAATGCTACATCACGCATAATTTGCTCAATCATTAATTTCGTTTGACCATATGGATTTGTTGCACTTAATGGAAACTCCTCCGTAATCGGTGACGTTTCCGGGATACCATATACAGTTGCAGATGAACTAAAGATTATCTTCTTTACATTATGTTTCTGCATTACTTCACATAGCACTAACGTGCTTGTAATGTTGTTATGATAATATGTTAATGGAATCGCTACTGACTCCCCTACAGCTTTAAATCCTGCAAAGTGAATAACTGCTTCAATTGCATTTTCTTCAAAAATTGCGTCAAGCGCTTCGCGATTTAAAACATCTTCTTTATAAAACTTAAATTGTTTTCCTGTTATTTCTTTCACTCGATTTATAGATTCTACCGAGCTATTCGAAAGGTTATCCACTACTATAACTTCGTAACCGCTATTTAGTAATTCTACACATGTATGACTACCAATATATCCTGCTCCACCTGTTACAAGTATTGCCATAATTATAGTCCTCCATATTTCATTCATTATAAACTTCTCAAAGTATATCACATATTTCTTATCCTATGTTTAACATGCGAACACAGAAACTTACATTTTATCCCATAATAATTTTATTAAATTACATAACAATATACACTTAGAAAATGCGCAAGACTACCTAATAATACAAAAACATGAAAAATTTCATGATGCCCCATATATTTAAACTCTAACCATTTTGGCTTTGTTCCATAAATAAATCCACCAATTGTATAAAAAATGCCCCCAAGTACTAAGAAAATAATGCCTCCTGTACTTAAATTCTCAGCTAACGGTGCAAAGAATAACACAATTAACCAACCCATCGTAATATAAATTGCTGTCGATAACCATCTTGGACAATTAAACCAAAACATTTTAAATACAATGCCACAAATCGCAGTTGCATAGACTAAACAAAATAATAGTAAACCACTTGCTGAATTTAATGTAATTAAGCAAAAGGGTGCATATGTACCTGCAATTAATATAAAAATCATAGAATGATCTAGCTTCCTAAAGAAGTAAATAACACGTTCATTGGCCACAACACTATGATACACAGCTGACGCCGTATAAAGGACCATCATTCCAATACCAAACAAAATAACAGCTGTAATTGCAGCAAATGATGGCATCTTGATAGAAACTTTCACAAGCATAGCTAATAAGGCAATAAATGATAATATCGCTCCACCTAAGTGAGTAAATGCATTAACTGGTTCCCTTACATAAGCATTCATAATAACACCCCTCATATACTTACATGTAGTTTTAATAACTACATGTAAGTATATACACATTTCTTTTTAAGGTCAACATTTACAATTCATTTGTTTCGTAATACCATATTTAAAGATATATTAAACATTAAGTTCCACTAAGTTATAAAAGTGAGGGATTCTACGTGGAAAATATAAATGAATTACTTGAGACATTGCATTTAGAAAAAAACATTAAACTTGAGGATATTCCAAATGTTGACTTATATGTAGATCAAGTTGTTCAACTATTTGAGAATACTTATGCAGATACAACGAGAACTGATGATGAAAAAGTATTAACCAAAACGATGATTAATAATTACGCAAAAGGGAAACTATTCATCCCCATCAAAAATAAAAAGTATTCAAAAGAGCATATGATTTTAATTAGCCTAATTTATCAATTAAAGGGAGCTCTCTCCATTAACGACATAAAAAGTTCATTAGAAACTATAAATGACTCCTTATTAAATGATGATTCATTCGAATTAAATACGTTATACAAAAATTATCTTGCTCTTACTGAAAGCAATGTCGAAAGCTTTAAACAAGACGTAAATAACCGTGTTACAGAAGTAAATGAGATTTCTTCCTTAGAAGATACAAAGCTAGAAAAATTTCTACTACTAACATCCTTCGTGACTATGAGTAATATGTATAGACGTTTAGCGGAGCAACTAGTGGATGATTTAAAAGAATCATAAATAAAAAACTATCCACCTATTAAAGTGGATAGTTTTTTATTTACTTAATTGCTTCATGAACTTTTAGTTGTTTCCCTTTAATCGTTGTAGTCTTCATGACTTTCAAGACAAGTGGTCCTTTTCCATTTAATATTTCAACGTAAGAAACATTATCTTGTATCGTAATAATGCCTATATCTTCTGCTGTAACACCTTTAATTTTAGCAATTGTACCGACGAAATCTACCGCCCTAATTTTCTTTTTCTTCCCGCCATTAAAGTACAGCTTCATAATGCCTTTGTTGATGTCTGCATTTTTATCTTTCTTTATAATTGGTTTAGCATGTATCTTTTCTTCAAATGCAGCTTTCTCTTTCATAACTTCTTCTTTTGAAGGTCCAATTGCCTTTGGAATTTCAAATCCAATATACTCCTCAATCTCTTCTAAAAATCTATTTTCATATGGTGTTATAAATGTAATAGCTTTTCCACTATTTCCAGCTCGTCCCGTTCTTCCAGTACGATGTACATAGCTTTCTTTTTCAAGTGGAATATCATAATTAATAACATGTGTAATATTATCAATATCAATTCCTCTCGCAGCTACATCTGTTGCTACTAAATAACGGAATTTTCCTTTTCTAAAATCATCCATGACTTCAAAACGATCTTCTTGTACCATACCACCATGTATTTTGTCACAAGGATAGTTAGCTCGTTTTAATTGTCTATATACATGATCTACATTTTCTTGTGTACGGCAGAAAATAATACAGCTATCAGGATTCTCAATCGTTGTTACATCTTTAAGTAGTGAAAGCTTCTCGTCTTCTATCACCTCAAAAAGAGTATGTTCAATTTTATCCGTCGTAATCCCAGCCGCTTTAATTTCAATATGAGTTGGTGAATTCATATATGTACGAGACAATTTCTCAACATCTTCTGGAAGTGTTGCTGAAAATAACATTGTCATTCTTTTTGTAGGTAATTCATCAATAATTGCCTCTACTTGATCGATAAAGCCCATATTTAGCATCTCATCTGCTTCATCAATAACTAAATACTTCAAACACTCTAAAGAAAGGGTACCCTTCTCAATATGATCCAACACACGACCAGGAGTCCCAACTACAATATGTGTCTTTTGCTTTAATTCTAATTTTTGACGTGCAAATGGAGATTTCCCATAAACTGCCGCAGCCTTAATCCTTTTGAATCGACCTATATTTGTAATATCTTCTTTTACCTGTACCGCAAGCTCTCTCGTTGGTGTTAAAACTAATGCTTGTGGTTTATTCTCTTCCCACTCCACCATTTCACAAAGTGGAATACCAAATGAAGCTGTTTTTCCACTTCCAGTCTGGGATTTCACAACAAGATCCTTCTTTTGTAATGCAACTGGAATAACCTCACCTTGTACTTCCGTTGGATGATCATACCCTAACCCAGTAAGTGCCCTTACAATTTCCTTACTTAATTTATAATCAGAAAAACTTTTTTTACTCATATATTAACCTCATTTTATTCTGTATTATTTTCTTTTTTATCTTTTGTATACGTTACTATCACCCTACTTATTATACTTGAAACCTCACATAAAAGGTGAATCATGCCAGATTCATCTTTTTATATAGAAATAAACCTTTTCATTTCATATATTGTTCAACTACTTGATAACATCTTTTTCTCGTATTGTTAGCATTAACCTTTTTATAGTATCCTACATCCACTCAAAAAAATAAAAAGAATACATACAACCTTGTATAATTATCTTAATTTTTCAACCCTTCCCATAAACGAACAATAAAAACAAAAAAACGTTTTAAATTCGTTTTTAACGTTTTTTTTTAGATATAAAATCTACTTTTTAAAAAAATGTTAAGAAATCCTTTGACTTCTTAATAAAAATAATGTAAATTATCCTATGGACGAACATTTTTGATTAATAAAAATAAAATATTCGTATTTTAGGGGTGTAAATGATGGAAAACGTATTTGACTATGAAGATATTCAATTAATTCCTGCAAAATGTATTGTAAATAGCCGCTCTGAATGTGATACAACTGTCACTTTAGGAAAACATAAATTTAAATTACCTGTCGTGCCTGCAAATATGCAAACGATTATTGATGAAAGAATTGCAACTTATTTAGCTGAGAACAACTACTTTTATATCATGCATCGTTTCCAACCAGAGAAACGAATCTCATTCATTAGAGATATGCAATCACGTGGATTAATCGCTTCTATCAGCGTTGGTGTAAAAGAGGACGAATATGAATTCGTACAACAATTAGCTGCTGAGCAACTTACACCTGAATATATCACGATTGATATCGCACACGGTCATTCTAATGCTGTGATCAACATGATTCAACATATTAAAAAACATTTACCAGAGAGCTTCGTTATCGCTGGAAACGTTGGAACTCCAGAAGCGGTAAGAGAATTAGAAAATGCTGGTGCCGATGCAACAAAAGTTGGTATTGGACCTGGTAAAGTTTGTATTACTAAAATTAAAACAGGCTTCGGAACTGGTGGTTGGCAGCTAGCTGCACTTCGCTGGTGTGCAAAAGCTGCAAGTAAGCCAATTATCGCTGATGGTGGTATTCGTACACACGGCGACGTAGCTAAATCTATTCGATTTGGGGCAACTATGGTCATGATCGGTTCTCTATTCGCTGGTCACGAAGAGTCTCCAGGGGAAACAATTGAAAGAGATGGCAAACTTTATAAAGAATACTTCGGTTCTGCTTCTGAATTCCAAAAGGGTGAGAAGAAAAACGTTGAAGGTAAGAAAATGTTCGTTGAGCATAAAGGTTCTTTAGAAGATACGTTAATCGAAATGGAACAAGATCTTCAATCTTCTATCTCTTACGCTGGCGGAACAAAATTAGACGCTATTCGTACTGTAGATTATGTTGTCGTGAAAAACTCGATTTTCAATGGTGACAAAGTATATTAATTCTTAAATTAACTCGAAGGACAAGCATTTTCATGCTTGTCCTTCTTTTTTGTATATAAAAATGTAAAATATTTTAATTTAACTGAATTTTCTAGTATTATGTGTTTAGATAGTCTTAATAAGGAGGAGATACGACTTGAAAAATGTAATGGAAAATCGCCTTAATCGCGCAGAGGTACCTGCTGAACTAACATGGGATTTATCCGATTTGTATAATTCTGATGCCGAATGGCATGCTGCATTAAACGCATTGGAAAATGATATACAGAAACTTGATTCATTTAAAGGGCATTTACATACTAGCTCCCACACTTTATTAAATTGCCTACTTTTAGAAGAAGAGCTTTTAATGACGTTAACAAAACTATACTCATATGCAAATTTAAAAGAATCTACTGATCGTACAAATCCAAGTATTCAAGCGAACTCTTCCAAAATTTCTGCTTTATGGACGAAAGTACATACTGCACTATCCTTTATTCATAATGAAATCCTCTCATTCGACGAAGGAACAATTGAAAAATATTTAACTGAAGAAACAAAACTTGAACCTTTCCGTAAATCGTTACTAGAAATACTACAAAAAAGACAGCACACACTCTCTCCTGAAACAGAAGAAGCACTTGCTGCACTTGGCGAAGTTCATAGTTCTCCATACAAAATTTACGGCATGACTAAATTGGCCGATATGGATTTCACTTCTATACAAGACGAACAAGGAAACGAACTTCCTGTTTCATTCTCATTAGTTGAAAGCAAATATGAATTTTCTCCAAGCACATATATACGTCGAAAAGCATATTCATCATTTGTTTCCACACTAAACCGATATAAAAATACAATTGCCACAACATATGCTACTGAAGTAAAAAAACAAGTAACACTTTCTCGTTTACGTAAATATGAATCCGTTACCCATATGCTATTAGAACCACAAAAGGTTCCACTTGAAATGTATAACAACCAACTTGATATTATTTATAAAGAACTAGCACCTCATATGCGCCGTTTTGCAGATTTAAAAAGGAAAGTATTAGGACTCGATCAAATGCTTTTCTGTGACTTACATGCACCTTTAGATCCCGAATTTAATCCGTCGATTACTTATGAAGACGCAGGCACGCTCATTCAAGATTCTTTAAAAATATTAGGCGATGAATATAGTTCCATAATCGAAAAAGGATTCAAAGAAAGATGGGTAGATCTTGCAGATAACGTAGGTAAATCAACAGGAGCATTTTGCTCAAGTCCATACGGCTCTCATCCCTATATTTTAATTACATGGCAAAATACGATGCGCGGATGCTTTACATTAGCACATGAATTTGGACATGCCGGTCATTTTTATTTAGCAAATAAAAATCAACGTATTATGAACGTACGCCCATCTATGTACTTTGTTGAAGCACCATCAACTATGAATGAATTACTATTAGCTCAGCATTTACTAGCGACTACTGACGATAAGAGAATGCGCAGATGGGTTATTCTGCAACTACTTGGCACATATTATCACAACTTTGTTACTCACTTACTTGAGGGTGAATATCAACGTAGAGTATATGCTCTAGCAGAAGAAGGACAGGCCCTTACAGCTACAACTTTAACTGAAATCAAAACGAATGTCCTATCGACATTCTGGGGAGATTCTGTAGAAATCGATGAAGGTGCAGGCTTAACTTGGATGCGTCAACCTCATTATTATATGGGTCTATATTCTTATACATATTCCGCAGGCCTCACTGCATCCACTGCAGTAGCTCAAATGATTAAAGAGGAAAGACAACCTGCTATTGATCGCTGGTTAGATGTGCTTCGTGCTGGTGGTACAATGAAACCACTTGAACTAATGAAACATGCCGGAGTAGATATGTCAAAACCAGATGCAATCCGTAAAGCTGTTTCTTACGTTGGTTCATTAATTGATGAATTAGAGCATTCTTATCAAGAATAAAAAAATAAGCCCTCGCTTTAATGAGGGCTTATTTCATATTTACTTCCCAAACCGTTTGCGATATCCACATTTCCTGCAAAGTTCTTCAACCGCAACTCTTTTCGAAAATCCATCGACAATGTTTGTTGCTCTTTCACCTTCAATAATGTTAGAAAATGAATCATTATTAATATTCCCAAGGTTAATAATCCCTTCACCATCTAAACAACAAGGAATAACTGTTCCATTCGCTAAAATACCCGCTTGATTACGAAGTCCATGACAGAATCCTTTCCCATCATCCTCTTCCTCATGTAATGCTGGCCACTGGAATTCATAGTCTTGATTAATAAAGACACGTTCTGCAATTTTTATACCTTTTCCTGGTGTAAGCTTCTCTTCAATTTGATAAGATAGATCAAATTCATTTTCAATTATAGATAATAACTCTCTATTTTTCTGGATTTCAGCATTTGTTTTATTATCCTGAGTTAAATTCCATAACCTTAACGATACAATTAAATCTGATTGACTTGTCGCTTCCCTAATGAAGGAAAGTATACTCCTTACATAGCCCTCTTTATCTTGCGAACCTGGATGTCCATCAAAACTATGCAGTGAAAAATTCATTTGTCTTAACGCAGGCTTATTTAACAGCCTATGTCTTCTCTTATTAATTAACGTTCCGTTCGTTGTAATATTAACTTTAAACCCTTTTTCATGACTTAAGTCTAATAGTTGATCTATTTTCGGATGGAGCAACGGCTCACCCTTCACGTGCAAATAAATGTAGTCTGTGTGAGGTTTAATTTGGTCTAATCTTTTAGCAAAATCCTCCACAGAAATGAATTGCTTCTGCCTTTCCGTCGGCGGACAAAAGCTACACGCAAGATTACATACACTCGTAATCTCCAAGTAAAACTTCTTAAACTTCTTCACCTTTAATTCCTCACTTCTCTAACTACTTATACTTTTTCCTCTTCATATTACAGCATATTTTTATGGAAATAGAAACATACTTATTTTAGGAAATCTACATACCATCTAATAATATTTAAAAGACCATCGGTAATTTTTGTCCAATGGTCTTTTTATCCTTTTATATACAAAGAATAAATTTATTTATGATACGGTTCATCGTAACTATTCTAAATAAGGTTATTTTTTATTATTTTCATAATTAAATTTAACAAAAAAGGTAGTGCCTTCCGATCCTGTTTGAATTTCTATTTTTGCATTATGGCGGGCAGCGATGGCATAACATACACCTAACCCCAATCCAGTTCCATTATCTTTGGTCGTGTAAAACGGCGTACCCAGTTTCTCTAATACTTCAGGCCTGATACCTTTTCCTTGATCCCGCACTGCAAGCACCACACAATTTTGACCTTCCTTGTAAGTGCTAATGGTTAGAACTTTCCCTGTATTCATCGCTTCTAAGCCATTACGATATAGATTCATTAATAATTGCCGTATCTCATTACGATTTAAAAGTAATTCTGGAATGTCATTTGTATCGACTTGAATATATTTATTTTGATTGTACGTATCAATCTTTATTAAAGGAATAATATCGCGGATAATTGAATTTAAATCTAACATCTGCAAATCCAATTTCCTTGTATTACCCATTGAGAGAAATTCAGTAATAATAGAATTGGCACGGTTAAGTTCTTCAATCATTAAATAAAAGTACTTATTATGTTTCTCATAGGTATTCTCTTCTTTTAATAACTGTAAAAATCCCAGTACTGTTGTCATTGGATTTCTAATTTCATGGCTGATACCTGCTGCCATTTGCCCTATTAAATCTATATTGGATAATCTTTTCAATTCCTGTTCATATTTCTTTTTTTCCGTTATGTTTTTAAAAATACAACAAATACCATCATCATATGGGTATGCAATAACTTCGTGCCAATATTCATCTGCAGTAGAAAGAAATTCGAAATGAACTGTAGTTCGCTCTGACATCGCACGATGAAATTCCTTATACATAACTGTGTCAATTTCACTCGGGAAAACATTCCATATATTCTTTCCTAATACATCTTTTGCTGTTTTTCTTTGCGGAAAATATTGGTACTTATTTACGTACGTAAATTCCCATTTATTATTTAAAATAAAAAATCCATCCGTAATACATTCAATCACACTTGTAACTTTTTCATTAGCAGCAGCTAACTCTCTCGTTCGCTCTTCCACTATGCTCTCTAGTTGATCCATATACAACAAATTCGAAAACGTAGGGGCTGTGGCATCAACGATAGATTTTGCTAGTTGAAGTTGGGAATCATCATAATTGTGAGCTTTTCCTTCTTTGCCAACGACGATTACCCCTAATACTTCTCCCATTGAAACCAATGGAATCATCAATAGACCCTTACTATCTATATTTTTTGTTTGAATAACCTCTTGGATCTTGGCTTCATAGCTTTTCTCTGTCCAATCCGCTTCTGTCCAATGACAGTCCTTACTTAATTTCGTTGTTTTAATTGTTGTTTTATCTAGCGGATCTAGAAGATGAGCAGTCATATTTTTACTCTCTAAAATCTGTTCTAGGTAAAAAAAGCATTTATCAAAACTCTCCTGTATCGAGGAACACATCGATAAATCACGTGTAACATTTAGTAACAGTTGTTTCTCAGCAATAAGGTTTTCCTTTTGTTTTAAATTATTTGCGTTTTGAATTGCAACCGCAGCCATATTTACATAAGCTTCAACACTTTGAATTTCTGAATCTGTTAAGTTCATCGGAATTCCATAATCAAATAAAAAAACCAGACCAAATAACTCTTGCCCAAATGAGATAGGCAGAGCTAATAAGGACTTAATTTTGAATGCATTAACCGGTCTCGGATCTGGTCGATGATCCTTTGAGGTATCAGGAATATAGATGGTTCTTTTCGTTTCAATAACTTCTTTTGCCAGTAAGTCTATTTCAGGATCAATTACTTGAGTATCGAGCGTTACACCATTTATAGTCTCTGGTTTTCCTGCAAACCCTCTAAATGTTCCATCTTCCTGGGGTAAATAAATTCCAACAGCATCGCACCTAACAATCTCCTCTGATATCGCCATTGTCACACGCTGCAATACGTCACGTAGTTCTAATTTCGTATTTATTATTTTTGTTATATTCGCGAGCCTAGAATATCTCGTCTGATCACTTACCATTCACATAGCCTCCAGTTATAGGCATAATAAAATAAATATGATAATATCAGTGTTTTATATAGAATACATTACTTATGATACGGTTCCCCACGATTAATCCGAAACGCTCTATACACTTGCTCAAGCAACACTAATCGCATTAATTGGTGTGGTAATGTCATCTTTGAAAAAGAAAGTGATTCATTTGAACGCTTCATCACTTCTGAGCTTAGTCCGAGTGATCCACCAATTACAAATGCGACTTTACTCTTTCCGTATGTAGCAAGGCGATCTAGACTTATCGCGAATTCTTCTGATGACTTTTGCTTTCCTTCTATAGCTAATGCAATCACATGCGTGTCATCAGAAATTTTATCCAGTATACGTATACCTTCTTTTTCCTTTACAATTAACATTTCTGCTTCACTTAAATTTTCTGGCGCCTTTTCATCAGGCAATTCAATTACTTCTACTTTTGCGTATGCAGATAATCGTTTTAAGTATTCTGCTATACCTTGTTTCAAATATTTTTCTTTTAATTTCCCAATTGAAATAATCGAGATATTCACACGTATCCTCCACCTTACAAACATGTTATCCACAAAACTTATCCACATATCCACAAATACTACCCACATATTGTGTGAGAATCTGTGTTCGATACAACATATGTCGCCTCATTTTGACAAAATTCACATGTTTTTTTCTCTTTTTCCGAGTTATCCACATTGTTGATAACTGGCGCAACTTCACACTCATCCACAATAATATCTAACGCTAATTCAACATGCTCTAAACAACAAGGTAAATTCATTTTCTTCACCTCACTTTTCTACAATAGAAAACAGGAGGTAGGCCCTCCTGTTTTTAATACTTTTGAATGCCTAATTTCACTGTTGTTGTTACTCTTTTTGTGCCACGATAAAACGTAAGAGTCATTTTATCATTAATTTCCTTATCATATAAGGCCGTACGGAATCCAATAATATCGCGAATCGGTTTTCCATCTACTGCCACAATAACATCATGTTCTCTTAAACCAGCATCCGCACCTGGCGAAGGACTTTTCACATCCAAAATACAAACTCCCTCTGTTACAGTACCTGGTAAATGTAATGTTTTTGACCAATAATAGTTTGGAATTTCATTTAATGACCTAAGTTCAATCCCAACATATGGTCTTCTTACTTTTCCATACTTCTCAAGTTCATTCATAATCGGAACAGCTCTAGTCACCGGAATAGCAAGGCCGATTCCTTCTACTTCTTTTGCAGCAATTTTCATTGAATTAATACCAATTAATTGTCCTGCTGCATTTACAAGCGCACCGCCACTATTCCCCGGATTAATCGCTGCATCTGTTTGTAACACTTCTACTTGCCAATCATAATGTCCATCTTGATCTAAATCTACAGGGACAATACGTTCATTAGCTGAAATAATACCTTGTGTAACTGTTCCAGAAAATTGCAGTCCAAGTGGGTTTCCAATCGCAATAACTGGCTCTCCTCTGCGAACAGTATTAGAATCGCCAATTTCAATTATTTTTTTCACATGCTTTGCATCTATTTCTAATACAGCTAAGTCTGTGACTACATCGGTTCCTAATACTTTTCCAGGAACCTTCTTACCGTCACTTAGACTTACTTCAATACGATTCGCTCCAGCTACAACATGATTATTCGTTACAATATAAGCTTGACCATCTGTCTTTTTATAAATTACTCCTGATCCTGTACCGGCCTCTGAATCTGCCTCTGAAAAGTTATCTCGTTGAATGTTAATAACACCCACAACAGCTTCAGATGCACGATCAACAGCATCTACAAAGCTAATCTGTTTAATCCCTTGAGCTTCGGCCATATTACTTCCGCTTGCTTCAGCTTGCGGAAGCGTATCAGCAGAATTTGAAAATAAAGGCGCTCCAAACGCGAATAAAGAAGCTCCTACAATTGTTCCCGCTATACTAGAAAGAACTATACCTTTGTGCTTCTTTTTTCCTGCACGTTTCATACGATAATTTTCTTCATCAATAAAGGACATATTTGTTCACCTATCTTCCTGAAAACAACTATATTCACCTTTATTGTTTACTAAAATGAAGAATTATACGTATTGAATTTTTGTAGGCATTTTTGGATCTGTATCGTGAATTTCAAAGGATTCACCCACTCCAAATCCTTTTTCCTCTAGTACTTGTGATACTGACATACGCGCTAGTTCTTTCATGTTATTATCTAAGCTTAAATGTGCTAAATAAATATGCTTTGTCTCATCTGTAATTACATCTGCCATCGCTAATGCAGCATCCTCATTACAAACATGCCCAACGTCACTTAAAATACGTCGTTTAATGCTCCATGGATAACGTCCCATACGAAGCATTTCTACATCATGATTACTTTCAAATACGAAAGCATTAGCTCCCTTAATAATGCCTTTCATACGGTCACTTACGTATCCCGTATCTGTAATAAGCGCTAACTTCCTATTATTGTTATGGAAAGCATAAAACATCGGTTCTGCCGCATCATGAGAAACTCCAAATGACTCGACTTCAATATCACCAAAGGTTTTCACATCACCAACTGAGAAAATAAACTTTTGTTCAGTTGGGATATTTCCTATTAAATGTTCCATTGCATTCCATGTTTTCTCATTCGCATAAACAGGTAAATCATATTTACGTGCCAGTACACCTAATCCTTTAATATGATCACTATGCTCATGCGTTACAAGAATACCTGATACATCATTTATATTCAGTTCTGCTTGTTTAAATAAAGCCTCTGTTGCTTTACCACTTAAACCTGCGTCGACTAGTAATTTTTTTTCATCGGTTCCTACGTATAGCATATTTCCTGTACTTCCACTTGCAAGTACGCTAAAATGCAACCCCATTCTTTCTCACTCCAGTATGTTCATCAACCACTTGATTTTCCTTTTCTCCTAATTCCATAACTTGTCCTTCAATTGCATTCACAAAGAAGTCCTGCTTCTGCTCCGTTTTCAAATTCCATGTTGGAGCCAGTACTTGGTTATTAGAAGTAGATGCGGTAAGAGTGGCATAACCAATTTGCGCTTCTTTAACATGCGTATTTCCATGAATTTTATTTTTTAAATACAAATTTTCTAAAGCTGTTTGAGCCGTAATAATTTCTTGCTCTTTCGTTTTTTCACCTTCGCCCATTTCTTTTAAATCAGTTAGCATTGTCTGCGTATATGAAACAAGTTCATTTTTTTCATTTAATTCCACAACAATCATCGCCTGATTATTATAGAAAATAGGCTTATCTTTATATTTTTGGAAGAAATAAATTTTAGAGTCTTTCACCGCTCCAAATTCATACTTTTGTCCATCCAATACATAGTTCTTCAAAAATTCATTATACTTATCTTTTGATAATGATTTCGTATTTAAAAAAGGCTCTTTTAGCTTACTTTCTATCTTGTACATATTTTGTATATGCACTGTTTGATTTTTCAAAGACTGTATATCTTCTTCTTTAAAAGCTTTATTTTCCGCTCTAATAAATGACTCTTTTTTCGGTTCTTTAGGGATATTTCCCATCGTAATTTTGTTTGCTTTTAATTCTTGATCTATCTTTGTTTCTGCAATAAGCTCCAATTGATTACTATCTTGCTTTTGAATGAATTGGAAAATGAGAAAGAGGTCCAAAACAAAAAAGGTCACAATAAATATGGTTTTAATCCGATCCCAATCCATTTAGTCCTCCCTCACTCCACTCATAGATTTTCTGTTTACCTGTTTCATCTTCAACAAGCTTTACATACCAAATTGGTTGTAATCGAACTACTTGTCCATCTAGTGATAACTTGTATCCAATACCAATATCCTTAATTACTTGTTTCTTTATCTCTGGATTATTTTCTAGAGATGCTATTACAACATGCCCTGACGGAAGAGTAACCTTCTGTTCTATACCTTTAGTATTTAAAGACAGCAACGGTCTTTCATATTCCATTACTTCTTCTGATCCCCATATTTGTCTCAATTCAGCTAATCCATCTTCATTGAATACTGAATATCCATCTTCATTTAAACGAAATACTGTCTCTCCTTTATTCATATAGTCCAAACGATATGAATCCAAACTTCCACTGTGACCACTTACGAATTCAAAGCTTTTTTGTAAAAGCATTAAATTATCTATCGTTTTCTCAGTTAAGACAGAAGAGTTTTTATACTTTAGCATGTGACGATCGTTTTCAATTTCCATGGATCTAATACCATCTGTAAATGTTTCTTTCGACATCTCGGTAATCGGACTTAAATAACGAGGATCACTAAACAGAGCATTCTTAAACGTATCAACTGCTAAATTAGATGAAATATATGTTATATTGTTTAACTCTGTCGTTCCATCTGGTAAAAATAACTTTTTCATATCATTAAGTTGATAATCAAAATAAGGCTTTGCTGATACTATAAATTGATTTTGGGCATTTACAATATCTTTTAAATACACGCCACTTAATTTTGCCTCGTATATTTTAAAGTTATCACCATCAGAAACAAAGTTAATTTTAATTTCTTGATCCTTACTTCGAGAAGGATCGAGGAGAATACGATTAAAATGTTTAGGCTTATCTGTACTCTTCTCTTTCATGTTAAACATGGATTTTACTGCATCAAATGGGATATCGGTAGGGAAAACAAGTTCAACTTTCCCTTCACCATGCACATATGAAAGGAAATCCCCCTTAGTGATTGATATCTCTTTAAAATCATGTAGTTCCCCTACTTCCAGAGGCTTATAGATTGATTCTATATCTGCCTCTCTTCTGCTCCCATAATGATTTTTATCTTTATGCACGATGATAGAAGTAGGACGGACAACATCGGAAATTTTAGTTTGGTTCATTCCTTCATTTCCCTGCACAAATTTCGCGTTTTGCATGGATGTAGAATCTGGCACATACGTCCATAGGTTAAAAGTAAGAAATAGGCTAATTACAACTAGGTTAATTAAAACTATTGTTTTAAAGTTTTCCATACTCATTCCCAATCGTCCTCTTCATCTGCTGCCATTGGTAACGTGAAATAAATAGTTGTCCCTTTTCCTTCTTCACTCTTCGCCCAAATAGAGCCACCATGTGCCTCAATCATTTCTTTTGCAATTGCTAATCCAAGCCCAGTACCACCCATTTGTCTTGAACGAGCTTTATCTACGCGATAAAAACGTTCAAAGATTTTATCAACGTTTTCTTTTGGAATCCCCATTCCTTGGTCACTTACACTAATTTCTAATAAATCACCGCGATCACGTAAACGATATGTTACTGTTCCACCTTCTGGTGAATACTTTAATGCGTTAGAAATAATGTTATACAGCACTTGAGTAATTTTGTCAGTATCCATATCAATAAATCTAGATTTCTTAGAGAAAGATCGTTTGAAACTTACATTTTGCTCTTTAGACATTTCAAAGCGATCAATAATATTATTAAAGAAATCAGTAAAGTCGACCCATTCTTTCATTAAACGATGCTCTGTACTATCAAGTTTAGATAGCTGTAACAACGCATTTACAAGTCTAATCATTCTTTCTGTTTCTTCTTGTGTAACCGTTAAAAATTGTGGTGCAATATTTGGATCCTGCCATGCTCCATCTGTAAGTGCCTCTAAATAACTGCGCATCGTCGTTAATGGCGTCCTTAATTCATGAGAGACATTCGCCACAAACTCACGGCGTTCCCTTTCTATACGCTCCTGCTCTGTTACATCATATAGTACAGCAATTAAGCCATTTGCCTTCCCTGTTTCTTTTTGAATAACAGAGAAACTAGCACGTAAAATATATGGTTCGTTTCTCGTACTAAAATCTAATAAAACAGAATCTGGCTCTTCATATAAATGATCGAGCGTAAATTCTTCCTGTATTCCTAATACCTCTAAAACAGATTGATCGAGCGCTGTTTCACGAGAAACATTTAACATCTTTTCCGCAGGGTCATTTAGTAAAATAATATCCCCTTTTCGGTCAGTAGCAATTACTCCATCTGTCATATGTGATAAAACAGATGATAATTTACGCCTTTCACTTTCTGTAGAAGAACGAGCTTGTTGTAATTTTTTTGATAAATTATTGAAGGATAATGCCAGTTGTCCAATTTCATCATGGCTATGCACTTTTACTTTTCTCGAATAATTTCCTTTTGCCATTTCGATTGCTTGTCTCCGCATATCTGAAATTGGTCTTGTAATTGTTTGAGCCAATAAAATCCCAAGTACGGCCGTTACTAATAAAGCAATTACTGTTCCCGTAGCAAAAATTTGATTTATATCCTTCATTTGTTTATATACATCTTCCATAGATGCCACAATGTAAATAACACCAAGCGCATCCTTACCGTTATCATCTAGAATCGGAGTAAGCATAACTTGAACACGATGACCTGTACTACCATCCTTCTCAATTTTCACTTCCGGCTTTTTTTGTACTAACACTCGCTGAACAGCTATATCAGTTGATGTTCGATTCACCTTATTCTGCTTTGATTCATCTGAAATAGCCAGTAACTTTCTGTGCGAATCAAATACACTTACCTCTTGTATAACTTTCTTCTGATCAGAGGCAAATTTTCGAATTGAAGTTTTAATCGTTTCATCTGTTGACTCTGTTTCTGCTTTTGTATAACTTTTTTTAAACTCTTGCTTCAAATTATATGATAATAAGTTTGTTTGCTGCGTTAAAGAATCCCTAAAACCTTGTACTAAGCTCTTCTCTAATTCCCTTACGAAATATACTCCAATAACTTGCATCGCTATTAATATTAATAGCATATATATAAGCACAAATTTTAAATGAATAGATTGAAAAAAACCAACTTTCTTCATATACTATTCCTGCTCTGGGTCACGCAAGTAATACCCTACTCCACGTCTAGTTACAATTAAAGTAGGATGGCTTGGATTATCTTCAATTTTTTCACGCAAACGACGTACTGTAACGTCTACTGTGCGCACATCTCCAAAATAGTCATAACCCCAAACTGTTTGTAATAAATGTTCGCGTGTCATAACTTGTCCTAAATGTTTCGCTAAATAATGTAGCAACTCAAATTCACGATGTGTAAGCTCGATATTTTCCTCACGCTTCGTTACACTATATGCATTTGGATTAATCACAATTGGTCCAATAACCATTTCTGTATTTTCTTCTTTTTCCGCAGCACCACCTTGTTGATGGCGGCGTAAATTCGCCTTCACACGAGCAAGTAATTCTCTTGTACTAAATGGCTTCGTTACATAATCATCTGCCCCAAGCTCAAGCCCTAATACTTTATCAATCTCAGAGTCCTTTGCTGTAAGCATAATAATCGGCATTTCTGAGCTTTTACGTATTTCACGGCAAACCTCTAAGCCATCTTTACCTGGTAGCATAATATCTAATAAAACCATATCTGGTTGCTCTTCATTAGCCTTTTCAATTGCTTCATCACCATCATGCGCCATTACTATTTCAAAACCTTCTTTTTCTAGGTTAAACTTCAAAATATCTGCAATCGGCTTTTCATCATCAACTACTAAAATTTTCTTTCCCATCATCGTCTATTTCCTCCTTATAAAAATATGGTCAATAATCCCTAAACATATTGATGTTTACATAGTATGTCCTATATGACCGCATCCTTTGTTTAAGTATTTTCTCCTCTATTCTCATAGACTCATGTATGATCCACTTTTACACGGCATCCTATACGATCTATAGAAAAACCTCTAGCTTCAACTGCTAGAGGCTCCTCGTTCTATTTTAAAATAACTACTCAGTTTTGTAAAATTACATAAATAAAAAGGATATTAAGTGGGCCCACTTAATATCCTGAGAGTGGCTCGGGACGGAATCGAACCGCCGACACGAGGATTTTCAGTCCTCTGCTCTACCGACTGAGCTACCGAGCCAAAACTATATATAAAACCACTAATGGTGGTATAAACAAAAGTGGCGGTCCCGACCGGGGTCGAACCGGCGATCTCCTGCGTGACAGGCAGGCATGTTAACCACTACACCACGGGACCAAAAATAAGCAAAAAAAAAACATGACCCGTACGGGATTCGAACCCGTGTTACCGCCGTGAAAGGGCGGTGTCTTAACCACTTGACCAACGGGCCACGAAAAATAAAATGGTGAGCCATGAAGGACTCGAACCTTCGACCCTCTGATTAAAAGTCAGATGCTCTACCAACTGAGCTAATGGCTCATACTCACCAACGTCATATTTTCGTGACGACAAGATGTATCATAACATGTATTCTGTATTTATTGCAATACTTTTTTTGTTTTTTTATAAAAGAATAAGAAAAAACTCATGCAGACATGAGTTTTTTCTAAAAAATGTTAATTAAGCTTCGTATACGTTACGAACAATATTTGTTTGGTTACGATCTGGTCCAACTGAGAACATAGATATTTGAATTCCTGTTAACTCAGAAACACGTTCTACGTATTTTCGTGCATTTTCAGGAAGTTCATCTAATGATTTTACACCAGTAATATCTTCTTCCCAACCTGGAAGCTCTTCATATACAGGCTCACATTTCGCTAAAATGTTTAAGTTAGCTGGAACTTCATCAATAACTTCGCCATTGTATTTGTAAGCTACACAAATTTTAAGAGTTGGAATACCTGTTAAAACGTCGATAGAATTTAATGATAGATCCGTTAAACCACTAACACGACGTGCATGTCTTACAACAACGCTATCGAACCAACCTACGCGGCGTGGACGACCAGTTGTCGTTCCATACTCGCGACCAACTTCACGAATTTGATGACCAATTTCATCATGAAGCTCAGTAGGGAATGGACCATCACCAACGCGGCTTGTATATGCTTTACATACACCTACAACGCGAGTAACTTTCGCAGGACCAACTCCAGTTCCAACTGTTACACCACCAGCAATTGGGTTAGAAGATGTAACGAACGGGTACGTACCGTGGTCAATATCAAGCATAACACCTTGCGCACCTTCAAATAATACACGGTGATTATTATCTAATGCATCATTTAATACAACAGACGTATCACATACATATTGCGCGATTTGTTGCCCGTACTCGAAGTACTCTTCAAAAATTTCTTCTACAGTGAAACCTTCTGTATCGTACATTTTTTCAAATAAACGATTTTTTTCTACTAAATTGCGCTCAAGCTTCTCTTTAAATGCTTCACGGTCTAAAAGATCAGCCATACGAATACCAATACGAGCAGCTTTATCCATATATGCAGGACCGATACCTTTTTTCGTTGTACCGATTTTGTTATCACCTTTACTTGCTTCTTCTAACTCATCTTGTTTTAAGTGGTAAGGTAAAATAACATGTGCACGGTTACTTACACGTAAATTATCAGTACTTACACCACGATCGTGTAAGTATTTTAACTCTTCAAGTAATGCTTTTGGATCTACTACTAATCCGTTTCCGATTACACAAATTTTCTCTTTATAGAAAATACCAGATGGAATTAAGTGTAATTTATATTTAACTCCGCCGAAAACAATTGTATGTCCCGCGTTATTTCCACCTTGATATCTTGCAACTACTTCCGCATGCTCAGAAAGAAAATCAGTAATTTTACCTTTTCCTTCGTCGCCCCATTGTGTTCCTACAACTACTACTGAAGACATTATTAAAGCACCTCCGCAATTTTCAAACGATCTATTCAAACAATATAATTGTACCAAAACCGAAAGAGAAGTCAACCGAAAAGCGAACATTTTTTCACAAAAAAACATTTTCGTTCGTAAGAATTATATATTTAACTTATGAAAGCCTTATCTTTCTTATAAAAAAAAAGAAACACATCTTATTATAAGAAATGTGTTTCTTTTTTATACTGCCTTTATGCCGGTGGAGCATGTCCATCCTCAAAACGACGTTCTAAGTTAACGAACTTATTGAACTCTTTGACGAATGCAAGTTCCACTGAACCTACTGGACCGTTACGTTGTTTTGCAATAATAATTTCAATTGTATTTTTGTTTTCCGTTTCTCGATCATAGTAGTCTTCACGATAGAGGAAAGCTACAATATCAGCATCCTGCTCAATACTTCCAGATTCACGAATATCAGACATCATCGGGCGTTTATCTTGACGAGATTCTACACCACGAGATAACTGTGATAAAGCAATAACAGGCACTTGCAATTCACGTGCAATCCCTTTTAAGGTACGAGAAATCTCAGATACTTCCTGCTGACGGTTTTCTCCTGATTTCCCACTTCCTTGAATAAGCTGCAAATAGTCAATCAAAATCATACCAAGACCTTGTTCTTGCTTTAATCTACGACATTTTGCTCGAATCTCATTTACTTTAATACCTGGCGTATCATCAATATATATCCCAGCATTTGAGAGACTCCCCATTGCCATTGTTAATTTTGCCCAATCATCGGAAGTTAATGAACCAGTACGAAGTCTTTGTGCATCAATATTCCCTTCTGCACAAAGCATACGCATAACAAGCTGATCAGCACCCATCTCCAAACTAAAAATCGCTACATTTTCATCCGTTTTCGTCGCTACGTTTTGTGCAATATTTAATGAAAATGCCGTTTTCCCTACTGATGGACGTGCTGCCACGATAATTAAATCATTTCGTTGGAAACCTGCTGTCATCTTATCTAATTCAGTAAACCCAGTTGGTATCCCAGTAACTTCACCCTTTTGATTATGCAAAAGTTCAATTTTGTCATAAGCATCTACAAGAACATCTTTAATGTTTTGGAATGCTTTTGCATTCGTTTGATGGGATACTTCTAATATTTTTTTCTCAGCCTCGTTTAAAAGACCATCCACATCATCTTCTCTCTCGTATCCATCCGATACAATATGAGTCGCCGTGCGAATTAAACGACGTAAAAGCGCCTTTTCAGCGATGATGCGTGCGTAATATTCTACGTTAGCTGCAGTTGGCACAACTTCTGCTAACTCTGCTAAGTAAGAAACCCCACCAACCTCTTCTAGTAATCCTTGATCAGCCATTGCTGATGTCATCATTACTAAGTCAATCGGCTCTCCCTTATCAGATAGCCCAAGCATGACTTCAAAAATCTTTTGATGTTTCGTTCGATAGAACGAATCAGGTACCAATAACTCTGATGCTGAAGTTAACGCATCTTGATCAATCAATATGGCCCCTAAAACCGCCTGCTCAGCCTCTATATTATGCGGAGGGGTACGATCAGCAAGTACATCACTCATACGCAATCCTCCTTGCTTAATTTATTTTTATTGTTCACTAACATGAACTTTTACTGTTGCTGTTACTTGTGGATGCAATTTCACAGTAACGTTTGTATAACCTAACGCGCGGATTGCATCGTCCATTTCAAATTTACGTTTATCAAGTTTAATTTTGTGTGATTTTTGCATTGCATCTACGATTTGTTTGCTTGTAATAGAACCAAATAAACGGCCACCTTCTCCAGATTTCGCCTTTAATTCTACAGTTAATTTCTCTAAAGTCTCTTTTAACTCTTTTGCATTTTCAAGCTCTGCTGCTGCATCTTTTTCTTCTTTACGCTTTTGAGCTTCTAAAGTTTTCATACTGCTATTTGTTGCTTCAGCAGCTAATCCTTGTTTTAGTAAGAAGTTATTTGCATAGCCATCTGGTACGTTTTTCACTTCTCCTTTTTTACCTTTACCTTTTACGTCTTTTAGAAAAATTACTTTCATGATTGTGTGCCTCCCTGTAAATAGTCATCAATAACAAATCGAAGCTTCTCCTCAGCTTCATCTACTGTAACATTTTTCATCTGTGTGGCTGCATTCGTCAAATGCCCGCCACCGCCTAAGTTTTCCATAATTAGCTGCACATTCACTTCACCTAAAGACCTGCTGCTAATTCCAATGAGATTCTCGCCACGTTTCGCAACAACAAATGATGCAATAATCCCTGTCATCGTTAATAACGTGTCTGCCGATTGCGCAATAAGCACTTGATCGTAGTAATCATCACTATCAACTTTAGCAATCGCAATTCCATTTTTATAAATGTACGCATTTTTTATAGCTTTTGCAACCCGTAAATACTGATCCATATCTTCCTTTAAAAGTTCTTGTACAAGTACAGTATCTGCACCATGTGAGCGTAAATAAGAAGCAGCATCAAATGTACGAGCCCCTGTCCGGAATGTGAAACTTTTCGTGTCGACAATAATACCCGCTAACAATGCCGTCGCTTCTAACATTGTCATCTTTAAATTTTTAGGTTGATACTCAAGTAATTCTGTAACCAATTCTGCCGTTGAAGAAGCATATGGTTCCATATAAACTAGCAATGGGTCTTCAATAAAATCTTCTCCGCGGCGATGATGATCAATAACTACTACATTTTCAATTTTATGTAACAGTTTTTGCTCCATCACCATAGAAGGTTTATGCGTATCGACAACAACAAGTAACGACTCATCATTTGCAAATTCCATCGCTTGCTCTGGAGTAATAAAATGAGACCATAACTCCTCATTTTGTTTCACTTTGTCCATCAAACGCTTAATTCCTTTATCGGAATCATTTTCATCTAACACAATATATCCTTTACGCTCATTTAATTGAGCCACTTTTAAAATACCAATCGCAGCACCAATTGCGTCCATATCGGGAGCCCTATGCCCCATAATAATGACATTACTACTTTCTAATACTAAATCCTTTAACGCATGCGAAATGACCCTGGCGCGTACACGGGTACGTTTTTCAACCGGATTTGTCTTACCTCCATAGAACTTAACTTTACCTGTCGCTTGTTTAATAGCTACTTGGTCTCCCCCACGCCCAAGCGCAAGATCTAAACCAGATTGAGCCATTGCTCCAAGCTCTGATAAAGGTAAATCACCTGATCCGACACCCACACTTAATGTAAGTGGTATATTCCTTTTAGATGTTTCTTCACGCACCTGATCTAAAATGCTAAATTTCCCTTTCTCCATCTGCGTCAAAATACTTTCATTTAGCACAACGAAGAATCTTTCTGAAGATGCACGTTTTAAATAAGCACCATACTTAAGTGCCCATTCATTTAGTCGCGATGTCACAAGACTTGTTATATTCGTACGTAATTGATCATCTAATCCTTGTGTAACTTCATCATAATTATCCAAATAGATGACAGCTAAAACAGTCCTTTGATCCTCGTACATCTTTTCGATTTCTGTTTGTTCCGTTACATCAAAGAAATAAATTAACTTTTCTTCTTTCCTTACAAAAACGCGAAACTTTCGATTATTTAAAGAGACTATATCATCAGAAGTTTCTCCTTTAATGAAAAGAAGTAATGTTTCTGATACATCGTAAAGGTGCCATCCAGCTAATGCATGCTGTCCCAGACATGAAGATAAATAAGGATTTGCCCAATCAATCCCATAATCCTTATTGTATAACAAAATACCAATCGGCATTTGGTTAAATGCTTCATTACTTACTTTCTTTACTCTTGTAATCATATCTGTCGTATGCTTTTCGAAATTCCTTTGAAAATTAAGTTCAAATCGTATAACGATAAAGAATACGATACAAAAAATGACAAAAGCAGCTATACCCATAATTAAATGAAAATAACAGAGAATTAAAATGAGCACAAACACAAAAAATGCCAATACATAAACAGGATATAAAAACCACTGTTTCTTATCAAATTCAGGCATGTATACAACTCCTATAAAGTAAAACTAACTTACCTTCCAGTTAGTTAAACAGATTAAAATAGTATAAGGAATATTATTTTATCCCCCTATTTTAGAACGCAATGAAATCCCTAAGTCAATTATACCTAAGATTGTCACAAGAGGAAACAGCATCGGAATAAACATGCATGCAATAAAACTAATAATAGGAACCCCTTTAGTAAAACCTTTTCTATACGCTAAAAAGGCGATAAATGTCAGACCTTGCAGTACAAGCAATAGTGCAAATATGACATTTAGGTTAGAAAATACCATATGTAAATATGATGTTGGTTCTACTTTTATAAAAGTTGCTAACAAAATAAATATAACGTAATACCAAATGATACTCTTTGGTAATTGTATATCTTTAAATTTAGGCCAAGATATAACTTCATGTTTTAACTTTTTCAAAACACTACCTGATATTATCACTGTAATCCAAGAAAAACATACTGAAACTAGCACAAGTATACTTGGAAGTAACGATTGTAATATATCATTCATTTGTGCAAGTAACTCTTTTTGTTCCTTACTAATCGGCATACCTGTAGCACTTACTATCTTTTCGCTTTTCGCCATACTTTCACTAAACATACTTTGCATTTGCTTCATTATATCTATGTTGAAAAACTTTATACTCGCAACATAAATAAGTACAAAACCAATTAAGTATGCAAGCGTCCCCGCTATTAAGATTTCCACTGGCTTCTTTCTTGTTTTATACATATATCCTAAAACAATCCCTATCAATCCAAACATAATTGTCTTCACTAAATTCAGCGGTTGACTCACAATAATAGTAACAAAAAGTGCCGCTACAAAAATCACGAGCACATTAGATAGTTTATGTCTTATCATTAATAGTATAAATGGTAACGGCAACGCAAAAGTTACAACTGTACCCAAAATCGGAACATACATAGATATAAGCAATAAAATTGCATATATAGCTAATAATGCTGCACCTTCTGTAATAAACTTTGTTTGTTTCACATTTTAACCTCTCTTTCAAAAAGAAAAGCATAGCAAAATGCACAGTAGAGTCCGACTCTACTGTGCATTTCATACGCTATTATTCACCAACATATGGTAAAAGTGCCATTTGACGAGCACGTTTAATTGCAACTGTAAGTTTGCGTTGGTATTTTGCGCTTGTTCCTGTTACACGACGAGGTAAAATTTTACCACGCTCAGAAACGAAACGTTTTAATAAATCAACATCTTTATAGTCAATGCGAGTGATGCCGTTAGCTGTGAAGAAACACACCTTACGACGTTTCGCACGTCCACCTTTGCGTCCTGCCATGTCTATTTCCCTCCATTCTTTGTTAAAACTAACAAATTTACTGTATTAGAACGGTAAATCGTCGTCGGAAATGTCGATCGGTTGACCTACATTTGAAAATGGATCGTCATTCTTCGTAAATCCAGAATTACCTTGGTTACCTGAATTACTAGATTGACCAAATGGGTTAGAGCCTTGGTTACCGAAACCAGCTCCTGATGGTTGCTGATTAAATGAACCACGTTGCTCCCCACCGCCATTACGCGGCTCTAAAAATTGCACGCTTTCCGCAAGAACTTCTGTTACGTATACACGTTTACCATCTTGTCCCTCGTAATTACGAGTTTGAAGACGTCCATCTACGCCTGCTAAGCTACCTTTTTTCAAATAATTTGCTACGTTTTCTGCTTGTTTACGCCATATTACACAATTAATAAAGTCAGCTTCACGCTCACCTTGCTGATTGGCAAATGCGCGATTCACAGCTAACGTAAAAGTAGCTACTGCGACACCATTGGGCGTGTAACGTAAGTCAGGGTCCTTAGTTAAACGACCAACGAGGATAACACGATTCATCAATCGAACCACTCTCCCTTATATATCAATTATTTTTCTTCTTCTTTAACAACGATATGACGAAGGATGTCTTCGTTGATCTTAGCTAAACGGTCGAATTCGTTAATCGCTTCTGCGTTAGATTTCACGTTTAAGATCATGTAGAAACCTTCACGTAAGTCGTTGATTTCGTAAGCTAAACGACGCTTACCCCACTCTTTCGTGTTAATGATTTCTGCACCATTGTTTGTTAAAACACCTGCAAAACGTTCAACTAAAGCCTTTTGAGCTTCTTCTTCAACGCCAGGACGAATGATGTACATAATTTCGTACTTTCTCATTACACTTTCACCTCCTTTTGGTCTAAACGGCCCGTAATGGGCAAGGAGCAATTAATTTATAGTAATTACTCACGAGTTTAGATTATATCATAGTAAGTTATATGAATCAACTCACCAATACATAAAAAACTTGGCAAACATATAATATATTTGCCAAGCTCATATCTTTATTTTTCCTAGGAAATATTAAATTAAACGTTAAAACGGAAGTGCATAACATCTCCGTCTTTTACGATATATTCTTTTCCTTCTAAACGTACTTTTCCAGCTTCTTTTGCAGCTGTCATAGAACCGTTTGTTATTAAGTCATCGTAAGAAACTGTTTCTGCACGAATAAATCCACGCTCAAAGTCTGTATGAATAACACCAGCACATTGTGGTGCCTTCATTCCTTGTTTAAATGTCCAAGCACGTACTTCTTGAACGCCAGCTGTAAAGTAAGTAGCAAGTCCTAATAGGTCATATGCTGCACGAATTAATTGATCTAAACCAGACTCTTCAATTCCTAATTCTTCAAGGAATACTTTTTTCTCTTCTTCGTCTAATTCAGCGATTTCTGATTCGATTTTTGCACATACAACGATTACTTGAGAATTTTCATTTGCTGCAAATTCTTTTACCATTTGTACGTATTTATTTTCCGAAGGATCGATAATATCGTCTTCACTTACATTCGCTACGTATAACATTTCTTTTGTTGTAAGTAAATGAAGGCCTTTAACAATCTTCATCTGCTCTTCTGTAAATTCAACAGTACGAGCTGGTTTTCCCTCTTCAAAAGCTTCTTTTAAACGAACTAAAATTTCATGCTCATATACCGCTTCTTTATCTTTTTGTCTTGCTAATTTCGCAACACGCTCGATACGCTTATCAACAGACTCTAAGTCCGCTAAAATTAGCTCTAAATTGATTGTTTCAATATCATCAATTGGATCTACTTTCCCTGAAACGTGCGTAATATTTTCGTCTTCAAAACAACGAACAACTTGGCAAATTGCATCTACTTGACGAATGTGAGATAAGAATTTATTTCCTAAACCTTCACCTTTACTAGCACCTTTTACGATACCTGCAATATCAGTAAACTCGAATACAGTCGGAACAGTCTTTTTCGGTTCTACTAATTCCGTTAATTTATTTAAACGCTCATCTGGTACTTCTACAATCCCTACGTTTGGATCAATTGTACAGAATGGATAGTTCGCAGATTCTGCTCCTGCTTGTGTAATTGCATTAAATAAAGTGGACTTCCCTACGTTAGGTAATCCAACAATCCCAGCCGTTAATCCCATATTTTTCACTCCTATGTCTCAATCTTTCATCATTATAGATAGTAACGAAAAAAATGACAAGTTTCCGCCAAACGAAAAAAAGTAACAGTTACCTACTGTAACTGTTACTCTCCCTCTATTCTTCGTGCTTCACAAGTATTTTTTTCACCTTACGATCAAACTCTCTTCGAGGAATCATTACTGAATGGTCACACCCCTCGCACTTAATGCGGATATCCATTCCCATACGAATAATTTTCCAACGATTCTCGCCACATGGATGGGCTTTCTTCATTTCCACAACATCATACAAGTTATATTCCTTTTGCTCCATTCTCCAAACTCCTCTCCATACTAAATTGCTTTTCCACTAACTAATTCTTCACGATTATATAAAACCATACGTGGATATGGAATTTCAATTCCATGTAAATCAAGACGATTTTTAATCTCTTTACGAAGTGCCCTTGCAATAACTGCATGTTGCATCGGTTCTACTTCAGCAATAACACGTAATATAACTTCTGATGCTGCTAATGTTTGCACACCTAATAATTGAGGCGTTGTTACCATTTTTTCGTACTTTGAAGGTAATTCTACTAATAAATCTTCAATAACTTGCTCTGCTTTCGCAATATCAGCCTCATATGAAATAGATACATCAACAAACGCTACACTATTACTAACTGAGTAGTTAGTAACTTGAATAATACTTCCATTTGGTAAAGTATGAATTTCACCTGTCCAACTCTTTACTTTCGTTGTACGAAGTCCAATTTCTAAAACGACTCCTTCAAATTGACCGATTTTAACATAATCGCCAACTGAAAACTGATCTTCTAACAAAATAAATAAACCTGTAATAACGTCTTTCACTAAACTTTGAGCACCAAATCCGACTGCTAAACCAATTACCCCAGCACCCGCTAATAAACCTGACGCATTAATATCAAACACACCTAAAATCGCAATTAGCATAATGAACATAACAACGTACGCTACAATATTTTCAAGTAATTTCGCTACTGTAACTGTACGACGTTCTGAAATTTGAATTGGAGAACGACTCCCCATACGAAACGCATTTCGTACAACCGCCCTTGCAATTCGCACAACAACTGCACCAATTGTTAAAATAATACATATTTTTAATGTCGCAACTCCAATATGAGCCCAACGATCAGCATCTAATAAATACTGTTTCATAGAATTAAACCACTTCGCTAATAAATCCATGTACCTCTACCTCTCTAGCTAAAATTTCTTTTTAGTTACCCTTATTATTGTATCAGAAGTCCCCTAATTGCTGAAAAAATTTTATGATTTTAATCCTATTTTATCCCCGACATCCAGGTATAAAATGGAACGAATATATATATACTAGTACTATTATTTCCGTTTTCATTCACATTTTGCAAAAATTACGCACTTATAACTTTCCATTTTCCTCACCATATAACATATATTGAAAATTTATTAAAAGGATGGGTGCTTCATGAATATTGGAAGTTTTCGCTTACCATTTTTTGAGAAAGAAACTCAAAACGTTATGCACCAAGATCTAGAAGCCTCTGAGATAATCAGTAATTTCTTACTTACCCATATTCCTATTAAAACTAATATACCACTCATTCTCGTTTGTATCGGCACAGATCGCTCTACAGGTGACGCACTCGGCCCATTAGTTGGTACAAAACTTGAACAAATAGACATCCAAAACCTCCAAGTATTCGGTACACTAGATGAGCCAGTACATGCGCTAAATTTAGAGGAGAAAATTCAGAATATACAGAAAGAATATCCTACTGCATTTATAATTGCTGTTGATGCATGTTTAGGAAAGTCCCAAAATATCGGATCAATCACTACTGGAAAGGGACCTAGTAAACCTGGAGCTGCTATGAATAAGAAATTACCTGCAGTTGGTGATTTGCACATACACGGTATCGTCAATCTAAATGGGTTTATGGAGTTTTTCGTTCTTCAAAATACAAGATTAAGTTTAGTCATGAAAATGGCTGATGTAATCGCAAAAAGTATAAAAGAGACGGATCAAAAATTATCCGCATTAAAAAAAGCAAACCATCTATAAATAATAAGATGGTTTGCTTTTTAATTTTTCTGTGCTAATAGTTCTAAAATACGATTTAAATCTTCTTTATTAAAAAATTCAATTTCGATTTTACCTTTTTCTTTTTTCGTCTCTTTAATTTTCACATCTGTGCCAAACTTTTCTCTTAAGAACGTTTCACGTTCTACGAAAAATATATTTCGCTCTTTTTTCACTTTTTTTGTTTCACGTGAAACGTGTTGATTAATCTCTTGGACGATTTTCTCTAATTGACGAACATTTAATCCTTCTTTTTCAATGCGTTTCAATAAGGACTTCAATTGTTCTTCATCTTTTATCGTAAGTAAAGTTCTCCCATGAGCCATTGAAAGTTGACCATTTGCAATCATATCTTGTACGAAAGAAGGTAGGCTTAATAACCGAGTATAATTTGCAATGTAAGGTCTGCTTTTACCAAGACGCTTCGCTAATTGTTCTTGCGTTACATTTAGCTCATTCATTAACATCTGGTATGCCATTGCCTCTTCCATAGGATTTAAATCTTCTCGTTGTAAGTTTTCTAACAAAGCAAATTCCATCATTTGCTGTTCAGTTAATTGTCTTACAACCGCAGGTACTTTTTCTAAACCAGCCTCTTTTGCAGCACGAAATCGTCTTTCACCTGCAACAATTTCATATCCTTTAATACTCTTCCTAGCAATTAATGGTTGTAGAATACCGTGTTCCTTAATCGAAATTGCTAATTCCTGAATCGCCTCTTTATTAAAGTGTTTACGCGGTTGATATGGATTCGGCCTTAATTCAGTTACAAGAATCTCCTGAATTGTTTCCTCTTCTTTCACATCTAAATCAGGAAAAAACACATTAATTCCTCTTCCTAATCCTTTAGCCACCTGCAATCACTTCCTCTGCTAAATCTATATACACTTCTGCTCCTCTTGATTTAGCGTCATACTGCATAATAGGTTTCCCATGACTTGGAGCCTCGCTCAAGCGTACATTACGCGGAATAATCGAGCGATATACTTTATCCCTAAAATACTTTTTCACTTCATCTATAACTTGAATCCCTAAATTTGTACGGGCATCCAACATTGTTAACAATACACCTTGAATTGCTAAATTTTTATTTAAATGTTTTTGTACAAGTCTAACTGTATTTAATAGCTGACTTAACCCTTCTAGTGCGTAATATTCACACTGTACAGGAATAATAACAGAATCTGCTGCTGTTAATGCATTAATCGTTAATAACCCTAAAGATGGGGGACAGTCGATAATAATATAGTCATATTCATCACGAACTGGCTGTAATGCTCTTTGCAAACGTACTTCCCGGGAAATAGTCGGTACCAATTCAATTTCAGCACCAGCCAATTGAATTGTAGCGGGTAGAACATCTAAGTTTTCAGTTGCGGTTTTCTGTATAACCCCTTGAACATCTGCATCTTCCACAAGAACGTTGTAAATACATTGATCTAATTCAGATTTTTCAATTCCCACACCAGTCGTTGCATTTCCTTGAGCATCAATATCTACAAGAAGGACTTTTTTACCTACTTGCGCCAATCCAGCCCCTAAATTAACAGATGTTGTTGTTTTTCCAACACCGCCTTTTTGATTAGCAATAGCAATGATTTTTCCCATGATGTCACCTACTTTCAACCTTTCTATCTTATTCTAGTAACAATTACGTTTATTGTAACATGAAATAAAACTTTTTCTTTTACGTCCTTTATTAAACTTCAAAATTTATTTCTAAACTCCTTCTTCATTTAACAAGAAAATATAGTAAAAGAGACCTCTCCAATAGGATAAGGTCTCTAGCACGTCATTATTATTTTTTCTTTGGAATTTTAATTGTAATTTGATAGTACTCATCAAATTCTTCTTCCTCAGAATTAACATTCAAACCACTTTCAGTAACCATTTGTAAAGATTGTCTAATTGTATTCATAGCAATCCTCGTATCTCGACTTACTGCTTTTTGCTTTGCCTTACGCTTCGGTTTCGCTTCCTCTAGTAACTTCGCAATTCGTTCTTCTGTTTGCTTTACATTTAGTTGTTTCTCAACAATTTCCTGTAAAACCTTCAGTTGTAATTCCTCATTTTTTAAAGGAATGAGAGCGCGGGCATGACGTTCTGTAATGCTTTTTTCTAATAATGCACTTTTTATTTCTTCAGGCAACTTTAACAAGCGCAACTTATTTGCGATTGTAGATTGTCCTTTTCCAAGTCGTTGTGCCAATGCTTCTTGTGTTAAATTATGTAACTCAATCAGCTTTTGATATGCCACAGCTTCCTCGATTGCCGTTAGTTCCTCACGTTGCAAGTTTTCAATTAAAGCTACAGAAGCTGTCTCTGTATCATTTAAATTCTTTATAATTGCAGGAACCTTTTCCCAACCTAACTTTGTTGCCGCGCGAAAACGTCTTTCTCCAGCAATAATCTCGTACTTATCATCCTCATATTGCCTTACAACAATCGGTTGAATAAGTCCATGTGTACGAATTGTTAATGCTAGCTCATCAATACGCGCATCATCAAAAACTGTTCTTGGTTGATAACGGTTAGGGGTAATATTTACTATCGGAATTTCTTGTATTTCTTCATATACCTTTTTATCTATCTCTTCATGGCTTTCGTCTTGTAATTCGAATTCGCTCTCTTTATCCCCAAAGCCAAATAAACGAGAAAACGTATTTTTCATACATATTCCACCACCTTTTAGGCCTATTGACTATTCTCCATAAAATGTTTCCTATGAAACATTTACGTTTTCATTTATATAATTTAATCTTACGTCTAATAAGATTTATTTTTCAATAGGTAATTTATTGGGTGTTCCCGGTTTGCGTGGATATTTCTTTGGTGTCTTGCGCTTTTTCTCGATTAATAAAATATTACGTTCACTCTCTTCAAACGGCAATTGGAACGTAGACATCTCTTTTAACTCTCCGCCTAGCACCTCTAAAGCATACTTGCCATTTTCAATTTCTTCGTTTGCTGCTGCACCTTTCATTGCAATGAATGTTCCTCCAACTTTTACAAGTGGTAAACATAGCTCACTTAATACAGAAAGACGCGCAACTGCACGTGCCATTACAATATCGTATGATTCACGTACACCTTCTTTTTTCCCAAATGTTTCAGCACGATCGTGACAAAATGCAACATCACTTAATTCTAACTTTTGGGCTAAGTGATTTAAGAAATTAATACGTTTTTGCAATGAATCTACAATTGTTACTTTTAAGTGCGGGAAACAGATTTTTAAAGGGATACTTGGGAATCCAGCCCCTGCACCAACATCACAAATTGAGAATGGTTTTGAAAAATCATAATAAAAAGCAGCTGTAATGGAATCAAAAAAGTGTTTTAAATATACTTCTTCTTTTTCTGTAATAGCCGTTAAGTTCATTTTTTCATTCCACTCTACTAATGTTTCAAAGTAGATTTTGAACTGCTCTAACTGTCTAGAAGAGAGGGTGATTCCCTTCTCTTCTAGCATAGATTGAAATTGTTCTATGTTCATCTAGCAATATCTCCTTACTATTTATTGGTTCGATACGCGTGCAATTTTTCCTTGTTCTATATACACAAGTAAAATGGAAATATCCGCTGGATTTACGCCAGAAATACGTGAAGCCTGCCCCATTGAAAGTGGACGAACATCTTTCAATTTCTGTCTAGCTTCTGAAGCAAGGCTAGAAATCGCATCATAATCAATATCTACAGGGATTTTTTTACTCTCCATTTTCTTCATACGCTCTACTTGCTGTAAAGATTTTTCAATATACCCTTCATACTTAATCTGAATTTCAACTTGTTCTTTAACTTCATCACTTAATTCTACTTCACTTGGTACTAAAAGATGAATATGCTCATATGTCATCTCTGGACGACGTAATAAGTCACTTGCACGTATTCCATCTTTCAATTCACTTCCGCCAATATTGCGAATTAATTCTTGAACTTCAGGACGTGGTTTAATAATAATGCTGCTTAAACGTTCCTTTTCCTGTTCAATTTGTAATTTTTTATTTGTAAATCGCTCATAGCGCTCTTCTTTAATTAATCCAATTTCACGACCAACTTCAGTTAAACGAAGATCAGCATTATCGTGGCGTAATAATAGACGGTATTCTGCACGAGACGTTAATAAACGATATGGTTCATTTGTACCTTTCGTTACAAGATCATCAATTAAGACGCCAATATAAGCATCCTCCCGACCTAAAACAACTTCTTTTTTACCTAAAGAACGGCATGCTGCATTAATTCCAGCCATAAGCCCTTGTCCGGCCGCCTCTTCGTAACCAGAAGTTCCATTAATTTGTCCTGCTGTATATAAATTTTTAATCTTTTTCGTTTCAAGTGTTGGCCATAGTTGTGTTGGCACAATTGCATCATATTCAATTGCATAACCTGTACGCATCATTTCAACATTTTCTAGGCCTGGAATTGTTCTAAGCATGTCACGTTGTACATCTTCTGGTAAGCTTGTGGATAAACCTTGTACATATACTTCTTGTGTATTACGCCCTTCTGGCTCTAAGAAAATTTGATGGCGTGGTTTATCATTAAATCTTACTACTTTGTCTTCAATAGAAGGACAGTATCTAGGGCCTGTTCCTTTAATCATACCAGAATACATAGCTGAACGATGTAAATTTTCATCTATTAAACGGTGTGTTTCTGTACTTGTATATGTCAACCAACATGGAATTTGATCCATAATAAATTTCGTTGTTTCAAAAGAGAACGCACGTGGCTTATCATCACCTGGTTGAATTTCTGTTTTACTGTAGTCAATTGTATTACTGTTTACACGCGGAGGTGTCCCTGTTTTAAATCTAACAAGATCAAATCCAAGTTCCTCTAAATGCTCAGATAATGTAATAGACGGTTGCTGATTATTTGGACCGCTTGAATATTTTAAGTCGCCCATGATAATCTCGCCGCGTAAAAATGTTCCAGTTGTAATTACAACAGTTTTTGCTGTATATTCTGCACCAGCTTGTGTAACTACCCCTTTACATACACCTTCTTCAACGATTAAACGCTCTACCATTCCTTGGAACAACGTTAAGTTTGGTGTTTCTTCAATTGTTTTCTTTAATTCATGTTGGTAAGCGAATTTATCAGCTTGCGCTCGAAGTGCACGTACGGCTGGTCCCTTACCTGTATTTAGCATACGCATTTGAATATGAGTTTTATCAATATTACGTCCCATTTCTCCGCCTAATGCATCAATTTCACGAACAACAATCCCTTTTGCTGGTCCACCAACAGAAGGGTTACATGGCATGAATGCTACCATATCCAAATTAATTGTTAACATTAATGTTTTTGAGCCCATTCGTGCTGCCGCAAGACCAGCTTCACATCCTGCATGACCTGCACCGATTACTATGACATCGTATGAACCGGCATTGTATCCCATTGTTTATTCCTCCTAATAATCTCTATCTTTCTACAACTTCACTATATTATTTTCCTAAACAAAATTGAGAGAACAACTGGTCAATTAAGCTTTCATGCACTGTGTCCCCAGTAATTTCACCAAGTATTTCCCACGTTCTTGTTAAATCAATTTGTACCATATCAATTGGTACACCATTTTCAATCGCCTCAACTGCATCACCGATTGTTTTTCCTGCTTGTGTTAATAATCCAATATGTCTCGCATTAGAAACATATGTCATATCTGCAGAATCGATTGTTCCTTCAAAGAATAAATCAGCTATTGCCTTTTCTAGTTCATCTATTCCTTGTTCCTCAATTAAGGATGTTGTAATAACACGATTTCCCGCGGCTAACTCTGTAACACGTTCCATATCAATCGCTTGCGGTAAATCAGTCTTATTCACAATAACAATAAAGTCTTTTCCTTGTACCGCACGGAATAGATCTTCATCCTCATTTGTTAAAGCCTCGCTATAGTTGACAACAACTAATACTAAATCCGCTTGGCTCATCATTTCTTTTGAACGTTCCACACCAATTCGTTCAACAACATCTTCTGTCTCCCGAATACCGGCTGTATCTATAAGTTTAAGAGGTACACCACGCACGTTAACGTACTCTTCAATAACATCACGAGTTGTTCCTGCAATATCAGTTACAATTGCCTTTTTCTCCTGAACAAGACTATTTAATAACGATGATTTCCCAACGTTAGGTCTACCGATAATTGCTGTAGCAATACCTTCACGTAAAATTTTCCCCTGTTTTGATGTTTCTAATATTTTTTCGATTTCCGAACGAACATGCGTCGCTTTCTCAATTAAAATATTATGTGTCATCTCTTCTACATCATCGTATTCTGGATAATCTATATTTACCTCAACATGAGCTAATGTTTCTAATATTTCTTGACGCAAAAGACCAATTAATTTAGATAATCGCCCTTCCATTTGATTAATTGCTACATTCATCGCACGATCTGTTTTTGCTCGAATCAAATCCATAACAGCTTCTGCTTGTGATAAGTCGATACGTCCATTTAAAAAAGCACGTTTTGTAAATTCGCCCGGTTCTGCCAATCGTACTCCTTGTGCTAGAATAAGTTGCAATACTTTATTTACTGAAACAAGTCCACCGTGACAGTTAATTTCCACTATATTTTCACGTGTAAAAGTCCTTGGTGCGCGCATAATAGACACCATAACTTCTTCAATAACTTGATTTGTATCTAAATCAACAATATGACCATAATGAATAGTGTGAGAAGGAACCTCTGTTAAATCCTTCCCCTTAAAAATACGATCAACTTTCTCAACCGCATCATCCCCACTTACTCGAACAATGGCAATTGCACCCTCTCCAAGCGCTGTGGAAATCGCAGCAATTGTATCAAATTCCATGTCCTTTCACCTCACTTGCTTATTTATCTCTATTTCAACATGATTATTTCTTTCACTAAATTATTAGGATACCATAACGAACCTATCTACAAAAGAAGAATAACTCATTTTATTATATCCCCATGTAAAAAACACTAAACTTATTCACAGTGGATAAGTTTAGTGTTTTTTAGTTATCCACATCTATTTTCCGCTCAAAAAAACCGGCACTCATTTGAGCAACCGGTCATTTAGGAGATATTACAACATGCCGATGTGGTTCATTTCCTTCAGAAGTTGTATTGATACCTTGATGATTTGATAATGCCTGATGAATAATTTTTCGTTCAAAAGATGGCATCGGTTCTAAAATAACTCTTTTTTTCGTATTAAATACTTGTTTCGCTAATCGATAAGAAAGTGATTCTAACGTACTTTTTCTTTTACTACGATAATTTTCAGCATCTAGTGTAATACCGATATACTGCTTCGTGTTACGATTCGCGACAAGTTTTGTTAAATACTGTAAAGAGTTCAATGTATTACCTCTTTTCCCAATTAAAACACCTACATTATCACCAGAAATTGTAAATTCGATTTCGCGTCCTTTTACAATTTTACTAATCTCGACTTCCACACCCATATCGTGAATAACATTTCTTAAATATTCTTCACATTCTTGAATTGGATCTTTCTTCAATACAACTTCTACTACTGCAGGGCGATTCCCAAATAAACCTAAGAATCCCCTTTTACCCTCATCGACAATATTTATATCTACTCGATCTTTTGATGTATTTAATTGCCTTAAAGCATCCTCTACTGCCAGCTCGACTGTTTGTCCTTTAGCAGTAATTACACTCACTTGCTTGAGCCTCCAGCCTTACCAGCCTTACTAGCCTTAATCTCTGGCCCTTTAATAAAGTACATTTGAGCAATACCAAAGATATTACCAACAACCCAATAAAGTGATAATGCAGCTGGGAAGTTAATTGCAAAGATTAAAATCATAATCGGCATAAGCCAAAGCATCATTGCCATTTGTGGATTTTGACCAGCTGTTCCTGCCATTGCAAGCTTTTGCTGAATAAATGTCGTAATTGCTGCAACGACTGGTAAGATATAGAACGGGTCTGCATGTCCTAAATCGAACCATAAGAAACTATGTTGTTTAATTTCAGCTGTTCTCATAATCGCATGATAAAACGCGAATAAAATAGGCATCTGAACAAATATCGGTAAACATCCTGCCAATGGATTTACACCATTCTTTTGATATAACTGCATCATTTCTTGTTGTAGTTTTTGCTGTGTTGCTTGATCTTTAGAACTATATTTCTCTTTTAACTTCACCATTTCTGGTTGTAACGCTTGCATTGCCTTTGTACTCTTTGTTTGTTTAATCATTAATGGTAATAATGCAAAACGAATGATAAGAGTTGTAATAACAATTGCTAAACCGTAATTACTGTTAAATAAGTCGGCAAAATACGTGATTAACTGAGAAAGCGGATATACGAAATATTCATTCCAAATCCCAGTACTTTTCGATGTAATCGGCTGACCCGTTTCACTACAACCGGTGGCAATCGCCATTAATGCAACGACCATGGCTAGTAAACCTAATTTCTTTTTCAAAGCCTACTCCTCCTTGTATCGGTATGTATATAGTGTAATTCATTTCCTTACGCTACTTTTTTATTCTTTTCATACCAGAGCGTTTAAAGACATGAATTAAGCTTTTCTTTACTTCTTCATATGTCATCTCTGCACAAGGCTTCCTTGCTATTATAACAAAATCTTTTCCAGAAGCTATCTCATCTTTTAACTCTGTAATAGCCTGACGGACCATGCGCTTAATTCGATTACGAACTACTGCATTTCCTATTTTCTTGCTAACAGAAAGGCCGATGCGAAAGTTTGGCTGTTCTTCTTTATCTAATTGGTATACAACAAACTGACGATTTGCATTTGATTTTCCTTTTTGAAAAACCGCCTGGAATTCATCATTCTTCTTTATACGATGTTTTTTCTTCATATCAATTGACACTCCTGTATTTCATCAGCGGAAATTCACTATTATTAGAAAAAAAGACCACTGAACGATCAGTGGTCTACGCAGATAATACTTTTCTTCCTTTACGACGACGAGCTGCTAGCACTTTACGTCCGTTCGCTGTGCTCATACGGCTGCGGAAACCATGTACTTTGCTGCGCTTACGTTTATTTGGTTGGTAAGTTCTTTTCATTATATGACACCTCCCTGAGGAATATCTGTTAAAGACAGTCCTATAAATTATAGTTAATTAACTAGGAAAATGTCAATGGTTCTAGAAATTTTCATCAAATATTCATTTTGAACCTATTCACATACTTTTTCACAGCACCTATATTTCCTTGTGGATAAATATTTTTTCGCGCTTTTTATATCCACAAACTTTTTTCGCACTTTTACACAGTATATCGTGTTGTGGACAAGTTTATTCCACAAGGTATTGATTTTGTGGATAACTTTCTTAAATTCATTGCTATAGCCACTTTTTTTTGATATTATAGTTGTGTTTTCACTTTGAATAAGTTTTCCACATCTTTATCTTATCCACAATTTGTGTATAACATGTGGACAGTTTTAATCACATGTGGGTAAATAGTTGTCCACATTTGCTTTTTTTGTCGAAAACCCTATCTCATATACAAACGACGTTTTTAGGTTTTAAAATACGTTTCGTATAAATATACATTTTATATTTATTAGGTTGTACATTTGTTGCACAACCTTATTCTTTTACCAACTTAGTAAAGGAGGGACACCTTTGGAAAATATCTCTGATTTATGGAATAGTGCCTTAAAAGAATTAGAAAAAAAGGTAAGCAAGCCTAGTTATGAGACATGGTTAAAATCCACAACGGCTCATAACTTGAAGAAAGACGTATTAACGATTACAGCTCCGAATGAATTTGCTCGTGACTGGCTAGAATCTCATTACTCCGAACTAATTTCAGAAACACTATACGATTTAACAGGGGCAAAATTAGCAATTCGCTTTATTATTCCCCAAAGTCAAGCTGAAGAGGACATTGATCTGCCTCCAGTTAAGCCGAATCCAGCACAAGATGATTCAGCTCATTTACCACAGAGCATGTTAAATCCAAAATATACATTCGATACATTTGTTATTGGCTCTGGTAACCGTTTTGCCCATGCAGCTTCATTAGCTGTAGCTGAGGCGCCAGCTAAAGCGTATAATCCACTCTTTATTTACGGGGGAGTTGGACTTGGAAAGACACATTTAATGCACGCAATTGGTCATTATGTAATTGAACATAATCCAAATGCAAAAGTTGTATATTTATCATCAGAAAAATTTACAAATGAATTTATTAACTCTATTCGTGATAATAAAGCTGTTGATTTTCGTAATAAATATCGTAACGTAGATGTTTTATTGATAGATGATATTCAATTTCTTGCTGGAAAAGAACAGACTCAAGAAGAGTTTTTCCATACATTTAACGCATTACACGAAGAAAGTAAACAAATTGTAATTTCTAGTGACCGACCACCAAAAGAAATTCCAACTTTAGAAGATCGTCTTCGTTCCCGCTTTGAATGGGGACTTATTACAGACATTACGCCGCCAGATTTAGAGACACGAATTGCGATTTTACGCAAAAAAGCAAAAGCTGAAGGGCTTGATATACCAAATGAAGTTATGCTTTATATCGCAAATCAAATTGATTCAAATATTCGTGAATTAGAAGGTGCACTTATCCGAGTTGTAGCTTATTCATCTTTAATTAATAAAGATATTAATGCTGATTTAGCAGCTGAAGCACTTAAAGATATTATTCCAAATTCTAAGCCGAAAATTATCTCTATTTATGATATTCAAAAAGCTGTCGGGGACGTTTATCAAGTGAAATTAGAAGATTTTAAAGCGAAAAAACGTACAAAATCAGTTGCGTTTCCTCGCCAAATTGCAATGTATTTATCGCGCGAGCTTACAGATTCCTCTTTACCAAAAATAGGTGAAGAATTTGGTGGACGTGATCATACAACAGTTATCCATGCCCATGAAAAAATCTCTAAACTACTAAAAACCGATACGCAATTACAAAAGCAAGTTGAAGAAATTAATGGTATTTTAAAGTAGTAGCTGAATAGTGTGAATAACTTACCTTGTTTTACGCACAGTCTATCCACATGTAGATAGACTGTTTTTACATCCTTTAGCGGGGTTATCCACATATCCACAAGCCCTATTACTATTACTACTATTTTTTATCTTTATTAATTAAATAAAATCTTATACTTACCGGAGGTTTTTCTTTATGCGTTTTACAATACAAAAAGACTATCTTGTAAGAGGTGTACAAGATGTAATGAAGGCAGTTTCTTCTCGTACAACAATCCCAATTCTTACGGGAATTAAAGTTGTAGCAACTGAAGAAGGAGTTACATTAACAGGAAGCGATGCTGATATTTCTATTGAATCGTTTATTCCAGTCGAAGAAGATGGAAAAGAAATCGTAGAAATAGCTCAATCAGGAAGCATTGTTTTACAGGCAAAATATTTTAGTGAGATTGTAAAAAAACTACCTAAAGACACTGTCGAAATTTCTGTAGAAAATCATTTTATGACAAAAATAAAATCTGGAAAATCAGAGTTTAACCTAAATGGTTTAGATTCTGCAGAATATCCGTTATTGCCACAGATTGAAGAACATCATGTATTTAAGATACCAACAGATTTACTTAAACATATGATCAGACAAACTGTATTTGCAGTTTCTACTTCTGAAACAAGACCAATCTTGACAGGTGTAAACTGGAAGGTATATAACAGCGAGTTAACTTGTATTGCAACAGATAGTCATAGGTTGGCACTTCGAAAAGCAAAAATTGAAGGACATAATATTGCAGATGAATTCCAAGCTAATGTTGTTATCCCAGGTAAGAGCTTAAATGAATTAAGTAAAATTTTAGATGAGTCTGAAGAAATGGTAGATATCGTTATTACGGAGTATCAAGTATTATTCCGTACAAAACATTTATTATTCTTCTCAAGATTGTTAGAAGGGAATTATCCTGATACGACACGTTTAATTCCGGCAGAGAGTAAAACGGATATTTTTGTGAATACAAAAGAATTCCTACAAGCAATTGATCGCGCTTCACTATTAGCAAGAGATGGCCGCAATAACGTTGTTAAATTATCAACTTTAGAGCAAGAAATGCTAGAGATTTCTTCGAATTCACCAGAAATCGGAAAAGTTGTCGAAGAAGTACAATGCGAAAAAGTAGATGGAGAAGAGTTAAAAATATCTTTTAGTGCAAAATATATGATGGATGCATTGAAAGCTTTGGATAGTACAGAGATTAAAGTTAGCTTTACTGGGGCGATGAGACCGTTCTTAATTCGTACAGTAAATGATGATTCAATTATTCAATTAATTTTACCGGTTCGTACTTACTAGGTAAGGAATAAGGGTTGCTAGTTTAAAGATGCTAGTGGCCCTTATTTGATTTTTGGGTATTACTTTCCTAATGCTAGTTTATTTAGTACAATGAAAGAATGAACACTTTCAGAAAGTGAGCGATTTTATGAAACGTATTAAAATTTCAACAGAGTATATTACACTAGGACAATTTTTAAAGTTAGCTGATGTAATTGATACAGGTGGCGCTGTAAAATGGTTTTTACAAGAATATGAAGTGTACGTGAACAACGAACTTGAAAATAGAAGAGGTCGCAAACTATATGCGAATGATGTTATTGAAATTCCAGGAAGCGGAACTTTCCAAGTTCAGGCATAAAGGGGGAGCCCTTTGTTTATTTCAGAAATACAATTAAAAAACTATCGCAATTATGAAAAATTAGAGCTTTCCTTTGAAGATAAGGTAAATGTAATTATCGGCGAAAATGCGCAAGGGAAAACAAATTTGATGGAAGCTATTTATGTTTTAGCGATGGCGAAATCTCATAGAACCTCTAATGATCGCGAACTTATCCGCTGGGATGAAGATTTTGGTCAAATAAAAGGGAAATTACAAAAAAGAAACAGTTCTTTGTCTTTGGAATTAAATATTTCGAAAAAAGGTAAAAAGGCAAAATTAAATCAACTTGAACAACAAAAGTTAAGTCAATATATTGGCGTGATGAACGTTGTCATGTTTGCCCCAGAAGATTTAAATCTTGTAAAAGGAAGCCCTCAAGTAAGAAGACGCTTTTTAGATATGGAATTAGGACAAATAGCTCCTGTATATTTGTATGAATTAAGTCAATATCAAAAGGTGCTCACGCAACGAAATCACTTGTTGAAAAAAATGCAAGGGAATAGTAAGAATGAGGAAACGATGTTGGATGTATTTACACTTCAACTAATTGAGCATGGTGCGAAAATACTGCAAAAACGTTTTGAATTTTTGCATTTGCTACAGGAATGGGCAGCTCCAATTCATCGAGGTATAAGCCGTGGATTAGAAGAGTTAGAAATTGTCTATAAACCAAGTGTAGATGTATCAGAATCAATGGATTTGTCGAAAATAAAAGAAGTATACTATGAAAGTTTTCAATCTGTGAAACAACGTGAAATTTTCCGTGGTACGACTTTAATTGGTCCTCATCGTGACGATTTACAATTCTTCGTTAATAGTAAAAATGTTCAAGTCTTTGGTTCGCAAGGACAACAACGAACGACCGCACTATCCCTAAAATTAGCTGAAATTGAATTGATTTATTCAGAGGTTAAAGAATATCCAATCCTTTTGTTGGATGATGTTTTATCAGAATTAGATGATTATCGTCAATCACATCTTTTAAATACAATTCAAGGAAAAGTGCAAACATTTGTTACAACGACGAGTGTCGACGGAATTGAACACGAAACATTAAAAGAAGCGAAAACAATTCATGTAACGAACGGCACTGTAGATTGTGAAATAGATAGGGAATAACCCCTGTTTAAATGGAAAAGTAGGTGATCTTTGTGTCAATGGAACAAAAGCAAATGCAAGAAAATGCATATGATGAAAGTCAGATACAGGTGCTTGAAGGACTAGAGGCAGTTCGGAAACGCCCTGGTATGTATATTGGATCTACAAGTGGAAAAGGGCTTCACCATCTTGTTTGGGAAATCGTAGATAATAGTATTGATGAAGCACTTGCAGGTTATTGTGATGAAATTAATGTTAGTATCGAAGAAGATAATAGTATTCGTGTAACGGATAATGGGCGTGGTATTCCGGTTGGTATACAAGAAAAAATGGGACGTCCAGCTGTAGAAGTTATTATGACTGTTCTCCACGCCGGTGGTAAATTTGGCGGTGGCGGTTATAAAGTTTCTGGTGGTTTACATGGTGTTGGGGCATCGGTTGTAAATGCTCTATCAACAGAATTAGAAGTATTTGTACATCGTGAAGGTAAAATCCATTACCAAAAATACGAAAGAGGTATTCCGGTTGCGGATTTAAAAGTCATTGGTGACACCGATCAAACAGGAACAATAACTCGATTTAAACCAGATCCGGAAATTTTCCAAGAAACAACAGTATACGATTTTGATACGCTAGCAACTCGTATGCGTGAATTAGCGTTTTTAAATCGTAATATTAAATTAACAATTGAAGATAAACGTGAACATAAGCAAAAGAAAGAATTCCATTACGAAGGTGGAATTAAATCATACGTTGAGCATTTAAATCGCTCAAAACAACCGATTCATGAAGAGCCTGTGTACGTAGAAGGTTCAAAAGATGGTATTCAGGTTGAGGTTTCTCTTCAATATAACGAAGGATACACAAATAATATTTACTCATTTACGAATAACATCCATACGTATGAAGGTGGTACACATGAGGTAGGTTTTAAAACAGCTTTAACTCGTGTAATCAACGACTATGGTCGTAAAAATAGCATTTTAAAAGATGCGGACAGTAATTTAACTGGTGAGGATGTTCGTGAAGGTTTAACAGCAATTGTATCAATCAAGCATCCAAATCCACAATTTGAAGGACAAACGAAGACAAAACTTGGGAATAGTGAAGCGAGAACAATTACAGAGTCTGTATTCTCAGAGGCATTTGAAAAGTTCTTACTAGAAAATCCTAATGTAGCGCGAAAAATTGTAGAAAAAGGTACGATGGCTGCACGTGCACGTGTAGCTGCGAAAAAAGCGCGTGAATTGACACGTCGAAAGAGTGCGTTAGAAGTTTCAAGTTTACCTGGTAAATTAGCTGATTGCTCTTCGAAAGATCCAGCAATTAGTGAAATTTACATCGTAGAGGGTGACTCTGCGGGTGGATCTGCAAAACAAGGACGCGATCGTCATTTCCAAGCAATTTTACCGCTGAAGGGTAAAATTATTAATGTGGAAAAGGCGCGCTTAGATAAGATTTTATCAAATGATGAAGTTCGTACCATTATTACGGCAATCGGTACAAATATTGGTGGAGACTTCGATATTGAAAAAGCACGCTATCATAAAGTTATTATTATGACCGATGCCGATGTTGATGGTGCACATATTCGTACCCTATTATTAACGTTCTTCTATCGTTATATGCGTCAAATAATTGAGTGTGGTTATATCTATATTGCACAGCCGCCATTGTTTAAAATACAACAAGGTAAAAAAATTCAATATGCTTACAACGATAAGGAACTTGAAAAAATCTTAGCTGAGCTACCAGCCCAGCCGAAACCAGGAATTCAACGTTATAAAGGTCTTGGGGAGATGAATCCAACTCAGCTATGGGAGACGACAATGGATCCAGAAGTACGTTCGTTACTTCAAGTTTCTCTTCAAGATGCAATAGAAGCAGACGAAACGTTTGAAATTTTAATGGGTGATAAAGTAGAACCGCGTCGTAACTTTATCCAAGAAAATGCAAAATACGTGAAGAACCTTGATATTTAAATGAGTAATGACAGGAATCTAAGTATTCCTGTCTTCTACATATAAATCAATGTATGTGTAACGGAAATGTAAGAGGAGGTGCTCGTTGATGTCAGACAATCAACAACAAGCACGAATTCGAGAAATTAATATTAGTCATGAAATGCGTACCTCATTTTTAGATTACGCAATGAGTGTTATCGTATCTCGTGCATTACCAGATGTTCGTGATGGATTAAAACCTGTGCATCGTAGGGTTTTATATGCGATGAATGATTTAGGAATTACAGCTGATAAAGCGTATAAGAAATCAGCACGTATTGTCGGTGAAGTAATCGGTAAGTATCACCCTCATGGTGATTCAGCCGTTTATGAAACAATGGTACGTATGGCGCAAGATTTTAGTCAACGTTATATGCTTGTAGATGGGCATGGTAACTTCGGTTCTGTAGATGGAGATTCAGCAGCAGCAATGCGTTATACAGAGGCAAGAATGTCTAAGATTTCTATGGAATTAATACGTGATATTTCAAAAAATACAATTGATTATCAAGATAACTATGATGGTTCCGAAAGAGAACCGATAGTACTACCAGCGCGTTTCCCTAATTTATTAGTAAACGGTACAACAGGTATTGCTGTTGGTATGGCAACAAATATACCGCCGCATCAGCTTGGCGAAGTAATTGATGGTGTGCTGGCATTAAGTCATAATCCTGATATTACTATCGCAGAATTGATGGAATATATTCCTGGTCCAGACTTTCCGACGGCAGGTTTAATTTTAGGAAGAAGTGGAATTCGAAGAGCTTATGAAACAGGTCGCGGTTCCATTATGCTTCGTGCTAAGGTTGAAATTGAAGAGAAGTCAAACGGTAAACAATCTATTATCGTAACTGAACTACCTTATCAAGTTAATAAGGCGAGATTAATTGAAAAAATCGCAGAATTAGTTCGCGATAAGAAAATTGAAGGTATTACAGATTTACGTGATGAATCAGATCGTAATGGTATGCGTATTGTCATGGAAGTACGTCGTGATGCTAATGCAAACGTACTATTAAACAATCTATATAAACATACAGCGCTTCAAACAAGTTTCGGTATTAATATGTTGTCTCTTGTAAATGGGGAGCCACAAGTACTAAATTTAAAACAAAATCTATATCATTATTTAGAGCATCAGAAGGTAGTAATTCGTAGACGTACTGCTTATGAATTAGAAAAAGCAGAAGCACGTGCTCATATTTTAGAAGGATTACGAATTGCTTTAGATCATCTTGATGAAGTTATTACGTTAATTCGTAGTTCAAAAACAGCAGATATTGCAAAGCAAGGCTTAATGGAACGTTTTGGTTTAAGTGAGAAACAAGCGCAAGCGATTTTAGATATGCGTCTGCAACGCTTAACTGGATTAGAACGTGAAAAAATTGAGCAAGAATATCAAGACTTAATGAAGTTAATTGCTGAATTAAAAGCGATTTTAGCAGATGAAGAAAAAGTTCTTGAGATTATTCGTGAAGAATTAACAGAAGTAAAAGAGCGTTTCAATGATAAGAGACGAACAGAAATTACAATTGGCGGTATGGAATTTATTGAAGATGAAGATTTAATTCCTGAACAAAACATTGCGATTACGTTAACTCATAACGGTTATATTAAGAGGTTACCAGCTTCTACGTACAAAACACAGAACCGTGGGGGACGTGGTGTGCAAGGAATGGGTACGAATGATGATGACTTTGTTGAACATTTATTAACAACGTCTACTCATGATCATATTTTATTCTTTACAAACAAGGGTAAAGTATACCGTACGAAAGGATATGAAATTCCAGAGTATAGTCGTACTGCAAAAGGACTACCAATTATTAACCTATTAGGGGTAGATAAGGGTGAGTGGATTAACGCTATTATTCCGATTCGTGAATTTGGTGACGATCAGTTCTTATTCTTTACGACAAAACAAGGGGTTTCTAAGAGAACGCCACTTTCATCATTTGCAAATATACGTACAAATGGTTTAATTGCAATTTCTCTTCGTGAAGAGGATGAAGTAATATCTGTACGTTTAACATCGGGTGATAAGGATATTATTGTCGGGACAAGTAACGGTATGCTAATTCGTTTCAATGAACAAGATGTTCGTTCTATGGGACGTAATGCTGCAGGTGTTAAAGCTATTACGTTGGGCGATGAAGACCAAGTTGTAGGTATGGAAATTGTCGAAGAGGATGTAAATGTTCTAATTGTAACGAAAAATGGTTACGGAAAGCGTACACCGATTGATGAATACCGTCTGCAAAGTCGCGGTGGTAAAGGTCTGAAAACTTGTAACATTACAGATAAGAACGGTAAATTAGTAGCTGTTAAGTCTGTTACAGGTGAAGAAGATATTATGTTAATTACAGCGGCAGGCGTTATTATTCGTATGCCAGTTGATCAAATCTCTCAAATGGGACGTAATACACAAGGTGTTCGTCTAATTCGATTAGAGGAAGACCAAGAGGTAGCGACGGTAGCAAAAGCACAAAAAGATGAAGAGGAAGAAACGAGTGAAGAGGTTTCTTCAGAAGAATAAGAGAGGGGATTTTCCCTCTCTTTATTTTTTTATAATAATACTTGCATAGGGAAGAGAAAGCCTATATAATAGGCAGAGTCAGCAAATGAGAGATACAACTTATCAAAAAAACTTGTTGACGAAAATAATATAGTATGATATATTATAAAAGTCGCTGAAACGCGATGTTGAACTTTGAAAACTAAACGAAACAAATAACGTGAAACGTCAATTTTTATTTTAGATGCTAGACAAACTAACTTTATTGGAGAGTTTGATCCTGGCTCAGGATGAACGCTGGCGGCGTGCCTAATACATGCAAGTCGAG
>NZ_JBQAGK010000004.1:0-478951 GCF_051916325.1 Bacillus cereus group sp. MYBK227-1 | reverse complement strand
TGTATCAGGATCCGGAAGATTTAACGGTGGTATACCAATAGGAAAGAACAAAATTACTGGCCAAGTAGAATTTTTAAATTCATTCGGGAATGCAGATTATCGTCCACCAAACTATAACATTGGTGTGACAGGAATTTCAGGTTCCGGGAAAAGTTTACTTTTAAAAATGAAGCTCGCTCGTGAAACATCACTTGCAGATACACATGCAATGATTATCGATCCAGAGGGAGAGTTTGTAAAAATTACAAAACGTTTAGGTGGTATTAATCTAAACATTTCTCCTGAAAGTAATATAATTATTAACCCTTGTGCAATCGCTGTAACAGAGCTTCAGATTACGGATAAAGATGAAGAACTAGAAGCACTTGAACAATATGATAAGAAAGAACTCGTAGAACGTGATGGCGTAAAGTATGTGAGATTTGTACCAATTTTAGAGAAAATCAATGAAATACTAGGATTCTTTGACATTATTATTCGTGGCCAAGACTTTGATCAACCAGGATTAAATGTATTCCAACGTACGATGCTAGAAGATGCAATCCGTGAAGTGTTTGATAAACATGGTATTACTTCACATCCTTCTTCTTTATATACAGATGAAGTGAAGAAGGTGGATGGACAATTAATTCAGTCTCAAGTAAGAAAGCCAGAGCCGGAGTTAAAAGAAATCTACGATGTCATAGTAGAACATCATGGAGACGATGTGAAGGCAGAAGAGTTAATCGCTGCGATTCGTCCGTTCTTACGGGATGGGTCAAAACCATTATTTGATGGGCAAAGTCATTTTGGTCGTGGTGTAGAAACACAGTTAAATGAATCACGTGTTGTTAACTTTAATATTAGTCATTTAGAAGAAGGATTCTTAAAACCAATCGCTTTCCACGTTATCTTGAACTATATTTGGGAGCACTGGATTAAGAGTCCAGAACACGCTATCAAACGAAAAGTACTGTATGTGGATGAGATGTGGCAGTTTATCGATTATGAACAAACGGTAAACTTCTTAGAAAAAGTAGCACGTCGTTCACGTAAAAGAAATGCTGGTATGTGTTGGGCGAGTCAGGACTTTGTTCGTATTTTAGAAAATGTAAAAGCTCGCGGTATCTTGCAATCTACTTTTTCTTATTTCTTCTTAGAGCAAAATAAGATTGATAAGAAAAAGATTCAAGAGAACTTTAACTTAACTGCTGGGGAGTTAGATATTATCCTAAACAACCCTGGAAAAGGAGAAGGAATCTTCCGTGTAGGAGATAGTTCGGTTTGGATTCAAACAGATCCATCAGATAAAGAAATGATGTTTATTGAATCGAATGAAGCGGTACTTCAAGAGCTTTTAAACAATATGAAGAAAGTACAAGGGTACGCAGGATAGTAGCGGACCTTTGTAAAGGAAGGTGAAATTATGCTTGAGAAAATAATAGATTGGGTCGGAGGCCTTGTTATCCATATGGTAAAGGCCCTACTAGCGCCTATTTATGGATTTATGGATACTATTCCAGTTCTAGTCTTTGGTGGAGATAAATCTAATCTAGATTTTTTATATGAGAAGAATGCAGTTACGAATGTATTAGATACCGGTATGCCTGTCATGTTTAAACTTGTTGCTTTTTGTGTTCTCGTCAGTGTAGTAATTACAGCAGCAAAATATTCAGCAACGACTCTGAATCCAAATAATCGCACGGCATTAATTGAATATGCAAAAGACTTAATGATTATCTCGATTTGCCTCTGGCATTTAGATTTCTTTTATAATTTTATTTTTGATCTAAATTCTTGGATTATATTAGAGTTTAAAGAGGCGTTAGGGAATTTTAACCCAGATCAGCAAATACCTCTATTAAAGAATGGACTGGCAGACAATAAGACGATTACAGAACTTTCAATGAAAGACCATAAAAATGATTATATGTTTATCATATTCGGACTATTTATTGAAGCTGGATTAATGATATGGGCAAACTTTTACTATTTAATGCGTGCTGTGACACTGTACGTATTAATGTTACTAGGCCCTGTAATGGTAGGAATGTGGATGTTCCCACAAAAGAAACAACAGACGTTATATTGGATTCGTGAACTTATGGGTGCAGTATTAATTCAAGCGATTCACGCAATTACCCTATGGTTAGTTATTACACTTATTGGGGGTGCGCAAAATCCTATTATAAAATTAATATTACTTGCGATGTTTATCCCAGTTGGTGAAATCGTGAAAAGTTTTATTGGCCTTAGCACCAATGCATCCGCTGGTATTCATAGAGCAGGTACGATGATGGGTATGGGTGCTTTAGCAAGTGTGGCTGGATTGGTTAAAGGTGTTCGTGACGACTACCGTAGTGCAAAAGATAAAGGGAAAGAAAAGAAAGATGGAGAGAAAGATAATAAAGAAGATGCGGATAACCCGAAAGATGCATTAGGAGCGAATTTAGGGACAGATGTTGGTACAACATCTCGTGCAGCTCGTATGTTAAAAGCTGGTCAAATTGGAAGTTCAATTGGTAAAGCAGCGACAGGACTTGCAGGTATGGCAGCGGGAGCTGGTCTTGGACCGGGAGCGATGGTAGCAGGATCGCAAGTTGGAAGTGCATTAGGTAGTGCTCCTGGTGCAGTGGCTGGTAGAAGTGTTGCTGCAGTCGGCGAAGGAGCTGTAGCTTTAGGAAAACATATTGGTTCCAGTGTAAAGAAGGGTGCGGATACTTATTCAAATCTAAATGGCGAATCTTATCCGGAACTAACCGATGAAGATATCGCACAGGATTTAGCTACAAAAGACTTTGAAAATTGGAAAGCTGATAATCCAGATTCTGCAGTCGCAAGTCGTTTAAAACAAGCATTCCCTGGCGCATCTGATGCGGAGATTGCTAAAAAAGTAGCGAAAACAAATAGTGATCAAATGTCTCGTTTCTCAAATCAGCGGAAACAAGATTTACAAAATATGAAGAAAACCGCTACATCATATGGAAATGCTAGAGATTTAGTAAACGCTGCAACGAATGCATTCCAAAAGGGTTATGAGGCAGACCATAAAGATACATTCATGAGTCAATTACCAGAAAACATGTCAGCGGAAGAGAAAGAGAAACATTGGAACGACCATCTGAACACAAAAGTACAAGGATTTAGAAACCACGCAGAACAAGCTGCAACAAAAGCAGGAGCCATGCCAGTTGATGCGAAGGACAAACAAGGAAATAATCTGTTTGATAAGTCCTATGTGAATAAAGATGCGTTTGCTTCCCGACTTGCATTAGGAAAAGTCGGAAAAGCAGTCGAGGATGTAAAAGGAGAAACGTTAGAAAGTGGCCATCAAAATATGGGACAAGTCGGTGCTCTTGTCGGTACTTCTACTGCTGCATTTAAGAAAGCGTATAGCGCAGACCATAAGGCTGGATTTATGAAACAATTCCCTGCAGATATGCCGCAACAAGAAAAAGAAGCAGCATGGAATAAGCATTTAGATCAAAAAGTACAAGGATTTCAAAATCATGCGCAACAAGCGGCAGCATCAGCTGGTATTGTACAGCAAAAAGACGGTACAAACTATGCGAATAAAGAAGCTTTCGCGTCTCATTTATCACAACAGTTACAAAAAAATCCTGGTTTAAATGCTATGGGTGTATCTAGTGTGGCAGGCATTCAGAAGGCAGTCAACGGCGTGAAAACGCACGGTTTGACAAGTGGAACAGGAAGCCGGCAAGCAAAACAAGTAAGTAATGTTGGGAACCTGGTACAAGCCTCTACAGAATCCTTTAAACAGGGCTATGCAGCAGAACAACAGGCAAGCTTTATGAAAAACTTGTCTCCAACTATGTCTCAACCACAAAAAGAGCAAGCTTGGCAATCGCACCTGAATGAAAAAGGAAATGAATTTAAAGCAGTCGCACAACAAGCGGCAGTACAAGCGGGAGCAATGCCCGTACAGGCGAAAGATACGAGTGGTAAGAGTCTACATAATCAATCGTATATTAATAAAGATGCCTTTGCTTCGCAATTAACGAAAGGATTACAAAGCCATGCAAGTCTTGGAACAGTGAGTCAACAAGTAGGTTCTGGAATTACTAGTGCGATTCAAGGTGTTCGTTCACATGGCGTTGCAACAGGTGGCGCAATTAATAAAGCTGTATATGCTGCGACACAAACACAAGCGAGTATTGCACATGCAGGAGATCTTTCCGTTGCGGAAATTGAACGGTCTTATGCAGATGCATCTACAAGTGTAGCAAATATTGCACAAAGTGCTGGTAAAATGTCTATCCCAACATCTGCAGTGGGACGCATGACACAGCAAAGTACAAAACTTGGCATGAGTGTAATGGAAGGTGCGAAACACCTTATGCTTACGGATCGCATTGATACGGTATCAAATGCATACTTTAGTGCTGCGAGTGCTGTACAGCAATCCGGAGGAAATGCAGTACAAAGAGTGATAAGTGGGACTACTGCTGCAGTTAATACATCATTAGGTGGGAATGCAGCAGAGCGTCACTATAATGTGACAAAAGGCTTAAGTTACGCCGCAGGTGTGATTGGTGGTGCGGGTGCTTATCAAGCAACTGCACGTATGGTAAGTAAACATAATCCGTATAACAGTGCAGTTCGTACAGAAGCAAAAGAGATTCAGGAAATTCAACAGATGGTACCGACAACAACAGATCATACAGGCGCGCAATCGGTTGTAAAAGGTGCAGTACGTCTTGTGACGACAAATAATAAATCTTGGATTGAAGCAAAAGACGCTAGTGGTATGACGCAAGTTGTATCTCGTTATGGTAGTGGAGATAGTAGTATACGTTCTGGACAAGTCGTATATCAGGACTTAAATATTTCAGATGGACAATTAACGCAGTATCGTAATGGTGCGAAAGCATCTCCAGCCTATATACAAGATTCAAGTGGTGGAAAAATCAATATCAATCGCTCGATCAATGTAAATCCAAATCAATTAGTAGGAAACCCAAATCATAGACCGTTACAACAGAAACCGGTATTTAATGAACCACCACTTACGGTAAATCACAAGGTAGACAATGGTCACTTCTATATGTCTGATTTAGACGAAGGTGGCTATAAGAATGTACAAATGGTGGTAGAAAGAGATCGTAGTTACATGGTTGCGACAACAACAGACGGTACAGTGTCACGTATTTCGCCATTCGGAAAAGGAGATACGCGTTTACAAGAAAACCAAAGGATTGAAAGAGCTTGTGAAGTGAAAGACAGTAGTATTAAGCCAAGAGAAGAAATCTTAGTAACACAAACACAGGACGAAGTAGTCCGTACAGAAACGCATTTGAATTTATCAGAACATGACCCACAAAATCTGATTCCATTTGCACCAAATCCTCGCTTAGCACAGCGAAGAGGAAGAAATTCTCAAAATGGAAAATATGGTGTGATAAGTCTATGAGTCAAAATCCTAACGATCCCAATGAACAGAAAAAAAGTAATCCTTTAAAAGATGTAGCTTCCCACTTTATTAAGAAAAAAGGGATACAAGCGCGTGGGAAGATGGCAAAATTAGCAGGGAAAGCAGGAAAGGCGGCAGCGAAAGCTGCTGCCAAAATGCTAAAAGCAGGTATTTTAAAAATTGTGGGTGCTGTTGTAGCAGCGGTTGGAGTACCTGCCGCTTTGGTAATGGGAGTAATTATTGCTGTGTGTGTGATTTTAGTCTCTTTTGTACCTTTTACCGATGATGAAGGTAAGACAGAGGAACAAGTAAAAAAATATATGGAAGTCTCAATGGCTTTGAATGTGGATTGGAAAGAGGTCGTCGCCTTTGACATGGCACGATATGATAATGATTTAACTGGTAAAGATCCGCATGATGCTATATCATATTTCTTGGATATCCAATATGAAGAATATACGGAAAATGAGGTATGCGAGGCGGGACCCAATGGTCCTTGCGAAAAAAAGAAAAAGGAGATGCAAAAAACAAAATCTGAAAGTTACTCCGGACCAGATGTAAAAAAGATATTAGGAGATACAGATTTTAAGAAAAAAATAGATGAGATTAATGCGAGTGGAAGTAAAAAAGTGACAACATCTTCTCATGGGCTAGAGAAAGCTATGGAACTCGCAAAGTTTAGTAAAAGTCAAAAAGAGCGTGCGCGTGAGATATTAGAAGCCGGGATGTTAGAAGGTATATATGGACATCTAGCACCTTCTAGTAATTTTGTTGGTGGTATGTGTGTAGGTAATGTGAGCCCTGGCGGGGAGCCTGTCAATCTTAATGCAAAAGTTACAGGATATCTTCCAAAAATTAAAGAAATGGCAGAAAAACATGGTGTTGCTCAATATGTTGGTATTTTGGCTGCCCAAATGATGCAGGAATCAGGTGGAGCAGGAAATGACCCGATGCAGGCATCAGAGGGGCAATATGGAGACATGAGCTCATCTTGTATTGGTGTAAAGGGAAATGCTCGTGTAGGGTGTATTAAAGATCCCAATATTTCTATAGAAGCAGGTGTACGGGAATTTAAAGATGTACTAGGAAAGGCCAATGGTGACATTGCACTCGCTTTGCAGTCATACAACTTTGGCGAAGGTTTTATTAGTTACGCTTTAGCAAAGGGTGGCTATTCAGAAGAAACAGCTATTGAGTTCTCAAGAAGTAAGAATCATTTAAATCCAGGTGGTTGCTCCGATCCGAATAACTTTCGAACCAAGGTAAATGCGTGTTATGGAGATTTTACATATGTTTCCAAAGTTTTAAAATATTACAACGATTTAGGTTGTGTAGCAAATGGAGATGGAGAATGGATTTCTGATAAAGGTTGGAAATGGCCAACGAAATCAGGACGTATTACAGGTACATTTGATGAAATTCATAATAACAAACCGCATAATGCTGTAGATATTGGAGCCATGACCGCTGGAAAACCAGGAGACCCTGTATGGTCGATGGAAGCAGGAATAGTTACAGCTCAAACAGGATATGTAAACTACGGTGGTCTAGGTGTCTATATTGACCATGGAAATGGCATTGTATCCCGTTATTTACACTTGAGTAAGATTTCAGTTACTCCAGGAACTATGGTAACAAAAGGACAAATTATCGGGGAAATGGGTGGTTCTAACTATGTTGGTGGTGTTCTGAACATGCTTGGATACGCTGTCCATTTAGATTTCCAAATTCGTATAAACGATCAACCGATGGATCCAATGAAGTTCTTTAAGAAAAATGATGATCCAGGGTTATCATCTGGTGGTTCTCCTACCATGACAAATGCTAAACGACAAAAGGTACTGGAAGAAGCGAAAAAATGGCTAGGGCAAGGAAAAGTCAGATATGTATTAGGAGACCGTAATCCACCAGGTGGCTCTTCAGATTGCTCAGGATTTACGCAGTATGTCTTTAGAACAAGCATAGGTGTACAACTTGGAGATTGGACAGGTGCTCAAGTCGGACAAGGTAAACAAGTACCAGATATCAATCATGCACAACCAGGGGATCTTATTTTCTATGAAAACCCAGGGCACGTTGCAATTTATATGGGGAATCAAAGAATGATTCATATTGGTGATAATAAAGGTGTACAAATTACAGGTCTAAACTATACGGCAAGAGGTCAACATATGACGAAAATTCGTGATGTTATAGACTGATTTGGGATGTGAAGAAATGAAGAAAGTCATGAATGTGTTAGCGAATCTGCCTCGTAAGTACTTAGTTATATTGGGGATTATTGTGTTGGTAGTAGGCGTTGCTACTTATAATACGATTCATCGTTACATGATGAAATCTCAAGTACAAGAGGAAGAGCAAGTAAATCAAGATGAAATCGAGATGCTTGGAGATAAGCCAAAGGGATTTGATACAAAAGAAGAGGAATATATCGCAAAGACAAAAACTGTAGAGGATTTACTACGAAAAATTTCTAATAGTAGTTATGATGTACCGTACTTGTTTACAAAGGCTGGATTTGGTATTGAACCAATGAAAATGACAAGCAATGAGCGTATGCTGGCTACAGAAGCTGTTCAAAGGTATTTCCTAAATGGGGATAAGTTTTACAATGCGCGAATTACCAAAATTGACCGTGGGAAAAAAGTAGATACGTTTCATATTGAAGTTTTAATTCAACAGGTAAACTTCTTAGAACCACGACAATTTAAAGTGCAGGTAAACAAATATGCACAAATTGTAACACCAATTGCACAAATTCCACATGGACAAGAAGAAGTACCTGTGGATTAAGAAGGAAACGAGGGTTGTGGAAGAAAAAACACAACCCTTTTATAAAAAAATAAAGAGTACCTAAAATTATTTATTTAATATTCTTAATTTTCTGATATAATAAAACCATGGTTAAATAAAATTTACATATAACGCTAAAATGAGATAGATATGGGGGAATACAAATGAGGATGTTAATTGGAACAGCTGCGAATTTTATTTCGGGATATTATATAGGACGAAATTCTGGATTATTAGAAACGTTGCTTGGCTGGGCTTTTCTGTTGGGTGGTGGCTATCTGTTAATAGAGAATTGGGATAGTATCACAGTATGGATGCATAGTTTGAATATTGTACGAGGACTAGATGGTTACGAAGACATGAGCAATGGCTTTATTTTCATCTGTTTGGTAGTAAGTGGCTTTATTCTTATATTGTTGTCCCCGATTTTCATTATTTTATTAATAGTTTGTTTTGTGTTAATGAATATTGTTGCTTGTACACTTGTGTTATTAACATCACCAAGTACGTACATAAAGAAGAAAGATAAGGAGAGTGAGTGGGAATGAGTACAATTCTAGTTTTAGGTGGATCAAATGGAAGAACGTTAGAGAAGTTGGCCCAAAAAAGAGACTGCCAGGTTATTTTCCATGATGGGAAAAATCACGGAGGCGTAAAGAAAACGTTTCGTAGTGTTATAAAAAAATGTGATGTTATTGTCATTCAAAAATTTGCATGTGGTCATGTATCTATTGATGTAGCAAAAGAGTACGCAAATAAGTATGATGTCCCACTATTATTTAATCGGGGATTTGGTGGAACTGGTGTGCTTGAAATGGGATTAAAGCATTTGCAGGCTGCATGAGGTTTGATACATAAGAATGAAATGATTATTTTAAAATTAATATATAACATTAAAAAGGTAGTGGCACGCAAGTGGTTTTTCTAGAAGAGTTTAGAGGGTACTTTGCAGTTAAGTTTTTACAACAAATTAGTTTGTTAGAAAACTAAGCAAAATAGTTATTTGGGAGCGGTTAGTAGCTGAAATGCTAGTTATCTAGCATTTCAGTAGGGTGTTTATCCATTTTTATTATGGGAGTTTTTCAACTTGCTATTTGAAGAAATAACTCCACAAAATATAGCAATAAAAATTGCGGCCCAGGTTCCCATAGACATTGAGATTCCTCCTGGTAATAAAATGAATTACTTCTATATTTTAACATTATTAAATGTTCTGTTATTAAAAAAATTAGATATTACAAAAATGAGATGTTATAAAATTAAAAAAAATCCTTATTTAAATAGAGAAGCCCTAGAGTTAGGGGGTCTAGGGCTTCAGGTCTGAGTATATCTCACACGGTATTATAAAGAGAAAAGAACGTATTGAAGATAACATATGAATGTTTCATAAATGTATCAAAAAAGTGAACAAATTTTTTATTTTATTAATTTGTAGGTTGATACAGTTCCCCAAACGAAAAGAACCAAGTAGAAAAGTCTTTGTAGTAGGCCTGCAGGTAAGGGGAAAAGAAAAACAAGCGAGATAAGGATTGTTATTACTATTAAGCTTATTAAACAGAAATATGTCCATTTTCTCGCTTTTTTAAGATTCTTAGCAAAAATAAATAGTCCTGGAAATACAGTAAGCATACCTATCCAAACTAGAATAGAATGTCCAATTAGGTTTACATCTGCAGGAATTAATCCTGAAACTATAGTGGAGATTCCTATTATAAGTATAAAAAGTGTTGCTATTCTATTAATTCTTGTTTTTTCTAGATGTTGTGAAATATATAGTACTCCAATACAAAATGTTATTCCATTAATAACAAAGAGTAAATTCATCCAAAAATGATTAGGAGAGCATATTTCATACGGAGCTATTTCGTAGGTGAATTCTCCACAGGTTGTTACACCTAGATCACTCATTGCGTGACGCAAATAGTTATAAGGTGCTGTAGAAGTGAAAATAAAGAAAGGTTCAATTAAAAAGTATATGCAAGTTGCAATCCAGCTAAATAAGCCAAACCTGTTTGATATATGCATTAGATTCCTCCCTTGGAAAAAGTATATTTCCATTATAAGTGGTTACATCATTAAAAGTGAAAATTTTCAAGTTGAGATTCGATAACCCTGTTCAACAATATGAGGTTTTCTGGAAAAATGTGTTTAGCGGAAAGATGTAGAAAAAATGGATAAATCAAAATTTAACAAAATTGTTTATTAAATAACAAAAAGTGGAGGGTAAATACATAAACATGAATAATAGTAATATACTTAAATCAGGTTATATCATACTTATATATTTTATAATGACTCAATTTGTTGGAATTATAGGTGTACAATTGCTAGCGAAGACGGGCTGGTATGATATTCAGGGAAACCAACAGCAAGCAATCCAACAACTTCTTGTGCATTGGGAACTAATTGGTTTTTCACTTATGCTGATAATCATTTTTCTTATATATAGTAAAGAATTAATAAATGATCCAAAGTTATCGATTAAATTATCAAGAAAATCATTCATATGGATTTTAGTTGGGATCATATTCGTATTTTTTGCGCAGGTGGTTGGTAGTGTATTAGATAAAAGTGTATTTCAGCTAACTACGCAATCAGCAAATACGTCTAATACAGTCGCTGCTGCAGCAATATCTCCTGTGGCACTTATTTCAATTGTTCTTCTTGCACCGTTAGTAGAAGAGTTTGTTTTTCGTTATGCGGCCATAAACATTTTAATGTCTAAGTTTAAGAAAACTTGGAGCGTAATAATAAGCTCAATGTTCTTTTCTATCATGCATTTTGATTTTCCGTTTATGTTTGGATATTTTTTAATTGGACTTGTACTTGCTGTAGTATATGTGCGTACTAATAAGTTACTAGTATCATTTGTTGTTCATACTAGTATGAACTTAATTGTTGTTATACTCCAGATTTCTTGATGAAAATGCAGTGGATGTGTGCAATTTACTAGTGTGGTTTAGTTTTTTATTTTTATGAATTTTAAAATTATGGTAATGTTAATAGGATTACATTTGAAAATGTGGGTTCAAGTTGCTGTATTGACTGAATTGCACACCAAAAAAACCAATTCCATTACACGGGAATTGGTTTTTTTGGTGTGTGTTTTGTTAGCATAATGTTTGACGGCCTAAAGGAGAATTGTTTCTTTGTAGTTTAGTATAACTTAAATGAAAAGAAACTTAAAAATAATGCGATTAAAATTTACATATTTTTAAAATACAGCACAAAAATTATTACTATAATTACAAGTGCTATAGCAGCACCCAATAACATTTGTCCATCAGTACCTGCACAAAATTCTTTTAAATCTGCTTTTGCTTGTTTCCTATTTTCGCCTTTTGAAAATAGATAACGAATAGAATATGTAACAAGTAAAAAGAATGAAGTGATTATCTCTATCATTACTTATGTTCCCCTACTATATGTGTACTATTAATTAACTAATAATTGCCTTATACATTATATCAGGTAGGATACATAGAAGTATAATAAAATATTTATATAATATATTTTATTAATCTATATCGCATTACTATATGATGGTTCATATCAAAAAAAGATATCTAATAATTCCTTAACGTACGAAATTCAAGTTATGTTGGCGGGCTCCCATGCCCATCAAGCTAAGCGTGGGATAGCACGCACATTTTAACTTTTTTATACGCTAAGGGATTCTCAAAACTCAATAACACGATTTGAATTAAGTTTTTGATTTAAGGATGAGTTTTGAGACACTATTTAGGCTCTTTTCAGCACCTCTTACATTGGAACGCACTTGTCTCAAATACATACGTTTTTGAGATGAGATAATTCTCTTAGAGTAGTAAAATCAACGTTTTTTCATGTTGAATTTTGCTTAGCGTATATTTTCGTTAAAATGTTGGTGATACGCCAATTAGTAGTTAGAAATGGAAAAAACGGTCCCTTTTTAGGATGTTGTGAATTCCCAACATGTAAGCATACAGAGAATTTAATGAAATAATTTGCAGATTAAATAACATACATAAAAACCTCGCAATTTTGATAAGATGGTGAGGTTTTTTAATGTACAAAAGAAAAGCCCACTGAATTTCCATAACAGTGGGTTGTTGGTTGGTGATTTCTATCTTATTGCATAAAAGGGAATTTATATTAAAATTATAGCATGCATTTAAAATACTTATATTGAGAAACAAGAGAAAGGACTCTAAGGTGCCTTCCTCCGACTTGAACTATCCTGTATTAATGCCGTTTCGATTAATAAATTAAATTATAAAAATAATTTGTTATACTTCCGTGTACCCTAGCTGATATAATGTATAAGGAAATTATTGGTTAATTAATAGTGCATATATATTTGAGAGGGGACATAAGTAATGATAGAGATAATCGAGATAATCTTGTCATTCTTTTTACTTGTTACATATTTCATTCGTTATCTATTTTCAACAGGCGAAAATAGGAAACAAGCAAAAGCAGATCTAAAAGAATTTTGTGCTAGTAATGAAGGACAAGGATTATTTGGTGCTGCTGTGGGACTGGTGATTTCTATAATAGTTTTTGGTTATTTATTGGTGACGCAAATAAATTTTTAACTAAGAAGAAAAGTATTAGAGAAAACAAGATATTAAATAATATACAAGGATCTCGCCATTTCTGTAGGATGGTGAGTTTTTTATGTACAAAGAAAAGACACCCTAAGGTGCCTTCCTCCGACTTGAACCACGTTCATTTAGTATAAATCTATCCGTATTACCCCTTTGTTATACGTGTAAACACATCCTATAAAACAGAATCGTATATACAGCAGATTGTTAGTTCACAAAGTACAAGAGATTTGAGATCAGTATTAGAGTGACGCCACACCTTCTATAATCATCGATATGTTACGCCTTTCAAAAGAATCTGCTTTATAGAATGTATCCACAACTTATATTTTACTACATGTAATATTTATTTGGTGTAATTTTCGCGTATATGTATAATTGCATAAAGTTGATGAAAAAATACAAGTATAATTTAGTATTGTGTAATAAAGACAAGGCCCACCTACGGAAATAGGGGGGCTTTTTTATTGGGTATTACTATCTCAGTGCACAAAAGGGAATTTGTATTTAAATAATAGCATATCTTTAAAGTTCTTATATTGAAAAATAAAGAAAAGACACCCTAAGGTACCTTCCTCCGACTTGAATTTTTTGCATTTTTATAGAAAATATTAGGAGAATATTTTCTGTTTTTATGTTAAGCTATTTAATATTTGTATTGGTATTAGGGAGATGAATAGTATGTCTGGCGATTTCAATATGGATCCTAGTAATTATGAAAGTGGTGCTGAAATCTTAGAATTATTAGGCAGTTTAAGTCGTTTATTAATTGTACGTGAATTGATTGTAAGTGGGACCTTGACAGTTTCTCAGTTGAGTGCTGCGACGCATATTTCAGAACCTATGACTTTACAGCATGTACGCAAACTAACTAAAGGTAATATAGTAATTAGTGAGCGCAAGGGCACAAGGCTTTGTTGTAGAGTAGAAAATAAGAAAGTTATTAAGATTATCGATTTATTAGGATTATTATATTAAGTTCTATTCTATTTATTTTTTGGATTCGAACACTTTATAAATAAAACAATTTCAAGTCGGAGAAAGGCACCATAAGGTGCCTTCCCCCGACTTGAACCATCTTAATTTTAATAATCTGTATTGGACGTCAATCTAAATATTATTTTACCATGTTAAGTTGTTTTGTTACTTGCTACACATATTTACTTTTTCTTGATACTTAATAATATGCTCTTTTGTTGCTGGATTCTGTTCGCCATTTTTTAATTGTTGAAGAACATTTTTCGCTTCATCACAACTCATTTTTTCTCGTTCTTTATCCTCAAATGATTGAGCTCTCCTTTTTGCATAATCTAAACTTTCTTGTTCCTCACGTGCTTCTTTCTCTGTTTTCTTTTGATTTACTTCTCTTTGTTTTTGCACTTGTACTTCTTGCTGTTTCTCGACTTGTTCCTGTTTTTGACGTTGTTGTTCTTTCTTTGCTTTTTCTTCAGCTTTTCGTTGCGTTTCGGCCTCTTGACGTTGCTGCTCTTCTTGTTTCGCTTTTTCTTCAGCTTGCCGTTGTGCTTCGGCCTCTTGTCGTTGCTGCTCTTCTTGCTTTGCTTTTTCTTCTTCAGCCTGTCGTTGTGCCTCAGCTTCTTGACGTTGCTGTTCTTCTTGTTTAGCCTTTTCTTCAGCTTTCTGATCCTTATCAGCTTCTTTTTGTGATTTTTCTTCAATTTTAGAGTCATTAGAAGTACTTGCTGCTTTGTTAGTTGAGCATGCTGCTAATCCCATAATTAAAACGCAACTTGTGAGTGCAGTTAATAGTTTATTGTTCATAATATGTGTCCTCCAGTATCTAGAATATAAGATTGCCTGAATTATAATAACAAACTATTAATCTGTATATTGTAATATTATGTCGAAGGGGAATAAAAAAAGAGAGTACCAGTCTCTCCTTTTTATCTATTAGTAAAAAATAGTCATCTATATGGTTGATGTTGATATTGCAGATGCTGTTGATATAATTGCCAATCTTGTGATGGCGTAGCATATATAATGTAAGGTGGCCAAGGTGCAGAGGGGGGCCATCCCTGAGGACGTGGAGGTATAGCAGGCGGATCCACATAGTAACCCTGAGTTGGAGCATGATAGTAAACTGGTCTCGGACTATAAAAATATTCGTTCAAGTTCGTTCCTCCTAACATACATTTGATATTTATTTGATGTATTATATCTAATTGGGAACATTATGGATAATTGTCCCTTTAGAATTGGGGGAACATCTAGGACTCCTGCCAACAAAACGCGAATTTCGTACGCTAAGGAATTATTAGGTGTCTTTTTTGATATGAGCCATCCTATAGTAATGTGATATCTATTATTAAAATAAGTTATACAAATAATTTGTTATACTTCCATGTCCCCTAGCTGATATAATATATAAGGCAATTATTGGTTAATTAAAGGTACATATATATTAGGAGGTACAAAAGTAATGATAGATATAATATTCTCATTCTTCTTAGTGGTTACTTATTTCATTATTTATCTCTTTTCAAGTGGAGAAAAGAAACAACAAGCAAAAGAAAATCTAAAAGAAGTTATTACAGGTGCGGATGGTAAACTCCTATTAGTTACTGTTATGGGAATTCTAATCATGGTAATCTGGTTATATTTTTATGGTTTAGGTTTATGAATATAAACTAAAATTATATCCAAGTATACGAGATAATGGTTCACCTGGGAAGTATGCGTATTATGGTGGAGAATAGGACACTGGTGGTCTTTTTGGAGAAGCTAAATGTGTTATGAAACTGATGAATCGGATAATAGGTAGTATATAAAGGTCTTATCTTTTTATAGGAAGATAAGACTTTTTTATGCATAAAGAAAAGACACCCTAAGGTGCCTTCCTCCGACTTGAACCATCTTAATTTTAATAATATGTATTGGACGCCAATCCAAATATTATCTTACCATGTTTAGTTGTTTCATACATTGAGAAATGTTGATCAAATCTATATTGTATTATAGATATCTACGTTTGAATTCCTCAGTGAATTTAATAAAATCATCAATTAGTTTATTACAATGTGCATCTAAATCTTCAATTTTCTTTCTTTCATGAGTGAATATTTCGTCCCCTTGTATAATGTCATTATTAAAGTCTATTGAAAGTTCGATATACTCTTTTGATACATCAGCAAATCCGTCTGCTAAAAAACGGAAATCTTCTAAATCATCATCAGAAAGTTTAAATCCATTATATTGTATTTGATTTAATATATATTCTTTAGACTCATCCATATACTCTATTTTAAATTTAATATTTTTAAATAATAGATCAACTTGCTGATTGATTATTGTTGAGGTTAATAAATCATTTAGTTCTTCTTGCTTGCCTTTGAGTTCATCAATTTTGGTCTGTGCTACGGCTGCTGTAGACTGAGATTTTTCAATTAATATTTCAGCTTGCTTAATTTTTTCTTCGGCTATTCTATCTCTTTCCTTTCCTGCTTCGATAGTTTTATTAGCTTTTTTATTTAAATATGTTACATAACCGAAGGCTAAAGATGCGAAAAGGCCAGCAACCGCAGCTGCTATAGAAACCCATGTAGAAATGTTTGCTATTTGTCCGTTTAAAAAAGCTATTTGACTATCTTTCGTTGCGATTATTTTATCTTGAACGTCTTTTACAGTCTCCAAAGACTCAACCTTTGTTTGTAACTTGCTCAATTGCTCTTTAATTTGTTCGTTAGATGATGTTGATATTGGTGATACTGTTGATATGATTGAAAATGTTGTGTCGGTAAACTATAAGGATGAAGATATAGATCTGGTGGTGGATCTGGTTGTGGAATATGCCACCACCACGACGGTACTTCAGGTATCCAAGGTTTAGGTATGGTGATTAACATAGGACTCGGTCTATAAAAATATCCATTCAAGTTCGTTCTTCCTAACATAAATTTGATATTTATTTGATGTATTATATCTATTTGGAAACATTATGGATATTTGTCCTTTTAGAATTGGGGGAACATCTAAAAGGGGTAGCACGCACATTTTAACTTTTTTATACGCTAAGGGATTCTCAAAACTCAATAACACGATTTGAATTAAGTTTTTGATTTAAGGATGAGTTTTGAGACACTATTTAGGCTCTTTTCAGCACCTTTTACATTGGAACGCACTTGTCTCAAATACATACGTTTTTGAGATCAGATAATTCTCTTAGAGTAGTAAAATCAACGTTTTTTCATGTTGAATTTTGCTTAGCGTATATTTTCGTTAAAATGTTGGTGATACGCCATATAGAACGGTTAAAAATTTGAATTATACTATGCCAAGACCGATTCCTTTCGATGATATAAATGATTCTATGTTTAAAAAAGAAATTGCAGCAGGATATAATGAGGGACCTTTCCATTACTCAGCTGATCATCTCTTTAAACCAAAACGAATCGTAACTCGAGCAGAGCTTGCTCAAACTTTCAAAAACGCCTTTTGGTTAAGCAAGAAATTTGATCACCAATTTGATGATATGCAAGGATACTGGGCAAATGAAGCTGTACAAATATTATATAGTAACGCTTTTACTAGTGTTGTAGGGAATAATAATTTTAATCCAAACGGTACAGTAACGCGTGAACAATTAGCAGAATTTTCATATAGAGCTATTCCAATATCAAACAGAAGCCTACGAGATAATGCCAAGTAAAAAACGATTAAAAGACTGACTCTTCTGAGTCGTTTTTTTTATTTGCAGGAATTAAAAAAATGCTATGGAATACTCTCACTAGGAGGTGTTGTGACGTTATGACGGACGAAATTGTTTATTCTGCGAGTGAAGTATACAAGCGATTAGGAATTTCCGATAGCACCCTTAGAAAGTACATGGAAGTATTACAACGAGAGAAATTCATCGTAAAGAAAGATAACCGTAGCAGACGCCAATACACAGACAATGACATTATGGTGATCGAGAAATTAATTGAACTGAGTAAGCATGACGGTATGACGCTAGAAAAGGCAGCGAAGATGATTGCGCAGCAAATAGAGAAAGTTAATCCGGATTTAATTAAAGAAGAGACTGAGGAAACGGACTTAGTGCCATTCCACATTAAACAACAATTACAGGAACAGTACAGCGTTATGGCGCAAGAAATGAATCAGAGTATGTTAGCAATGGAGAGACGATTAAGCGAGCAGGCAAAGCAATGAGGAAAGCAAAGCGAGCGTAGAAGCGCATAATGAACGAGTGAAAAAACGATTGGAAACGCGAGATGATACGCTTCGTGAGATGCAGGAGACGAAGAGAATAATGCAGGAATTTCGAGATGAGGTTGCTGCAGCGAAAGAGAAGAAAAAGCCGTGGTGGAAGTTCTGGTAATAAAATATATAAGTAAGTAGAAAAGTAAGAAAGGAATGCTTTTCTACTTACTTATAATTCCTAAGGTCCTCTTACCAAGTTACCAGTATCTTGTCAGAGTTTTAGCGAATATATATATGTAATTCAACTAAAGAAAATAGAATAAAAAAGCCACCAGCAAATGTTAAAAATATTAAGGAAAAAATTAAATTTGAAATTAATAATATCTTTATGCATTTCTCTTTACGTAAGGACCTAATTGAAAAAGTAACACCGATAGTTAGTGGAGTGATAAACGCAAAAAATATATAAGTAAGATCACGAATAGTATCTTCTGTGGAAAATCTTCCAGGAACGGGATAAATAAGTTCATACATATAAGCATTATAAATATATAAAGCTATGCAAAATATAATATTTGCGCCAATTGCGATACATGAATTTTTTAACACTTTCATCTGTCTACTCCTTTAAGCAAGTCATTCCTGATATTACAACAAATAAAAAAAATTTACATCTTAATATTATGTCGAATACAAATAAAAAAAGGTTCCTTCGAGATATATGCAATTTGGGATTATAGATTTTATTGTAGTTCTATTATCAAATTCCGTTATAAAAAAGCCGTGGTGGAAGTTCTGGTGAGAACAAGTAGGTTCCCTTGTGGGAGTAGGGTTCCTCTTTGTCTTTGCTACGGATAATGATGCGCTTTGTTAAACCCAATTTAAATAAAACATTAGGAGGAATGTACTTATGTCTAACGAAGTTTTGCCTTTCACAGTAAGACTAGCTGCTCCAGAAGATTTTTCGGATATATCAAATATGAAGAAGCAAGTTCAACAGTTGCATATAGAGGGAAGGCCAGATATTTACTCTGATACTTCAGCTTCTTTGGATCACAATGCATACGAAGAGAGGCTTAATAATAAAACCATAGAGATATTTGTAGTAGAGGACAATAATAAAGCGATTCTTGCTTACATAATTTTAGATATTAAAGAACCATCCGAAAATCCAAAGTTAGTTGAGCGAAAAGTACTCTTTATCCGCAATATTGGTGTAAGCGAAATATGTCAAGGAACAGGAATAGGAAAAATATTAGTACAAAAAGCATTTGAGTATGCTAAAGAAATACAAGCAACAAGTGTAGAATTAAATGTTTTAGAATTTAACAAAAAAGCTATACAATTCTATGAAAAACTTGGATTTAAAACACAGAGTCGGCAATTGGAATTTGTATTACATGATGTTTAAAAATATTTCCTATACTGATACTCGTGTAAATGAGCTAGTGGAGAAACCATTGGAAGTACGGGATGAGACGCTTATGAAAAACACTACGTGAGATGCAGGAATATCGGGATGACGTTGCTGCGGCGAAAGAGAAGAGAAAGCCGTGGTGGAAGATCTGGTAATGAAAAATCTCTAAGTAAGTAGAAAAGTAAGAAAGGCACGCTTCTCTACTTACTAATATTTTCTATAGAAGTAATTTTGAAGAAAAAAAGAAAAAGTCTTTATATTTATTACTTTGTATATTAATATATTAAAGTTGACAAATTAAAATAAAGAAAGGAGCGCTTATTTTGTCTAAAGTTTTAGGACTTTTTAAGAAAGTAATACTTGGTGTAAATACTCAATATCTTGTGAAATCATATTTTATTTCAATTTCTATAACTGCTTTGTTTATTTACATGGAAGTAACGAAGTATAGTGGTGCGGATGTTAATGTTATTGCGGAAGTATCTAGTAGGACTACTCCATCAATCGGTGCAATTTTATATTGTTTATTAGCTTGTGTTTTATTCCCTTTTGCAACGATTGTATGGGATGATCTTATTACTACTATAACGAGTGGCAATATTCTTATTCTGCCATTACCTTTTATGTTAATTTGGAAAATATTCAAAGTGCTTGTTTTATATGGATTTGGTCCATTCGTTGCGCCTATTGGCATGATTTATATTTATTTTGGCAATGGCTACCATAGAAGATAAATAAGAGTGGATTCCTTATGAGAGGAGGGATCCGCTTTTTTCTTACTATCAATAATGTTGTGTTATGTTAACTTTATATGAATATCCTATACATCTAAAGTTACAAAAAATCGAACTTATTAATGATACAATTAGGATAATGGGGGAATATTATGGGATATCTTAATCAGTTTTATGTAATACTGTATTTTATAAGCGGCATTGCTGTATTCTCATTCTTCAATTCTGATTCACCAAAAACTAAGGATAAAAATCTAACATTCATAATGGTCAGTTTAGGGGCAAATCTATGCACAATTCCAGTAGCTTTATTTATAGGTGTGATGGCAACAGACTCTCCATATAGTACTGTACTTGATTTTTGGGGAGGATTTCTCTTTATTCAGGGAATACCGCTCCTTCTCCTACTTGTAGCTTTAATATGGTGGTTTATCCAAAAGGTAAAAGGAAAAATCGGCACATAGAATTTTAAAATGCCTTCCGCTAACGATGGCGGTTTTAATAAGAGAGAACATAAAAAGAAGTATCCTTAATAAAAAACAGGGATACTTCTTTTTCTTTATTTATTTTCTAATGTCTCATAGAGACGCTTATACATGTCTTTATATGCTTTAGAATGTCGGTTTGACTAGTTGAGAATTTACATAATGTTCAACTAGCATGTCAATGATGTTGTTAATTGATGTTTTATCCATACCTTCTTGTTCCTGTATAAATGGTTTAAGAGGTAGCACGCACATTTTAACTTTTTTATACGCTAAGGGATTCTCAAAACTCAATAACACGATTTGAATTGAGTTTTTAATTTAAAGATGAGTTTTGAGACACTATTTAGGCTCTTTTCAGCACCTTTTACATTGGAACGCACTAATCTCAAATACATACGTTTTTGAGATTAGATGATTCTCTTAGAGTAGTAAAATCAACGTTTTTTCATGTTGAATTTTGCTTAGCGTATATTTTCGTTAAAATGTTGGTGAAGTAAATGTGCTAAGAGTTGCTGTAGAAATTGTACAGCCTGGGAATTAAAACGTTGATTGAGTCCTTCTGGACTCATAGAAATACCTGTGTTAGCTTCTAATCGACTACATAGTTGTGTCAATGAAGTATTTGCTATGTTTTCACTTAACCAAATACAAAGAGCTACTAAATCTTTTGCACGATATTTACTTTTTCGTTTCACAAATCCTATCTTTCTAGCTGATTGCTCCAAAACATGTGGTGACATATATCGTTGCAACTCTTCAGAAAACAATTTTAGTTTATCAGAAGTCGATAATTCCATATCAAAACGCCATCCTTTCTGTATATTTCTACAAAAGAGTAGCATTTTTTAATTATATGGATACAATTTTTTTTAGTTTGATGGTGCTTACGTAGGACTTTTACTACAAAAGTAGTAGATTTTTATTTGAAGTTCATCCTTATGATTGATTTGTCTTGTTGTTTCTTTTGATAAAATAGTAATTAGATATATTGAACTTACAGGTGTATTACAATGATTATACTAGTCGAATTCGCCATATAAAACCTCAAAGTGGGTTCAAGAAACAGGTCCCAATAGAGAGAAGGTCATGAAGGGGATAGTCATTGAATATCCATTTTATTTCAAAACAGATATTGAATACAAATGATAAAGGCTATATAAAGGTTAACTGGGAGGATTAATATGAAAGTTTTCGATTTATCTAAAACGGTTATTAATCAATCAAAGAATGACCTTATTTATAAAACAGAAGATGAAAAGTATTGGGTGTATGAAGTTATTTTTCAATCAAAGGAAGGTATACCACCTCATAGTCATCCGTTTGGAGAAGACTGTGCCGTTGTATTGTCAGGTCATTTAGACTATTACGTTTCTAATAAGAAAACAATACGGGCATCTAAAGGAGAAATTGTATTTGGATGGAAAAATCATATACATGGTTACATAAATAACGAAATTGAACCATTACACCTATTAATTCTCGTTACGCCGAACAAAATCGGATTAGAGTATTTACCCGATGATGATCCGAAAATCATTCATGTATTTGAAGAAAAACGACTAATAAAGCAGCTCGAATATCGAGTAGCAAGTTCTCCATTTTCTTCTTTTGAAAAAATAATAGTAGATGGAACATATTCTGAAGCATGCAGTGGGAAAAAAATTGTAGCTTTTATTCATTATGAAGATAAAAAAGTATACATATTTGAGAATGAGTATACCGAGATAACTACTACAAATCCTACAGTGTTTATCAAGTATAGTGCTAAAATTTAAGCATAGACATCTCCACATCAACATCAACTTAAAAATTTAATAGTGTCCCCAGAACGAAACTTTGTGTTACTTTATAACAAAAAAATTGTACATTTTCATTTGAAGATGTCAATTTTCTCGTTTTGAGGTATTTGCTTTTCTTAGTTTGATGGGCATGTGGCGGGCCCACTATAGGAAGATGAGGCTTTTTATGCATAAAAAAAGACACCCAAAGGTGCCTTCCTGCGGCTTGAACCACTTTAATTTTAATAACATTATTTTACAACCACAAATATATCTTTAATCTTTCATCACTTTTTTCAGTTAATTGCATGTAACTGAAAAAAATAGGCTATTTCTTGTAAACTCCTTTTCTCCATATCCACTCAATAGGACCATAGCGGAAATATTTACTCCAAATTTTGCTGAATATTATTTGTACAAATATAATTAAAAGCCCGAAGATACATAGTTGCCAGTAATATACGTGTGAGACATCTTTCAAGTACAACGAAAGAATGACAAGAGTTAGTATACTTTGGCTAATGTAATTCGTTAAAGCATACTTACCTACGTTCATAAAGGGGCGCAGCCACTCTATATATTTTTTATTCTCACAAACTAGAAGTAGAGTACAAATATAGAATATAGCTAGCATTTTTCCTCCAAATAGAATCCATAGTTGTATATCCTGAGAGTAGTAGATATCCGTTTTTATAAAGTAATAGATAATAGGACAAGAGAGAAGACATGAAATGCATAACGAACTCCACTGTAAAAATCTAATTTTCTTTATTAATTCCGGTACCCTTTTAAAAATGTTTTTCTTACCAGCCCATAAACCGATTAAAAATAAACCTATATATTCGGGAATTCCTATTAGTAGTTGCTGAAATTCCTGGGTCATTAGAAAGAAAAGACGTGCTTTTACTTGATGTAAATAATGTGTAAATAGATTTACTGTGTGGTTGCTAGTGTTGCCTGTAAACATATATAGATAGTAATTTGGTATTTCAGAAATTGAAGCACTTTTTCTTAAAAATACAATAATATGTAATCCATAACTAATCATTAGGAAACTACAACCAGCTATAAAAATAAGCTTAGTAGATCGCCTATAAAAGAATAATAGAATAAATCCAGCTAAGGCATACGCATGTAGAATATCTCCATACCATAGAAAGGTGAAGTGGATTAAACCGAAGACTAGTAAGATACACAGTCTCCGTATAAATAGCCTATACATGGGATATCCTTTTGCTTCTGTATTTTTCATAAAGATGTAAAATCCTACTCCAAATAAGAATGCGAAAATAGTATAGAACTTTGATTGAATAAATAAATCTACTAAAAAGCGAATTACTTTATCTATACCGGAGTAACCCGCTTGATTAAAGGGATCTAGTCCCGTCATAGTGGGTAGATTCGCAAAAAGGATACATAGTATGGCGATACCTCTTATTATGTCTAACGAATGAATACGGGCGTTTTGTGGCATGTTAATGCTCCTTTCTTACAAAGAAAAACGAGCACTATACTAGCTAGCGCTCGAATTACGTCTTGTAAAGAATCCATCATATGTAGCAGCTGAAACGGCACCTTCTAGACGTTCAACTTCTTCACCTCTGTTATAAGCTACAACAACTGGAGTACCTGGAATGTCGAACTCTTGAAAGGCACTTTGATTTTCTGGTGTAGAGATATCAATACGATAGATGGTTCTATCATGCTTTTTCGACATGCTATTGATATCCGGTGCAGCTTTTTTACAAAAATGACAAGTTGGTTGATAGTAATACGCAATGAACTCTTCATGGGATTGTATTTTTCCCTTTAATTCTTCTTTTGAAATATCTTTTATATTCTCAGGTGATCCTTTTACATCTGCAGCAGATACAATTGTTTTTTCTGGTGTTATAGTTTCTGTATTGACTGATTCATTCTTAGTTAAAGTAAAGATCGCAATACAAGCAACACATAAAGTAGTAACAATTGCTCCAATTTTGTAGACTTTTTTCATAGTAAATTCCTCCTTAAAGTAAAAAAAGGACAAACCTCGCCCGAGTTAACTGGGCGTAAGGTTTGTCCTTCACGCTACGTACAATAGAGTATAAACAATGGAAACAAATTTTCTATCTATATAATACCATAAAATTTATATAGAATGCTATATGGATTTTAAAAGAAAAACAAAGGAATAACTTAATTATAAAATTTCATGTACCAGATTAAATATTAAAAACAATAAACACAACAACAAGTGGATTCTCTGTGGTTTATCCAACTGATAGGGACAAATAAGCATAAAATCATTCAACAAACACATCTCAAAAAGTGTGTGTACTTATGAAGTGTGTCTTAAGTACATTTTGATACCTTTTGAAGTAGTTTAAGCTGCAAAGAATATACTATATCTAAAGGTGTACCTTTTGATGTATATTATTTTTTCTGAAAAGGGTAATTTTTAGAACATCATTAAATTAAATAATTATTATATATTGTTTTTTATTTTAAAAGTTAAAGATTATATAAAAATAAAGAAGTTATAGGATATAATTGGAATAGAATTATTAATATTATTTTTCTAATCAGTATATGAGGAGGAACTTTAAAATGGAAAGTTTCAGATTAAAACGTATAAAAGGTTTTATTGATAGTCAAGACATAGAATTAAAACCCTTAACATTTATAATTGGACAGAATAGCTCTGGAAAAAGTAGTATCATGCGATTTCCGTTAGTATTAAAGCAGACTTTTTTAGATGACTCTATGGCTCCCTTGTTATTATATGGGAAAACAATAGATTATGGGAATTTTGAAGATGTTGTATTTGAGCATAATCGGAATGATTCTATAGAGTTTGAATTAAATATTGATCGCAAAGAGCTACGTCGTTTTTCTCCCTATTCACGTAGCAGTTTTTTTAGATTTTTTTCTGGTTTGGAAAAATTCAAACTAAGTGTTTGTATTTTGCAAGATAAATACGGAGTATTAAAAATCAAAAAATTTAGCCTTTCCGATATAGATATAGAAAATGGTGAGATATTCTCAGTAAATTTAATAGGAGATTCAGAGTTTTATGAAGTTAAAGGAATAATTGATACTAGCTTTAAAATTAAAGCTGAAAAATATGTATTTGATAAATTCATTCCAGATTTCAGAATATTACCCCTAGATATCAAAGATGATAACGATGAACAAGTTATGGCTTTTCGCTATTTGTTCATGGAATTAATACGATATCTCAATGTTTATGCAAATAATATTTTTTATATTGGTCCATTTAGAAAAACGCCTGAGCGTTCATATAGATATAGAGAAAATGCAGTTAACTATGTTGGGCACGATGGAGAATTTGCCCCTGCTATCCTGGGACAGGATATAAGAAAGGGAGGAGAGTTAATTAATCAGGTATCGAATTGGCTGAGTGAAAATTTAAATCATAGAATAGATGTTGAAGATTTAATGGGAACTGAACATGGTGGTAGAACCGATTTATTTAGACTTATGGTAACTGATGAAATAACTGGCCAAAAAAATAATTTAATTGATGTTGGACACGGTCTATCACAATTGATTCCTATTATTGTACAAACCTTTTTACATCAGTCTAAAACATTATTTGGTGAAAAAAATAGTTTGAAAAAACTACACATAATAGAACAACCAGAATTACATTTACATCCATCTGCTCAAGCTTGCTTAATTGATTTATTTATTGAAGGTACTAGAAAAAAGAATGGTTTAAAAAACAAATTTTTAGTCGAAACGCATAGTGAACATATGATTATTAGATTAAGAAGATACATAATTGAAGGAAAAATTAGTCCTAAAGACGTTGCAATTTACTATACAGAAAAAGAAAAAGACAAGAATCATAACATAATAAGGGAATTAGAGATAGATGAATTTGGAAATATATCTAACTGGCCAGAAGGCTTTTTTGAAGAAGACTATAATGAAGTTTTAAAACTAAGGACCTCTTTACATGAAAAACAGGGAGGTAGTAAAATACCATGGTGATAAATCTACCCAATGAGCTAATGTTAAAGATAGGTGATGTAAGAGTAAAGCAAATTATAAACTTCCTCTTTTGCTTTTTTGAGTCTGGAAAACATGAGTGGTTTATAGATGATAAAGATGATTTATCACTTTTCGAAACAAAGGATCTAGAAAGCTATAGAGACTATATAAAAAAACAGGTAGTACAAAATACTCTTTATAAATCAAAAAAACATGAAAATAAGACCATAGTTCAAGTATATTCAAGTGTAGAAGAATTAAATGCCCTTATTGAGAATCAAATTAGTACAATTTCAGAAGTGCAAGTATTTAAATATCTCAATGGTCATAGGTATACTGTTATTTTAAATGGAATTAGATATGAATTAATATCTATAGACGCGGTATGGGACTTTTTAGGGCAACCATTAAAAATTATTTTAGAAAATGTAGAATCTGATAGACTTTTTATAGAGAAATGTCTAGAACTCTTAACAGAAGATGGTGTCGATAAATTATGGATTGAATTTGTGCATGGTGGGGGGAGTGATTTATCAAAAGTGGCACAGAGTATAAACGGAAAACATAGGACAATATGCATTATAGATAGTGATGTTATTTCCCCTCCTAATATATATAACACTTCATCAAAAGAAAGATCTATTAATAAAATTAAACGTATTTGTGAAAGTCAGGGTTATCTATTACATATTCTTAATAAACGTGAAATGGAAAATTATTTACCTGACGAAGCTTTAAAACATTATCTAGAACAGCAGAGTCATAATTTAGAACATATTTATTTTTCCTTCCCTGAACAATGTAAAGATTATTTCGACATGAAAAAGGGGTTAACAATTCGAAATTGCACTTTACCGATCTGGTGTAATCTTAAAATACAAGGAACTGAAGAAGTAGCAGCAACTGCTGAAGGTAAAAAGAGTGTTGTAGATGGATTTGGCGATCAGGTTTGGAAAGCCTTCCATAATGTGAGAAGTTCAGAACAATTACTGTCTAGAGATGATAAGAATGAATTGAAGGACATAGCCCAAAAGATTGTTCAATTTGCATAGTTTTTATCAGTACGGAATTTGAAAATAAAAAAGACCTTGTAGGAATCCCTAAAAGGTCTTTTTTAGATAATGTAAAAAGGTGAAGCAAACTATCTCATAATTCGAATCGGAGCAAACACTCTAACTACGGGTTGCCTTCATTATATACCAAATCCTAACATGTAAAGTTGTAATATTTGAAAATTATGTGAATTAAGAGAGGGAGAATACAACCCTGATTATAATTCCTACAAATTTCAATTGTTTATTTTGCACAAAACATTTTAAAAAAATATCTATATCATAATAAATTATGAAAAATATAGGTATAGGTAAATAGAGAAGAATGGTGCATTCTTACAGAAAAACTTACAATAATATTCAAGATTAATTAACTATAAGAAAATGAGTTTTTTATTATAACTAACTATAATTCTTGAATATATGTAAATGGGGGATTTTTATTTTTTATTTATGTGATGAAGAAATTGGGCGGAGGGGAATTAAAAAAACGTTTGTTTAAAATATTTTAGTTATGAATGATGATTTCCTTGTCCAATTGTCCGATTAGTTAATATCCTTCTTTATTATATAAATTTTATATAACAAAGAAAAAAAGCATCCGCTATGGATGCTTTCTCTAAAAATTTATTGCTACAATTTCTTTTTAACGTTTTTTCTTCATGAGAAGTAATTAATTTTTAAACTTTTCCTAATATTCTCAACCACTTTTGTAATTCAATCCACATTTTGTTGATACCATTACAGTTACAAGTGTGTTAAAATCCATTTGAAACATTGCTTTTGGGAATACAATTGCTATCATAATCGCAATTTATTTTCTACAAACTGATTGGGTTTCAACCCAAATTGCGGTTTTATTCCGCAGTCCTTAACAAATTGTTAAGGACCTTTTTTATCTGTCCTTTAGCGTGTAAAAGATGTGCAATATAAAGCTACAGTTATAGTGTAAACAGGAATAAAAATGAACCTAATAAAAATTCATTTATTTTTCCTAAAGGAAAAGCTAACTGCCTCATTTAAAATTATTGAAAGTAACTAATTTAATTAGATATCAATCAACCACGTCCAGCTTGGAAAGATGGATATAGCGTCATACCACCATCAGCAAACAGTGTAATACCTGTTACATAGCTCGCTTGTGAAGAAGCAAGCCATGTTGCTACAGCTGCAATTTCTTTCGGTTCTCCGATATATCCCATTGGAACCATACTTTCAACATCGGCACGTTTTTCTGGATCCGCAAATTTTTCAGCATTAATCGGCGTATTAATAGCACCAGGTCCAATATTATTTACACGGATTCCTTTTGGTGCATATTCTAGTGCTAATGTTTCTGTCATTAGCTTAACACCACCTTTACTTGCTGCATAGTGTACAAATAATGGCCATGGAATTTGCTCGTGAACGCTTGACATATTAATAACACTACCTTTAATATCATGCTCAACAAAATATTTAATTGCTTCCCGGCTTCCTAAGAAAGCCCCTGTTAAATTCGTAGCAATTACCCTATTCCAATCACTTAATGGCATTTCATGTGAAGGTACTGCATTTTCGATACCCGCATTATTAATCATGACATCCAGTGTACCAAATTCTTTCACAGCAGATTGAACAAGATTGATAACATCTGATTCAACTGTTACATCTCCTTTTACCGCAATCGCTTCTCCACCTGCCTGCTTAACTACTTGTACTACTTCATTTGCTTCTGATTCGTTTGAATAATAATTAATTACAACTTTGGCTTGTTCTTCTCCAAAACGAATTGCCATTGCTCTTCCAAGCCCAGTTGCACCACCTGTAATAACAACTACTTTCCCTTTTAAATCTGTATACATAATTTTTTCCTCCTTTTTATTTTTTTGCAATTCCTAACATAATGCCAGCTGCAATAATGAAGATAATTCCAATGACAATCGCAATAAATTGTCGTTTTGTTTTCTTTTCACCTAATATAAAAATTCCACCTAAAGTTGAGATCACGATCCCCATTTGGGAAAGGGAAAAACTTGTTGCCACCCCTACACGCGGTTGGGAAATAAATAAAAACATATTTCCGGCTGCCCAAATTAAACCAGGAATAATATTGCGAATCGCATATTTATTAAATGGTTGATGCTTAAAGGTTAGTAAGACTCCACCTAACACCATACCAATGGCTTGTGGTAATAACGCTGACCATCCGTCTATACCGAATAGGCGGATAATTACCACATATACTAAGTAACCAAGAGTTGAAATTAATAAAATCACAATCCCTTTTTTGAAATTTCCTGTTTGTTCATCGTTTTTCTCCTCTTTGCTTTGGAGAGATGTGAGAATGATTCCAATTATGATACAAAGCAGTGCCAGAACACCTAATACAACAGATGTTGTTGTTGACCATTCATGAAATACAATGACCCCAAATAAAGTAGTCGAAACTAATTGCATCCCTGTTGAAATAGGCATTGTTTTAGAAACCCCAATTAAATCAATACTTTTCAATTGATTGGCTTGTCCTAATGCCCAAAATAGGCCTGATATAATCCCGATAATTATCACCATGGGCGTCAAAACGGGTTTTATAAAAATATAAACCCCAATAGAAAAAACAAGAGCGCCAAGGGTAGTTCCAAGTATTTGACTGTAAGGACCGCCTCCTAGTTTAACGTTGAAGAGTACAATACTTCCCCAAAATAAGGCTGGTAAAATTGCTAATAAAATATCCATTTTTTCTAACCTTCCTAAAACATATTTATTAAGTTGAATGCTTGTACAAGACAGAAACTTTGTTTGGGATTTAATTACTCCTCCCTTGAATTTATAATAAGATACTATATGAAAATATACTTAAAATATTTTTATATTAAATATATTTTAGTTAATAGGTTATTTTATGTAACCATAAAGTAAAATGAGTTGTGAAAACTTCATCATACAAATCAATACATATGTTCAAAAAATAATAACTGAAATCATAAAAATTCCTGGAAAGAAAACGTATAACCTATTAAAAGCTTAGGAATATTAAATAGAAATCAGTCAGTATCTTTATGTCGAGGGAATTATTTTAGAATAAGAGAAGTTTTTCGATTTTCTACCTGTAATATTTGTTTACCCAAAATAAAAGAAAAATAACATTATGTTGAAAAAGAATAACTAGCACGCAAGTAAAAAAGTTATTAGAAAAGAATAAGACCAATACAATCTTAGGTTTTGAAAATAGGAATAATGGAGAAAAACTTGATGCAAAATTAAGTTATGTTATACAAAAACAACGCATTATGTTTATAAATGAGAAGAAGAAATAATATCTTAAAATCTTAAATTTCGTATATAGAATTAATAAGAAATATGATATGATGAAAGTAACAAAATACTTCTAAAACTATCTTGCAAAAGGACAAACCTACGCATACATATGCCATAGGTTTGTCCTTTTTTATGTATTTTTAAGATTTCAAAACTAAAAAGCTCTTAAAATATTTGATTTCCTTAAAAATAGGCATACTAAATAAACCCTAACGGGTTTCATTTTTTCACTATGCAGTTTTCCTTTTTTCTCAATCCATTATACTCATAGACAACACCCATAATATCAAAGACTGTCTTTTTCTCGTATCGATGAGATTTCCGTCCATTTTTCTGTAGTAGGGTAAACAGGCGGATTAGAATCTTTGTTATCTCTTGGATGTCTTTCTGCATGGTTTGATATAACAGAGAGAGATAATCTTGGATCATTCCAATTGCTTTGTATTCACTTAATTCTTTTTTCTTTTTTTGTAGAAGGGGTAGCACCACATCACCATTAAGCTAAGAAAAGCAAATACCCCCAAAACGAAAAAATAAGCTTTTTTATAACAAGTTAGCACAAAATCTCATTGTGGGTAGTTGTATTTTTTTGCTTGATAGCAATGTGGCGGGACCCCTATATGTTTTCGTTGACAAAACAGCATTGTCAAATGCAGACGAAGGCCTACGGGGAAATTTCGGCTACAGAACGAGAATAAAGTTAAAAGACGCCGTTGCGCAGAGTGGCTTGCAAGAATACGGCAAAACAACCATAAGATACTTCACATCAGACAATAAAACAGAAATTGAATTTGAATAAGCATTCCTGCGGGAGTGCTTATTTATTTTATTTGCAGGAAATTATCACCATTTGTCGAATTATATAAGCTGAAAGGTGATAGAAATGAGTCATAGAAACCTTTTTATGCTGGCAATGAATACGTAAAAACAAAAACATTAACTTATAACGGTTAATAGGAGGAATTATCATGAAAAAATTAGCTACAATTGCGTTGACTGGTGCGTTAGCTTTAGGCGGTTTAACGGTTATGAATTTAGATACACCAAAGGCACAAGCTGAGGAATGGGATGGCTGTCATTATATCTGTGGTCCTGGCGAAACAGTAAACGATGTTACGGTTAAAATACACTCTACACAAGTTACTTTTGGTAATAGCTTAATTGCAAGAATCACGAATGACCGAGCTGAAGAAATACATTACAATGTCAGCATCGAAAAGAAAAACGGAGATAGCTGGGGAGAATTTGAAACTAATTTCAAATGGAATAATCAGTGGGTTCCAGCTGGCTCATATGATGAAATTTCAACTTTCACAGGATATGGCGATGATGTTTATGAAAATGGCACATACCGATACAAAGTTGAAGTTGTAAGCGCAGATGGTTCTATTGATACAATTTACACAGCAGGAATGACAGTTACAGGGCGATAACTCACGACTGAGCTTTATTATTTATGATTGTATCTTCGATAATATCATTGATAATTGCGTTGATATTATTATTAAAATAAGCTCTTCGGATCTTATTTTTTTATATAAAAATTGAATATTAATATTCTATTATTGAGTTTTATCCTCTGTTCATAAACATAAGATTTTATGGACAGATGTCTCTTAACGTACAGAAAACACTTAAGATGTGTCCGATTTGTGTCTAAACGTACAATTTTCCCGAAATGGTATGGTGAGACCATGCCCATCAACTTAAGAATTTGCTTTACTTCCGCTAAGCCAAAAATAAAATAAGCTGTCCATATTGACAGCTTATTTTATTTTTGGCTTAGCGTGTTTTTTTCCGAAATGCTGGCGATACCCCACCGCTATTAAGCTAAGATGTTGAAGTACCCCCATGCCCATCAACCTAAGGTTTTTAATAATCCCCATAATGAAAATTTCAACTTTTTACAATTCTTCATGAGAATTCGGCTCAATTCTTTCATTTTGGACAACAATCAATTTCTTAAGTGGATGGTGATGGGGATTTTCCTATTTTTAAATAAATCAGACTGATATTTAAAAAAGAAAAAACTTACGTGAAATTAAAGTTATATAATCTTGGATTGATGGGTATCTAAAAGCAAAAATGCTCAAGATCAAACAGGTCAATAATGTGCTATAATCTCATGTGTTGAGGTATCGATTGGAAAAAGATATCAGGCACATTAAATTAGAAAAGGAGAAGGAAGGATATGCCACTTATTGTTGACAGAGAACAGGTACGGCATGAAATACTGCATGCACTTCAGCAATGTTTAGAGGAAAAGCCTCTTCTAAAGGTTTCTATGCGAGATATCGCAGCAAAGGCCAAAATCGCTCATTCAAAAATCAACTATTATTTTAATACAAAAGAGAAACTTCTACTGGCTTATATCGAATTTTTTGCTATTTCATATAAAACGGAGATTGAGCATTGGTACATAAAGTATAAACAAAATAACGCCAATCTCAACGAAAGTTCACAAACGATAGTAAAACATTTCATCAAAGATATGGTTTTGATAAGTCATCAAAAACAATCGTGGGCTTTCACACAAATAAGCACTATGGGTCAATACAATACGGAAATAAGGTCTGCAATCAAAAATGTTTATAACGATTGGAGAGAGTCCATCAAACGTGTTTTGGAAGAGATTTATCGAGGCGAGGATGACCACATGGTATATAAGGCAGAAGCAGTTTTAATCATTATCGATGGGCTTCTTATTTATTCACTTCACGAAAAGATAGATGAGTCAAGAATAGATGCTGTGCTAGCAAATATTACGCTGTGATTTTTTTGATTGTTCAAAAAATATTGACGAAACTTGATATGAGTAATATGATTTATTTAGTCCAAATGGACTAAATAAATCATATTGGAGGTCGCTTATGTCAAAAATTACTGTAGTTGGTTGTGGTGTTATGGGAAGTGCTCTGATTCGCGCGTTTATGAAAGCAGGTCATACTATTACCATTGTCGATAAAAATCCCACGGCAGCCAAGCCATTTGTAGCTGAAGGAGCTGTGTTCAAATTATCATTGGATGATGCTCTAGATTGCGATTTCGTTTTGTTAAACTTACCAGATTATAAGATAGCAATGCAGGTTATTGAACAATGCAAATCGAAAGCTATCAAAGGGAAAATCATTGTAAACACTACTACAACAACCCCAACTCAAGCCCAAATTTTTGAGCAAATGATTAAAGACAGAGGCGCTATCGCCCTTGAAAGTGTGATTATTTGTTATCCTCACGATATTGGCACAGATCGCGCATATCTTGTATATTCTGGCCCCAAGGAGGCTTTTGACCAAATTGAAGATCAACTTTCGGCACTTTCTTCGCCACATTTTGTTGGGACAGACATTCGCTTTGCAGAAATAATTGAGATGAGCACGTCAGCTCTGCAATACGGTCTTTATTGGTTTGCCCTACTAGGTTCAGCGCTTTGTATACGAAACAAATTACCTATCTCCGAGTATTGCAAACATATTAAGGCAGCACTTCCAGTGGTAGGTCACCAACTAGTTACCCACTTGCCTGATAATCTAGAAAACTACACTGACAAATTCCAAGATGCTACGGTCGCATCCTTGGATGTTCATACGCATGGACTCCAAACGATAATGAAAACATTAGAGGATAATAGCATTGATACCAGTGTATGTGAAGTGATGGAAAATCAGATGAAAGCAGCTATTGATGCAGGATATGGAAAATGTGATTTTGAAGCAGCAATTACTCAATTATTGAAATAAAGAATCTTCTTTAATCATCCTTGATCTTACATACATGATTCAACCTGTGACTAAAAATTATATACTAACTACTGTATAATAATTGATTAATTGCAGTGATACCAACTATCAAAAAGTTAACTGAATTGGTGATGATTTATAATTTAGAGATGATTGTGTTATAATCTCGCCAAATTGTTATTAATCTAACGAAAATAAATTACCCTCAAATGAAAAATACGCTATTCTTTCTGTAGAATCATAGGAAAGGATGGCGTTTCTTTATGAATCTTTCGATTCTTGACGAACTTCAACTGATTGCTGAAGAATTACAACGACATATGTCTCCTCATATTCTAGAACATCTAGCCAAAGAAAAAGGATTCGTTCAGCGAAAGAGTAAATATCAAGCACAGGAGTTAGTTGCTTTATGTGTATGGCTTAGTCAACAAGTCGCTAGTACATCACTCACACAATTATGTAGCTGTCTCGAAGTATCTAGAGGTGTTCTTATCAGCCCTGAAGGGCTTAACCAACGATTCAATGCTTCCGCAGTACAGTTTCTCGAACAAGTTTTATCTAACCTTCTAACTCAAAGGATTTATTCAACACAAAAAATAATTCATCAATATACCACGACTTTTAAGCACATTCGGATTCTAGATTCCACAACATTTCAGCTTCCAGATAAGTTTTCTTCACATTATCAAGGTTCCGGTGGAAGTAGCCATACGGCAGGAGTTAAAATTCAATTGGAGTATGATCTATTGAGCGGAAAGTTCCTCCAAGTTTATGTAGGAGAAGGAAGAGAAAATGATAAAACTTTTGGTTCAACAAGCCTACAAGCCATGCGACCAAAAGACTTGTGTATAAGAGATTTGGGCTATTTCGACTTACATGATTTACAGAAGATTCACGAAAAGGAAGCTTACTATATCTCACGTTTGAAATTAAATTCTCGAATCTATCATAAGAATGATAATCCAGGGTATTTTCGAAATGGGACGGTGAAGAAAGGAACATTATATACTCAGTTAGATATGGAAGAACTCATGAATCAATTGTCCCCTGGTCAAACGATGGAAATTTCAGAAGCATACATCGGGCAGTATCAAAAACTACCAGCTCGTGTTATTATTCATCGATTAACAAAAGAACAAACAGAGAAAAGATTGAAGGAACAAACTAAAAAAGAAAAGAAGAAAGGTATTACCTACAAAGAACGAAGTAAAAGGTTAAGTGGAATCAACGTGTATATAACAAATCTTTCTGCAGAAAATGTTCCAACGGAACATATCCATGACTTGTATTCATTACGCTGGCAAATTGAAATCTTGTTCAAAACATGGAAATCTTTCTTTCAAATTGACAAGTGCAAAGAAATCAAGAAAGAGCGTTTAGAATGCCATTTATATGGACAACTCATTAGTATTTTACTTTGTTCATCGACAATGTTCAAAATGCGTCAGTTACTCTTGAATAAGAAAAAGAAAGAGCTAAGTGAGTACAAATCCATCTATATGATAAAGAATTATTATCTATTGTTTTATGAAGGATTACAGAAGGGCATTCATGAATTATTAAAAGTTTTACTGCGTTTGTTTTGTCTTTTAGAGAAAAACGGGAGAAAATCTCACCGGTACAAGAAGAAAACAGTCTTTGATATCTTAGGCGTCGTATATGACTTTACTATGTCTCACAATCATGTAGCATAATTAAAAAAATTGAAACCCAATAGGGTTTATTTCGTATGCAAATCTTTAAAGAACCTCAATGGTCTTCAGAAAAAAGAAAAAATCTCACGTAAAATTAAACTTATATAATTTTAGCTTGATGGGTATGGGGTACCGCCAGCATTTCGGAAAAAAACCAAGCTAAGCAAATTGGAATATTAAAAAGACTGATTAATCCACGTTTAGGTTAATCAGTCTTTTAGTATTTAATAGAGTTAATTTATCCATTCTTCAAGAATTGTTAATAAATTAATAGTTTGGCTATCTTAATTATATAAATCCTCTTTAGAAAATCATCACAATAATATGTTTTTAAATGCAAGACGTAATTTTACTTGAATGATTTAGACTCAATACAGTAATGTCGAAATTATAAGTAGGATTTATATATATTTGGACATAAACAAAGACGAAAACGAAGTATCGTCAATTATAAAAATATAATAAACACTAGTTTTCTTGATTAAGAACCTGTAGCATACAGGGTACCTTTTGTATTTGTAAACCATTCATCTGATTGAACATATATTTGCCAATTGTCACCTGTCTCAGGAAGCTTAAAAGAAATATTATTGTTAGAGCCACTAAAAGTTTCATCTAAGAGGTATTCTACTCCAGTTCGACTATTTTTCACTTTAACATTGGTGGCAGCTGATCCATTAAGATAATAGATATCAATTGTTAAAGTTTTGCTTGGAACACATACTGTAGTTGCCCATTTCCATTGAGTATTAGTATCAAATTTTCCATTACTTGAAGTACCGACACTACATCCACTAGCTGCATTAGTAACTTGAGAAGGTTGTACTCCAAACAATAATAAAACTGCTAAAGTAATTGTAAAGATAGATTTTCCCAATTTCATTATAAAATTCCTCCTAATATAATATATATAACAAATTATTCATAAAATCACTATTGCTTAGGATGAACGGTACCATTTGAGTAATAATCAACCATATACTCCCATGTATATTTATTAAATGGTGTCTTTTTATCCAAGTATCTATTATTGTCAATGCCTGTAGAACCCATATAGAAAGTAAACGGATACTTTCCGGACTGTAATTTTTCTTTAAAGGTTGATTCATATTCAATTAAACGGTTATATTTCACTGAATTATTCGCTAATCTCTCATCAAATTCCATATCTACCCCAATATTTCCTACTCTCTTATTAACATAGGCTTGAGGAAGGATATAGCTTCCATCAGTATAAGAGAGTGCTCCATTATTCATACTTCTTTCAACAACTTTTAATAAATAGTCTGGTTTATTTAATACTTTCCCATTTTGGATGTCACCATGGAAATACCAATTTGGTTGTAATAGAATAATATCGAAAAGGCTTGTTTGGTTCGCTACCCAAGCTACCCTTCTTAAAATATCAGTATCTGTATCGACATAAGGAGCCCACCCTAACTTTTTCTTACCATTTGAAGTGGCCCATGAATCTAAGGCTTTAAAAAGTTTAACAGTAACATTCGAGTTCATGCTATTATTCAATTTGTTCCAATAGTCTCCAGTATAAACAGTTTCATCAGTTCCTTTTGGATCAGCAGTATCTTTATAAACGTGTTCAATATTCACATAAATACCTTCTATATTATTTTTCCAAATAGTGCTCCCTAAATCTGCTTGAAACTGGGTAAGTTCGGTAGTAAGTTTATCAGCTGTAAAATCATTACTATTTGCACCTCTATGTAAAGTAGAAATCCAAATTTTTGCACCACTATTCTTTGCAACTATTTTACGAATTAAATTAACCTTTTCTTTATGGTCAGTATCGTCGGGATTAGAAGCAAAGGCGGATAGAATAATAAATGTATTAGCCCCCTTCATTAGATTTGTAAGGTCAGCATCAGTATACTGATTATAAGTTGTAGTTGAATTGAATTTTCCAGCATACATAAGAACGGATTTCATTTCTGGTCCATAAGAAGTTGCGGCATCAGCAGGTGTAGTTGTGGTAAAAGATAAACTCAATGTAGCAGCAGTTACTACTGAAAGTACAGTTTTTTTCATTTTTTTAATCATACACTTTTCTCCTTTTATGAGTTTGAACTCCTCAGATCCTTACATAAAATGTGGTATTTAGGCAATAAGGAGTTGCTACATTCATATTATCATGCGAAAAATAGTAAAGTTATTGAGAAAAATGAAAAAAACTATTAAAATGGGTTGCTAACGTAAAACAATTTAAAACAAGCATAAAATGACTCAAAAACTCTTAGCGTGGGTTTTTTCCAAAATGCTGGCTGTACCCCATACCCATCAACTTAAGATACTAATTGTTCCCCAAAATGAAAAAAATGAACTGAATTTTCATAAACAACTATGGAGAGATACAATTTTCGTTTTGGAGATACTCTAAAATATTAGCTTGATAGCGATGTGGCGGTACCCCTAATAAACATTAATCAAAAAACCTTCAGTAAACCTGAAGGTCTTTTGATTAATATTTATTTTTCGGTTCATATAAGTAAAAATTGTCTTCTCCAGGAAACTTTATAACAATAACTTTTCTATTTTCTTTTTCAAATACAGTAGTAGCTCCTTCTTCATGCGTTTTTTTCCACCCTTTAGCTCTTATAGACATTAAAGGTAAATATCCAAAAGTATATTGATAATCTGCTGGCTTATCATCTTCAACATGGTTAGAAAAAATAAACACAGGAAAATCTTTAATTTTTGACTCTTTCGTCATTAAGAATGTAGAGAGAATCAGTAGTAATAAGACCCCTAGAATTATCTTTGTTTTTTTAACTTCACAATTTATCACTCCTATTGATATTGTACTAGATATCATAATAGAAAAATATAAAAATTAATTCATTTGGCGAGATAAACACAAAAAGTAATATGTGTTGATGTGTAGAGATAATAAAATCATATAATTTCGAACGTAGAAATAAAGTAACCATCTATCTGTTAAATAGATGGTTATGGAGTGCTGACGCATCGCCATAAAGCTAAAGTTTTACACTATCCATTATGTAAAAAAGACGTTATTCTTTTTGTAGAAATATACAGAAAGGATGGCGTTTTGTATGAATCTATCGATTCAGATGAGTTTCATTTGTTAGCTAAAGAACTAGAGCGATATCTATCTCCACATATCCTTCAACAACTTGCACAAGAGACAGGTTTTGTAAAACGTAAAAGTAAGTATGGTGCACGAGATTTGGCTGCTTTATGTATCTGGATTAGTCAACAGGTAGCAAGCGATTCTCTAACTCGATTATGTAGTCAGCTTTATGCAAATACAGCTACACTTATGAGCCCAGAAGGACTTAATCAACGTTTTAACCGATGCGCTGTTTTATTTCTACAGCGTGTATTTTCCCTTTTAATCAAAAGCAAACTAAACGATTCGTCTCAAATCTCAAACCAATACACCTCTTATTTTCAACGTATACGTATTTTAGATGCTACTATTTTTCAAGTACCCAATCATTTGGCTCCTATTTATCCTGGTTCAGGAGGATGTGCACAAACAGCCGGTATTAAGATTCAGCTAGAGTATGATTTACATAGTGGGAAATTCCTCAATTTTCAAATGGAACCAGGTAAAAATAATGATAAAACCTTTGGTACACAGTGTTTGGATACCTTACGCCCAGGAGATTTATGTATTCGAGATTTAGGATATTTTTCTCTAAAAGATTTAGACCAGACCGATCAACGGGGAGTATTCTATGTTTCACGGTTGAAATTAAATAATAGAGTATATGTAAAAAATGAATCTCCAGAATTCTTTCGGAATGGGACAGTAAAAAAGCAATCTTTATATGTTTTGCTTAACCTTGAAGATATTATGCATCAGATAAAACCAGGAGATACTTATGAAATTCAGAATGCCTATATTGGGCAACAAAAATTACCCTCACGAGTTGTAATATATAGACTCACATCAACTCAAATTCATAAACGTAGGAAACAACAAACTTATGTTGAAAAGAAAAAAGGAGTTACATACTCTGAAAAAAGTAAACGTTTAACAGAAATCAATGTTTATATTACCAACATCCCATGGGAAGTTGTTCCGATGGAACATATTCACGATATCTACTCGCTACGTTGGCAAATAGAGATTGTATTTAAAACATGGAAATCTCTTTTTGGTATCAATCGTTGTCATAATGTTAAGCGGGAACGTCTAGAATGTCATCTTTATGGCCAATTAATCGCTATTTTTCTTTGTTCTTCAACTATGTTCAAAATGAGACAACTGCTACTACAAAAAAAGAAAAAAGAATTAAGTGAATATAAAGCTATTTACATGATTCAAGATCATCTGTATTTGGCATGCACATTTTTAAGAGTGTACCTCTACTTTAAGAATTTTTTAGTCCTGATGAACGAAAATTCATTTTGCCTATGTTCTTAAGTTGATGGGCATGTGGCTGTACCCCTACTAGTCATAATTAACGTATAACCCGATACCACAATATATTCTGTTATTTCGAATAATGCATATAAATCTTAAATATCGATTTTTATCAGCTATTGTTATATATTAATTATCTAATCAATATATATAATGAGGTGGATTTAATTGTCGTTTTTTAAAAACAGCAAAATTGGTAAAATATTAAACGTATTAATAATTATATCAAGTGTTGCTTGCGTATTATTATCTATACTAGGATTTTGGGGCCTTAAAAAAGGTGAGTATGCTTCTTCTACTATGTATGAAGATAGTTTATTACCAATTCAGTGGATAGGAACTATAGAGTCTAATTTTTATCATATTAATATGAATGTAAATGAAATTATGGTATCAAAAGATGAAAAAAGAATAAAAGAGCTTATGACAGAAAGTGATACATTGCGTACAGATACTGATCATTTATTAAAGCAGTTTGAAACTAGAGTTAGTGCTAATAATGAAAAAGAATTGTATAAAACATTTCTTGAAAGTTTTAATGAATTAAGAACTCAAATGAAGAAAGTAGAAGATTTAGGACAAACTAACAATGAAGAAGCATATGCTTATTATCTGAAAGAGGTTGAACCTAATATTAAAAAAACAACTCAAGCGATTCGTGAACTTATCTTATATAATAATCATAATGCAGAGCAACTACAAAAAAATAATACCGACAGTGCGACAAGCACAATAATGATGTTTGTTAGTATCTCCATTGTAGCAATTGCAATCGTTATTTTTATTGGCTATATCATTAAAAGTGCAATTAGACAACCAATTGTATTATTACAAAGAGATATGGAACAAGTATCTAAAGGTGATCTAACAATACGCACTTCTTATAAATCAAATAATGAATTGGGAAGCATTGTAAAGTCATTTAATAGTATGTTGGATAACTTGCAACAATTAATTGGTGAAGTGAAAATCACAACTCAAGAGGTTATTTCTTCTACCAATGGGATGTTGCGAGATACTAAACGAGCATCTCATGTATCAAGAGAGGTTGTCCAAACTATCTCTGAGGTCGATAAAAAAATAGAAGGACAGGTTACTAGTATTCAAGAAAGTTCATTATCAATGGAAGAAATAGCGACCGGAGTTCAAACAGTAGCTGAGTCTTCGGCAACGGTTACAGAATTGGCTGTTACAACAACTGAACAAGTCAATTCTGGTAGTAAAGTGATAAAGCAATCCATACTTCAAATGAATAGTGTTCATGAAGTTGTTGAAGAAACATCCACAGTAATTGATAGACTTGTTACACGTACACAGCAAATTGATAGCGCTCTGGACGCTATCAGTAACATTGCTGAACAAACTAATCTTCTCGCCTTAAACGCTGCGATTGAAGCAGCTCGTGCCGGAGAAAACGGAAAAGGATTTGCAGTAGTTGCAGCTGAAGTAAGGGATTTAGCAGAGAAATCGAAAGAATCGGCAAATGAAATTAATCATTTAATACAATTAATTCAAACAGATACAAAAGATACAGTGGATGTCATGCAAAAAGGCCAACAAAAGGCTACAGAAGGAAAAGAGGCTGCTTATCAAGCAGATCAAGCATTCTCATCTATTATGGTGGCTATTAATAAAATCACTAGCCAAATTCAAGAGGTATCTGCAGCGACAGAAGAAATGTCTGCCGGTACAGAAGAAGTTAATGCTTCTATATCAAGTGTTTCTGAAACTGCAACACAAATAGCTAAAGAAACCACTCAAACTGTACAGTCAATCCAATCACAAGCAGCATCAATTGAGGAAGTATCGAGTCAATCTAACAAAATAAAAGAAAAAGTAGAAGCATTATCAGAATTAGTTTCAAAATTTATTATTGAAACTAAAAAAGCTGGAAAATAAAATAGGTTGAATATTATAAAAAACTACAGGTTCTTAATCAATTACAGACCTGTAGTTTTTATTATGATTTACCTATTTTTCAACCTTTGTCCTTCTTTTTTGTAAAACGAAGTGAAAGTAGGGATAGTTAAAATCTCCTCGGATATTAATTATAATCCCTGGTGGCGGCCACTTTAAAATATTTCGTATTTCTTCTATGTAATTTATCAAGCTAAGATTATGCAAAGTCAATTTTAGGCGAGATTGTTTCTTTTTTCTAAAGGGCAAGTGTAGGTGATTATTAATCCTAGATTGGCATCTCATACCGAGAATCGTTTCCGTACTCCTAAATACCCCGCGTTATCACCTCATATAGATTCGGAATGTATACATTCTGTATTCGTCAACTATGTTCCTCCACTATATAATGAATACAAAAAATGTGAGAGTATATTCACCCTCACATGTGTTTAAATTAATATTCAGGATATTTAGTTTGTTGTTCCATATGTTTTGCAACGTCAATTAAGGGTTGCATCTCCTTTAAAAAAGCATTTACATCTCTAAAGGAGTCCATAAAATAATACTCATTAAATTCATCATAACAGCTAGTGAGTTCAATTATAATTCTAGGTGCATTCTTATACTCAGGTTCAAGATAAAGCGTATTACATCGGCAAAGGATCGTAAATAACTCGTTCATTTTCCCACCTAGAATAAAGGTGGCTTCATAGTTATCATCAAATGATACAACATGGCTTGCTTCATATTGAAACCGTCCATTTCTAAATATAGTTCCTGTAATTTCTCTATGCTTTATTGATGTTTCCACTGTCATAATCATCACCTCAAAGAAGTGATTCTATGCATGCCTGCAAAACACCTTTTAGGCATCACCATACCATTTCGGGAATATTGTACGTTTAGACACAATTGGGACACATCTTAACGTTTTCTGTACGTTAAGAGGCATCCGTCCAGAAAACCTTATGTTTATGAACAGAGAGAAAAACTTAATAATATCAACGTTTTCTATCTATAACTGTGTTCATAAAGTATGTAAACAAATCAATGTTCAGTTAAACTTAAGTTTTTATCTTTCTGAACATGTATTCACCTAAAAAAATGCTGTAATGATAAGGTTTTTTAATCCTTAGCGTATAATTTTCCCGGAATGATATGGTGACCCCTAATAGTAAAATCATATCGTGTAACGACGAATATATGTACAACTATTTATAGAATGATTGCCGAGATTGCAATTTTAAGACGATTATCTTTTGTTTTGTGTACAATCTATCGTTAAATCGCTTGAAATGGGCGTTTTATAATGCGCGTTTTGTGTTTAGGAAAGGAAAGCGCAAACTTGGTGCATTTAATAATGAAATGACCGAGAGTGCTAAAAGAGTTACCGCCACATGACATATGTCAATTTTATTTTTTGTTTTTGAATATTCAAATATTATTTTATCAAGTTAAACAAACTAACAATATTTGTGAAACGTGTTAAGGTTATTGTGTAACCAGAAAAAAATATTAAGAACGGAGGATTATGGAACTTATGGGGATTAAAAAACTATTATTAACATCTTTTATGCTCGGTGCAATCATCTTAGGATCTACGCAAAATGCTAGCGCTAATACAATTAATGATGACACTATCAAATCTCTTCCAGAAGGGGTGGAGAAATATTACCCAACAAACCCTGAACTTTTAGTGGATAAAAATTATGATGATTACAAGTATTCTGAAGATTCGATAATTAGACCTCCATATGCTGCATCCCTTAAAATTAAAGAGCAACTTCCAAGAAATGTTTATCTTTCAACACAGGACAAGTCGCAGTCTACATCTAGACTACAACTTTATAGTGGCGACAATTTAGGTATGAACGTAGAACCCAAAAAATTTAATGAAAAAGGGCGAGGTACAATTGTTGGTATAATATATCGTAATGGTGAGTATTACGATACCTATGTATTTTATAATACAAAGAGATTCACTACTACCATAAAGACTGGTGATTTATCGCAATATTCATTGAGATTATACTGTGGAAACCCAAAGGAATTAGAAACTGGGTGTGAAGCAAGTGGAGTTATTTATCCAGTAAAATAAACTGCACCTAGGAGGTCTTTACCCCACTCAAAATTCAATACTCTTTCAGTACCAAAAAAGTTGTCAAAATAAAAAGGAGTAGCAAATGCTACTCCTTCACTAATTTTTTACTGGTGCTCTTTCAAAAACTGTTACGACTCTTTTATATCTTTTTTCTATAAAATCAACAATACCCAAACTTGTTATATACCTCTCAAACACTTCAGATTTATCTTTAACTAACCTTCAATTTCTTATCCGTACACAACAAATAATCCCCTCAGACGAACCAAGAGACCCTTTAAATGTATATCTCGTTATTTTTGTTCTCACTTCATCAGAAACCATACTAAGAGTATGCAAGGTTGTTTACAAAAAAAAGAATAGCGGAAACCCCTAGAATCCCCGCTACATCAACGATGTATAAAATCCTGTATACCAAATAAACAGACAAAAAAGAAGAATCCCTGTAGCTACAAGGATTCTATCAAAGTATTTGCTACCGATAACGAATTTTATGTGAATAAGCCGTCCATATTGAAGTGACCCCCGAAAGTTAGACAGGTCGTTTCATTATGCAGCCTCTAGGGTATGAGCCCGGTATTGTACTGGGCTCATACCCTTTAATTTTGCCTTAATTCTTTTATGATTATAGTATTCTATATACTTTGCTAATTCTTGTTTGAAATGTGTTATACTTTCAAATTCTTTTCGATACAGAAATTCCGATTTCATAATACCGAAGAAATTTTCAATAACGGCATTGTCATAACAGTTTCCTTTGCGAGACATACTTTGAGTTATGCCATAATTCTTAAGAGAATGCCGGTATTGTTTCATTTGATAGTGCCAACCTTGATCAGAGTGAATGAGGAGTTTATCCGGATCGGTTACACAATAAAGGGCTTGGTCCAACATCGTTGAAACAAGGGAATAGGTCGGTCTGGAACTAATTGTATACGTGATAATTTCACCATTAAATAAATCCAACATTGGTGATAGGTATAACTTCTCCCCAAATAACTTAAACTCCGTAATATCTGTAACCCACTTTTCATTTGGTTTTTCAGCTTGGAAGTTGTGATTTAAAATATTTGGCGCAATTTTCCCAACTGTCCCTTTGTAAGAGCGATATTTTTTCATACGAACCAGACATTTTAACCCTAATTCTTTCATAAGGCGATATACTTTTTTATGATTTACTTTGTGTCCACGATTCATAAGTTCATCACGAATAAGACGATAACCATAATACCCATCGTGTTCATTATAAATAGCTTGAATCAGTTCTTTTACCTCCGTATTTGGATCAGGACGATTAAAATGTTTCATCCAGTAATAGTACGTACTACGTGGAATGTTTGCGAGTTGAAGTAACTCCTTGATAGGAAATTCATGCCTTAACTCGTAGATTACTTGCGCTTTGTCTTGTTTGGTGATTTTTCTTTGTTTTGAACTAAGGCATTCAACTTTTTTAAATATGCATTTTCCATACGTAAACGCTCATTTTCCGCTTGTAAGGCTTCGATTGATCCTTCATCTACTGGTTTTATTTTTTTATGGAATTAATAATTCATAAACCAATTCATTATCAGTCATAGTAGAACACTTTTGCCAAGGATGAACAAATTTATGCCAATACTGATTTGTCCAACCATTTTTATAAATACATAATTTCCATCGATAATGAGAATGGTGATAATCCTGACGATCATAATCATAACTAATAAAATCTGATTGAATGTATGAATTAAACAATATAAGACCTCCTATAAAAAGTACTTAAAATATCCTATTACATATGAATGTCCCAATTCATAAAGCAAATGCCCAATAATAAATATTTATTATTATTTATCTAAAAAAAAGATAAATAATCTAAAATGAAAAGAGATCTTTATTTAAAAGATCCCTTTTTTATTTACCAAACAAACGACTCCAAAATGATGAAAGATAAAAAAGAAGAATAGGATACTCTTTTAAAAAATAAAAAATAAACAGCTTAAACCCATTAGAATCATAGGTCAGAAAAAAACTGGCAGATTAACAAGAGAACGAATTTTACTATGATTATAATTTAATTGATCCGGTTTGATTGCTAGGCGAAGGTTAGGAAGCCGCTGTAGCAAAGTACCTAATGCAATTTGTCCTTCTAAACGTGCTAATGGAGCTCCCAAACAGTGATGTATACCAGCCCCAAAAGCTAAATGATTATTCTCTTCTCGTGAAATATTCAATATTTCCGGATAAGTAAATTTCTGTGGATCAATATTTGCAGCAGTCAAAGAGAGTAGAACTAAATCACCTTTGCGAATCATTTTTCCATGTATTGTCATATCTTCACTAGCAAGTCGGCTAATAAACATAACTGGGCCGGAATAGCGTAATAGTTCGTCAACAGCGGAAGGAATCAGGGAAGGGTTTTCCCTTAGTAAATTCATTTGTTCGGGATGTTGAAGTAATGCCAGCACACCATTACTGATTAGATTAACTGTCGTTTCATGTCCAGCGATAATGAGCAGCCAAATTGTCGAGAGAAGCTCGTTATTACTCAACTTGTCTTCTTGCTCTTTTGTTTGAACGAGCTCGCTTATCAAATCGGCATCAGGATTTAGGCGCTTTTCGTTAAGCAGTGCCTCGATGTATTGAATAAACTTTTCAAGTGTTGTTGTAACTGCAGCTCCTTCACTAGGATCCACAGAGGCGTTCATGAGTATTTTTGTCCATTCACGGAACTGGCTTCGATCAGTGGCGGGAATCCCAAACATCTCGGAAATAACAATAATGGGTAGTGGGTAAGCAAAATCTGAAATAATTTCCATCTTTCCTTGTTCCTGTACAGCAACCAACAATTCGTCGGCAATTTGCTGAATGCGGGGACGAAGATCCTCTATCATACGTGGTGTAAAGGCTTTAGAGACTAGACGACGTAGGCGAGTATGATCAGGTGGATCTACCGTAAGCATATTCGGCATATTCATCAGCCAGTCAAACAGTTTACTCGCAGCTGGATTTTCCAAAATTGGATGCTGCTTATCATGGAGTGGTGTGAATTTCCGTAAATCTTTGATAAAACGAGAATCTTTTAGAATAGTAATCACATCATCATAGTGTAATGCGACCCATGTCCCTCCCATGCCATAAAAGTCATCAATTTGAAAGAAACGCTCTTGTTGCTTGATGAGGTTTTTATAGAACATAATGGGATTACGCATGGTCTTTGACGAATTCAAATCCTTAAAAGTAAGTTTTTTCACCAGTATCCTCCTTATCATTATAACTATTGAATGATCTGAAATTACATGTCTCTTTACCATACTATTTTATAATCGTTCATAATAAAAAATGATACATCCGATTCCTAGACTTGTTTGGTTGAAAATATATTCCTAAAATCAAAAAAACACTAATACGTTTTTCTTTATATTTCTTCCGGAATATACAAATATTGATTATATAACAGCCTATATGGCTCACCATACATGTTAAGAAAACAGATTTACCGAAAAAGAAAAAATGAGCATTTTTATTACAAGTTAGCACAAAATTTCATTTTTAGGATAGTTGTCTTCTCTTAGCTTAATGGGGATGGGGGAGCACTACATCACAATCAAGTTAACAAAAGTAAATACCCCAAAAATGAAAATTTTATCCTTTAATACGAACTCCAACATATTTATGTTTTGTAAAACCATGCGATCTTTAATTTGCTGACAACGTGGATTAATACAAAATATAAATAGAAAAAATCCCTAACAATATCCAAAACAATGGTTAGGGATTTTTTCTATTTATTATAAGATTAACGGTTGACTTGCAAAGCAAGTTACTTGATTTTACTATAGATTTCTTAGGATTTTCTGACTCATTCACTTTTTTTGCTGCTTCTAAAAATGTAGCAACATAATCCAATAGAAACGAATTATTTACACTATCATAATAGGTTTATATATATATACTAAACATTCAGTATATATATTCTTAATTCATTTGCTACTATACCTGTGTTAAGTTATTAGTGAAAAATAGATTTTAACAATTAATTAATATTACAAGACATAAGTAATTGCATCATTTTAGTAATATGGATACGAAAAGAATGGAGGAATAATTTTGTATAAGGTATCACAATTTAATGTACCTTTCAAAAGAGATAATATTAATTTTCTATATAATAGCCATACAGGAGCGTTCGTTAAAATTTCTGATGAATATAAGGATACTATAAAAAAAATTAGCAAAAGAGACTATAATGAAATTCCTAATTTACATTTAGAAGAATTAACTAGGGCTGGTTTTATAGTAGAAAATTCTTTAGATGAATACGGTGTTTACCATTATTTAACTAATAAAAGCCGTTTTGGAAGTGAATATTTAGGTTTAACCATAGCAACTACATTACAATGTAATTTTCGATGTCCATATTGTTATGAGGATCATGTAGATGAATATATTGAGGGACAAAAAGAAGAAGATTTGAAAAACTTCATTCAAAATAACTTGAAAAATAAGACTGAATTTTCTGTTACATGGTATGGTGGTGAACCATTATTAAAAAAAGATCTTATAGATAGAATGTCAAAGTATATATTAGCAATATGCAAAGAAAAAAATATACAATATAGAGCTAAAATAGTTTCAAATGGATATTTACTTAATAGAAAAATTGCAGAACATTTAGTCCAAGAGAATAATGTTAAATATGTACAAATTACATTGGATGGTGGCCCAGAGACGCATGATGTGACTAGAATCTTAAGAAATAAGCAAGGTTCTTTCAATAAAATTTTAAATAATATTAAAGAAATACAAGACATTATACAAGTCGGAATTCGAGTAAATGTTTCAAAGGAAAACGTTGCAGATGTCTATAAGCTATTTCCTATCCTAATGAACCAAGGATTAAACAACAAAGTTTCCGTGTATTTTGCTCCAGTAGGGGCATACAATGACATTTGTCAATCTATTAGTGAATCCTGTTTAGTAACAAGGGAATTTGCAAAATGGGAGACAGATTTGATTGAATATGCGGATAAGATTGGCTTCAATATGGGAAATCTTTATCCTAGAAATCGTGGTGGTTGGGTTTGTCAAGCTGTAGATAATAACTCTTTTGTTGTAGATGCCTATGGTGATTTATTTAAATGCTGGCATGAAGTTGGAAATAAAAAATTAAGAGTAGGAAATTTAGCAGAAGGCATTACTTCGTTACAAACCTTAACAAAATGGATGAATTGGGAATTGCCAAACAAATGCAAGACATGTAATATTATGCCTCTTTGTAAAGGAAGATGCCCAGAACTAAGTATAGAAAAACAAGATTTTGAATGTGACCAATTAAAATATAATATCAAAGATAGATTATATAGATATTACATAAAAAATCCTATCGATAAACAAAAAGTACCGGAAACTGAGGTTATTAAACAATCTAGTTAATAAGAAAGTTGAAATATACTTTCAGTGAAAGGAGGTGAATATAATGGAGTACATTGTAAAGCCAATTACATTAAATCCTAAGGATAACAGTGATCGATTAGAGTGTGGTATTAAGTTTAATTAAAACTTAATGATAACAGAAATCGATAAGAGTAGGGTTTTAACAAAAGGATATGTCTTTTCCATCAAATATGGTAAGATATATCCTTTTGTTTATTTGTCTTTTATTAGCTACATAGGGATGTGGTACAACCCTTTGTTAAAGTTTTTTTAGTAATATTATTTGAACATAAACATATTTATGTTCAAATAATATTATAGAGTATATAAAAAGACACTATACTATATATAGTGTCTTTTTATATGTTGACTAGTTCTGAAAGAAAATGTAGTGATTAATCATAATTTGTTGGATGCTTCTTGGTTAATTCCATTATAACATTATTATAGAAGAATTTAAATGCATTTATGCATATATATAATTTTAATATATTTTAGACACATCTGAATTTTTTCTTTCGATTACCAAAAATTCCAGTTTCTTTATTTTTATATCTATACTATAATTTAACTGCTAAATCGTAAAAAAGGAGTTCTAATAGATATGGAGATGAGAAACTTACAAAAATTAATTGAAGACAAGAAAGTAGAATTAATTAAACTAGTAGATAAATATGGATTTAGACATCAGCAGGTGCTAAGTTTAAGTCAAGATATAGATAAGTTAGTAAATCAGATTATTTATATAAATCATAAATGTAAGTAGAACCCTACATTTATAATTGCAGTTTAATGAGGGTTACTTTGGAATATTTTAATTTAAAAGTAAAAAAGAGAATATTGAATTAGAGGAAACTTTTCATTTTGCACCAAAATATAAAAAATGTATGCTCTAGACCACGTGTGCAGAGGATATGCAGCAGAATTTATTATTAATTCTTATCGTGAAATGATTAATAGTTGAACTACTCACCACTTAACGTCCTAACGGACTGTTTGAAGTGGGAGATTCCTGCGAACACCGGTGTATCCACCAGTTATCTTAGCAGGCTCTACCCGCAGTCCCTACGGTGAGAACATAAGTATCTTGTACGCTGACTCACCACACTACCTACTTTAGCTTGGTTTTCGCAATTTTGAGAAGCGTGGGGAGATAGAACGTTGAAGATTTTACGGTTGCAACGTTTTTCTGCAACCAACCTCATATCTTCAGTTTTCGAAGAGCAATCTGTACAAGTAAATGATAGCAAATATGTTGGCTTATGCCAACCGACATTCATCTCCCACCTAAAATTGGTGTTTCACACCTTCACATTTTTGAGGAAGGAGTCTTCTGTCGGAAAACGATAAAAATATGCTATCTGATTACTCAAACTCATTTCAACCATCTCTTCAAGTGTTCGTTAAATTCCTATTTAAAGAACACTTGAGAATGAATTACGTGAGAAGGTATGTAATTAGTATACTTTCTAACGTAATGAATCTATATCAAACCCAAAAATTTATGAAATAATAAAGAGAGTGTAATTTTAAATAATATAATAATGCTAGTCAAATCTCTATTGAATTTATTGCAGCACCTTATATGGAATTATTATATATTCTATCAGGGATTTATATTTTTCCCTATAAGAACTGGAGTAATATTAGAAGCAAATAGCTCTATAATACTATATAGTAGGTTTGAGTTACCATAAATAATTATTATTAATTTATTTATATATAAAAAACTGTATAGTTATTCAAAAAGACTGTGCATAAAAACTTGCATTATAACAAGTTTTTAGCACAGTTTTTTTTATTTTATGCCTTTCATTAAAACTTGAATCTTTGGGGCCATAAAATATAAAATTACACTTAAAATGATTGAAAGGCCACCAATTACACCGAAATAAATAATTTCTGTTTCAGGATTATATAATCGAACTATTTGAGCATTTATAGCTTGTGCAGCTGCACTAGTCAAGAACCACAGACTCATTGTTTGAGCAGAGAAGGCAGCTGGTGCTAATTTGGTTGTAATTGATAAACCTACAGGCGATAAACAAAGTTCCCCGATTACTACTAACAGGAAGCTAATCGCTAACCACATAGGGCTTACAAGGGATTCTGTACCATGTATATATGCAGGGATAATCATAACTAAGAAGGATAAACCAGCAAATAATAAACCAATAGCAAATTTATTAGCCGTACTTGGTTGACGTGAATTAAGCTTTACCCATAACCAAGCAAATACTGGTGCTAACAAAACAATATAAATAGGGTTTAATGATTGAAACCATGAAGATTGAAGTTCAAACCCGGCCAACTTTAATTGAGTACGCTGATCAGCATATGAAGCTAAAATGATAGCTCCTTGTTCTTGAATGGCCCAAAACATTGTAGCAGCGATAAATAATGGTATGTAAGCAATTAAACGAGACTTTTCAATTTTTGTAGTTTTCGGACTACGATACATAAAAATAAAGTAACCAGTTGGAATGAGAATACCTAAGATACTTACTAATAAAGTGAATCGATTAATAGTTAAAATACCTGTTGGTATCGTTAAAATACAAAATAATACTATAGCTATTGTGCCAATACTAAACTGTATAATAACTTTTTTTCTTTCGATGTCTGTTAAAGGATTTGGTACTTGTGTTCCTGCTAAACCAAGATTTTTCTTTTTTGTAAGAACGAAAATAATTAAACCTAATAGCATACCAATTGCAGCGACACCAAAGCCTAGGTGGAAGTTATACTTTTGACCAAGTGTTCCTATAACAAAAGGAGATAAAAGCGCACCTAAATTAATACCCATATAGAAAATACTGAAACCTGAGTCACGTCGAGTATCTGTTTCACTATATAAATCACCAACAATGCTAGATACATTAGGTTTTAATAAACCTGTACCAAGTACTAAAAACACCATAGATATGAATAAAGTACTTATAGTTCCTGGTAGTGCTAAAATCAAGTGACCTATCATAATTAAAACTCCACCCCAAAAAATTGTTCTACTTGAACCTAGTAGACGATCTGCAATCCAGCCACCAATAATGCCAGACATGTAAACGAGAGATCCATAGATGGCCATAATTGACGCTGCGGTCGCATGATCCATCCCTAAACCACCTTGTGAGATTGAATAATACATATAGTAAAGTAATATTGCTCTCATCCCATAGTAAGAGAATCGCTCCCAAAACTCTGTAAAGAATAGGGTAAACAGTCCCTTAGGGTGTCCGAAAAAACCGCTTTGGGGAACAGTACGAATAATATCGCTTTTACTAATCTTCTCCATACGAATACACTCCTTATATATAAATATAATAATACTAACTTAGTATAAACTAATAATTAGAAAATTAAAATAAATATTCACTTGGTTAATTATTAGAAATTTTTTAAAAAATAATTTTCTTGTTGATTTTAATGGGTATTTTAATTATATTTTTTAATATAGATATATTGATTGAAGCTGATGATAGTGTATAAATATTAATACAAACTGTAGGAGGATTTATATATTGTTAAAAAAAGAGGTTTCTATAGAAGATATTTATCAGGAAATATTAGATGGAAAAAGAATTAGATTTCCTCCAAATACATGGAAAGAAGATATAGATAATAAAATGGCGCGGAGGGTATTAACATATTTGCTTAACAGTATTTTAAAATGGAATAAGGAAGACATAAGAAAAAAGTGGAACACAAAATTACTTGTAAAGTATAGGCTACGAGGATTACTCAAACATAGGTATGAAAATAGCCCTTTTAAAGCAATTAATGATTTGTATCCAAATCAGTTCAAAGAATGGGAATTTGGTATGACTCCTTTAAATTTTTGGACTAAAGAAAAAGCATTAACAATTTTGAAATGGATTATTGAGGAAAAAGAGGGTCTTTCACAAGAAAAGCTCTTAGAATTATACGGGAAAAAATGGTTGAAAAAAAATAAGCTTAGTGCACCTCTGGCTATGTATTGGAATAGTAGCCCGTATGCAATGATTAATGATCTTTATCCAGGCTGTTTTAAAGAATGGGAATTTGGCATGACTCCTAATAACTTCTGGACTAAAGAAAAAGCATTAGAAGCATTGAAATGGACCATTGAAGAAAAAGAGAGATTAACCCCTAAACAATTACTTGATATATACAATATAAAATGGTTAAAGACCCATGGATTAGCATCAGCATGTCAAATAATCTGGGGGAATAGTCCGTTTAGAATGATTAATGATTTATATAGAGACCGTTTTAAAGAATGGGAATTTAGAGTTACTCCTGTTGGATATTGGTCTAAACGTAAAGCATTAGAGGCGTTAAGGTGGACTATTGAAGAGAAAGAAAAATTGGATGAAAAACAGCTATTAAAAGTATTTAATCAAAAATGGCTAATAAAACAAAAATTATGGACACCGTTAAAATGCTATTGGAAAGGAAGTCCATATGAAATGCTTATTGCTCTATATCCAAATCGTTTCTCAAAAAATATGTTAAAAGGATATATTTAAAAGTAAAGATTAAATTAATAATTATTGAGAAAGTTTATGATATAACATGCAGTTATTAATTTGGAGGAAGACACCTTAAAGGTGTCTTTTTTTATGCATAAAAAAATTCAAAATACTAAAAGGATTTCTATGTTGATAAAAGATTTAACATTGAACTGGATACAAAATAGTAGAGATAAGGTTCAAAAAGCGTACAAGATGTATGTTAGTTTATCGAAAAAATCCCTACAGGGGACGTAGAGCAAGCCTAAGGTAATGGAGAATTGTCGATTCTAAGAGTAAAGGACTTCTTGGAATGTAATAATTTCAACATCCAATTCGTTAAAATTATATATAAGTATGTTAAAACAATTAGAATTAACGCTTCTAAAGCACCGGCATTTAAAGCTAGAAAAGAATAAAAAGAAGCTGCGAAATAATTATATATAGTAAAAAAGGATTTGATATTCATATCAGATCCTTTTTTCATTCTTAGTTTAGTATAATTGCTCATCGTAGCTATTTAACAAGGGTTTAGAAACTAAATATTTTTCAGGTACTACAATCTTAACCTAATAATTTTCTTAGTTTTTGGCATTCACTTTCCTAGCTTAACGGACATAGGGCACTATATCATCAAAAGAAAATTAGTAACAATACTATCTAGGTTCTTTAAGGAAACCAAATGAGAGAGCAACATTTCAAAGGGTATCTTGTGATATAACTAAGTAGAATTTTTAAGCAAGGGGATGAAGAGATGAATAAATTGAAGGGGAAAATTGCATTAGTAACAGGAGCTAGTAGAGGAATAGGTCGAAGCATTGCCTTACATTTGGCACAGGCTGGTGCGTTAGTCGTTGTTCACTATAGTAAAAGAAAAGAAGAAGCAGAAAATGTAGTGGATCAAATTAAACAAGATGGCGGTTCCGCATTTGCGATTAGTGCAGACTTAAGTACCTTTAACGGTATTAATAATGGATCAATCTCTTCAAAAATATATAGACGATACTACATTTGATATCCTTGTAAACAATGCAGGAATTGGGCAGATTTTAACGTTAGAGGAATCTACAGAGGAGTCTTTTGATAAGGTTATGAATATTAATGTGAAAGCTCCATTTTTCATTATTCAAAAAGCTTTGCCACGTTTAAAAGATGGAGGTCGGATTATCAATATTTCGTCTTTTGTCACACGGGTAGCCTCCCCAAGTGTTTTTGCCTACAGTATATCTAAGGGGGCAATTAATACACTCACTCATACTTTGGCCCAACAACTTGGTGCCCGTGGTATTACAGTAAATGCAATTCTCCCGGTTATAATTAATACAGAAATGAACGCTGAGACATTGGGGAATAGAGATGGACAAAAATATATCGCAGGTTTATCGACTTTTAATAGGTGGGGAGAACCTAATGATATAGCTGATATTGTAGGTTTTCTTTCTTCATCAGACAGCCGTTGGATAACTGGTGAGTTAATCGATGCAAGTGGTGGATCTTGCTTATAATGCTAGAGGAAAAGCCGACTTAAATAGAGTTGGATTTGCAACTCTATTCTTTATTTGTTAAGACACCGAACTACGCACGATTTATTAGCACTTACAAAAACCAGCTTGAAACGAGGCAAAATGTATTAAGTCAATCAAGATAGAGAAGCAATTATGCTGTAGTAGGATTAGTAGTAAGTGTAAATAGTAAAAATGCAATGAATATGCACAATTTCATATGTAATTAGGTACTTTTTGTTAACTCTTTTTAAGGGAAGGAAATGTATGAAATTATTATGATAGAATCAATTTGTACTAAATATAAAGAGGATGAGTGTATGCTAAAAAGAATGATTTTAGGAGTTTCATCATTAATAGTGGGAGCAACAGTTGGCTTAGCGACGGATGTATCCGCAGCACCTGCACCACCATTAACATCATTAGATGTGGTAAAAGTTGAATCTCAATTAGGCGGGGTTGAATTTATTGGTCCTAATAATTTAAGTACAGTTAAAGATCATGGAGGGAGCTATTTATACATTTATACAAATGAAATGGGATATGGTAGAAATCCAATTGCTCAAATGAGTGGTCAAAAACTAAAAAAAGTAGATTCTAAGATGATTGATATAAATAGGGATAGAACAGTGGATGGATGGGAATATAAATGGGATGCTTCAGGACAGCAAAATGGGCAATTTAAATATCAAAATACATCTACAAATGCACCTTGGAATACATTATCTACGTCATTAAATATTAAATAAACTAACAGAAGAATTCGATGTTATTTTTTTATGTTTGTTATATATGTAATGTTTAGATACCTAAAGGAGTCTACGTTTTTAAGTAGGCTCTTTCTAACTAATGATAAGATATCAGCAAATTGATAAATTATTTTGTCTAATCGGCAAACCAAAGTTTACATAACATTTTTCCGGTAAATAATCCTAGGTTTAATAGTGTAATCAATAATGGAAGGAAATCTTTCATAAAATCAATTAAGTTATTTAGTGGGTCTTTCATCATAAATATCTAAAACTACATATTTATGAAATTTTATATTTAGTCCTAAATCATACGATTTTAATACAAAAAACTATAATTTGATTAGTAATAGTAGTGAAAAAAACATTAAATATATCTAGATTTTAAAGTTAATGTTACTTTATTACATAATTTGTTTAAAGGGATATATAAGGTTATTATTCAATGTAACTAAAATAATTTAAAAGGAGATAGGAAGTTATGTTTAAAGTAAAAACAAGGGGGGAAATAAAGAAAATTGTTATGGTTTCAATGGCTTGTACCATGTTTTCAATGTATGGAGCACCAATTTCTAGTACAGAGGCAGCAACCCGATCTCATGCCCCATCAGTTTATGTAACACCACAAAATACTGCTACTTCAGATATTATTAGCATAGACTGGTCACCAGTCCAAACAGCACCTTATACGTATTGGGCTGTGCATAACTGGAATCAGGGGGGAGAGGGTGGTGGTTATGCGGGCTTCCAACAACAAAATGGTTTTGATCAATTCGGTAAACGAACCCTTCACTTTGCGCTTTGGGATCCAATAGCATCAAATCAAGCAATAAAAGCTGAATATTTATCGCCGACTTCAGAAGCCAGTAGATTTGGTGGAGAAGGAACAGGTCTAAAGGTACAAACAACTTATAATTGGAAAGATAGTGAATGGTATCGAATGACTCTACGTTCTTGGCAAGAAGATAGTCATACGAAGTTTGGCCAGTGGATAAAAGATAATAAGTTAAATCAATGGAAGTTAGTTGCTATTATGGACCATCCAGTTGCGAATGATGCATTTAACTATGGTCTATCGAAGTTCCAAGAGGACTGGGCTGGTAATGGACAAGATGTAAGAGAAGCACGCCTGAAAAATGGATACAGTAGAAAAGTTTCAGATAAACAATGGAATTCTTGGAATCATCAGCGTATCAGTGGGCAACATGATACATCTTATCAATACGATGGAGGAGCAACTTTAGAATATATATGGGTGAAGGCAGGAGGAAATACTCAATCAACGATTGGTACTGGAAAAACTTTTAATATAAATCAGCCTAGTCAACCAGAAATGGGAAATTTAGATTATGATATTCAAAATATTAGTTTTGAAGCTGAAAAATTAAATGTGTCTTGGAAATTGAAAGAACAAAGTACCCCACAGTTTAAAGGGAAAATCGAAATCTATGACAATGAAAAGTTAATGGGACAACCTTTGAAAGTAATTGATAATATTAAGTCCTACCAAACTGAAGTAAGCCAAACTATGCAATTGCCTCAAACGGCTTATGCTAAAATTACATTAACAGACATATTTGATCGAACTGAAGTGAAAAAAGTAGAAATTACAAATGGAAATTCTGATATTTTAGTAGGGAACCAATTTGCATGGTCCCTAAAAGGATATAGTGATCGAGAGATTGCAAAAGTAGATTATAATAAAACAGCAGAAGAGCTGAAAATCAAATTAGAAGCTGGTGTACCACATTCTTACTTCAATAGCACATATGCAAGTATTAAGGTCCAAAACTCATCGGGTGGCGTATTATACAATAAGGAAATCGTGGGGAATAGACAACAAAATACCGAAACCCAAACTGTGTCTGTAAAAGTGGGGGATTACATTGAATTAACTCATGTAGAAGGAGACGCAGTAAAGGAAAATACACGTGCAACATTAACGAATCTTGAAAATAACAAAAATGAGACTATTGGAAAGACAGCAAGGTATCAGGTTACAAAAGAGGGATTAAAGAAAGTTGAAAAAATGCCCGAGACAACAATTCTAGATGGAAAACAATTTGCATGGTCATTAAAAGGATATAGTGATCGAGAGATTGCAAAAGTAGATTATAATAAAACAGCAGAAGAGCTGAAAATCAAATTAGAAGCTGGCGTACCGCATTCTTACTTTAATAGTACATATGCAAGTATTAAGGTCCAAAGCTCATCCGGTAGCGTTATGTATAATAATGATCATAAAAACCAATTAGTATTACATAACATCCTCAAAAGTATATATGAAGTTTAGCGTTTTCTTTGCGGTTAAGGAAACAGTAATCTCAAATGTTTCAATTCTAATGCTTGGTACATGAAAGAGGATAACAAGCAAGGAATGGAAGGCGAAAGATTAAAGCTGTTGAGTTCATGGACAAAGCTGGCATGAAGAAAGAGAAAATTCACAAGAGAATGAGGGGATACGAGGAAATAAAATCACTGAAATAATATAAATAGATGTTTAACTTTTAGTGTTTGACAATGCAACCACAGTCATTAGATAGGATATAGTTGTCTGTGTAGCAACGGAACCAAAACTTACATTAAGTATTAGCGAATATTCATTTCGTATATTAGTGGATATAAAAGACCGATTTTGAGTGTTATGATGTCAGCTAATGATCCTTATAGGACATTCTGAAATCAAAAAACGAGAAGCGTGCGGTCAAAAATCATTTGTGTACCCAAAAATCTATATAATTTTAGTCATTTTCGTCGTTTTTAATGTCCGCTAATGCTTATAGCGTGATTTGGTTCCATTGTAACACAAAGTCCTAATTGTAATATTGCATGCAGATGATACCGGAAACGCATCATTTAATCCGCTTGTTCATATGTGAGTAATAACTAAAAATAAAAGTTAACATAAAGTCAACAGGTGTTACACGAAGAATAGATGAATTAGGGCGGATTGTTCTTCCGAAAGAGTTAAGAACAACGTTAGGAATCTATGCGCTTTATTTTCTTTTTGCACCAGAACCGTCTTTATAAGTTCTATGTCACTATAAAATGATGCATGCAACAAAACTATTTTCTTTATTAATAATAATGGTAATTTTTACACTAGAACTCTTAGTATTGCGTATTAAAATTCCTCTATTAATATATTTAAAGCTTTTGACTTAATCCTTTCATATTCCATAGCCCCAGCAAGTTCATCAGCAAGTAAAGGCGACTTTCTAACATATCTTTCGCGAATTACATCATACAATTCGTATGGAAATAACATATCAATAAACATAATTTTCTTCTGCTCAGCTGTTAAAGGAGAAACTGACTCATATGCGTTAATCATAATTTGAAATTGATTTTCATTCCAAACACCAGTTGTATCTAATAGAGGAATAATCATTTTACGCAAGTCTCGAATAGGTAAATCGAAAGAAACCGTATCTAAATCAATTACCCAAATCTGATTACTTGGGTCTAATAAGGAATTTCCTGTTCCATAATCTTGATGACATAAATTTGGGGATGCTTGTAATTCGTCAGTCCATTTAGTATATTCAGATTCCAATAGTCTTTGGTGCGTTTGTTTTGCTTCTAAAATAAACGCATCAATTTCAGCCAAATATAGCTGTGAAAATGGATCATCTGGCATAGTTGCAGATAAGGTTTTCCAAATCTCCATCTGCTGAAATCTTTTAATGTAATGATTGGGCCAACGTCCTAGTTTGGTGAATATAGGTATCCCTGGTGGGGGCTTATAGCCAATAGAGGCTACATGGAAATCTGCTAACCCTTTCATAATCATTTCAAGATCTTCTTGCATTGTAAGCTCAAATGGTCTTCCCTCAATCCAATCATAAACGACAAATAAAAATGGACCGTGCTTTGTATACAACTGATTCAATTTGCTTGGGATTATGCTCGGAACACGCATGCCTTTGTTGGCTAGATAATCTTGAGCGTGAATGGAAAATAGAGCTTTTTTTTCGGGGCGATGAATTCTCTTTAAGCAAAATGGTCCATCTGCAGTTTGAATTTTCCATACTAAGGCCAGTTGTCCACCTTGTATTAATTCGATTGTAGTTGCTTGAATATCCCAATACTGAACCATTGTCGCTGCCAATTCTACTAGTTTTTGTTCCTCTTCGGGCGATAATGTATACACCGCTTCTTCGTTGTTATTCTCCACATATATCACCATCCTTTTATACTCTCTTATTACTGTATGGTACATGACCATTTTTGTTCTAGCCATTTGCCTTTAAGAAGAAAAAGTACTATTGACTAATTTTCATAATAAAGGATGAAAAAATGGTCGATAAATCACAAACACAAAGTTTTTTTCGTAACATATAAAGAAGGTTGTATTTTTATGAAACAGGGAGGCGCTTTAATGAAAATAGCCATAATTTCGACTGAAAAGCTACCTGTACCAGCTGTACGAGGTGGAGCTATTCAAATTTATATAGATTCTGTTGCTTCCATTATTGCTTCAAATGGAAAAAATGTGACAGTTATTTCTATAACAGATCCAAATTTGAAACCAGAAGAAAAAAACAAAGGCGTAAGGTATTTACGGTTTCCAGAAGAGGAATATCTCCCTTATGTTATTAAACATTTGAAACAGGTAAAATATGATGTAGTTCATTTATGCAATCGTCCAAATTGGATTACAATTTTAAGTGAGGCAGCACCACAGACGAAATTCGTGTTAAGTGTGCATAATGAAATGTTTGCATATGAAAAGATAAGTGATGAAGAGGGAGAAGCATGTATTGCAGCTGTTTCAAAAATTGTAACAGTTAGTGATTATATAGGAAGAACAATTACCTCGCGCTTTCAAGCCGCAAAAGCAAAGACGAGAACAGTATATTCTGGTGTAGATGTAAATGAGTACTATCCTTCGTGGACTGTGAATGGAACAAAAGTTAAAAGTCATGTGCAAAAACAGTTGGATTTACAAAATAAAAAAATAGTTTTATTTGTTGGACGCTTGAGTAAAGTAAAAGGTCCTCATATTTTGCTACAAGCTCTTCCTAAAATAATTGAGCAAAATCCAAACATAGTAATGGTTTTTATTGGTTCAAAATGGTTTGGAGATAACAATGTAAATAATTATGTAAAACACTTATATACCTTAGGCGCTATGTTTCCAGAACATGTAGTCTTTATTAAATTTGTCAAGCCAAAGGATATTTCAACACTTTATGCTATGTCAGATATTTTTGTTTGCTCTTCACAGTGGCAAGAGCCCCTTGCTAGGGTGCATTACGAAGCAATGGCAGCAGGTTTACCAATAATTACGAGTAACCGAGGTGGTAATCCGGAAGTAATTGAAGAAGGAAAAAATGGATATATTGTCAATGATTTTGAAAACCCTGATGCATATGCAGAAAAGATAATTAATCTTTTAAATAACGAAAATAAAAGAAAACAGTTAGGGAAATATGGACGTAGTAAGGTTGAAAAAGAATTTAATTGGAACCGAGTTGCTATGGATTTAATGAAAGTGTATGGGGAAATCTTATAAATTTTAAGAAGGGGATGATCAAAGGTGGAAGAAACAACTGGATTAGAGAGTGAACATTTAAAAAAGGTCCTTAGCTTTTATCCATTTGAAATAAGTAATATTATTTTACAATCAAGCAGAAGTGGGAGAACAATGTGGGAAGTTGAAACAGAAGAAGGATTAAAAATATTAAAACAAGCACAAATGCACCCCAAAAGGATGCTATTTATTGCTGGAGCACATTTACATCTCCTTCAAAATGGATTGCCAATTACAAAAATTCATAAAACAAAAAGAGGTGGCTTTTGTATTGGATCTAATGAGTATGCGTATGTACTATATGATAAGCATCAAGGGAAAGAAGTCATTTATTATAATAAAGAACAATTAGAGAAGGTACTAATATATGCAGGTAAATTCCATCAAGCATCGGAAGGATATATTCCGATGAAAGAAAGTAAAATTCGGAGTCGATTAGGAAAATGGCATAAATTATACAGATGGAAATTACAAGAGTTAGAAGGAAACAAAAGAATTGCACTTTCCTTTCCAGATGATGTATTTTCAACTATGTTTTTAGAGTATGTTGATAAGATGTTAGCACGTGGAAAGAAAGCATTACAAGAACTAAATGATCCATATTATGACCAATGGACAAAAGAAGTTATTGCATCTAATAGTTTTTGTCAGCAAGATTTTACCTTAGCGAGGTTTACAGAAATAGATGATGCTATGTTTATGAAAGAGCTACATTCTATTACAAGTGATTTACCAGTGAGGGACCTACGTATTATTTTAAATAAAGTAATGAAAAAAATGTCAGTTTGGGATACTAATTTAGCTATTCATATGTTGAGTGCATATAATTCGGAAAATTCCTTTTCAGAAAAACAATTTCGTGTTCTTTGGACTGATTTATCGTTTCCTCACTTATTCTGTTCAATTGCACATAAATACTATTTAGGACAAAAGCGTTCGTGGTCTGACGAAAAGTATATTTGGGCATTGCAAAATATTATTGCACTTGAAGATTCTAAGGAAGAATTTTTACGAAATTTTTCTGATATTTATCATGAAATCAAGAGCAATGGTGGGGGGAAATAAAATGAGTTCAGAACAAGAAGAGATAGTAATCCCTATTTTAGATTTAGAGAAATTTGTATTTTCTCCACCTGGGCCAATGGGATGGGAATTGTCAGAGTATGAGCAGCAAAAAAATATTGTACTAAATGAATCTTCGGTACTAGAGAATTTAGCGATTATTAAGGAAGTGGAATTAGAGGAGTTACCCAAAATCGGATTGCTAGATTTAGAAGAGAAGTTACCACCAAAAACTACAATGATTGATGAAGTACAAGATAAAGAGATTCAAGATGTTATAGAGCTGGAAGAACAAAGTGAGGAATTAAATGAGATCGTTTTAACGCAAATAGAAAAGCCAAAAATAAAAGTCACTATTATTACTCCGGATCATCCATTAAAAGGTCCATGGGTATCAAAATTGGTAGATAAAGCTAAGGAGAACGATTAATGAAACTTCCGCAAATATATTAAACTTTTTATACTCTTTCAACATAGTATATATAAATCTATATGAAAGGAGTTAGGTAAATGGCTGATGTGAAAAGAGCAAAAATAAAACTAGATGTTGAGAATGGCTTTAGTGTTAATCCTGGTGATGATTTACAAGAAGTTCTAAAATCTCTAGCTGAAGTAATACAATCAGGCACGCATAATGGTGTAGAGGTTGAAATTCAATATGTTGATGAAACAGAAATTACTTTTACAGATGAAGAGGAGGACGAAAAAGAAGAAGAGGAAGACGAGGAAGAAGAAGACGAAGAAGAAGAGGAAGACGAGGAAGACGAGGAAGAAGACGAAGAGGAAGAAGAGGAAGACGAAGAAGAAGACGAAGAGGAAGACGAGGAAGACGAGGAAGAAGAAGACGAAGAAGAAGACGAAGAGGAAGACGAGGAAGAAGAAGAAGAAGAAGAAGAAGAAGACGAAGAGGAAGAAGACGAAGAGGAAGACGAAGAAGAAGACGAAGAAGACGAAGAAGACGAAGAAGACGAAGACGAAGAGGAAGACGAAGAAGACGAGGAAGACGAAGAAGAAGAGGAAGACGAAGAAGACGAGGAAGACGAAGAAGACGAAGAAGACGAAGAAGACGAAGAAGACGAAGAAGACGAAGAGGGCGAAGAAGAAGACGCATAAAATAATTGATACTTAAAAACGCTTGGTTTCCCCAAGCGTTTTTTTCCCTCTACATATATAATAGGTGAAAATGTGAACCTCTAAATATAGGAATAGGTTGACCCTAGGTAGGCATTAGCCTATATTTTTATTTTATAGTACAGAAATTTCACAAGGAAAGGAGATGCAATCCATATTAATCGATAAGGTATATAAATTTTCATTTGGCCGAATCAAGGATAAAAAATCTTAATTGCGAGAACAATTATTTGTAGTCATTTTGTATTTTATCGTTTCCTTGCTATATTAAATCATCTGGTTAAAGAAACGTGGAAAAGATTAACGCAGCATTCTTACTCCATCGAGTTTATCCTATAAAAAAATTTGTACAGAAAGAAAAGTGTATTTGTATCAAAAATATTTAATTCTATTTAGCTCTATGTTTAAAGTTTGTGGACCTAAACAAAGTGGATAATAATGGTGGTTTAAATGATTTGAATTTTGAGAGGGCGTAATAAGTTTTTAGAAGGTTGATTTGTAGATTCAGCGACTTGTTTATATACCTGATCAAGTTTTGTGGCTGTATGTTTAAATGTAAAGTTTTCTTCTACAACCTTTCTTCCGTTTTCAGCAATCCATTGTGCAAATTCTCGTTGGGATAGCAAAGCGTGGACAAGTCTGGCAAATTCCATTGGATTATTATACTGTTCTATTAGGCAGCCGTTATATTCATCTGTTATAACTTCAGCATTTCCCCCACGGTTTGTTGTAATAATTGGGATTCCAGCAGCCATTGCTTCATAATGAACACGTGCCAATGGTTCGTTCCATTGTGAGCTACATATAAATATATCCCCCATTAGAAAAATATTATGAATTTGATCTGCAGGAATAAATTTGGTGAAAATTACGTGTTCTTTAATTGGCCTAGCCATTTTATATAGCCTTTTAACATATTTATTTACTCGGTTATCACTAAACCATTTACCACCAACAATTACAAGTACCGTATCCTTATGTGTTTGAATAATTTTCTTCATAGCATGAATGAGTAAGTCAGGTCCTTTATTTTTGCATAATCGGCCAACAAATAGAATCACCTTTTTATCTTGGATACCGTATTTTGTACGATATGCATTTCTTATCTTTTGACCTGTTGGTGTCCAGATGGAGGGGGATTGTTTTAAATTTACACCAGAGTAAACAATAGAAATCTTTTCTTCAGCTTGTGGAAATCTTTTAATCACAGTTTGTTTAATGTAGTTGCTAACGGTCACAATGGCGGTAACCATTTCAAGAATAAGATTGCCTTCATAAATGGATAGTTTATGCTCAGCAAACATATCGTTATGAAGACCTAATACAAATTTACTGTGTGGGGAAACTTGTTTATATAGAGGTATATTTTTAGGGCGATTAAAGACATGTATAATATCAAAGGTATTGGTTTGGAGTGTTCTTATAACATGCTGTTCATATTCTTTTTGAGGTAAATATACGTAATTGACATTATCTTGTGTTTTTTGATTTGGAAGACTTGGATCTGAAATAGAGAAAATAGTAAGTTCATAATCTTGACTTATATAGGGGGACACCCCATCAATCATCATTTGAATTGCTCCACCTTTAATTGCTGGAGATGGTAATTTTTCTGTACATATATATGCAATTTTCATAAACTAATCTCCTTTGTATAGTTGTTTTATATAATGAAATTCTGCTTCCAACCCATCGGATAGAGAAACTGTTGGAGAATATTGCAGTAATGTATTGGCTTTAGATATATCTGCCCATGTTTGCTTCGGTTCCCCAGGAACTGATTTTAGAAATTTTTTGGTTGCTGATTTCCCTGATATTTTTTCTAAAATAGAAATGATGTCTAAAATGGAAGCTTGTTCTTTTCCGCCGATATTGATAACTTCACCTATTATACTTTTTTTTGTCTCTAAAGCTGCCACCGTTCCTCGTATACAGTCATCAATATAGGTGAAATCGCGTGTTTGTGTTCCATCACCAAATATTGTGAGAGGTTTATCTTCTAACAGTTGTTTAATTAATCTATGAAATGCCATATCAGGACGTTGTCTTGGCCCATAAACTGTAAAATATCTTAAAATAACAATTGGTATATGAAAATTTTTGTGATAAACATGACATAAGTGTTCACCACTTAATTTGGTAACTCCGTATGGAGATAGGGGGGTAGGTAATAAATCTTCAGAAACTGCGCCAGATTTTTCACCATAAACAGAAGATGTTGATATATGAATAAATTTATCTAATTTTATGTGTTTACAGGATTCAAGCAACTGCTGTGTAACTATTATATTATTTGAAACATAAGACTGAAAATCTTTTCCCCAACTTGTTCTCACACCAGGAATAGCAGCTAGATGATAAACAACATCTATATCTTGTAATAGTTTTGATAAATCTATATTTAAAATATCTTCTTGTATGAATTGAAAACGTGAATTCAATTCGAGAGATTGTATATTATCTGTCTTTAAAGTGGCTGGAGTAGGACCGATGAAATGATCAATTCCAACTACATGATATGCACTATTTTTAAGTAACGCTTGACACAAATGTGAGCCAATGAAACCAGCGGCTCCTGTTACAAGTATTTTCATGACCGACCCACTCCAATATATTGTAATCCGTATTTTTCTATTTCATCTTTTTCAATGCAATTGCGTCCATCTACGATTGTGCGTCCCTTCATAACTTGTTTGACTTGTTTCCAATTAAGTGTTTTAAATTCATCCCATTCCGTTGCGATAATAATGCAATCGGAATTTGTGATTGAAGACTCTAGGTTATCATGCTGTGTAACTTGTCTTTTTAAATGTGGAGGAAGAAGAGCTTTGGGGTCATAAGCATGTAGATCATAGCCATGAGGAATTAATTTTTCAAGAAGTATTACGGCAAGGGAGCTACGAATATCATCCGTATTTGGCTTAAATGCAATTCCTAACACCGTTATTTTTTTTGAAAAGGGATTTTTTATAGCTTTTTGAATCTTTTCAACATAGAGGTCTATTTGTGTGGAGTTAATGGATTGTACAGCTTGTAAAATAGGAACCGCTACGTGCTTATCACTTGCTGTATAGATGAGTGAATGTAAATCTTTTGGAAAGCATGATCCTCCATATCCCATTCCCGCCTGAAGAAAATGAGGGTTAATTCGAAAGTCATGGCCAATTCCTTTTGCCACCTCAACAATGTCAATGTTATATGCATCACAAATCCGAGCGATTTCATTTATAAATGATATTTTTGTAGCTAAAAATGCATTGGATGTATATTTAATCATCTCTGCTTCATTTAGACCAGTACAAACGAAAGGAGCACTAATTCCTTTATATATATTCTGCATAATTTTTAACGACTTTTTGTCACCTTTTTGGGTTCCTATAATAGTTCTATCTGGGTTGAGCATATCACGAACAGCAGAACCTTCACGAAGAAATTCAGGATTAGAAACAATATTGAATAAGGATGATGAAACACCAGATTTAATAAGCTTTTCACATATTTGCTGATTTGTACCTGGTGGAACTGTACTTTTGGTAATAATAGTTTTATATGATGTTATAGCTGGAACTAGTAGATCGATAACAGAATAGATATATTTTAAATCCGTCTTTCCACTTGATGTAGAAGGAGTTCCTACAGCAATAAAAATAATGGGCGATTGTCGAATAGTGCTATCAATATCACAACTAAATTGTAATCGTTTTCGATTTTTATGAATAAGGTCTTTTAAATCTGGTTCATAAATGGGGCATTCTCCCTTTTGGAGAGAGTAAATTTTATCTTGATCTTTATCTACGCATATAACATCATGACCTAAGTCTGCTAATACTGCTGCTGATGTAATACCAACATAACCAGAGCCTATAATACATATCTTCATATACTAATCACCTTTCTAAACTTAGTACTAGTTGTAACAGTATATTGATGGACAAGTTGAATTGGTGACAAGTAAAAGGGCCTATTCATATAAGCAATGAAAGTAGGCAGAAGGTAAAGGCCTCTTTTAATTTCATTATGCGCAGGTACAGAGGGTGCTGAATACATTGTTATAAACAATTAAAGGAGAGAGATTAGTGATTAAAAAAGCAATTATTCCAGCAGCTGGTTACGGCACGAGGAGCCTTCCAATTACAAAGGTAATTCCAAAAGAAATGTTTCCTATAGGTAATAAACCGGCAATTCATTATATTGTGGAAGAGGCTGTGAAGTCAGGTGTTGAGCAAATATTAATTGTACTTTCTAGCAGAAAGGATTTAATAGTTGATTACTTTGATCAATCATTAGAATTGGAGGCTTTTTTGGAAAAAGAGAAAAAATCTCATCTGTTAAAAGAGCTTACTGTTCCTAAGATTCAAATTCATTATATAAGACAGCCATATGCGAAAGGGCTTGGTGAAGCAATAAAATTAGGTGAAACATTTATTGGTAATGAACCTTTTGCTGTACTCTTACCAGATGATATTGTAGTTTCTGATAAAGAAAACGCTTTAAGCCAGTTAATTAAAATTTATAAAGAGAAGAAAAATAGTGTAATAGGCATTCATAGGGTACCAAATGAATGTGTAGAAAAGTATGGTATTATTGAAGGGAATATTGTAAGAGAAGATTGTATAGATGTTACAAATATTGTTGAAAAACCAAAAGTAAACCCTCCATCTAATCTCGCAGTAATTGGTAGATATGTTTTCACACCGGATATCTTTCCATTATTAAAAAAGCTTCAACCTGGTGTTGGGGGGGAATATCAATTAACAGATGCGATACATTCTTTAATTATGACTAAAAAAGTATATGGAAAAATGATTGAGGGTAAACGATTTGATATTGGACAAGAAGATGAATATATGCAGCTTCTTAACCTTTTATATGCAAAAAATAAAGTAAGTAAGCATTGATTTATGGAAAAAGCTTTAACCAATATCCATTTTAGATTAAGAAGAAATTCCTGAAGATTTGATGAAACATATGTAAAGTTAAGGGAATGAGGAATATCTATGTCGTATCTCTGAGTCAGTAGGGGATGGGGATACAATCAACTTTTACTAATAAAAAAGAAAAGATCATATGACTGCAGATCGTTTTTTCAAAAAAGTCTCGCGGTCTTTTCGGATTTTTTAGCTTTTTGCAATTACAATAGGGCAGAATGCACAATAACTGATTATAATTGCAAATGCAAAAAAAGAGAAAAGATAACAGACAGCATCTCAATAGACTCTTTTTAGGTTTTGTATGTCCAAAGAGTTGTGCAGGTATAGATAAGGAAAGCATCTATACCTGATGCTTTTTTCTTTGTTATATAAAAATTACACATTAAACGCTTTTAATGGATATATTAGTTATAGTTGGGGAAAATCATCATATAATGATATTGAACGGTTTCCAACCTGTTCCCCTATTTTTTTCAAAAGAGAGCACTTATTGTGAGAGTGCTCTCTTTTGTTTTTACTTTTTGGGAAGGACAAGCATATATTGAATAGAAGGACAGGCTTGCAGGTTTGTAATTTATTTTATTTCAATGCTTATTGAAAACTACTTATCACATTAAGGGAGTCCCTACTAGCACAGGTGCTTTCTTTTTATTGAATAAAATGGACATTTGAGTAGATAATGCTTTCGGGAGCTACCTGCCACTTAACATCCTAACGGACTGTTTAAAGTGAGGGCTTCTCGGTGAATCATTACTTTTGATAGCTAACGAATTTGTCCTAAGACAGCCGAGCTAACTTGTTTTGTCTTCTAAGTCAATACCAAAATTCTTTAATATGTTCTAGTAAAACAATAAGAAATTCTTCTATTGTATAGTCACGCATTAGAATTTGGCTTTTTTGATTGAAGTGATAGAAGGAATATACTTTTCTGAAATACGGCTAAAGTCAATGCCGTTGCTATGCAAGTGCAATTCCTACCCAAATAAAATGACGTTTGTTCTTACTTTATATAAATTGGCGTTCTTTTATAAAGTTTTTTTGCTTACTTCTGCATAAAGAAAAGACACTGTACAGTGATTTTTTATATTGATATAGCTCTAAAGAAAAAAATTACAGTTTGCATTTATATTGAAAAATTTTAATTATAAAATATAAAGTGTTCATTTTAACAAATTAGTTATTTAGTAAGCAAAAAAATAGGAGTGCCTTAAGAGCACTCCATGATGCCAATAACAACACTATAAAAAATATATGAGTGGTTTAACTAAATATGTTTTTATTTTTATATTTTAAACAAAATCCTTTTAAAAATAAAAGAGTGCCCTGAAAAGTGCTCTTTCATTTAAACATACACTGAAAAAGAATACACGATATTGTATGTATGTTTTTAATGGTGGTGCAATTTTGAAACAAAATCTTTATTAAAATTGAATCAACCCCAAGGTGCGCTTCAAGGGGGGGAAATCGAGAAGTATTATTATGTTGGAAGTAAAGTTATTGCAATTGTCGATTTCATAATAATAACTGTTAGGAACTTTAATAGTATAACTAATTATTGAGTATAAAAATATATGAATTTCAAGAAAATGAACAAAAACGTTACTTCGTACGTCAAGCTAGTCAGTACAATTAACTAACGGCTTGATGAAAAAAGAAGCCTTGCATGAAATGTTACAGTGCCTGACTAGGATAAGTTATGTCATACTCACAAGCGATTCTAACATGGATTTAGAGGTAAATAAATTGGGAAATGTGTCCAATTGTTCTGTGGCGATTATTTTAAACAAAAAAGCTATTTGGTATGTAATTAGAAGAGCACTTAGGAAAGTGCCCTTTTGTAAAGATTATTCAATCTAAAAAGAGAGGATACAATATATCATATGTAGTTATGTTTGTTAATTGTGTGTCTTTTATAAAAAATTTTATTTTGTCATAAATAAAAAGGTGGTTCTTTTTACAATCATCAAACAACTCCAGTAAAACAGAGCACTTTTTTCAAAAATGGAATATGAAATAGTCTGAAAAAAGTTATAGGATGTAATCTGATTTTTCTAATTCAAGTGACTATTTTAATTCATATAAAAGGGCAGTTAGCAAAAGCTAACTGCTTATTCTAAAGATAACAATCTATATGTATAAATGGTGTTGATATAGATAGGTTTAAATGAGGTTTTTCTGCTTTACATGTTATATTGTTTCACTAATCTACCTTTTGATGGAACTTTTTTAATTCTATTAAAAATAGTAATAGATTGTCCAAACTTTACTAATCTATCTTACATAGTATGTAGTAATAAATTAAAAGGAGGAATTTAGTATGTCTTATTACTACTGTAATCATTGTAAGGATTACAAAAAGAAATATCATGATTGTCATAGAAGCAATAAGAATTATGAAAAATGTGATAAAAAGCATGCGGAGAAACCTTGGGTTAATGTAAAAGTAAATTGTTGTTCTGATGATAACCAATATAATCTTGTAAGAGCATCTGCTTTTAGAGCTGTGAGCGCAGTTAATCAAAATGTACCAGCAAATACATTTGTTAAAGTTTTATTCCAAAATGAACAATTTGATTTAGCAAATGAGTATAATCCAGCTACATCAATTTTCATTCCAAAGACAAGAGGTGTTTATTCTGTTATTGGGACCATTGCGTTCATTCCCAATAATCTAAACACAAACTATAGAGCGCGGGTAGAAATTCGAGTTAATGGAAATCCGGCAATTGCAATAGATAATGATTTTTTTGGTCCAATAAACTTTGCTAATGTTGTTGCTGTTTCATCAATCATTCAGTTAAATGCAGGGGATATAGTCGAGATTTTTGCACAAAGTAGTGTAGCTGGAGTTATTTCTAATGTAGAAAATAGTACGCATTTTGAAGCTGCAAGATTTCCATCTCCAAACGCATAAGTGATATGAAATTTTTTAAGTGATTTTATATAAGGAAAGTCCATAATTTATATTTGACTTGCATTTATGCAAGTCTTTTTTTCGATAAAAAGGGAACGTTTTCGAGGATTTAAAAAACAACCAATATTACGCTATACCTGTACAGTTATTTGAAAAAAGGATAGAAAAGAGGTTAGAGCTAAGAGACGATAATCTTATGAAGATGGTCAGAGATTCAAGAAGCAAAATGTACTATTGTGTTAGCCCAGGAAGAAATAGCGGCAGCAAAAAGGAAATCATGGTGGAGATTTTGGAAGTAAGTACATTCATTAGTGGGTGTAATTATTTTTGTGAAATTAACATGAAATTAAATAATAATGAAAGATTATCAGTTAAAAGTTCAATACAAAGTATATAACAGTAAAGTTACAACATACTATATATCTGCAAATAAAACTTATGCGTAAGTGCAATAGTAAAAAGGGCTACTCAATATGAATAACCCTTTTCTATAAATTGCTAGAAAATAACGTATTCATAACTATTTAGAATACTTTTCAAACGCCTTACTAATAACTACAAGTCCTATTATGAAAGAAAGTGTTCTTATAATTAATTCAGCAACTAGCAAATCACCCATAGTCTTTGAAACATCATATAATTCACCAGTAATAATAATTGGTGCCATGATTATTAGTATTCCTATTAGAATTTGAATAAACAGAATATATTTAGGTTGCAGAGAGATCACCTCCATTAAATTAGCATGTATAACGAACTTAACATGTAATTAAGAAGTAATCGACCATTTAAAAATTTATCTACTTTAAAAATATACATATCCTTCTTTATAAATATATTTATAGTGACTTGTCGCATAAGATGCACTAAAACCTACACTTCCTGTCTTCCCTACAGTAATGGATACATTGCCATTAAAAGTAGTTGTGCCATTATTATGAAAATCACCATTAACAATATAGAAAATTCTGTTAGGATCCTCTAAGTTCGCTTGAACTGTACCACTGAACGTTTTAGAAAGACCATTTGCATCTCTATTCATATTAATATGTTTTATTTCCTTAATACCCCTGAAGCTTCCACTCCATTCATTTGTTTCACAATAAAACCTTAATGAAGGGCTATAGAAAGGTGTTACTGAAAAATTAGTTGTTAGTGTTCGGTACGTACCGGCAAGTGTTGTAGCAGATGATTGTCCATGAGCTTTTCCCTGAGCTATGAGTTGCTGAGAAATTTCTTCTCTAGGTTTATTGGTATCTGCAGCAATTTGATTAACAAGTTCCCCAAACGTTAGTACCTCACCTATTTGTACATTCGATTGATCTGTTAAATCTAATACATTACCTTTTTTACAGTAGAATCAACTGTGTTATCCTCAGCTGCGCTTGCAATTGTTCCTCCTCCGAATATAGCAAGAGATAATCCTGCTACACTTAAAACTTTACTAATCTTTTTCATTTTTCATACCTCCTAAAATATTAATTAAGACAATACCATGCTAATTTACCTTTATTTGTTAGCAAAGTTAAATTTTAACTCTATAAATACGGAAAATAAATACTTAACAACCAAATAATCACCAAAAAGTTTCGACAAATATGGTTCACACTATACCAATACTAGCTTTACAACTAGTTTTATATAGTTTATTCTTTCATCACAATCTAACGATTCACCGATAATTTTCAGTCAATTGATAAATTATTATAAGAATATTTAGAATGTTTTTTATAAAGTTGTTTTTTACAGCTTATTACAATTAAACTTTGTTATGATTGTTTTTATATAAACAAAATAAAGGAGATTGCGATATGATAATTCTGAATAATGAAAAAGTTACGAAACTATTAAATGAGTGGTATAAGGTTATTTTATCTAAACAAATAACAAAAGCGACAAGAATGAAAGAAGAAGTTGATGAAAAGATTAGTGTCTTAATGGTCGAGCAAAATCGGGATCTACAAGATCAAAATCTCTTATTGTATTATTCTCTATTGGATTATAGTTTTAAAGTGTTAATAAATAAATCATATGTAACTCGTAGTGATTTTGATGCAGTTGAAAAACTTACAACAAAAACCATTGATGAATATTTAAAATACTACTACCATTTCTATAAAGCTGTGCATAACACCATGATTGCTAACTATATGGAGGCTATGGAGCAATTTGAAGAAGCTGAACGACTTTTAGAGTATATTCCTAATGACATTGAAAAAGCTGAATTTAATTATAAACTTGGTGAACTATATTACCATCTTCAACAACCTTTATTAACAATTAAGCATGTCATGAAAGCAAAAGACATATACAAAAAGCATGAAGATTATGTAGTGAATCAAATTGAATGCGATACAATCCTGGGATTGGCAAGTGTCACTTTAAGTCAGTTTGAACAAGGAGAAGAGCTTTTTGTTAAGTGCTTAGATATGGCTAAAAAACATAACTGTACTCGACTGATTACCTTAATTCAATACAACTTAGGTTTTCTATATGCAAAACAAGGTATATCCGCAACTGCGATTCGACATTTAATGGATGTTTATAAATGTGAGAGACCTTATCATAAAACTGTGTTCTTATTGGCTCGAGAACATTTCAAGTTAAACGAAATCGAGAAAGCGCAGGAGTTTTTGATTCAAGGATTTGAATTAGCTGATGTTGAATATACACATCATTTACGAATACTTCGAGCACAGTACGATGAAAATTATAAGCAGAATCTAGAAACAACGATTACAGATGGACTAAATTACTTTGAATCCCAAAAACTTTATGGCTTTATGGAAGAGTACGCTGGAATTTTAGCGAAAAAACTTTATCAAGAAGGAAATCATGAGAAAGCTAGCCAATATTTTAATATATCTTATGATGCTAAAGAATTACTTCAGAAGGGAAGTGCGTTAAAATGAAAAAAGTACTAATGGGATTGTTTAGTTTTTCTGCTGTTTTAACTATTGGAATTTTTGCAGAATCTTATACATCACAAGCTGATCATGGTAGACCTCCTGCACCACAACGACCAGATTATATTTCTAGCTATGAAAATGTGTACGGAAATGCAGGTATGATTACTCTTGACCATGGCAGACCTCCTGCACCAGCATACGAATACGGTGATAATTATATTGACCATGGAGAACATATTTAACAAAAGAGAGGACGTAATGTATACGTTCTCTCTTTTGTTATTTATACATTCTTGTTATGTCACCCTATAAATATTTCTATCTATATGATAAGGTTGTGATATTACTATATAGGAGGTCTATTACTTGTGGGCTTATTTGGAACAAAAAATCCTAAAACAGTTACAGATACGGAGTTTTCTTGGAAAGATAATAAAATTAAAATTACAGAAAGATATGTTGAAACCTCAGGTTTAATTAACTTTATCCGTGTTCCAAAAAAACACATCGAAACAGTTACATATGAAATTAAGACAGTAAAGGTAGCAATGTCTGTAGATATAAACCTTATTGGAAAAGGTGTAATACTTGGAACTATTGCTGTAGGTATAGACCTAAAAGATGAAGTGCAAGACTGGTTATTAGAAAAACTAAATTTGTGTTAGATTACTAGAAAAACAACATTTAATCCGCTTGTTCATAGGTGAGTAGTAATTAATAATAAAAGGATGGTATTAACATGAAATCAACAGGTGTTACACGAAAGATAGATGAATTAGGGCGGATTGTTCTTCCAAAAGAGTTAAGAACAACATTAGGAATTACAGAAAAAGATCCTGTAGAAATATTTGTAGAAGATGAAAAGATCATTTTACAAAAATATAAATCTTACGATGCTTGTGTAGTAACTGGTGATATTTCAGAAAGAAATATATCATTAGCAAATGGGCAAATCGTTCTTAGTCCTGAAGGCGCTGAACACTTAATTAAGCAGATTCAACAACAATTAGTTAAGTAGATTCATTATTCTTAGTAAATGGGGGACAGCCGAGATACGTGTAAAAATAGGTCATAGTCTTACTTTTATTTCCAGAATTGATTTATTGAGATCATAAATATCGTTTTGTTTATTTTTATTAAGTAATTTGCCTATTATGGGTTAACCCTAATCATCCATTGAATGGTTACTGTAAATACTTAATTTCTATCGTATGATAATAAGTTAAACAATTGTTGCTTTGAATTAAAGTTTGGTTAAAAACACCTTACAAACCCGTATTTTATGATAAATAAAAAAGCCATTTTGAAAAAAGATTGATCTGAAGTGCACCCCAATTGTTAGACATAGTCTAACAATTGGAGGTGCATTTTTATGGCTAAATTTTCTTCAAAAGAAAAAATCCAAGCGGTGAAACGATATTTAGATGGTACAGAAAGTGGAAAAATAATTGCTAAATCTATAGGAGTTAACCCTAGCGTACTTCGTGAGTGGATTAGACGATATGAGTCTTCAGGTGAAAAGGCCTTTGAAAAGTGCTATACATTCTACCCAGCCCAGTATAAACTAGATGTACTTTATTATATGAATGAACACGGGACATCTATCAGAGAAACAGCGGCACTTTTCAATATTCCGTCTTATGAAACGCTTCGGAAATGGAAAATAGCGTATGAAACAAGAGGAGTGGATGCCCTACAATCAAAGAAAAAGGGGCGTCCAACCATGAAAGATAAAAAAACAAAATCAGTAGTTGAAGGATCTATCGAAGCCTTACAAGCAGAAAATGAGCGTTTACGTATGGAAAATGCATATTTAAAAAAGTTGAATGCCTTAGTTCAAAACAAGACAAAGCGCAAGTAATCTATGAGTTAAGGCATGAATTTCCTGTCAAGGAGTTACTTCAACTCGCCAAGATGCCACGTAGTACGTACTATTATTGGATAAAACAGTTTAATCGTCCTGATCAAAATGCGGAGGTAAAAGAACTGATTCAAGCTATTTATAATGAACACGATGGGTGTTATGGTTATCGTCGTATTCGTGATGAACTTATGAATCGTGGACACAAAATAAATCATAAAAAAGTGTATCGCCTTATGAAAGAATTAGGGTTAAAATGTCTGGTTCGTATGAAAAAATATCGCTCTTACAAAGGGACAGTTGGGAAAATTGCGCCAAATATTTTAAAGCGCAACTTCCAAGCTGAAAAACCAAATGAAAAGTGGGTTACAGATATTACGGAGTTTAAATTATTTGGGGAGAAGTTATACCTATCACCAATGTTGGATTTATTTAATGGTGAAATTATCACGTATACAATTGGCCCCAGACCGACCTATTCCCTTGTTTCAACGATGTTGGACCAAGCACTTTATTGTGTAACCGATCCGGATAAACTCCTCATTCACTCTGATCAAGGTTGGCACTATCAAATGAAACAATACCGGCATTCTCTTAAGAAGAGTGGCATAACTCAAAGTATGTCTCGCAAAGGAAACTGTTATGACAATGCCGTTATTGAAAATTTCTTCGGTATCATGAAATCGGAATTTCTGTATCGAAAAGAATTTGAAAGTATAACACATTTCAAACAAGAATTAGCAAAGTATATAGAATACTATAACCATAAAAGAATTAAGGCAAAATTAAAGGGTATGAGCCCAGTACAATACCGGGCTCATACCCTAGAGGCTGCCTAATGAAACGACCTGTCTAACTTTCGGGGGTCACTTCATTCAAAATGGCTTTTTCTCTAGCATATTTAAGTTTCGATTTTATAAAAAAGTTTGATCATTTTCTACCTTTGATCTTAAACAATTGCACCTGTTAATTAAACAAGGTTCACTTTTTTACTCTTACTCAACACATAAGTCTGAAATTTCCTTCCAGGCATACGCAACATCCTTTACTACTGTTCCTCCAAACGTACTAGTCCTATGAATATATTCTTTTCCTCCCATACGTTCATAAAAACCAAGTCCAGATTTATTTTGTTTCATTACCCAAACCATCATAGAATAAATACCGTTTTCTTTAAAATGCTTAGCAATAGCTGAAATAAGCTGCCTACCAACACCTAATCCTCTACATTCCTGTAAGAGATAAAGCGAATATAGTTCTCCATCAAAATTTTTCTCATCAATACGTTTACCTGATGCAAAACCTATAATATTCCCTGTATCATTAATCGCAACATAAATAACAGGTTCATTTTCGTTATTTAAAAAATCAATCCATCTTTTTGCTGCATCTTCGTACGATAATTCATCCAGATAATCGTCAGGTACTAGACCACGATAAGTAGTCCTCCAACTATCAACATAAACCCTTGAAACGCCCTTTATATCTTCTTTATTTGCTTTCCTAATTTCCAAGTTAAGTGCCTCCAATGCAATACAGTAAAATAATAAAATTTATTATAACATTCTTTCTTCGGTTCTGTTGCAAAGTTTGAAAAAAGCATAAACAGGTTGATAAATGAGGAGCAATGTTTAGGAAATAGCTAGTAATTGTTGAAGTTCATTGTACGTTGAAAAGGCGGAGTCTCTTTGAAGACTTCGCCTTTGCTTATATAGGGCATGAATGGTTTCAATCCCTTTTATGGTACGTGAAGCATGACGAAGATTTTGAAATCCTGCGGATCTGGCAAAACGTCTCTTTACATGCCTATGATCCTGTTCAATAAGATTGTTTAAAGGTTTGATTGTACAATGGATTGTAGTTGGATAAAATCCTTGTTTTCTTAATTTGTTAAATGCGCAAAGTGATGCTGGTGCTTTGTCTGAAGTGAGAACCGTTGGTTTTCCAAAATGTTTTACTAATCTTTTCATGAAGGCATAGGCAGCCTGATGATCTCGTTTTTTACGAAGTTGAATATCCAATGTATGTCCATCCTTATCAATTGCACGATAGAGATAATGACATTCTCCCTTAACTTTGATTTAAGTCTCATCCAAATGCCAAGATAAGCGTGCAGATTTATTTTTCACTTTCCAAATTTGATAGATGAGATTGCCATATTCATGAACCCATCGCATGATGGTTGTTGGGTGAACTGAAATGCCACGTTCCTTTAGGATTTCAGGTACATCTCGATAACTTAAAGAAAAACGGCAGTAATAGCCGACAGCTACTAAAATAATATCTTTCTTGAATTGTTTTCCTTTAAAATATTTCATGTATGATTCTCCTAGATCTTGTTTTCTAAAGTGTAGCTTCATGTAGAAAACAAGATCTAGGAGAATCATATAGAAGATGTGGGGTGATATGAATTAAAACATAGACACGAATTAGCTCAAGAAGATAAAATGTAAGGTATGAAGTATAAGGATGTAGCTGAGAAATATGATGTAAGGGTTAATACTATAAAATCAGATACCAATGGGACAGAAAAGGTGTACACAGAAAAGAAGACAGGTGTACCCATTGGGAATAAAAATGCGTGGGCAATTTGAATAATAAGAACCAAATTGAGGAAACAAGAATGTCGCGGGCCATGACGCTCCCACAGAATAGAATGATTAAATTGAATAACTTAAGAAGCGTAGAAATTAAACCTTTCTACGCTTCTTCTAATTTATAAGAAATCTAATGTTATTCTAAATTTCTTATATAAGATTTTACAGCTTGCAATAAGAATTCTTCTTGTCCCATACCAGCACCGGCTGCCATCTGAACTACTTTTTGCTTGAATTGATGATCCACATGAAAAGTTAATGGCTCTACATTACTTTTAAAGTAAATTCCTTCTACATGTGGAAGGATCGTGCCGGATTTCATATGAGAATGTAAGTATTTAATTTCCTCTTGAAACTGCAATGGATCTACTTGTAATACAAAAGGTTTAATTTCTAATCTGATAGTATCTGATGAATTACTTAATCGCATATTTGTAACACCTAGCTCTTTATAAAATAAATTTATTAGATTATAAGTGATAGAATTAAATAGTTGAGGTTTTTTAAATGAAAAAGATAAATACCCTCGTTTTGTAATTACCGCTTTTTTATTGAAAGGTTCAAAGGAGTAATCATGTTCCTTATAAGTGGATAGAGGGAAAATTTCTTCGTCCTCTGTAAGAATCTTGCCGTCTCCTCCATTAATCTCTATTACCCTAGCGGTTTTTCCAGTGTATAGATGTTTTAATAATTGATATAAATATATATCTTCATCTTGAATCTTAGTAATAAATGTTTTTCGCTCTTTTGTTTTAGTTTTTTCATAATCAAGCATAAAAATCTCTAGCTCTTCCTCATCGATAATATATACTTGTTTTCCTCGTTTTTCTACCATTGTTGCGGGTAATTTTCCAGATTTGATGTATGTAAAGATAGTAGATGGTGCAACATTAAGAATTTCAGCTACTTCTTTCGTGCTAAGGCCTTTAACCTCATTTTTATTTTTTAAACGTTCAATATCCTCTAAATAGAAAATCTTACTACCGAATTGCTTCCAGTTATCTTTATATACACATTCTATTAATCCATCTTTTTCTTTTTTTAAAATTGTTTGTACCGTTACTCCTAATAAGTCGGCTGCCTCTTTTGTCGTTACAGTAGGTTTTGTAATGAACAATAAATCTTGTGTCATGAAATGACACCTCCATAACTATCGTTTGCTAATATTTTAGATATGTATATATCATATCAGAATCTGATTTATATTTAAAATAAGAAATAGATTTTATTAAACATCTTATTCATTTTTATAGTTTGATAATCTTTTCAATCCATTTTATATATTAATAAATTTTTATAGTTGTTTTTATTATAATATATCTATGATAGTTAAGAAGTTAACTAGTAAATAATATATATTTACTAATAAATTATAAAAAAATATAAGTATTAGTAAATAGAGAAGAATGTAGCGTTCTTACAGAAATAAAATGAATTATCATTTGTATAATTAGTAGAAGTAAAATAAAATAATAATTATAAGTAATAAAGATAATTATATTTATAATCTTCAATAGGAGAGGTTAATTCGAAATATGAATAATAAATATATAAAAGAAAATTTATCAATTATAAACAATCAAAGTGAGTATATAGATACATATGTAGAGAATATAAGAGATATCGTTCCATTTCTGCATAACAATAGTTATGTAGATAAGGTGGAAGAGAAGATGGAGGTTGCAGAAAAAGAGGGGAAGAATAAATATACGTATTTAAGTGATATAGAAGTCATTTATCATTTCGTACATTTACAAAAAGATATGGATGAAAAGAAGAATAGAAAAGAGGATACAAAAAAGAGTTATATCTCAGAAATCGTATCATTTTGTCAGTGCATGGTGCAGCGTGCAGAAGAATTTGAATTGAATGGGGAGGAGGTACAGAAAAAGGAATCTTTATTGAAAACATTGCAACCTTGGCATATTCGTAAATACAATTCTTGGTTGAAACGGGTAGAGAACGGTAGGAATGGTGACACATATGCAGTCGCAACACTTGCAAAGAAAACAGTGCTCATTCGTTCTTTTCTAAAACATCTTCATGTATTTTCTTATATTGAAAAACCTCTTCATGAAGAACTGCAGCGCGCAAATGTAAATGAACAAGATCGGCCAAATCGGGATCTATCCTATGATGAGGTTATGAAAATTTTAGGGTTTTATAAAGAAAGAGGACATTTAGTAAACTATACAATTGTACTTGCCCTGGCAAGTACTGGTGCAAGAATTCAAGAATTGTGCAACGCGAGGGTGAAGGATTTACATTATGACGGAAAGTACTGGTTAAAAGTTACTGGAAAAGGGGATAAAGTGCGTGAACTTTTCATTTCGGAACATTTATACCAGTGTATTTGTGAAATGAGGCGGAGAAGAGGATGCCAAACCGTATTGGAAAAAGGGGATGAGAGTCCGTTATTTATAAATCAAAGAGGAAATACTTATAACTCTAAAACACTATCGAATCAAGTAACAGATATGGTAAAAAAGACAAACTTAGAGTTTCTACTGTATCGTGAAAATCCAGTAACAGCGCATACATTTCGTCATGCTTTTGCCATTATGGCAGTAGAACAGGGAAATGCAGATTTATATCATTTAATGCAAACACTTGGTCATGAAAATATACAAACCACTAAAATATATTTAGAAAAGCATATGAAACGTAAAAATAATGTTGGATCTTCTTTCGCTGATATGTTGGTTTAAAATTTATAACGCAAATAACCCCATTTAATTATATATTTTTTATATAATTAAATGGGGTTTCTATTTGTTCATTCATTGTTAAGACAACCTCTTTATAAATATAACTAGATACCACGTTAATTCTGAATTTTAGGTTTATCATAATAACTTAAATTAATTGGATTTAAAAAAAGACAGTGTAAGTTTACACTGTCTCTTAATTTTTGATGGGAAAAATTCAAAGTTAATCTTTTTTTGTTAATGCCAAGATAGGTATTAGAAATAACTTAATATTTTAATGTGTATCAAAAATGGTTTTATAAGATCGTTACTATCTATATACTTTATTCTTAACAATCGCTTTTGTAATTACATTCTTCTACAGGCTTGGTTGCATGTCCGTCATCATCTGTACACCATGATTGTGATTGGAAAGCTAAAAATACAGCTTCCCATTTATCAGTGTCTTTATAATGGAAAAGTACACCACCGTCTTGCCAAATACCATCATCCACTCTGAATTGTTCTACATTTCCTTGGTTCATATGAACATCATGAATTCCAGGTGGGATTTCTTCACCGTAAGCATACATATCGACTTTGGGATTATTTGCAGATGTTTTCATGTAATTTAAAAATTTGTCTTGTAAGTCGTTATCTTCTCCAGGCGCAGTTACTGGAAGAGGGACTAATTTACAGCGATCAAGTAAATTGCCACGAATATAATCTAATGCAATTTCTCTGTTGTTACGAGTGATTTTTGTGAAACCATAATTTAAGTTAGGTAGATTTGTAATTTGTTCGGAATGAAAATTTTTACCTGCATAATATAATAACTCGGATGGTCGTTTTTTTGATTTTACATTAATAATAATTTCGTATTCACGGTTATTATTATCCGAGACATTAACTGTAAAATGGGGTGTCCTATCCTTATTATCAGGAGGGGTATACCCTACAACTTTCCCTTTTAAAACTCCATAGTTTTTTAACGGCAATTCTATCAGCTCCTAAAAATTTGTTTAATCAGAATGTAGTATTATCCGTATCTTATTTTTTATCCTAAAAATACTTTAGTAAAAATGTGAAGTAGTATTTTTTTATTAAGAATTTATAATGAAAAATTTATGAATAAAATATTCAAATATCAGCTCATAATATATATGGATTGAAAATATGTACATATAACTAATGTAAAAGTAGTAATTAAAATAATATTTGTAATTCTATCAAGGGGTCTATTATTACGGCGTGTAAGGAATTAAATAAAGAAGTTATTATTTGAAAATATAATGTTTGTAAAAGTGTTAATGAAATAAGTTATGTTTTTTATCTGTGGAGAACGGTATATGGAATTAAATGTAAAAGGAAAACACTTTTAAAGAGGCAAGTTTGATCAAATGAAAAAATTGTAAAAGGGTTAAGAAATAAATGCATAGCCCTAATTTTTATAATCATAAAGGGAATTTATAATCTAGTTTATATATTAATCGATAAAAACTTGAGTAATGTTTCCTTATAATCAGGAGGTTCTGTGTTATGGTACAAGAATTATATACTTATCGTGCAGGAAAAAAGGTTTTACTTCAAAAACGAGAAAATCAATTTGTAATTAGAACAAGTCCTGATAATTTAAAGGAAGTACATAAAAAATCAGAGGTTGAACAAGTATCTCCAGCATCTTTTCGTATTACAACAGATGAAAGTAACCTTGAGGATTTGATGAATGCTGCACGAGAAATAGCGCCTGCACATCATGCATATTATCGTATGGAAACAAACGATGAATTTCTTATTACAGATCGTATATTTGTAAAGTTTCGTAAAATATATTCTGAAGAAGAGGTTATTCTTTTCACTACACGTTATAAATTAGTATTACTACAGAAATATGATGATTATAATTATCTGTTTCAACTTACTAATGCTACTGGTATGAATCCGATCAAATTAATTGTTAAACTTATGGAAGAAGAAGTAAATGTAGAAGTAGCAGATCATGATTTAAATCATCGGATGCATACGTATGATTTGGAAATACCGCATGATGAATCGTATTCTAAGCAATGGCATTTACATACGCACTTTCGAAATGCAGAATATGATTTGCGTTCTTCCACAAGATGTGAAGATGCATGGAAATTGCTTGGTCATTTTGGCAGTGAAGAAGTTGTTATAGGTTTTTCAGATGATGGATGTAAAGTAGATCATCCAGATTTTAATTCAACTAACAAATTTGCTAGCTATGGATACTTTAAAAATGAACGACTATTTGTAAATACAGATAGTGACTTTCAAAAACAACAAATGTATATAACGTGTAAAAATCATGGTACTTCTTGCGCTGGAGTAATTGCAGCAGAAGTTGATGCACAGTTTACAGTAGGTGCAGCACCAGGTTGTCGGCTTTTACCTATAAAATGGGAATCAAACGAAGAAGGTTTATTTATAACTGATTCAAAATTAATCACTGTTTTAAACTATATTGCTGATAAGGTAGATGTTTTTTCAAATTCATGGGGAAGGAGTCCTGAAAGAACATGGCCTATTCAAGTCTTGGAGAAAATCACTGAATTAACAAGAACTGGTGGAAGAAGACGTAAAGGCATTGTTTTTTTGTGGGCAGCAGGGAATGAGAATTGTCCAATTGAGCATAATGCTTTGGTTGATGTACCCTATACTGATGGATGGGAAAATGGTTCATGGGTAGGTGTAATAAAAACTAAAAATTTTCATCACTCTTTAGTTAGTATTTCTGGTGTTATGTTTGTAGGAGCACTCAGTAGTCTAGCGCAAAGAAGTCATTATTCAAATTATGGTTTTGGACTTTCAATAACTGCACCTAGTAGCAATCTGCACGAATATTTTCGAATGCCTGTTAAAGGAGTACCAATTACGACAACAACTGGTTCTATCCCAGTTTTACATGGGAATTGTATACCAGAAAATGTAACAAGTCGTTTTGGTGGTACTTCCAGTGCAACTCCCTTAGTAGCGGGGATTGCGGCTTTAACTATTTCAGCGAATCCACATTTATCAGCTTTAGAAGTGATTTCTATTTTAAAAAGCACAGCATCTAAAAATTTGAACTTTGAGGGTTATTCAAAGACACCACCAAGTTCATTTGATATGGATACATCGTGGGACATTTCACCAATTCAACCATTTGATAAAGGTACATTTATTAATATTGGAAGCAGTGATGGGACATGGAGTCCATGGTTTGGACATGGTAGAGTGGACGCATTTGATGCAGTGAAAGAAGCTTTGAAACGAAATTAATGTGCATAAGATAATCCTTTTATTAAGTAGTTGAATTCGCAGTGAAAGAGGCAATAAAAAGATTTGATGCTGTAAGTTATAAGAAGATAATTTTAATTGATTAGGGGAAAGTAGATCAATTACATAGAGCGAATGATTTGCAAATTCATCTTTCGTGTGTAATAGATGATTTATACGTAGAAGTCATTGACATTCCAATAGTATATTTACAACATATATCTTCATTTGGAAGAGATTATAATACGTTGACAGTTAATTATGTGTGGAAAATAAATGAGAAAATAATTTTTAATAATCTAAAGCTTTTTTAAGATAACATGATAAAAGATCGTAAGTAAGTAAGTAAGTAAGTAAGTAAGTAAGTAAGTAAGTAAGTAACCGGATCCTTAACGTATAAGGATCCGGACATATAATATATAAACTTAAAATTTTTCTATATGGGTTATCCTATCGCAATTGAGTTTGGGTCTGGAAATACTCTCTAAATGAAAACCCTAATTTCTTTACAGTTCAAATGAGAGAACTTGGAATATTAAAATATTCAATTGATCTACTTGAACTACCCCCACTTTCACTTCGTTTAGAAGTGAGGGATTCCTAAGTAAAGAGTTCTATCGAACTCTAATTGATTAGGCTAACCCCGCAGTCCTTGCGGTTAGAAGCCTTATCGCTTCATTCTTTAGATTGATACTTGCGTTAATATCCCTATCATGGTGTGTACGACAAGAAGGACAGTCCCATTCACGTAGGTTTAGATTTTTAACGTCTTTATTTTGATATCCACAACACGAACATAATTGGCTGGAAGCAAATGTTTTCGATACGACAATGACTTGTTTGCCATACCATTTTGCTTTGTATTCCAACATGGATCGAAATTGCGACCAAGATGCCTCACTAATTGCTTTTGCTAACTTATGATTCTTTAACATATTCGATACTTGCAAATCCTCTATACCGATAACATCGTGGTTTTTGATGATTTCAGTTGAAATTTTGTCCAAGTAATCTTTTCTAGTATTTGATATGTATTCATGAATTCTAGCTACCTTTACTCGTTGTTTATTCCAGCGAGAAGATCCTTTCATTCTTCTAGAAAGCACACGCTGTGCTTTCGCCAACGTATCTTCTAATGATCGGAAAAACTTCGGATTTTCATAGTGTGTTCCATCTGACAAAATAGCGAAATCTTTTAGTCCTACATCTATTCCAATGTAAGAATGTGTTTTCGGAAGTTCTTGTACTTCTGTTTCAACTAATAGTGACACAAAATATCTACCAGAAGGGTTCCGTCTAACCGTAGCATTGACAATACGCCCCTCTACTTCGCGACTTTTAGCAAATCGAACAAGGCCTAGTTTCGGCAACTTTATTTTGTTCCCTACAACGGCAATGTTTTCATTTGTTTGTTTTGTGGTATAAGATTGTACGTTGTTCTTCTTAGATTTAAAGCGCGGTGCGCTGTTTTGTTTTTTGAAAAAGCGTGTATACGCATCCGCAAGGTTGCGAACAGACGACTGAATCGCAATACTATCCACTTCTTTTAGCCAAACAAACTCTTTCTTTATGGCAGGAAGTTTGGCAGAGCATGTACCATAGGTCAAGCCTTTTCCTGTCTCTTTGTATGCGTGATCCCATAAGGATAGGAAATGATTGAATACAAAGCGAGAACACCCAATCGTTTTGTTGATTAGAATTGCTTGTGCCTGATTTGGATAGATACGAAACTTATAGGCTTTATTCATCATTATTTAATTCACCTCCATTTCGGTATATGACTATTATACACCAAACGTACATTCGATAGGTAGTGGAGTAACACTTTCTGTATGTCGAACAATTAAGATGGCTTCCTGCCATCCCTTGTTCGAAGCCAATTCATCTCCCACCTACTTACTGGGCTGTGCCTCTTCACGCTCCTTGAGGAAGGAGTCTTCTTGGCTAAAATGATAAAAAGTCTAACCAAATAATTTGTTTTGGATAAATTGAAAATTGTGCATGCGTGTATAAAGAAATACGATTGCTTCATACTAATTTTGATTGACTTTAATTTATTAAATTCTGTTGAAGGAGGAAAGTACATGGACAAGAAACAGCTTCATAGTGGAGGTTTTGTACCAAAATATCAGCTTGAAAAATTAGCGGAAAAGGGGAATGAAGAAGCAAAGAAAACACTTTTGCAAATGCAGCAAATTGAAGATAAAAACAAATGCCATAAAAAGTGAAAATATTGAGGATACACCTACTTTAAAACATTTTTAAACTAAACGAGGGGATATATGATAACTAGATTTTATGCAGGAATTGTTTCGTGAGGGAGCGGAGCCCCAGTTAGTGATGTGAACGTAAAAATTTTATAAAAAGATATTGAAACTTCATAATTAATTAGAAATCATTGGGCAAACATAACTAGGGGAATTTTGCAGAAAAAGCCTTTTTGGATTTTAGTTAGAAATTATAACTATAAATTAATATATTAGGATTTTTATTTAATGTAGATATGAAAAACGGTTATTACAGTGAAGAATACCTACTAGTTTACTTATTTTTAATAAGATAATATTTTTTTATCGATAAAATTTTGTATCTACTTTGGAGATTAAATAAATTATTTAGTTTGATTAGATTCAAACTTTTACTCTCTCTTTGATAAAGTATTAGAAATGCACGGAAATTAGTAATGTTCACGGTGGATTATTGGTAAGTTTTAATTTAAGTCTTAAGGATTTTTGGGAAAATAAACTGACATACATTTAATTTTTAAACTAAGAGAATTTCTGTTGAAGATTATCGTTTTCTAGATTTTTAGAGCAATCTAAAAATAAGTTACATATTTAGTGAGATACGTGTAGAGAATAAATTTTGATTGTGTAAAAACAATCAAAATTTATTACATGAGGTGAAGATATGAGTCAAAATAATTCAAATGAAGTAAAGAAAAACGAGGTAGGATTAATTCCTTTTGATGTGTTGGAGGTTGTTAGTGAAGTTCGTGAAATACCTGAAGGTGTAAAATTAATAAATGCTCCGGCAGCATGGGAAAAAAGTGAAAAAGGAAAAGATGTTGTGGTTGCTGTTCTAGATACAGGCTGTCAAATTGACCATGTAGATTTAAAGGACCGCATTATTGAAGGAAGAAATTTTACTACTGATAACAATAGTGATCCAAATAATTATACTGATATGAATGGTCATGGAACACATGTAGCAGGAACGATTGCTGCTACAGAAAATAATCAAGGTGTTTTAGGAGTTGCCCCACAAGCTAAGCTACTTATTGTTAAAGTGCTAGGCGGTCCAAATGGATCGGGCGCTTATGAATGGATTATAAATGGGATTAATTATGCAGTAAACTGGAGAGGCCCTAATGGAGAAAAAGTAAGAGTTATTTCTATGTCTTTATCAGGAAAAGAAGATAATCCAGAACTACATCAAGCTGTGATAAATGCAGTCAATAATGATGTATTAGTTGTTTGTGCAGCTGGTAATGGTGGGGATAATAACCAAAATACTGATGAGTTAAGTTACCCAGGAGCATATCAGGAGGTTGTAGAGGTCGGTGCTGTTGATTTAAATAAAAAAATAGCTGTTTTCAGTGAATCAAATAAAAATGTAGATTTAGTTGGACCTGGAGTAGGGATTTTATCAACTTACAAAGGTGGAGGCTATGCAACTTTAAGTGGAACTTCAATGGCAACTCCGCATATTTCAGGTGGTGCAGCATTAATTATTAAACATTGTGAAAGTAATAAGGAATTTGATAGAACGTTATCAGAGGATGAAATTTATGCACAATTGATTAAACGAACAACAGCTCTTGTTGATTCTAAGCGTTTAGTAGGTAATGGATTGTTAGATTTAGCAAAAGAATAAAACAGAAGGTATTGGCTTGCTTGATTTAATAGGTGTGTACATTAAAAAATTCTAAAAGTTAAGTTTGAAGTTTTATAAAAAAGTGGGTGTCAGGTATATCTGAAAATATCGTGTAATACAAATGCGATAAATATATAAAGGTTTTATATTGGGATGAAAAATCGTTGCATCATAATGTTAAATTCAAATAATGTAAAATAAAAAAGCAGTTCTTTTTGATAGAGAAATTCCCAGAAACCCAAATAAGTTTTTTGGCTGTTAATTATAAGCATATTCTAGAATTAGTTTCTTTGAAGCTTAAAGTACCCTTTTAAAAGAATACTTTAAGCTTCAAAACTAATACAGATCTTTAAATAATGTTAACTATAAATACTAAATTGATTAAGGATTCATTAGCTGATTTCCTTTCATATTAACAGCTTATGTTTCTAATACGGCTTAAGAATATCTTTAATAAGAAGGATGATAACATGTCAGAAAATTCAAATCCGATTAAGTATGAAGTTAAATTTTTTCTTCAAAGTAATCAAATTTTAAATGAAAAGCATGAATTACAAGAAAGTGTAAAAATGAACTTAAAATTACAAAAGCTGAGCAACGGTACATTCAATTTATAGATACGGTAAATAAAGAAATGTATCAAGTGGGATGGATTTTACGAAACCGTAAAGTTGATGATGGTCAAGAATTAACATATAAAAAGAGATACCCGATTACCAATGATGATATTGAAGCAATGTTAGTACAAGCAAAAGAAGATGGGTTTGATTTAAATAGTACAAAATTTGAACCTGAAGTGGATTGGGGATTTACAAAAAAGACATTAAGCCTTTCTTTTGATACGATCAACACAGCACCTGATTCTTCAAACCCAATGTCAATTCAAGAGTTACGTGAAAAATTCCTTCAAAATGCTCCCGAAGAGTTTCGGAATTGGAAGATGGGTGGTACGACTCAGGATAAAATTAATGAAGCAATTGTATACGGTCCTGTATTTGAAAGGAAATATACAGGAGAATGGCAAGGACATAAAGTGAAAGTAGAAATATGGTCAATGGATAGTTGCTCAGAAGTAATTGTTGAAGTATCTTTGAAAAAATTCAACGAGAAGGATGTTGCAATTCAACAACATCAACAATTAAAAGAGTTTCTTAGTGAGAAAAAATGGTTATTAGAGAAAGACATACTAAAAACAGAATGGGTTTTAAATTTATGTAAATAATTATTCTTCGTACTATACGCTTTAATAGAAGATTACCTGCATTAGTCTTAGTAAACAAATGATTTTTGTACAGAACATAAAGAAACTTCTAATAGACATTCGATTCATATAAAGCAAATAGAGTTGAAGCAGAGTAGTGAAGGTATATATTAAGCTTTAGGAGGATGGTCAAGATGTGTATCGGTGAAGGATTTAATACTGAATTTCTAGGAGCAGAACATGTAATAGAATTGCCAAGACTTGTTGGTAAATCTGCTGAAGAAACTTTAAATAATGGACAAGTTTTTAATTTTACACACTTTTCTTTAATAATGAATAAGCGGCGCAAGTTTTTAATTTATGGTGCTAATAATGTTGATAAAAATTTAATGAAAAATATAGAAAGGACCGATGTGTGGCACTTCGCTCCTTGTATAGGTGAGGAAAATCAGGTTGGAAATGAATTATATCGAAACAATCCTTGGGATAGGGGACATATGGTACGAAGAAAGGATGTCGGTTGGGGAAGTGTAGAAGAAGCAAAGAAAGGAAATGATGATTCATTTTGCTGGGGAAATATTGTTTTACAACATTGCGAAGTTAATCAAGGAATTTGGAATGATATTGAAGAATGGATTCTTGAACATGATGACAATCCATCAAGAAAAATTTCCATCTTTACAGGTCCAATTTTTACTGGAAACGACAGAAAATATTGTGGCGAAAATGGTAATTTGGGTTGTGGTATTCAAATTCCGGCGGGTTTTTGGAAAACTATGTTCTTTATTGATTCTAAGAAAAAATTACGCTCAGTTGCTTTTTTAGTTAAACAAGATGAGTTTTGGTTTGATAATCAAGGAAGAAGGTTTAAACCACTTGAAAGTTACCAAGTTCCTTTGAATACGGTTAGTCAACTGACTGGTTTAGAGTTTAATGATTTATTATATAAAACTAATCCTCTTTTCTTTCGTCCAAATAGTTTAACTGAAAGTGCAGAAATCAATACACCTGAGTATCATTTAATTCAAGGTGTAGGTGATTTAATTTTGGATCGCGATTTAATTTGACCAATATATATAAATTGAAGGTCGTAAAGGATATTGGAGTAATGTAAAAAAATCAACAAAGTCCAAATTTAATAAAGCATTATTCAAACACAAAAAAACAAAGGTGTAAGTAGCAGTTAGGAGGACAAATTATGATTGAAAGTTTAATTTTGGTTGAAGGACAGAACATCAGTACAGAAGCATTAAGAAGTATGTCTTTAGGAAATGCTAAACAATTGGTAATTGGAGTTACAACACCAGCTAAGGGAGTAATCCTTCAGGTTAATGCAACGTCTTCTTCTTATTTAGGGAGTGCACTCCTTGAAATTTCGCAAGTTCCAGGTGTTACGAACGTTTTAACATTGAAACTTGAGAATACCCAATGAGTTTGAAATTTATGTAATTCTGCTGGTTGGATTAGTTATAACAGAGTTTTCTGCAAATCTGGTAGTTTTTTCTTAAGAAATTGAATACAAATTCTTCAAATATAGAAATTGTATTTTTTACCGAATGTAATTTTTGTTTAAAGACTAACAATATGTAGATAAATAAAAAATACTAAGGAGAATTTTTTATGTCTAGACAATTGATTATAATAGCTAAATCAAATGTAAATTTAAGTAAATTAGGAACCTCCTCTTCTGACAGTCAGGAAACAGATGATTTTATAGGTTTATTAGCTGCTCAGGATGTTCAAATTCAGCCACTTTTCGAGAAGGAGCAAATACAACCAATTAAAACAGTATCTCTTGAAAGTGATATAGAACCTCCTGATTTTTCTAAGTACTATAAAGTGATTGCTCCTGATGAGAAATTGGAAGAACTTGTAGCGCAATTTCGCAATTCAAGTGTAGTTGAAGATGCTTACATTAAACCAGCTCCGGAACTTGCAAAATTAGCTGTAGAACCTAAAACGGATGTTACAATCCAAGCTACTCCAGACTTGAGCTTTAGACAAGGTTATCTAAATGCAGCTCCAGCCGGAATTGATGCGCGACATGCTTGGAATTTCCCTGGAGGAAAAGGTAATGGAGTAAATATAGTAGATATTGAAGGTGCGTGGAGATTTTCCCATGAAGATTTACGAGAAAATCAAGGTGGAGTTATTGCAGGAACACCATCTTCTGATTTAGGGTGGAGGAATCACGGCACAGCTGTAATAGGTGAAATTAGTGGTGATGAAAATAGCGTAGGTGTGACCGGAATTAGTCCAAACGCAAAAATACATGCAATTTCGGTTTTTGGGCAAAATCAAACTTCTTCAAATGCAATTTTACAAGCTGCTAATGCTCTCGGTGCTGGAGATATTATTCTTATTGAATTACATGCACCTGGACCACGGTTTAATTTTCAAGATAGACCTGATCAAAAGGGATACATTGCTATGGAGTGGTGGAAAGACGATTTTGAAGCAATTCGCTTCGCTACTGCTAAAGGGATTATTGTAGTAGGGGCTGCAGGCAATGGAGCTGAAGATTTAGATGATCCAATTTATGAAAATAGGTTTAATCGTAGTCAAAGAGATTCGGGTGCTATCTTAGTAGGAGCTGGAGCGCCTCCACCGGGTACTCATGGTAGCGATCATGGGCCTGATCGATCTAGACTTCCCTTCTCAAATTATGGATCTATCGTTGATACACAAGCCTGGGGAAGAGAAGTAACGACTACTGGATACAGTGATTTACAAGGAGGAGTAAATGAGGATTCATGGTATACAGATAGATTTAGTGGAACGTCTAGTGCTTCGCCAATTGTTGTAGGAACAATCGCTTGCCTTCAGGGAATTGTAAAAGCTCGCGGGCAAAGTCCGTTGACTCCTATACGTGTAAGAAACATGCTTAGAAATTCGGGCTCTCCACAGCAAGATGCACAGACAAGACCTAAAACACAACGTATTGGGAATCGACCAGATTTAAAACAGCTTATTAATATGATTCAGTAGAATTAATAATTGAAATCGCACTATTGAATTGATTATTAGTTTATTTTGATAGAGACGAACGTACATGTTTATTGATTTAAAATTTTTTAATCTCCCCAAACACTAAATACGTTATTCTTTCTAAACAAGCTAGATTAGAAAGAATAACGTATTCTTATAAATTTTTCGATTTAAGATGAATTACTACTATTTGTGGAGGAGTTGCCGACTTCTAGATGAAGTAAAAATCGGGGAAATTCAAGGAGGTATTTAAGTGATGGATAAAAAACATAGAAAGTTTAGTAAATCTAGTCCCTGTTATCAAAAGGTTTACAAAAGTGAGACGCTTATACTAGGTGAAAACTCAAATGTTAAAAATATTCTTTCTACTCCTGAATTTATTTGTCCAGATGAACAATTTGAAATAGACGTAAATACTATACTTCAAGTAAGTTGTGTCTCTGATTCTTCGGGGTTAATTGTTATAGATTCATTAGATATTGTGGTAAATGGATCAGCTAAGTTTACAGAATTTGAATTAATTGAAAAAAACGGATGTCCAAATGGATGTCCAGCAGGTACTTTCTCAGGGCTTATAAGCCCTGATGAAAAAGCAATCACTTTAATTTATGATAATTTTTCTGTGGATTGTGAAGGAACGGGTGTTAATTTAAAGTGTTGTATGAATTTTTTTCAATTAGTTGCAGATGAATCAAATGAAATGCAAAAAATCAACTTTGATGTAACCCTAAGGGGATTTGCTTCACTAGATGAAGGATGCGGTGGGCAATTCAACGATAATTTTGAATCAGAAATTAATATAGGAACCACACTCATAGTAAAGGGAGATAAATAGAATTCACTTTAGATTTAGGAATAGGACGACATGGCCATCTAGATAATCAATTAATCGCTGAATTTATTCATATTATCATTCCGTTCGTACATATTCTGCTTTAAATGGGATGAATCCTTATCAGTACTCAAGATCAATCGTGTAATCTAAATTTTGTTCTAGTTTTACTTGAACAGGTCATAATCTGATAATAGAAATAAAATACAGACTTTTCCTGAAAAAATGTATATCTGCAAAACCTGGAAAAAGTGACTTGAAAGGAGGCTCAAAATCATGGGTTTTGAATCATTAAATAGAAAAATGCTAACTAAGCCACATGGATTTACTGCAGGAATAGAAGGCCCTTCATGTGATAAAGAAGGGAATATTTATGCTGTTAATTTTAAAAGAAAAGGTACGATTGGCAAAGTAAGTCCAAATGGAGATAGTAAAGTCTTTATTGAGTTACCTAAAAATAGTATAGGTAGTGGGACACGTATTGATCGTTACGGAACATTGTATATTGCTGATTATTGTAACCATAATATATTCGCAGTTAATATTGAAACAAAAGCAATAAGGGTGTTTGCTTTTAATCCTGCTATGAATCAGCCTAACGATTTAGCCATAACTGATGAAGGTGTTTTATTTGCTAGTGATCCTAACTGGAGCAAATCAACAGGACAATTATGGCGTATTGATAAAAATGGGAGCACTCATTTATTAGAAACGAATATGGGAACTACTAATGGAATTGAAGTGAGTCCTGATGAAAAAAAACTATATGTAAATGAAACTGTACAAAGAAAAATATGGGTATATGATTTATCAAGTAATTATGAGTTAAGTAATAAACGCGTATTAATAGAGTTTACTGATTTTGGACTTGATGGAATGCGTTGTGATTTGGCCGGAAATTTGTTTGTAACGCGCATTGGCAAAGGTGTGGTAGCAAAAATTTCACCTGAGGGTAATCTTATAAGTGAAATCCAACTTAATGGAAAAAATTGCAACAATCTTACGTTTGGAGGTCCCGCTGGGAAAACCTGTTATGTTACTGTAGCTGATACAGGAAACATTCAAACGTTTGAAACAGATGTACCAGGAAGGTGTTGGAGTTTACTACATAATAGATAAGAAAATTCTAGTACAAAACTAATAAAGTACAGGACGAAAAGGATTGGACAAATTGCCAAGTTACCTTTGAAACAACAGAGCAAACGCGAAAATCACAAATCTATTTTCAGGTAGAAAATGGTGGAGTTTCGACAAGTGGCATAGCTTGAAAAAGGAGAAACATCTTCTAGTTTTAACCCAATTATAAACAGTAGTCTAGAAAATATGATGGAAAACGGTTGTATTCCAGGATGGATTAGAGGAGATGGTACTAGTTGTAGTTCTAACGGCTTATGAATGAAGGGTTTACGGGCTATTCTTCGCTTGTATTAGAACATAGTCAATAATGGTGATACAGAAGTTGGATGTTACACTTTAATTTGTAAATGAAAATAAAATATAGAGTATGCCCCGAAATTACATGTATCTCGGCTGAACTTCATTGAAGGGGTGAGAGATTTATCTGTATAAAATCTACAAACAGAAACCTCTCAAAAATGAGAGGTTTCTGTTTGTTAATTTTAATATCACGCCCTAATCTTTTACATCTTCTCTAAATCCTCTCGAGTTATAAAGCTACCAATACTTACTTTCTTTTCTGTAGTAATGTCTGTATTGAATGCGTGCATCAAAATTTCAGACAGAGGTGTTGAATCTGTATCATACGCATAGCCAAGACTATGATGGTTAAGTACACTATTGGGAGTAACACTGTTCCCCCAAGGTTTCATTGGATCATTTAAATTATGACCTGTTGGCCCTACTTCACTACCAGTTCCAGTAGGATGATACCCTTCATTTGGATTAGCAACCTGCCATTGAGCCCATAGACGATCAACATTTGCATGATGTAAGAAAAAGACAGGATCATTCGGTGAGCTCATCCAATACATAGACCCCTGTATAGCACCAGCTACCCATAAATGTACTTGATTATGAATTCTTCCATCTCCATACCAACCTTCAAGTCGGTTACAAAAACTGGGTTTCGTTACCGTCATACTTGAAGGATTATTTAAATCCTGGAATGCACGCCAAGGAGAAACATAATATGGTGTTTCTAATAAGCAATTTTGTACCTCTGAATTTGTTGGAAGATTAATCAATATAGTAGCTCCCGAGCTATTTTTTAAAGTCCCCAACTGACGGCGTAATCGAATATCTTGAGGCTCATCAGAATGGTGGTCATCAAAAAGAGTTAGTTTCCAATTATCACCTGTGAATGGGCCTGTTGTGACAGCATAACCTTGATTAGGATCACCATCACCTCCCATAAAATCATTAGTCCATGGACTCCCTGGAACTGACGGATCAGTAGAGTTATTAACTGTCCAATCCCAATAGGGAAGTGTGACAGTAGAATCGATTTGTTGCAAATCTAATTCCAATTGATTTATAAAATATCGATGCCAAGGTAAAAATGCAGGACCTCCATGAGCAGATCCTGGTTTAGTTGATGTTTGATCCATCATTGACATCAAATGCCAATAAACATAATCATCATAGCGACTTGTACTTCCCCAAGAGCTTGGTAAACGACTTGGTCTACGCTTTAATTCTAATAATGCATTAGTAAATGCCAACCTTTCATTATGTGTTAGATTAGCTTGATTTTTTCTAATTCTCATAAATATACCTCTTTTAATTATAATATTTTATAATTTTAGAGTTTCCATTGTACAATTGTTTATCCTCAATTGTTTATTATCGATAAAATTATTTAATTTCCATTATCAATACTAATAAAATATGACACCAATGGTTTGTGTATTTTTTTGATACGATTAATTTTTACGATTTACAGCAAATTTTAAGAACGTACGTTTTAGTTATAGTTGGTGGTAGATCAATTAAATGAATACTTATCAGGTTACAAACATTATTTTTATCGTAATATAACAGTAGATACATTTTATGTTTATGAGGGATTAATTCTCTCTTAAAACTTATGTGTACCAATATAGTCTTAGTCACTGAAGAACACTCACGAAAATGAGAGTTTTTAAACCTCCAAAAGATATTCTTATATTGGAGAAAGCGCTCGATTATTCAGAGTGCTTTTTACCATGTACTAAACAATTTAAATACGACGAGTATAAAAATTGGGAGGAGAAAGTTGAATTTTGATAAATATATACATATAGAATCACAATAATGCTTTGTATTGTAAGGTAATATAAAGGGGTGTTTTTTATGAAAGATAAGGTAGGAGAAACACAAAGAAGAGAAAAATTAGAAGTGATTTTTAATTATCCTATAAAAGGAGAAACCTATTTTCATGGGCCCTCTTATAAATGGAAACAAGTTGTATTTCAACATTATAGTAAAATTAAACAAAAAGAAATGACAATAGAGGAGCTCATCATAATACTTCAAAAAGAAGATGTTCACTTTACACAATCTTCTTCCTTAGTTACCTACCCTATAATTGAATTTATAAAGCATATTGCAAAAAATTCTAAAGAAACGATTGAAAATTGAGTTTATAAGTTTACATGAAATAGCAGAATCAATGAATAGACATTTTTATTAAACGCTTTACACAAGTATATTTTCCCTCGGTGGAAATTTAAACCTTCTAATTAAAAACTATTAGATAGAATCATAGGATAAAATTTGTATCAACTTGTTAATGTTTTTCATATGTTAATAATGAGAGTTACTAGTTTAGGACTCTACGTATATATGGAAAGAAGGTTTTTTATGCACTCAGATGATTGTCATCCATTCGAACCTAAACATATATGTAGAAATCAATTATGTAATGAGTTTGCGAGAATTTTAGGTGGAGATGGTATGGTTACAACAGAGGGAGTATGTTTAGTACAAAAGTTTCGTAATATCAGATTTACTATACTAGGACGTAAAACAAGATCACCTCTTGTAAATCCTCAATTTTTTACATTTGAAGGTTTGGATAGTAGAGGTAATGCGTTAAACTTAGGAGAAACAGTTCTTTTACAAGAAGAGGTGAACCCGCTATTAACTGAACTTAGAAGGCGTAATATTTTAGTTACGGCAGTTCATAATCACTGGTTATTTGAGGAGCCAAGAGCAATGTATATGCACTTTGAATCCGTTGAACCCCCATTAGAATTTGCTAGAAAAGTAAGAGCCGCATTTAGGGTGCTAAGAGGATAGCCTGTGAAATTCTATAGATTGGCTCAATTAATATATTCAAAGTATAGAAATTTGTTTGCATAATTTAGCTCCCAGGAAGAGAATTTACTAAGGAATGAACATCAAAACCCCGAAAATTCATAAGGACTAACTGATTTTTAGTGTACAAGCTGTTTTAAGTTTGATTAATATTTCTTTCGCCCGAACTGAGATACGCTCTACAAGTACGAAGAAACAGGAAGTTCCTGGACTAGTTCCGGTGGCCCGGATCCCAAAAGTGTTGCCCTCGGATGAGCATAGTTACAAACGCTCTGTTGCTTCTTTCTTAGAGGCATTTTGTTTTTATTCCAAATAAACAAAAGAGTGCTTTTTTATAGAGCACCTTTTTTAAGGGTTTTTACGTTTTTTGTAGAAAGACAAGAAAGTCTAAACCTTTTGAACATAGGACAAGAAACTAAAAAATACTTAACCAGTGATATTACAATACTCGAAAGTAAATCTTTGAATAGAAATTTATTTTGACATTTTTAATAAGGAAAACTATGTTGTAAATGCTCATAGCATTATATGTTGAATTTCAAAGAAGTGTTAGAATGTAAATGTTCTTAATAAAATTTTTTAGGGATTTCTTATGTAGAACATAAATGAGTTAAACAAAAAACCTAGTAAAAACTAGGTTTTTTGTTTTTAAAAATACCATTTCCATCTTAATACATTTTTAATTTCACTCTATACTATACAAAGTTTTATAAAAAGTTCCAAAGTAAACTAATAAATATTAGTTTATAATTTCTTGCTTCAATAAATACGTCAAAGTGAAAGTTTAAACTTTCTTGTCTAAATAGTTTAGATATTCTTGTCCTTGTACAATTCTAGGGTAGGGGAGTAGATCAGGTTGCATCATCCAAGTGTTCGTTAAATTCATATTTAACGAACACAATAAAAATAACAATTTATACTTCTTATTTTTATCTCTAACAAGAGAGTTATAATATAGCAATCAACTTAGAGGGAAATTATGTATTTTTTATATGAGTTTGATGCTATATACCAATCGAGTTAAGATATTATAATACTCACATAACGAAAATTAATCGCATGATGTTTCATTTAAAGTAATTATCAATACTTAAACTGATGTATATAGAAGATTACTCCATATACATCAGTTTAAAACATGAAACACTTTATTTATTAATTTAATTTAAATTACGTACGCATAGGAAACAGTAGTGGGGACTAAACCTTTCTTTGCATGTTAATCATTTCAAACGTATCCCTTCGAATGCGTTTATAACCAAGTCATGTATATAGGAATCATCCAACTTTTCACCGGTTACTAGCAAGCGATAAAAAATTGGTCCGTAAATGAGATCGATGCTTAATTCAACATCGAGGTTTTCTTTTAATTCTCCTCTATTAATTCCCTTCTCCAGAAGTTGCTTTGCTTGCAGTCGACGTGGCTGGAAATATCGAGCACGATATTCCTCTGCTAGATTCGAATCAAATTGCCCTTCGCCAACTAACTCATTGATAATAGTTCCTTCTCGACTTATCAAAAAACGGGCTAAACTTGTAGCGTGAATTAAAATATCATTCAACGCTGAACCTGTGTCAGGTACAGGCAATCTGGCAGCAGCAGCAGAAAGAAAACCATCCATTACCACAGCAGCCTTATTTGGCCACCATTTATAAATCGTAGCTTTGCTGACTTTAGCTCGGTCTGCAATTTTATCGACTGTGACTGATTTAAAGCCACTTTCCAATAATAACTCATAGGACGCAGAAAGGATGGCCTTTTGGGTTTCGATATTACGTGGTCGACCTCTTTTACCTTGCACATTAATCATTCCTTTCAAAAACATAAACTATACGTTTAGTATACTTAATATGAATAAAAAACAAAATAGCCTATTTACAAAACTGAACGTTTAGTATATATTTTTAATTAATTAATAAACTGAACGTACAGTTTATTAATTAACATCTTATAATGGTATGGCTACATTTAGGTTCCAAAATTCAAAAATTAAATTGCTAAAAAACATTTAGAAAAGGGGGATAAACAAGAGGTGAAATTGGATCTTTTAAAAACAGAATGTAGTTCAGACTTAATTTATTACAATAAAAAATGGTATCGCAGTAGTTCTTGCCAAGGCGATTTAGTAATTTTGAAATAAAAGTATGGGAGGAAGTAGTTATGTCTAATTTTAAAAATAAAGCATTTGATAAGGATATTTCATCAGGTTTAATCATTCTATTAGCAACTTCATGTGGTATTATTGTGGCTAATCTTTATTATGCACAGCCTTTAATAGGGGTAATTAGTAATGTAATTGGGCTTTCTAATAGTAGCGCTGGATTAATTGTAACGCTAACTCAAATTGGATATGTTGTTGGCTTACTATTTCTTGTACCTTTGGGAGATATTATTGAGAATAAAAAATTGATACTTATATTGTTATTTTTAAGTGCATTTGCACTCATTTCCATGGTTTTTGTAAAAAGCGCAACTTTGTTGTTAATTGCTTCATTCTTTATCGGACTGGGGTCGGTCGCAGCGCAAGTGCTCGTACCTCTTGTATCATATCTTTCATCGGAAAATGCACGCGGTCGCGTAGTTGGCAATGTCATGAGTGGTCTGTTACTAGGTATTATGCTTGCGCGACCGATATCTAGTCTAGTATCCGATATGTGGGGATGGAGTGCAATATTTGCTTTATCTGCTACTGTAATTATTGTCTTAGCGTTTGTATTATCGAAAGTACTCCCTACTAGGAAACCACAGGCAAAAACAAATTATATAGCCTTACTTAATTCAATGTGGCAACTGCTACGAACTACTCCAATTTTACGCCGTCGCGCCATTTATCATTCTTGTGTATTTGGAGCTTTCAGCTTATTCTGGACTACTGTTCCATTATTATTATCTAGTCCTGCTTTTCATTTTTCTCAGACTGCCATAGCAATATATGCACTTGTCGGAATTACAGGTGCAATAGCCGCTCCAATAGGTGGTCGTCTAGCTGATCTTGGTTGGACACGACCCGCCACTGGGATAGCTCTCACTGTTGTTATTATTTCTTTATTACTACCACTTATTATTCAAAGTAGTTCGCCCATCGGAATAGCTGTTTTAGTAATTGCTGCAATTCTGTTGGACATGGGAGTATCTGCAAACCTTGTGCTTAGCCAACGTTTAATTTTCTCGTTAAGTCCAGAAATTCGTAGTCGATTAAACGGGCTATTTATGGCTATTTTCTTTTTAGGAGGTGCTGTTGGATCTTTTATTGGAGGATGGGCATATGCCTTAGGAGAATGGAATCTAGCATTATGTATAGGAATCGCTTTTCCGACCATAGCTCTACTTTATTTTGCTACAGAGAAATAGTTCTATAATTTAGTTTTACCAGTCAGGATACAGACTGCCTATTCATTGTTATATCTGAGTTTTAAAGATTATTTGTGAATTGTATTGAGTTTTTGTATTAGAAGTAAATTTTTATTTTCTATTGCTGTAAGTGGAAAAGACTCACCTTGTTGAATATATCTGAAATGCAATAAAAAAGAGCTTGTGTAAAAACACAAACTCTCTTTAAAAAGAAATAACGCAATTGAGATATCTATATATTAACAATTGGTTTCTTATAATTCTATACTTCCTGTGTTGAGAAATAATATATTAGCAGTTTGTTAAAACTTAAATGTATTATTGATTTAATATTTCAGTTTTCATACAAATAATCTCGAATTTGAGATGTTTTTTAAAATATTGGTAATGATGAGGTTTTATCTTGAAAATCGCTTAAATCTTATGTTTAACCGATTGAATTGAGAACAAGGTCTTCCTATATACAGCAGGAAATACACGGTTCTCTATAGAAAAAGAAATACAAGGTAACATCAAAAAGAGACAATATGCACATTTATCCATACTTTCTGCTATTAACCTCCTAGTCTTGGAGGTAAAAAACAAGCATATCGAGTCTGCATTGATAGTAGTAGGTGGAAAGATTGTCTATGGGACAGATAAAATTCAAAAATTATCACCTTCAGCTCCTAAAGCTAGAACTGGTAGGCTACCAATAATTACTTTTTTGGGTATGATAATAAATCGAAAATTAAGCATCAATTAAGTTATATTATAAAGATTATGGTATAGGTAAGCCAGTTGTATTAATTCATGGTTGGCCGCGAAGTAAGTAAATCAAAATATGGTCAAAGGTCATTAGCTGCAAATGAAGCAACAAAAGATGCAGTAAAGAAAAGCCATGAATCCGATCCTTATTAATTGATCACATAGAAGTGCCGTAAAAATAGTTAGGAAGCCTTTCATACGATTAGTGAAATAGTTGTGTTTAAAAATATGAGGGATATACCGAATATGATATAGAGGATTTATAAATAAAAAAGGGCTAAAATAGCCCTTTTTTATTTGCATTTTGAAGAGGATTTTTCATATAAAAACAGCATAAAAAGGATTCTACTAGGAATCTCCATTGTTATTTGGAACATATTCTTTATGTTAAGATCTGCAGAAAAAAGTTCATCTTTTCTGATAATTAATATTAATACATTTTATATAATTAATATACTTAAGTGGATTTATATTTCATTAATGGTTCCTTTCCATTTGCATGAATTATTTATTGCAACAGCTTTCTTGTCCGAAATAAGATGTTCCGACAAAGGACAATATTAGTATCTTTATAATGATTTTCCAATATAATCAATATGTTTATGAAAGGAACTCTGTGTTATTTTTGCTTTTCTACTAACTAATACAGCTTCAAACAAAGGACACAATTGCTACATACTAAGTGTAATTTATTACCCATTCAAAATTCTGTCTATTCGATCTTTCTAAAAATATAAAAAGATTAAACTTATAAATATACAAGCTATAATGAGGGCGTCGAGAAATAATATATTACCTCTAGAGAAAAAATCAAACCTCGATTTGGTTCGAAAATTCTACAAACCTTGTCAGTAATTTTCTAAAATTGGACATACTGATATGATTACTATACGGAGGGTTGTGGATCAGAAGGGAAGTTTATTCAACTCAAGAAAGAAAGCGTTATCAAACGGATCTTATTTTGAATTGAGCATTCTAATAACTTAGATACAACTGCAATTAAAAATAATAAATTATGGGGGTGCTTATATGAATATAAATGTAGCATCTATTAAAGAAAAAAAGGTTATTAAATACAAAAGTTGTTTTGATGTGATTGGACCCATTATGATAGGTCCTTCAAGTTCACATACTGCAGGTGCATTGGCTATTGGAACAGTTGCTAATAAATTATTTCAAGGTCTTCCAAAAAAAGTTGTAGTAAAGTATTATGAATCATTCGCTGAAACCCATAAAGGTCACGGAACTGATTTTGCAATTATTGCTGGTATATTAGGCTTTGCTGCCGATGACAGTAAAGTGCCAGATGCTATTAAAATAGCAGAATCTAAAGGAATTGACATTACCTTTATTGAAAAATCGGGTGATAGTCCTGCCGGTCATCCAAATACGGCAGATGTATATGTAGAGGATAAAAGTCGCAGTATTAGAACGATGGGTATTTCGGTCGGTGGTGGATTGATTGAAGTCAAACATGTTGAAATTGATGGATTTAGCTTAGATCTGCAGGGGCCATTACCAGTTGTTATTGCGATTTCAGAAAGAGCTGACTTTGAATTTGTCTTACGCAGGATCTTTAAACAATATGATGTGGAAATTAACAACTTTCATAGTTTGGAAGATAAAACAAAATATTTATATGCATTCGCTTTAGATTCGCTATTGCCTGGTAATGCTCAGAAGGAATTAGGAAATTTCAGTAATATAGCTAATCTTATTATTCTTTAATTACATTAAGGAGTGAAAAACATGTATATGGCCATAAAAGAAATTGTGGATGCAGCTAATAAAAGCCAAAAGCCAATTTATGAATTAGCAATCGAACAGGAAATCGAACAAACTAAAACTTCTTATGAAGAAGTTTGGAGTAAAATGGAACGAAATTTAACGACTATGCAAAATGCTATAAATAAAAGTATTGAGGGTGACGGTGTATTTTCTCCAACCGGTTTAACCGGAGGTGATGCTGTTAAAATTAAAAACTATCGAGAAAATAGGAAAGCTCTTTCTGGAGATTTGATGGTGTTAGCGATCCAAAGTGCTATCGGTGTTAATGAAGTAAATGCTGCATTAGGAGCTATTTGTGCAACTCCAACAGCAGGTGCGAGTGGGACAATTCCAGGGGTCTTATTTAGCATTAAAGATACGTTGCAGTTAAGTCATGAAGATATGATTCATTTTCTATTCACTTCAGCGTTATTTGGAACTATAGTCGCAAACAACGCTTGTATTTCAGGAGCGTACGGAGGATGTCAAGCTGAAGTAGGAAGTGCCTCAGCGATGGCGGCTGCAGCTGCGGTAGAAGCTGCGGGTGGAACGCCACAGCAATCTTCTGAAGCTTTTTCGACTGCATTACAAAATTTACTCGGTTTAGTTTGTGATCCGGTCGCTGGTTTGGTAGAAATTCCTTGTGTAAAGAGAAACGCCATTGGAGCGACAAATGCTTTAGCAGCAGCGGACATCGCATTAGCTGGCGTAAACAATATCATCAATGCTGACGAAGTTATTGAAGCGATGTATAGAGTTGGAAGACAGATGCCTCGCGAATTAAGAGAGACAGGTTTAGGTGGAATTGCGGCTACACCTACAGGGATTGCCATTAAAAATAAAATCTTTGGGGAGAAACAATCCAATTAATAAACAGCTATCAATTATATTGTGAAATATTTAACATTCTATACTCTATTGTTCGCTTAAGGATGCCTGTATGTTGGGGCAATTATCAATAAAATATACTACTATATAATTAAAATGTTTTGTAAGTGGTAACAAACCCTTCAGGTTGATGCTTCGCTAATTTTTTAATTTTGATTAATTTAGAAGAGGGATATTCGTTGTGGTGCACTATATAAGCAATTCATTTTTCAAGAACGGTCTATATTCCTATACCTTAAATAGAGAATTGAGAATAGGACACAAGGAGGAATTATTATATGAATGGGAATACTGCAAAAAACATAGAATTTCAAGCTGATAATACTGCAGTAAAAAATGAGAATTATCTAGACCCTAAAAAGTGGCATAAACAGGATACTACCTGGGCATTGAGCCTTTTTGGAACAGCAATTGGAGCAGGGGTACTTTTTTTACCGATTAATGCAGGTTCAGGTGGTTTATTATCATTGCTGTTAATTACCATACTTGCCTATCCTATTATGTATTATTCACATAGGGCGCTTGCTAAAATGATTTACGCTTCGAACTCTGCTGATGAGGGGATTACAGGTACTATAAGAGAGTATTTTGGAAATAAGGCAAGTATCATTTTTAACATTGTATATTTTGTCTCCATTTATACGATCGTGCTGATGTACTCGGTCGCACTTACAAATACCGCTAGTAGTTTTATTGTGCATCAATTGCACATGCCGGAGCCTCCAAGGGCCATTTTATCGCTTGTCTTAGTACTCGGTCTTATCGCTATACTAAATTTTGGTCAAGATATAACTGTAAAGATCATGAGCATGCTAGTGTATCCTTTTATAGCTTCTCTACTTTTTATCGCAATATCTTTGATTCCACAGTGGAATACGTCAATGTTTAGTTTTTCAAGTGTTTCTACTGCCTCAACAGGAACAGGATATTTAGGAACGATATGGATGATACTTCCAATCATCGTATTTTCGTTTAATCATTCGCCTATGATTTCGTCATTTGTTATGAAACAGAGAGCTACGTATGGAATAGAAGCTACTGATGCCAAATGTGCCCAAATACAAAAAGTTTGTTATATCATGACATTCGCTGTTGTTATGTTCTTTGTTTGGAGCAGTACTTTAAGTTTGACTCCAGATGATCTTAAGGTGGCAAAAGAACAGAACTTGTCAATCCTATCATACCTTGCTAATGAGCTTAATTCGCCAGTAATCACTATTGCAGCTCCTATGATTGCATTTGTGGCTATTACAAAGTCTTTCCTTGGCCATTATATAGGAGCGTATGAGGTAATGCGTGACATGATTATCAAGTCCGGTAAAAAACGTGGGAAAGATATAGGAGAAAAAACAGTTAAGACAATGATTCTTACTTTTGTTGTATTAACATGTTGGTATGTTGCTTATACAAATCCAAGTATTCTTGGAATCATTGATGCCCTTAGCGGTCCGCTAGTTGCTGCTATCTTATGTCTATTACCAATGTATGCAATTCGTAAAGTGCCTGTACTAGCAAAATACAGAGGAAAAATGAGCAATGTATTTGTAATTGTTATAGGAATACTTACTGTTCTAGCAAGTATCAAGTCATTATTCTAATTCACTATGGTTAGTTCAGATGCAAAAATAGTAGGATCTGAAAAGAGAATAAAAGACTTTTAGCAGAACCGAATTATATATTGTTAAACTAGCGAGATTATGGTTTTGGACAAACTATTCACCTTGGATAGTTTGTCCTTTTTTGATTATATGCATAAATTTTATTGCAGCAATTCTTTTTTTAGCAGGTTTCTTGCGACGAACCCGTAAATTTTAAACAAAAGATATACCCAATTCATGAGCAAGGATGAAAAAAAGAAAGAAATTCTATAATATTTCACTTAATATCATTTTATAAGGAAATTCATGTAATTAAATATGAAATAATACATATTATAATGATTTATTAATATAAAATGTTATATTTTTGGGTGGAATATATAAATGGAGGAAATATAATGAATAAGAATTTAAAATTTACTCAAATGATGATCGGGATTGGTACGGTGGCATTATCATTTGGAAGTATTCAAACACAAGTATCAGCAGAAGAAACAGCACCCTATAATATCTTACAGATGAAACCAATGGGGACAGAAACTTCCAAAGATGAAATTGTACATGCTACAAAAGCGGACGAAACTTTGACTTTTGAAGAGCGTTTAAAAGTAGGAGATTTTTCACAACGTCCTACTCTGGCTATGAAACGTGATGAAATTCAATTGAAGCAAAGCTACACTCTGGCAGAATTGAATAAAATGCCTGATAACGAACTCATTGATACACTATCAAAAATTTCTTGGAATCAAATTACTGATTTATTTCAATTCAATCAGGATACGAAAGCTTTTTATCAGAATAAAGAACGCATGAACGTTATCATTAATGAACTAGGACAACGAGGAAGGACGTTTACAAAAGAGGACTCAAAGGGCATTGAAACATTTGTTGAAATATTACGTTCTGCTTTTTATGTGGGATATTATAATAATGAATTAAGTTACTTAAAAGACCGGGGCTTTCATGACAAGTGTTTACCAGCATTAAAAGCACTTGCAAAAAATCCAAACTTTACATTAGGTACAGCCGAGCAAGATAGAGTAGTAGCTGCGTATGGAAAATTAATTGGTAATGCCTCTAGTGATACTGAAACAGTACAGTATGCGGTAAATGTTTTAAAACAATATAATGATAATCTTTCTACGTATGAAAGCGATTATGCGAAAGGACAAGCCGTATATGAAATTGTAAAAGGAATTGATTATGATATACAGTCTTATTTGCAGGATACGAATAAGCAACCTAATGAAACAATGTGGTATGGAAAGATTGATAACTTTATAAATGAGGTTAATAGAATTGCTCTCGTGGGGAATATAACAAATGAAAATAGTTGGCTAATCAATAATGGCATTTATTATACAGGACGTTTAGGAAAATTTCATAGTAATCAAAGCAAAGGATTAGAAGTTATTACACAAGCGATGAGCTTGTATCCTCGTCTAAGTGGTCCTTATTTTGTAGCAGTAGAACAAATTAAAACAAACTATGGTGGAAAAGATTATAGTGGAAATACAGTAGATTTACAGAAAATACGTGAAGAAGGGAAACAACAATACTTACCTAAAACATATACATTTGATGACGGATCTATTGTCTTCAAGACGGGAGATAAAGTAACAGAAGAAAAAATTAAGAGATTATATTGGGCAGCCAAAGAAGTAAAAGCGCAATATCACCGTGTAATTGGTAATGATAAAGCACTAGAACCGGGTAACGCTGATGATGTACTAACGATAGTAATTTATAATAATCCAGACGAATATCAATTAAATAGACAATTATATGGATATGAAACAAACAACGGTGGAATTTATATTGAAGAGAAGGGGACCTTCTTTACATATGAGCGTACGCCAAAGCAAAGTATTTATAGTTTAGAAGAGTTATTCCGTCATGAATTCACTCATTATTTACAAGGAAGGTATGAGGTTCCTGGTTTATTTGGAAGCGGAGAAATGTATCAAAATGAACGATTAACTTGGTTCCAAGAAGGGAATGCAGAATTTTTTGCAGGATCTACACGTACAAATAATGTTGTTCCGCGTAAAAGTATGATAAGTGGCTTATCATCTGATCCAGCAAGCCGTTATACAGCAAAACAAACTTTGTTTTCAAAATATGGATCATGGGACTTTTATAAGTATTCCTTTGCACTACAGTCATATTTGTATAATCATCAATTTGAAACGTTTGATAAGCTTCAAGATTTAATCCGTGCAAACGATGTGAAAAAGTATGACTCATATCGTGAATCATTGAGCAACAATATACAATTGAATGCAGAATATCAAGCGTATATGCAGCAGTTGATTGATAATCAAGATAAATATAATGTACCGCAAGTAACAAATGATTATTTAATTCAACACGCACCAAAGCCGCTAGCTGAAGTGAAAAACGAAATTGTGAATGTAGCAAATATAAAAGATGCCAAAATTACAAAATATGAGTCGCAATTCTTTAATACATTTACTGTGGAAGGCAAGTACACAGGTGGTACATCAAAAGGTGAGTCTGAAGATTGGAAAACGATGAGTAAACAAGTCAATCAAACCTTGGAGCAGTTGTCTCAAAAAGGATGGAGCGGCTATAAAACAGTTACAGCCTATTTTGTTAACTATCGTGTGAATGCAGCCAATCAGTTTGAATATGATATTGTTTTCCATGGTGTTGCAACAGAAGAAAAAGAAAAAACAACGACTATAGTAAATATGAATGGACCATATAGCGGGATAGTAAATGAAGAGATTCAATTCCATAGTGATGGTACAGAAAGTGAAAATGGAAAAGTTATTTCTTATTTATGGAACTTTGGAGATGGTACAACGAGCACAGAAGCCAATCCTACCCATGTATATGGAGAAAAAGGAACATATACTGTGGAACTAATAGTAAAAGATAGTAGAGGAAAAGAAAGTAAAGAACAAACAAAAGTTACTGTAAAACAAGATCCACAAACAGGTGGGTCCCATGAAGAGGAGAAGGTACTCCCGTTTAATAAGCTTGTAAAAGGAAATCTGATTGCTCCGGATCAAACAGATGTTTATACGTTTAATGTTACAGTTCCAAAAGAAGTAGATATTTCTGTGGTAAATGAACAAAACATTGGGATGACATGGGTACTTTATCATGAATCAGATATGCAAAATTACGTAGCTTGTGGTGAGGATGAAGGAAATGCTATAAAGGGGAAAGTCGTAGCGAAACCAGGGAAATATTATTTGAATGTGTATAAATTTGATGATAATAATGGTGAATATTCATTAATCGTAAAATAAATTTATTTTCAATATGTATATAACGTTTGTTTTTTAGGAGGAGTCTGTCACGATAGGCACCTCCTATTTTTTTATGGTCTCTGTCACAAGGTAATAATAAAAACAGAAACGTTTTCGTTAGATAGAGGGAATTGTCTTAATTGGAGTTCTTTTTCAAGAGGAATAAGAAGACCTTGTTTTTCTGTGAAAATTTGAATGTTTTTAAATGATAATTTTGATACAAAGATAGATTCATTCTTGTTTATAATAAACATTTGGACATTATGATGTTATGTAATATAGAAGTTACACTACATTAGAAGAAAACAAATAAGGGAGAGAGGATACTATGACGAGATTTACGAATCAGCACGTAGAAAACTCAATTTTAGAAGAGGATGTAGAGCTTTTAAAAGTTATGGCACACCCAATGCGTTTGAAACTGATCAGTGGGCTTTCAAAACATAAAACACTAAATGTAACCCAAATGACCGAAATTTTAAATATTCCACAATCAACAGTTTCCCATCTCTTATCTAAAATGAGAGGGAAAGTTCTAAGAGGAAATCGTTAAGGATTAGAAATCTACTATAGCATCGAAAATCAAAAAGCAGAAGAAATTATGGGATTATTAGGAACGATACAATAAAATATTAGGCCTATCATTTCAAAAGTCATTTATTAATTTTTCAAGTAATAATCACTTTAATCCAATGATATCATTATCTAAAATATGTTACGATTTAAACGGAGAGGGAAAAATAAGAAAATGATTTTGGCTTAATATATTCTATTATAAGAAAGAAAAAGTATAACTCTTCTTTCTCGTAATATAAAGAAGAGTTATACTTTTTCTTTTGATTCCGATGTTCAAATAACTCCAAATGATAAAATTTAACTAGACGCACAAATTGGGACAAGAAAGCGTAGCGTTTGATTAAAATTTAGGGTTTTAAGGATTTCAAGGTTAATTTCATATAAGTATTCATTCGCTGCTCTAATGAGTACTTGCCACCTAAAAGACACCAGTCTAATATTATCCCTCTAGCAACTGTAAAAAGATACGTTGTTATGTCTTCTACACTCATATCATTTGTTAATTCTTTTTCAAATCTTCCTTTATTAACAAGATCATTTAGAGTTTTGTAAATTAATGAAGGTTCATATGCAAATATTTTTTTGTTGAAATCGTTAAGGAGATTTATATGTAACTCTAATTTAGTAGTATATTTAGCTATGCATTGGAAGAAAGTCAAAACAGTTTTTTGTATTGTCGTATGTTGAGTTATACTTTTCAATTCTACATGTAGGTTTTCTTCAATTTGTTGAAATAACTTTTGATAAATATCTTCTTTGGAAGAAAAATGATGATAAAAAGTGCCAACAGATATATTTGCCTTTTTACAAATATCTTCAATAGTTATATTTTCAATTTCTTTTTTTTTCGTTAAATTTAAAAATACAAGAAATATATTGTTCTGTGTTTGTAGAGCTTGTTGCTTTCTTTTGGTTAAATTTTTGTTATGCAATCCTTATTCCCCCTTAACTATATATTAACTGATATCTGGAAAGTGAAAAAGTATTTTGAAAATTTTGGTTATTGTTGTATAATTTTCATTACATCGAATGATATTCGGTGAATGTAATTCGGTATAATGAAAATTATTTTTTTGAGGGGAGATTGTTATATATGAAAACACCTTATCAATCAATCTTTATGATTCCTACAAATAAGCTGTTAGGAAAACAGGCTTTAGGAGACCCATATGAACCATTTGAATGGTATAAAGAGATGCGAGAAAAAGAACCCATTTATTTTAATTCTCAGGCTGACATGTGGAATGTTTTTTTGTACGAAGATGTAAAAAGAGTCTTAGAGGATAAAGAGTTTTTTTCTAACATTATGCCGGAGAAGAAAAAATCTCCCTTTCCACAAAGTATCCTTGGGATGGATCCGCCAAAACATACACAAATCCGGTCTATTGTAAATCGTTCGTTCACTCCTAAAGCATTAAAGGTATGGGAGCCGAGAATTCAGCAAATCACAAATGATATTCTTATTCAATTATCTAATCGTGATAATTTTGATATTGTCCAAGAGTTATTTTATCCTTTACCGGTGATAGTAATTGCTGAAATGTTAGGTGTTTCTGTTAATGATATGGACAGATTCAAAAAGTGGTCGGATATTATAGTAAGTTCACCCAACCATGATGATCCGGATTATTTGAAAGAATTTTTTCATATACGTTTACAAGCAGAAAATGAATTAGAGGAATTTTTTGAAGAAATCATACAACTCAATCGAGGAAAATCCAAAAAGGATTCAAATGACATTATTTCTTTATTAGTTCAAAGTGAAGCAGACAAAAACATTTCGGGCAAGGAAGTAGTATCATTTTGTAAATTACTATTGGTAGCAGGAAATGAAACAACAACTAACTTGCTTGGAAACTTATTATATTGTTTGATAGAAAATCCAGATGTTTACAAGCAAATACAACAGGATGTATCCCTTGTTCCAAAAGCAATTGAAGAAGTATTGCGGTATCGTTCACCAGCTCAAAGAATTGTACGCAAAGTAAAAAAAGAGATTCAAATAAGAGACAAAACTCTACAAGTAGATCAAATTATCTCAGGTTGGATTGGATCAGCTAATCGAGACTCTCTTCATTTTAAAGATGCCGATAGTTTTAACATACATCGTAGTCGAAATCCTCATCTTGCATTTGGTCATGGAATCCACTTTTGCTTAGGTGCTCCCCTAGCTAGATTAGAAGCTAAAATTGTATTGACGGAATTAATGAAAAAATATAAATCATTTTCGTTTATTGACCATAATCTTCCCGCTCCTATCTCAAGTGTTAGTTCTGTATATGGATTGAAATCTTTCCCTGTTAAAAGTGAAATAATCATATAAAGTAAATAGTTTGGCTCTGGTACAGGCTGTATTAGAGCTAACTCTATTTATAAACTAGCACTATCAACATCAGAATATCAAAAAATTATTGCAAAGATGGTTTTAAGTATAGTGAATTTAGTGATTTTGTTTTTTATGAATATGCATAAAAACAATAGTTGTCATTATTTGCCGAAGATTTATCTCGATTATATGTCTCCGATTCACTTTATCAGTTTGCTATATAAATATTACTTTTTGAATCTCGATTTTTGTATTGATTGTTATATATTAATAAAAAGTTAAATATTTCTGCACAACTTCTGCACATATATAGGTAGTTTCTGTGTCATGATATATCAGTCAAGTGAAATATTTCACATACAGGGTAGGATACATATTCACTATAGTTCCTGCGTAACTTACGCATACCCGAAACGATTTACTCTCTTGTTATACTTTTACATCAAAGCCCACATCACACTACAAAGCATAACAAGAAGGGGACAGGAATAAGCAAATGATTAAACACCTAAAAAACTTAAAAATGAACAAAAACAGTCTAGGAGCTGTTGCATTAGCAGCTGGAATTATTGGCACTACTCTTATTCCTCAAAATGCATACGCGCACGGATTTGTTGAAAAACCTGGTAGCCGTTCCGCTTTATGTAGCCAAACTTACGGCGCGCTGAATGTAAACTGCGGAAGCATTATGTACGAACCACAAAGTTTAGAAGCTCCAAAGGGATTTCCGCAAGCCGGCCCAGTTGATGGACAAATTGCTTCTGCAGGCGGCAAATTTGGTGGTATTTTAGATCAACAAACAATAGATCGTTGGTTTAAAAATACAATTAATGGCGGGGAAAATACATTTACTTGGAAGTTTACAGCGCCACACTTAACAAGCAAGTGGCATTATTACATTACAAAAAAAGGATGGGATCCAAATAAAGCGTTAACAAGAGCAGACTTTGAGCCAATTGGTACTGTACAACATGATGGTTCTGCGGCCTCAAATAATGTAGCGCACAAAATCAATGTACCCACTGATCGTAGTGGATACCATGTGATTTTAGCTGTATGGGATGTAGCGGATACTGTGAATGCGTTCTATAATGTTATTGACGTGAATCTTATTAATAATGTGAAACCAGACACAGAGGCACCAAGTATTCCAAATGGTCTTCAAGCTCAAAAAGTAACAGCAAATAGTATTGAGCTAACATGGAACGCTTCTACAGATAATGTAGGGGTAAAAGGATATCAAGTATTCCGTAATGGAGAGATGATTGATACCGTACCAGGCACTCATTTTATTAATAAAAAATTACAACCAAGTATGGAATACACTTATACTGTAAAAGCAATTGACACAGCTGGAAATGTATCAAAAGAAAGTGAAGCGTTTACAGTGGAAACGACTGTTGAGGCTCCTGATACAGAAGCACCAACACAACCAAAAGGATTACATAGTATGGGAACAACAGCGTCAAGTGTAGATTTAATGTGGAGTCCATCTGACGATAATATTGGTGTAGACCATTACGATATTTATAGAGAAACAGAAGGATCAATGAAAAAGATTGCAACATCCACTACGACTTCTTATTTGGATAAAAACTTAGTTGCTAATACTATTTATAAATATGTAGTGAAAGCTGTTGATGTAGCTGGAAATGAATCTATACAGAGTGATACTTTCACAGTTACTACAAAAACTGAAAACGCTCCATATGAAGCATGGGATGCAAAGAAAGCATATAAAAAGGGAGATAAAGTTCTACACGAGGGAAAAGTGTATGAAGCAGTCCAGAATCATCAAGGGCATGGGGATCCAAACTGGATTTATGCTTTATCATTATGGAAAACAGTGTAAGCTTTACTTGAATATAAACTAAGAGATAATTGGCTTTGATGTAATAAGAAAAACTTGAGAAATCACTTTACTCTTTATAAAAAAGACGACGTATTCAGCGTCGTCCTTTTTTATCTATTGCATGTTTTAGGATGTTACGAGGTAAAATATAGCATAAATCATTTCCTATCTACATTGTTATACTATTGAACTGTTTTTTTATAAGCCCAAAAGTCAACGTTGAGAATTCAAGTGCTCATAAAGAATACTTAGCTAATTGTTCACCCCAAGGTGAAAATTCAGTCTCTATAAATCCTGCTTTTTTATATACAAATTTAGCTGTAAGGTTTTCAGGAGCATATCCAATCATAATTAAAGAAATATTTGTTTGATTATTTCGTCGTATCTCATCAATAACCAGATATATAGCTTGTTTACCTATACCTTTCCCTTGAAATCTTTCATCAATCATAAGTCTATAAATCCAATAATTATTATCATCAGGATCAATCCCAAACATAGTAAATCCTATCATTTTTTCATCAAGATAAATACCTTTTGCATAGAAATGATCTAAAAATTGAACTTCTGCGATAGAATAGAGGTTGGATGCAATAAATGTTTGCTGTTCTTCTTTAACAGACAGTCTAATTGCTTCTTCCCAATTACTTTTGTCAATAGGCTTTAAATAAATTTTCTTCAATTTGATACTCTCCTTCTAATATTGAAGAGGGACCACCTAGTTTATGGGCTAGTGAAACGTTATCCTCTTATTTTTTTGCCCAATCAAATAAAAATATTTTCTCATCGACATCGCCTCCTTAAAGTTAAAATCACGTCATTATATTCAATATAGTTATATTCTTTATCTATAAATTCTTTTCCTACTGAACAAATCCTATTTCTTTAGCTAATTAATTCAAGGTATATGCTAACAAATATCGGTAGAATTTATTTACTTACAATTCTATTTCACTTTCAATAAAGTGTGACGTTTTTTCGTTTTGAGGAAGAATATAATTCTTAATTTGATAGCATTGCTATCAACCTATTATTATAGGGATCTATTTTCTATTTACTTATATTTTCATTGTTACTGAACTTTACTCTATTAGAAGTTTGTTTATATCCCAGGTTGCCTCGTGTGAAAATAAGAATAAGCAAAGCAATAAACCCCAGCCCTATCACTACAAATGTATCTGTATTCTTTAAAACAGCGTTGGTGGAATGAGTTTGTACCAAGCTAAACGTATTTACACTTGCATGAACTAGCATGACAATAAATAAGTTACCGTGATTACAGTTATAAATCCAAGTGAGAATGATTGAGATCGGCAAACACAATAAAATAAAAATTGGCAAGTGAATATATAGGAGAGAAAGGTCAGAACCCGGTCCACCCCTTTGTGCAGCCGTTAAGAAATGTGGAAGATGCCAAAAAGTCCACAAAACACTAAGTAGTAATGTAGCTTTTAACGGTCCAAATTTTGATTGTAATCTAGGCAGAGCGAAACCACGCCATCCAATTTCCTCCGGTAAAGGTCCACCGAGAAAGAAAATTGCTACAAAAGAGATGAGATAGGTTATAAAAAATTCAAAATTAAGGTCACGGAAAGTAGGTATCTCTCCATTTAATATCACCATACCTAGAAACATTGCAGCGGGGATAACGATGAGGGTAAACAAGTACCACTTCAAACCGACTTTAGTAGATAGGATGCTTTTTCTAACTTTTTTCCATGACTCTTTGCCTTCAAGGGTTCGAAACATGATATACGCTGCTAACATAGGGCCTACAAATGCATTGGCAAAAAAGAAAATATCAAATGTCTTTGTTTTAGGGAAAATACCCCATTGGGATAAGATAAATGGAATTAATACAACCCATGAGAATAAATATGCCATTACAAAAAATGAAGTTAACGGATAGGATTCCAAATATCCCCTCAGACCTTTTAATGAGTTTTTTGATTTTGTTAAATACTTCAACACAATCACCTCTTCATTTATCAATACTTGCATATGTGCTAATTCTACATGTTTTGGTAAAGAACCTTTTTGATGTAATAATGTTCAGTTTTTTAAGAAAGGAGCGATACTTTACCAAAGAAATATAGAAATCTTTTTAAAGAAAATCACCGTATTTTTTGTATATATTTAGTTTTATTTTTCTCTTTCTCTTTCTTAAAAGTGAAAAAGTTCCCTAACCTTAATATACAGGAATTGGATGGCCTAATTGTGGTATGAAACAATGTACAGATTTGACAGTATTGAATGAGGGTAAAGAAGTAACTATCCGTTATGGAATTAGGATTCATCGATAAAGAATCTGAAATGACAAAATGAAATATTAATAAAATCATAAATTTTATCTAAAAAGCTCAAACTGTTGAGGAAAAGAGGAAACAGAGACTATAAATTGAGCATCAATAAGTTATGGCGGATGGATTCGGTACCCACGCTAACCAAGTAATAATAGCGTAACTAAGTTGAAACGGCTCTAATCCAAATAGTAATACAAATAAGTGCAGCCAAATTCGTAATGTAACTGCTGCAAAGGTTAAGGAGTAATTTCTGATCATCCAATTCTGATGATCTTGAATTTTTTTATTCTTAACTCTATTTAATGCTTGATATGCTGAAAAAAGCTAAAAAAAGATACATATTTACGTATTATGGAGAGAATGAAAAACAACCAGATTTTTATGAGATTAAAGAGAAAATTTTTTATAAAGCGGAAAAATAATATTCGCAAAAAATAGTCAAATTAAAAAAGTTAGAGTTTCTAGAATCCTAAACTAGGCAACATCATACTGGTCGCTAGTGTAGTGAAATTCTCTTAAATTAAATAGAATTTTAGCGAAAGAACGATGGATTTTATACATGCTTAAATAAGTGAAAATATAAAAGTTTAGCTCAATACCTATACTTTTATGGCCAATAACATAAGAAATAAGCCTTGAAATGAAAGTTTGTTAATACTTGTTACGTAAAAAGTTCCATTGCAACACAAACATCAAGTCTAAGGAGATTTTGATAATAAATAATCATTCAAATTTCTGCAGCATACTACAATGAAAATTTTTTATTACATTATACCCCATAATTCAACAGACTAATTTTTACTTTTATAGTCATTTTTTTATTTATTTTGACAATATATACCATAATATTTGAGGGAGAATACATATTTTTTCGTATTGATAAAATTAAATCTGAGAATTTTTAAAATTTGAAAAATATAGAAATAAAAATTATTATGTTAGTCTGGATTTGGTTACAGTATTTTACATTTTATAAATAAAGGGAGGAACAGATATGAAAATTAAAAAAAAGGTTGTAGCATTTATTAGTACATTAGCAGTAGCTGGGGCAATTTCTTTTGGGGGAGCTAACTCTGCAAGTGCATATTCAGATAGTGTAACAGAAAATATTCCTCAACTACCTGGGAATAGTATTCAATCTAATATTTGGATGAGCGCTACAGCATTTAATCAGAAACAATCATATCAAGTAAGTGCTAAATTTATTGGAAAAAATCCACCAAATGCAGATTGGGTAAAGACAGCGTGGGCAATAAAAGCAAATGGATTAGGTGTATCTATTGGCGGTGTTAGTGGTGGTACATCTAATGGAAATACTTTGACTGGAACTTGGACAAACACAAACACGTGGATTTCTGATTATGCGGGATCCTACAATATCTCAGGTGTTCCAATAAGCGGTGGTGGGGATAACACTGCTTCATTCTTAGCAAAAGGTGTAAAACGCTCGGCATCTTCTTCTATTTTTAGACTGTATTAAAGTAACCTATTGAAATAACTGTGACCACAAGAAAGTGAATGATACCATACATTCACTTTCTTTACCTATTATAATATACGAATTGAGGTAGAAAGATGCGTTATAAATTCAGCGTTATTCTTCCTGTACTACTAATATTGGTAGCTTTTTTCACCATATATATATATATTAATTCGAATGAAAAAGGAGAACATTTAAAATTAAATACCAATCTCATTAAAGAACTAGAAAGGCAGAAAAAGGAAAGTGCAAATGTATTAAAGAGAAGTTGGGGGGATGAGACACTTTTTAACCCTGTTAATGCAGTAGAAGGTTCAAAGGATGAGTATATAACTTATTATGCTTACCAAACAGTATACCTATTAGGTGAATCACCTGGGAGAAATTATTGTAAACATCTAAAACAGGTGACTGAAAAGGTGGATTTTTCCGCAGAGACAGAAAATCTTATTTTTACTGGAATTGAAAGAGTATATAGAGCACAAAAATCGTTAGAACTGTGCATAGGTGAAACAGAACAAACAAAGTTTTCAGGAATAGAAAAACATGTTATAGACTTATTAAATAGTACGTATATAGATAATGGATATTTTATTTCAGAGGAATTCAAGCCTTATAAAGATAAACCTGAATATATTGAGGTAAAACTTCAGCAAACATATATGATGATATATTTAGCAAATGTGTACAAAAAATTGGATGAAATCGATACAAACCAAATAAAATTATGGATTAAGCAAATACCGTTGAAAGATCTAACCATTATTAACACTATCACAAAAATTGATGAAATTTTAGGTGCTAAGACAAATGTTGAAATAGATATAAAAGAAGTAGAAAGTCTTGTGAATCAACAAACTTATCAAATCCATGATTTTATGTCTCTAAACAGTCTAGTAGAACTTTATAATAAAAAGTATATTCAATTAGATAATTCAATAATTACTTCTATTAAAGATAAAATTAAAAAATATCAATTTGGTTTATCAGATATACAAAGTGAATATATAAAGAATAATATACTGAAAAATTTAAATACCGACATAAATGAGAAAGAAAAAGAAATTTTGTTGAAAGATTTTTCTACGTATATGTATGATGATGGAATGCTTCCTACTTTTAGTACATACAATAACCCGCTAAGCCCGTCTTTAGTAGGTAGGATTTCAGAAGAATTTACAGTAGCGAATTCTAGTAATCACGATGTAAAAATACTTAATACTATTAAAAATTTAAATATGAAAGAACTTATGAAGCAAGATCCTTTTGAAGTATATAGTTATGTCACTCTCTATAAATTAGCAGATTCAACTCCAGATGATTCACAAAAAAAAGAGCTCATAGAAATGTTGAAACAGAAAATTAAACTACCAATTAATCGTAACAATGTAATGAGTTGGAGTTTCTATGTGAAATCTCTAATTAATTTAGATGAGAAAATTTCTGTAAACATGCTACCTAATAATACAACTGAAATTCTCAATAGTATAATTGAAAAAGAAAAGAGTTATTTCGGAAAAAATGGAGAAATTTCCACATTGGTATTCCTGGAAACGATAGCAAGTACAGAACTTTATCAGGACAAGCTCATAAAAACTAAAGAATTTATAGAAGTAGTAGATGCAGATGAGAATTCGGAGATTGGAGCTTACTTAATATATTATAAAACAATGTTACAAGAAATTTTAGAAATTCCATATGATAAAAATAAAACTGCTTCTAAAATAACACGCTTATTTAAACAGTCTGGTTATTCTTTAAGTACACAAAATAAATTTGCTGATGTTTACTCGACTTATTTTTTAATGAATGTTAATCAAATACTTTCGGAGGCTAAGCATAATGCATAAAGAACCGTTACTCCAATTGAAGGATGTTGAAAAGAGTTTTTCTACCAAAACAGAGAACCTTCAAATTTTAAAAAATATAAATTTCACTGTAAATCCTGGTCAAATGAACGTTATTATGGGGCCATCAGGTTCCGGGAAGAGTACATTACTTAATCTTTTAGGTTTACTTGATAGACCTACAAAAGGAGAAATTTATCTTAATTCACAACTAACTAATAAGCTAAAAGAAAAAGAAAAATCCAAGTTAAGAGCAAAAACAGTTGGGTTTGTATTTCAGGATTTTAATTTATTCCCTAATCTTAATGCTTTAGAAAATGTGACTCTCCCATTATTAATTCATAAAGAAATTAGTAAAGAATCTCGAGAAAAAAAAGCAAGAGAATTATTAGAATTAGTAGGGTTATCTCATCGTACTACACATATGCCTAGCTCATTATCAGGCGGAGAAAAACAGAGGGTGTCTATTGCGCGTTCTCTAGCTGCAAACCCAAAATTATTATTAGCGGATGAACCAACGGGTAATGTCGATGAGGAAAATGAAATTAAAATAATAGAATTATTTAAAAAGCTAACAAATTCAGGGGTAGGATTAGTTATAGTGACTCATAATCCTGTTTTTAAGGATTATACTGATCATTATTATGTGATGAAAAAAGGTGTATTAGAGGAGGTTATTTTAAATTATGAGATTAAGTGATTACCTTAAGTTAGGTAAAAATAACTTTCTTAGGAATGGCTTTAAAACATTATCTCCTATTATTATTATAACGCTTGCTATTATTGTGTTTAATATGGTAACAGGGTTCTTTACTAGTATAACCGATAGTATGAACAATACCGTTATTAAAAATGATAGCTTAAAATTTATTGAGGTTATAGCAACACCGGACAAAACTATGGATATTCATAGTTTTGAGAACATAAAAAGAATTGAAGGGGTAGCATCGACCTTTCCTAAAGTACAGTCTTTTGTAGGATTAGAACATGATCAAGATAAAATAACTACAAATTTAATAGGAGTTGATAATAAGGCGGTCCATTTTTTTACCTCTGGAAAGAAAGATGTAATTAAAGAAGATGAAATTATTCTTAATTCTGGATTAACAACAAAAATTAAAGAAGGAGATAGCGTTAAGGTTAACTATACTATAAAAGTAAAAGAAGGAGAGGGAATTAGAAAACTTAAGGATGCCAAAATTTCAACATTATATAATCAATTTTATATAAATAGTTTTCCAGAAGATATATCATTAGCAACAATTGACTATGTAGAGAGCCTTAATGCAGAGTTTGTGGGGCTTTCTTTAGAGGATTATCGTAAAAATCTTACCTATGAATTTGGAACGGTTATTGTCAAGGATGTTGAAGATATTACAAAAGTAGCTAAAAAAATTGAAGATATGGGATATGATACAAATTATTCTTTAAAATCATCACAATCGATTCCTATGGTTGCTAAAATTATCATTGCTATAGGAGGAATTGTTATTGCTTTGTTATTAGTATTTTCTGGGATAAGCATTGCCTCAATTATAAGTCAATCACTCAGAGGTAGATATAAGGAGATAGGTATTATGAGGGCCGTTGGATATGAGCGTAATCACTTAATCAAATTGTTTGCTGTTGAGGTATTGTATATTTCACTAATTTCCTTTGTGTTATCGACAAGCTTAAGTTTTATACTAATAAAGGTAATAAGCTATTTTATGAATCAGTCCAATCTTTCTAATTTTCAATTCAATGTTACAATGGATATAAAGCAAGTCGTTATTAGCTTTATCTTAATAATCTTTGTAAGTTTTATTTCTAGTTTTAGACCAATAATGAAAGCCTCTTCGACTAGTATAATAGAAATTATCAGAGGGAATGCATCATGAAAAAGAAAATAATATTTCTAGCTTTAGCATGTCTATTATCAGGGGCAATCCTCACATATTTTTTCTTTACTGAAACTAAGAATACTGTAGGCTTAAGTATTGAAAAAAACTCTGGTAATTCTATAGCATATTTATCAGAAGATAGCCAAAAACAAGTCATTAAAGTATTTAATTTTAATCAAGAAAAATTCACAAAGGTTCTTCAAATTAAACAAGAGAGAGACCCTTATTCTACTTCCTATTATAATCAGAAAGAAAAAAAAACAGTTGTCGTTACACAACAGATGGTACCATATGGATATCAAGTATATTTACAAAATCCATCTGATATTCAAAATTTGGGATTATTAAAAGAAAGAGTACATGAAGTTATCTTCAATAAGGAGTATCTTTATGCTTTAGTTTATGCAGATGACAATAGCGTGTACTTAAAAAAATTCAACTTGAAAAATTTAGATAAACCGTTAAAAGCATGGAAGTTGGAAGGGGATCCAGAGAGACTAATATTAGATGAGGACTCAGATAAGATTTATATATTGATGAGGACAAATAAGACAATACTATACTCCTTAGAAAATGGAGAGACATTAAAACAGAAAGAGATTCTAGAACAGGGGTATGATCTTAATGCGACAATAGAAGAAGGGGAATTATGGATTTTACCTAGAGAAATATTAGATAATATAAAAGTTAAAAGTAAGAAAAATAAAGAGGTTAAATTTATATATTGTTTTAATTTACCTAACTTAGAAATTAATTCGAAAATTCCTACGAAGTATCCACCTAAATTTATTCAGGTGGATAAGGAAAAAATATATGTTATTACTGGGACACCTAATGAATCATTTCTAGAGATATATAATCGTCAAACATATCAAAATGAAAAAATATTAGAATTACATTTAAATACGATTTATGGATTTATTAACATGCAAAATGAAAAATATATTTTTGCAAATAATGGTATATTCAAAGTGAAGCAAAATCATTTAGAAAAAGTTTTAAAGGAGGATATTTCCTCAAATACTGATTTTGTTATTCGATAAAGTTAGCATTGGAAGGAAGGGTGCAGAGGATGAAAAGGACTTTAGCTATTATTTCGTGTATCTTCGTTCTAACTACGGGATGTAGTCAAAAAGAGAAAATAAAAACAATAAATGAAGCAAAGGTTGAAGATCTACAAAAATACAAGGAAACACTAGTGGGTAATAATTCTGCTATAAGTTCTATTGTAAATTCTTTACCTGGTGGTTCTACATACAAAGAAATTGAACTATCTGATCAATCAATAAAAGTCGTATATGGAATAAAAACAGATAGAGAAAACTTGAACAAAGATGAGCTAAATACGTATTGGTTAAATGATAATAATATAGAAAATAACTTTTTATATAATGCCACAGCAATCTTTATACTTGTTAAAAACGTTCAAAGAGTTACTCTAGAATTAGAATCAGAGAAGTATTACTCTTTTTCAATTTCTAGAGAGGAATTAATTAAAGAATTACCTCATTCATTAGACGAGTATGTTAAAAATAAGAAGCTGTGGGAAGACGATATTTTGAATAATTTGATTATGAAAAAAGAGAAAAGGGAAGAATTTTTTAAAAAATATCCTGTGAAACAAAGATAAAAAACTATACAACGATTGAATTAAACTAAAAATATTTTAATAAAAAAAGTTACTCTTTCATAATTATGTTATATAAAAAGAGTAACTTTTTTATTATTTATCTTTGTTTTTAAAACTTATTTTATGTCATATTGATGGACTTCACCCTTAGTGATTGAAAATCCCAGACTAAATCTGATTGAAGAAACGGTGCTATAAATCCTTCCGAAGCTGCATACACATGCATAGGAATGTCAAGACCAGTCTTCGCCTGTAAATCATCTAACGCTTTCGCAATTGCGGCAACCGGTTCGTAAAGACCAGTATAAGTTTCACCGAGAATCGGTACTAAACCAATCGTATTTTCATCTACGGCTGCGAGGACCCCCTGAGGATCCAATTGAGGATGTTCAGGGCTAACCTTCACATAGCGTGGTTCAACCTCCCAATAATTCGCGTATTTTTCCCAAACGACCTGAACAGCAGAACTAAACACAATATTGGGACGATCCACCGGCTTCCCTTCGCTTTTACATGCATTTTGCCAGCGTCGCTTTAAAGCAAGCCCACCGAGCATACATGCTTCTGACGATCCAGTTGTTGAAACGCCCATAGTCGTAAAAGTGCTGGGCGAATGCCAGAGATTGGCTAAAATATGGACAAACCGCTCCTCAATTTCAGCTGTCTGTGGATATTCGTCCTTGTCAATCATGTTTGATTTTGCATATAATTGCTCTGCGGCAGGCTCCATCCATGTGCTAACGAATGTTGCAAGATTCAAGCGGGCGTTGCCATCAAGAGCAATTTCATCATGGACGATTTGATAAGCTGTTTCTGGTAACATGCCTTCATCAGACATATGAAAGCGTGGAACGGCGAATTCTCCTTCGCGGCAAACAGAGGATTTACAGAAAGTTCGTGCGGCAGCTCTTTTTGCATGTGACGCGGTAGAGATTGTGAATTATCTGGCATAATCTCTTTTCTTTCGTATGTATCGTTTTGAACTTCTGCTTTTCGATCCTGTGGCATAAAAGTCCACTTTAATTAAGTTTTTAACAAACATATTATTTACAAAAAATATTTGTTAAATCAAAGGGATATAAGGCTTTAAGCACTTTTCTATCAATCTTTATTTCAAAGTTACACGTATCCCTATGGTTATAATACAAAATTCACTCCTTACTTTTATTATTCCTTACCGAAAACTTCCAGGAACTTTCTAGACAATGAGGACAAGTAACGATCCTTGCTCAAAATTTCCTGGATCCTGGTCTGGAGAGAAGGACTGTCGATTTCCTTGTAGATCGGACGCCAGCTCAAATGCAGATTTCGGGATGATTTCGATGAAGAGGCCGGCATTGACCTATAGTAGGATGGTACGTGCATCATCATTTTTACATAATAGGTTTGGCTAGAATCTGGATTTCTGACAAGCCTCGCAGATCAGCTGGTCGAATCAGCGGTAAATGACCAAAGATTGCTCGTGCAGCTCTTTGAATTATTGTTTTATGCTTTATTCAAGTTGTTGAAAGTAAATTTTCAGTGTTTATAAATCAGAATATTCTTTCTGTTTTTTCTGCAGTTGTGATCTATTTACATATAAGGTTATGAGGATTATATTGGCAATGTAAGTGAAAACAATAGATGGAAGGGGATGTTTTTTATGTTTAAAAAAGCAGCACTAGGGATTTCATCGTTAGCGATCACAGCATTCGTCGGATTAGGAATGGCAACAGAGGCTTCTGCTGGACCAGCAGCACCACTTACTTCGCTAAACGTCGTACAAGTAGAGTCTGAACTTGGAGGAGTAGAAACAATTAATCAGAACAGCTTTAGCACATCACGTAATCACGGAGGAAAATACTTATATATTACCACGAAAGAAATGGGATATGGCCAAAATCCATTTGCTAAAATGAATGGTTCTAATGTAAAAAGTATTGGATCCACTATAATTGGCGGCAGACCGATCGTTGGTTGGTATTATAAATGGGATGCTTCTGGACACCAACAAGGAACGTTTGAGTACCAAAAGACATCTATAAATGCACCATTTAATACAATGCGTACATCAATTTATATCCAATAATTTTAAAAGCGTTCGTACATGTAAATAGTCAAAGAAAAGGCATTCCTAGGAGTGCCTTTTCTTTGACTTGAACCACGTTTCTATATATTTTCCCCATCCCATAAAAACGCTTCCTATAAAACAGAATCCTAGGCATCAATAGACTTCATTTGAAAAATAGTTTTCATATTTATGGGTGGTAACAGTAACGCCACATCATGAATATGAGATGCGTTACGCCTTCTGGTCTATTTGTTGGTTTGTAAAAAAGTCGCGAAGTTTTGAAAAAAGTTTTATTGCGGATCTATAAAATAGTTGTTGATAAAGCTTGAATATATTTCCCTTAAATTTCTAGATATATATATTTTTTTGCAACAAAGAATATATAGAGATTATTCAATTGTAATCCATATATTTTTTTAAAGAAAGGTGAATGTAAATTATGTCAGATTTCCCTAAAGTATGTATTAACAAAAGATTACGTGATGATGAAAGGGAAAAAACTATGGAAAAAGCCATAGAAGAAAACCCTGCAAACTCTCCATTTCATGCTTTAAAATTCCTTAATATTACTAATAACGAACCAATCACTCCACAAGTCGTTGGGGAAAAATTAAAATTTTGGAGTCCAGGAAGAACCTTAAAAATAAAATTTTTAGATGGCCATCCTGAAATTCAACAAAAAGTGAAAGAACATGCAATGGAATGGACTAAACACGCTAATATTCATTTTGACTTTATTCAAGATGGAAATGCAGAAATTCGAATATCATTTAAACACAAAGGTTCTTGGTCATATGTAGGAACAGATTGTCTTAACCCTAATTTAAGCCAAAATGACGCCACAATGAATTATGGTTGGTTTACATTAGATACAAAAGATGAAGAATATTCAAGAACTGTACTTCATGAATTTGGTCATGCTTTAGGATTACATAATGAACAAATGCGTCCTGACAGTGGTATTCCATGGGATAAAGAAGCAGTGTATCAAGATTATATGAAATGTGATATTCGTAATGTAGATCCTTGTTGGACAAAAGAAGAAGTTGATCAAAATGTATTTGAATTACTTGATTTAACTCTTATGAACTATTCAAGATACGATAAAGACTCCATTATGCAATATCCTATTCCAGACAGACATACAATCGGAGATTTCGAAATAGGTTTTAATAGACAATTGTCTCCATTGGATAAGGAATTTATCGGAAAATTTTATCCTTTCAATCCAGCAACTGTTGCTAAAATGGATTTTTTAAATATAGCAACAACAAGTGAAAAATAAAAATTTCTATCTGATGGGTTTTGAAATAAAAGTAGTTGGGACTTTTCAACGGAATCAACAAAATTTAGCAGAACAACCTAATACTTTTAGATATAAGGATTTGATAAGGTTTGATAAAAGGGTCAAGTATGCTTATGCTGCAATTAATGGTCTATTTATAAATGAAAATCCCAGTCTACAAAGTTATGGTGTAAGAGTTCTGACTGGTGTTTCTGAACATGATCCATATATAGTCGAAGGACATATATTAGGAAATGGCCAAGACGAAGCTAATTTAGATGTAGAGTATATAGTGTTCGCAGAAGTGGAAGATTAATTTTTTCAGTTAAATCTAATTAAAAATATAAAAATGCCCCTTAAATTTTAATTAATAATAGAAGTATTTTGTTAACATTTATATTATTTAAGTGTTTAACTTATACACTTTAAATATGAGGTGTTTATCACTGCGATAATAAAATAAACAGTTTCTAACGTAATATGTACCATATTAAAGCTAATGAAGCCAATGTGTATGTGAAGTGAAATAAGCCGACTATTAAACAAAGAGTCGGCTTATATTTTACTATAAACTATCCGTTCTTAACGATCCAACATTATTGTTCCATGTTTCATCAGTATCCCCTATATAGTAATTGTCTAAATTGACTGTTTTGTACTTTGTTTTACTACGATTTTCAATTCTTTTCTCATGACCTTCGTAATTTAAATCAGAATAAATAATAATATAAGAGGATGGAGGCATTTCTATAGATGATATATCATCATTCCCTAAGAAGTTCTTTGCGCTACCAGGAGTTAGAGTGAAAAATTCCGTTCCCCTCAGGTCACTTAAGTCATAGAAGGAAAATTTATATGAGGCTATACCTCTATTTTTGGTAGAAACCTCGGCCTTATATGATTGAGGACTAGCGGCACTAGCTTGTTCACTAAAACCAAAAAGGACGCCGCCACTTAAAACAAGTGATGTAACAGTTAAACTTTTTAGTACTCTCTTCAATTTTAATACACCTCCTATTTATTAACACAAATTCATTGTACAGCTTTAAACTTTCTCTAAACTTTCATTTACCTTACAATAACCTTAAAAAATAATATAAAAAGGCTGACAATAATTAGTCAGCCAAATTAACAATTTCATCAAACGTGCGCCCCAACTTTGGTTATCCATGATGCTCCCCTTAATTCGTGTAACTCTACCTTGCAAAAGGACACACCTACGCACACATATGCAATAGGTTTGCTCTTTTTTATTTGTTTTAAAACTCCAGAAAAAAGAAAGATATATCAGTTGTAAAGGAAGAAAACAATGAAAATATCAACAAAAATCCTTATATTGTCTGTAATTTATTAAGCTGTGTTTTTTGTACAGGTTCATGGTTTTGCCTTCTTATATTGATCACGGGGCTTTATGACACTAAAACCAACTTATTTTGAGTCTTTAGTAAGTCTGATGATTATATGTTTATACGGTAATACATATGCGTTATTGTTTTGCCGTATTTTATCATCGGGAAAATTCACGTCATGCTAAAGTACAAGTATTTGTTTTTATGAGTCTATTATTCATACCTTTTGTTTATTGTTATTATTTTTTTAGGACGATAGTGTGCTTTATAAGCTTGAATTAGGAGGATACTACAGTATGAAATTTTGGATTAAGGCTATTTGTATTACATCATTCGTATTTCAAATGTCAGTATGTAGCAGGCCCATGCAAACAAAAAATGATTCGAAACCTGTCCAAGCAGTACAAAACGGAATACAACAGCACGTAGAAGAGAAAGGTATTGTTGATATTCTTTATGGCGAGAAGAAAAAGTAGAGCTTGTTCAAAATGAGAGCAAAAAATACGCACCCGTGGCGGCGCGAATAGGAATTATGATTGGCAGTGTAATTATATTCAATAATTTTATAAATATTCCTCATGTAATTGCAGATGGAAATAATCCAAATGTGAATGAGGTATTTAAAGATGTGAAGTCCAATGAAGGGGTAATAAAAAACTATATAGACGCCCAACTGTACAATCGGATTGTGAATGTGTTTTTGATTAAAGCGGTATCCTATCTAATTGCATCCGATGTAGACTTATGCGGTGGTTTGTTTATTATGAAAGGTAACTAGGTACGGGGCTTCTCACTTATTTCAAGGGTGGGGATCGGCCATATAGTTGTTCAAATGATTCCATTGTTTAAGCGATTACTTATAAAAATTATAAAGTTGAATAAAACAATATTAAAATAATTATAAAAACTGTATAATAAGAGAATAAAAGGGAGGTGCGACGAGTGATTCGTGCTTTTAAAAAAGTATTTTCTGAGAGTTATACATCGCTAATAATTATTTTGATACCTGCATTCCTATTTGTTGATTATAATAATCTAATGTTTATTGATTATTTTTATTTTACAGCAGTTGTAGTAGTGTATGTAGCTTTCTTGTTCTCCGTAGTAATGACTTGTGTAACATTACGGTATGAAGAACAAAAGAAAGCACATTTAGAACGAATAAGAAAGAGTGCTTTCAGAATGAAAAAAAGAAAGAGCACTCCCTGAAGAAAGATAAATATATACGGGATTGAAGAATATGTATTTTTTTACTAATGAGGCTATAAAAAAGTTCTGTTTTTATAGGGCTTTTTTATTTATAGGAACGTATTATCTATCAGTTCAATTATATCCGTTGTAGCGTTATGAGATGGTTTGTTCATTATGGTTGGTAGTCAGGGACGAGGATTCTTACTAATAAGTCTATCAATCGGTTATATAGTTGTTCAAATGATTCCGTTATTTATGAGGTTGTTAGTAGTAATAGCAAAAGCGATTTAATATAGTAACTCTTCCCTAACTAAACCATACACCCATTTTGACTGCTGAATCTAGGAAGATTTACAAGGATAACAGGTAATAATTCTACTATGTAACAAAAGATGAATATTGAAGAAGAAAGCCCAACTTAGGGCTTTTTTCTTCGCAATATAATCAGAATATTTTTAAGTCAAACCTTAGAGAGGTTGGCTATTCAAACTTGATTTACTTTTTCTTTATATCTTCTAAATTTTTATATGTTTCTATAAAAAGGTCTTCATAATAAGGATGTTTAGTTGAACGAGCAGCGTCATAACCCTCAACAATATTTTTATAATATTCGGAGGATGGTTTATGTTTACATCCTCTCCAAAATTCGAATAGACATAATTCACAAAGTGTAAATTCTATCTTTTCATTGTCAAATGGACTAGTGTAACCAAAGTACACGCTCATATTATGGAATAGATTTGATGTAAATTCATCATCATCTAGATCGAAAATACTAAATCGACCACACTTATTACAACAGAACTCATCACCATGTTTAGGCATAAATAATCGCTCCATTCCGTTTCATTACATTGTTTTTATATTTGAATTTAGTAATAAATAGATTAACACGACTAATTTTTAATTGCAATTTATATGAATTTAAAATGAAATATAAGTTTATCCAATAGCATCCGTTGTAGTGTTATGTGGTGGGCTATCTATCTTGGTAGTCAGAAACGGGGATTCTCACTAATTTTAAGGGCAGGGATCGATTATATTGTAGCCAAATGATACCGTTGCTTATACGATTACTTGCTGAGATTGCTTATGCAATTTAGTCCTATATAGATGAGCTTATTTTTAAAAAATCACGCTTATATATAGTGGGCAGATACGTCTCACATTCAGATGATAATTCAAAGCCTACAGTTTTTAAAACAATAGTAATTGAAGGTCCTATACTATAGGGGTTTTTTATTTTCAGGAATTTCCCAACATCATGGAGTATTGTCATTAGGAGATCTTGTGGCGCTATGATGGATGAAATAGTGTAATCTGCTAGTAAAGTATACAAACGAATAGGAATAAGTGATAGCCCCCTTAGCAAGTACATGGAAGTATTACAGTGTGAGGGATTCACTATAAAGAAAGATAATCGTGGCAGACGCCAATATACAGACAATGACATTATGGTGATTGAAAAATTAATTGAACTAAGTAAGTATGACGCTAGAAAAGGTAGCGAAGATGATCGAGCAGCAAATAGAGAAGGTTATTCGGGATCTAATTAAAGAAGATGCGGAGGAAACGGAATTAGTTCCATTCCACATTAAACAATAATTACAAGAACAGTACAGCGTTATGATGCAAGAAATGAATCAAAGCATGTTATCAATGTAAAAACGATTGAGTGAGCAGGAGATACAAAGTAACCCCCTAGTTATAAAAGAAACTCCATTTTGATTTCATATTATTAGATTTAACTGTATGGATTTATCAAAGAAAGTCTTACACCCTAATTAACACAAAGTAAGTAAATGTTATATACAAAGAAACCCTCTCTGCAAATAATAGATTATTAAATGTAGGGAGGATTTCTGCAGTTATTACATTCCTTCACCATGGGTAGTATATTGTATAATTTCCTGCTTTTGTACTGCAAGCATTGCCTCGCCGTGAGTGTTACTTAATGTGATTGGTGCTACTAGCATTAAACCAGAGAACAAAATTCCTGCTGTACTAATTAGAATTTTTTTCATCATTTTAAAGCACTCCTTTTCTCCATTTCAATTTTAGCCTTGTACCCCACACGGAAGTATTCGCTTACTTTTGAGTGGTTACCTTCATCATAATACTTATTTGCTAATTCATCAGCATATATTTCGACAAAGTGCCATAAATTTTCTTCTTGGAGATAATGGATTCCTTCAACAACAATCTTTTCGTATTCATCTATAGTTGTATGCTGTAATCGTGCATTTAAAATTGATAAATGATGATAATATTCTTTATTATTTTGTGCATTACTAATTTGCAATCCTTTATCTATATAATTAGCAGCTTCATCTACATTGCCTAGTTTCTCATGTTCTTTAGCTAACAAATACATTGTCTTGCAGCTACCTTCTAGTGCCTTGGAAAGATAATTGATTGCTAGTTGAGGCATATTTTGATCTGAATATAGCAACCCTATATTATGACGAATCATATGAGTAAGTTGTGTTTGATCTTGTTTGGTTGCAATATCTAAAGCGGAAAGAAAATACTCTTCAGCTAACTCGTATTGCTTTAGGGAAGTACTTGCAAGTCCCAAAATATTATTACATGAAGCTACATTTATTTCATAACCAACTTCATTAGAATAGATTTCTTTCGCTTTATTACTGTATGTTATTGTATTTAGTGGTTGGAACTGATAATAGTTGAAAAGGGCATACTGATAATTAAATTCCGCTTGTTCTAATTCATCCGGAATAAGAGATAGAAGTGTTTCAGCTTTTTGATAGAAGTGTTTGGCGTCACTATATTGCCCAATCTTCATTGCATGTATAGCATTGAACAGATAGTAGTAGTAATTGAGTATGTCTGTGGTAGACTCTTCAATATGTTCTCCAGGTTTTACTAAACCTGATGTATTATTTATCAAAAGATTATACCTAAACTCTAGTAACGAATAGTAAATAAGAAGCGTTTGATCTTGTTCCATTTCGTCGATAAATTTTTCAACATCTGATCTTAGATTTTTTGCTTTCAATAACTTTTGAGAGCGAATAGCTTTGTACCAATCGTTCATTAATTTAGTAATCTTTTCGTTTCCTTTTGCTACAATCACATAGCTTCCCCCTTTGTATATTTATATCTATATGTTTTTATCATAGCAGTTAAATCCATATTATTACAGTTTGTAGTAGTTGAAAAGTATATTTCTAAAATATTATCTGAAAATTATAAATTTAATTGCGGTTAATTTGGCTTCCTCTTCATATTAGGCTAAATTAAGTGATAAGTATAAATCAACCATTCGAAGAGGGGAAGACAGTGAAAGAACCATACAAAAGGTCCTAAAGGGCAATTGTTGCAGACCAATAAGAAATTGGTCTCACCTAAAGCAAAAACAGCGTGAAAACATATCAAATTGGTTGAGAGAGGCTTATATAGAGAAGATTAAGGTTCATAATCGTAGATTGAAACCGAGAGAACATGAGGATGTTTTAGAAAGTGTAATGAGTAAGATCTATGATCGTGAAATTTGGATTCCAGATTACGAAGTTGAAAAGTATTACAAAGGGAAAATAAATAAGTGGTATAACGAACACATTGCATTGGAAGAAAAAAATGATAAGAAGGAGAACATATAAAACATAGCATTGTGAATGTCAGTACTTCATACATAATGACTAGTTAAGAGAAACGTAAATTTCGTACGCTAAGCAAATTTCCATAGAAAAAAAGCTGTTGCCTCTACGCTTAGAGATTATCAGCTTTTTCATTGCAAATCAAAACAGTAAAATTATCTGAAAATCTATAAAAACTTAATTAATTAGAAAATGAGTATTTCTGCCTATCCTCTCGAAAATTAAAAGTTTGATTTACTTGAAAATAAGTTTAAATAAAAGTATTACAGGTATTGAAATGAAATACAGAATTACGATAAATAAAAGAATCTTTTTTTTGTAAGTCTTATCAGTAGAATCTATCGTGAAAATAGCTCCTAAAATCGAAGATAACATAACAGCTAATAGAACAATTGGTTGAAATTTAACTAGACTGTTTAGAAGATATAAGATAAAACAAGCAAAAGAAATGACCACTAAAAATAAAGAAACATTATTTGATTTAAACATACTATTAAACCCCTTTCTCAAAAAATAATTGTGTTTTTTCTGATAATTGTTATTGTTTGTATCGTTATAAAAATTACAATTATTGGAGGGTGCACTATGAAAATTAGAAAAAATAAAATTATTGTTTCAGCTATTACTTTAGGTTTATTAACATCTATTACCCCAACAGGTGCTTTTGCAGAAACAAATGATTCGGTTATTTCAACTTCGCCTAGTAAAAATATACAACAAGTAGAACAACCTATTATAAAAATTTTAAAAGAATATGCCAATGAAAAGATAGTAGAGTCTAAAGACAGTAATATCGTTGTAACGTCTACATATGATAAAAAAAATAAGGTATTAAATATAGCAACAAAAAAGATAGCAGATAATTCTGTAACAACAGAGACTATTAATATACCAAGTGCTAATGAATTTTATGCAAACACAAATAAAAAAGCTAATTATGCAATGGAAGTTTTAGATCGTGCTGTTTCTTTAGATGGAGCCTTTGAATATACCTATTATAAAGGAAATGTATGGGTAATTAAAATTCCATCTGTAGATTATGCTAAAAATCCACTTCAAACTAGTGAGAATAAAGCTGATTTAAATGGCTTTAGAACAGCAGTTAATAACTTAATGACAAATGAAGTTTCGTTTTTATCTAAAGTTGGTGGAGAAATAGGAATAGCTTGTTTAACTTTATTAAGAACTCCAAATCCATGGACTGTAATTGCAGGAGCGGCAGGTGCAATAGGTCTTGCTGCTTGGGCGGTTCCTGATTTATACAAAGTATTTGTGGAAGCTGATAACGCTACTTATTACTTCCATCAAGTTAATTAAAATAAAAGACAGCTGTTAGAGAAAACTTGTAAAAACACAGAGATTTGTCATCTCTGTGTTTTTACTTTGTGACCTATGTCAGAATTCCTATCAATAAATATATTAATTTTTCTGAAAAAAAGCGTGTTGGATTTTTTATCTCTCCCTGACGGAATTTTATACTAGAAATAGTAAGACTAGCTTTTTCCGAAATCAATTGTAAAAATAAAATAAGCTATATCTTTACTTGTTACTCGTTTAAAAGCCTAAATAGACATAATAAAAAAGAGAATAAGAGCAGTGAAAATATGACTAAATGTAAATAAAATATTTTCATTTTTGATTGAATGAGAATATCTAGAATTATGACGAATTAATTTTCTTATTATTAATCCATATATCATTGAAATTAAAATGAGTAGAAGTAACAGCCAAACAAATTGCATCCTATTATAATTTATGGATGTAGCATTAATAATAGCAGGTTTTATAGTGATAAAATAAGTTGTTAAATATATAAAAAGACTTAGAATACAATATAATGAAAAATTCAACAAGTTTCTGTACAAATAAACTCCCCCTTTTTACTACAACACACATGATAAATTCCGCCTCTTATAAAAATATCCTTTACCTATTTAATTATTATCATAGCAAATGTGAGTTGCTTTATAGTTAATTTTGAACCATTTATCAATAAAAACCAGAAGATAAAAATAAGTAATCATAGAATTTCTATTAATAATTAAATGTATATATTCATAAATTTTAATGCTCCAATAGTATTATAATGAATTCAACGAATGATAATAATATTCCTTTTTGAAAGGGTGTATATTAAATGCAGTATTCTTATATCGATTATTTTGATGGTTGGGAGAAAATATTTCCTAGTGGTAATTTGATCGTTTTTCAAAAGAAAAGATATATAGAGCTAGATTCTATGGTTATAGACAATGATAAGGAAGCTAAGTATATAAGAGGTAGAAAATCGTTATATCAAGCGAAATGTCCTATATGCAAAGATATCATGTCGTTTAATAAAGGATCTAAGATAGTTAATAAAAATCCATATTTTTTTCATTTAGATAAAGAACACTGTTTTTCCTTTGAATCACTGGCACATGCAAGAACTAAGAAATATTTATATGAATTATTTAGTAAAGCTGGTTACATCGTAAAAGAAGAGAAAAGGCATAAAGACATTTCACGAGCGGATGTAGCAGTGTTGCAAACAATTGCTGGAAAAGAAGAGCTAAAGTTGGCAATCGAAGTACAGGCGTCTAATATTCGGACTAGTAATATTGCGAAGAGAACAAATATATATATTCTGAAGAAAATGTACCAACCGCATGGGTGTTAATACTAGATAGTTTCTTTCCACCTAAGGAAAAAGAAATAAATGGTGAAAAAATATACACGGATAGTTATAGTGGTACAAGAATTAGTAGTTTTAATCCAGAAACAAATTCTTATGAGTATACATATATTTCTCCACTAAAAGAGGGATATTTCTTTGTAACAGGGGAAAATAATAAAGCATTTAACTATTTGATGGATGTATATCATGTTATTGTAACTGTTGATCATAATGGGCATGTATTTTTAATTCGAAGAACTCCTGAAAGTTCTAAGCTAAGGGTAGATGCATTGTTAGAGAACCGAGATCATTCAAAACAAGATGATATATTTCTGGTGAACCGAATAGCAGAGTCTGACATTGTACCAGTATTATTAGAAACGGAATTATTGCGAGCGCCACATAGTGAAAATGATACGAGGCTGAAAAAGAATACTCAATTAAATGAAGAATTTAAAGGTCAAATTCATAGAAGTGATTCTGATCCTACGAATTTAGTAGATGCTGCTATTGAGTTTGATAAAGCCCGACAGATAGAGGAAGCATTAAATAGTATAGAATTAGCGAGAAAAGCAAGAGAAGAAATAAAAATAGCTTATACTAACAAATTACTAGAGATAGAACAAGAAAAAGCTGAGGAGCGCAGAGGGAAAGAGGAAACATTGGCTGAACAAATGGCAAAGGATTATATGAGCGACTTATATAATCAATATAAAAAGGAATTTAGCATTCTAATAGAACGCTTGGAGACAGAAAAGGTTCAATTTCATTTATCTTCAATTGGTAACTGGTATTCTTGGTTGAATTATTTAAAAGAAGAGTGCCATAAGTGGTATATAGTCGTAAAAACTTTATTTAAGGGATTTCCAACAAGTTTCTTAAGTGACAAGAATGATTATGAAATGTATTTTACTGAGGAACAAAATAGATATAAAAAATGGATTGAGGGTAGAAATTTAATTGAATTTGTAGAAGAATTACAGCAACATTATGAGCAGGTAACCAATAATACTTCAGAAAAAATGTTTTATAAAAGGCTTTTGGATAAGTATGGACAAAAGTTAGATAAAGTGCAAAAAAAAGAAAAAATACAAAGGGAGCAAGAAGAGCTACGTATCGATCAAGAAAAAATAAAGAAAGAGGAAGAAGAACGAAAACGCATTCAATTACAGAAAGAGCAATTATATAGAAAACAAGAGCTTTTAAACAAAGATTATGATGAGATACCCCATTTAACAGGAAATGAAATCGATGATTTTAGAAATCGGTTTTGGGAGGAATACGTAGGTATACCCAAAAAAGAACGTACTGCCTACGAAAGAAAATACTTTCCTACATTCACTTCTGGATTACCAAAATGGTTTGTGTCAAGAAAGCTTAGACATGAAGAAAAAGAAATTGAAGCTGTAAATAAGCAAAAAAGCAAGAAAAAGGAGCATAAAGAAAACTTAAAAGATAAAGATGATGGTTTTATTCAACTTAAATTATTATAAAAAGAATTAATGTAATTGAACGAGAACTTATGTTTCAAAAACCTTTATTTTAATATATTTTAATTTATTGATATAATTTATTTGGAGGATACCTATGAGATTAAATAAAAGTGAAAGATCATTGCCTGTATTATTAGCTTATGAAAGAGATGAAAATGGGAATCTTGTAGTTTGGTGCCCATATTGTGCAACATGGCATCTTCATGAAAAAGGAGACGGGCATCGTAGTGCTCATTGCCAGAATATGAGAAATCCATTTATAGAAACTGGATACATAATCAAAAAGGGATCGAAAAAAGATTATGCTTTCGATAGAACATATTATGATAGTTATGAAAATTTAGATTTGAAATATCGTTATTAGATGGTTTTGCTGTAATTTAAGAATCAATTTATTAGTAATGCTAATAAATTAGTCTTATATAATCAGATAAGATATTAGAAGGAAGTGGCAGTTTAATGAGATATAGTACTCTATCTCTTGATTTTGAAAATAAAGTAGTTATCGATAAAACAAAGTGGAAAGAAGTATGGAATGATTGTATGGAGCTAGATAGTTTTGCTGAGTATGTGTATATAGTCATTGAAAATGCAGCTCGTCGTTATAAATTTAAACATGACTTTGAACCAGAGATATACATGTTTAATTTAAGTAGCCCTTATAAGGTAAATTTGAGCTTGGGTAATAAAAAATACATACTGATAATGAATCCCTTTAATGTAAGTCAACTTGTTAGTGCAGAATAGGGTTAATGAAAAAACACATGAAAACCCTAGTTAATTAAGGATGAAGTGGATATTATAACATACGTTTCGTATTACGTAAAATGCTTTTACTAATTACTCAATTAATTTTTTATTTTATATTATAGATGCTTCTTAAGATATTAGTGAGCCCTATATAAATATTTTTAAGCCTTTTCTTTATAATTTGATGCGAAAAGTAAATCTTCATCTTGAGGGTAGTTATATTTACTAGAACGAACCTTAATATATTCCTGAACATAATCTAAGTAAAAGCGAGTGGCTAATAATGAAATTTTATAATATGTAATTTACCTTTTTTATAATAAAATAATATAAAGATATATTTTTGAATCAGTATAGGAGGGCTTAATAATGAATGAAAATATAAAAAAAAGAGTGTACTTTGACTATAATGTTTTTGTTAATTATATAAACTTGAAAGAAGTAAAGCACGAAATTGAAAAGAAACAAGATGAATTTATATATGTATATAGCCCAGCCTTTTTGGAAGAAGTAGCAAATATTAAGGGAGATAAAAACCGAATAAAAACTTATATATCACAAATGAGTAATCTTTATAGTAATAAAATTTTAATTCCAACAGATTATGCTGGTATTCAACTTATGGAAGAGCATCCACAGCAATGTTACAATCGCGTCATACGACATTATTCTTGGACAGAGATTGCAAATGAAATTAGTCAAATGTTTTTATTACAGAAACCACATTTTAAAGATATAAGAGAAGAGCATGGCATCACTACTGTTGAAATAAATAACATCGCTCCAGAGAATCTTTTTAATGATCAGAGAATAAACGAATTTCTAAAGAGGAATTTAGGTTTTTTTAATTTATCTTTTTTTGAGGGTGATAAGTTAGCTGAATGGTTAAATATTAATAAGGAGTTTCATTTAATACAAGAAAAAATATCGAATTTATTTGATGCTCTTGAGATGCTAGGTTTTTATCCAGAAAAAGAGGGAGCTTATTCTTCAAGAATGCATGATGTTACACATGCTATTTATGGAACACAAGCAGACTTTTTGGTTACCGAGGATAATAGATTTTCACAAAAATGTAAAGCAGCGTATCATTTTCTTGGAGTACCTACAAAAGTTATTTCGTATAAAGAATTTACAGAATTTTAGTCTGTCATTTGTAGTTACTTAAGATATTTTAATGAGTAATCTTTATAGCGATAGAGTTGAGAATTCTTACGTAAAAGTATAGACATAGTATTTAATGTATTAATTTTATGAGGTGTTAAATATTATAATGATAAATATATAGATATTCATATGTATAGTGTTTAATAAGTAAATAATTCTTAGGAGCTTTAATTGTTATTTGCAAAGATTTACTCCTAAGTTACTATATAAATAAGAAGGTTGGCCTTATTTAGCTAACTTCTTTTGTGACTGTTATATGTGAGAGGAAACTTATATATCTAGAATAGAGAGGGTAAGCCTACATAAAGGATGTAAAAAAAATAATGATCAAAATCAATTTTACATTAAATTCGAGTTTAATGTAACCAACAATTGTAGGAATCTAAAATTTTCATTTATATTCATCAAGAGAGAGTCTTTATATACAAATTATAGAAGGATTTAAATTGTGTATTTTTTACATAATAAAATCAAATTTAAAACGAAAAAAATAGCGTTTAAACCAATGTAATATGTAAAGGAATAAAAGTTCAACAATGCAAAATTGCTGAACTTTTATTCCTTATTCTTTCCTATTCTGCCTAAACTATCTTTAATAGTTGTTTCCCCAAGTTGAGTGTATAATAACGCTGTATCTTGACTCGTATGTCCAAGTTGCTGCATGACTTGTAATGAGTCTTTCTCTTCCATATATAATTTATTTGCCAATGTATGTCTTAATTTATGAGGAGACATTCTTTTTCCATAAGCCTTAGTATATTTTTCTACGATATCTTGGATAGCCCTAACTGAAAGAGGCTGTGCAGTATGTTTATATTTTGATAGAAACACATTTTTTAATTCTTTCCCTGGAGCATATTTGTTATCTCGAATTTCCATATATTTTTCAAGATCATTTAATGCAATTGGGGTAATCCATACAGAATCTTCTTTGTTTCCTTTTCGGATTACATCAATGAGTCTTTCTTTTAAGTTTATATCTTCCATACGAAGATCCGCCAATTCACTTACACGAATGCCACTGCCAAGAAAAAGAGAGAGGATTGCCACGTCGCGATCTTTATCTCTTAGGAAATAGAACAACTGATGTTTTGTTAAAGATTTTTCGTGCTCATACTTAACGTAATTTAAAAACTCTTGATCATCATTATTATGAAATATTTTAGATCTCATACGTTTTGCACGGGCATTTAATGTTTCTTTATCTTTATGTATTTCGATTTTAGCCATTACATTTCTATAAAAATAACATTCTCCATCTTCGTTCTCTGATAGGGAGGTAAGGTATTTAAATAAAGATTTTAAGGCTGAAATTTTCCTGTTAACAGAAGAATTCTGCATGTTCTGTTGTAGTTTTAGAAATCTCATAAAGTTTTCAACATCTTTTTTCTTTAAATTCTCCAAATCAGCGAAGGATATGTCTTTAATAGGTTTTAATTCAATAACCTGTTCAGATAATAGCCAATTAAAGAAGACTCTAAAATCATATACATAATTCAGTAGGGTAGAGGGAGAGGCATCATGCAATTCTTTGTACTCCACAAATTCTTCTATGTAAAAGGGCATTTCATTTAGATTTTCGTATAATTTTTTACGATGTACGGATTTTTGACGTTGCTTGCTATAGTCCATAAAAATCACCTCATATATAATATAACAGAAAACAGAAGCGAACACAAGTTCGCATTAAATTCAATTTTTACACAAACTTATTTACATAATTAAATTATGAAATACTAAAATATGTTCAAAACTGAATGGTATAGTGTAGTTAGTCAAATGAAAATTATAGCTAACTATGTGATAAATTTGTATAAGACCATAAAATTCAGTGCAAAAACTACATATAAATGTATGTAAAATAAAACAATTTTTATATATAAATTCATACAAAAAATCAATATATGAAAACAGTTTAAAATTCGTTATCTAATATGAATTGGTGAATTTAATCATGATTATAAGGAGTTAAATAGATCAACATAAGAAAAACTTTTATAAATTTAAATGTAATTTACTATAAAATTTTGCAATGAATAACTTAGTATTTAATAATTTCTATATAAAATATGAATTATATAGACACATAACAATATACGGAGACTCATGCCAACAAGCTCGAAATCCCTAAATACTGTATTAGATTTTTATTTATACATCTTATTGTTCGTAAAATTGGTATTTCGTGCAAACTTATAATTATTAGAAAAATAGTAGCTTTACTATTATCTTCCTATTGTTGATTAGCCCTTATTTATTTTCTAGCTAGTGCTTCAATTACATCTTTAATGAATTTCTCAGGGGATCTTACTAAATATGATGAAATCATACTCTCACCCTATCATATATCAATTATGTTTAGGATATATACTCAAAAAATATAAAGTGATATTGTAAGCAGAATGAAAAATATCAAAAAGTTGATTTAGAAAAAGCACTGCCAAAGTCTTCAGCAATGCATTTCGATTAGACGTACTACGATAATGAACGTCTACTTTCTTCTATACGTTTGCTCATGAATAGAATACAAATTTGTATTTAACACGAGTTCTGTATGTTCTTTTTTAAAATAATAACGATATAATTCTATCTCTCTATCAAATTTAAAGTTTCACTTCGAAGTGTACTATTATCTTTAAATATTCCTTTATAAGACGAAGTTATAGTCATTGAACCAGGTTTTTTCACACCTCTCATTGTCATACACATATGCTCAGCTTCAATTACTACAATTACTCCTTTTGGCTCTAAAGTTTCAAAAATTACATTAGCTAATTCATTGGTTATTCTTTCCTGCAATTGTGGTCTTTTGCATATAGTTTCTAAAGCTCTAGCTAACTTGCTTAATCCAGTTACTTTTCCATTATTAGGAATATAACCTATATGAGCGCTTCCAAAAAAAGGTACTAAATGATGTTCACACATAGAATAGAACGGAATTTCTTTAACTAATACCAATTCTTCATGATTTTCATTAAATATTTTTAACAAGTGTTCAGAAGGGTTTTGACCTAAACCTTGAAAAACTTCCTTATACATTTTTGCTACTCGCTTTGGGGTTTCCAAAATACCTTCCCTATTAATATCTTCTCCAATTGCTTCAAGAATCATTTTTACTGCTACTTCAATTTTGTCAGTATCTATTTCTACACTTTGTATTGTTTTTAAGCTCATATATTATCTCCACCTTATTAATTTATTCATTATATGCTCCTATTTATACGCCTCGTTTATTTCCCCATACTAACGCGTGAAGTTGAGGTAATACTTTTGCATCATTCATTTCTTTACACTGTACAGTTTTTTCAATCAACCGTTCATATTTCTGTAATAAGTTTTTAATAAGCGCTGCATCATCCATCGTTTTCGTATCATCGTTACCAACTTGTAAAAAAAATGGTACATGCGGATATCGCTTGTGTACCTTTACTGCATATTCAAAATCGTAATCTTCAAATACAACTACTTTTAAACTAAAATCTTTTCTTTCTAATTTACGAATAATAGAATCTAGCATTATAAAATCTGTTTTCATCTTTGAACTTGGTGGTTTAGGCGAAATTGTCACTTCTTCAATTTGAAGTAACCATTCTTGCCACTTACTCCCTTGCGTCTCAATCGCTGTACGGATTCCATTCTCTTTTAATACAGTAAGAAGAAACTGAATATTTTTCAGCAAAACAGGATTCCCACCTGAAATTGTAACGTGAGAAAAATTTTCTCCGCCAATTTCAACAAGTTCATTCCAAATTTCTTCTGGCGCCATTTGTCTAACTTGTTGTTTTGCTGAGCCATCCCATGTAAAGGCTGAATCGCACCAAGAGCAGCTATAGTCACAACCTGCTGTGCGAATGAACATCGTTTTTTGTCCGATAACCATTCCTTCTCCTTGAATGGTTGGGCCAAATATCTCCAACACAGGAATCTTACTCATCAAGTATCCACTCCCGTCTTACTTCTGCATAACTCGTTGGTGTTTCAAAAAGACGTACGAATTCGACACGAGCTCCTTTATATTCTTCTGCTCGATACCCTTTTGTTAATGCTTCCGCCATCTTTTCATAAATCCAGACAACCATATTTTCCGCAGTCGTATTCATCACTGGTAATGTCTCATTTAAATAGCGATGATCTAAATAAATTTCGATTTCATTTTTCCAAATTTCTTTTATATCTCCAAAGTCAATTGCAATTCCAATATCATTTACATATCCACTAATCCCAAATACAACTTTATATGTATGACCATGTAAATTTTTGCATTTTCCTTCATAACAGTGCAAATGGTGTGCTGCATCAAATGTAAATTCCTTGCTGACCATTACTCTTTTATTATGGTATTTTAATTGCTCAAGCTGAATATCCTTGTCCATTTTTTGCAAATCTTCTACAATGCGAAACCCGAAAAAGTTTTCCATTATTTATTCCCCCCTTTACATTCTTGTAGATACGTATCTAACCCTGCTTTACGAAGTTGACATGCTGGACATTCACCGCAACCATCACCTATGATTCCGTTATAACATGTTAATGTTTTTTCTCTAATAAACTCGAATGCGCCAAGTTCATCAGATAATTTCCATGTGTCTGCTTTATCAATCCACATAAGTGGTGTATGAATGACAAATGGATAATCCATAGATAAATTTAATGTAACATTTAACGATTTCACAAACACGTCACGGCAATCTGGATAACCACTAAAATCAGTTTCACATACACCCGTTACAATATGACGAGCTCCAACTTGTTTTGCTAATACAGCAGCAAATGATAAGAAGAGTAAATTCCGCCCATCTACAAATGTCGATGGTAATTCACCTTCTTCGTGTGTAATCTCCATATCTATTCTTGTTAACGCACTTGGAGCTAGCTGATTTAGTAGGCTCATATCTATCACTGTATGTTTAATGCCAAGCTCGTTCGCAATTTCCGCTGCACAATCAATTTCTAACTTATGACGTTGATTGTAGTTAAATGTTACAGCTTCCACCTCCGCAAACTGTTGCATTGCCCAAAATAAACATGTTGTACTATCTTGTCCACCACTAAAAACAACTATTGCTTTATCATTAGAGTACATTTTATTCTCCCCTTAACTACTAGCACTGTTATAATATCTTAAGGCAAACTTCCAAAAATAAATTGAAATAATAAAAAATCCAATAGAATAACCTATTAACATGAATACATCGTTTAGTTCTAATCGATTAATTAAAGCATAAGTTGGAATATTACTAACAATAACAATAGGAAAAATAAATAAAAAGACAAATCGACTTATTCCTTTATATAAGGAAGATGGGTATCTAAGTAATGTCATAGTACCAAGAAATAACTCATGCATACCTTCAACTTTGGTTAACCATATAGATAAAGTCATTAAAATAAACCACATAGAATACGAGAGTATAATCCCTAAAAACAATAGACCCAAGAAAGAAAATCCATTTACAATACTAACACTCTCTCCCTTTTGTAATAATGCATAACTAATTAACAATATGGCTGGTAAACAGTTCCCTAAATTCCCTAAATCAAGCTTTCTTAATGAAACTAGAAATTGACTATTAATAGGTTTAAACAATATCTGATCTAAACTTCCTTGGTTCACTAAACTCGGTATATACGGTAGATTATTAATAAAAAGAGTAAACATCAAAGATTTTATCAACTCACTTGTTCCAATTAACAAATAAATATCATTTGTATTCCAACCATTAATATTACCAAAACTATCAAATATACTATTAAAGAATACTAATGTAACAATGAACCAAACAACGCTATCTACTATATTTAAAAAAAAGTTAACTCTATACATCATAATATTACTTAAATTAATTTTAAGAATTGCTTTTAACATTTTTAAATATCTAATCATATTTATGCACCAACAGATTCATATTTATTTAACCCCTTCTTCCAAAGTACTCTAATAAGGACATAGAAAACTAAAGACCATATCACTTGTGAAATTAATCCATTTACAATTTCAGCGCTACTTAAATTTCCTAAATATACATTTACCGGAAAGTGAATTAAGTATGAAAAAGGTAAAAACTGAGTTATTGTATTTAACGGAGCTGGTAAAAATTCAAGTGGAATAAGCGATCCAGATAATAATTCTAATACTATATCTACAGTAAAGAAAAAGGATGATATCTCTACAAAGTAAAATGAGAAGAGTGATATCAAATAATAAATCATATAATATAGTATTAATGCTCCTACTATTGAAAGAATGAACAAGAAAGTATATTTTAAGGTTGGCAAAAGGAAATAATCCCTGTTCAGGAATATTATCGGTATTATTGGTATTACTGACATCACTAAATGAATAATTTTGTTACCTAAATTATGACTAAACCAATATCCAAAATATGAAAATGGTTTTATAAGATATTTTGATAATTCACCGGATTGTATTTCATCATTTATCGACCAGTGCATTTCAGGAATTAGCAAAAGTTCAATTAACTTAGCAATTATTACATAAGTAATCATCATTTCAAGAGTATAACCATGAATATTGCTTTGTGTTTCAAAGAGGGAATGCCACAATAGTATTAAAGCCACAAGCGGTATTAAACCAAAAATCATATATAATACAACATTCATGCGATACTGAAAAACCGCTTGAAATGAAAGCATCATTGGTTTTAAATACTTCTTCATACTGTTATTTTCACTCCAGTCGATTCCATTGAATAAATATCTTCAATGAGGTCTTGTGATGACATTTCAGTCAAATTGTAGTCAATAACATTGAATTCTTTTAATATGCTAGATATGGTCTCGTTCACTAACTTTTCTTGCACTTTTATTGTTACACTAAATGTATCCGACTCTTTAACTTCTCCATATTTCTTAAGATCTTGAGAATCTATTTCATTTTCAAAGCTAAGATATATATATTTATAACTCTTAATTTCTTCTTTTATTTTTTTGAAATTGTTATTAAAAACAACTTCTCCATTCTTCAATATTATTAATTCTTCACATAACTCATATATATCCGGGAAATAATGACTGGTTATTACAACTGTTGTATTTCTTTCTTTGCAATAATTTTTGAGGAAATTCCTAATATTCTTTTGGGCGAGAAAATCCAATCCAATAGTCGGTTCATCTAAAAATAATATCTTAGGTGAGTGTAAGATTGATGCGATTAACTCACATTTCATTCTCTCTCCTAACGATAGATTTCTTACTGGCGATTTAAGAATTTCTAATACCCCAAGATTTTTAGCTAATTCATCTACATTCTTTTTAAACTCTGTATCAGACAGTTCATATATTTCTTTATGTAATAAAAATGTTTCGTAAGGGGAAAGATCCCACCATAACTGATTTTTTTGTCCTAAAACAACACCAATAGACTTTAAAAAATCTTTCTTCTTATCATGGGGGGTAAATCCATTTACCAAGATTGTCCCGGAAGTAGGTTTAATTAACCCAACCATGGCTTTCATTAAGGTAGACTTACCAGCACCATTCGCGCCAATAAGCCCTATTATTTTACCTTCTTTTACTTTAAATGACACATCACTTAAAGCAGTAACCTTGACTTTTTCTCTTTTAAATAAACTTTTGAAAGAGTTTATTAATCCTTCTTCAATTTTTACTCTTTCAAAAGTTTTTGATACATTTTCAATTTCAATGATATTCATCTTCTCTCTCCTTTTTACTACTTACTTACCACTCTAAAAACTTCTGCAAATTGCACTCCTGCCTGCATACCTCTATAAGAATTTAGCCCCAAAACTCCATCAACCAAATTTAATGTTTTAAGTTGGGATTCATATTTTTTAATTGATGCTTTTTTCAGTTCAATAAACCTGGTAATATCTTTTATAACCTGATAGTTTTTCATGGGAGTCCATACTTCATACTGTAAACACATCGGAGCACAATTCTCTTTTAAGAACCCTGATTGACACAGAAATATTGCTTCTGATACAACTTCATTTACTATTCGATGATCCCTATCACTTTCCATATCATGGGGGAAATAAATAAAATTAGGCTTATATTTTGAGATTTCATGAATAAGTTCTTCTACAAAATCTAAAGAATACACAAGTGATCTGTCTGGTTTCTTTAAAAATTTAACATTTTCTTTTTCTACCCCTAATGTATTACAAGCATTTATACACTCGTTCTCTCTATTTGAAATAATTTCATTTAAATCCCCTTCTCCCCCAGATAAATCTCCTTTTGTAATTATTATTACTTTTACATGTTCACCCTTACTAATAGCTTGAGCAATTGTTCCACCACAGCCAATGACTTCATCATCATGGTGTGGCGCTATAACTAAATGTTTTTTTACAATATCCTTCACTCAGCATCACCTTTATTGAACAGGTAAATTATTTACCTATTATTTAAATTAACTGGATACATTTTATTTCCACTAGAAAAATATACTTTTTTCAGAGCGACTATTTAAATTGTATATCATTAAAATTTCCCCCTTGCGGCCTACACTCGTACACCATAAATTCACTATTCCTTCCAAAAGGATTTTTATTGTAATCACCATAAAAATTTTTTATATTGAATCCTTCTATCTCTAAGAGATACTGCATTTCGGATGGTAAAGTATATTTTGCAAGAAATCTAAAATTTTTTTCACTTAAAAAATTATCTGCTATGTCATAAACCTCAAAATAACAAGTGGTTTCAACTATCTGCTTATAATGATCTGCTTTTACAACATCCCATGATTTAATTTTATATTTTTTAAAATTCTCTCCTTTAATAGGACTATTTCCTCCATCACTCACTCTCTTAGAATAAGGAAGAATAGTTGGAGGTGTAATAATATCGAAAACAAAAATCCCGCCTTCTTTTAATAGTAATTTAATGTTCCTAAGAGCTAATTTTTGTTGTGACGATGTAAGTAAATATTCAAATACACCACCAGACATAAATATAAAATCAAATTTTCTTTCAGACTTAAAATCTATAGCAGAAGAAACCTTAAATTCTATTTTATCCTTAATATTTGGCATCTCCTCTAACTTCTTACTGGCTTTTTCAATCATTCCTGCTGATATATCAACACTAGTTACATTCGCGCCTTTTTCAGCAAGAATAAAAGACAATCTACCAGTACCGCACCCCAAATCTAAAACTTCATCATTTGGTTTTACCAAATCACTGTAAAAATCAAAAATACCATCAGGTTCTGGGATGATAATGTCGTACAATTCAGAAATTTCATCGTATTGTTGCTGCATTGTTTTCCTCCTTAATGCATTTCTTTTTTATATCCCCTATAAAAGGCAAGCTGCCAAAATATGAGATAGAAAGCAGTTAAATAACCGTATTTTTTTTGGATATACTTATATGAGTTAATAATGGATTTCGTTTTATTTTTAGGTTCATAATAACCATCTTTTTTGTGTAAAACCCCACGTGCATGACCTACACCATAATTAAATGAACTTTTCAAATCTTGTTTAATGCTTAACTCTGGATGAATAATTCTTGCTTTATCATCATATAAAATCTTAAGATTTGCAGATTTAACTCTAATATCAAAATCATAATCCTCTGTCCAAGATAAATTCTCATCAAAATAATATCCATTTACCTTCGCTAAGATTTCTTTATTAAATGCCAATGGAGGTGAATATGCATTTTTTTTGCAAGTATGAATATGTCTTGCACGTGCAATTATTTTTCCAATTTTGCTGTTAAAAGAAAACATCACCCTTCCTTTAGCCAAAGGTCCTGCATCTAATAATTTGAATAATTTATTGATGGTACCTGGCATAAAAACACAATCTGAATCCATAATTAACACATTATCTTTACTAGAAATTTCAATTCCATAATTATAAGCTTTTGCTAAATTAGGTGTAGGTAATTCCCCAATTACTGCATTGCTAGAATAAGCGATTTTTTTTACTTCTTCTGTTGCACCATTTAAGACAACGACAACCTCTACATTTTCATCAATACTTTTTAAACACTTTCCCAACCTAACATCATTATAAGCTGGTATTACAATTGATAGATTCAACATATCTACTCACCTTATTTAAACAATTATCCATATTACTCAAAACTTCATCTAAACAATAAAATTCCCCTGAATCCTTTAACTCGACTAATTTATCTTTATTATTTCTATATGTTTCTATATCTGGGGTTAAAATAAAAGTAATTCCTAGATCCATACAAATATCTTTAATTACAGGAGCCATTGAATATTTTTTTACCGGTACACCATATTGTACTACTACATCGTATGAATTTGATTCTAAGTAGCTCCTAATTCTTTGTATCAATTTATCCCTATATTCTTTCATTACTTCTTCATAAATTACTGGATCCTCAATGTCATCCATCCAATCGTACGCACAAAAAGTAGGATTCATTTGGTATTCATATGGTATAATTCCCGCATTTGATAGAATAATTGGATGTACCATTGGGTATTTATTTGTAACTTCTCTAATTTTTTTACCAATATATGAAAAATCATATGGTTTAGCCCAAGAACAAACTTGTAAAAAAGCAATTCTTTTCCCTTGAGGCTTTTCGTAATATTCCCCACAAAAATATTCCTGCCATGTATTGAACTCTTCGTGATGAATATACTTTGAGCAAGCTCCTCGTTTAAAAACTGTTTCCTCTTTTATTAAATCTAATAGTATATATTCTGGGTAGTTAGGATAACCTTTTTTATTAAGTACCGACTCCTTTACCCTTTCATCCTGTAGATTAGAATAATTTCTATTTCTCAAAATCTCTCCTCCTTTATTTAAGAATTAAAAATGAACCTAATAAAAGGGCATCCATCTCTGATCCATAAAATGACCTAATGGCATCACTTGGGTTACATATAATTGGTTCTTTTCCTACATTAAACGATGTATTCATAACTGCTGGAATCCCCGTTTTCTGGTAAAAGTTATAGATTATTTCATAATAATCAGAATTCATACCCCTTGTAACTACTTGAGCCCTTGTTGACCCATCAACATGAACTATCGCTGGAACTAAATGATGTACCTCTTTTTTAACAGTAGAATTTAACAGCATATAAGGGTTATTTATTTTTTCTTCTAATACTACAGAAGCATTTTCATCTATGATGCTGGGAGCCAATGGTCTCCATTGCTCTCTTTTCTTAATAGTATTTACTTTATTTAACATATCCCTATTCTGTGGGTTAGCTATTATGCTTCTATTTCCTAAAGCTCTAGGACCAAATTCCATCTTTCCAGAAAATCTTCCTATTATCTTATTTTGAATTAATATCTCGGAGCATTTATCATATTTATTAGAACCTAATTCTATATATGATAAATTATATTTTTTTAATATATTTAAGATACTAGAATCAGGAAATTCCGGACCAGAATATACATGATTTTCAGTGAACATAGGCGCTATACCATTTTCGGCAAGAAACCATGTAGCTGCTCCAATACTTACCCCACTATCTGAAGCGCCTGGTTGAATGTACAAATTATTCACTTCTGGTAAATCAGCTATAATTCTATTCGCTATACAATTTAATGCTACTCCTCCCGAAAGACACAAATTATCTATTCCAGTTAGATTAACAGCTTTTTTTACAAGCTTAACAATTGCTCTTTCCAAGGCTGCCTGACCTGAGGCTGCAATATTTTTATATTCCATTACTGATGAATTCATTAATAGTATTGAATCTATTGGATTATATTCATAACTAATATAATTAGGAGCTGTCTTTGTTATACTATTAATAACTTTTATCCAATCTTTTAATACTGAAAAATATTTACCATTCATACTAACTGGATTTTTATTTGGTTTCAAAGGATTTTCCAGTATTTCAGGAAATTCAAATATTTCTTCCCCATATGAAGATAGGCCCATTAACTTCCCTTCATTATGCCTCCCTAAACCTGAGAATACAGTTAATGCTTCATAAAAAATACCTAAAGAATGTTCCAATGGGTATTTTTCTAGTACTTCTATTGTATTACCTTTTCCTTTTGCTATAGTTATTGACTCATCTTCTCCACTTCCATCAATAACTATTATGGTAGCTTCATTGAATCCCGAACTAAAGAACGCACCAGAAGCATGTGCCAAATGATGAGAACACATATGGATTTGAGGATCTTTATCCCTCTTAAAAATTCCCTTCGGAAAAATCTTTTCAAGACATTCTTCTTTGTTAAGCTTCTTTGAATACTTTTCAAAATATAATTGTTCTACATTCCATCCCATAACAATATGATCTACTTCATTTGGAGTAATTTTAGCTTCCTTTAAACAATAAGCTATTGAATTATATGGAATTTTGTCTAATGCCTTTTTTTGACGAATAAACCTTTCTTCTTCAGCTGCAGCAATTAATTTACCATTATAAAATAAACACGCACTTGCATCATGAACATCAAAGTCCCATCCATTGACTCCTAAAACATACATTATTTTACCTCGCAGTTATTTTATATTTTTCTTCTAATCTCATAATATTCTTGCGGAAAGAGGATTGGTTTATCTATTAATCGTACAAAAACCAACATGTCCGTTTGGATATACAAATTATGGAATGTATCTTTAGAAAAACCAATGCCATCTAAGTCTTTTTTTATTAATTCTTCATCAATGTAAGGCTCTTCAGCTACTTTATAAGAACTTAAATCGTGAATAATTTCTTTTAAATAAAACCCTAAAGATGTCAAAAAATTCTGTAAATAAACCGCCCTATTACCTAATCTTTTAACACTTATATTTAAAAAAATTAAATCACCCTTTTGACCTTTTAATAATTCATTAGCTCTATTTAACCACAAATCTAACCCTCTACCATCATCTATAGGGTCACAATGTATTGCATCATACTTATTCCTTAAATCTTCTATAACTTCATTTCTAACATCAAAATTATAAAAATTAATATGATCGCTTTCATTTTCCAAATATTCAATTAATTCTCCGTCAATATCTCCTACACTTATTTCTCTGTTTTTATATTGTTCAAGGGCCAAACTTGTATAATCATCGTCTCCGCAAAAAAAGATATTTTTATTAGATGATAACTCTTGATTTATTATTTCAGCTCTCCTCAGTGAACTATCCCAAGTAGCTTTAAATTGAGCATAATTTTTTTTGTTTATTTTATTCGTATATACTGTATTAGGAAAAGCGGTTGTTTCATATAAAATACTACTTGTTAAATCTTGTGAAAACCTTATTTTATTTTCTATAATTTCAACTAAATTTCTTTCTTTTAATACTTTTAATAATCTTAAAGCCAAACTTAAAGTCCCAGTTATTTTGACTAGATCATCTAAAGTATCTACAGTATTAATGGACTTCCAAATTATAAATTCAAATTGTTTTTCACTAATTTCATACCATTTTTTCCAAAAATTCAAAAGTACCCCTCTGTGCTTTAATTTTGGTACTTTATCTAACTCTTCTTCATAGTCTAATTCAATAAATCTTTCATATAATAAAATAATCTTATTTTCTTTCATACTGTATACCCTACCTTAAAAAAAGTTACATATACAGTTAAACTGCATATGTAACCTCCTTATTTTAAAACTTAACCTAATGTCTTGCCTGCACGAATTAGTAAATCCTCTTCATCTAATTCAAGATCTTCAAGCTCTAGCATTTCTTCATGAATATATTCCTTTTCCATTTCACATTCCCCCTTTTATAGATAATTTTGTATTCCAAATGTTTGTAACAGAGCTGCACAACCAATATTAGCATAAAAATAAAATTTTCTGATTAATAAAAAAATTGTATTTGTAGATAAAATTTGTTCAGAAAATTAAGTTAAATTTTTCCTAATAAAACAATACTAGGAATAATTATGGGTATTTATTTTATTTAAGTTTTTATATTAGGATTTTATAAAAACCCAGTATAGAGCCTTTTCTTAGAGATTTTTGTCGATTTTTCTTTTTATAAATTTTTCAAAAAATGTTTATTTTCGTGGGTTATTGGGGGATGTCTATTTTATAGGGGCAAGACAGAAAGAGGCTTATATAATAACTTATTTAGTTTTAAAACACGCCACTTTATAAACCTTTTTTAGCTTTATCAAAATTATAAAATGGTTCTCTTTCTCTTTGGACTATACAAATTCTATTCTTATAGAAGAACAAAAGAAAAAAGTCACATTTTTGTCCAGTTCAGCTTATTATCCGGAAGAATTAGAAAATCATCATTTGAGATTAAGTTATTCTTATATGAGTGAAAAAGAATTAAAAGAAGGCGTTAAAGTTTTATGTCATATATTCCATTTGGTTATTTCAGCGAAGACAACTCATGACAATTCACCATTCTTTTAATTACAGTAAGGCGGCAGATGATTTATAGTTCAATAAATCTATTCAATCTTATAAAAATAACAATGTGTCATAGGTGCCATCGCTAATCTATGAGGTAAGTTCACTTTCCCTCCTTACCCGCAGATACTCCAATAAAAACTTTTGAAACAGCTTTTGGCGCTTTTTCTTTGCTAACTGAGTTAGCAGCCATTGTAAAAGCAGCTGAAAAATAGCCGGAATTATTCGAGCAATAATTGCAATGGTAAAGTTAGTTGTAAATATCGATAAAATATTGAATATTACAAAAATAAATAATTATAACAAAGTATATAGACTGCACTCAGCCTTTTATGTTATCTATTTGTAGCACCTTTTTTGTGCGCAATCGAACACTTGTATGTTAGAATAGTATTTAATGTGTATATTCGAAAGGAGAAATATATGAAGTTACGTAAAGTTATAGCAACACTTCTATTTCCAATGCTACTCTTGTCTGCATGTTCAACATTAACGGCAGAGGAGTACTTGGATGCTGTATCAAAAGAAGAGGTTGATGTTAGCGGAGGGATAGAAAAAGGGAATGACAAATCCCTATCGGTTGCTGAAAGAAAAGAGAACATTGACAAACGCATCTCTCTTTTAGAAGATTCTAAGAAACTATCCGCCCCTTCTGAATGGAAAGACGCACACAAAGAATACGTTAAAAAATTAGATCTAGAGATTGAAAACCTTGAAAAGGCGAAAAAAAAACTTAGTCGTACATCATCTATATTTGATGACTATAGTGATAAAGACAAAGAAGTATACGATAAATATGACAAGTTATTTCTTGAAAAGTTAGGAGTTGATGCTCGCGAAAAACTTTATAAGAAAAATCGTGATTTACGTAGAGTATCAAGAGAAGAATACATTAAAGTATATCAAAAAGAAATAAAAAAATTTCTTGAGTGCTTTAAAGACGCGCAAGTTCCTACAGTTGATGGTGAAGTAGATCATCTTGCTGTCATGGACCTTGTGAACAAGGCTAGAGGGCATCTAACAAACATAATAGCTATAGTTCCGCCTAAAGAGTTAGATGAGGCAGCGGAAAAGTTTAAAGAAGCAAATAAAGAGTTTGACGCAGCACTAGATGCACTGTTTTCTGATCCTAAATTAACAAAAGGAGAAACAGGTAGTACGTTTATGTCTTCGTATCTAAAAGGTTTGAAATTAAATAAAGAATTTATGGAAAAAGTAAAAACTACATCGTAAGTACTGCTGCTTCTTCCGTTTTCGATAAGCTATAGGGTTGTCTGTATTAGATTTGTACAGTGTGAGGTTGAAGGAAAGAATACACCTTCTTACAAGCATTCCTATAATTATAAAAAAGATAACTCCATTTTGATGAGAGATTGCTCAATAGGACTGAGGTTTACACAAATACTAAATATTATATCGTAAGTCCAATTGGTGCCACTAGCAAATTCACTGTAAAAATATACGCTATTACAAATTAGAAAATAAAAGAATCCCATTGGAGTTCCTTTTTGATGGAATACCATTGGGATTCTTTTCTGCTTTCATTTCGTAAACATATGGAAGATGAAATTAATCATCGTGGACAAATAAGAACAATTAAGCGATTAATGGGAATGAATAAATAAATCTTATTCAACCAAAGGATGCTTTACTTGAGAAAATCACTAGAAGAGTCAAATGCTAACTATGAACTGCCCCCAATTGCTAGGTTTTGTTTAACAATTGGGGGCAGTTCATTTATAGCGTATAGGTAAGCAGCTTTTTGTTAATCATGAGGTAGATATTTTTAGCTAAAAAACCGATAATAGAAATATATTACAGCTTATGACCCGTTTTTATACGTATCTGGGCTGAACCCCTATTATGTTTCAATTAGAATGATGGCCTAGTTTGAAATACCCCTCTTAACATTTTTCGTTTTTGTTGATCTGAATCCTTAAAGGCTAATCTTCCATGAGAAATCTTATCATTTGCCATTATAATCCCTTGATTATTTAGTAATAAAAACTCTTTGTAATGTTTATTTCCTGGCTGTGCTCTATCTTTCAAAAATGAAAAAGCTTGTTCCAAATGCTCAACTCGCTCAAATCCATATTCCCAATAAGCAGTATGATCTAGAGTGAAACGTGTAACAATTTCCCCATTTTCAATAGCAAATGCTGGTCCAATATGTGTTTCTTCAAATATAATATCAGCCTTGCGCTTTAAACTTTCTTCATGGAACAAGGAAAGAGCCACTTCTGGATTTACTGTTACAAGTTCAGCAAAAGCATCCATGGTATGAAAGAGTATTGATTTTCCTCCCTCAGCTGCCATAGACTCACAAAACAGTAATGTAGTTTTCAATTCTCCAATTTTATTTACTGTTCCATCAGAATGTAATCCTTGATTATTATCTCCCTTAAATGCCATGTGGTTATTTTCATTTCCAGCTGTAATTACATTTAATTTATTAGATTGATACATTTGAGAATTCTTTTTATAGTGATTTGGTACAAAAGGATTTCCAAGATTGATAGCATCCGCGATATTATAAATTGCTTTGTTACCTTTAGAATCACCATTCAGTTCATATATAACAAATCCATATTGGTAGTATCTTTCAACTAACTCTTTTACTTCATAATCTCTAATCTCATCAATATTCTCAATAATTACTGGTTTTAAAGGGTTCTCATGATTGAAACCATTGGTATTTGTTTTTTCTAATGCTATACGTATTTCATCAAGTGAAGGTTGTTTATTTATTAATTGTGCTTTCATTCTCAATATCCCCATTCATTATAATTTTATTAAATAAGTTCGTATTAAAATTACATTTAGCTTGTTTTGGTGAACGTGCTAAGAAATACTCTCCTACATTATTAATAAAAATTTCAGCTGGTTCATCATGTGATAAAAATTGTAACCTAGAAGATGTTAACGCGTATGCACCATTATTAGGAAAAATGATATAATCACCTTTTTCTACACTTGGCAATGTTGCTTTATACTTAAGTATGTCGTTAGGTGTACATAATTTCCCCACAATAGAAGCTTTATTTTCTAATATTTTCTCTCGTAAAGGGAGAATTATAATGTCTTCCTGTTCTCCAGAAAACATTTTAGAAAAACGAGACTCTCCCGGAATATGATGTGTCCCACCATCTACAAAAATATAGGTCATATCTTCTCTTTCTTTTGTATATAAAACTCGCGTCACATACCACCCACCTTCTCTCGCTAAAAAGTTTCCTGATTCTACCATGAGACGTTTATTACGGAAAAAATCTTGATAGTTTTGCAAAGTAGTATTTAATATGTTACTAAATGATTCTAAATCAAATACTTTTCTCCCAGTAGGATCATAACCAAATCCTCCACCTAATCCTAAAAACTGGATTGGATACCCTTGAAATTCTAATTTTCTGCCAATTTCTATAAGTTCTGACCAGCTTTCTAAATATACTTCGGAATTAAAATTCTCTGAACCTTGAAAAGTATGAAGGCCTATAAATTTTATAAATGGGTTAAGTGGTTTCTCCTCCAACCTTTCTAATATATCTTCAGCTGTAATCCCAAATTGTGAGGAAGAACCCGTCATTTTCAATCCCCTATTTTGATTTTGCGCTAAATATTGATGAATACGAACAGTAATAGAAATATTACAATTATATTCATCTGCTAGTTTTTCAATTAAATCTAGTTCTTGCAAATTATCTATATTTATGGCTAAAATGTTGTTTTCAATAGCTAATCTTAATTCTTCTTCCGTTTTACTTGGTGCAGTAAAGAAGATTTTTTCTGGATCATATCCTACAGCTAAGGCAACCAACAATTCTCCTTTTGATGCTACTTCAATTCCTAAACCTAATTTTTTGAATGTTTTTAAAACGAAGGGATTTGGATTAGCCTTCATTGAATAAAAGACTTCCACATTTGGGCTTACTGCATTTTGAATTAAATGAGCTCGCTTTTCTAGTGTTGATTCCTCATATATGTATAATGGTGATCCATACATTTGAGTAAGTTTATTCAAATTTTCAAGCCGAAACATAATTACACACACCTCCACGGTTATATTTTTTTAAAAATAATTTTACTATCTAAATAATCAGATATCGAAATGAATATTTTCTAAAATTCAAAAGATACACCTGTTTGTTTTGAAATATCGCTTAGTATTTTTTCAAGCCTTGAATCTATCTCCAATCCTTTTATATTTGCAATATTTTCTAATTGATTTGATCTTTTTCCAGGTATTCTTAGATTTTCATAGCCTTCTATTACCTCGTAGTTAAGAAATTGCTCTTCTAATCTACAAATCGCATCATTATAATTGCATATCCCATTACACATATTAGGATCAACAGCTATAAAAATTTGGTTTGCTTCCCCCTTTGATTGTTCAAAACTAAATTTTCCACCACCCAGTAAACCAATAAATAAATCAATAAGTAAACCTAATTGAAAACCTTTATATTCTCCTTTTTTATCACCAGCACCTAAGGGGGCTAACATTCTATTTTCATATAGAATGTTAGGATCTATTGTGCTGGTTGGAGAAATATTATGTTTCTTCAAAAACGAAGCAGCAGCCCAATGTGCAGGAACTTTATTTCCTTTTTCAATTTCTAAAAATAAATTTCCCAATGAGGTAATACTAAGTCCCAAATCTAACACTAACGGCATCTTATTATCCCTAGGAAAGGCAATTGATACTGCATTTGTTCCTAAAAAACTTTCCTTTCCACCTGGTGCTACCACAGCAGGACTACCATTTGAAAGTGTAATTCCTATTAAATTATTCTTAGTCGCCATCATACTATAGTAACTAGCTATCCCAAAATGTGTACTATCTGTAACAAAAGTTACACCCATACCAAAATTTTTAGCATTTTCAATACTATAATTCATTGCATTATAACTTGTTGAAAAACCTAAAGATTTCTTAGCATCAATATATTTAATGATCGGGTTAGAAAACGTAATAGAGGGTTTATTCTTAAGTTGAACAATGTTATCTAAAATAAGTGGTAAATAAAAAGGCAGTATTCTTGCAAAACCATGTGAATATATACCACGTATCTCTGCAGTTACAATAACATCAGCTGCAATCTGAGCATCACTTTTGGATACATTAACTGATCTTAAAACGCTTTCAACAAATTCTTTAAGGATGTCTATTTTAATAACTTTATTATTTAATAACTGTTTCATTATTTATAACCCCGTTATTTAAACGTTTAATTTTATTGTTGTAAGTTTTAGGTAACGAATCTACGATTTCAAATATAGGTATTTTATATTTAGCTAATCTCTTTTGCGCATAATCGATTAAATCTTCTACAGTTATATTTTTATTGTTTAATACTATTTTAGCGCATGGAATTTCACCATAAATATGATGACTAACACCATGTACACAGATAGCTTCTACCCCATCATAAGTAAGCATATACGATTCAATTTCTTCAGGATAAATGTTAACACCTGCTCGAATAATGATGTTTTTAAGGCGACCAATTATAAATAACTCACCTTCTGTATTTAAATATCCTAAATCACCTGTATGTAACCAATTATTCTTTAACACTTCATCCGTCTTGTGTTTGTTCTTATAATATCCTTTCATTAATCCAGGGCTTTTAGCTATAATTTGACCAACTTTTCCAGTATTAACTTCTTTCCCAAATTCATCAATAATGCGAATTTCCACACCTGGTATTGCCGTACCTACGCTATTTAATGTTGTTTTAATTGATGTTGGCTTTACAGCGGTTAAACGCGGTCCAGCCTCTGTCAACCCATAAGTTTCACAGAGATTGGCATTGGGAAATATATTTTTTATATCTTGAACTTTTTCATATGGAAAAGGTGCTCCTCCGTAAGTTATTTGTCTTACAGTAGAACGCTTATATTTAATATAATGTACAAAATCTTTTATTTGTAATAACATAGATGGAACAGCCGTAAAAACTGTTACATCATACTTATCAATCATTCTAAATAATCTATGTGGGGTAAAAATACCGTCCATAATAATTAAAGTACTTCCTAATAAGAAATGACTGATAATTTGAGCTGTATTGCAATAGCCAAAGTGCATTGGTAATAATACTAACGCACGATCTTCTGGCTTTATATCTAAATGCAATACATGTGCACTTGCATTACTGAGTATTCCTTTATGAGTTAACATGACTCTTTTGGGATTACCAACAGACCCTGATGTATGTAATAAAATAGCTGTTTCATCCTCATTTTTGAATACATTATATTCAGGATATTCAACTTTATATTGTTCAAAATTACTCTCCTGCAAAACAAACAAATGATTACTCGTAACATGAGCACTATAATCTAATTGAGAATTATCGCTAATTATTATATCTACATCACAATATATTAACGTTTCTTTAATTTCTTTATCAGTTAAATTCTTATCGATTGGTACTATCATAGCTCCAGCCATTAAAGTTGCAAAATAAGCGATGATATAATGAACTGACCTATCAGATAGAATTGCAATAGATTTTACTTCTGAATTAATAGATTTTAATTTTCTGGACACACCCCAAGAGATTTCAAATATCTCTTTGTAAGTATATGATTTATTTTTATCAATAACTGCAACTTTGTTAGGTTCTTCCTTAGCCTGATAATAAATAATATCACTTAAAACTTTGAGGGGAAAATCACCTTCTCTGATTAAATCCATAAATTATACACTCACTTTCTCCCGAATATACCCAATTAAATAGTCTAAATCTGCTAAACTCTCAAAAGTAAGCATTTCATCGTCAAATTCAACATCAAATTCACTTTCGATGCTCAAAATTACCTCGATAAAGTCTAAAGAATCAATAAATTCCGCGATAAATTCTCCATCCTCATTAATGTAATTAGTTAAAATCTCTAAAAGCGTATTCCTTATTTGTTCATCCGTATTTAAAGTTTCAATATTCTTCACGTTTTCACTCCTATTTATTTTTTTACGTATAAATCTTCTTTTGAAATAACAACAAAATTTAAATCTTTATGACTCATTCTTTTGTCTGCCACAATTAATGCATCTTGAATCAGTTTAGTTATATATTCTATTTTATGATTATCAGAGAAACTCCAATGGATTTCACCTATAACATCACCTTGATCGACCCAATCTCCCACCTTTTTTTTCATTATGCATCCCGCACCAAAATCTATAACATCATTCTTTTTTTGTCGCCCTGCCCCAAGTAGCATAGATGCATAACCTATATTTTCTGCATTTATCTCATTAATAAACCCAGAAATATTAGACTTAATTTCTTTTTTCCATTTAGCATGTGGTAGTAACTCCATGTTACTAATAAAAGCAGTATCTCCACCTTGTATATACATTAATTCACTAAATTTCTTAAGTGCCTCTCCGTTGTAAAGTAACTCTTTCAAATTATTTCTAGCTTCCTCAACTGTTTTTGCTTTTTCACCTAGCAAAAGCATATGTGACCCCAATACTAAACATAATTCTTCTAAATCTTTAGGTCCTTTTCCTTGTAATGTAGTCACTGCCTCTTTAATTTCTAATGAATTTCCTACTGCATATCCAATTGGTTCATCAGCTTTACTAATAATAGCAACAGTTTCTTTCCCTAGATCAACCCCAATTTTAACCATCATTTGGGCAAGTTCTACTGCATCATCAAATGTTTTCATAAATGCACCTTTACCAAACTTTACATCTAGAACTATTTTATCTGCTCCGCCAGCTATCTTCTTACTCATAATTGAACTGGCAATTAAATGTTTTGATTCTGCAGTCGCTGTTACATCCCTTATTGCATACAATTTTTTATCAGCAATTGCTATTTTTTCTGATTGTCCAATTATTCCTAACTTGAATTTTTTTATTTGTTCTAAGAATTCATCTTGAGTCTTTTCAATGCTAAAACCCGGAATAGATTCTAGTTTATCAATAGTACCTCCTAAATTTCCGAGGCTTCTGCCTGACATCTTTGCCACCGATAATCCAGCAGATGCTACCCATGGTAAGAGAACTAAAGTAGTTTTGTCGCCTACTCCACCTGTACTGTGTTTGTCTACTTTGATACCATCAATTGAATCTAAATTTAGTTTTTCTCCAGAAGCGGCCATCTGCATAGTTAAATCAGCAAGTTCCCTAGATGTCATCCCTTGAAAATATACCGACATTGCCCATGCAGATATTTGATAGTCTGGAATATCACCTGCAACAATTCCATCTACAAAATATTGAATCTCCTTAGAAGTTAAATCAAAACCATTACGTTTTTTATTTATTATATCTAAGGCCCTCATATTATCGTCCCCCTATCAAATTTAATGGATTGTTATTTTTAAGTGGTATAAATGTAGCTGTTTTTCCAGATTCAGAATTTGAGATCTTGTCTACATATACAAATTCATAAAATACATCTTCTATAAACTTATTAAATTCTTCAATTAAAAAAGTTAATACATTTTCAGAAAAATTCTCACCTTTAACTATATAAATTAAAAAATGTTTTAAATTTTTTTGTACAACTTGAAATTCTTGAATGGTATTTGCATTGCTTCTAATTGTACGTGAAAATGCAGTATCAAAAATAACACTTGTTAAAATTTTATCTTCAGTAATAACCAAATTGGCTATTCTACCTCCAACTGGCTCTAATATAAGACCTTGTTTACCACAACTACATTCCTCTTGAGTCGAATATAAACGAACGATATCCCCAATTTTGTATCTTATAAATGGCATAATATTGTTAGTTAATGACGTGACTACCAATTCTCCCTCTTCATGAGGAGCAACTGGTTCTCCATTCTTTAGAACCTCAAAGAAGAGATGTTCTTCCCAAGCATGCATCTTTTGATTTGGACACTCGTAAGATAAAACATCTAGCTCTCTACAGCCATAATGATTAACAACAGGACAATCAAAAACTTTCTGAATAAATTCCCTTTGGTGCGGTAGAATCATTTCCCCATACATTTCTATAAACTTTAATGATTTAAAAGTTTCTTTATCATCTTGATATATCTGAGCTAAACGATTCACGGCAGAAGGTGGCCCAATCATCCACTGTGGCTCAAAAACTCTAATTTCTTCTTTGTAATTAGCTAATACTTCTCTAGAAAGGTCTAAATATTCTTCACATCCTAAACGTAAAACTTTTTGTTTAGCAGACTCAATTGTCCTGTACAAATACAATAAATTTAGATTTATTACATCCTTGTCCCAATTTCTTCTTACTTTCCACAATTTTTTAGTCAGTAAAAGATCCTCTTTTTTATCTCTAAAAATTTTTAACGGTACACCAGTACTGCCACTTGTATGTAATACCCTTATATTAGGATCTTGCGTAAGATTTGGTTTTGCAATGTAATCACTAAAGTTATTCTGTATATGGCTTTTTTCTAGTATGGGAAGTTCAGTCCAGTTTTTATAATTTTCCAAGTAATATTCAACTGGTCTTGTCATTCCTTTATAGGATGGAACGTGTTTAAAAGCCATTGAAAGTAAATTATACAGATTACCTTTGTGTTTTTTTAATTGTTCTTCGTAGATCTCCACCTTTAAATCAACACCATTCTAAATTATTATCATTAAAGATTCAGAATTTTCGATTCTTCATTAACAAATGTTACCAAGAGCAGTCAATAAATGTCAATATATTCTTAAAAAAAAATATATTTATCAAATTATAATTTTTTTAATAATATTATCTTTTTAGAATTATCTAAAATAAATTTGACAAATTATAAATCAAGGGTTAACATTCCTTTAGTGTAATATATTTACAATTAATCAAAGATAGGTGGAAAATATATGAAGTTATCTCAGGCATTGGACTTATTAATTTATAATGAAGAAGTTTCACACCAAACTATCAATATGGTTCCTAGTGAAAATTATGCTTCTGTTCTTTCAAGAATCCCTTTATTATTAGATGTTTACAATCGATATTTTTTCAATGTTGAACAAGATGAGGATCATTGGAACTTTCGCGGGGCACAAAATGTGGCTGATCTTGAATCTAAGCTTGCAATTTCTTTACTAAAAGAATTGACAACGGCAAAGCACGTTAACTTACGCCCTATTTCAGGTTTAAATTGTATGGCATTAGTATTAAATGCATTAGGAAAGAATACAGGTAATAACATTATGATTGTTTCACCTGAACAAGGTGGTCATTATGCTACTCAACAGTTAGCAGAAAGCTTCGGGTTAAATGTTACCCTTATAACGGGAGTGGATGCTCATACCATAGATTTTGACGATTTAGCTTACAAGTTAAGTATGGAGAAAATTGATTTAATATATATAGATCAATCCAATTGCTTATTCCCTATTGATGTAAAAGACCTTGTTCAAACTGTACGTAAAGTTTCGCCAGAAACCATTGTTCATATTGATGTTAGCCATTGGATGGGTTTAATTTTAGGAAAAAGTATGCCAAATCCTTTGGATGAAGGAGCAGATTCGTTTGGAGGTTCTACACACAAAACTTTCCCTGGGCCTCAAAAAGCGATTTTTTGTACAAATAGATCTGATTTAGCTAAACTTGTTTCCGAAGCGCAATATTACATGTTAAGTAGCCATCATTTTGGAGGAGTTTTAAGTTTAGCTTTAGCCTTGTTAGAGTTTAAAGAGTGCAATGGAACACATTATGCGCAACAGGTGATTGCAAATTCTAAAAAACTTGCAGCTAACCTAAATCAATATGGATTTGATGTAAAAGGTGCTTCAAAAGGTTTTACCTGTGGTCACCAGATATGGATGAGTACCAATAACACAGGGGTCGATTCATTTGAAGCTAGTAAAAGGTTATATAATGTAGGAATTCGAGTAAATGTATTTGATAACCTGCCTGGTGCACCAGAGTCAATTCTACGCTTAGGAGTAAATGAAATTACTCGTTTTGGAGCATCTATTTCTGATATGGATGAATTGTCTCAAATTATGTATGATGCTATCAGTAATAATGGTTCTCCAGAAGAAATTAAATCCAGAGTTAATAAATTAAGAAACCAATATAAGAATGCCTATTCATATGATATTAATTCTAGCGAACTGAAAGATAGAATTAATAAAATTATTACTCTATTATTTCCTGTAAGAAATAGAGAGGAAATAACTATTTAATATTAAAGAATCACATAATATTTATAGAAAAATTTATTTTCGTATTTAAAATGAGAGAATATCTTATATCAAAACGCTTTTGTATTATTTAAATATAAAAAAACCTTCCCGCAATTTAAAGAACAGTTTTATAATTTTTTAATCATCTTTTATTTACAGTATAAATAAAAATTGCAAAGGGGATTTAAAATGAATTATTTTGAACTTGATAAAGAATATGTATGGCACCCATGGACTTCAACTTACCAAATTGAGTCTAATAATACTATTATGCAGAAAGGCGATGGATGTTATATTACAGATATTAATGGTAAAACTTATCTGGATGCCAAGAGTGCCGTTTTAAATGCAAGTTGTGGATACAATCATCCGAAAATTATTTCTGCTATACAATCACAATTAACAGAACTTATGAATTTTGATCATGCTGAATTTTCAACCATACCTCCCATCCTTTTAGCTGAAAAGCTTTCTAGCATTTTACCAAAGCAACTAGAACGTACTTTTTTTTGTACTAGCGGTTCTGAAGCAACTGAAACAGCAATAAAAATGGCGCGTATGTACTTTCAGATTGATGGGAGAAAACAAAAAAATAAGATCATTTCTTTAGATAAAGGATATCACGGTATTACATTAGGGGCTCTTGGGGCTTCTAATATTCCTTTAGCAAGAAATGAAGTGTATTTAATGAATGAAGGTTATGAGAGCATCCCAACACCAATTTGTGAAAAGTGCTGTGCTTTTCTTCCTCACGATATTTGTGAACATCCAAGTGGAAGAGAACTAGAAACTAAAATTTTAGAGTTAGGTCCTGAAAATGTAGCCGCTTTTATTATGGAACCTGTTTTAGGACTTGGTGGTATTGTTATTCCATCAATAGACTATATGCAAGAAATACAAAAAATTTGTCTGAAATATGAGGTAAAACTAATATTAGACGAAACAATGACCTGCATGGGACGTACAGGTAAAATGTTTGCGTTTGAACATTTTAATATAGTACCAGACATTCTTATCTGCGGAAAAGGTATTAGCGGTGGTTATTTCCCGATATCTACTATAACAACTTCGCAAGAAATTTACTATAAATTTTGTGAAGATCCCTTTCTAAATGGCTTCCGCCATGGGCATACAAATTCAGGACATGCTACCGCTGCAGCTGCAGCTTTGGCTACAATCCAAGTAATTGAGGAAGAGAACTTAGTTACTAATTCTAAGAATATGGGGAAATACTTATCAGAAAAAATATTTGCTCTAACAGAAAAATATGATTTTATACGTAATGTACGTGGTCTAGGCTTATTATTAGCTCTCGACATTGATAATACATTAAATGACAGTGATTTAATTTCAAAATATTGCTTTGAAAAAGGGTTAATTATTCGCCAAATGGGATCAACTTTAGTTTTATTACCTCCTCTAATTATTAATAGCAAGCAAGTGGATGAAATAGTTTCCATTTTAGAGACAGTATTTCATGAGCTCTCTACAACTCAAATACTAACTTATTAGAAGCTTTAACGAACTTACCGAAGAATTCGCCTTCCTCAAGCTCGTAAAAGAAGATAGCTCAGGAAAGCGAAAGGTTACTTTAGCTCCCACTTCAAGCTTTGCTAATAATGAACTACGTTAACCTATTTCGTAGCAAATGCATACTATATTTATAAAATTTAAACAGTCAGATTATTGTAGTGAGTTCTAGGAGTTAGGTTGTTTGTTTTTTGTATCTACTTAAAATAGCCACAGTCTATTTATCAATAGACTGTGGCTATTTTCGAGTAATTTACAGCCTTTAATCCATTAGTTGAAATGGTCATATCAAACTGAATATCGAGTGGTTGAAGATGATAGATACGAAACTTATAGGCTTTATTAATCATTATTTAATTCACCTCCATTTCGGTATATGACTATTATGCACCAAACGTACATTCGATAGGTAGTGGAGTAACACTTTCTGTATGTCGAACAATTAAGATGGCTTCCTGCCATCCCTTGTTCGAAGCCAATTCATCTCCCACCTATTCACTGGGCTGTGATCCTTCACGCTCCTTGAGGAAGGAGTCTTCTTGGCTAAAATGATAAAGTTTTTAACGTTTTAATTTCTGAATAATTAAATATTATTTTATCAAGTTTAACAAACTAACATTATTTGTAAAATATGTTAAGTTTGTTGTGTAAGATATATAAATACTTGAGGGGGAATTTTTATGTTCAAGAAATTAGTAGTTGGAGCATTAGCGACTGGTATTATGTTATCTGGTGCAGGTGGAGTTATGGCTGCAACACCTAATACTGACATTCAAAAGGCAGAAAACACCAATGTCACATCATATAAAGCAGCTAAGGGTCTTGCAGTCTGTAACGCACAATATGAAAATACAAAAGTACGAACTGAAGCAAGCACGAGTTCAAAAATAGCGTATTACGTTGCTAATGGAACTAGATTTACTGGTGAATGGGTAAAAGGACAAACTGTCAATGGAACTAATCAATGGTTAAAATTTTACAACTCAAACTGGAAAACCCATTTATACGTTTCAAAATCAGTATGTAACTAAGTACAAAATATAAGAAAAGGCACTTCATCAAGTGCCTTTTCTTTAAGTATAATAAGGGGTCCTGCCACATATCTATCAACTTAAGAATTTTATAATACCCCAAAATAAAAGATTGTCCATTTTCAACTAACATGTCAATTCTTTTATTTTGGGGTATTTACGTTTCTTAAGCAAATGGGCATGAAAGGACTAGTAAAACCTAAGTATACAATAGTTCATCCGGAATTTTAAAGAAAGGGAATACTAATGATAAATTACTTGTCCCTGGCAGAAGAAACCTTACCTTATTATCGTAGTCAATTATTGATGCTCCTATGATGGGAGCGTCCGCTATAAATATACTTCTATATGGTTAGTATTTTTCTACCCTAAAAAGTCCTAAAAAGAATCTACTATTAAATCCTCGATACCTCTTACCTTACTCTGAAAACTCCTAAAAGGGAGTTTTATTATTGATATTATTTTAAATAAAATACGTCTGTGTTAAACGTTCCTAAATATACAGAACCCGAAGATGTTGTTTTGTACGTATCAACTTTCAAACGATATTTTCCTTTTTCATAAATGCCCACGCCATCATAATTGACTCTACCAATATCAATGTTCATTCCTACATATTCTCCAGGTACAAACCAAGAAATTAAAGGTTTATTCACATTTTCCCACGTGCCATTTGTACGCTGAATTTGTGGTTGTATACGAAGCTCAACTTCATAAGCTTTGTTGTCATTTTTAATTTTAATATACACATATGGATCTGTACCAACATAATGATTTGCTTTTGTTGTATTTACGCTAGCTCCGTAACCTGAAGCCGCCGCTGCTTTTAATACGGGGTTAACTAATTCTAGAGTAGCTACACCTCCTAATGCGATTGCTGAAGCCAACATTGTCATACCCATTTTCTTTTTCCATGGTTTCATATGAAATTCCTCCAATTTTCAATTATTTTATCGTGTTAATTTTACTGACGCTGTGTACATTCTATCAATTAAGCCAGCAGCATTTTCAACTTTAACTTTCACACGGAAAGTACCTATTTCTGCAATTGAATCGCCATTGCCTGTTGAAACAATAATTTCTTCACTTGTACAAGCTGGGAACATAGCTCCCCCTTCCAGATTCATTCCATTACGTCGAAATTAAGGTATTATTTCTCTTAAAATGTTATAAATTTCATTTTAAAATCCCGTTACAATAACATTTACATAAATGTAATATTTAGCAAATTGAAATAATTAATACTAACTATTCCCAATATTTAATAATATTTTTCTTTGCCCTACAAAGAGCAACATTAACATTTCAAAAACAAGCAAAGTACGTTTAAACAAAAAACAGCCAGATTTTACCTTGTTGGTGCTAGTTCTTGTTAAAAATAAGTCAGCTATTTTATATACAAAGGACGTAAGGATTGCAAATTAGTCAAATTTAATTCCTCAAAATTATATGCACCAAAGAGAGTTCCTCCCCCTATCAGAAAAGAAGAGTTCCATACAACAATGAAGAAAGTGAACCACTATTCATAAAGGTATACCTTTACAAACCACGAGTACTTTTCCCATTAGTGATAGGAATATTCCAGTTGACATTTTAGAAGACATCGAATTTCCAGTACCAAATAGTCCATAATTAACTGGAAAATAGTCTTAGCGTACAGAAAACGCCTTAAATGTGTCCAAATAGTGACGTAACGTACAATTTTCTTTTTTTGATATGGTGACCCCTTGTTGCCAAAGAAGAAAGAAAGTGCGGACACGTAACTACGTTTGTGTGTGCAGCTACGAAGAACACTGGGACATTCACGGTGCCTGCAACATTTTGGCAAAAGAACTGTACGGAAAGATGTGTCATATCCCGGAAGAAACGAAGAGAAAGTATTTGTGGATTGCGAAAGCAAAAAGTAGTAGACGGTGTGTTCCTACCCTTCTGCATGTGCAGAAGTTGCTTAGTCAAATGAAGAAAAGGGGTCCCTGCATAGGTGCAGAGAGGAGATGGAAAATCCGCTTCTCATGGGACCTTGTCTTTGTTGATGCTAAGAAATCCCCACTTCAAGCGGAAGCGAGTAAGTGGGGGAGGTTCATAGTGAATTATTTTTGTACTTAAATCACTTAATCTCTAAAATCATTGCTAGATCGTTTGCATAATTCGTGCGAGTTCTTTTTCTAAAGCAGCGGGCTCGTTTGCATAATTGTAAATCCCTAAAAACTTCTCTATAGCCTCTGGATGGGAACTGATTAGCTTGTTGACAGCATCCTGTTGTTCAGATATGCGTTCATTCTTCGAAATTTGGCATCCCATGTGAAACCGAACCATAAACTCATCTTCTATTGCCTTTTGATATTCTTCAGACATTTGATTTAATTGATCGGATTGTCCCTTATATTTTGATAGAATATTGGATAATATACGTGCTCCACATATAGCATCATGGATACCCTGCGCCATGCCAGGATCTTTAAAACAAACTGCATCTCCAACCAACGCCCATCCTTTTCCCATTCCTTTATACCAGTAATTATCATATCCGGGAATGCCTTTGACCGGTTCTACTAGTTCTGCATTTTTCAAGCGCGTCCCAATTGTTGTATTCGGAAAGTTATCTGTAAAGAAATTGCGTAGACAGCTTTCCGGATTTAATTTCAACCGTTCTATCAATTCCTTATTTTCTAATGGGAAAATGCCGACAATTACATATAAATCATCATTCGTCGGAAAGAGAATGGCTGTGTTATCTTTTATCTTGTATACTTCAAATTTAGGGACATTATCGTGGCGAAATCCAGAGAAATACCCGAAATAGATGCCGACTGTTGCCGGAATACTTATTTTGAGTTCACTTTTTACCAGCTTGCGAATAATAGAGGATCGGCCGTCTGCCCCGACTACCAGGCGAGCTAAAAATTCTTGTTTCTCGTTGTCGCCGTCTAAACCTTTCACGCCTATCACTGTTTCGTCATCACGGATGACATCTGTCACACGAAATCCTTCTAAAACAGTTACATTCATTTGGGATTTGGCTTGTTCAAGTAGAATATGATCGAGATAAGTTCTTCTAATACAATAACAACTTTCCTCTCCGTAAACCTCAGGGATGAGACCTTCTATCACGGTATCCTCAAATTGAAATTTAATATCCCGTACTGGCGGTGCTTTTGTTTCCAATAACTTGTCCAGGACACCGGTTTCTCGAAGAAGAGCGACAGTATTATTGAAAAAGGTATGGGTTGATAATGTGTCCCTTGGAAAATTCGCTCGGTCCACTAACAACACATGGAAACCTGCCTTAGCAAGATAAATTGCCAGGGTAGAGCCGGCACATCTAGCACCGGTAATGATGACATCATACGTCTTATTCATCGTATCACTCCATTTTCAAGTATAATTATTAACTATTAGCAGAGTTCTAAAGTTAATGCCCCTACGAGTTAAAGTAATGGGGAAAATTGATAAGAATGCACTACATACATAAAGTATGGAAGCTAAAACGAAATAAGTACAGAAAATTCTCACCTGCTATACAATTAAAAAGAATTTGTGGTAAAAATCGGAATGATAATTTAAGTAGGGGTCCCGCTACACTTAATCAATTAGCTATAGAAGCAGGCGGGATGAAACGAAAACGGAAGTGCCACGGGCATCATTTTTTATCTTTGTGTGTATGGCTAAATTAACAAGTCGCTACTACCTCTCTTACCCAACTATGTAGTCAATTAGAACCTTCAACAGGAGTTTTATTAAGTCCGGAAGGACTTAATCGGCGATTTAACTCGGCTTCTGTAGCCTTTTTTCGTACTGTATTTACTACACTTCTACAGGCTAAGATCGGAGGCGTATCTAAGATTTCTCATTCTCTTTCTTCCTACTTTGAGCGCATTCGCATCCTTGATTCTACAACCTTTCAAGTTCCAGATCGATTCGCAGCTATGTATCCTGGTGCCGGAGGATGTAGTCATAAAGCTGGTGTGAAAATTCAACTAGAGTATGACTTGTTGAGTGGAGAGTTTTCTGATGTGAAAATTGAACCAGGAAAACGAAGTGATCAGGCGTATGGTGCGACTCGAACAGACATGATACAAAAGAATGAGTTGTATATCCGTGACTTAGGATATTTTCGTCTACAAGACTTTAAGTCTATTCAAGACAAGCAGGGGTTATTATTTATCCCGTCTTAAGTTACCGACTAAAATATATAGAAAAGAGTTCGAAACAGTCGTCCATTTCGGTATATGACTATTATACACCAAACGTACATTCGATAGGTAGTGGAGTAACACTTTCTGTATGTCGAACAATTAAGATGGCTTCCTGCCATCCCTTATTCGAAGCCAATTCATCTCCCACCTACTCACTGGGCTGTGCCCCTTCACGCTCCTTGAGGAAGGAGTCTTCTTGGCTAAAATGATAAATATATATTATTGCTTAGAATATGATTCTTAGTATTCTATCATCAATCCTCATCATACAAATTATCTACAGATTCTTGTAAAGAATCTAATAGATATTCGCTGAAGTTTTCATAAGTAATGGCATACAGTTCCTTTGAAAAACGACTCCAAAAGACAACAGGGCACTCGCCATCTTTTATTTGATTAGTATCTAAACATGTCACAGTACCATCGATATCATTTAAAACAATGTATTGCTCAGGAAGGTTATATGTTTCTCTATATAACTTGGTGTGGTAAACAACTGAAAAATCCGCAGCTGTTGTCTCACAGCCATGGATATCCATACCAGCCAGTCCGCCGCTACCATACTGTTTTAAAAACCAATGATAACTGTTTGGGAATTTAATGTTTAGCATTTGTGCTGCTTCCCGAATTATACCTTCATTTACCCCTCCCATAAAATCGCCATCTTTTTCATATGTGGTAATGATTGAAATAATGTTATCATTCATCTTTTTATTTCCTTTCTAAAATTATTATACTGTTTATATAGCTCTTTGTCGTTTCTAAAACTTTCTCCTGATTCTACTAAACCATGTAATACTTTAGTAAATTCATCATGTTTATTTGCTGGTATTTCAACCATTGCTCCAGGTTCTTTTTGCGTTAAATGATGTAACTCAATTTTGTGGTTATCTTTTGTAAAAGGTACCCCGCCTTCTGGACTTTCTCTGTTTCTTTTTTTACTTTTTCTTCAGCTTTAGAGTCATTAGAGTTACGTGCTGTTTCGTTAGATAAGCATGCTGCCAATCCTATAATTAAAACGCAATTTGTTAGTGCGAGTAATAGTTTATTGTTCAAAATATGTATCCTCCGATGTCTAAAATGTAAGCTATCCCCTCTTGATGGCGGTGTGATGCTACCTCTTTTTTGTATTCAGTCAAACATACGATATTTACCAGTAGGTGTCATAGAATTTGCACATAACTTGACCCTATAATCTTGTGGGATCCTCTCTATGTTGTTTGATATGTACCATTTTCAGTTTTAGTAATTTAATATGACCATTAAGCAACATAAAATTTCTGTTTACTACATTTGCTGTATAAGATTTTCTGTCTTTTTTACTTTTAAAAATAAAAAGCAACATCTTTTGGCTACGCCAAACTGAAATCCATCTCCTACCTATCGTTGGGCTACGCTCTTCATAAGCTTGGGGAAAGGTAATTCTTTAAAAATTAGATTTCAATTCTTAAGAAACCTTAAACTTCAAACATTTCATTGAAATTGTTAAGTAGTGAGTAATTTAACTAGATTTTTTATAATTTTTTCTTTTCTTAAAAAAAGCACCTTCAGGATTTGCATACTTATTGTATACAAATCCTGAAGGTGCTTTTTCATGTACTACTTTCTAGATTCGTTTAAAATTTAGGAACTTAAACTTCAAACATCTTTCTCGGCACGGTTTTCTATTATATAACTCTAAACAACTTGACACTCCCACGGCTAAAGCCGCAAGTCCTATACCTTACGGTGTAACGGATGGGATTCTTGAATGACTAAGCATTCGCAGTCCATTTCTGTTTTGAATAGCCTTCAAGATGAGGGTGTGCCATCCCCCCTCCTAAGACAGACCATATAGGTTCTTAGGCTGATTGACTATTACCGTCAACCACAGTTGCGTAGTGAATATTTATCGCCTCAACGATATCACGATGTTTCTCAAACCCACATTGGCACTTGTATTTTCTGTCTTGCGCCTTGTTCTTTCCAGAACATTTCGGACATGTTTGACTTGTATAAGAAGGGTTCACATATTCGACCTTTATGCCAACTAATGTCGCTTTGTACTCGATGAATTGTGCTAAACGATGGAATGACCAAGTCTGTAAATTTTTTTCGTTTTTACGGCTTGTTCGTGCCGTCTGTCTAATGTTCGTTAGTTGCTCTAATCGAATGACAGAAATATTATTATCCGTTGCAAAATCAACGATTCCACGACTTACCTAAAGGCGAGGGGCTTTCCCGTTCGGGAAGGGCTGTAAAAATACAAGTAACTTGCACATAGACTCTTCACACTCCCTATTTTTGTTCGATTTTCACAACTTTGACAAACATGGAACGATAGAGCGTTGAGAATTTTATGATTTCAATGTGTTTCTACAACCAAAATTCATCTCTCAACTAAATTTAATGTTTTATATCTATACAAGGAGTTCCTTCCAAAAAACGATAAACTAATAAATATAGTTCCCTATCAATAGCTAAATTACACAATTATTTAAAGCTACAAGAAATAGCTGATGTGTATATTACACATAATTAATTTTATTATTAACAAAGTAATTATATAAATATAATGCGTTCTGTAACGTCTCATAAATTGTTTCTCTTCCAACAGAAATTCTTAAAGCGCAATTTAATTTACTTGAAAACATTTCTTCAACAACACAAAGTCTTGTAGTATCAAATCCAAAACTGCTCCCTGAATATATATTAATATTAGGTTGAATATTCCTCACGATATTTTCACACTCATTTGCATAGTCAGATAAAGATTCAGAATATAGAGTCTTCACATAAATTAAAGTTCCTATCCATGGATATTCATTAATTTGATATTTTTTGTCCATTGAGACTGAAGTATTAACTTCTTTAATTAAATTTCTTCCTACCATATACTTAAAAAAAGAACACAATAATCTAGTATTACGCGCCATTCTATCTAATCTTTCTTCTACAAAAGGCAAATTTGGATCTGGTAATCGCTGCAATAAAACAGGATCTGGTATTGCACTTAAGACACTACTCAAATGATTAATTATATCTACAAAATCTTTCATTCTAAAGATATTTCCTGTAAATGTAACAAATCCTAAATTGGTTAAATCTAATCCTAGTTGAAAGTATTTTATTCCACTTTCCACAATTATAAGAACGACATGAGATGGTAACATTTTTTCGTATTTTTCTAGAATCGAATTAGTAATACTAGTAATAGTTCTATCTATAATAATAAATAAAGGCTTTTTCTGCCTATGATGTTTTAGTTTTTCAAAAAATAAATCTAGATTTATCCCGTCCCTAATTGGCCAAGTTGTTCCCGGGTCAATTAATAAACAACCTATATCTTCATTATTCTCAATCTTCTGATATATATTCGTGCTAGAGATACATTCTGCATTGCTGTATATATTTTTTATTAAAGTAATACCCTCAAAATAATATCCTTCTTGAAAGTAAATAGGAAAGACATCTTTTGTAATTGTTTTATAAGCAATTAAAGCCATTTCTAAAGCTTTCATTCCTGAGTTTGTTAGAACACCTAATGTTTTCTTCTGTAATGCTAAAGGAATACGATAATACTCTGAAAAAAAGCGATCTTGAAAATTCGTTACAAATTCATGTCCATTCATTCGCATATATACATCTTCATTTATTTGTCCAATTCCTTTTTCTTTAACCAAAGAACCAGTTGAAATTGCAGGAGATTGCCAATCACTACTTGTCAAAATTCCACTTAAATTTTTAAAAACTGCACGAATATTATATTTTAGTTTAATAAAATTTAAAAAAGTGCATTTCTGAGATGTATTTTTATAAATCTCTAATTGTTGACTAAGTAATTTACAATGTTGTCTAATAATATTGACCATTTCAATTTCTAAACTACTTTTTGAAAAAATCCGTTCTACTTCCTTTACTTTTAATAAACATTGCTCCATTAACCACATAAGTTCTTTTAAGTCCTTAGCTCTTTCAAGTATAGATAGTTCATAATAAGGTTTTATGTCTGCAGTTTCAATAAGATATTCCCAATCTATACTTTCTAATTGCTCTTTTTGTATATCTAATATCTCCATCATATTTAACCACCATTATTTTAATAAGTTACTAATTATTTTCGCAACGCCATCATTATCTACAGTGTCTGCAACTAAATTCGCCGCATTTTTTATTTCAGAATTTGCATTTTTCATTGCAACACCTAGTCCTACATTTTGTAGCATATTTAAATCATTTTCTCCATCTCCAAAAGCAATAATTTGGGCCATTGAGACCTTATAATATTTTGTCAACATTTGAATAGCTGTTAATTTATTTGCTTCTTTAATATATATTATTAACCATTCATCTCCAGCAAGGAAAACTTCATATTTTTCACCAAGCAATTTCCTAATTTTCGATTCCATTTCAAATGAAAAACTATTATACTTATTTTTTGATTTAATGTATAAACGGAATGGATTGCTTTTTGGCTGACTTCCAAACTTTATTTTTTTTCTATTAACTTTAAAAGCCATACTAAATAATAATGCACTAATCTGATCAAAAGCGTAAATCGAAGACATCTCTTCTTGAAAAATATAAAAATCATCCTGAAATGCACTAATAATTTGCTGAACTTTACTATTCGATATCGTCTGCTTCCAAATTACCTCATTTTTTTTATAATCATATATTAACCTTCCATCATAACAAATTACCGGCCAACTAGGTTGTATAATATCAACTAATTGTTGGCATTCAATCCAAGTTCGTCCCGTTGCTATACCTATTTGATTCCCACACTCTTTCCACTTTTCCAGACAACTTAAAGTTCTTTCTGAAACATAGTTCTCATCATATTTCACAATAGTCCCATCTAAATCTAAAATAGCAACCTGATAGGTCTGATTATTCATTTAACATCACCTCATTTGCTAAATTATTGAGCTGGGCTTTACTAGAAGATCCGAATTAGCAGATAATAAATCAGATATTCTTTTATCTCTTGAATTAAACCTTCCAGAACTCAGTTTCTTATGATTATTCAGAAAATTAACCAAGCTATGTACATGGTTTTCTACTTTAAATTGCTCACGTACTTTTTGGAGATTTAAAACTAATTGTTGATAAAAATCTTCATCATATTTAATGCGTTCCATCGCCCTAGCTAACTCAATTTCATTTCGAACTGTTATGCCAATATTTAATTGTTCAACTAAATCTCCAGTTGCTCCATATTTGTCAGTAATTACAGGTAAATTATATAAGAATGCATCACGTAATCTCAAACGATGGCAAGTATAATTCTCAATTGAATCTTTTGCATAAACTATTATTGCCCTGGATGCATTTAGTAATTTATCACGTTGCAAGTGAGGAATATACTCTTGAACAAATTTAATTTGATCTTCTACTTGTAACTCCTTCGTTTTGTTATGTAAATTCATTGCTTCTTTAAATAATTGTTCATTTGATGGAAAATACATAAACTTCATATTTACATCAATATTTCGATCTTTAAGTTTACGAATCGCTTCCGGTACTATACAAGGTTCATAAAAGTCCCAAATACCACCATTCCATATAAAATCTATTGTTTTATCTATTCCAATGTTATTATTCTTTATTTCATCACTAAAGCTATTAAAACCAATTGGAATATGTGATAGAATTGTAGATAAATTCTTACTGTTATTATATTCATCATAGTCAATTCTCCCTAGTAAAACTAGGGATGCAATAATAGTAGCTCGTTCGACTGAAGAACGTGTAATAAAATGATCAGTTGCTAATATTTGCAATTTGTACCTAGAAACTATATCGTTGTAACATAAATTAGGATCCATTGCCATTCTAACTTTATAATATTCAAGGTGTTCAATAGGAACTTGGTTTTCTGAAATAATTAATTTGTTTTTTTCGTGTGCATAAATTAAAAAACGTGTATCTGGTAAATCAGTAGTAATTATTGCATCACAGTGATCAATTAATTCTTTCCAATTAGATTCTTGATAAATTTCAAACTTAATATTTGGATGCTCAAAATCAGATTCTTTATTAACCAAAAAAGTAATAAAATAATTTTTAGAAAGTACTTGGGCTAACTCCCATAATCTCACACCGATCCCACCCATGCTGTTTCCGATGGAATATGTTGATGCATCAATTAATATATTCATCTTATATTCTCCTCTGCAAGATAATTATTCACAGTTTAAAGTCTGATAATATTGATGTACTGCCTCCCATACACCTAAATCATAGGATTCTTTTACTTCAATGGCAGGAATTCCTGGTGTTAATTTATTACTCATGTTTATTGCCTCTTTATTATTTATTGCGCTATCCATCATTTCTAAAAATTCATTACTATATCTTTTATTAAAACCAAAGGCAGCCCAATAACCATTAAGTGAAGAATTTAAATTTGATGGTTTATCAATATATTTCCTTACAAATAACTCCTCATTATTACTAAAAATTTCTACTGCTCCTTCTCTTGCAAGTATTTTTTGATTTTTTTCGTATTTAATCCAAAAAATAGCGTCTTGTCTTTTGAGTAACTGTATAGATTGACTAATAATATCTTGATCAGGTGACTTTGTTTCAATAATTGTGTCAGGTAATAATAATATATTATGCTGTAAAAACAAATCCTGAGCAGATTTTACTGCTCCAATCATTTCTGTTAAACCAGACTCCTGATATATAAAGACTATTTTAAATTTATCTTTATACTTCTCTAAATACTCTACTACTTGCAAATTTTCTTTATTAAGAATAACAATTACTCTAATCTGAAAAGGACATTTTAAGATCAAGTCAAACGAATAGTCTATTAGGGCCTTATTATAATTCAACATTAATAATGGTTTAGGATAGGGAAGATTTAACCTTTTCCCTATACCTCCACATGGAATTATAACTGCTATTTCTTCTTTTTTCATTTTAATAACTCCCAACTTAAACAATTCAAAATCATCATAATTTCTATTTTTAAAAGTTATGAGATGTAATCCGGACAAATTTCTTACTTTATAATTATCACATTAGAATGCCGATTTATTAACCTCAATTAAGCTTGTTTATTATTTTATCAATCGTATTTAAAAGTACCCCATGTAACAAAACTAACATGAAGAAGCTTTCTTTTCATATGGAAATTGAGTATCCCTTAAGTCCAATAATTGTTTAACAATTTCTAACTGCTTGCTAGCCTTATTAACTTGATATTTTAATCTCTCATTATCACCTTGATTTTCCACCAAATAATGCAAGTTGATAATTGAATAGCGATCTATTGCATAATTTATTGCCATTCTCTGATCTTCTTTTTTAAAATTTTGATTATATTTTTGATAATCATCTAAGTATTTTTTTACTAAATGAGCAAAATCCCCATTCTCATCATATACTCTGTCACATAAATCCCAAATAAAACATCCCAAATCTTCTGCAATAACAGAGTAACGAATATCTCCAAAATCAATAAAAGCTACTAATTTACCTTGATTAAAAAAGATATTATCACGTTTTATATCACTATGAATCATTTGCTTATTTGTATTTTTATAATATCTTTCAAGCTCAAAACGTACATCTAAATATATTTCTTTCATAGTTTCATATAACCTAGTTGGGAATTGTTCAGTTCGCAGCTTAGATGGCGATATCATCCTGTGACTCATTGCTGAATACTCTTCATCATTTTCGATATAATCTGTCTGAAATTGAATACTTATATTATGAAATATTACCTGCTTACTCGCAATTTCTTGTAAATTATCTTTTGTATACTCAGGATGAACCCCTTTAATATAATTCATTAAGGTTATAAAACGTACATGTGATTTAGATTCGGTTTTCACATAAGTTTTTCCATCTGCAACCGATTTATAAAACGTTGGAACAGGTACTCCATTCTTTTGTAAATACTTAATAAAGTCTAGTTCTCGCTTAATTAATTTTTCACTATAACTAGACATATTATGGTTTTTTTTCATAGATGAAATACGAAGTATATAGAACGCATTTTCACACTTCACTTTAATTAAAATATTTTCATATCCTTCAGGTATAATTTTAAAACTTATAACTCTAGATTCCGGAAAAAAATACCTGATATATTCTTCAACATCAGAAGTAGTCAAAGAGTCTATTAAATTCAATTCTTTAGAAAAAAACATACTATCACCCTAACTTTTTAAATTACGATTCTATACTACTTAATACTAATTGATTTGCTACATTACATTCGGATACTTTATTTTGATCCAAATTAATAACATAATCTGAATGTTTAGCTTCTTCCAGATTATGCGTAACCGAAATAATAGTAACTTCTTCCAATCCTTTTAAAACTGTTTGGACATTAATAGCATTTTCACTATCTAATCCTGAGGTTACCTCGTCAAGTAACAATACTTTTGGTTTACGAATTAAAGCCCTGGCAATTGCTAGACGCTGTAATTGACCTCCCGATAAAGTAACGTTATCATTGGATCCAATCACTGTATCATATCCATGAGGTAGTTTTTCTACAAACTCATTAATACGCAAAAGACGTAACAGTTCTTTAACCTCATTTTCTTCTATTTCATCAATTCCAAATATTAAATTCTCCCATATAGAACCACTTACAAATTCAGAATTCTGAGGAACAAATTGAATAATACTACGCAATTTTTCTAGCCTAAAATGCTGAATAGGACTATTATTTATTAGAATATCACCTTTATTAGTATCTATTAATTTAAATAACATCTTTAGCAAACTACTTTTTCCACATCCACTTCTCCCAACTATGCTTGTATATTTATTCATCTTAATATCAAGTGTCAGGTTTTTGAATATCTCTTGTTCATCATATGAGAAGTAGATATTTCTCAAGCTTATACTTTCGATATTATTTAGATCTTTATCTCCACTAACCTCATAATTAGATTCATCGTGCGACTCTTTTTCTAATTTTTTTGCTATCGGCATCTTTTGAAATGTTTCCATTAATCGATAGTAAATAACTTGACTTCTTAGAAATATTTGCTCTATATACATCTTTGCCGCAATCATAACCCCAATTGTTAAGGTTCCTTCAATTACCTGTAAACCACCATACAAATAAATTAAAGCAATTCCTAAAGACATGATACTTCCAATGTACAAATTATTTTTTCTATCAATTTTCTTAACTGCCATAAATGCTCTAAAGTTTTCTTCATTCACTTTTTCTAATCGCTTCTGTAAAAAATCCACGTTACCAAATGATTTGAATAACTTTACTGCATTTAATCCTTCATTAAGAATACCTGTAGCTGCAGCTCGACTCTCTAGTTCTACAAAAGAGGCTTTTTGGAGCTTATTTTTAAAGAGAATATACGGGATTATATAAAACAGTAATAAGAACATTGTCATTAATCCCAATCCAATGCTCAAATAGAATAATACACTTAACAAAATTACTAAACTCATACAATTTAGTAATATTTGAATTGAAGTAATGTAAATCCAATGTCCAATTTCTTCGGGTTCATCAATTATTGTTTGAAGATATTCCCCACTTAAAGCTTTTGAATGACTTTCTACTTTACGATTTAAAACATTAGAAAATAATTTAACTCTCATATTAGTTAATACTTTATGACCTAGTTTATTAGCAAAGTAATCTTCAAACGTCATGAGAACTCCTGATGTTGTTGGTATAAATACCATACCTAAAATTACCCACCACAATAATCCATTTTCATAAATTTTTAAAGCGTTATCAATTAAAATCATTGTAAGCATTGGTACTCCAACTGTTAAGACAGCATGTGCTATAATACTTAGAATAATCATTGTTACTAAGAATTTTTCCGGTCTTAGAATAACCCACATATACCTTAAATAATCAGTCAGCTCTTTAAATTTCATATAGTAAATCCACCTTAATTAAGCAATTTGATAAGTAGTCAGTTTTTTGTTTTCAATATGAATCTTTTGTAAAGAATATTCTTCACAACTTGGACGATGAGCAATTTGAATTATAGTAATATCGTTTTGTTGGTATAATCTATGGAATAGCTCCTTCTCTAACTCTGTATTTAACGCTGAGGTTGCTTCGTCCAATAATAAAAATTTCCTATTCGTAATCAATGCCCTAGCTATACTAAGTCGTTGTCGTTGACCACCTGATAACTTGTTTCCATTTTCACCAATATTGGTATTAATTCCTTCTGGTAACTGATCTATAAATTCATCACAACAACTTAGATAAAGTGCTCTCTTTATTTCTTTATCTGTAGCCATTTGGTTAAAAGCTTTTAGATTATTTTTAATAGAATCATTTAAAAATAATACGTCTTGTGCAGAAATTGCAAAAAAGTTACGTAATTGATTGAAATCTACATTTTCATACGATACATCATTTATTCTAATTTCCCCAATCTGCGGATTATATAACCCAAGTAATAAATTAAATATAGTAGACTTTCCTGCACCACTTTCACCAGTAATTACTGTATTCTGCCCTTCTGTAATTTTAAACGATGCATCATTTAAAATTTTAAGACCATTAACTTCATATGTAACACCTATGAACTCTAATTCATTAATTTCAACCTTAGGTATTGATACCAATGGATGCTCCTTTGCTTTAGGCGCAATTTTACTAAAAGTAATTATCCTTTTTATTCTTGGAATTAAATCTTTTAAAATAAGATAATAACCTGTAATATTATTAATTGGTTTTGTAATGGTTGGAACTAACAACAAACTTGCTACTACTTCTCCTATACTTAACTGGCCTATAATATATAAATAGCCCCCATAGCCAAATATAAATGCTGGTACTAATGAATCAAAAAAAACACGGATTACTAAATATGCTCTGAAATTTAGTTCTCTTTTAAGAGAAAATAACATATTTAATCTTGCGATTTTTTTAAACCCGTTAGAAATTAATATGTTTTTATTAATAATCTTTGTAAAAATAGGTTTATCTATAAAATTTTTGATATATTCAGTCATATCTTGTTCATATTTATGTGCTTCCTCAACTAATTTACCTTGACGTTTATTAATATAATATAAAGGTAATAAACTTATTAAACTCACTATAATTGTTCCAATTAAAAATAGTGGGTTTATGAAACTTAAATATATTGCAGAACCTATGGCTATAAATATAGATATAATTATCTCAGGAACTGTTTCGATACCTGTACTTTGTAGCGACTTAATATCATTTACAAATAAATTCATACTTCGATTGTATTGCTTACGGAATAGTTCATAAGGCAAATGAATTAAATTATAAAAAATACTATTCTTAATCTTCATTACTAAGTTGAATGAAATTTTACTATAGAAGTACATAAATAGTACCTTACAGATTTCTCCCGCTACCATTGCCAGTAAAATTGCTATGAATGCTTTGAATACTAAATCTGCATTTGTACCAACTAAAACTGAATCCATATACCATTGCACTAATGCAGGGGGAACAATTCCAAGTAATGTGCTCATAGTGGCTAAACTGACCAACAATAAGATACCCTTTATATTCCCCAGTACATATCGTTTAAAAAACATTTGATTGTTCCCTCTATTCTTTTAAAAATTGATATTTATACCATTCGTCCTAATTTTAAATATGCGGATACTCAGGCTAACACATTAGAAATTAAAATATCTGTATGGTGACTATCACACTGTTTTTGACTAATATAACAGAACAATTCCTTTTCATCTAAAAAAGTATTATTTTTATTAAGAATATTCTCTTCCTGAATAAATTTTTTTACGGCAGTAATCCCTTTTTCAATCGCTAATTGGCTAACTTTTTCAAGATAAGGAAATGGTCGCTTACGTAATATATCAATAAACTCCTCAATGTGTACTTCTTCATGCCAATTAGCTAGTTGTTTTTTCTCCGTTTTTATTTTCTTTCTATGAAGATGCATAGTTATTTGACTATCCACGGATATCCCTTTGATAAAAAACGGAGCTTTCTCAAAACTAGACACTTCTTGATGAAATACATCTAACAATTTATTATATATAGAATTAGGGGTGCGCTTACTTACAATACGAATAAATTTCCCACATGGCTTTAATAGATCTACTATTTGATCACATACCGTTTGTGGGTATAAAGTAAATAACATAACCTCATGCTCAAATATTACATCAAACGTTTTTTGAGGAAAAATTTCTTTTAATGTCATTATATCCCCACAAACTAACGATGCACGGTTATATTCCATATCTTGAATTTTTTCAGTAAATTTCTTCAACATAAATTCTGATTGTTCTATTCCTATATAACTTTGAGCGTAAGGCATAATATTTAAGCCTATTCTTCCGGTCCCAGCCCCTAATTCAAGAATATCTTTTTCCTTCATATATGTATCTGCAAGTTGATGCAGACCTACAATCATATCATCTGTCATACTACGTGATGCATCATATTGATTAGCTAAATTATTAGTGTATACATTAAGAAGCTCATCTGATTGAGGGTCAAGACTAATATCCCATCCTAATGTATCTTCGAGGTATTTCTCTATTTCATTCAACAAGCTCTTATCGAAAGTTGAAAATACTCTCTCATAACGATATAGATTTATAGTAAATAGTTTTAAAATCTGATTAACCACATTTTTCACTTCTTCTGGAACTATATCCTCTTCATTTAGACTACCTATACTTTTGTTAATTTCTCCAATAATTTCTTTTACTTTAGGATGTACATAAGGTTTTAACCTTCTTGTATCAAATTCATAACCACATTTTTCAATTAAAATATATGTATCAAAGGTATTATTCTTAAACACTTCTAACGATTGCTTTAAAAACATACCATCTTGTCTACCTATACCAACCGCAATTGAATAAATATCAATTAGCCCCTGTGAGATACTATCTTTAATGGATTTTTTTATTACTTCACTTCGCTTATTCCATCCTGATACGACTTTAAAAGCTTGATTATCAGTTTTAGAATGTAAAGTTATGTTATTTCGATTAAGCTCAATTATTTTCTCAGGACCTTTTACCCGTTCATCATCCCTTGCAAATATAATTACATCGATTAACACTTTAGAATCATATAAAACAATAATATTCCTTTTATTACTTCCTACATCATTGATTTTCAATATTTTAATTTTCAATTCCTTCTTCATAGCAATAGAAACATCTTCAAACTTTTCCTCATTTACTTTTAAATATAAGTTTATATTGGACCAATCATCGCTTGTATTATTGGCTAGACTTCCTCCAAACCAAGCTTTTTCAATTAAAATATTCCCTTCTGAAAAATCAGCCAATTCATACAATATGGTCAGAAATTTTTTTTTCATAAAGTTCCCCTCTACTTTAATAATTTTCAAAGATTAAATCCTAAATTTGATAACAGCGATTCCAGGTAATAAGTTTCGCTATCTTTATATTGTATATTTCGAATAGTCGAGCAATTAAAGGTGTATAATCCCCTTAAATATACATTTTGTTTAATACATATTAACACATTAGCTATTAATCTCTTGTGATCTTATAACATTAATTTCTTTCTCATTAATATTTTGAATCTTTCGGCATATGCGAGGTAGTAATTTTGCATTTTTTGATATAGCTAATTTTAATATCATGTTAGCTACTACATTCCAATCATGACCTAATTCTACATAAGATTCATGAAGTTCATTTATATTAAATCCACACGACTCTGTCTCTAAAAATGACTCTAAAAAAGCAGCATAAATATATCGAGAATTAGATATTTCCTTAAAATCAGTGTATAAATTCTCTAAATAAATACTTTCTACTACTTCTATATCCATATGTTCAAATGTCTTCTGTATATCATTAAAGACTGATAAACCCGTATTTAACGGCTGTTGAAAAGGCAATGCTGATTTATAAAAATCTAAATTATTTTCTTCACTCATGGCTATGATATTCTGCATTATGACTTCTTTAATGCCTGTAACACTTATATCAGAATATGCACTTGTATCTAATAAACACAAAACATACCCTGCGGTTTCAGTTTCTAATTTTCTTCCTTCTAACATCGCCATATAAAGACTATCCGCTAGAAGTTCTCCTTCAAAATGGAACAACGGATCAAAAATTTCATAATTTCCATCAGATTTACATTTTTTTATCTCTATATAATGAAATTCGTGTGAATCATTATAATTTAAGCAATATGGTAAATAATAAGCATCTACTACTACAAAGATACGATCTTGCTTTATTAATTTTTCTAGTAATATCTGAAACTCTTCTTTTTCATCACAAATATATTCTCTCAAATATATATTATTTAAAAATGCAAGTTCAGATTTCAACGACCTATAACGTGGGTAAAATCGTAATTTATTTTCTTCTAAATAAGACATAAGGCCCATTTGTTTCCATATCTGTCTATAATCTATTGACTTTGAATGGACTATATTGGTAATAACTAAACTAATACAATTATGATGACTTAAGATAAGGCTTTCATTTTTATTATCCACTTGGAATCACTCATTTCTTTATTTAATTATTTAATATTCTAAAGTTATTGAAAAAATATGCATAGAAGGATTATCCCCAAATTTAATACAATTAAATTCTAACGGCTGATCAAAAGTAATTGAATCACACCATATTTTAGGAATAAATTGCTTTAACTCTCCAATCTTATTGTTAATATAAGGAAATTCAACTGCTAATCGATTCCCAAATTTAGGTTCCCTACTAACGAAATCTGTAAGATGAACTCTATAAGAAGCAATAAATTGATCATCATTTACTAATTGTATACTTTCATAAAAATCACCATTATTAGAAGCACCTAAAATATGAATTTTTTTATACATATTTTTACCAAAAAAAATAGTTTGTCCTTCCAATTCAATATTGTCCCCATTTGGCTCATCGACAAAAAGCTCATATGGAACACCTTCCATTTCAAACAAACCCTTTGGACAATATTCAGCTGGAAGAGATGATCCACCAAAACTTAAGGCCCCTTCTGCTTCAAGACCTGTTTTAGTAAATCCTTGATTATTAAATTGTTGGCGAAAATCTAATTTTATATAGTTTTTTGCAGTATTTACTCTACTCATATTACCCCTCCTACTTCTAAATTTTTTAAAAGGTAGGAACTATATAAAAAGTTCCTACCTTTAATGTAGTAAAATTACATTATAAAATTATATTCTTAAATCTTATTAAACAGTTACTTTGATATATAATACTTTAGTTTGCATGCTTATTCATCTCCTTAACTTGTTTTTTTATCTTTCTTAGGAGCATTGAGTTTACTAGTTTCTACTTTTAAATTAAACAGTTACTTTGATATATAATACTTTAGTTTGCATGCTTATTCACCTCCTTAACTTGTTTTTATCTTTCTTAGAAGTATTGAGCCTGCTGATTTCTAATTTAAATTAAACAGTTACTTTGATATATAGTACTTTAGTTTGCATGCTTGTTCATCTCCTTAACTTGTTTTATCTTTCTTAGAAGCATTGAGCCTGCTGATTTCTAATTTAAATTAAACAGTTACTTTGATATATAGTACTTTAGTTTGCATGCTTGTTCACCTCCTTAAAATGGAATAATCTTTCAATAATTTGACAATTTTGATTTTAATATACATCTACTAGAAAGTAAATGCTTTTTTTAAAATTTTTGGAAATATTATAATAATTAAAGTTTTTGCAACAGCCCTATATCATTGTACTACTTTCCATCAAGCTATTCTGGTTGCTATAAAATTCAAGTTTTATATGTATCACAAACAATTAAAAATTGTAATTATTTTACTGTGAACTAATTATAAGTATTTTACCAAAAATAGTAAACATAGAAATGATTTCATTTTCATACTTTACGTTATACTCTTTTCCTCACATACGAAAATTAAGAATATTTTTAGATCTTATTAAATTATTATCAAATGGGATATAGATTGTAAATCTGTCAATATAACCTTTTTATAGATCGTTAATAACTTAAATACTAAAACAGTACATACCGGCTATTTCAAGAGTTATTCAGAGTCGCATGTCACGCATGGAAATAATATGAAAAATTACTCATTTTACAATTTATCTCTTTTGCACATCAAAAGTAATAATCTTACATTGTTAGGATCTTATATCGTTTTGCAGGTACGATAATAACAATATATTAAGAAGTTTTACAAGAACTCTGGTTCTTACTTAATTTAGCATATAACCATTATTTAACTTGGCTACATAAATAGGATAACTATTTTCAAACCACTCTTTTCTCCTATATTCACAAAATGAATTAGATTTATAATAATAAAAAAAGTATAGTTTTTTCTAGTTTATCAATATATTTCTCCCTTGAATTTATTTATTAGGATATCGAGAAACTTGTTAATTTCATTCTAAAAAATATAAAAATAGTAAAATATCTACACACAAATAAAGTATTCATTTAGCCCCTAATAATTGAATTGGATTAGGATAAGTAACAATTATAGATGCTTGTTTTATCATTTCATGTTGTTGATTGGCAAGTGTAAAATTAAACGCACTATTTCTTTTACAATTTCAAGAAACGTACTCATAAAACTATGGAGTAATATGGACTATGATATAACTCATTTTGCCCCAGCCTACAATATGAATCGTCACCATATGACGCTACAATACATACTATTGAATATGATTCGTTCTTAATTAAGAAATCCACAACTTCAAATATGTTTACAATACAAGTGTATTGTTGAGGTATATGTAATTCTTGGACTTTTTTCATCTAACTGCACATCTTTAAATACATCATTAACAGTCAAAACTAATCTGATGTGAATACATGAGGAATTTATATAATTTGACTGAATATAATAGTACTGCCAATCATTAATCCTATTCGCACTGCCACGGGTGCGTATTTTTTTACTTACTTTTTGAACAAGCTCTATATATTCTTCACTCAATAGTTATCATCCTCTTAGTTTTAATAGAAATCAGTAACCGTAAATATGTTGTAGTCCCTCGCGAAATCTTTGAAGTTGTTCTCATCGTTATTCACTAAACATTTATCATGTGAAAATAATGGGTTTATCAAATACATTAAAGTCAATGAGTTTATGGTACTTCTGCATTTCCATTCCATTTACGCTAATTGATTTTTCACATAAAAAAAGCTGTTTTCCTGTATCAAAGGAATTATCAGCTTTTTTTATAGTAAATAGTAAACTTAATTTATTATTATTTAAATTATGTACATGAATTATTTGTTATTTAAAATAGCTTTTGGGGCTTTTTCTTTATCATCAAAGTGTATTGTTTTATCCTTTGAAATTTGATAAGTTTGGTTATGTGTAACAATGGAACAAAATCACGCAACAAGCATTAGTGGATATGAATTTTGAAAGCTAAGGAGAGGGGATAATTTGACAATCAATCAAATGGTTCAATTAGGTGGTTCATTTTTATTGTTTATTTCTTCAACATTAATTAGCTGGTACCAAGGTAGTAATTTAATAGATTATCCTGATGAATGGCAGTACACAGCTAAGTTTACAAATTATTTTAAAGGGTCTTACTCAAGTTATAAAGATATCTATCAAGTAGATTTTTTTATATATGCAGCTAAGTTTTACCCTGGCTGGGTAGTTGTTATGATAATAAGTTTTATATATATGATAGTATTGTCTGTTTATATAATATATAAAAGAAAAAATAATAAAATATAAGGAAAATATGTTATTAAACAACTAAAAATGGTATAATCTTCTTGTTCAAACAAAAACAAGGGGGATATACAAATGTTTAAAAAAGTATTAAGTGTTGCGGCAGTATCAGTAATTTCCTTATTTTCATTTTCATCTATTTCTGCATATGCAGAAGAAATGCCAACCGAATTGAGAAGCGGGGCAGTTCAACAAGTACAACAAATTCAATATTTTGATGAAAATGATAAACCAATCTATCCTTATTCTAATGCGGAGTTAAATTCAACTCCTCCAGCATACAGTAATAGTTTGGTAGCTAGAGCCACTTCTAGAGCTGATTTTGGTGCTACAAGTTTTTCTAATTTTGTATGGATTTATGGGGGACAAGTTTTTTATAATCCACAAGATATAGAGTTTGAAAGAACTAACAGACCTAAATCAGTTTCTATATACGCATATACTTTAGGTGGATCTTATATGGGTAAAAGTGTAACGAACGAAGGTACTGGATGGGCATTAGTTCCATGGAGACATTTACCAAGAGGTCAAGCTTATAAATTTAAATTTGTTAGTGAATCAGGTCAACTTGTTAAAATTAAACATGGAACAGTTTATTACGGTTAATAAACTAATATTAAATAAAAAAGAATGCTAGTTAACTAGCATTCTTTTTATTTGTTTATCTTTTACAAAGCGGAAATCAAACCAATAGGTTGAAAAATATTTTTTACAAACACATATAATGTCCACTAATGCTTGTTCCGTTGCTACACATACTTCCTTTATACTAAAGATACCCTATAGAATGATGTTTTCAATTTCTATAGAGTATAAGTTTTTATATGGAATCTTTTATTTTATAATGATTCAGTCTTATACGAAACAATAAAATAAGGTAAAGAAAAGTACATTTATATACAATAACTTCTCATTTACTTTCACGTTTAATGTGTGATTTCTATATAACAAAGAAAAAAATATCCGTTTGGGACCCTTTTTTAGTTTTATTTTAAAATTTTCTCTTTGGAATCTGTAATAATTTACTGATCCTCATCACCATTATCAATTTATTTTCTTAAGTATTCAAGGGTAATTTTGATTTCTTCCTTATTCTCATAATAAACCCCTTTTGTACTTTTAATTTCTTGCTCTAATTGTTTTTCTCTGTCTTGAAGCGGATTGATTTCTGCTCTTATGAATAGTTTTTTTCTTTCTCCTTCAGACTTTTCACTCAGTTTTTTTAGAATTTCAATTTTTTTCATCAGAGTACAGGATTCAAGTTCCCTTTCTTTTTCTACTTTTACAATCGCTTTATATTTTTCTATTAACTATTTCCCACTTTAATAATTCATCAAGAATATATTTTTCCATCTCCTAATCTCCAAAATTAATCTATTCGGTAAAAACTATAAATATCTCTTTATCCGAATTAACAGATTTTAAATTGGAATAATAATCCTAAATAGAGTGTGGGAAAATGTATGAAGATTCACGCTTAAATTAAGACTTATTACTCTCAAGCCTCCGCACTTTTCCTAAGATGTTCACATATAGGATTTCTTTACGTATTCCCAATTCGTTCATATCACTCACAACTCTCTGTATTAATAGGAAGTAATTTATATAGCGCCTCCTTATGTTAAATGCTAAAAACTTATTGTTTATAGTTATTTATTATTATATAATATTTAACGTCTTTACTTATATGCGATTAAGATATATCGGAAATAGAAAAGCAACAGATTCGCCACCTTTCCATATTCCCCGCGTCACGTTTATTACTTTATATCATTTAGTTGCATCCTATCCTTTAAATTCATTTATTTAAATGTGCAATTATAAATAACCACTTACATTTTGAATCGAGGTGACAATCATGAGAAGTTTTTGTTCATTATTGACCTCTACTATCTGTTCGACAATCCTTTTAGTATGGAATTCCCTTTTTTCTATACTGAATTCACAACAGAGCATACATCCTTTTTTTACATGATATTAACATAAAAGAATCTATAATATTAGAAATCCTTTTTAAAATATAAAATAGTAGTGGATTCTCTACTTTAATTTCTACATAATCCCTTTTTTCTTTTGCCCTTTTATAAAGAACTTTACGATTTACACCAGTAACTTCATATATCTTCTTAACTGTGTATCCATTTTCTTCACGATTAGCAAACAACTCTAAAGCATGATCCGTTATACGCAACATTGTTTAGCAAGGTCTATCTCTTCTCGTTGGCGCATCTTAATTTTGTGTTCGTTTGTTTTATAATATTAATAACAAACAAGACGCCTCCTAGATCACGCACGGCAGCGCCCCCGATAATTGCTATAAACTTGATCAAACTTATTTATCCTCACATTATTTATTTCTTTGTTTCCATACCCCATTGTCTTTACGATAAGTATTCTTGCCATCCATGAAGTCAACTGTATTACCCGGAATGCTATATTTCTTATTCTTTTTCTTAGCCTTTTTCTTCAATCTCTTCTCTTCTTGAATAGCGTGCAAATCCGCCTTCCATTGTTTCAACAAATCCTTTTCACGTCGCATCGAATTTGTACTCCTTGGAATAAAATGTGAACCAAATAATTAGATTCTACCTATTTATATAGATATCCTCTAATCCAATGTACCAAATTATGTTTTTTCTTTTAAAAAGACCAACAATATATTAAAATACCCTATATATCCAAGGAGGTCTGTCATGTCCAACTTTCATAATGAATTACCCCTATTAGGATTCTTTTTGTTTTTATACAGTTTCATTGGTATCATCTTTTTATTACTATTCCTTAGCGTGTAGTAACAATGCAATACATGTAAATATATGTTTAATGTGTAAATTCTATAAAAAAAGTAAAAAGCACCTCTGTTGGATGATTAATATTTACTATATATTAATTAGGAGAAAACATTTTGTATAATATAAATGCTTTATTATATGTGTTTTCTTCAAATCGTCTTAGGGGGAATGCAATTTTTTATTTTTTCAATAGTACTTACTAGGTATTTCTGTTAATGTCTAGTTACCGATATGTGTATTAACCAGCCGGTGCTTCTGTACGGGATTATTTGATGCTTTCACACATTGTAATATCCAGGAACCTGTCTATTAGGCAGTACATTCTACTAGATTCCCTAATATTAAGGCAAACAAAATCCTGTCCTATTAACTATATAGAGACACCTTTACAAACATAACCCTTATCGCTTCTATGGATCATCAACTTTTTCATGATTTTTATCTGAGCTTTTCATATTCACACATCCGTAACATCTCTATATAACATTTTAATATATTACGTGTTAAACTTATAACATGCCAAGAAGTCCTTTACTTTTAGAATCGACAATTCTTCAATACCCTTAGTCTTGCCCTGCATCCCCTGCAGGGCTTTTATCCTTTAGCTAGAGTTAATATAAACCTTTTGCACGTTTCTTCTATCTTATCTGTGCTGTTATTTTCCATCCTTAATAATCTGTTTATTGATGCGTTTCATAACTTTATCCTTAGTTTGATTTTCAATAACAAACCCCTATTTTCCTAAAATTCAATCAAATATTTATAAATTTCTAACGAGTACTAATTGATAGGAATCCCACAGCATGAAATGGAATTCATTCTCAAAAGTTATTAATTATTGTATCTGTCAAACTATTGGTTTTATCTCTTCTTCATATTTTAATTATCTTTTGACCATGATCAAACAAATAAATAAAATACATAAATAGGTAAGGATCATATTACATTTTCTCATTCTATGAGATTAATCTAATAATAAAATAAAGTAGAAGTATCTATTTTAAAGAACTGGAAAATACAATATTCCGGTGCTGTAGTCGTACATAATTCCATTACAGTGTCGATATAAAATAAAACATTAAAGCTCTGTTCACGATCTAATGATGCAAAAATCATCAAAGATAAACGCCACCACTTTTTTCATATAACATCTCATTAAATAATACAACCAACAAATCCGCTACATAAAAAAGAGGGGCGCTTGCCCCTCTTAAAATTAAAATCCAACCTCTTTACTATCACCTTTAGCTTTTCCCTTACTTTGAATAGGTTTAAGATGCTTTTTTATATCCCAACTGTATACTATCTATATTATATGACTTCATAATTTCATAATATCTTGTTTCGTTTGTTGTAGAATTGAAAAATGAATCTCTTCCATCCCTAGTAAGCTGATATTTTCCCTTTTCAGTAAACTCAGCTCGTATTTTATATTTGCCTTCTTCTACCTCAAAATAGTAATAAGCTTGCCCATTTTGTAATCTAGAAACTATTTTTTCCTCAACTATTTCTTCATTTTCATTAATTAAATATAACTTTATTTCACCTATTTCTGGTGCAATTGTTTGTTCCTGAGGATCAATCCAACCATCCTCATTTTCATCGAACCAGATATAACCAGAAATAGTCCCTTTCTCTGGATCCCAAACCTTATCCATCTCTTCTGCGAATACTAAATTTTTTGGTAAAAACAATGTGAAAATGAATAATAAAATAGACATACATGTCATACATTTAATTGTTTTCATCGATATCGCCACCCAATCTTATAATATTTAAAAATAATATATAAATATTAATACGATATACAATATACTACAAGACTGGTTTTATTACCCAATGTTTATTATAATTGTAATAACATAAGCGATTTATTAATAAGATAAATATCTAATTTAATGAATTACTAGATAAAAATTAATTCTCATACGGTAATCCAAACTTTTTCCACTCGAGAAATCCCCCTTTTAAATTAACTACTTCTTTTATACCAGCTTTTTGTAAAATGCTAGCTGCTATAGCGGAACGCAAACCAGTTCGACATTGTAAAACTATTGGACAATCTTTCGGTATAGAATCTATCTTCTCAAATAGATTACCTAACGTAATATGTATTGCATCATGAAGGTGTCCTTCCTCCCACTCTTTTTTACTACGCACATCGATAACCTTAACACTTCTACCTTTTATATGCCGATATAATTCAATTGATGTATTTTCCTTGTAACTTTCTAATATATCAAATTTTTTTATTACTTTTAAAGGTGCAAAACCAACAATATTATCTAGTCCAATAGATTCAAAGTACCTAATGACTTCCTCCGTTTTAACCTTTTCCTAATCTAGAATTATTAAAGTCTCTGTTTTATAATCTAGTAACCATCCACACCAAGTTGTGAAAGAATTGTTATACGGTATGTTAATTGATTTCTCAATGTGACCAAAAGCAAAACTCTCTACATCTCCTATATCAACTATTTGCTGAACACTTCTCATAACTTTTTGAAGCTCTTCTACTGTATTAATAGTAGTAATTCTTTCTCTTCTTACGAATTGGAGGACCATACTTATTTAAATGCTTCATTAATGAAAAATACTTTGGAGGCTCTGGCTGTCCCGTCAATAAAGTCGATATAAAATCACTTTCTTCATTACACTGAAATGCCCAATTGAACATCTTTTCATAACCTAATGTTAAAGTTGGAATTGCTCCTAATCCTTTTCCACATGCGCTTCCCGCGCCATGTGATGCCCATATTTGCAAATAATCAGGGAGTATTTTTACTTTTTGTATAGAATTAAATAATTGTTTCGCTCCTATTTGTGCAGTATCTTTTATACTAACAGCTTTTTCTAATAAATCAGGCCTTCCTATATCTCCTACAAATATAAAGTCACCTGTGAAAATTCCTATCGGTTTATCATTCGTAAAATTATTTTGAATAGTTATATAATGAGGCCAAACCTTAAGTAAGATCGTTTCCCTGTTACGAGTAATGAGATAGTTTGTTTCATCTTTTTGCTTTTTTATAGAGTATTCGCTTTCATTTTAAATTATTTAAATGTCTATCATATTTCCAATGGATTTTTTTACTTGTGTTGTAATATAACAAACTCCAACTTGGAATTATTATTGGATATCTAAATATATACTGCTCTAAACAAACATTAACACTATATACATAGTGTTAATGTTATTAATTGAATATTATCAATAGTAAGTATAAACATTATCAATTTACTATATCTTACATTTATGTAAAAATAGATTTATGTTAAGCTTTTTCTAAATCTTTCCCCTAATAAAGATTTGAAAGTAGCATTTCATGATTCTCCTTACTGTTAATATGCCAGGAAAAAGAACCCTATAGGGTTCTTTTTCTGTTCATTACAACCTCTTTCTACTTAACACTACTATCTTACGTATCGCTATGCATATCTTGGGCAATTCCCTTCACCTCAAATCGATAATCTATATTATGTTAAAAAACATTTCTATTAATACAGCTTGATTCATTTAATTATTATATATAGAATTATAGTTAGATCCATCTAGCCAATCTACATTCAAATAGATTCTCATTTTAACATGACATAAATTTATTAAATATATAGGAGTTTAATATGACTGTAACTACATACAATTTATACGAATACAAAGATTACTGGAATGATTTTGAGATCCGTGAATACTTAGAGTTTCTAGATCTATTTAAAGCAAGATTAAAATTCTACTGTGATTGTGGATTTTACATTGGTATAGATACAAATTTAATTATGGATTTCCCCGTTATTTTAGATTTAATAAAGTCAAAAGATAAGTTATTAATTAGCCGCAAAGTATATGATGAGTTAGATGGTTTGAAAAAATCCAGCAATAAAGCAGGTAAACAAGCTCGTTACGCACTACAGAAATTAGAAGAATATCAAATTTCAAACGGACCTATTTCTTTTTTAAAAACAGATAAAACTTTTACTGAATCATTAAATCTTCAACCTGAATCACCTGACGACCTAATTATTGCGAGCTATATAAAAGAAAAAAATCATAATGATAAAAAAGTTTTATTTTTATCAAATGATCGCGGAGCTCGTATACTTTCACGAAGTGTCAATTTAGATAACTTTGAACTCTCAGAGGATCTTATTATACCTTGTGATGAGGAAGGATTAGTACTTATTGAATACGAACATTTTCTTGAATTTTTTGAGCAAGATAAATCGGGAGGAAATTATTCTTCTATTGAAAACAATCCTTACTACTATCAACAATTTAAAAATTTTTATTTATATCATAGAGAATACCGTAGATTCACAGATGAAAAGGGTAAACTAAATCCTTTAGATCTTTTAAATTCCACTCTCTCACCATTTCATATAGAAAGAAAAAAAAATGCTGAAACATTTGGCTATCAATTTATAAAAAACTATGGAGAAAACGAACAACGTTCATATGATACTGCTTTTAATACTATCTATACCCCTAAGCTGCCATTTGAAACAGAATATAAATATGATCATAGTTTTTTAAAGGGAATTGACTGGTTAGAAAGAGCAAAAAAGTTTTTACATAAACAAGGGGGATTATCCTTTATACCTACAATAATGACATTTAAACATACCTTTATTCAAGCCATACAAGAACATCATGAAAATGGTGGGTATTTTTTTATAGATGAAACTATATACAAAAGATTTCCAATTATACTCAAATTAATTCCAGACATGTCAAATTTGTTAATAGATGAGTCTACATATCATTCATTACAAAAAGATCCAATTTACATGACTTTAAAATATTGTGTTGAAAAAGAAATTATTACGTTTCCATTTTCTTTAGAATCTACAAACATAAGTAACGAATTCGGAGAAGATACAAAAAAACAAATTACAGAGGAATTAATTTTATCTACCCTTAGTTACCACTATAGGCAGAAAGATATTCTTGTACTTTCAAGTAATGTAGAATTAAGAAATATGGCACGTTCTTTTCAATTCCAAGTATTTGAACCTCCTTCAGAAAAAATCTTTTGTAAGCCAATGCAGCTTTTATTTCAAGCTACAAAAGAACAATTAATGTGCTTATATTATACAGATTTATAATTTCAACTTTTAGTCCCTCCTTCTATAATTGAAAAGAGGGACTAAAAGTTGATTTAAGTCTCTTGTACTATTGTTGTTTTACTCATTATACTTTCATTAAAATATGGCATATCTACATCTAATGATACAGGTATATTCCCATGAATATATTCTACATTTTTTGCCTTTGATTCACTTGTAATTTCTTTATACTCCTGTTCTCTACCAATTGGTTTATTGAGTCTTGGACACCAATATACAGGTCTCTCAATTGGCCTCTTACTTTCCTCTAATTTTTTTGCCTCTTCTAGCATTTTCTTTCTACTTTTTCTTACTACGAAAGCTACATAAACAAACACGCATAGTATTATTTTCGTAAGCATCCCCATTCCTCCTTCAAATTCAGATAATCCCTCATCTATTAAAACATAATTTTCTAATATTATATATAAACGATTGAAAAGTTATATATGTAGGCTTGTTCTATTCCTCCTACATATATAACAATTTTTTAAGAACTAATTTTAAAAATACGGCCCTAGCATGCTCAAAAATAAAAAGCTTGCAAAAGCGATTAGTAACGTATCTTGGTCACAATTTTGAACCATATTGGTATATAAAGCAAAGTGGTATGGCAAACAAGTGGTTGTAGTAGCTAAAACATTTGCTTCTAGTCAATTATGTTCCAATTGTGACTACAAAAACAAAGATATTGAAAATCTAACCATTCGAGAGTGGGATTGTCTTTCTTATGGCACACATCACGATAGAGATCAAAACGCAGCGCTCAATCTTAGAAATGAAGCGATTCGTCTTTTAACCGTAGTAACTACGAAGATAGCCTAACTTAATTAGAAAACGTTAGGTTTCTGTACTGAGGAATCTCCCACTTCAAATAATCCGTAAGGATGTTAAGTGGTGAGTAGTTTAATAAATACTTCTATACTATATTGTTTAATATCGGAAACTTGTTCTAAATTATACGCTTGTTTTATTCTATTAAAGCAATTATCTATTTCTTCTTTTTCCAAGATAAATTTACTAGATTCATAATCCTCTAATTCCGAATCATCTATTTTCCTTATTAAGTCAAACTGAATCATTTTCTCTAAACTCTTTCCACTATAAACCCCTAAAGTAGTGATTATACAGTCTAATAATTCTTTTTCTGTTTCAGTTAAATATTTTATATCCTCACAATTCACTTCAAGATTATCGTACCGATATACTTTGTATTTATCAAGAACTACCCTATATACAGGACCACGGCTTCCTATTTCACAATCCTCTTCAAACAAGTATGCCCCAGTAAAAACCTTACAAAATCCTTGTGCATAGTATATAAGCCTTTGCAGAGCTAAAGGCGTTAAATCATCATTTTTAGAGAGTATATATTGAGCAACTTCCTCAATTTTTGTTCCCTTAGTAGAGGTATTTTCCTGCAGCTTTGCAATTGCCTCTTTAGAAACCTTATATGCTTTTTGGGTAATTAAATCTTTATTTTTTTCCAGGATATCTAGCATAAAAGATGGTTCACTACCTAACCGCTTCAATATATCCGAGTACTGCTTTGTCGGAATATCTCCATTTATATACCTTGTTAAAGTAACTTCACCCCAACCTAACAGTAAAGATAGCGGCCGCTTTCCAATCTTATATTTTTCTAAAATCTCATTTATTTGAGAAATAGTCACTAACTGTTCCTGTTTTCTATATACATGATCTAACTGTTCTAAATTATAATCCCGAATTTCAGAAACAAATATGTTCGATTCACAATCTTTACAGAATGTTTCTTTACCAATGTAACGATATTCCTTCCCTCTAATAACTGTAATTTTGGAGACATCTTTAACAGAATAATTTACCATATCACGACAAAACTCACAGAAAGTTAACATTAAAACACTCCTTTATTCTAAAACCTTAAGTCACTTATCTTTATCTAAAAAGATAAGTGACTGGTTTATTTCTTTTATGAAAAGAAATAATAATTATATATTTTTTTTCATTTTTATATTTAATTAAATTCGTTTTAATATATATTTCTACTAATTCCTTTTCTCCCCAATAATTCAACTCATATTGGGGGCAAAAAACATACAATTTTTCATGAGCAAATTTAGGATTTTTATTATCAACCGCATAACAAAAATCACGCGCTTCAATATTAAGAAGAATTTCTTTCTCCTTACTTTTGTCAATTTTATAATCCTCTAAAAAACCAATATTTTCTTCCCTTTTTTCATTTTGAGAAATCTTATATTGGTCACTTTTAAGTAATTCTTTAAATTCTCCTATGTATTGTTCAATCTCTTTAAGTGTAAAATTAATATGTTTTTTCGTTTCTCTATTTCGAAAGATTGTACGCATTAAAATTCTTTCCCCTTTCAAATCATACCTTATATTCACTAGAAATACAACAAAAAACGTATCAATTGATACGTTTTTTTCTGAAGTAGACTTCACTCTTTGCCTCTTATAATGATTACATTCATGCCATCTACAAAACTTCTATATGATTGTTTTGCTATAATTCGCAAATTCATTAAGGTATCTACCTTAATTTCACAACTTTATTTAACTTCTGATAAGGCAAACCTTTATTTAATATAAAGCATGTTTGGCTTACCTCACAAAAAAGTCTCTTTTATCCCTTCAACTCTCATGATATACAACTCAATTAATTAATTTATTAATTTATTTATTCTTTCCCCCTATACAAAATTTCTTTTTTTATTTGTTATTGTAAAAACAACTCGATGTTCTGATCTATTTGAAACCAAATAAAAAAAGCTTCCTTAAGTCGATTAATTATGTACATAGCAAAATAAGCTATTTACACTAATCGACTCAAAGAAGCCCTTTCAAAATTAAAGTAAGAACAGAACTTACTTTTACAACTCAACCATTACACAAGGTATGGGAATAAACGGAATCAAATAAACTGACTTTACAACTTTATATTACGTTATTATATTATTCTTTTCAAGTGTATTTTATTAATTCCTATAGTGATTCTACTGTAGGAATATCAGCTGGTGCCCAATTTAAATTATTTAAATCTTTAACACTAACCCATTTTAACTCTGTATGCTCAAGGGCTTTAGGAATACCTTCAATGATTTGAGCTTTATATGTAGTAAGATGAACAATGATAGTTTCATACTCGTATTCAATTTCCTCTACTTTCTCATCTACAGTAATAGCACATCCCAGCTCCTCTTTAATCTCTCGAACCAGTGCTACTTGCGGCTCTTCTCCCTTCTTTATCTTACCACCTGGAAATTCCCAGTAATTCGGTAAGGTCATTGTAGGGGAACGTAATGCACATAAGACTTCATTGTTTTCATTAAAAATCACCGCACCAACAACTGATATCCTTCTCTTCATAATTACTTATTCACTTCCTTATACAATTTAGTTAATACTCAATATCTTATTTAGATTAGGATTTTTGAGAAATAACTTTAGTGATGCATTAATTCTTCCACTAATAGATACTTGAAACAAACCATATTAAAAGTTGAAACACCTAGAACATCTCTTCATATTAGCGTACCATCCTTTAGAAAAGAAAAAATGCGATTATTAGATATTATACACAATGCTTTAGCAAAGAACATAGACTAAATGGTTTTTAAGAATCACAATCAATGTTTTATATTAAAAATAGAACTTTATATAGGTAACTTTTACGTATTATTATTAACCTACAGCCCTAAAATTTCTACAATCTGACGAGCTTTAGTATTATCAATATAATAATGCATCTCTAATCCCTTTCTTTCTGCACGGAGTACGATTCCTCTTAACTTTGCTAAATGTTGTGAAACAGTGGATTGTGGAAGTTTTAATATTTCTGTTAGCTGTGTAACATTGCACATTTTATAATGTATCAATTCACTTATGATTTTTAATCGAACCGGATGGGCCATTACCTTTAATACATCTACATCTTCTTCGCGGATTTTAGCTAGATCATTATTAGATATTACTGTTAACATTTCGCATTCCCCTTTATTATTAATTTCTATTATCCTTATAAGTAATACTTATAGATCATTACTATTTCTCCTGTTGAGAAAATATATTCTTCCTTTATACAAAAAGACACCTATTCCGAAAACAGTTTTCACCATTCCAATGAATTGGTGTCTTATAATTTTTTAACCAGACTATTTTTATTTATATTCTAACCTATACATTACTTTGAATGATGTTTTCTAGCAAAAGTAATACTTCCACTCCTCTTTTAAAGACAAATTTAATCGAGATATTTGCTTTCTTATATTGCTAAATCTATAAGAATTCTCTACTCATCTCACCTTTTACATCATATATTATTTATTTCTCAACCTAAAAACATGGAATTAAAATCCCAATAATGGTAATATTATGGTACCTTCAATTATTAACTGTCACTCCTTTTTTAAAAGCCCTGTCTTTAAAAGCAGGGCTTTTAAATTTCCTCAACTAAAACTGTCTATTAATCTTAAACGTAGAATGTCAATAAACTGCTAATATAGTAGAGATAGACTTTCATTATCCAAATATTCGTTAAATCAGTATTTAACGTGTAAGGTAATTCTATTAATAAACAGAGAATTTTTGTGTACAATTGCGTGGAATAATTCTTTCTAAAATAAAAAAATAGAGTCTCAGGAACTTGGATCCTGAGACTCTATTTTTTATTTTAAACAGGACAGCATAATTTCCTCTAAATCTTCTTTACTTAAATTATCTGCCTAAATTTTAGCTTGATAAGCGCTATTCTTTCCTTTTACAGGGACAATCATTCTCATCACTTTAAGTTTATCCTCTATGCTTTCAAATAAACTTATTTTTGTACCTAATAATTCATAATTTGCTATCTTTTCACTAGTCCCTATTACCCCGTTCAACGAATTTTCTCTTTGATCTTTGGCAGATTGTTGTACAACATACACAAAATCTTCATAGTGATATTCATAAACAATAGTGAGATTCATCTTTTTAAAAGTTATCGGTGTTTGAACACATTGTCCAGCTAGTTTATACTCTTTTAAGATAACCACACAAAATGTTTTGCTTTCATATAGTTGTTATTATGAATTAAATAAGCCAATCATTAATCTATGAAAGTAAACATAATATAAAAATAGGAACCAATACCATAGGTGGTAAAAGCAACTATTGTAATGAACCAATTTTCTTTATGCTTCTGTACATATTCAGAAAACAACCATAGAAAAAGTAGGACGATCAATTGAATAGCAATAGCTTTTAATACAGCCGTTATATTGGTTTCCGTAACAAAGATTACCCATATTCCTGAAAGCACCCGCATGCTAACAATAGCTATTGCGATAATGTTCTTATCATAACCTTCTTTTATATTAGTCAAATAATAATCTTGAACCATAATAATTACTGTTAGTAATAAGCTTAAACTCAAAATCGCAACAAACTCCAAAATTTCTACCAATACACTGGCTCCTCTTCCTAAATTTATCGACGTTTTCCAATCGCATTAGAAATGCGCATTAGCTTTGCTTTTGTAGAATTTTTAAATGCTGCTTGCCTTTTTTTCTTTGCCTTGGCTATCCCCTCTAACCGAGCACCAGGAGACCTTTTAATTTGCTTTCTTGGATTTTTTATTAAGCGACTTATATTACTTTTCACTTGTTTGTATGAAGATTTGTAACGTCCTTGTAGAACCGCCCTTCCTAACCCCCTAATAGGTGTTATATATCCCAATACTCGTCCTACTCCTGCTGATGCTACACCTTTAACAGCTCCTACTCCTGCTGCTTTTAAACCACCTTTCCAAGTGTATCCCTTCTTCCGATTTTTGTATAAATACATACCTACTTCGAAAGTAGCCCCCATTGCTGCACCTGCAACCCACCATGCAACATGACCATCTGGATCGATCATCATAACTGGATTATTATCCGCATAAGTATATCCATTCTGCGTGACAGGATCATCGTCATCACCTGTGTCTGGATCCATTGATAAGAATACACCATGCTCTGGGTTGTAGTAACGAGCAATCAAGTAATACATCCCAATCTCTTTATCATACATGTATCCCGCATATCCGAATGGGTTTTCTGCTGCGATACCTTTTGCGTCACTCTTTAGTACATTCCCCCATGCATCATATTCATAGTTTGCGACTACTTGTCCATTTGCATCTGTCATCGCCACGACGTCGCCACGTGGACTATAGTGATAGAATAGTGTTTGTCCTTGCACTTTCATCGCGAGACGTACACCATCTATTGAGTATACATATTGACGAAGGACATTTCCATCTCCATCCGTTTCATATAATGAGTTGATGCTGTTACCGTCATAGAAATAACGCGTAACTACGCCATTGACATTCTTTTCAATACGACGGTTATCATCATCGTATTTATATGTTGCGAACGGTTGACTTTCACCTTTTTTCGTTACAGCAACCAGTTGGTCTGCTTCATTCCATGTATATGTGTATTTGCCGTCAGATGTACGATTTCCATTTGCGTCATACGTAAGAGATTCATTTCCGAACTTTACAAGCTGGTTTCCTTCGTTGAATGTTGCGGTAACAGCTTTTGTTTCTTTCCCGCCCTCTGTTACTTTCAAACTTGTACGGTTGCCAAATCCATCATATGTGTAATCTTTCACTGTCCCATTCGGTAATGATTCTTTCAGTAACTGATTAATTGAATCATATACATAATTTGTTTCAGTTACTTTTCCGCCTGGACCTTCATGTGTAATTTTCGTACGGTTACCCGTTTTATCATACTGATATCGTTCTGATAATAGGATTTGGTTTGGTGTTCCAATAACTAAATCTGTTGGTTTACCTATTTGATCGTAGTTAAATGTTGAACCTGTTCCATTGGCCGCGGCATATGTACGCACATGACCGTTTTCATCATAATCAAATCGATATGTGGAATCACCATCTGTCACTTTTATGTTTTGGTCCGCAGTGTTGTAATCATATGAAACTTTATTACTGTAACCACCATGGGTAATCGTTTGTTCTTTTAATTTTTCTGATTTACTATTTGCTTTATCATGATACGCCCAGTCTACTTTTCCACCTCGGCTATCTATCATACTTGTAATGCGATCGGCATTATCGTATGTTTTCCCACGTTCTATGCCATTGACATGGTCTTTTACTTTTGTTTCTTGTCCATTTGCGTCACGTTCAAATGTAAAGGAATCTTTTCCGTTTCGTTTTTCACCGATCATACGATCGGCTGAATCATAGACATATTCCAGAATCGATCCATTTGGCATTTTTGTTTTTGTCTTATTTGCATTCTCATCGTACGTATGTTCAATACGTCGATTTAACGCATCAATAAATACTGTATTCTTATTATCTACGTCATACTCATATTTGTGTGTTTGTGTTTTCCCGCCAAACATCACAGACTTTTCTGTTGTGTTTCCGTTATGATCGTAACTATATCCAACTGAAGTTCCATTTTTCAGTGTAACTTTTGTCAGTTGGTTATCTTTATTGTACTGGAATGACTTTGTGTTTCCTTTTTCATCTGTTTCACTTGCCTTATTTCCAGAATTGTCGTATGTGAATGTATTTTTATTTCCTTCTTCATCATACATTGCAGTTACATTACTATCTTGGTCGTACTCATTTTTAACGAGTACATTACCTTCTAGTAAACGTATATCATCAAACCAGGCTTTTCCCTTATTATTTTTTCGGAATAAAACATATACTGCTACGTGTTTAATCGGTTTTTTCGCTGGAATCAATACGGCACTACGATTCCAATCATTTGTACCACTTGGGAATTTTGCTTGATAATTTTCTCCACTACCGTCTTGATAGTATACATCTGCCCAAATAGAGTAATCTTTTGAAAGCTTATCAGGTGCATCATTTTCTACATTTTCAGATTTCGACATCCCTGTTACTGTTAAAGGTGCTGCTGTTTTCTGATTTAAATTCACCCATTGACCATACCCAATATCGGAGTCCGCATATTGACTACGCTCTAATACAATAGATGATCCTCCTGTGAATCCTTCATGTGCTGTGTCTTTCTTATCACAACTTGTGGCATCTCCTCTAATCCATCCTGGAATACAACCATTTTCCATCATATTCTCTAGGCTACTGTTCGTAATAGGATTAAAACTAGAAGATGTTTCTCCTTTTTCAAGCTGCAATTTATCAAACCAAGCTGTACCACTTGTAGAAGCTCCGCCGTTTTCTACTTGTAAGTAAATTCTTGCTTTTCTCGTTTGATCTGTTGTTTTAAAGGTAACTTGGCGATTTGTCCATTCTTTTTCGCCTTGTAATTTATTATAACGATTATCGTTCCAACCGCCACCATCAACAGCTGAACCATCTTCTTTCAATAACTGAACGTTAAAGAAGGCTCCAATTCCTGGTGATAGTGCTGTTTTCAGCATACCACTCAAAGTATATGTTGCGTTTGGTTCTAAAGTAACATCTTGGATTGCTGCGATATAGCCCCAATCATTATTACTTGCTTTTGTGGTAATCTTTAGCGAAGATGCTCCGCCCAGACCGCCAGGTGCCGGAACAGTATCTTTTGCTAAAGCACCTTGGTTATTATGAGCTACTTGTGTCCACTTTTCTACTGTATCCAGCTCAAAACTTGGATTTTGTAGGAGGTTCTCTCCTGTACCAATGTCTTTACTTGTTTCGGTTGGATTTCCATATTGATCATGCTGTGTCACAGACGCGGTATGAGCCGCTTGATCCGTTACAGAAACCTCTGTATTGGCAGCCTTATAGGCAACTGTTGTTTTATCTCCTTCATTATCTGTATGGCTTACAACACCGTTATTTTTATTATACTCAAATTTCTCAGTTCCCATTGCGTCCGTCGCAGATGTTACGTTTCCATTATTATCATACGTAAAGGACTCTGTTTGATTTTTAGGTGTTGTTGTTTTTATTAAATTATTTGCGCTGTATTCATACGTTGTTGTTAAGTTTAGACGCCCAGCATCTACAATCGTTTTCACTGGATTACCAGCATCATTATACGTATAGAGCGTCTTACGTCCTTTTGGATTCGTTAACGTAACTTCTTTCGTATCTGTATTATATGCTAATGTTGTCGCTTTCCCTAATGGGTCCGTTACTTTTACTAATCTATTATTCTCATATGTGTAAATCGTTTGATATGGCTTTTCATCTGTATGCTTCGGGTCATATACATGAGTGAGCAAGTCATTCTCATATCCATATCGATACGCTTTTCCTTCTGGTGTTGTAGAAGAAACAAGTAAGTCTCCTTTGTAAGTAAACGTAATAACTTTATTATCTGGTCCCGTCACTTTGGAAACTTTTTTATTTGCTCCTTCATATTGTAGTAACAATTCTTTCCCAGACGCATTCTTTACTTTAGCTAATCGGAATTCACCATCATATTCATGTGTTGTTGTATTTCCATATTTATCTTTTACATATTCCATACGACCAGAATTCTCTTTTTTGGTATAAAACGTAACCGTTTGATCTTTGTCTTTGACTTCATACCCTTCCGATGTTTCCTTCATATCTAAATACACACCTGTAGGTGCTTGGTACGTTCCATCTCCCGTGCGGGTAAATGTAATTTGCGCACCATCTGCAGAAATCAGAAGTAAGTTTCCTTCTGCATCTTTCCAAATGCGTTCTTCTAAACTACTATGCCAACCTTTACCGAATAAGCCAATATGTTTACTCTGACTATTATATGTTCTTTCAATGGATACATCTGGTCCACGCCCTGATAAGGACATATCTTTTTCATCCATCAGGAAGTTACCATTTGTCGCATTGACTTTCCCGTTTAACACATCAATGGATGCCCAGTAGTCTAACATACCTAAGAATCCAAAGTCTTGTGAGAACCTCGGCGTGAATTCTTGTGAAATCTCACTTTCAGCATGTCCGGTTTTACTATACGCTGTTACACGGAACCAATAGTTTGTAGATCCGCCATAAATTCCACCGGAATTTCGATAAACAGGAGATGGGTCTAAGGCAAGCTCTACACCTTTTTTATCATGATGAAGAAGATATTGACCTTTTGCAATCTCATCTTTTGTTGGCCAAATATTTTGTCCTTGCGTCGTCCATGTTGTCGCATTTCCTACATCAAACGCTTCATAATCTTTCCCGTTATATACCCATACTTTATAACCTGCAGCCTCAGGAACACCGTCCCATTTTAAAGAAACATATCCTGTTTGTTTGTCGGTTGCATTGATATAAGCCGAACCTGTCGGTTTCTTGACTTGTTCTAAAGGAATCATTGGCACGACTTCATCTGAAAGTGGACTATCCCCAAATGGATACTCCGCGACAACACGAATCCAATATCCACGTCTCCCGCTATAATCTCCATATGGGCTACCCGCTAAATGAGCATTTTTATACATCGGCCCTGGATTAACTGGTGCCTCTCCACCTTTTCCATCTTCATGGAATTCAAAATGACCTTGTGCAATTTCTTCTAGTGTTGGGAATATCTTCTTATCTTTCGTACTCCAATTTGTCACATTACCAACAGGAATATATTCATAGTCATATCCATTAAAGATTGCTACTTTATAACCTGTTGCTCCTGGGACTGCATCCCACTGTAGGTTAAAGTGACCTGAACTACTACCGCTTCCATTGGAATACGACTGTACTCTCGGTTTATTTGGTTTTGCATACGAATAGTTTACTTCTAAATAAGGTGCATTGGATCCATTTTCTGCCGCAATAAACTTCTTCCAATGGTTTTGTCCATTTCCATTTGTATGTAACTTAAATCCATTGTTTGGTCTTGCACCTTCTACCCATGCTTTTACTGTATTTGTTACATTAAACTTAGCCCATTGTCCTCGTCCTACATCTGCATGGGCAATATTATTTGAACCAGGCTTATTGTTCCAATTTACCCCTCCAACACTCCAGCCACCTGTAACTTCATCTAGCCATACACCATTGGGTTGATTTCCATAGTAATGCCATACTGCATACGCATGGAATGTTGCACTTTCAATTTGTGCACCTTTTAAATCTGAAATTTGCGGCTTAATAAATGCAAAGTTTGTCCCAGTTGACCCGTCATAATACCCTACTTTTAATGTATAAGCATTTTGACCACTATCCCATAAATCTCCTCCAGAATAATTTCTATTCGAGCTAAGTGTAGATACATATGCATTTTCAAAGTTATCAATCTCAATAGAAGGATCTATATTTACCGGATATTTACGTTCTGGTGCTTGTAACCATTTTAGATCTGCCGTAACAGTTAACCTATATGTTTTTTCATCTGATTTCTCAATATTGTAACGAACCGCATCTGACGTTACAGATTCTCCCGACTGCTGATTTACGTTTGAATCATTCATATACGGTTTTGGTAATGTGAAGATGTTTTCTTTCTTTTCATCTTGGAAATGAATAGAACCATCTTCTTGTAAACTTGGTGTTAAATCTGTTTGTAATGCAAACGTAAAAATATGATGTCCTGTATACTCACGTAATACAAAATCTTCTTTTACATTTTCGTTAAACGTCGTGCTCTTTAAATCAATATTTGGGAAGATCCCTTTATACCATACTGTATTATTTTCATGTGTTGCAGTGACTGGTGACGGTTTCACTTCCCCTTTTTCACCATTTGCACTTATTAATTCATATTGAATTGTATGGTCTTTTACTTTAAATTGAACATATTTTCCATCTTGCGTTGTTTTTTCAAACTCTGGTTTTAATTTTGTATTTTCTGTAACAATCTTCTCGTCTGGTGCCGTTACTAATTTAGGAGAAACCTCTTCTAATTTCCCATCTTTTTCTGTATGAATGGGTTCTGTATATACCTTTTTCGTAAATGTACCATCATTATTATCGAAAACTTTTTCCGTTTCCGTTCTTTCTTCCACAACCTCAGTTGGATTGGACTGATTTTTTGTCTTGTTTTTCTTCAACTGATTTGGATGTGGAGAAGGTAAATCTTTTTCCTCCTTTTTTTCTACTTCTGGACTCTGTTCTGAATTTGGGGATGGTGTAAACGGTGGTGCTGTTTCAGCCATTCCATTCAGTGGTATAGAAGTAACAATTAATGCAACTACAATAAGTTGTATGAAACACCTATACCATCTCCTGCTTCTTTTTTCTTTTTTCACTTTTCTCACTCCTATTTTTAAAAAATCAGAAAATTATATATATAATTTAATTTATAAATATTTTAAAAGCAAGAGTTTTTATCCTTTTTTGTAATTTATAGTAAAAAAATGAAGTTTTATCTTGTATATAAAAAACGGTTCTTATATATTTGAGAAACCGCCTTCAATTTATAAATTATGTATTTAAATGAAATTTTTATATAGTATCCTCTTTCTAATGAAACCTATATATTCTCCAAAATAATTGCCAAATCGTTATATAAATGCTTCTCTTTCTTCAGTGTAATAATACTATATAAACATACTCCCTATGAATGCTTCCATTTCTCTTTCAATTTCTTTTGATTTATCTAGTGATATAACTCGCAGGTACTCATTAAACCACTCCAACTAATTCGCAATTAGCTCATCCACAGAGGATTTTCCAGATTCTGTGCAGAAATTAAGAAACTAGATAATACAAATGAAGCTGCTAATTATATAGATAAAGGATTATGAATTAGTAATGCACAAAATAACAAAGAGTATTATCATTACTTATTGATACTAAATTTGCACAAATATATGCAAAATCAAAAATAAAATAAGAACAGCCATGCATAGCTGCTCTTATTCCATTTTTACTCTCCTAATCTTCTATTTAGTTTAAATTATTTATCCTAGTAAACTAACAATCTGACATGCCTTGGAATTCACAATATGATAATACATCTCTAATCCCCTTCTTTCAGAGCGAAGAATTTTCCCACGCATTTTAGATAAATGTTGAGATACGGTAGATTGAGGCACATCTAATAGCTCTGTTAACTGTGTTACATTACAAATTTTGTGGCGTTCTAGCTCCTTCACAATTTGTAATCTAACTGGATGGGCCATAATTTTTAATAGTTCTACATCCGCCTCCGGAATTTTGTACATTTCATTACTTACTTGCATTGTTGTCATTTCTAATATTTCTCCTTTTTTAATTTCATTTTCATTATCAATTCATAAGTATTTTTTTCGTTTAAGTATATGGTTCTTAATTACTGTATTGTTTGGTCTTTTGTCTCCCTGTCAGGTTTAATATATAAAAGAATTATGATGGCTAAAAACCCAATAAAAGATAGCATAGGTATCGAGATGAAACCAAACATATTTAAATAATCTTCTGTACAAGAAACTCCTACTGAACATATTTTTATTTCATTTACTGGAAAAACCTGAATCGTTATTTGATAAATGGCTATTAATAAGCCAATACATGCAAATGGGAACGCATATGTACTTACGTATGGATCTTTTCTATACATTCCTATCCCCAATATTAATACTAATGGATACATGGCCATTCTTTGGTACCAGCATAAATCACATGGAGGCAGTTTTATCCACTCACTAAAAACCAAACTTATGAGCATAGCACTAGTAGCTATCATCCAAGAAATTACAATGTGATACTTTCGAATTATTGACATCCTATATTCACCTCACCTATTTTATTAGAATGTAAAACGGTTGCTAATTATATGACTAATTTATTTATATGTTTCGATTATCCTATTTCAATAGGCTGTATCCAATTGTTGATATCTTTCCAGTCATCCCTCTTTTCTTTTTAATACTGATAAGGAAACTATGAAACCTTACTGTATTAATTCAACATGATACATTATTAGCATATATTATATGACTGATACGTAATATAGAACCCCCATTTGGGCTTTGAGATCTTAAAAACAAATAAAAAAGGACACACCTATGGCATATGTATGCTTAGGTGTGTCCTTTTGCAAGGTAGTTTAGAAGTATTTTGTTACTTTCATCATACCATATTTCTTAATAATTTTATATACGGATTTTAAATTTCGTAATATTATTTCTTTGTATTATTCAAAAAAATAATCGTCGCTGTTTTGAATTATAGATTAATTTTACGACAAATCTCTCCTCATTACGTTTTATCTAAAAATCCTGAGATTACATTCGGCATAATCTTTTCTAATAACTCTTTTACTTTTGTGCTAATTATTTTCTTTTTCAAAACAGTTCCAAACACCGTAAAGTTTAAGATTATAATATTAAACTGTCAATAACTAGATGCCTCTCGATATTTACTAAAAAAACATAATTTTACAGACGTAAAATTATGTTAATAACACTACTTCTTATTGATCTGAAAATCTTTGTTCTCATAATCAATAATTATCTAGACATCCAATAATAGAATTACAATTGATATTAAAGAACAACAAGTTCCTATTAAATACAAAACCATAACTGCATGGATTTGAGAAAAACCTGCTTGAAGTAACTTATGATGTCCATGAGTTTTATCCGCACTATAAGGGGCTTGTCCTTTTAACATACGCCGTATTATTACACGTAATCCATCAAGAATAGGAACCCCCAAAGCAAATACAGGTATAAATATAGAAAATACGGTTGCTGATTTCATTGTACCAATCACAGATATAGATGCTAATAGAAAACCAATCAATGTCGATCCTGCATCTCCCATAATTATACGTGCTGGAAAAAAGTTATGTTTCAAAAATCCTAAAGCCGCTCCAGCTAAGGCCACAGCCCAGAAAAAGGAAGTTAATTCTCCCTTAACTAATGCAACACATGCAAGAGTTGCAGCAGAAATTACTGCAATACCAGCTGCTAGACCATCTAACCCATCAAGAAAATTAAAAACATTAATCACCATTACAATCCAAACAATTGTTATTAACGTTGAAATTCCTGGTGAGAAGGAAATAAATTTTGATTCTGAAAAAGGTATAGATATACCTAAAATCCCATCACTAAAATGAACCACCAGGTAAGCCGCTAGAATTTGCACTAGTAGTCTCGGTGATGCTGGAAAATCTTTTCCGCGTGTTTTATAATAGTCATCTATTAAACCTATAATAACTAGTAAAAAGCTCCCCGAAATGATAGCAATATTGGCATTACCCAAATTATATCCCAATATTTTAGTTAATTGTACTGCAGCAAGAAAACCTAAAAAAATACCAACTCCACCTAATAACGGTATTGGTTTTTTATGTATTTTTCTGCTATTAGGTAAATCAACAAAATTCCATTTAATAGCGAGTTTCATTATAAAAGGTACTGACAACCATGTAACTGCAAAAGCAAATAAACCTATTAAAACGCCATACATATCAATTTCTTCCTTTCTTGAGAAAAATATCTAGCACCCATCATTTATTATAATATAAATAAATTTCTAAATAAACCATATATTAAATTTATAATCTTGATAAAGTACTTAACGTATTTCAGTAAAACTTTTTCTAGGAATTGTAATTTTATTTTAAATCAGCAATATTATTTTCTAGATTATTTAAACAAAAGGAACGAAATACCATTTAACATAAAAGAATTTCTTCCAATAAAGAAGTTCTTTTATAGACAAATATTTGATTGGTCTAGGTCCAACTGTTAACTAAATGTAGGCATATTTTTTAGACATCATTGTCTATTTTGTACGGGAATTTTAATTTAATAAATCTATATTGAGGCTACTCATGTATCCGATAAGTAGCACTATATATGTTAAGTAGTCATCATTTTGGTGCGAGTGTTAGCTTAACATTGTCCTTATTAGAATTTAAGGAACGAAACGGTGCAAAGTACTCAAAAAAAGTAATCGAAGACTCAAAAAGACTCGCCGTTAACTTACATAATTATGGATTTGATGTAAAGACGCATCGAGAGGATTTGCATGTGGGCACCAAGTTTGGCTGAGTACCCATAATATAGGCCATGTTTATCTTTAGAATGAACATTTACCATTTTTAGACTGAAGTTTGGCTGAAACGCTGCAATAGAAATACACGGCAGCTGTGGTTCCATCACCATTCAATTGCTTTCATATGTTTATAGTTTTGTCGAAAGGGATTTTGAAAAGAGTGTTTCTTTCTAAAAATACTTTGTACCCATCTTGCTTCCTTCTCACTTTCATTTAGTGAAGTCACGATTTATATATGTCGAACAATTATGATAACTCCCTGCCACCCCTTGTTCAAAGGCAATTCATCGCCCACCTACTCACGGGGCGTGACCCTTCACGCTCCTTGAGGAAGAAGTTTTCTTGGCTAAAATGATAAATAGTATGGTTGGAAACTTATTTTTCCTACATTGTACTTTACATAAGACACGTCTAATTAATTTGGTATACTGAGTGTATTTTTGTAAATAATAAAGTTGTTAAACGTTAAGTTAAGGAGGAGTTGTATGCGAGATCATAAAAAAGCTATAAAAAGTCCTGGTTCTGTTATGAAACCAGATTTTGCTGAAACTGATGCACAAAAAGTGAAACAAGAAATTCAAAATGATGTAAGAGCCGGACAAGGAGCAATGACTTCCCGAGAGGCAGGGGCAATGCGCGATTAAGAAAACACTCCTTATTGGTTTTTTCTTCTCTAGAACTTTAACCAATAAGGAGTTACTCCAAAACTATTTTAGCATTTTACGTTTATCATTTAGAGGCATAATACGTTCCTGTTGTAAATTATAGGTTAATTTTTTTCTCAATTAAATCTCTTTTTTCAAACTAAGATTATTTTCTTTCAGATAATTTATTGCATCTTTGTTCACTGCCCGTAAATCTATACCTTGTTTTTCTGCTGCAAACGAGCATCCACAATAACATTGACGAAAAACATCATATTCATTACACATTTCAATTGAACGTTGATATCCATTACTTTTTTTAAAATCACTTGGTAAATAACGTGAATCATAATTTTTTTGCACCCCAACTCCAAGTTCATTTATTAATTGACTATTTTTATTTTTAGAAAGAGTAATCGCACTACCGAAGTAATCAAATCCTCTTTCTTGTGCTACCTCAGCTGAACGATCCAATCTCATATCAAAGCAGGCTGCACAACGAAGTCCACCTTCTGGCTCTTCTGCCAAACCTTCTTTTTTTACCATTTTAAAAAATACATTCGAACGATAATCATCTTCAATAAACCCTACTGTATGCCCTGTACGGTCATTGAACTTTTCTACAAAAACCTTTTGTTCATTCGAGCGGCGCATATATTCACTTTTCGGATGGATATTCGAGTTTGAGAAGAAGATTGTAACATCTGCATGTTCTACAAGAAATTCCAATGAAGCAGTACTACAAGGAGCACAACATGAATGAAGTAAAACTTTTGGTCTTTCGTTCCTTGCCCCCCAATCTTTAATCATTTTTCTTAATACTTTGTCATAATTTATTTTCTGATTCTTCATTTTCTTTAAATACGTTTCAACATCTAACACTTCTTTCACAACTAAACCTCCTGTTTATTTTTATTTATTTATTTTATCACCAACATCTAACAATGGGTATATATCAATATATGTATTTATTGATCATAAAACGGTTCTAATGGCCTTTTGGTGACGGCCAAAATAATATACGTATTCTATTACCTCTATTACTAAAACATATCCTTAATCCTTCTTTTTCATCACAAAATCTTTTGAGTTTCCTTTTAACTGGTAATACTTCATGTTAAGACGAATAACTACTACGATGATTACCAAAAATCCAATTATATATACCATTGTTCCTTTCTCCATTTCTTATTGTTTAGCAAACTTATTCTGTAAATACTTCACATGTCTATTCTTAATATCCTTATCGGTAATATTTGCTCGCATAATAGTTTGATAGATATGCTCGACCTCGTCTTTTGTTAGTTTCACATCAATATAGGATTCGACACATTTTTTTAGATCGTTATAATATAGGACATGTTTATGTTTAGAATGAACATTTACTCTTTTTAGACTGCATTTTGAATGAAACGCTGCAATAGAAATACACGGCAGCTGTTGATTCATCAACCATTCAATTGCTTTAATGTGTTTATAGTTTTGTCGAAAGGGATTTTGAAAAGAGTGTTTCTTTCTAAAAATACCTTGTGTCCATCTTGCTGCCTTCTCACTTCCATAGATCCAGCCCTCGTAATTCTTCGTCTCTATAACAAATATACCTGTTTCCGCAATTACAATATGATCAATTTGAGTTGTATCACCATACTCTGTATGAACTGTCACATCATGTAACGCCCAATACCTTTCGTGATCTAATTTGCTTAATATACGTTTTACCATCTTTTCTCCGGTTTTCCCTTTCCATTTTGGTGCATGTTTTTTCACCATAATATTTATCGGTATCAGAAGCACAATTAGAATTAATTCAAATATTAATACTTTCACAATATAAGCCTCCTTTTCACACTCTTGTGTTTCTACGCATTAAACGATATACATGAGTTTCTAATCCTAAAATATAATATGAGATACATAAGCCTTTTATCACCATCTCTATGAATCCTAATGCTAATGAAACAATGAGCCCACCCCGAAATTGAAACGGTCTTGTCACCCTCCGATTCACTGGCTTTTCAATTACTCCAAAATTGGCCCAAGTTGGCAATCGCTTTTCTACATTCTTTATAGTGCCCATTAATCCGTATTTCAATGACAAAATGAAACATCCAATTAGTAAATATACAATAGAAGAAAAATAGATAGATAGGCCCATAACGATAATTGTGAGCAGCCAACCTACCAAGATAGAATTGCGTAAAGCGGCATATTCTGTATTTCTTTTCAAAACAAGCACTCCTTTCAAAATAAATTAAGTTATTTTTAAATACGAGAAATATTTTTCTAAGTTAAATATTATTTTAGTTTGTATCTTCATCGTCTGTTTTATAGGTATACCAGCTCTACTACAAGTTTTGTTCATTCTACAAATGAAAATCCTTTACAACAAAAAACAATTTAAAATTGAACGAATTATCCTCTATATCAGAGGAAATATTTGCAGAATACGAAAGGAAAAATCAGATGGGTAGATAAAAGGTACTGAATGAACATTCAGTACCTTTTGCATCTATATATTTTTCTTTATATATTCGCAAATAACCATGGAGCCAGTACGGCTAACATACATAGTAAACAAGATCCCGTTATAACGCGATTAGACCAACGATAATACTCAGGTTGTTTTGTACTCTCATGAATTCTTCGTAAACGAATACCTGCAATTAACATAAAGGGGGTAAAAATAAGCGCTGTTGATTTAAACAGGTCTAAAAAATCTGTAAAAATGTTCATAAACGAAAATACATCCGAACTAAATAAGAAATATATACTTAATCTCATCGCAATCATACTAACGAACGAGAAAATCATACTCCCAGTTGCCCACTTCATCCATTGACCATTCTTTGTAATTAACGCCATAACCATTACAATAACACCTAATATGAAAGAGATAGAAAAGATATTTACTCCTACTTTAAAAGCTGGTGCATACATCCCCTCAATTTTTTGTATAATTGATGACCCAAATGAATCGTCTTTTTCTGTCGTTTTTGTTCGATTGTTTAATCCTTCATTAAAAGATGAAGAAACATCATTTCCTTTTAATTCATTAAAATCTACTTTTACAGATGCATGAGCTGTATGTAAAGGTATGAGTACTAGGATCGTAAAAATAAATGTACATAAAACTGCAATCATCCCTTTTTCTCGCTTCACAACACATCACCCGCTAATTTTGGCTTAATGCTCTTTAATTTGATTTCATTTCCTTTTGCAACATAACGGAGATCTGCGGAATAATAGATATTGGCTTTTGTATATGCCCCCATAATCGCATTTGCAATTTCTTCTTTTTCTACTGCTACATATGTTTCATTTTCATTATAAAACTCTATTTCAATTCGATTAATATTGTTATTTAATACTGTAATATGTAATTCCTTTAAGCTATTCAGACGATTTCCTAAACCACACACTAGCTTAAATACCTTACTCGCAAGTGTAGGTGGCTTTACATACGTGGTATTAAAATGAATCGTTTCATCATCTATAACACCATCTTCCTCAACTGCGCACGTCATAATGAAAGAATGATTTTGTTTTTCAATCTCTTGCTGATTTAACTTGCGGTCAATGACATATTTCAGACTTGTTGAAAGATTTTCTATATATTCATCCAGTTCGGTATTTGAAATTTTAACCTCTGAGAATTCTGGGAAAATCATGTAAGCGTGCATATTAGAACTACTTTTACTTACACGTAATACCTGGACCTGTTTCTTTTCATAGCGCACCGTTTGTTCCAATTTTTTTACTACATTGTTGCTTATATGATCTATTATCATATTTCATCAGCCTCCAGTAATTTTAATAAAATAATTTTTTACAATCTCATGTATATAAAGCATTGCAATATTTTGCTGAGGTCTCGAAACTCATATTTTATGACTAATAATCACTTTAATCTTAAAACATCTTAATATTACAATGACGTACAGTGTTTCATTATAGTCGAATATTCTTATATGGTGAATCGTTCTGTTTCACTCATTTTTATAAAAATAAAAAGATATTTTATCCTTATAAAAATGAGTGAGAACATACTATATTTCATGCTATTTATCAAAAAAAATTTAATGGGGAAATGGATATTATATACTCCCTAGTTATCTATTATTTCATTCAATTAATGTATAGAAATTGGGTGGATTCACCTCAAATTTTACATACATTTATATATTTTCTAGTAATATTTCTCCTTCTGTATAAATCCGATAGCACTTCTTATTAGATATGTTTATAACTAATGTTAGTCCTTGTTCTCTTTCTGTCACTTTTGCAGTCTACTTTAACGCTTTTATCTCCTCTGCTTCTAATTTTCACTATTTAACAAAAAGAACAATTTCTATTATTGATGCAGTCAAAATTGTTCAAGTTCTAGAAATGTCGTTCATGTTCTCACTTAGCATTTACTTCTCCATCCAAATTCTTTTAGACCGATGTAACAAATAAATTGTAAATACTGACAAACCCTTTTCTAATATAATTTCCTTTGTGAGAGTAGTAATACACTCTTACCCTCTACTAATCATTCTGTATTCCCTTGGTCAGCAAGAAACAAGACGTTTCACCAATACATTTCCCCTCTCGATTATGCAAATGAATCGTACCTAAACTAGTCCTTTATGAATTTAATCTTTCCTTTTTCTTCTATGTATTGAAATTGAATGAAATTTTTCCGCTAAATCATTTTTTTATTCATAATCATTCCCTCTAAATTTCTAGTTGCAATAAAAAAGGAAGATCCAAGTATTCCTATCACTTAGTTCTTCCTTTTCCCCTGTATAAACTACCTTCACATGATTAAAATCGTAGTTCTTCAATCGTATTCTCCGCTAACTTATCTATATCAGTAAATATATCATTCGGCACTTTAGATTACTCTTTGGATCAACTAATACTATTCAAACATTATCTCTTTTCATCTTGTTATGTTATGAATCATAAATAACCCCACCTGCAAACTTGAAAGCAACATAAAAAGGCTTCTTCAAGTCGATTAAAAATGTGCATAGCAAAACAAGCTATATATGCACTAATCGGCTCAAAGAAGCCCTTTCACAATTGAAACAAGAACAAAACTTGCTTCTACAACTCAACCACAACACATAAGGTGTGGGAATAAACAAAATTAAACGCAATAACATTATACCTATATATTATACAATTTAAATTTTCATATCAAGATTTTTTTAATATAAATGCACTCTACTCTTAAGAGCTACCTTAAAAATTCTTATACTACACCACTATATCAGAAAATTTCTAATTGGAGACACTCAATTTATTAATTACATGTAGGCTTATACCTACCAAAATTCATCTCTCCGCTAAAATTGGTGTTTCACACCTTCACATTTTACAGAAGAAATCCTATGTTAAAAAAAGGATAAATAAAAACATGTTATTAATTGCAATCTATAGCTAAGAATACAAAATCATATTGTAGCTAAGATTTAAAAATAAATTAAGGAGAAAATTATGCAAATTCGTTGTGGAACATTTAACTTATATCAATTTTCCAGACCACCCATGGCATGGTATAAACCTGGTTCAGTTTATTCAAGCGAAGCATGGGAAAGTAAGAAGAAATGGATAAAAGACCAACTTCTAAATATGAACTGTGATGTTATAGGTTTTCAAGAAGTATTTAGTGTCGATGCTCTAAGGGAATTAATTAAAGAGGCTGGATTTACTTATTTCTCAACAGTTGAGATGCCAACTACAGATCCAGCAAATAATACAGTATATACCTCTCCTGTAGTTGCAATTGGTTCAAAATACCCTATTACTTCTGTAGATCCAGTAATAGTCCCACCTTTCACTAGAGACGATCTCCCTATAACACATGATTTCAAATTTAGTCGAACACCAATCAAAGCAAAAATAAATATTCAAGATATTGGAGACATTATTTTTTATGTGGCTCACTTAAAATCTAAGCGCCCCGTAATTAAAACTCCCGATTTTATACCTAACGAAGCGTGGGATAAAATCGTATTGGATGCACTAAGAAGCAGATCCCAAGGACATATTGCCTCCTTATTACAGAGAGGTTTAGAAACAACAATTTTATATTATGACGTAACAAACGTATTACAAACGCATAACCGCATTCCAATTGTAATACTAGGTGACTTAAATGACGATGAACATTCAATTCCTTTAGAAGCGTTAACAAATAGAGAACGTGTGTATGAAATAAATGGCATACCCTATAATAATCTTACACCTCAAGCAAAACAAAGTATATATAGTTACACAATTTATGATGCTTTTGATATAGCACCTAACCCTAGTGGACAAAAAAGGATACCAACACACTATTATAATAAACTTGGTAATGTTTTAGACTATATCCTTGTATCTAATGCTTTTAATGAAAGAAATCCTTATAAAGTTGGCCGAGTTACAAACTATAAAGTTTTAGATGACCATTTAAAAGCTGATGGGATTAAGGATGACAAACAATCTGATCATGCTCAAGTCGTTATAACAATAGAAACTATCTAGCTGAATTACTTACCTCTTCACGACTTTTAACAAATCAAACGAGCCCATAGTCAGTTTCGTTCAATTATCTACCCTGACAATATTCCGCTTTCTTTGTCTTGTTGTATAAAAACAGACTTTTGTTCGTTTAAGATTTAATTGTGAAGAGGTATGTTCTTTCTTGAAAAAGCAGGTAACAATATCTGCTAGTTATTTTCATATAGATTGAAATGCAAGACTGTTTACTTCTATTAACTATACCCTATTTTCATTCTTTTTTAATTTAGTCATTTAGGAGAAGCAAGAATTAACTGTTAATCAGATCCAAACTCATTTATCTTTTTCCACATAACCAGAAAATATTTTAATACTATACCTGCAAGAGATGCAATGAAAGAGTAGCCGGAACAAAAAATCCCGCTAAACAGGATTTCGGATATCGCAAAGCTGGATCCGATTTAGTTGATACTTCAAAAGCTAGGCTTGTGTTATAAAATTAAATAACACCACTTCAAAATGAAATTTTTCAAGCTTCCATACTAACTTTATTTTATACTTTTATTGTTTGGATCATCATACGTTTGGAAGAATTCTTTCCCTACCTGTTTGCCAGATGTTATTAATTTCTCTTTTAAATCCTGAAATGAGTAGCTGTAATTGCTCCTGCAGACATATCTCCAAACCTTTCAATGCTTGATAATATATTTTTACAGTTTCTAAATATTCTAAAGCTCCTATATATCCAATACCTTCGATTCCCCCTCTCTCAAAAACTAAATTTTCAAAAGGATAATTCATTTATATACCTCCTGAAAGATTTTCAAATAATTACGTAATGCCGATAAATATAATCGCTTTATTACAAAAAGAAGTTAACTATTACTAAAATGGTTTACATCTATATAGAAACCTATAAATTAAATTTGTATATTCATATTTTTATATGTTCAACTTTGAATCTCTCTTCACTTATTTTTATTAAATACGCATCTGGTGAAGTTAAGCTCCATGCTTTATCAAAGCCAAATTGCTTATCAAAATAATGTAATAAGAGTAAAGCGGGAATTCTGTGTGTTACTAAAATATAATTATTTTTATTATTTTCATTTATTATCTCCCTTATCACTTGATGTGTTCGTTCCATAACTTGATGAATTGATTCTCCGCCTTCAAATTTTGAATTTATACATTCAAAGCGTTTTTTTAATTCTTCCTTCAAATTTTCTTTAATACTTCCGATATTAATTTCATTTAATCTCGGATCTTTACAAAAATCCAAATCCAAATGTTTAGCAAAAATTTCAGCTGTTTCCATAGCCCTTTGATATTCACTAGAAATTATTTTGCATTCTTTTATCTCTTCTGTTTGTAGAAGAGATGCTACCATATTTTCCACTTGTTTTCTTCCCTCTGATGTTAATGGACAATCGAAATCATTATCTTTCGCTTCACCATGACGAATAATAAATATCTTTTTTTCACGCATTATTCTTTCCTCCAATATATGTTGATTGAGCATATCAACATATATACTCACCCTCTTTTAATTTTTATATTCATATGTAACTTAACAAAACTAATTTTTAATTTAGATTGTCTAATAGCAAACACTTATACTTTCCATCACTGTATTAATTTTTATCCTATTCTATTTTTTTGAGAAACATATAACTGATTATTCAAACAGGTATATTCGGTTATTTTCAGGAGATACTGGGGGCTGAATCTTAAATAAAAAGGAGTGTTTTTTATGTGTCAAAATCACAAGGGAGTTAAATGTAGTTTTATTCCCCCATCTATCCTAGCCCATATGGCAAGAGCTGGCGTAGACGGATCACAAATGAGCATTAAAGAGAGTAAAGACAGTCGTACAAAAAGAAAACAAAAAACGATTCATGTAACAGAATTAGAAGCAGGTTTTACTGATAATACAACTATATCATTACAATCAACTGGCGGATCTAGACGTGAAATATATGATTGCCAAAATCAATGGGTACAACGAATAAAATTAGTTCGCTCTGAAGGAGAACCTGATACTCAAGATGACATAGTTAATAAAGTATATGAGTACTCTGGTATTGTACGCGATTATTTTAAAAACGTTTTAAATCGAGATTCCATTGATAATCGGGGCTTAGATTTAATTTTAAATGTACACTATGGTACTAACTTTCTAAACGCCTTTTGGGATGGGGATGAAATGACTTTTGGGGATGGGGATGGTAACATCTTTATTAATTTTGCTAATTCTAAAGATGTAATTGGTCATGAATTAGCACATGGAGTAACACAATACACTGCAAATCTAGAATATTCTTGTCAATCTGGTGCTTTAAATGAACATTTCTCTGATGTTTTTGGTACCGCTATTAAACAACATTCAAACGGTCAAACAGCTCACGACGCAGATTGGTTAATAGGAAATGATATTATGGGCCCTAGTTTATTTGGTGAGGCTTTACGATCTATGAAAGCACCAGGAACAGCATTTGATAACCCATTAATGGGCACCGATCCACAACCGGATCATATGAAAAACTATTATGACGGATGTTCTGATAATAATGGGGTTCATATTAATAGTGGTATCTTTAATAGAGTTTTCTATTTGGTTTCTATGGACATTGGTACTGATAAGGCAGCAAAGCTATGGTACCAGGCATTACAGAATCTATGGCCAACTGCCAACTTTAAAGATGCTGTAAAAGTATTGGTAAGAATCGCTCAAATACTTACGAAAAATGGAGATGTTCCTTTTGGTACAACGCAAACAGTGCGTTCTGCATTTAGAGAAGTAGGTCTATAGATGGTGCATTAAGAAAAATAGTAGATTATATTTTTGAACTCCCCTCACTTTCACTTCTAAACAAAGTGAAAGTGAGGGGTCCTTTTGGTTAGAAACCTTATCACTTCATTTTTTAAATTGATACATGCAAATCCTCTATACCAATAACATCGTGTTTTTTGATGATTTCAGTTGCGGCTTTGCCCAAGTAATGTTTTGTAGCACTTTCCATATATTCATGAATTCTAGCTACTTTTACTTTGAAACTTTTGGCAAATTGAACAATTAAGATAGCTTATTGCCCCCCCCCTTTCCCGAAACCAATTCATCTCCCACCTACTCTCACTGGGCTGTGCCCCTTCACGCTCCTTGAGGAAGAAGTCTTCTTGGCTAAAATGATAAAATAAATATTATTAAACGAACTTGTTATCATTTTTTTAAAAGTATTCTATTGTTTCTACACATGTATAACAAAAGAAGAGCTGCGTCAACATCTCTTCAAATAGTTGTTACCACAAGGTGATTGGTTACAACTAAATACTACTTTTTAGATTTAGAATTGATCTTCTTAACTATGAAAACCACGAATTCTCGTACAATCGTCTTAATTATCTCTAATACTATTTGAAGAAATAGATCCCATTGGCTACAAAACCTTCCTTCGTAAAATGGGAAAAGGATGGCCGTAACCTCCCCCCCTTCAATATACAATTAAATCTATTCTATCGTACTTCTGTACAAAGCCCCCAATATAGAATAGCTTATACCATATTACTTACGTTTCTTCGCTTTTATCAGGCTACCTCTTTCATCCTTCAAAGCAAACGAGTCATTTGTGAAAGACGTCACCATGAAAGTTGCATTTGGCGGTAAATTATCTTCGGATTTACTCTTACCGTCTTCTACTATCTTGTCAGTAGAGAGGATAATTCTGTTCTCACTTGCATTGAATCTCCATTTACCTTTTAGATAGTTTTTCTTACGTCTTTCTTTGTCTTCACTATCGTACATGGTATAAGATCCATCTTCCTTGAAATCAAATCCTACATGATACTTTTCAAATTTGTAACTGTTCCACTCCCCTACTAACTCTTTGCCACTTGTAGACAGTTCAACAATTCCTCCTTTCGGGTCTGTATCATCTTCAATAGAAGGCCTTGATGCAGAATCTACAACTTCATTTCTTAACTTATCAAGTGCTTTCTTTCTTGCATCAGGATAATCATGGTCAAACTCTCTAAACATGGGTTCATATAGACTCTGTGCACCCGTTATATCATTCATACCTTTTTCTAGTTCTTCTTTCAATCTCGTACCGTTATGTCTCTTTTCTTCGTATTTTCTAACTGCTTCTTCTACTCTATCTAAACCTTTTCTACTCTTACCTATAACCTCTGGTATAATAGTTTCTTGATATTCTTTGTACTTTTTAGGTGGATTAATCTTTTCAAATTCATCTAATACAGTTCTAGCCCTATTTATGTAGTCTCGTGTGGGATATGTAATTAATTCGTCTTCTGCAACCATCAACTCAGACTCTTTTTCTATCCCCTTTAAATCATACTGAAAGTCTACCAGTAATTTAAACAAACGATACGGATATTCCTTTTCCGACAGCTTTACCATTTCCCTGTCTGACTTATCTAGTTTGTCTGTTGGATATCCTTCTACGTCGTTATCATAGCCTGACTTATTTGTTTCTGTTTTACCTTCTCTACTATATGACTCAGTTTTAACTTCTGACTTCTTATCAGACTTATCTTTCTTCTCTTCTTTTTCAGACTTAATGGTTGCTAATGCACCTCTTAACTGTTTCTCAATCTCTTCATCACTATAGTGCAATCGCTTCATATCTTCTATCATCTTATCTGCTTTAAATTCTTTATCTACCTGTTTGAACTCTGCTTGTGTAAGTCCATATGTTTCTGTAGTACAACCTGTTAATAACATAACAGGTAAGGCTAATGTTACAAGTCTCTTTGCTTTCATTTTTTGCTCCCCCTATAAAAAGCAGCAACTATACAGTTGCTGCTTTCTATATGTCTTGTTGTATTTCAACACATTTAATTTGATGAGAATCTTTAGAAAGGATTTTAAATGCATATCCTTCACTAAATAATGTTGGTTCTTCCTGGATATCATAATTCTGCATTAGAATCCAACCACCAATTGTATCCACATCTCTATCATCGCCTTAATTAAATTATTTATATGTTAGCATGTAGCACAAATTACAGTCAATAATTACCTTTCAAATACTTGGAAAATCTTAAAATCAATTTCCTCTCATCATTGTCACCCTGTACTACCTACTATTAAAAACACTGTTTATATCCTAGAAATTTCAATAATACTAACCATTTCCTACTCTCTTTCATACTACGTATCTCTACTTTATATAATTAAATATTTTTTCAAAAACTACCTTATAAAAGAACGTAAGTTCGTGTATAATAAGAACAAACGTTCTTAAAGTTAGGAGGAATTATGGTGTATGACTATTCAATTTTGCCGAATAGAATCATCTTATGTGTTGACCTTCGAAGTTTTTACGCTTCAGTTAGTTGTATTAAATTGGGCTTCGATCCACTTCGTACAAAATTAGCTGTAGTCGGTGATGTGAATAGGAATGGCTCCATTGTCTTAGCCGCAACTCCACCATTAAAAGCAATGGGGATAAAGAAAATGGCAAGACTATATGAAATCCCTCGTCAAAAAGACATTCTTATTGTGAATCCAATAATGGGAACTTATATTAAGTGCTCCAATTACATAACAAAGTTAGCTCTACAGTATGTTCCTATTGAGGACTTTCATCAATACAGCATTGATGAATTTTTCATGGATATTACTGATAGCATGCATCTATTTGCCCGAGATCCATATGAATTTGCCTTACAGTTTAAACGTGAAGTATATGAACATACAAGAATTGAATGCACGATTGGGATTGCTCCTAACCTATTGATGAGTAAGGTAGCTTTAGATATTGAAGCAAAGAAAAATAAAGACGGAATTGCGTATTGGAAATACGAAGATGTACCTACAAAATTATGGAGCATACGGCCACTTAGTAAGTTTTGGGGGATTTCAAATAAAACTGAAATAAAGTTAAATCGAAAAGGAATACATTCAATTGGAGATCTAGCTAATTACCCTCTTAAATATTTAAAACAAAGCTTCGGCGTGATTGGAGAAGATTTACACTTACATAGCAATGGAATTGACCTTAGTCGTATTTCAGAAAAATATATCCCAGTTACAACTTCTGTGGGAAAAAGCCAAATTTTAATGCGTGATTATACAATAGAGGAATTTCCAATTATCCTACTGGAACATACCGAAGAGGTTTGCTATCGATTGAGACAACAAAACAAACTTGCTCAAACCGTTCATTTTTCGGTTGGCTATAGTAAAAGTTATTCAGGTGGTTTCAGAAAAACGCATACTTTAAGCCGTCCAACCAATTTAACTATGGACATTTATCAAGTTTGTATATATTTTCTACATCAACAATATACTGGAGAACCCATTAGAAGTATTACTATTTCCCTAACAAATCTCATTCTTGAAGGAGAAGAACAAATCTCTCTTTTTGATAATATCATACAGCGAGAAAAAGAAATAAAACTAACAAAGGTAATGGACGAAATACGTAAAAAGTTTGGAAAGAATAGCATATTAAGAGGAATTTCTTATACAAATAATGCCACAGCAAGATACAGAAACACACTGTTAGGGGGACATAAAGCATGAACAACGCTAATATGCCAAAAGGAAGAGGAATGGTAAAATGGACACCGTTCGCTGCGATGCCGGAGCAATTCGCTGGTATCCGTGAAATTATTAAAGAAAAGGCGAAGGTGGAACGACCTACATTAACCCAGGATGAACAAGAACTTATTGAGAACATGCTATTATGTTCGTTGCTTTCTGAAGAAGAAATAATGATTACATTTTACGAAGGTGGTTTTTTACTTACTAACTATATGACCGTCGTTGATATTGATCCGCTGAATAAATCTATAATTTGTACGGATGCATTTTACAATAATATGACGTTAAAATTTATTAATATTATTGATGCAAAATAAAAAACTACATCTCATTGATGTCCACCCCATCCGTAGCAAAGAACAGATCGAAGATATGAAATGGGCTCTTAAACGTCACTGTTCCGAAAGAGACTATATTCTCTCTCTTGTTGGAATTCATACCGGACTACGCGTGAGTGATCTACTCCAACTCGAAACCCAAACCATAATAAAATTAAAACGAAAAAAGAGAAAAGAATTTAAGATCAAAGAAGGAAAAACAAAGAAAGAACACATGATTAATCTTACTTCTATTTTTGATAATATTTATTCATATGCTCAAACCCTAGAAAGTACCTGGTTATACCCTTCCCGAAAAGGAGATCAACCCATCAGTAAAATCCAAACATATCGACAATTGCAAAAAGCCGGAGATTTTGCAGGTGTAGAATCTATCGGAACTCATACCATGCGCAAAACCTTCGGCTATTGGTTCTATAAACAAACAAAAGAGGTGGCCATGTTGCAAGAAATCTTAAATCACAGTACACCAAAAATCACATTAACATACATTGGAATTAACAAAGAAGAAAAAGATAACATACTCGATAACTTCAAAATTTAATAAAAACACACAAAACCATCTATTTTATGGATGGTTTTGTGTGTTTTTATAAACTCTAATTATTATTTTTATCTAACTCAAGTTTTATTTTTTTCTTAACATGAATATTATCTAAATCATATAACTTATTTGGTAAATGTAAAACTAATTCATCTAAATACTTTTTAGGAACTAAATATACTAATTTCCCTTGTATTTCTTGTTTACTATTTAATATTTTTTGAGTTAAAAAAGAAGAATCCTTATTAATAATTTTAAAAGCTATAATGTCTACCGGAAAAACTAAATTTTTATACTGTAACATGAATTCATCTTTATATAGAGATGCATCTTCAATAGAATTATTTTTAAAATTAACATCTATTATTAAAAAAACATCATCATCTGTTTTTTTACCCTCATATCCATCTATAGTACCTGTAACGCTTACATCTTTAATTTTAACTTGTAAATCCTTTAGATTCACAGATTGATTCATATCATATACTTTAATTTGCGTTTTATTAAAATAAGGCTTATTTACATATATTAATCTTAGAGCAAATAATACAAAAGCAACTAAAAAAACAGTAAAAACTATCCATTTATTATTTAGTACTCTATTCATACAAGATCCCCTCTAACTTTCGACAAGACAACTTTTCCTTCTTGCATCTTAAAAATCTCATCACAAAGTATAGATAGTTCTTCACTATGATGGCTTGCTATCAATATAATTTTATTTCTTTGTTTTAATTCTAAAATTAAATTTCTTACTAATTTAATTCCATCCTCATCTAATGCATTTGTTGGTTCATCAAAAATAAGTAAATCTGGATCCTCCATTATAACTTGCGATATACCTAACCTTTGTTTCATTCCTAAAGAATATTTCTTAAATTTACGCTTATCATCTGGATCCAATCCAGTAGCCATCAAACTCTTTTTAATTTGATCATCTGAAATTTTATTATTAATACTAGCTAATATCTTTAAATTTTTAAAACCAGTATATTGATCTAGAAACGCTGGATATTCTATTAAAGCACCTATGCTAGGAGGAAATGAAATTTCTTCTCCTAATAATTGATTATTTATTACAATTTGACCTTCATTTATCTTTATTAACCCACAAATCGCTCTAAATAACATTGTTTTACCGGAACCATTAATTCCTTGAAAACCATATACTTTTCCTCTCTGCAAATCTAAACTAATTGAATCTAAAACTTTATTTTTCTTAATTGATTTAGAAACATTTATTAAACGTAAGTAAACTTCATTATCCATGTCTTCATTTCCTTTCTTTAAGAACCCTTAGAATATGAAAATATATCCTTACTTTTCAAATAAAAATTAGTAAAAACAGAAACAAATAAAATCACAATTAAGTTATATAATATAGAAAACTGAATTGTTAACATTCCATCTGAAAAATTATTATATTTGAGTATACTTAAATGATCTCCCAAAAACCAAGGCGATGAATAAAAAACAGAAATAAATAGAACAATTAACACTATCAAAAATCCATACATTGGTGTGAATAATAAAGATAAAGAAACCTGAATCATTGAAATAGTTATAGAAGATAATATTAATATAAGAAACATTTTCATTAAATTGAAATCCATGTAATATGTCTTTACAAAAAAACCTGCCAAACTAATTTCAAATGATACACCTGAAGTAAACAAATAAAAACAGAAACATACTATAAACACTGACAAAATTGTAAAAAGATAATATAAAATCACAGTTTGTACTATCCAAATTTGTTTACTTAACCACCAATAGGATATCTTTTTTACTCTAATAAGTATAAAAACTCCATTTTTATGTAAATCCTCATAACAATAAGTACTAATAAAAATAGCTAAAAATAAATTCATCAACATCCAAACAATTGGAAAGACATCTTTTTCTTCTACAGTAAAACCCTTAAATACTTCAAATAACAAATCAAACATAATATATTTATTACCTTTAACGGAAAAATCCCCAACATTTATTTTTATATACACCAATAAAAATAAAAACACCATAAAAAATAAATATTTATATCTATTTTGTTGATTACCCTCATATAAATCTCTCTTTATAAGCATTAAAAGTTTATTAACATTCATTACTCAATATCTCCTGAAAGAAAATCTCTCTTATTATTAAAATATTGACCCATAAAATACATCAACGTACACATACCTATTAAACAAATAAAGTCCCAAAACATTTTCTTCATATAAAACCAATCTTCTAACGAAATAATGCCTCTATTAAAGAAAAGTGAAAAACTATCTAAATAAACATCCGCACCAATTAAAATCAAAACTATAATATATGAAACCAAATACTTATCAGCAATCAATATATTAATAACTGAATAAAAAATCCCAATTAATATCAAAGTTACAGAATAAAAAAGTATCAAGATCAATATTACATTTAAATTACTATAAATAGATAAGTTATCTATCCATATATCATCTAATGAATTATTTATAGCTAACTTATACAAGATCCCCTCATTTGTTTGCCAATAATTATAACTACCAAAAAAAGAATAACTAATTATTAATTCAATCCCAACTAATACAGAAGTAAATAAAAATGAATGTAAAATAATTTTTTTTACTTGTATATTCCAAATTAGATTCCTACTTTTATGTTTTAAAATATAAATATAATTTTGATTTATAGATAAAATCCCAGTAAGATAAAATAAAAATAAAGGTACAATAAAAAAAGCTGTTATATAATCACCTAATATCATAGAAACTCCATCCAAAATACTAGCATTATACCCTTTAAAAACAGCCTCATTCATTAATGAATATGTTCTATAATAACCAATACAGATAATCGGTAATATAATTAAAACTGTTCGGACTAAATTTCTCTTTATATCTTCATTTAATTTAAAAATTTTATTTATTATATAATTTTTAATATGTTTCACTTTTATTTGCTCCTATAAAAAAGGTAATTACGCTCAATAAAAATAAAATTATAAATCCTCCAAAAATAAGTGATGCATGTGTTTCTGCCAACATCGGTGCAGGTATTAAAAACAAAAATGGAACAAACCCTTCTTTTCCTGTTAACTCTGAAAACAAAAACAATAATAAATACAATATAAATGGAGTTATTAAAACTAAAAATCTATTCTTTATAAATACAGATACAGCTAATGCAATAACTCCAAATAAACCTGCATATAAAAAGTCTAATCCTATATATGATGAAATATAAAGGAATGGATGTGTATAATATAACTCTTGCCACATATTAGTTAAAAAAAGTGGCGTTTGTTGTGTTTCAGGAGCTGGAGGTATAACACTAGGTAAAAATAACATAGTTCCCAATAAATTTATGATTAAAGGTATACTAATTACTAAACCAGCTATAACAAATACAGTTATAAATTTAACTACTAAATATTGTATTTTCTCAACCTTCAGCAATACATTCTTCAAATATCCATTTTTCTTTTCTAATAAATATGTATCAGCATATGGAATAGCCACCAAAATTGGCATTAAAAAAAATAACATTTGAGTTTCAAATGAAAAAGTCTTAAATCCAATCCACTGAGTTAAAGTATTCAATGCATCTACATCTTTTTCAGACACAGGATATACAGGTAATATGAATCTAAATAAGTGAGACATAGAAAGTAATAAACCTAAAACTACAACAATTAAAAAATGCTTACTTATAAATGCACGCTTAAATTCCATTTTAAATAGACTAATCAAATTTACAAACCCCCTAAAAAAAATCAAGCTATTTTATAGCTTGATTTTTTTGTTATTTAAATACTATCTGGACTCCAAACACCATATGCACTAACACTTGATACACCAATTCCACGTTCACCTTTAATCTTGACTTTTTTCACATTATTTTCATATGCGTAGTTAGCCATTTTATGAACAGATCCCTGATAGAATTTATATGTATGGTATTTAGATACATTTTGACCTTCAATATCTGTTACCCATGCATTATAAAATCTTGCACTACCACCTTTTGCATAAATTTCATCACATTTCATATACGATGAAGAAGCATCATTTTTCCAACGCCATTCAGTCATCGCATAAAGCTTATTCCATTCAAAATCAAATCTATATCCATCATCGCGGGTATTAGGAGTAGCGGCTGATGCACTACTTTGTACAACACTAAAAGCTGTAGCTAAACAAAAACCTCCAACTAAAATCTTCTTTAAATGTTTTTTCATAAAAAAACCCCCAAATAATATTTTATAAGTACAAAAATAGTATATTATAATTTTTATATAAAAACTAGTAAAAAATAACTTTTTTTCTTTTTTCTTACTTAGAAAAATAAGGAAGAAGCTGTTCCATGTTTAATTTTAACTAATTTTTCGAAATATTTCTCCTTCCTCAAGCGTGTGAAGGGCGTAGCCCAACGGTAGGTGGGAGATGAATTTCGGTTTGGCGTAGCCAAAAGGTTTTCCTTTTTATTTTGCCTCTAATATAATCAGTCTTATAAATGATAAAGGCTGGTATATAAATGAAATTAGATAGTAATAACCATTCAGTATTCTTGTTGTATTATCACCTTGTGTTGGTCGTGAAATACAGAAGAAACGTGTTTGATGATGATATGTCAGACTATGCAAAAGATATGTTTGTTCGACTATCTGAAAACTATAACATCACATTAGTTGAATGGAATCATGATGTAGATCATGTTCATATTTTGTTCAAGGCACACCCTAATACAGAAATGACAAAATTCATCAATGCTTATAAAAGTGCAAGTTCTCGACTTATTAAAAGAGATTTTCCACAAGTGAAAAAGAAACTTTGGAAAGAGATGTTTTGGTCAAGAAGTTTTTGCTTGCTAACTACTGGTGGTTCGCCAATAGACGTAGTAAAAACATATATTGAAAATCAAAGTGAAAAGTGAGGTGAAATGATATGACAAAGCATAATAAAGCGTATAAATTCCGTTTGTATCCAACAGAAGAACAAGCACATCTTATGCGTAAAACCTTCGGTTGTGTACGTTTCGTGTATAATAGAATGTTAGCTGAACGGAGAGAAGCGTATGAAAAACATAAAGATGATAAGGATCAACTAAAGAAACAAAAGCTTCCCACTTCTGCAAAATACAAAGCAGAATTTGAGTGGTTAAAAGAAGTTGATTCATTAGCATTGGCAAATGCTCAACTAACCTTGCAAACTGCCTATAAGAATTTCTTTCGTGGTCAAAATGACTTCCCAACATTCAAAAGCAAAAAAGACAGAAAGTCTTATACAACGAATGTAGTGAACGGAAATATTATATTGCTTAACGGTCATATCAAATTGCCAAAACTGAAAATGGTACGTATCAAGCAGCATAGAGAAATACCACAAGACCATGTAATCAAGTCATGTACGATTTCTATGACACCTACTGGTAAATACTATGTGTCTATCTTGACTGAATACGAAAAAGAGATTGTACAAAAAGAAGTAGAAACAATTGTTGGATTAGACTTTGCGATGGATCGATTATACGTTAGTTCTGAGGGTACGAGAGCCAATTATCCTAAATTCTATCGTGAAATGTTAGACCGATTAGCAAAGGCACAACGAGTATTATCAAGACGCACAAAAGGTTCAGGGCGTTGGAATAAACAACGTATCCGTGTAGCTAAGTTACATGAAAAAGTAGCGAACCAACGTAAGAACTTCCTTCATCATAAGTCTAAAGAGTTAGCTACTCATTTTGATGTTGTAGCTATTGAAGATCTAAAAATATGAGAGAAATGTCGCAAGTACTTCATTTTGGAAAAAGTGTCGCTGACAATAGTTGGGGTATGTTCACTTCTTTTTTTGCTTATAAACTACACGAACAAGGCAAACAACTTGTGAAAATAGACAAATGGTTTCCTTCCACAAAAACATGTAGCAGTTGTGGAAATGTGAAAAATATGTCATTGTCTGAGCGAGTATATTCTTGTATATGTGGTGTAAATCTCGATAGAGATTATAACGCAGCTATCAATATCAAAAATGAAGCAATACGCCTATTAGCGTTAGCATAGATAGCAATAAAATAACCCTTGGAACAAGGGAGTTAGCTCGGCTGTCTTAGGACGAATTCGTTAGCTACCAAAAGTAACGACTAACCGAGAAGCCCCCACTTCAAACAGTCCGTTAGGATGTTAAGTGGCGGGTAGTTCACCAAGTTAATCTAACTAACTTAAAATTTATCAAAAATTGTTTAAAAAAGAACATCATAATCATAACAAGAGGATACTTGTAGGCTGATCTAAACTGCATTCCCTTGCTACTATATTTCTATTCTTTATTTCCTAACATTAAAATCCTACATAAAATACCAGCCGAATTTACTTTTTAAACAAACCGAAAAAACCTTTCCGTTTTTGTTTCTGATTTTGCATCTGCATATCTCTAATATTTTCAAGCAATAACTGATCTCGCTTCTCTAGCTTCTTCTCTATAAAAACTTCTAATTCACTGTTTTTACCTTCTACTTCAATTAACTTTTTCTCTATATTTGCTAAATGCTCTTTTGTCGTAACCAATTCATTCGTAATTTCTTGTAATTTTTGAATGAGTGCTTGATTAAATTGATTTTGTAACTTCTGATTTTCTAATACCTCATTCAATTTCTTTTCTAATTCTGATTTTTCTTCTTTTGAAACAAACGAATCAAGTTCTCCGTTTCGCCATGCCCGAACTTGATCGTAGGACCATTTTTGCACCTATATTTTTTCCTTTATTGCTTTTAATTCTTCTATATTTTCCTTCGAGTATCTGCGATGCCCTCCCTGACTTCGTTCCGTTTGTATATTAAATTCATTTGACCATACCTTTAACAAATCGGGTGTGATCCCTAAGAATTCCGCAACAATTTTCGGTGTATGCATTTCCTATTTTAGTTCCAATTTTCATTCGTCCTCCAAAAACGGAATATGTTTTTTACCTTAAAAACGCTATTAAATCAACATTCCAATCAAAATCAGAATGTACTTACAACTGATATAACAACCGATTTTAACACCGATATGTATTACTTCTCGATAATAACATCAAAATCTTTTTTTATTTATACAAAATTTCATGCAAAAAAAAGAATAGCAAGGATCCTCCGGATCCCTACTATATCAACCATGTATAAAATCATGCATATCAATTTTACTAGAAAATAAGAAAGAACCCTATAAAAATAAGGGGTCTTTCTTTAGTATTGCTACCGATAATAGGACGTTATGTTAACCTCACATGAATAAAATATTTATTAATTTTTTAGTACTCACCATAAATTTAATACAGCAAAATAGAAATATAAGGAAATACTAATAAAATATGTAGGGGGATTAGATGAAACAAATAAAATTCCTGTTTGTTTTAAGTAATACTAACAAAAAAATTATGAAATGAATGCAATATAACAACCGACCATAATGAACCTGTCTTTTTAAACACAAATCCAAAAATTAATCCAAGAAGAAAAACATATATATGACTCCATAAATTAAAAAAATCTCCACTATAAATCCAGATTGGATAGTGTATTGCTAAAAATAAGAAGGATGTAATAAGATTGGCGTTCCAAAAAGGTAATCTTTTACTAATCTCTTGCAGAATTAATCCTCTAAACACAATCTCTTCTGTAATTCCTACTAAAAGAATAGCATTAAGGTAGTTGTCGAAAGATAATATGAGGTTAAATGTTTGATTATTAAGCATATAAATTTTAAAGACAAAATATAAACCGAGCAACAATGAAAGAGCTACTCCCCAAAAAATCCCTTTTTTCACATTAATATTTATTTTTAGGTAACCAATTGGATTAGTCTTTAAATAATATTTTATGTATAACCAAACTGGAACAATCCAAATTGAAATCTTAATTAACGCAGTTAAAAAACCTGCAGTAGTATCCCCAAATAAATGAATATATTTTGCTAACCATAATTCTTTAAAAATCCAAACAAGATAAAATATGAAAAGATACAATATAATTGGTTTTATATCACTAATTTTGTTTTCACTTTTTACACTTAATTTTGTTTCCATTTGTCCCCTCCTAAAATTCAATGTATCTAAAATTTTCCGCAAACTAAATTTATTAAAAATCTTGTTCTACTAAGCTTCTTCATTAGTTCAAGTACAACATTCCACAATCTGTATATTCATTTTAACATAAAATTTCCATTTTCTTTCAAAAAAAATAAGTTCGCTCAATATTAAGCGAACTCTCTTAAATATATTATTTTTTTAAATCAAGCTACCCCTTATAAAAACAACTTCCAATAACGGAAATTATGTAAATAAGCTGTCCATATGGACAGCTTATTGTATGTTTTTGCTTAGCGTGGGTTTTTTTCCGAAATGCTGGCGGTACCCCTATAAGTACACTTGCAAGTATATTTATAGATGTACTTATAAGTGAATTATTTGTATTCCTGTCTATATAGTTTAAACGAATAAATAGCTCCAATGAAGAATACAAAGGCTTCAAATAATATAAAGATTTGACGGAAATTCTCGATATCCTTACCAACTAGAGAAATAAATATAGCATTCATTAGAATTTGAGTAGTAAACATACGAGAAGTAATTTTTAAATAAATAGCATTTGTTCTTTCATATGGTTTACCAATTTTTTTGTAAATAATAATAAGTGCAATTACTGAACCCAAAAATAGAAGTGCTGTAAATCCTACAACGATATTAAAATTGGCTGTACTTTCTAACATCCATTTATTTAATAGATCAATCATTATTATCTTCCTTCCCTACATAAGAAAATATTTCGTTCTTCTTTTTCACTATAATAAAAAAAGAAAAAGGAAAACATCGAACTTTCTTACAAACATTCGTGTATTCTTACAGTTTTGTCATTTTATAAATTTATTCATTGTCTTGCCTTTCCCTATTTTCTTTAGAAAACATAGTGAATTACGAGAAAGAACGCTACAAGATCCACTTTCGAGAACTATAATTATGTAAACACAAAAGTCCTCCAGTTAAACAATCCGGAGGACTTTTAATAGTTTTCTAAGTTATCTTCCAAATACACTCAATCCTAAATAAATCAAACTATAACTAATTAAAGCACTTGCAAGCATCAAACCTATTTTTAATAATTTGTCTTTTATATTTGGTTTTACTTCACTTACAGGTTTCCCCTCTATAAAATCAACTATTTGACGATAAGTTTTTAAATTGTGCTCTTTTTTTATGTTTTCAACTTGCTGTAATGAAAACATAAGCAAAATCGTAAGTACCACAGGTATTATAAGACCATAATAACCAAAAAAGTAAAATACAGGTGCAATAGAAATAGGAAGTATAATCATTAATGCTAACATGATGTAACTCCACTTAAAGAAAGTAGATTTTTGAAGTTCTTCTTTCATGATCTTTACATCTCCTTTAACTAAATCATCCAGGGAGACATTAAAGAGAATACTCATCATTAGTAAATTATGAATATCTGGATAGTTCCTTTCATTTTCCCAGTTAGAAATAGATTGTCTGGAAACATGAATTTTTTCTGCTAACTTCTCTTGGGACATATTATCCCGTTTACGAAAATATTGTATTTGTCTACCAATGTTCATCTATACATCTCCCTTAAGTTTGAGATTAAGTTAAAGGCTAATTAAAGACTACCAAATTTCTTTATAATAACGTGATTCTAAGGTGTAAAAATCTTTTATCATGCTACTCTCTCCTATTTTTAGTTGAGAAGCTTAGCTAACAATTGTTGCAGCCTCGCCTTTTCCAATCTAACCCAAAGAGCCAATGCAGTTCAACTGTTTTATAATCGGTACGACTTTATTTCAAATCTACATTAATGCAAATGACCCTAATAAACGAACAAAAAGAAAAAAACTATTTTCAAAGAAGATTAATCTAAACAGTGCGACCTTATATAAACAGTTCAACTCTGTTTTAAACCAGCATTACCAAGCTAAAAAAACGAGATTCGCCTTATAACAAAAAAGCAACAACAAGATAATATTTTACTTCTGCAAAACATCCTATATCAAAAGGTACTCCTTTTGATATAGGATGTTTTCATTAAAGGAAGCCGCTTCAAAAGATATAAATATACATTTTTGAAGCACTTCCTAAATAAACTAACCTTTTGATACGCTTCTGTTTATATATTAAGGCCTACCCAATTTAAAAATTCATTTGATTCTCTATTGCAATTACCAAAAACAAAATATATTAGTTAGATTTAATACAAATAAAATATTTTGAAAATTAGCCCTAATACAAGGCATATAAATACTTATTTTACTTTCAAAGACTGAAAATAAAGTGAAAAGGCGTTCAAATCCATATGGATAGAACGTCTTTTCACTTTATCGTTTTCCGACAGAAGACTCCTTCCTCAAAAATGTGAAGGTGTGAAACACCACTTTTAGGTGGGAGATGAATGTCGGTTGGCATAAGCCAACATATTTGCTATCATTTACTTGTACAGATTGCTCTTCGAAAACTGAAGATATGAGGTTGGTTGCAGAAAAACGTTGCAGCCGTAAAATCTTCAACGTTCTATCGCCCCACGCTTCTCAAAATTGCGAAAACCAAGCTAAAGTAGGTAGTGTGGTGAGTCAGCGTACAAGATACTTATGTTCTCACCGTAGGGACTGCGGGTAGAGCCTGCTAAGATAACTGGTGGATACATCGGTGTTCGCAGGAATCTCCCACTTCAAACAGTCCGCTAGGACGTTAAGTGGTGAGTAGTTCAATTCATACATATACTGATTTTTTCACTTATTCATTTTGCATTGTACTTAAAAAATCGATAAATTCATCTTCATTTACAGGTTTACTGTAGTAATACCCCTGAATTAGATAACATGCATTACGCTGTAACACTGTTAATTGTTCTTTCGTTTCTACCCCTTCTGCGATCACTTTCATATTTAAAGTATGTGCTAGTGAAATAATGGTTTGTATAATTTCATTTCCATCCGTAGAAGTCCCGATCCTATTAACAAATTCTCTTGGAATTTTCAAAGTATCAATTGGATACAAAGGAAGATATGCTAATGAAGAATATCCTGTACCAAAATCATCAATTGATAAATGTACACCATATGATTTTAATGCTTTTAACTTCGATAAGGTTTCTTTTTCATCTACCATCGCTATTCTCTCTGTTAATTCCAAATCAATCGAACTAGCAGGTACCCCTACTTCTTCTATGGTAGATCTGATTGTTTGAACAAAACCTTTCTGTTCAAACTCTATAGCTGATAAGTTTATCCCCATCTTTAGATTTGCATAGCCCGCTGAATGCCATTCTTTCAGTTGTCGACACGCTTCCTGTAACGTCCATTGCCCAATTGAAATAATCTGCGACGTTTCTTCTGCGATAGGTATAAACTCAAAAGGTGAAATCATCCCTAGCTCTGGATGTTGCCAACGTATTAAAGCCTCTGCACCAATAACCATACCCGTCTTACTGTCAACTTGTGGTTGATATAATAAAAACAACTCATTATTTTCTAATGCATTCGGTAAATCCTGTTCTAATCGCAATCGTCTTGTTATTTTTTTTGATAATGTCTCGTCATACATGCAAACAGCATTATTACCTTTTTCTTTTGCACTATACATAGCGATATCAGCATGTTGTAAAAGTGTAGTAGTATTTATTCCTCCAAACGGATACACTGCTATTCCTATACTAAGAGTTAAGTAAAAACTATGTTGATTAACTATAAATGGTTCTTCAGTTATACGAAATAGAGTTTCACATAAATCCAATAGCTGTTGCTCTGTTTGGTTATGGACAATGATCGCAAACTCATCTCCACCTATTCTTGCTAGAGAAATAGTCGGTGACAGACATGTCCTAAAACGTTTGGCCACTTCTTTTAAAACCCTGTCACCAATCGAATGGCCCAGTGTATCATTAATAGTCTTAAAGCGGTTTAAATCAATATACAGGAGCCCAAACTTATCCTGTGATTTTTGTGCATGCTTAATGGATCTATCTAATTCTTGTTGGAAGAATGTTCGATTTCCAATCTCAGTCACCGTATCATGGAATGCTAGATAATTTATCTCATCCTGTTGCTGTTTCATCCTCGTTATGTCTTTTACCATTACATAACTTCCAAAAGTTTGTCCTTCTATCATAATAGGAACAATAGTGACATACCAAAAATGTATGTCCTTCTCATTGTTACTTTTTACACGTAACTGTAACGAAGACGAACTACATCGTTTCCCCTTCTTTATAGCCGCCTCCAATTCAGATTTATCTTCATCTAAAAAAATAGAGAAGCACTCTTTCCCTATTAATGCAGCACTGTCTTCTCCTAATAACATACTTCCAGACTGGTTTATATTTAATACAATACCGTTTGGATCAATCGTTAAAATAGGATCCGGATGATACTCATATAATGACTTAAATCTCTCTTGATTTTTTACCAAATCATTAGATTTGTTTATTAAATCCCTTGTTCTTTGAGATACTGTTTGTTCTAATTGATTATTAAACACTTTTAAGGTCTCGGTTAAATCTTTGTTTTGCATTCGTACAATTGTATGACGAATCAGTACAAATACAAAAGCAATACAATTCCCCGTAATCAATGTAGCCGAAGAAGTTTGCTCTTTCAAAGTAAAACCAATTAAGACTGCAACTGCAAGATAAGGGAATATGACAAGGAGTTTCTTTCCAAATATCGGATTTATAATAAAATAATTTCTTTTAGAAGAAGCATCCTTTGGGATTGTAGCAGCAATAGCGATACATAATAGGAAAACTCTATACAAGCACCTTAATAATATAACTGAACGGTCTGACAAATCATCTTGTAAGTAGAAATACAAGTAGTCAGTAATAGCCAATCCAGTTAATACTAGGATAAAAATAAACAATTTACTTTTTGCATTGAAAATAGCGGGTCGAAAGATTAGGGTAACTCCAAGTAATAGAAGCAATAAATCTATAATCGGAAAAATAAATGAGAGAAAAACATCTCCAATTGATAAAAATAAGATATTTGCAGAAGGTTTATTAAATAAATACCACTCTAATGTAAAAATAGAAGTAACAACAATACATAAATCACAAAGTAAATATGCTTTCTCCCATTTATTACATTCCATCATGATTTTATAAAAGAACGCAAAGAGAAAGAAAAATAAGAAAAACAGTAGAAACACATCAGAAATATTAAAATTTTGTATTGGTAATTCTACATTAAGTACTTGAAAAGCGGATATGAAATTCCCTATCAAAAAGCACCCTATTGCAATAGTAATGCAAACCCAGAATACTCCTAACTTAATTTTTTTGGATAATATAGAATACAGTAATGAGATAAATACAGTAGTTTCAACGACTAAAGATGATAATCGGATATTAAAATCTGATACGAAATAATGATTCGGAAAAACAAATAAAAATATAAAGCAAAAGCTTATATAAGTTATTAAAGCCAATATCAATACATAAAATTGCACATATACATGTTTACGCAATGAGCTCACCTTCTTGATTTTTTCTATACTTTTATTAAAAAATGGGTTTATAGTGGTACAAGTCCTACTAATTAAAACGTGTGCTACCTATTATCCATATTATGACCTTTTTAAAAGATTTCTTTCTACATACAACAATCTTATTAACTTTTTGTAGATGTTTACAGTTTTCAATACCGAAGATTCCAAAAAGGATCAGTTGAAAAATATAGTTTTTTAAGTATTTGCGCGTCGTAAATTTGGATGGTACAACTTATCTACTCTTTACATATGAGATAGAATCTACTCCTCTATTGGATTATAGTTAGTTGCTAACTGTCACACTTAAAAAGGAATGAAAATATACCATCAATAACATAGAAATTCGAATTAGTTTATGAAACCAATTGTAACTATTATAGTTACATCATGGATTGATGTCAATTTCATATTACTCCCCTTTTTATGGATAAAAGACACCTTTGAACTTTACAAGAGACAAAAAAAGAAGAGGGATTTCTTCCCTCTTCACCAATAAAATCGAACATATTTACAATTAAGGAAGGGCATACATCCATCAAAAGATGAAAGGAACAATAATAGTTCACCTAGTGAATTATAACACAAAAACACTCCCATTAATAGATAATATTAACATTTATGGAATGATTGTGACAGAATTGTTAAACATCTTAATATTAAAAGGCTTTATATGTATATAAATAGAAAACGGATATTGTAGGGATAAAATATAAGGGGGATATATGATGTTTACAAAAAAACAAAAATTAGTAACAGCCGTAACAACCTTAACATTAGGATGTGGATTTACTTTCGGATTAACACCAGCTTTTGCAGATTCCAATAAGTCGTCGGTAAGCGCTACACCAATTCATTCTATTCAGAACCAAGAACAAGAACCTTTTACTGGATATGTTATTTCAGTAGATAATCATTACTTAGTAGTTGCCGCTACTTCTACAAAGGACGAGGCACTTGCTTATCAACATGATTGGTGGGAGTTAGTTTCTCAGAATAAGATTTTAAGAGTTCCTATTTCAAGTGGTGCAGACTACACAATAGGTGATAAATTAAACGTATATGCAGTTGGTTGGACTGCATCATTACCACCAATTGCTGTAATGCCTACAATTGAAAAAGTAGTACATTAAGTCATATTGAAATAAGTGAGACATCATTCTAATTAGAATGATGTCCTTTTATATACAGTAGCATTGAACTACCCCCACTTTCACTTCGTTTAGAAGTGAGAGATTCCTAAGTAAAGAGTTCTATCGAACTCTAATTGATTAGGCTATCCCCGCAGTCCTTGCGGTTAGAAGCCTTATCGCTTCATTCTTTAGATTGATACTTGCGTTAATATCCCTATCATGGTGTGTACGACAAGAAGGACAGTCCCATTCACGTAGGTTTAGATTTTTAACGTCTTTATTTTGATATCCACAACAAGAACATAATTGGCTGGAAGCAAATGTTTTCGATACGACAATGACTTGTTTGCCATACCATTTTGCTTTGTATTCCAACATTGATCGAAATTGTGACCAAGATATCTCACTAATTACTTTTGCTAACTTATGATTCTTTAACATATTGGATACTTGCAAATCCTCTATACCGATAACATCGTGGTTTTTGATGATTTCAGTTGAAATTTTGTCCAAGTAATCTTTTCTAGTATTTGATATGTATTCATGAATTCTAGCTACCTTTACTCGTTGTTTATTCCAGCGAGAAGATCCTTTCATTCTTCTAGAAAGCACACGCTGTGCTTTCGCCAACTTATCTTCTAATGATCGGAAAAACTTCGGATTTTCATAGTGTGTTCCATCTGACAAAATAGCGAAATCTTTTAGTCCTACATCTATTCCAATGTAAGAATGTGTTTTCGGAAGTTCTTGTACTTCTGTTTTAACTAATAGTGACACAAAATATCTACCAGAAGGGTTCCGTCTAACTGTAGCATTTACAATACGTCCCTCTACTTCACGACTTTTGGCAAATCGAACAAGGCCTAGTTTCGGCAACTTTATTTTGTTCCCTACAACGGCAATGTTTTCATTTGTTTGTTTTGTGGTATAAGATTGTACGTTGTTCTTCTTAGATTTAAAACGCGGTGCGCTGTTTTGTTTTTTGAAAAAGCGCGTATAAGCATCCGCAAGGTTGCGAACAGACGACTGAATCGCAATACTATCCACTTCTTTTAGCCAAACAAGCTCTTTCTTCATGGCAGGTAGTTTGGCAGAGCATGTACCATAGGTCAAGCCTTTTCCTGTCTCTTTGTATGCTTGATCCCATAAGGATAGGAAATGATTGAATACAAAGCGAGAACACCCAATCGTTTTGTTGATTAGAATTGCTTGTGCCTGATTTGGATAGATACGAAACTTATAGGCTTTATTAATCATTATTTGATTCACCTCCATTTCGGTATATGACTATTATATACCGAACGTACATTCGATAGGTAGTAGAGTAACACTTTCTGTATGCCGAACAATTAAGCTGGCTTCCTGTCATCCCTTGTTCGAAGCCAATTCATCTCCCACCTACTCACTGGGCTGATCCTTCACGCTCCTTGAGGAAGGAGTCTTCTTGGCTAAAATGATAAAAGCTATAATTAACCCTTTATTCTAAGATAGACAAGAGCACTCATTTTAAGTAAAATTTGATGGTTCTTCTTTCAACTATCGTACATTCGTAAAAAAGGCGTTTAGATTGGCTATATTCTTTTGTAAGAAAGTTTGATAATTTTCGATACCTCTTCTTTTACACCAACCAACTGCATTAAACAAATCAATAAATTGATAAAATGGCAAAATTTCTTGTAAATCAACAAGTGGACGAATGGATTCATAACCTTGTCGATAAGCTTCTTTTGTTCCGGGATACTTCATAAAAATATAACGATTGATTTTTGTAAAATCCATTTCGGTTGCTCCAATGCTGAAACTTTCAAAATCAATAATGCCGGAAATTTGATTTTCATAAACTAAAATATTTCCAGGTCGAAAATCCAAATGTATAAAACTAGTTGCATCTGAATATGGAATTAATTTGAGATGATATTCGAAATGTTGCATTGATTGTTCATATAAATGCGGATCAATTACTTCCTTTACATCTTTTGCTAAGGAATAAAAATTATGCTGAATAAAATCAGACGATTGACCATGCATATTGGAAATAAAGTTTTCGAAATCCTGCTCTTTTGGAATGATTGCATGTAACTTAGCGTGTTGTATGCCGATATCAAAAGCTAAAGCTGCATCCACCTTCCCTGTTGCTGGCATACCTTGTATTGCGGATAACAATAATGCACCAGTAAAACCTTCATCACCTTCCCAATAATCCAACACTTGTGGTACTGACAACTCATAGCGTAATCGTTCAAGTACCTTATACTCATGTTCAAGCTTTACTTTTGAATAAGGAATTTTTATATAGACAGTTCGAAAATCAATTAGCTTAATTTTATAAACGACTGAACTAAAGGACTGCCTAACATAATCAATTGTTAACACATTTAAAGCAAATTTTTCTACTACTTTTTGTAGCTTATCCATTTGAAAGAATACACCTCTCTTTTATTCAACTTAATGCTATATGAAAACTTAATATATCAACCATTAAAATATTAATGAATAATGATTTATAAATATCAATTTTAACTTTTCCCATCAAATATTGTTTAAAATCAACAATTAAAAGAAATCATCATTCCAATCCTCTTTCTAAGCTCCAAATTGCGACCAAGATACCTCACTAATTGCTTTTGCTAACTTATGATTCTTTAACATATTCGATAATTGCAAATCCTCTATACCAATAACATCGTGGTTTTTGATGATTTCAGTTGAAATTTTGTCCAAGTAATCTTTTCTAGTATTTGATATGTATTCATGAATTCTAGCTACCTTTACTCGTTGTTTATTCCAGCGAGAAGATCCTTTCATTCTTCTAATGATCGGAAAAACTTCGGATTTTCATAGTGTGTTCCATCTGACAAAATAGCGAAATCTTTTAGTCCTACATCTATTCCAATGTAAGAATGTGTTTTCGGAAGTTCTTGTACTTCTGTTTTAACTAATAGTGACACAAAATATCTACCAGAAGGGTTCCGTCTAACTGTAGCATTTACAATACGTCCCTCTACTTCACGACTTTTGGCAAATCGAACAAGGCCTAGTTTCGGCAACTTTATTTTGTTCCCTACAACGGCAATGTTTTCATTTGTTTGTTTTGTGGTATACGATTGTACGTTGTTCTTCTTAGATTTAAAACGCGGTGCGCTGTTTTGTTTTTTGAAAAAGCGCGTATAAGCATCCGCAAGGTTGCGAACAGACGACTGAATCGCAATACTATCCACTTCTGTTAGCCAAACAAACTCTTTCTTCATGGCAGGAAGTTTGGCAGAGCATATACCATATGTTAAACCTTGCCCAGTTTCTTTATATGCGTGGTCCCATAGGGATAGGATAGGAAATGATTGAATACAAAGCGAGAACAACCTATCGTTTTGTTAATTAGAATTGCTTGTGCTTGATTTGGATAGATACGAAACTTATAGGCTTTATTAATTATCATTTAATTCACCTCCCACCTACTCACTTCGCGTTCCTTGAGGAAGGAGTCTTCTTGGCTAAAATGATAAAAGTTTTAACCATTTCCTCTTTTAATAACCGAAAGACTGAACAATATCCTCTTTCAGCTATATTCACTCATGATGAACTTCTTCATAATATGCATTAAAAACTGGTATTACTTTCGATTTAAATCCACAACTAAAAATCAATTTCCAAATTTTAATATTCATGGTATAATCTATAAAGTTTTATTTTAGCATATTTTAACATATTACTTAAAGTTTGGAGGATATTAGTTTGTTTTTGTCAAAAATCATAGAAACATATGCCTTATATGATCTACATAAAAAACGTAGTAAAAAGTTTCAATATTCAACTCTTCCTACCAGAAGAGAGAATTTGGATGAGAGGGAGAAATTTTATGAATCTCATCTAACTGATATTATTTTTGAATTGAATTGTTCGGAAGAGACTGATTATAGAGATGGAAAATTTAAATATAAAAGCTTAATTGAGTCTGGCGATTCATCTAACGATGTAGTAACCGGGGAGGTATTTTTAAATAGAAATGAGGATGTACCAAATGTCATTTTTGTACACGGATGGCGTATGGAAACAAACGAACGTGTTAAAAAAATCTTTCACAAAGATATTTTAAAATTGGGATGGAATATGTATTACTTTACTCTTCCTTATCATTTTGATAGAGAACCTATAGGATCACATTATAGTGGAGAATATATGGTAAGTGCCAATATTGAAAGGACAATTGAATCAACCAAGCAAGCTGTAGTTGATTTACGCACATTAATTCATTGGATTAAGACAAACAAAAAAGGGCCTGTGATCTTAATTGGTATTAGCTTGGGTGGTTTCATTACGAATCTAACTGCTACCGTTGAATGTGAAATCGATATCTTAGCTTCTATATTTTATGCCAACAAACTTTCTTATTCAATATGGAATACTAGTCCAGGAAAATTTATCAAAGAGGATTTAGAACATCATGGTGTAACATATGATAAATTAATAGAATATTGGAAGATTACCGAACCTAGTCAGGCCCTTCCACAAGTTAACAAAAAAAACATTTTGTTAATTTGCGGGAAATATGATCAATATGTACATTTTGAGGATACAAATTATTTGTGGGAAGCTTGGGAAAGACCTAACAGATATATGTATGATTGTGGACATGCAGGGATTGTTCTTAAACGAAAAAAAATCGCTATGGATACTCTTGCTTTTATCCAGAAACGAATCAAGAGCTAATATTATGATATTACTTGTATTTTTCCTTTGGATAATGAGTACAATTCTTTTTTTAACTAATTCTCAAAATGAGGAAACAAGATGGGGAAGTCTTATTGCTTTCTTTGGAGGATGTGGAGGTTTTGGAGTTATGGTTGGGGACGGTCCAAATCGACCCGAATGGATTTTATGGATTGATAGTTTATTCACTTCTTTTGGACATTATATGACCCCTTATGCTATTTTGATTTTCGGTTTGACTTTTGCAAAAGCATTCAAAACTACTAATCAAAGAATTATATGGAAAATCTTATTTCTGATCCCTGTTATTTTTATGTATAACATAGACCAGCTTTATCCAGTATTTAAAACCAATTACACTTTATTATCGCTTTGGACTGTTCCATATGTTATGGGTGCAAATATCCTATTAGTCTACTCTACATATTTAGAAGCAAGACCCGCGATTAAAAAACATAAAATATTTACTTGTTTAGTAATAATCCCCCCTATTACATTTGCTTTATTCACAAATATCATTTTAGAGGCATGTGGAATCCCTGATGTTTGGTTATGTGATCCTTGGATTATTACACTGCAATTCTTATTATTCGCGTATCTAATCGTTAAATATGGATTTCTTGATGTAAGAGTTAGATTTGAAAAACAACGACGTGATACAACAATGAAATCTATCACCTCCGGTACAGCAATGTTGAACCATACGATAAAAAATGAATTAGCTAAAATTGATATGTTAGTTAATCAACTGAAGGATCATGTCATACTGGATGAGACAGCTGCTGAAAATATTGAGTTAGCATTAGAATCAACACATCATGTTTTAAAACTTTCATCACGTATTCAAAATAAATTGGACTTTATTTACCTTAAGGAATCTGAGTTTTGGTTAAGTGAAGTTATAGATTCTGCAATTTATTTACTACAACCATATCTCAATTCAGATATTAATATTATTAAGAATTACGAAGTTGACGTGAAAGTTTTGGGTGATTCTATACATTTACAAGAAACTTTTCTAAACATAATTAAGAATGCAATAGAAGCTATGGAAAGTAAAGGGGAGATAGTAATTAAAATCTATAAAACTAAAAGAAAATTATTTATAGATTTTAAAGATAGCGGAAAAGGAATTAAAAAAGATGAACTTTTACTTGTGTTAAACCCCTTCTACTCGACTAAGGGAACTAAGGAAGGTAATTATGGATTAGGTTTAACCTATTGTTATAATGTTATGCAAAAACATCATGGTGATATTACAATGAAAAGCAAACTAGGCCAAGGTACTACATTTACATTATCATTTCCTTCAAAAAGGATTATTGAACTTACCTACTAATATAATTTTAAATCAATAGGAGCGAACAACTTATGAGCAATATTAGGTTAATGATTGTAGAAGACGATCCAGTTTGGATGAAATGCTTATGTAATTATATAGGAAAAGAAAGTGATATTATTATTGTTAAACAAATATATACGAAAGAAGAAGCTTTTCAAGTATCTTGTAATGATATTGATGTAGTTTTATTAGATTTAACACTTTCAGAAAATGATGAAAACTTAAGTGGACTTGAGGTTGCAAACGAATTATACAACAGAGGATTAAAAAAAATTATAATATTAACATCATGGGATGAAAAAGAAATTATACTTGAAGCCTTTGATAAAGGGGCTATTAATTACGTCACCAAATTATCTTATAGAGATATTCCCAAAGTTATCAGAGAAGCTAATTGTAGTAAGGTCAGTCTTCATTCTGATGTCTCAACTGTACTTATTAATGAAATTAAGACTGAAAGAAAAATAAAAGTGCTAACTCCCTCGGAACGTGAAGTATATAAGCTAAAAGAACAAGGTTTAAACAAAAACCAGATTGCGACAATACTATATAAATCTATTGAAACAATAAAAAAACAAATACAGATGATAAACAAGAAATTAAAATAAAGAATTTCATTTGAAAGTTTTTGTAATAAGACTTCTGAGCAATCTAATCTCATCGTATTAATTATAAGTTACTCCCTACTCTTAAAGCATTAATAGAACAATCACTTTATTGTTCATGTAGTTAGGAATTGTTGTGATTATCAATTGTAGTTCCTTCTAGATCAAAAAAGATTTAGGAGGAACTACAATTGATTTTTTTATAACTCAAACTAAAAATCCTAAATAAAAAAGTTGTTCTAAAGAATTTTTTGACTTTCTCATGCCTTAATAATCCGTGTTATCTTAGCATACTGAAATTTGAAGCATCCTAACACAATTCAAAATATCCCATATAACTTGTAAGCTACTCTTTCAAAATAAATTGTAATTGCTTCTAGACAATTATAATTTACTTTTGAGGGCAATTTACTGTGGATAGTTTATCAAGTTTTGCATGAAAATTACAAAACAAACCTTTTTTACTCTTATTTATTTTTTCTCCAGTTATAATCTGAGAGAATAATATCATCCAAGGTATACTTAGGCTCCCAATTTAGCTTGTTTCTTACTTTTGTACAATCAGCTAACACACTTGCAGGGTCCCCTTCACGTCGTCCAACATAAGTGTAATTTAATTTTGTATCTGTCACTCTCTCAACTGCTTGAGCAATCTCCGTAACTGAAAATCCCTTTTCGGTACCGATGTTAAATAAATCAGAAGGATGTCCAGCAAAAAGATAATCCATCCCCATAACATGGGCTCTAGCTAAATCTAAAACATGAATATAATCTCTAATGCATGTTCCATCTTTTGTATCATAGTCTTGACCGAAAATTTGTAAAACATCATTTTCACCTAGAATTGTCTTATTAGCATTCGGAATAATATGTGTAGGATTTTTAACTCTTAAACCATTTGAAGCATCTAATGACGCGCCAGCTACATTGAAATATCTAAAAATAACATATCGCATATTATAACGAGAAGCTGTCCAATGAATTAATCTTTCACCTGCATACTTAGTTTCCGCATAAGGATTGATAGCTGCCACTGGTGTTTCTTCAGTAGCTTTACTATCAAAACAATTATCTCCATATACAGATGCGGTAGATGAGAACATTATTCTTTCAATCTTATATTTAACTAATATTTCTAATACTTTCTGTAATCCTGTAACATTAGCTTCATAATATTCGAATGGTTTTTCCATGCTTTCGCTCACAATAATTTTACCTGCACAATGTAATACAGCGTCAATCGTTTCATTTTCAAAAATTCGAGAAAAGTCATCTTGATTTGTAACATCTAATTCATAAAATTTTGCCCTAGAATCAATTGCATCTTTGCTACCTGAACTCAAATCATCTGCAACAACTACATTATAACCATGATTTATCAATTCTGTTACTGTATGAGAACCAATATATCCAGCTCCACCTGTTACTAAAATATTTTTCATAATTTACATCTCCTAATATTTACATATTCAATCCGCCATCAACAGTGAAAACTTGTCCTGTTATATAATCACTTTTTTTAGATGCTAAAAAGGCGACCATTTCCGCGACATCTTGTTTTGATCCAAACCTATTTAAAGGTATTTGTTTCAAATATTCATCACGAATATTTTCTGGTAAACTATCTGTCATATCACTAATAATGAAACCTGGTGCAACAGCATTTACTTGAATATTTTTTTTACCTAACTCTTTTGCTAATGCCTTGGTAAAACCAATTATTCCGGCTTTTGAAGCTGAATAATTAGTTTGTCCTGCATTTCCTGATAATCCTGAAACAGAGCTCATATTTATAATTTTACCCTGCCTTTGTTTAATCATCACCTTTGCAGCTAATTTAGACGTTATAAAGACGCTTGTTAAATTAGTATCCATGACCAAATCAAAATCTGATTTGGTCATTCTTACAATCAAGTTATCTTTTGTTATACCCGCATTATTTACTAGTATATCTATTTTTTTATATTTTTCAATAATGTTACTTATAAGCTCGATAACTTCCAATTCATCACATAAATTCGCCTTCATACAAACTACATTTCCTGCATAATTAAGTGAATTTATATGTTTTTGTAGTGTCCTTGCCGATTCTTCACTCTGAAAATAGTGTAAAATTACCAAGTAACCATCTTCTGCTAATTTTTCAACGACACTTGAACCAATTCCTTTTGAACCACCTGTAACTAAGGCTACTTTTTGCATTCGTAATCTCCTATTTCACTAAATAAATTGTTAATGGTATTACCGATTAAGTCATTAATGCTTGGTAAATTGCGAATATTAATTAGAGCATTTTGTAAAAGTTTCAGAACCTCTTCTTGAGTTAATTCCCCATCACGTTCAATAGCAGCCTTCACATCACAAATTAGTTCCAATATATCAATTAAATCTATTGAAAAGTTAGTTTTGCACTGCATTGAATTAAAATGATGTCGGTTTTGTGAATGAATTTCAATAGCTTTACCTAATTTTGTATTTAAAAATTCCTTATATTCTTTTGAATGAAAATCTTTTTTTCTTAACTCGTCATTGTATTGATCATATGAATTAAAAATGATATCATTCGTTATCTTATCGTTATCATGATACAATTGTCGCATATAGAGTTCATCTATACACCGCTTTATATTATTGCTTACTTTTTCTTTATGATTAATTATATCTTTCCGGTAGTTACTCATTGCTCCATACCTTTATCATTTCATTAATAGGATCAAAATAAGAATATCTATCTCCTATCAAAATACCATCAAACCCTATGTTTTTAGCCATTTCAGCTTCTTCTAATCCTACACAGCCACCAAACAGACATTGGTATTCAAAATTAAAGTTAGAACGTTTTAACTCATCCATACATCGTTTAATTTCTTTAAAAATACACATAATTTCATACTCATTGTAGCATTTAATACCTTTGATCGTAGATTCTATACATTCATATGCAATAATTACTTTTTTATTGTCTAAAAAGACATTCTTAAGGATACTATTCAATTCCTCAACAATTTCTGTAGGGTTGTTGGTAATACCGATACAAAGTATGGGTACAATATTATGATCCAAAGCATTTTCTAATCTTTGTTTTATAATGGAAATATCTTCATTCAATGCTTTACGTCTTTCTAAATGACCCACCATTGTATAGTTTATCCCTAATTTTTTTAAAACATTGGGGGAAATCTCCCCCACTATTCTTTTTTTTATAGAGATATTTTGACTTATAATTTCAGCTGAATACTTGTTATTCTTAATAGGCAACGTAGGGGCAATTAATATATTATGTTTAGACCCGTATGCTGGGACTTGTTCACAAAACTTTTCTTGCATGTCGATATCCATCTTGCTTTTCAAATTAATAACGCACAACATTATAATTCTACCTTAATGTATTCAATTAGTTGATTTTCAAATTCTTTATACTGAGGATCCTTAACTACATTATGGAATGAAATCGACTTACGTTTAGTAAATCCACAGAATTGCATCGTTTTATGGATTGGAAGAAGCACATCGTCTACATCTTTATTTCCAAAAAATTCTCCCTCTGTTTTAAATGCATGCTTAGGTGCATTCCAAGTTGTAGATAAAATATAACTTTTTCCTTTCATTAATCCACCAGCACCATATTTTTCTGCGAAACTATAAAATTGGTTATATTCGAATACCTCATCCATATATAACTTTAGTTTACCTGGTACAGAGAACCAATAGATAGGGAATTGATAAATAATCAGATCTGCCCATAAAAATTTATTTCTTTCCTCCATAACATTGTAATTCATAACACTACTTAATTGAATATTATGCTTACTTCTTAAATGATTTAAATACACATTGACTAATGAAAAATTCAAATCCCCTTTACTAAAATCATGCTTCTGATAACCATTTATTATTAATATATTCATTATTAAAAAACCTCACTCTTTCATTGTAATATTTCTTCACTATATATAAGTTAATAATTAATATGAACCTATCGTATTTACAAATATAGACGTTATTTTCACAAGTTTTTTGTTAAAACTTAATTAGCCTTCTATATTTCATATTGATCTTTAAATGTAAAGTTACAGTATCGTTAAAGAATAATTAGAGCTTTGCATCTCATTTTTTATTCCATCAATGCCCATATTCATACCAACACTCTCGAATTAACATTTATTTTATTTATATATTTATAAATTTTTATTTTTGTATCAGTAATTTATCTCCTTTCTTTTAACTCTTATAAGAGCCAATTCAAAACTAAAAAAGTAACATCTAATCATAAACAAACTACTTTTATTTAAAAAGTTATTTATTGGTTTATTAATAAAATCTAGATGTATAAGGGGAGTGCTTAAAATTAGAAATATCTTGTGACATTGTATTAAAATCTTCTGTAACCCATTTCATCAACAATCCAAATATTAATATATAACAAACTAAAAGAGGAGGGGTATTTTTCCCCCCCTTCTCTTTTTCCATTAATTGTGATAAAATTTACGTTTGTAAAAATTTAGTTAATGCAACTTCTCAATAAAATCCCTTGGTTTTGGTGTAAAAATTAATAATGCGTAAAAAATGAATCATTCATAACGTAATGGCATTTTATACATTAAGACCATCAGATAGATTTCATTTTTGGGTAATTTGTAATTAAATGATAGATGTATATTTCCCTAACTCAAATTAGCCCTTCCTTTACTACAAATAGGTTGGCATCATTTAATCTAAATCCATAATAAATTTCTGATTTTCTTGAATTCTCCCTAAGGCAAGGAAATTATTTTTTACAGCTGCCTCTTTGTATGAATTGTAACTATTTGCACACACTATAATTGGAAGGCTTGAATCATTGTCATTGAAAAATGTTCAGCGCTTCCGCTCCTTAAGAGAACAGTCTACGCAACTGTTCTCTTTTCCTTTTTTCACAAAAATAACAGGACAAGCATAATTAAATGCACTACGATCAATCTCATTGCAACATTCTCAACGTTCCCTCAACAATTTCTCAATATTTTTCATGGACAATAGCACACTTCCTCAACGTTATTAATATCTTAATATTAAATACTGAAGGAGGTGCTAGAAAATGACTTGGTTCATTATTTTAGGATTTATGCTTATTTTAAGTATAGGCGGCTTTCATACACATAGTATTCATATCATTTTCAAAATAGATTCAGATACAAAAACTATGCCAAGTTGGTCTTTCGTTAATAAAATAAACTTTCGAACATTTAAAGAATTGTTAAAAAACCCAAACAGGAATAAACTCAAAAGCCTTACCATAGGAGAGCTGTTTATCCCTTTAAGTCTATTCAATAAATTATTTGGCAAAACATTAATTTTTCTAATCCTATTCTTCTATTCTCAATTCTTAAACTAAATATAATATGAGATGAGTAAAAGAATAACAGTCACCAACTATAACAAACAACAGACCGCCTATTACAGACGGTCTGTTTTAAAACAAATTGACTATATCAACAGAATAAGGATGACTTAATTATTCAGAATATTCTTATTATTCATGAAAAAAATTGTAGTTAAATATAAACTATCTATTTCCTGTTATTATCAGATTAAGCCTTTACAGAGAAAAGGGGGATATTATGACTGTTCAAGAAAAAAGTAATAAGCAACTGATGGAATTATTAAATGAATGGTATGAAAAAATTCGTTTATATCATGTAAAAGAAGCAAAACAAACATATCTACAAGTAAAGGAAAGTTTAAAAGTAATAGAAACTGATCCATATTTATCATTTTATTACTCACTACTGGATTTCAGATATAAAGTCTTGGTAGATGGAGTGAGTATTACAAAAGATTCCTTTAAAAATATAGAAAAACTCCCTAATATCGAAGAGGATTTTTTATTTTTAGCTTATTATTATCATTTCTTTAAGGCAATCCACTTTACAATTATAGCAAATTATACTGAAGCGAAAACACACTATGAAAAAGCGGAAGGGCTTTTAATTGATATACCTGATGAATTAGAAAAGGCCGAGTTTGAGTATAGATTTTCAACTTACTGTTATCAATCTTATCAACCATTTGAAGCGATTCAACATGTAGTAAACGCCAAAAAAATATATTTGAACCATGTAGGATATGAAATTAATACTGCTTTATGCGACAATGTATATGGTTTAGCCTGTATAGATCTAAGAGAATTTGAAAAAGCGGAAGAATGTCTCAATACGGTTATTGATGTTTTTAATAAGTATGATGAGGAACATTTATTATTAAGAGCACGTTACAATTTAGGCTGGTTATATAATATTCAAGATTTATATCCATTGGCGATCCGACAGAGTTCTGAAATTATAAATAAAATACCGCATCATTTTAAAGCATTATTTGTCTTAGCAAGAGCATATTATAAATTAGAAGGCATTGAAACAGCTAAAGCATATATCAAGCAAGGAATAAACTATACGAATGAAGCAGGAAATGAGGAATATAAGCACCGTTTCGCAGTTTTAAATGAACTACTCACAGAATTACCTAGAATGAAACTAGAAACAGTAGTTGCTGATGCAATTTCTTATTTTGAAAAAGAAGAAATGTGGGATTGTGTAAAAGAATATGCAGAGATTTTAGCAATTCAATTTTATGAGACAGATAACCATGTTAAGGCGAGCAAATATTTCTACATTAGCAGTAATGCTGGTAAGAAACATTTGAAAAAAGGAGCGTTAAAGTGATGAAAAAAATAAAAAAAATTGTATTAAGTATGGTAGTAATAGGTGCATTAGCATATAGCATGAATAGTTTACATGCACCTCAACAATCTTCTACTAATGGTGGAGATACACCAGCACCAACAGTACCTAGTGTCTCTGTAGAAGTATCTATTGATTAATGTAATACATTTTTCTCGCTTTAAAAAATCAGAAAATTCAACCTTTTAACAAATGAATATTGAATCCCTAGTCCGAAACAGTTTTGTTTCGGGCTATTCACATTACTATACTTATACGTAGGAAGATATACTAAAAGTAGACGAGATTTTCTATACTTGACCTTCCCCCACTCACTTCGCGTTCCTTGAGGAAGGAGTCTTCTTGGCTAAAATGATAAAATACGAGCATCCTATCACCAAATATGGGATGCTCGTATCTATACTTCTAATTAATAAGATTTAAATCTACTTCTTAGAAAAATCATAATTCTATAATCATTTATTATGCTTACAATGTATTAGCTAGATTACAAGATCGCAAAATGATACCCACCCTTTGGATACCTAAAGGCGAAGGGCTTTCTCGTTCGGAAAGGACTGTAATCTCTTCTCTTTTTGAACTAAGGCCTTTAACTTTTTCAAATAATCGATTTCCATACGTAAACATTCATTTTCATCTTTTAATGCCTCTATAATCCCTTCAATAGCTGCATTATCTAACTTTGAGCTTGTTTTTTCCATAGCTGGACCCCCTTTCTTCTTTTTACATAGGAATTCCACGACCTTTAAATCATATATTTCCCTTCATCTACGAACTATTCCAATAAATTCTTTAACACAAACATTTAATTTAATTTATTTCATTTGTTTTTATTTTATTTCTCAAAATTTCAGATATATCTTTTGAAAAATCTACTGTATTCCTCCCATATCTATCTCCCCTAAATGAATCGTAATACATATTATACCCAACACATTTATAAGCTTTAATCGTAGTTTTAACAAAACCTACTTAATTTCAAACAAATATTACACTTTATTCTGTCAACTCCTCCTATATTGATAAATATAAAATATCTAATATGTTTGACATTTCAATGACTTATGACAGGAAAATATATACATTAAATTAAACCTAATGTATCTTTGAGTTGTAAGTCGTAGTTAGTTGGCCAACTTTCAATACACTTTAATAATTAAAAATAAGGGGGATTTAAAATGAATCAAGTGTTAAGGAAAAGTAAGAAAAAAATGATGTATCTAGTCGGTTCACTTCTAATTTCTCTATCAATGTTTTCAACTACAAGTTTTGCAGCTACAGAAGGTGCTGTAAAAAGTGTTACAAATGGCAACTATACCGGTATTGCAGCTGATATAAATCTACCAAAATCAGTTGTTGTCAAAGATGGATATGTGAATTGGTATTTAGGTATTGGAGCATCTAAAGTTGAAGGCGGTATTTCAAAAACATCAAGTGGATATAAAGTATTTCTTAATTCCGGATATAATGAATCAGGTCAAAACAGTAAGTATTGGAACACACAATATGATACATCAATTAAAGATGGTGATCGAGTAAATCTTAAAATAATTAATAACGGAAATGGTACGGTTACTATGTATGTAAATGGAAGCCCTAGATATGCAAATCAGCCTGTATATGGCTCATTTTCTCAATACGAACCAGTAAAAATGGTTCATGGCGTGGAAGATACTGGACGTAATTCTTTTAGCCAGGCTAGCTTTTCAAACGTACTTCTAAGAACAGATACATCTGGATCTACCTACAAAAGTTGGAACAGTTCAATTTCTTCCTCATTTTCTAAACACGGTACTTATGGTAACAATTTCACAGTTTATTCTCAAGTACCATTAAGCGCTAGTTTACGCTAAAGAGGTTATGTGCATAATAATGGTTTTGTTAAAAAAGTAGTTGCACTTTGCAGCTACTTTTCTATATGGATTAAATTATAATAAATATAGAAGCAAAAATAAATTACATCTTTCATACTTTAGCTTCTTTGAATTCAATAACATCTGATCAACCCAAACTTAACGTATCGAGGTTCTTCTTGTATTAACTACTACATGTTTTATTATGAAAAACTATTCAAGTAAACATTTATACATTTATATATTATCAATATATAAATTTTCGCTCTTTCTTTAGACGTCTACCCCTTCCCCCGTTGATAATAAACCTTGATCCTTCAACTTTTTCAAAAAACAGGTTTTTCATTTAAGTGTTATGTACAAAAAATGTAGAAATAGTTAATTTTTACGTTTTTTTACATTTTATATCCTTATACCATATTTCTAAATCCATAGGAGGCATAGTTACTTTACAGGTATATAATTTCAATCCCTCTTTTTCTATCTCACCAATCTTAATATCATGAAGAAAATATGGTAACTGCTCATATGTAAAAATTTTTATTGGTTTTTCTTTTACATATCCCATGCTATGTTTGAAATCTATTTTATAGCAACCATTGAATTGAAGAGTTACATCATTATCCCCATCATTAAAAATCAAAATCACTTCATCACCAATATAATTGCATTCTAATTTAGTAACCCACGCATCCCAGTAATTTAACTTATCAATGTTTTCTTGAATTCTTTGAACATTCATATTTCTTCATCTCACTTTTTATATGGAATATGAGCATCTAGACTTTAAGCACTTCCACCCGATTTTTTTATCTTTTCCCAACAATTTCTACAGTTTATAAAGTAGTTGAACCCTTTTATTCAACTACCTTATAATACGTTCTACATTATATTAAAATATCTACTACACTAGTTGAATTCATACTAGGACAACCTGCAAACCAAATAAACAATTAATTCAGAAATATTTTTAGAAACTTCATTATCTCACAATTACTTTTTTTAAAATAAATCAAAAAATTTTTCTTTACTTTAAATTCCATAGTTCATATAATCTTCTATGGAATTACATTTTTTTCTAAATAGCTCCTCATTTCTAAGTATTCGAAAGGGCAATTACAAATTATTATACCTTTATGTTTAACCAAGTAAAATAAAAATCCAGTTTTTCACAAGGAGAAGTGACTGCATGCAAGATATTTTAAAGCTATTTCCGAGCGTTGACGGAAATGAAGAAAAGCAACAACTTTTATTAGAATCTATGCAGAAAATAATCAAAAATCTTGACCGATTAAAAAATGAAGAGCGAGCTACTTTAGGTAAATGTGAGGAAAAATCAGAAGGATACTATAATAGCTTGATTCACCAAAGTCATATACCACTAGCTGGAATCACTATGTCTGAGGTTATAGAAGAGCTAAACCAATTTATGGATGGTCATCCTTATCCAAATAAAAATTACTTGTCTAACGCTGTACCACTACCAAGTATACCTTCACTATTAGGTGTAATAACCATGTCTCTTTTAAATGGTAATGGTGTTTGGGATGTATATGGTCCAGGGGCAGCTGAAGCAGAAGTAAAAGTGGTATCCATGCTTTCAAAACTGATAGGCTATAATCCACATAACAGCGGCGGCTATACAACATGGGGTGGACAAGGATGCGTGTTTTCGAGTTTGCGCTTAGCAATTTCTAAACAATTCCCATCAGCAAAAGAACATGGTGCTCCACAAAATGTATATTGCTTTGCTTCTGAAAATGCACATTATAGTTTATTAAAGTCAGCTGAAGCAACTGGCATTGGTTCAAATCACTTAATAAAAGTGAAAACTGATCCTTATACAAACTCTATGGATATAGAAGATTTAGAGAATAAAATGATACAAGTTATTAAAAATGGCGGTATCCCCCTTTATATTCTAGCTACTATGGGGTCAACAGATACTTTTACCATTGATGATATAAAAAAAATTAAAGAGAGTGCTGAAACAATACAGAAAAAATATAAATTAAAACCTATTTATATCCATGCGGATTCTGCAATGGGCGGATTCTATAGTTTCTTTAATAATTATAGTTTCGAAGAAAATCCACTCGCATTTGAACCTAATGTGAAAAATGCCTTACAATACGTACAAGATAAAATGCAATATATGTCCCTTGCAGACAGTGTATGTTTTGATTTTCATAAATTAGGACAAACACCTTATGCTTCAAGTATTCTAATCGTAAAAAATCATACTGATTTACAACTGATGGACATTGAACAAGATGATACACCTTATCTTGGTAATAGATCATATGGGAGTTATCATACAGGCTATACATTAGAATGTTCACGTGCTGGTAGTGCTATTCCGATGTATATCAATCTATTAGCCTTTGGAATTGAAGGATATCAAAAATTATTAGCAAATTATATTCGTGTAAATCTATTATTTAGAGAGAAGTTACGCAAGGCGCTACCTCAAGTCGCAATTACAAATGATTTTACATATGGACCAATTACAACTTTCCGTTTCTATCTGAATGGAGATGGCCAAGAAAATTGGGGAAAAGAACGAATAGGCCTTGCAACAAAGGAAGAAATTGAGGATATAAACCGATTAAATATAGAACTATTTAATTACCTAGGAAAAAATCGTGATCAAGTATTTTTTGGTGATACAACTCGTTCTTGTGTAGTAGATGTAATAAACAGTTATGATAGAAATCCAATTTCTACATTAAAATTCTTTTCTATCTCTCCATATACAACTGTTGAATGTATAGATGATATCGTAGAATTTCTTTATGAACATATTTCGATTGCTACTAAACAGATTCATTCATATGTTTCATAACCATATTTGTTAGCGCTTTAATAGTTAAACTTAACTAAATGAAATAAAATTTTTAATCCTTTTAATTACTATTCACTATATCAGGAAAGAGGAAAAACATATGAATATAGAGCTACTTGATACACACCACGTGAAAGATGCAGCACATTTACTTGCACATTCTTTTGTGAATAATGAACCTCTTGTAAGCAGTTTACAAATTCCTTTTGCTCCTTTTCACAAAATGTGCGAAGAAATGATGAAACAAGCTGTATCTCAAGCTATGTCATTTGTAGCAATAGAAAACTTTCAAATTGTTGGGGTTCTTTTAACAAAAAAAGTAACCCAGCCACTAATAGATGCAGATAAAGCGAATGAACTATGCCCACAAATGGAACCTATTTTTCAACTTTTAGATACATTAGAGACAGAATCTATTGAGTTTTCTCATTTAGATAAAGAAAAATTGGTCTATCTAGATATGGGCGCTTGTCATCCAGATTGGATGGGAAGTGGTATAGTCACTACCCTGCTTTCACATGCCATTCAAGAAATAAGTAAAAGAGATTATGATTTTATTGCTGCTTGTACAAATAAAATTTCTCAAAAAATCCTAAAAAAACTGTGTACGACCTATGAAATGAATGAAATAGTGTATAGTAATTTTCTTTATAAGGAAGCATACCCATTTGCTAACACAACATCTTCCTTAACAGCTCAATTACTTTATATACCTCATTCTCAATTCGTCATCAAGGCCATATAAATTTGTGAAGAAGGCTAGCTGTACTTTTGTGCAGCTATTTTTTATACAGAATTAGTTAGTAATAGATATTCAAGTTAACATAATTGTCACCTTTCACAATTTTACCAAATCATTAAAGGAATCTCCTTTCCCCTATCGAATTATTGTAGAGGAAAGGAGAGGAATACATGGAAATTCTAGGATTAGATCCTCGTGCATTAGCGACTTTAGGTGCACTTGAATACACCAATCGACGCAATAAATTAATTGAAGACTCGGAGAATAACATATATGAGTGTAAAGAAATAAAAGAAATACTTCAATCACTCCCTAAAGAGAAGCAGATTGAGGTTCTTGAGAATCAAGCTCACTTTGAAGCAGTGGCAAAGATGATTGAACAAAACAATTTAATTCTTTTAGAACAGATGAAAGCTCTACAGCTAATTCAGAAATAACAAACTTATGATTCATTAATTCTACATATGCTTCCATAAATTATGATATAAATTAAATAAGTTACGTTCATTAAAAAACCTCTGATTTCCATAATATATATGAAATCAGAGGTTTTTTTCAGTAGATCAAACTTCAATACTTTCAATAGGTCTTGTTTTAGAATATAAATGGCCAAATACATGAAAAAATTCCACTTTTAATGTCATCCCTTATTTTCTAAATAGAGGTGCTATTTTATCAATGCGATTTGTCCAAATTCCACCTGTATAATCATCTGGAAGGCGTTTTATATCTTCAGATGAGTCAAATCCACTTGAAAATCCAAGCCCATTTCCTCCTACAACGATAATTCGAGTATCTGATTTATCCATTCGATTAAGAAAACGATTAGGCCATCCCCAAAGCAAAGGAGCTACTTTATCTGGTATATGTAATTCTCCATGCTTCATGCTTGAAGGTATGTAACCAGTCCACCCTACCGCCATATAAGTAAGAAGATCCTTTTTCATGGTTGCTTTTGACATCGTTCGTAAACTAGGAATGTGCTCTCTTACCGCAGCAATCGGCTTATCACCACCATATACTGTTAGTTGAGCAAGGCGTTTCGCTGGTAGTTTCTTGAGGTAAGTAGCCAATTGGATTCCCTCGTTTTCATCATCACTTTTAATATGAATAAGAAAAGAACGATCTGGAAAATGGTTAAGCACGTCATCAAGTGTTGGCATAAGATTAATCCCTTTTCCACGAAACGGGAATGTTTTCCCCCCGTCAGCTGTATACCCGTAACCAATATCAAGTGCTTGTAATTCTTTTGTTGTAAAATCTCTTGTAACACCTTTACCATTAGTACGGCAATCAAGAGTCCAATCATGAAAAATGACAAAATTATTATCTTTAGTTGGTTGAACATCCAACTCTACTAGGTCAGCCCCAGCTTTAAATGCCGCTTCCATAGATGGAATTGTATTTTCTAAATAAGAATGTTCAGGTTCATGTATACGTTCTGCTGTACACGTATCCCCCTCAATTCCCTCCATGTTAAATGTTTGCGAAAGTCCTCGGTGAGCAAGAAGAAGAGGTTTTCCCTCGTCTCTCTTTGCAAAAAAAGAACTGTTATTTACATAAACAAGTACGAAAAGAATAAAAATTATCCAAGTCGTTTTACGTTTAAGTAACTTTTTTATTTTATTCATTGTATGCTCCTCTTAAATATTAGGTAAAATGCTTTAAACAATATCCGGCATTTAAATACTTTTAAATTCTATAGCTTATCCTATTCCTTTGCAATGGAGATTATAAACAATTGTATGTTACTATTTTTATATAAAGCAGGAGCGATCCAAAGGTATTTTGTAACTATTATGTAGTATCATTTTTAAGAATTCATGTCTACTTTAAGACTTTCTTAGTGGTGATGGACATGTAGTGCTCTCTATAATAAGTTTTCTTCCACAAACAAAAAGAACCATAACCTTACCGAAACGGCAAATTTATGGTTTAAATCACAATTTTATCCGTAAAGTTCTATAACTTTTTGCCACCTACTAGTAATCGAATAGTATCCCCTCATACACACATGTCTTTGTTTATTTCTTTGAGATAATTTGCAGCGTTATCTTTTAAAGACTCATGAATTGATGTTTTTTAAAAATTCATTTTCTAATTCTACTATCTTTCTTTTACGAGCTTTTATTTTTCTAACAGGCACCCCAACATACATATACCAATCATCTAAACTTTCTTTTACCATACTCATCGCGCCAACTGCTGCTCCTTCTCCTATTACTACATTTGGAAAGATAATAGAATGTGCACCAACAATGGCATGCTTTTTTAAAATAACTTTTCCAGCTTTCACATTTTTATATTGATGTGGAACAGTCGGTCCCATTAATGTATTTCCGCTAAAATCATCAATTGCTGCATATACAATTGTTTTTGATGAAATATTTGCAAAATCATGCATTTCAATTCCCATTTCTCCTCCAAATAACGCTGTATATGCCGCTATATGCGAATAACTTCCAATTGTAATTTTGCCACTTAAAATGCAAAAGTCATCAATTCTTACATTATTTCCAACAGATATAGCACCTGGATTATATATGCTGGTTTTTTTACTTATTAATACATTTTCCCCGACAGATAGAAAGCCAATTTCGCTCAATTCTTCTTGACTATAAAAACTATTCATCTGTGGAAACCTCCTTCTGCATTAAACACATTATAATTTTCTCTACGATTTCTTTTGTCATTCCTTCCCATAAAGGTAGACTAATTATTCGTTTTTCTATTTTATTTGTATTTGTTAAATCTGTAGACTTATATTTTTTAAAGAAATCTTGTTGATGACAAGATGGTGAAAAATATGATCTAGCTTCTATCTTTTGCTTTTTCAACTTTTCTATTATCTGCATATTGTTAATTTTTTCTGAACCGAGAATAGGCATAAATTGATGAATAACTGCTTTTGTCTTTTGAACTTGCCAGCCTTTTTTTATTAATCCCGTACTTTGTAATAACTGTTTATACCATTCAGAGATACGAGTTCGTTCTTGCATTTTTTGATTCCATTTATTTATCGTTGTAATCCCAATAGCTGCTGCATATTCAGTCATTTTACAGTTAAACCCCATCATCGTACATTCACGATTATGATCAAATCCAAAATTACCCATTCTTTTAATTTGATTTATCTCTTCCTCATTATGGCTATATATCATGCCACCTTCACCAATTCCGAAAGGTTTTGTTGCATGAAAGCTATATACAATCATACCACTAAAATTCTGACCGTAATGTATACCCTCATGCATTAATCCAAACCCTGGTGCCGCATCTACAACAACCGGAACACCCTTTTTCTCTAATTCTTCATAGTCTTTCAAGTCCATCCATGATCCGAATGTTGCATATGGAACAACAACTGCAACCTCTTCTTTTAATTCATCAATTTTATCCAAAAGTACCGTTTTATCCATACACCAATCATCTAATGAAATATCAATAAAATAAGGCTCCAAGCCACACCAAATAGCTGCCAATGGCGTAGCAGGGAATGTAAAACTAGGCATAAGAGCATACTTTCCTTTTTTTCTTTTCTTACATTGAATTGCCGCCATTAACCCTAGCGTTGCGTTTGCTACTGTTGTAACTGCTCCCCTGTTCTGAAAAAATTCCGACATAATTGTTTCTTCAAAACGTTGATTTATAGGTCCATAATTTGTATATATGTGGGATATATCAATTTGCTCTAATTTATCTAAGTACTCGTTTGCAGGTACAATTGACGCACGTAAAAAAGGAATATTCTCCATATGCATCTATTCCTTTCTATCATTTTCGGACAATATAGAGCATATCCGTTTCAGATAATCCGAATTTCCTAGCAATTTCTATTCCTTGTTTCTCAGCTATGTTATACAATTCTACCTTAAAGCCCGCATCTGTTAATCGTTGAATAAATCCCGATCGATTATAAATCCTAACATGATCTTCTTGACCAAAGGCTAATTTTCTCAATAATGGCGTTACAATAGATTTATCCTCTATAATAAAATCTACATTCATTACGATTGGCACTTGAATAATTCCCCATCCATTTGGCTTTAGTACCCTATATAATTCTCGCATTGCTTTTTCATCGTCAGGCACGTGTTCTAATACATGACTACATAAAATAACATCAAAGGTATTATCTTCGTATGCAATTCTCGTAATATCAATTTCCTCCATTAAAGAATCCTTTGGTTCTAAATCCCCACATGTATAAGTAATGTTTTTAAACTGGTTAAGCCACCCTCTTACCTTCTCTTCAGGTGCAATATGAAGCATAGTATAATTCCTACTTAACAAATCCGTCTCTGTTTCAATGTACGCACGATACAACCTGTCACGATCCATTGAATAGCAAACTGGACAGATACCTGTATCTTTATTCCACATCTCAAATTCATATTTTAGAAAATCATAATGTGCTGGCCAAGGAGAAAAACTTTTAAATTCTTGATTGCAATATTGGCAATAACAAATATTTTTCTCAAATATATGAGTAACTAGTTTAATTAACCCGTTTTTTATCTTTTCATTATAAATTTGATCTAGTTCTCCACTTCTTACTGCATCCTTAAGTATAAATCCCGCATTCTCCAAACAATAAGATAAGCTCTCTTTATAATCTTGTTCAGTATTTAAAAACCCACTATTATGTGCATCTGTAATTAATTCAATCCATTCTTCAATTGTCATTAATATAAAGTACATTTGTTTTTGATTTTGTCCACTATGTTGTCTAAAGTAGCTAAGAGGTTCCTCTATATAAACTACTTTTCCTTTCCTCATCATATCTAACCAAGTTGAAATGTCATTAATAGAAGAATACGCTTTCCCCTTAAAATAACCAAATTTCCCTCCAAAAAAATTGCGATTAAACAAAACCGTTGTCGGTTCTCCAACTACGTTTTTCAAGTTTTTCAACATATAATTCCCTAGTGTTTCCCCTTCAAAAATTGTAGTTTCTATGGCAATTTTCATATTCAATGTCGATGGGGGTAATACCTCTCCATTCTCATCAATCAGTTCACGGTACGACGTCACAAATGCAATGTTTTCTAATTCAAAAAAGTATTTCATCATTCTCTCAATCTTTTCAAGATGAAATAAATCATCATCTAGTAAAAAATTTATATATTCACCAGTAGCAAGCTCTATACATTGATTAAAATTTTCAGCCACCAATGGATTTTCATTTTTAACATATGTTATACATTTATGTTCTTTTAAGTATGGCTGGATCATTGTTTTTACTTCATCATTTGTACTATCGTCAGAAATTATAATTTCAATATTTTCATAGGTTTGATTCAAAGCACTTTTGAGGGCTAATTCTAAGTAATGAGGTCTATTGTAGGCAGGAATTAGTATACTGACTTTTGGGAGGTGCGAGTTGATATTCATACGCTGTTTTTTCTTTTCAATATTTATTTTCTTTAGCTTGATTTGTTGATAGTAGTCCAATGAATATAATATGGATGATGGAACAATTCTTCTTGCATAGTCTAGAAAATTTGTAATAGCTCTGTCTAACTCCTCTTCGGAGGATAAGAAACCATATTTTTCTCCAGCTATAATAATACTATGAGAAAAATCCTCTAACCCATCCATCATTTTATTAGATTCATTTAACTGCTGATTTGAATGTAATCGAAAGTAACTGAGTGTCTCCGATATATATACTGCTTTCCCTTTACTCAGTAAGGATAACCATGAAGCTACATCTACGTTGCAAAGATACCGCCTTTTATCAAATACACCATACGGTTCTGTTAAATCACTTTTACGAAATAAAACCGTTGTCGGTTCTCCTATATAATTCTTTTGATTCATAATCACCATTTTTCCTAATTGTAGCCCATCTATAATCGTATCTGTAAAAAATAAACGCATCGTTGCATAAACGTCTGGCAATAGGTTTCCTTCTGCATCCATTACTTGGCGATGTGATGTTACAAGCTTAATTTCATTATCTAGGTCATTTAAAAAGTATTTCATCATTTTTTCAATTTTATTTACATGAAATAAATCATCATCCATTAAGAAATTTATATACTCACCTTTCGCTTTATGAAATAACATACGTGAGTTCTCAAATTGTCCAAGAGTTGACTTATTTTTTATATAAATAATATTTGAATGATCATACAAGTACTTTTGTAACACTTTCTCTGTTTCTTCGTTTGTACTATCATCCCCTATTATAATTTCTATATTAGGATACGTTTGTTCTAATACACTACATAAAGCTTTTTCAAAGTAGTGTGGACGATTAAACGTAGGAATTAATACACTTACTAAAGGCGTTTGATTTATTTCCTTTTCATTTGTACCATTTTCCATTCTATTCCTCCGCCTTTTTATTTATTTTCACTTTTGAAATAGACATGCTACTACAAATCTATTTATTAGACGAACTAGATCTGAAAGGTGTTGCGAAAAACAAATAAATAACTTTAAAAACAGCATCTATGTTGACATAGTGTAGAATAAACCTGGATAACTTTTTTCGTCCCATTCTATTTATTTGTAAAATGCGGCATTCTTTTTTCAATAAATGCCTTTACCCCCTCCTTCACATCCTCTGTTTGAAATACTTTTCCAAAGTAACGCGCTTCAATCTCAAGCCCTTCTTGTAAAGGTACTGCTGCCCCTTCGCGAATTGCCACCTTCATATAGGCGAGAGCTGGAAGAGAAAATTTACTTATATCCCTTGCAATCTCTTTTGCTTTATTTAACGCCTCTCCTCGAGGGGTAATGTAGTTAACCAAGCCTATTTCTTTTGCTTCTTTAGCTGTAATCGATTTCCCTGTGAACATCATCTCTTTTGCTTTCCCTTCTCCAATTAATCTAGGTAAGCGTTGGGTTCCTCCAGCCCCAGGAAATAAACCTAACGTAATTTCCGGTAATCCAATTAAAGATTGTTCTTCTATTATCCTTAAGTCACAAGCAAGTGCTAATTCACATCCACCACCTAGCGCTAACCCATTAACAGCAGCTATAGTCGGTTTAGACAGATTCTCTAGTTGATTAAGTGGCTGTTGCAATTCTAATGATTTCATCTCGGCATATCTTTCACCTTTACCTATCCAATCTGGAAATTCTTTTATATTCCCTCCTGCTACAAAAGCCTTTTCTCCACTTCCAGTTATAATTACGACTGAAATATCATTATCAATTTCTATTTTCTCTAATACACCTACTAATTGTTGAACTACTTCTAAACTTAAAGTGTTGACTGGTGGATTTTGAATTGTAACGACTGCAATACTTCCTTTTTTATTACAAGTTACTACTCGTTCATCCTTCATAAAAAGTCCCCTTTTAAACTCTCTAATTTTTCACAACACCAAGCTTCTTCACTTTACTCACCATCAACCTAAATTTCCGAATATGTTTCCGCTTTTAGAAATTCATCAATTTATTGTATGTACTGTAGAAGCATAAAATGAGCAATCCTTTCTTGGCACCATTTTATAATCTCAACATATTTTTTAATTGTTCTTTTACTGTATTAATTAGCTTCATGTTTCTTTGGTTTCCGTTACACAGTTTCTGAAGCTGGGATGACTCTTAGAAAAAATGAGATAAGAAGACTGATACATGAGGTACATTAAATGAGAACAATTTAAGAAAGACACCATTTTAGTAACCACTTGTATTTAAGTCTTTCTTAACTAATTTGTTGTAATTACAAATAAATCACTTCATCAAACCATCCACCAAAACGAACAGTATTATTAAAAATATCTTCGAATAAACTGCGCTTTTCAGCTTGTTTAAATAAAAAATTTGAAAACCTATCTCTTAAACCCAATTTCTCAACGCCTTTCAATTAACGTACGTTTCCGGATCCGTTAAAGTAGTTTTGTTCCTATTTTAAATTTAAGCTCTGCTATGCATGTTAGACAATTAATTATGCATAGACAATTTCCCAAAAAGTATACAGCTAAATATAATATTGTGAAAAACAAGATTAAGATAAGGAGTGATTGACTTTGTATCCTCAGGATTGTTATAAAGTCCCTTATACCTATGCCCAATGTATGGCGGATTGCACACCTGGAGCTCCAGGTTTCGAATATGAATGTCGGCCTATATGTTGGCCGTATAAAACAAGACCTTGGTATCTACAATGTACAAGACCTACAGCATATACACCTTATGGCATGAACCAAGCTGTACCTTATAATCCACAGCCATCTTATTCTCCCTATTCCTATCCTGGAACGATGTACGTAGATTCGCATAGTACCCCTTCCCCTTCAAATGATCCTTGTATGAAAGAATGCGCAAAAGGTGGAAGTAGTCTTTTGGATTGTTGCTATTACTGCGGATGGTGCTAACAGATATTCCTAGAGCCAAAAAGAGCTTTGGACATCAGGTAGGCATTGTATCATAATAAAAAAACCCATCTTCTCTAAGTTGGGTTTCTTATTTTGACGAATATATAAATTTACATAAAAACGTTCTTCTCCTGATTTAGGTGCCCAGCACTTATAAAGGACTTAAAAATACACGCTATTATAACGATTAGAGTTTTTCTGTTACAACTCTAGAAGTTTCATTTTCACATATACAGTTTGTTGAGAATTTCAGGATTTTTTTCGAATAATCTCTGTTAAATAACAATGTTGACATTCCATCAAAAAAGGACTTGGTCCTTATAATTAATCTCTTCGACTTAGCCCTTAAATTCAAGAGCTGAAAGGCGTGCCTCGAGGTTAGCTAACTTCTTATGTAACTCATCATTTTCAGCCTTGAGTTTTTCATTTAAACCTTGAATAGCAGCCAAGGCTACGCCTTGTAAATCAACGGTTGAAATATGTTTATTATCCTCTTCATTTAGTTCAAAGACGCCATAGAAGTCCTGAGCGGTCGGGCCAATGTGACGCTCATTAGATGTATCATCTTTATAGTTCCAAGACTGGATTGGTATGCTTGCTAATTTATCAAGAATCTCAAGCGTGTCGACACTCGAGAAATTTTCCTTAGAGTTTTTGTCACTTGTAAGATTAACTCCGCGTACATTGACGTCACCGTTATTTAGAACCCGGAAGACCTCGCCGGCATTTCTACTTGTACCAATGATTATGTCTCCTCCTATAGTATCACTATAGGCCATCAGAGCTGGCCTAGACTCCGATCGGGTTAAAGCGAAAATACCGATGTGTTTATTACTTAACCCCCAAACACCAAAATGGTTCTCGCTGTAGGCAGAGACACCAGCTCCAGCTTGGCTTGTAGCTCTTACTCCAGAATTAACATTACTCTCACCCAAGACCCCATACCCTCCTTGGCTTCTGCCAAAAACACCAACTCCTTCACTGGCGGTATGTTCCCCAAAAACAGCAGGTACAGTTGGATTATTAGAGTCACCGACCAAATTAGGCATTTATATTCCTCCTTGTGCCATTTCAATTAACTAAATGATAAACGTTTCTCACTACAAATATATTTTGAGTATTGTATTTAAGAACTCACAATCCAATGTATAACTTGCTTATTCTTAGATTACATAATAAGTTTAATAAGAAATTCAACACTGTTAACAGCGTCTATTTTTACAATACTAATGGTTAAAAAATTAATATTCATGTTTCATCTATAAATATCATCTAAATACTCATCGTAACCTTCATCTGGAATAGTATTTTCCATCATATTCAATGTTTCTTTATGACCAATTAACATGGCAACAAACTCATCAATATGCTCCGGTGATTTACGTTTAGATGGTGTTTTTAAATTATTTATGTTTGTAATTATTTTGCGTTACTTGCACAAAAAATAAGTAAAGGATTGTCCGTTTTAATTCGATCCTGGAGTAATAAAATTTCAAAGTCATCAAATGGCTCATTCATGTGAGTTGAGTACTGCGGAACTTCCACACATTGAATACCAAGCATCTCCCACTTTGAGATACCAATCTTTCAAACTACTATAAAATCATTTTAACTTTAATTGGAAGAAAGTAGTTTGTTTTACTTACCGTTATAAATACATAGTACTTATGTACCCCATCTTCCTATTCCCTTGACAGGGTGGAAGTCGCTGGTTCGAACCCATTCGGGATCATACAAGGTAGTTTCTTATGTATAACAGTTTGTTAGGATAGATGAAACAGTCCTTTTAGGGCAGAAATGGGGCAGGAATTTTATTTTCTTCCTTTTCAACCCTACTCCTTAGAAAAAATCCTATCTAACTCTCTTTTTATATTTTTATTGTCAGGAAGCATTGCATGTTCATTCATAAGTCTCCCTGTCTTACGAAAATCATCTAGAAAATCAGACTTACTATCAGCTCTAACCTCTTTATAATTGCGGCCCGCTAAAGCTTCTTTTTCTTTCTTTTCATTAAGAAACCTCGCTTTATATCCATATACTAATCCAATTGCTATGCATGCTATAGGGGCTGTAGCTCTAAACAGTTTTGCCTCTCCCTTCTTTGATAAAAGCGAATAAGGGAATTTTTCTACAAACTGTAACTCTAATTGCTTTTTTAATTCTTTATTTATATCGTCTTTCCACAAAAATAATAAAAACATTGCAGAGCCGAACCTAAACAAGAACGAGCCCTGGAATTTCTTATATTATGTTTCCTTCTCCACTCCCCTTTCTAATAATGCAGGATTCGGAATAATCCCTAATGGGGACATATCTACATATATTTCTCCAAAAACCGAAAATTTTGCTGGATGTTTTTCACCTAAAATATAACTTAGATTGTTTTCAAACCAAGTTACTTTCTCTTTGTTCGCTCTTTCACTGTTGTATGCTATTTTCATCAACCATCTTAAAAATATTGAATAGTTATATTCTATTTGTATTACATCATTTTCATCATACTCTGTTAAGAAGGGTTTAATAATCAAGTCTCTCCTCTCAGTATCTAAGAAGGATTAATTGAATATTTTCGATTATTTAACTCGTTTGTTTTGTAAATTTAATGGAACGTTCCTTAAAAACGCTCCTTATTTTGCTTATCATTTCTTATCCTCATCGCCTTTTGTGGCGAATCTTTTTCTCATATAAACTACCAAGAATATTTTCTATATTTATGAATAACCACAAGAACACCATTTATTCAAACCATAATATTCCATGTGAATATGTTACTATAAGAGAAGATGAGGAGGTGCAAAAATGAAAGCAGTAACAAATTATCGAAAATTACTTGAGCAAGCTAATATCAGAGATGGCGATTTTTTAAAAGCGATTGAACTCATCGAGGTGACTGAAGAAAACAATCGAACTGAAATCCGTTTTTCTTATTATCACCTAACTAATAAAGGAAATTGGAGGATTACACCAAGTCCGTTAACTATTGTAGAAGATAAGTGGTGTGAACTATTCGAAAAAGCACTTCAAACAAATGTATTTCCTGGAGAATTTATTGAACATGTATACGCTGTTTGTAAAAATTACTTAGTCTCATTGTCTGAGATTGTGTACAAAATTGAGATTAAAAAAGATGGAAATTATGATATTTATGCTAAAGGCTGTATCAAGGATGGAAATTCATTACACGCGATAGAACGGGTTTATTCAAAACGAAGAAACCGCGAAGAAATCCGCTTTGCATGGTATCAACGAAATCAGCTAGGAAATTGGAGATTAGTAGCCAAAAGACCTTTAGATGTGATAGAAACGGAATGGTTTGACCTATTTCAAGTAGCAGTTAACCAACATGTATTTAATCGGTCAACTGTCGAGTTTATGATGAATACGGCAGGAAAAATGCTAGGGATTTAGTAATCTTATAACGACGTTCATAAATATTCTATACATGTACTATATACGTAGCCAGTCCTGCAACTTCGTAATAATCAATGAATGTGAAGGATCCTAAAATGACAGTTTAACGGTCTTAGATCTTGCAGTGTGACGGTACTATACGCTTTAATAAATTATAGAAAACAAGACGGATGTATAACTATTTAACCACAAACATTGATATGACGGTATCCGTAAATAATGCCGACTTCCATTGACTCCTTGACAGGATGAAGGCCATGAGTTCGATCCTCTCCGAGGTTATACTGAGACGATTAAATGGCGTTCTATCAACGGATAGAGTGTTATTTTTATGCAATTATTTAGCCGCCAAGGTTAATGAAGAGAATAAAATTTAAATTAAAAAATGTATTAATAGAGAATAAGATCAATCAAAACAAGCTGGTTCAAATACTAAAAGTAATGAATCCTTCTACAGTAAATGGAATGAGCAATGGAGATATTAAAAAGATCAATATTGAAACACTAGCCAAAGTATCGGATTATTTTAAAAAAACGATATTAGGGAATTATTCGTGACTATAATAGAAGATGAGTAGAATGCTGAATAAGGCCAGCTTTTTGATGAAATTTTTCTGACGTCGGGAACCATGTGAAGAGATAGGAGGTCTAAATTCAAGCTATTCGAAGTATAAAATTTTGTTATCTCGCATTATTCCTTACAAATTTGTCCATAAAAAACAATTCACACTCCCATAATATCCTTTTATTTGTTATAATTATATTACAATATATTAATTAAAGTGAATGAACTGACTGATACAAATGACAATAAATCTAGTGATCCGTTTATAAAAATACAAATAACTCGTGATGACTTTAATAAAATTACATTCGATCACTTTGATTATAAAAATACACCTAAAGTCGTTACAGAATACTGGGAATCTCCTGCGTATAATGGAATGTAATTAGTATCAATATTCTTATTTGAAAGGTGGCAAGTGCTATGATGATTTTTGATGATATCAATACACCTATTGCTCTCTTTTTCATGTTTTTCATTATGTTTCTTGGGAATAAAGAAAAAGATGCCAGCACGTTATGTTTATCACTTTTATTCGGTGGGATGGTAGTGGATTACTGGCTAAATATAAAAGGACTAAACGATACATATATTGGTACCGCTTGGAATGTATTCTATTGTATTATAATGATCATTCTAATACCTATGATGATTCATAAGACTATTAAAAATATAAAATACATAAAGGCAAAAATAAAAAGAAATCGAGCTATTTAAAAATTCGACCGCCCGTAATAGGCGGTTTTCTTATTCATCTCTATTCATCTTTCCTCTTAAATCCACTGCCGCATGACCCAATCCTCCCCCTCCCCTCCGCATAGCATGTACTAAAAGGAGGTACGTAATAATATGTCAAACTACTATTACGATCGGTCTAAAAATTGCTATTGGAAGAAACGTAACCACCACCAGAAATGCAACTGCGAATGTAACTGCCATCCACGCTATCATACGTTCACATCCGGCCCTTTATTCCGTAATGCAGACACCGATTTCATCCAAGTGTCCGCGCTTAATCAAACCGACGAACCACAAACCGTAACTATAGCGGTACAAAATTACCAAGATACTTGCGATGGTGATGTATACCCTTCATATGGATATCTTTGTGGTGAACTAATTAACGATGACAATAACGGTAACGGGTCAGATGCTACTACGCGCAACGGCGACGATGGTTGCATCTATTGCGAGCCCGAAGGAGTAGTCCCGTTTATTGGTCCGGTAACATTTACGATTCCACCTCGTCAATTGTTTAGCGTAAGGGTGTTTCGGCCAGGAGACCCGCATATACCGCAAGACCCTACGTATGTAGTTCGAGTGACTCTTCCAGGTGATCCTTACCGACCAGAAGACCCTTTCGCTCCTACCGATCCTCACTCTCCTATTTCCATAAACACATGGGGCATTAATTTCGCAGGTGTAATTCAGCAGGGGAATACGGTGTTGAACGGGCAGTTTACGAGGTATCCAGGCGATCCACATATTCCAGGTGATCCTGGTTAATACGTATTATTGAACTACCCCCACTTTCAATTCGTTTAGAAATGAGGGATTCCTAAGTAAAGAGTTCTATCGAACTCTAATTGATTAGGCTAACCCCGCAGTCCTTGCGGTTAGAAGCCTTATCGCTTCATTCTTTAGATTGATACTTGCGTTAATATCCCTATCATGGTGTGTACGACAAGAAGGACAGTCCCATTCACGTAGGTTTAGATTTTTAACGTCTTTATTTTGATATCCACAACAAGAACATAATTGGCTGGAAGCAAATGTTTTTGATACGACAATGACTTGTTTGCCATACCATTTTGCTTTGTATTCCAACATTGATCGAAATTGTGACCAAGATACCTCACTAATTACTTTTGCTAACTTATGATTCTTTAACATATTGGATACTTGCAAATCCTCTATACCGATAACATCGTGGTTTTTGATGATTTCAGTTGAAATTTTGTCCAAGTAATCTTTTCTAGTATTTGATATGTATTCATGAATTCTAGCTACCTTTACTCGTTGTTTATTCCAGCGAGAAGATCCTTTCATTCTTCTAGAAAGCGCACGCTGTGCTTTCGCCAACTTATTTTCTAATGATCGGAAAAACTTCGGATTTTCATAGTGTGTTCCATCTGACAAAATAACGAAATCTTTTAGTCCTACATCTATTCCAATGTAAGAATCTGTTTTCGGAAGTTCTTGTACTTCTGTTTCAACTAATAGTGACACAAAATATCTACCAGAAGGGTTCCGTCTAACTGTAGTATTGACAATACGCCCCTCTACTTCACAACTTTTGGCAAATCGAACAAGGCCTAGTTTCGGCAACTTTATTTTGTTCCCTACAACGGCAATGTTTTCATTTGTTTGTTTTGTGGTATAAGATTGTACGTTGTTCTTCTTAGATTTAAAGTGCGGTGCGCTGTTTTGTTTTTTGAAAAAGCGTGTATACGCATCCGCAAGGTTGCGAACAGACGACTGAATCGCAATACTATCCACTTCTTTTAGCCAAACAAATTCTTTCTTCATGGCAGGAAGTTTGGCAGAGCATGTACCATATGTTAAACCTTTCCCAGTTTCTTTATATGCGTGAGGAAATGATTGAATACAAAGCGAGAACAACCTATCGTTTTGTTAATTAGAATTGCTTGTGCTTGATTTGGATAGATACGAAACTTATAGGCTTTATTAATTATCATTTGATTCACCTCCATTTCGGTATATGACTATTATACACCAAACGTACATTCGGTAGTTGGTGAAGTAACACTTTATGTATGTCGAACAATTAAGATGGCTTCCTGCCATCCCTTGTTCGAAGCCAATTCATCTCCCACCTAACTCACTGGGCTGTGACCCTTCACGCTCCTTGAGGAAGGAGTCTTCTTTGCTAAAATGATAAAAAATCGACCGCCTGTAATAAGCGGTCTTTTCTACGTCTACTAACGTATATTTACATAAGTCGGACTAGCCGTAATGTAGTACGTTTTTCCTATGTATAAAGTTATGAATTATGTGCTGCCATCATATATTAATGCGGAAAGGTTGTGATGATATGAATCTTGTCCCAGATCGACAGGATACGAATTTTTGGTGGGCAAATTCAAACTTTTTAGTTAATGCTCCCTATACCGCGGAATCAAAGCCAGATGGCTTTCATTTCAAAGGTATGAAAACTTATAATGGTGGCTCGCTGCTCAAACTTCAATTCGGAGTTACGTCTCGCTATGAGCTCCAATCAAACCGGGTTCCACGACCAGATCGTGGTCCATGGCGTTCTGCTCCTAGAATTGAGTTATTTGGTGGAATACTTGGGTCTACAACTGCTGGAGGTTTATTCAGTGGTGATCAATGGAGTAAATGCTGGATGACTAAAAGACAAACTATCTATCAGCATGTCTTTGCTCCACCTGGAGCTGATAATAGGAAAATAATTGGCACAAACTCTGAAGTTCAGACACTCATTTTCTTAGAAGGCTCTAATAAATTTAAGGAGCACCGATTCACTGGATCTCAACCTATGCCATTAGTAACCCTAAACCAAATATTTCCTGGTATAAGTATTTGGGCAGAATTAGAAGTCCTTTTCCACGTTCAGCTCGAAGGTGGGAGCACTCTGTGGATAGATCATTATAACGACATTGTCGTACGTAAATTTCAATGGCCACTTGAACCAATTTAACTCCCATTAACATGTCTCTTTTAAAATCCTGTAATAAGATTTCAATTCTTTAGTTATTTATTACATTTCCTTCATAAGTTCAATCTCGTTACATATGAGCTGTTCCCGTAGGGCCTTATCCCAACAGGTATACAGCTCTTTTTTATTGATACTAAAAATTCTATGTTGGTATGACACACCATATCTTGCGTTGTCACTTTCTTAGGCATACATAGCACTACAAACTACAATTTAAACGTTTTTAAATACTCTGTATCTACCTGAATCGGAAAATTTCATAATGATACAAAATATTTTTCTTTTAAATTATTTACAATGATCTCATATTACTTTCCGAAAATTATTCTCTTATTTCTATCAAACGGCAGCGACCGGAAAAATGGAATCCACTGTAAACTATAAAAATCCATTTCCTCCTATCCATACTATATAATAAATTAATCCAATACTCTGGAAATATCATATACGAGTGTTAAGAAAGAAAAGAAATACTTCAATCACTCCCTAAAGAGAAGCAGATTGAGGTTCTGTAGAATCAAGCTCACTTTGAAGCTGTGGCAAAGATGATTGAACAAAACAATTTAATTCTTTTAGAACAGACGAAAGCTCTACAGCTAATTCAGAAATAACAAACTTATGATTGATTAACTCTACATATGCTTCCATAAATAATGTATCTTTATTTATACCTTCAGCCTCTGTTTTTACAGGGACTTTTGTTATACGTTGATTCATATTTTGAATTTGAATGGTTTCTTTCACATGTATGAATAGGTCTTCTAGTAAACCTGGTGTAGACTCTAATTCTTGTTTTTCAATCTCCTCTGTGACAGCACTTATAAATTCCCATAGTACTTTTGCACCTAATAGTTCCGCTAATCGTTTTTCACGCATTTCAAATGTTTTCATATTCATATTGAACACTTCCTTCTCCGTATTTTTTACCGTTAATTAAATTATGTAGACTATGATGTAGCTGCTATATAAGGTAATTAAATTCTCCTCACCAACTGTAAACTATAGTTTACAGTTGGGCCCGAAAATAGATTCCACGTTTGTTCCCAAAATTACAGCTATTTTTATAGCTAACTTAACATTGGGTTGTTTTTTATTATTCTCTATTTCAGAGATGTAGGTGCGGGATAACCCTGCAAGTGCTGCTAACGTTTCCTGTGACATTAGCTTTTCTTTCCTCAACTCAGCTATCTTATTCATTTCTCCAATCCCCTTCATTCTTGTATTCATTTGATTACAAAACAATTGTAAACCATAGTTTACTTAATCGTCAACAATGTTTTACATATTTTTTCTGTATTTTGGTTTCTTTTTGTAAATTATTGTTTACAATTGTACTAGGAGGATTACACATGAAGAAAACTCTTGGTGAAATTATTAAAAATTATCGTTTAACAAATAAGCTATCCTTGCGCGATTTTGCTCAAAAATGTGATGTTAGCCATACTTATATAGACAAACTTGAAAAAGGCGTAGATTCCAGAACTGGAAAACCAGTAGAACCAACACTATTAGTAATAGAAAAGATATCAAACGCCATGAATATAAGTACTAAATCCTTATTAGAAGAAATAGGATTCATTGCAAAAGATAGTACGGAAGTACATGATACAGAATTAGAGAAATGGTTTACAGCTATTAAAAGTTCCTCTCCCCAAAAGCGAGAGGAATTAAAGAAGTTTTGGGAATTTATAATACAGAAAAAAGATTAATATATCAAAAGGACCTCCACCTTGACAGGGTGGAGGTCTTGAGTTCGAATCTCTCCGGGGTCATATGAAAAACCCCTTGATAGTGAAGTGAACCCGAATAGTGGTACATGAAAAAAACACCTCCAATGAATTCGCATACTAAGTATGCAAATTCATTGGAGGTGTTTTTCGTTTGAAGACAAGAGTTCATTACCCAGAAGAAACAAAGTGGAAAGTGATTGAAATGAAGAAAGACGGCTATTCAAATCGTACAATTATGGAGAAACTCGGAATTAAAAATGTTTCCCAAATTAAGACATGGATGAAATGGTATCGTACAGATCAAACGTATCGTTTTCAACAACCTGTAGGAAAACAATATTCTTATGGAAAAGGACCAAAAGAGCTCAGTGAATTAGAACAGCTACGTTTAGAAAATAAACATCTAAAAACAAAATTACTTGTATGGGGAAAGTATCTGGAAATCGAAAGGGGCTGAAACCAGAAACTGTAGTTGCTTTATGGGAAAATGTAAAAACAAAAATAAAGGTAAAAGAATTGTGTAACGTATTAGAATTACCCCGTTCCACATTTTATCGTTGGTTACAACGAACGGAAGATTTGAAAGATGGTATAGAAGAGAAAGTAAAGGACGTTTGTCTTAGGCATAAATTCCGGTATGGATATCGAAGAGTGACCGCTACTCTTCGAAAAATGGGACTGTGTGTCAATCATAAAAAAGTATTACGAATCATGAGACAAAATCACATTCTTTCAAAAGTACGTCGAAAGAAAAAGAAATATATCAATGGTGCGGAGCCAATGGTAGGCCCTCATCGATTGGAGCGCCAATTCGATGTATCCAGACCAAATGAAAAGTGGTTTACGGATGTGACGTATCTCTTATTTGGAGAGCGTACCTTGTATTTATCAACGATTATGGATGCCTTTAATCGTGAAATTATTAGTTGTGTCATCGGCGAATCACAAACACTGACATTAGCGATGAAGACATTAAAACAAGCAATGAGAGGGCGAAAAGTAAAAGATGTCCTTCTTCACTCAGATCAAGTAAGTATTTATACAGCAAAAGAATTTCAAGCGTATGCCAAAGAAAACGGCATGATCACCAGCATGTCCTGGAGAGGAAATTGCCATGATAATGCCGTCATGGAAAGCTTCTTTGGTCATTTAAAAAGTGAAGCTTTCTATTCACAAAAGATAACAAAAGTATCCAACACAACTGTGCGAAAGATTGTGCTAGAATACATTCATTACTACAATTGTGTGCGAATTCAAGAAAAATTAAACCTCCTATCCCCTAAAGAATTTAGGGAACAAGTGGTTTAGGTGTTTTGATTGGTGTCCCCTTTTCGGGGGTCACTTCAATTTGATATGGGTGTTCATTAAATTTAATTACTTCACTAACTCTCAACTAATTATGCTCATTTCATAATCTTTTTCGAATTTTATTGTTTGTCCATCTTGTATACTTACAGCAAGAGAAGTGCGTTTCTGAATGTAACACCCTAGTTCTTTTTTATACCTGGAATCTCCCCATTAAGTTCAAAGCTAAGCTTTTTCATAATAAGGATATTTATATCTTTCAACAAACTTTGATTGAAATTTATTAAATAAGTAAGCTTCCAACCTAAATTTCCAATAAACTAAATAACTTACTATTCACTTATTCTTCTGGATACTCTCTATCAAATATTACATCGATTGCATCAGCGTCTCCTAAATCAAATCCTCGTCTATCTTCATCATAATCATCATAATCCATTTCCGGATAAAAGTGTTGATTTAATGCCTCCGTCATTTTGTCTTCAGATATATATTCATCCATCATTCTTTCTAGCTTCTCTTTGATTATTTCAAAACCTATCGTTTTATCTACCTGATTTCTAATTTCCTCACCAATATCTTTTCTAACATTCGAACAAAGCTTTTGTATTTCCTCATCAATTTTCTCTTCATCTTCCCCTGACGGCATTAAATCATAAAAAACTTCAAAACCTTCAATACCATCTATATAATCATAGACGTCAAGGTCACTTAAGTAATAATCAAGTTCCTCAAGCAAATTTGAAACTAATGTTTCTGCCAATTCAGGAAGTAACAGTTTTTCATTTTTTATCAAAGATAGAACTTCTAATATTTCTTCGAAATTTAAGCCTCCTATGTAATCATCCCTAAATTTTTCATCTTTTAAATTCTCACCAATCTCATAAAAATCATATAATGGTTTTTCTTTTAAAAACTTAACTACAAGATCTTTCTTTTTCAACTTATCATCAAAGAAACTTAAATTTTCATCAAATTTATTGAAATTACTTTCTATAATTGGTTTATAACAATCATTAAGAATTTGATATTTAGCTACACCACAAAATAAATATGATATTTTTTTATTCCCTAAGCTTTTTAGCTTTATGAAATCTCCTGATTTCAATTTACTAATTAATATTTCTTCCTTATCTTTTTTTTCATACATTTTTTCTAGTTGCTCTATATATACAATAGATTCTTTAATTGCACTGAGACCTATTTTATTCGAGTAAATATGACTATCCATATAGTCATTTATAGAAGGGTTTAGTACACCTATCTTCTTTAAACCATAGTCATCTAAAATCCTAACTAATGATTTAGTCAACCTAGCTTCCACTACAGAAAAATAATCAATTGTACTTCGTGCACGCCCTTCTTTATTCAATCGAAATATAAAACATTCTTCTAAAACATCCCTATCCACATATGTATCTGTTAACGAAAAAAGAGTATACATAAATATTCTATCTAGTTCTTCTAGCTTTTCTTCAAATTCATCTGCCCATACATCATTAGGATAATTTAAGTTTTTTAAGATATATTGATAATAACCTTGCGAATCAACTTCACTATATCTATACTCTTCAGTAACAAATTCAATTATACGTGGATTATAATTCTTATGATTAATTATACTTCTATACTTTCTATTTACCCTCAGTGCGTCGTAATACGCTTTTGGTATTTTATTTTTTAATAAATGATTGTAAAAGATTTCAGCTTTTTCTTCTGATAAAATATTTTCCATATCAATAGTCTTTAAAGGGACTTTTCCTTTGTTTAGATAACGTCTAAATTCTAATCTAGATCTTTTAGCCTCATTTAAAATTGTAACTCTAGTATTTAAAATAAGAACCTTGTTGTCATATTGATTAATATACTTTATTAAAGATATTAACTCTTGATCTTGGCCTTCTTTTAATTTGAAGTAATACTGACCTAGACAATCATCTAATAGTACAACTTCTTTTACATCCGGATTTTCAGATATAACATTTTTAATATTACTAACTTGTCCATCAGTAGTATACCTAATAATATAATCCTCTTTAACAAATGCTGCAGCCAACATTTTTGAATTAATCGATTTCCCAACCCCCGGTGCACCGTAGAGCATCAGCAATCTATGCTTCTTTAACATTTCTAACGCTTCATTAAAAACCTTAGTTTGAACAAAATATTTAAACTCTTCGTTAATGTCATCTAATAATACCGCACTATCAATGAATACTTGATTATTAAATATATCTTTCAACAATTTATCTGATAGTAACCATAATTTAAAGTTTTTTCTTAGTATATCCTGATTACTATCTTCATCTAAGAAATCAACCAAGACATCCCTAGTTATTATGTTAGAAGTATCTTTCATATATCCCTTAAACAATTTATATATTTCATTTATATTAGCTGCTGTAAGTTGTTGGGAAACACATATATAGTATTGAGTTGGTTTCAATTTTTCAACTTTATCAACTTCTTTCTTTAAAGAGGTTAACAAGCTATTAAAATTACTTTTAGCATAATGTTTAACTTGTACCACTATATTTTTATTTGCAACATCATCTACTAAATCAATTCCCCCGTCCCTTCCAGGCGCAAAATATCTTAATTTCACACCCAATTTTCTACTTAGTATATCTGCACATAACTTTTCAAATTCAACATCACTTAAATTAGTAAAATCGTACACATATCTCCCTCCCTCGTAATCAAATCTCTATTTATCGTCTATACATCTAATTAATGTAATGAACTAAAAAAACTAAACCTCTTCTTTTATATTAAAAATATCAGCTTTAATTCATTTCTTCCTTAACACTACTCAATACTTTAAAAAAATTAATAGAAGCATATAACATTGAACATGGGACATCATTTAATTTTACAATGTCCATTATGCTCATTTTGTTTTGAAGCTATTTAATCTTTTATTTAGTATTCAAAATAAAAAGAAATCCTTCTCTTTATTGAAAGATTTCTTTTTACAAATATACGAAACACTTTCTACACGTCTAAAATTATTTCCCCACTATTCTCAGTTACGAATTTGCTGAAACTGAACGCTTCTTCCGTGTTAATAATATACTTTCAATTAATTCAATTTCATCTACTGAAACAGTTTTTTCTTTAACTGCTTTTTCAAACTCTCTTGTCATATCATATGACTTAGCTAATTCAAGTACTTTTTCTTTTGTTTCCATATTTACACTTCTAAAAGTCGGAACAATTTGGGCATGAACATGACGCTTTTCATGAACAAATTTAAAATCAATAAAATCAACTAAGAGAATATCACATAATTCTTTTATATAATCGTCATCTTTCTCTCTCATCATATTAACAATCAAACTCGTCAAATGATTTTTCTTTAGTGCTTTATGGTGACTTGCACATAGTTTTAATAACTTTCTTTGACGTTCTCTGTCTCCATAATCAATATTAGGATTTATAGCATAAGTTAGGACCTCAGCAACGGCATTTTTATTTATTGAATTCAATAATACTTCTTGAATTGTCTCTGCTGAAATACTGCTTTGCAGTAGTGCTTCTAAAAGTGCATATTTCTCTTCAATTCCTACTAGTCCAGTATAAAATTTATTCACAACTCTTCTAATAACATCATCATAATCTTCGGAGTGTTTATCTTTCATACTTTCTATTCCTCTAATCAAATCAATAAATTGGGCTTTACTAATAGAATCGAATTGAGAATAAAGTTCATCTAAAAACCCTTTAGGTTCTAAGTATATATTAGTAATCAAAAATTCAATATACAAATTATAATTTGCCTCTGTAAGTTGATCTCTAACCGATTTCAAGAAGTAAAGTACATCTAATTTATTTGAATCTGTAATTGCCTTAGAAATTACTATATTTAAGGATTCTTCAATCCTCTCTTCTGGTATATTATTACCAACATACATTAAACCTTTTATCGTCACATCTGGATAGCTATCTGCAATACTAATTAGTGTATCAGTAAGTCTTTGCAAATAGTCTTTATTAATAATATTTGATGTAGTGCCTACTAGTCTTAAAAAACCTATCGCCCAACCTTGATATTGATACCATGAATTAGAAGTTAAGTAATCAATCCCCTGATGGATGGATTTTCTAATATAAGCATAATTCTCTTCTTGTTTTTTTAGTACAGTAAGTAATTTATTTACCCTATCAATGTCATCAATATTAACATAATTATTAGAAATTGTATTTGTTATACTATTAAAGAGTGCTGTTCTTTGTGAATCAGTAAAGTATTTGTTCACTCGCTCAATTATTTTATCGTATAAAGATGTACTAAATGTTTGAGTTATTAAGAAATCAGATACTTTATTTAACGCCTTAAAGTTATCTTTTTCTAATACTACAATATGTTCAATTAATAATGACATTTCCTCTAAAATAGACTTATTTTTTTGATCAAGCTGATTGTAAATAAAAGTATCTAATCTCTCCTTCAATTTCTCAACACAATCAAAATTAAATCTAATCTTTCTTATCAATCTAGATATACTTATGGTATTTTCAAAATTGATATCCGAAAGTGAATACACAATATTCGCTCCCGATATCTCATCTATATGGTGACTTACCGGCTCTAAAAGATCCAATATATTTAGTAATAGAGAGTTATCAGCAATATCAATTACTACAGAAATTGTATGAATAAATTCTTCTATGTGGCTACTTCTTATAAGAGGCGACACTTCTAAGAATACATTAGTAGCTTCATCTAGTTCGTCATCATCTGCTTCTTCCATATAAGAAATAAGTTGAATATAAAAATCAATATCAAAGTATTCCACAAATAGATTTGAATTTTTCTTATATAGATGCAATAGCTCTATAAATGGATAAAAATTATAATTTTCATCTTTCATAGCAATAAATTTTTTAATTTTCCATTTCACACTATCTGGTAACTTTTCATTCTCTGTAAGAAAATAATCTAAAAGATTCGTTATTTGTTTAATAAATTCCTTATCGTTCATTTCTTTACCGGAAATTTTTTTCCAGTTAGTATCTCTATTAAAGAGACTATCAATTGTAAATACTAAAGGTTTTTCAGCTTCAATTTTATTATCAGCTATCATATAAACATCTAATAAATTTTGTGATTCAATCTGCCAAAATCTTACTTGATTCATTCCATGTATAGTAAGTTTATATATAATTGTATTTGCAAGCTCTCTCTTTAATATACTAGGGACATGATTAATTAATTGATATGCAACTTTTAATACTGATGATAATTCTTTTTCTTTTGAATTTTTCACTTCCTCAATTACTACTTGTGTAATGTTCTCTGGTTGCTGTTCTTGCTCTAATATAGAAATAATGCCCTTTTCATTTCCACTTACTAAATTTTTACGAATATTACGTTGTTTTTCATCACCAGCTTTTAAACCAATAGCATCTTGTCCCAGATAAATAAACGGGGCTATATTTTCGATAGTAATATGTTGTGTTCTAATTAAAAAGTTTATAATTCCTTCATAATCAGATTTCAACCTATAAACTTCACTTTTTTTATCAAATAACATCTTTATTGTTGATTTCACAGTCTTTTCATTTTGGTCTTGAGCATGATAAAAAGACAATAAATCATCTAGAAAATCAAAATCATTCATAAGATTTAAATATACATCATTATAATCCGATTGTATGACAGATAACTTAGCTAAAAACCTTAACCCCTGTCCCCCCGTCAAGAGGCTGTTCTCCAACTTTCTTCCATTATCTTCTCTAGCTTTTGCTATCAGAAGATTATTAGTAAAAGTATTTAATAATTTCTTGACCTGCCTAGGTGTTGATACTTCAGCATGAATAAGAATATCCACAATCTCTTCAAAATTTTCGTCACAAAGTTCAATTAAACCAGGTGCTTCTTGCCTTACCAACTCTGATGCATATTGCTTCATATCACTCTCTATAATTGGTGGTAAGGGCATTCTAAAGTGAAACAGCTTATCTAAAAATAATTCACCGTCAATATACTCCGCAGATTTATTTAGCTTTTCTTTTTCTAATGCTCGAATTAAAATATTTTCGTCACAAGTTACAATAAAAATACATTCGTCTACATCCACAAAAGCTTTAATAGCATCTAAAGCTGCTACAACTTTCTTAGGACTTAGCCTATCTAAATCATCAACTATAACTATCAATTTACGAAAATCAGGATGCTTTTCTTTATACTTTTTGATTTCTTCTTTAAATAAATCTTCATACTCATCAGCTGTTTCAATCGGTTTAAGTACTTTAATATCTGCAGCTTTATGCTGAATAGAAGATTTCACGAAATCTTGCACCATCTTATAAAGTGGCGTAATTATAATAGGGACCCACATATTTTTTTTAAAATCTTTGAATGATTCCATTACATTTTCTTTAAAAGTATTCTCCGTAAAAATTGCATTAATTGCATCCCAGATTAAAAATACTAGTGCGAAAAGGGAGGATGAAGCTAAAAATATAAATCCTAACACACCTAGTACTGGTAATAAATCCTTTATAACTCCCTTAATACTATGTGTCTTATCATTGACATTTACATCCATAAAATATTGACGAAGGCTTTCTCCAAACTGTTTCCAAATACTATCAGATTGATCTTCATTTAATGTTTTCCATAAATTTTTTAAAAAGGCCTTTTTTAAAGAGTCATTTTCATACTTCCATGCATTAATTTCATGAATTTTATACTCAGATTTATTATGAAGTTCTTTTTTCAATAAATTTATTATGGAGGATTTCCCTACCCCCCATTTACCAATTAAAGCAATGTTAAAAGGAGGATTATGTTCATCAATTAATTTTTTAATGTTCTTCACATAATCATGATGGTGAAATGCATCATCCTCTTTATTATTTAAAGCTGTATCTTTTAAAAAATATTTCTTTTCCAATTCAAAACCACCTTTAATTTTCCATCAATTGAAAATCTACTATAATATTAGAATATACACGCATTTTTATTCCTAATTAATTATATCAAAATTTATTAGGAATTATATTCCTTTTCCTTTTATTAATTTTTCAAATCTGTATATAAAACCAGATATTGTCCTTCCTAAAAATCAACTATCTAATTTTTTTCATACTTCAATTTTTCATAAACTAATTTTGAAAAACAACTCAATTAAAACACATATTTAAATCCCTATACCTTATGAAATTTAAAATCCGTATATTATATATTACAAATTTATTAATTAAGTAAAAAAATAACTCTAGGGAAGCATATCCTTGCACAACAAAAAAGGAAGCATAAACCTGCATTTTATGCAAAGTTATGCTTCCTGTTATAAAAAATGTACTAACAGAGAATAAGATAAATCAAAACAAGCTGGTTGAAATGCTAAAGGTAATAAGTCCTTCTACAGCAAATAAAATGTGCAAAGGAAGTATTAAAAGAAGCAATATTAAAACTCTCGCTAAAGTGGCCAATCATTTTGAAATAGACGCTACTAGAGAATTATCCGAAATTATAAAAAGAAAAAAACTAAATGAAGGATTCTTTTTTTTTGAGGAATTTTATTTCCTCATTTGATATACTTAACACAAAAATATGGAAAGGCATGAAGATAGGTATGGGAAAATACGTAGAAGACGCTTTGGAAATTATCCAGGACAACTATTTATATTTTTTGTCCAGAGAGTACAAAAATTTTATAATTAATATAAAAACATACGAGACTATTAATTCCTTTATTAATCTAGGATTTATACAGAATAATCCAGATGTTTTTATCGATTTAGGGCGAGAAAGTAATAATATTACAAATTCAGATTACATAAAAATATTGAACGATCGCGAGAGTGATCAATCACTCCATACAATATGTAGCGAGAATACGTTTAAAAATTTTGTTAGTGTCCTAGAAGACTTTTTAAAAGAAATATTAGAATTTTTATTCAATAATTATCCACATCATGTTTTTCAAAAAAAGGAAAAAATTGAATTAAACCAATTACTCCAATATGACTCTTTAGATTTACTTAAAGAAAAAATAATTAAAGAAAAAATTATAGCATTATCTTATAACAATCTTGCTGAAATGATTAGTTATATAGAAAAAGAATTTAATGTTAATTTCGAATTCCCACCTGAGATTATAGGAGCTTTAGTTGAAATCACCTCAATAAGAAATATACTTGTTCATAACAAAGGAGTTATTAATGAACGTTTTTTAGAAAAACATAAAGGAAAAGAACAGTATTTTGTTGAAGAACCTTATGAATTAGACATGAAAATAGTAATGTCCGCTTCAGAAATGGGTAATATATTCGAAATGCTCGAAAAATTAGGTCTGAAAATATTTAAGGCACTAGATAAAAAGTTTAATAACTCCCCTAAAAAATAGAGAGCCAATAACTAGACTCTAATTTTATTAGCACGGACATTAACTCGAAGAAAATCTCCTAGCCATGAGAATCTTTACTGACATTTTACTAGCAATTTAAATAGAACAACATGAAATGAATATACTTTATACTAAGCAACCAGATCTATTACAGAGCTGGTTGCTTTTTCATTAAGTTAGCAAATCTTTAAATAGGAGTTTCTTGCGATAATGTAGTACGTATTCCCTTTCAAATGTACTAATTAGAGGCGTTGCTATACATTTTAAAACCTTTTTTCCTAAAGGTGGAATTTAATATTTATATCTAAAGTAATACAAACACATTCAAAAAGACCTACAACTCGCAATATCCATGGTGTTACCTATATTCCAGTGTTGTAATTATTATAACATAATAATTCTTCACTGCGTTCCAGGTGTAAGATAACTGGTCGGCTACTAAGATTCAACTAATATACTTTCATTAATCAATATGTAGAATAAAGGAAAACTATAGAAAATAATGTAAAGTTATAAATATTAATGTTAAAATATACTTATGTTTTATAAAAAGATTAATAAGGAGTGTAATCCAATGCCAGTACAAAGAAGTGGTCCAGTCCCACCGTTTTATGAATATGTTACTAATAAAGCCTTAATTCCACACAACGGCGCTAATACCCAAGCAATCTCAAATTTAGGTGTACATGAGTGGGTTGAAATCCCTAGATACCAGAGGGGAATTTCTTGGGATATCGAAAATGTAGAAGAATTCCTTGGTTCTCCTTCTATACTATTGGGAAATGTCATTCTAGCTCAATTCCCTCATACAGGTCAGTTTCAAAATCTCCAAGCAGGTAATTACTTAATATTAGTAGATGGGCTACAACGTTTTTCCGTTGGTACAATGATTCTAGCTATATTGCATTCAAAGATTTTTAGTACTGGTGCTCCTTTTCATTCTACTGATTCACAGCACTTCCCTAATCTCTTAGCAAGAGTATTTGCATTAGCTCCTGTTTATTTACATAATGACCATGAGTTACTTAATCACCCTAGAAACGCGATAGCCAACCAATATAGAAGTCTTAGAGAAAAGGTAGAGGGCTATATTAATGAGAAATTACAAAATGGTCAAGGATCTCAGCTGGCCGACCTAGTTCAAAATACTTTTTTAAACAGGCAAGTAGCTGTAGATATCTATTTTAATTTTAGTGCTCCTATAGATATAATGAACACATTCCTAGGGATTAACACAGTTAGGGTTGACCTAGGACCGGTTGATCTATTACGTGCATTAATCATTGAAAAAGGCTCTTCATCAGGATGGTCTGCAATCGATATTGATGATGTAGAGAATGATTTTACAGCTATATTTACTAATAACGATAAACCTGATACAAGCCTTTTACCTTTTGTAAACGTAATATTGAGGTCATTAAGACGCAATGGCAGTCGGGTATTTCCATCTTGGGGTGGAACCCTACTTCGATCTGAAGTAGATGACTTTCTAGACTTCGTACAAACATTTAAGAATCCAGTACAAACCAATGGGTATTTCCAAGAAATTAAGGAATGTGGAAATATACCTTTCGCAATATTATTATCGTACTACTATATACAGAATATTCATGCTGGTGCTCCTAGACCTTCCTTTTTAACGGGAGGAAATAATGAAAACTCAGATTTACATTCGTTACTAATTGCAAGCTATAGGGTTCTAATTGATGGCACGATTGGTCGAACAAGAACATTTGCTGAAAAGATAGTTGACGGTACTTTAACTGCATCTCTTTCAAATATTGCAGATGCCATTTCTAGACAATTTATTAATCGATCAGTAACTCAACAATTAGACCGTCTCTGGCTTCAATCAACATTAAATAAAGTTGATAAGAATAAAGCAAAGCGTATATTTAATGCCATGCTGTTACCGCATCACGGTTCTGTCAACCCATTTAATCCGATAGCTTTCGGACGTTCATCTATACATTTCCATATAGACCATCTTATTCCTCAAAGTCTTTTAGGAAGTGCTCAAGGCGATGAAGGAGAGACTCTAAGGAATTTTGCACCATTACCACAGAGTCAAAATAGGCTCGCAAAGGCAACACATTGTTCATCAAAATTAGCACCTGGACAAATTTATGAAAACTATCTATCAGGTGGATCGCATGTTCCTCACCCTTACTGCCAATGGCTTGTAGATAGTTACCATACGATCCCTTCACCGTCAGACCTTGATAGACCTGAGTTACTTGAACCAAATCAAACGCCCGATATTGGATCTCAACGAATTGAATATATAACTAATCAATTAATAACTAGAATTTAGAGATATAGTGAGAAACGACTTTTTTCAAAAGATCTAAGATAAACAACGTTGCTCTCCAAGAATTAAGACTGCCCTTGAAAAAGGCGTTATTTTCATTAAATCAAGAAGAGCATAAGTGGGTGATTTTATACCCACTAAAACCTGATCCTAAAAAAAGATTTGAAATTGGTTAAACTTCACTTAAGAACTTGCTTTATATATTATGAATTGTGATAGGTAATCTTTTAAACGTCATCTTTGGATGGCGTTTTTTTATATGATCATCCAGTTTCAAAAATACATCTTTATTTGTTAAACTTATTAATTCAACATTTCTGGTAGTAGACTCCTTCGTTTTCAATTAATAAGTCTTAATGGTTGTTTTTCATTTGATGTTTTAAATATAACCCTATCATCAATACAATCTATAGCAACGGTAAAGTCTTCGCCCTGATATAATTCAAAAATATTCCATATAGAAAAACTAATTTGTATAATAGTCCATTTGAGGACCTTGAACCTGTATTCTCATGTATTTCGTAAGTTTCTAAGTTAGGATAATAAATTATCTCCACTAGCTATCTCTGCTTTAAACCCCAAGAGCAATTTCATAGTAACTACACGAAAAATATTTACTCTAATTAAAGTTTAGCCATAAAAAATTATATAAAATAAAAAAGCCGCTAATGCGACTCTAACTTACTCATTATTTCTGCGAGACTCCCTAGCAATGGTTACCTCAGATACATTTGGCTTGCTGAATTTCAGTACGACAAAACCTAAGTTTATATCGATTCCTTCAAAACAATTAGTTACTTTGTTCATAAGCACCACTCCCTTTCTTACAATTTTCGCTAGGAAAGTACGAGTACCCAAGGCCCCGCCAGACTTCGGGAGCGAAGCCTCACACAAGTAATGAGTTTATTTAATTATAACAGAAAATTCTTTAAATTGACATAACCTATCGCTTTTTTTCCATACTCTTTTCTAATTTTTTTACGATATCATTTTTAATCGAATTTATCAGACATAAATATAAAATAGAACAAGTGTATCAATTTAACTTTAAAAACTTAAATTCAAATAATCATCTCTAATTTATACCATATCCTCTTCTAAACCCCTTACTATTGTTGTACCTAGTCTCAAATATTTTCAACTACTTAAGAAAGCATAATTCTGCTTCTCCTGATACATTAGTCGATAGAAGAAAACAATCCCTATATTTCTTATTCTTTATTTTAAATCATGATACAAATATAATTCTACTATTATAATCAAACTTTCATTATCTTTTCGTAACAACATTATAATTTATAAAAAATAAATGGTAGCAAATACAACTTAGCTACCATTTCACTCTAGTACTTATCTACTTAAAAATTTAAATCTCACTATAAAATCTTTACTAGCGAGTATATCTTCACTTTCTTCATTTAATATAAGGGATTTATTTTCATCTACAACTTTAATAGATGCACTTGGAAATTCCTCTTGTAAATTATCAATAAATTCTTCTATAGTAGCAGTAAAAACATTTACATCCATATTTTGTGATACTTCATTGATTATGTTCTTCCTAAGAATAGTATTGTCTACTTCCTCAATAGTAATTTGAACTTGATTTATTGTTTCTCCTTGCTCTAAAAAAGAATTAATAATCCTAGTATGTAAAGTATATGCCAATAAAATTACCTCCATCCTCTATCTATTAAATCATAACATATTTTCTTTTACTTAGTGAATCAAACAAGTACAATTGATGGGATGTACAAAATTAAATTTACTTCTCCTCTGTATATCGCTGGTATATATCGATTCCTTATGAACAACTGGTGATTTAACTCTGGACCAACTATTTCCAATGCTTTTCGTACAACTGAATAAGTTTTCTCGGTTCTGGGCGACCCATTCAAAATTTGATTTTTAGATAAATTCATATGTAACACATTCTTTCGATTTTCTGTGTTATTAGAATCAAAACCAATATTCTTCTTTATATCTGTAAGTAAATTATTACTATTATCTTTCCAAAAAACACTATTTATTTATATAATATATTTAACAAATACAAATAAAGGATTGTAGTTATGAGTAAACCAGAAGAAATAATTGAAGCATGGTGGCACTTGGAAACATTAGCACCAGGACAAATTCAAACGAAATATTTAAAAGAGCCTATAGCAAAAAAATATTTAAAAAAAGAAAGTTATGTAAAAAAGTTTTCACTATTCAAAGATGCGGAAACAATAGAGTTTCCACAAATTTGGCAGCAACTTGAATTAAAATCAGAGCAAATTCAGAAACGCTTTGGTTTTTATGGCAATGTATATTACGAACATGAATTAACTCAGTATCAACGCTATTTACATAAAGTGAAAGAAGAGATTATTAATCCCTCTTTTACAATCTGTTTTAGCTATTATGTAGAATTTGACAAAGATGGTAAATACATTGATGAATCACTTTTCATCCCCTATTTACAGCTCTATATTAAATTAATGGAAGAGCATGGTGGACTACAGGATGTAGACTTTATGCAATTGTATAATGAGCATAAATACCTTTTAAATACACAAGCAAATGCAATTAATGGCGGTCTCTTCAATGATCAATGGTTAGATGAATTCAACAAACAGTTCAAACAATTTTTTGGAACTTTACCACGTTCAGAAATTTATGTATTAGAGTGTATCTTAAAACAAGAACAAGATGAAGAAAATATGAAATTTAATAGCTTCTTTACAGAGGACTTACTGTACGCGAAAAATGATTTAAACGATACACTAGCAACATTTCTAACACCAGCAGCAAACCGGCAAGATATTAATGAAAACCGTGAATACATCGAATATATTCTACATCCAGATCGCCTTCCCTTAGGAAGATGGCCTTCGCCAATTAAGCATCGATTATCATTAATGCAACAGGTAGCTGTAAATGAATTTTTCGTATCAAATACTCCTGTCAGCTCGGTAAATGGTCCACCAGGTACAGGTAAAACAACACTATTACAAGATATATTTGCTGAAATTGTTGTAAAGAAAGCAGATGCAATGACTCGATTTAGAGACAACGTTAATGACATGATAACGAAAACGAGCCTTAAAGAAAAAATTCCGCATCTATTTAAAGAAAATGAAGAAGTAGAGCGTTTTATTTATGAAATTGCACCATCCATTACAAAACATGCAATAGTCGTTGCATCAAGTAATAATGGCGCAGTTGAAAATATTTCAAAAGAATTACCTCAACAAAAGAAAGTTGATGGATGCTTTTTAGAAGAATTAATGACTTATCAATACGCCCCAAAAACAGCAAAAAAAATGATTAGTCAGGATAGCTGGGGACTATTTTCAGTAGCACTTGGTAACAGTTCTAATATTAAAAAGGCAGCACAACAATTACTAAATCGTAAATTCAGTGTAATGACTGAATGGAATAAATCAAAAGCAGCTCGTGATGAAGCAAAAGAAAATTGGAAAACAATTTGTGATGAATTCATTCAATTAAAAAATGAGGTAGAAGCAGAGAAATATGCCATCTTACAAATGATGGAAGGACGTAAAGAAGCAGATGAAACACTACTACAGTCGACAGATGACTTTTGGAACGTTTCAAATTACGAAAAACGTCAGCAAAGTGTATTATTTCAAACAGATAATTTAAACATTAAGCGCTCAAAATTATTTATAAAGGCAATTCATGTATTAAATCACTTTATTCTCATTCATGGTGAAAAATTACGTGCGGCATTATCTATATTAGAAAAGAAAAACACATTAGATTTAAACCAAAAGGAATCGATTGAAAAGCTTCATATAATGTGGCATACTGTCCACTGTTTCTTCCCTGTTGTGAGTACAACTTTTGCAAGCTTTGCATCGATGTATCGCGGTATTGACAAAGACTTTATACCCTATTTAATGATTGATGAAGCTGGTCAAGCTGTACCCTCACAAGCAGTCGGAGCTTTATGGCGCTCACAGAAAGTAATGGTTGTAGGTGATCCGCTGCAAATCGAGCCTGTGGTTACAACAGACAATACGATGTTAGAAGATCTACGTAAAATTTATAAACTTAAGGAAGACATATTAGGTATCAAGTGTTCTGTTCAATCTGTAGCAGATCGCAGCAATTATAAAGGTTCTTTTGTCCAAGATAATCGATGGATTGGTATGCCACTTTGGGTACATCGTCGCTGCTTAGAGCCTATGTTTTCAATGGCCAATGAATTAGCTTACGGTGGAAAAATGGTATTAGGAAACGAAGGAATAGGAAAAAGTGAGTGGTATGATGTTAAAGGGAAGGTAAGTACTCAACAATTTGTTAAAGAACAAGCAGTAGAGCTTGAACAAAAATTAGAAGTGTATTGGAAACAAAGGATTCAATACCAGCTATTAATGAAAATGTGGGAACTTGCTGGAAACGAACCAGCAATGGTATTAAAAGAATTGTTTTATGAACACTTTATGGCACAGCCAGAAACTTCAACAGAGCTAGACGTACTATCTCTCCAAGAATTATTCAAACAATTTATTTCGTACAGCCCACAGCTACGCTTGGAAGAATTTGAAAACCTTTTAACATTAATTGCAGATGAAAAATTAAAACCACCTTCCATCTACATTATTACGCCTTTTACGGCTGTTAAAAACGAAACAATAAAATTCTTAAAAAGAAAAGACAATTGTTGGACGCTACTACTAAACACATTAAAACGAGAATTACGTCATGATGGTATTGATGAAGCTGCCGAAGCATATCGAAAACTATTAATAAATATTGCACAACAAGAAAATGATTGGTATAAAGATTGGGTAAGTGACAATATTGGAACCGTTCATACATTTCAAGGGAAAGAAGCAGAAGTGGTTTTCTTCATTACAGGTACAGATTATACGAAGAAAACCGCTGCAGAATGGGCGTGTAAGGAACCCAATATTTTAAATGTTGCAATCACACGCGCTAAGAAAGAATTTTATATAATTGGAGACCTCCAATTATTAAAAGAATATCCAAATTATCAGATCATATTAAATAACCAATTAAATACGTAAACATTCAATATATGCACACACATGCCGAATAAAATACATTTCATATTACTTGAAATAGTAATATGAATAAATAATTCTCTAAAATCAAAAAGATTTAATTCAAAACTAAACTTACAAATAACAATAAAGGATACGAACAAAATTCGTATCCTTTATTATTTCAGAAACTGATAAGACTATTAAAAAGCTTTTTGAGATATTAGATACAATTTAGAAATTTATCTCTTTATGTTCCCTCTTCTCTTTTTACATGAACCTACACATAAAAAATTATGCTACCAACTGAGATCTTGTCTTGGGTTATATACCTAGTCCCAGGGTAACAATTTAAGCTATTTATAACACATTAATTCTTCAATAAAGTATATCTTTTTCTCTTCCTTGTATTTTCCGCCCACAAATTAGAGAACATAATCGTTTTAATATGTGTTATTTTTTAATAATATCTATATCATTTACTTTTTTAAACTCAATAACTGCGGTTTCTATGTTGGCACTGTACTGATTAAGGTACTCATGTGCCTTATTTAGAGCTTCAGGGTCGTTTGTTTCTTTAAACAAACTAATAGCTTTTGCTGCTAATACAAGGTAACGCGTAGCTATTTCCAAATCTGTATGGGCGGAATTGTATTCATCAGGTATTTTCATCTTTTTGATTTCTTTTTGTGATTCTTCTAGATTTTTTACAGTGTCCTGAATATTAAGTATATCTGTTAATATAGTATTTGCTTCTTCTTTCGAATACACTACATTACCCTTTTCATAGTAGTTAAAGGAGTTTTCAATAGCTTTTTGAAATTGTATAGCATCATGTTGGAAGCCTTCAACATTAGATACAATTTGTTCTTCATACGATTCTTTTGATATAGGTACGCAACCTTTAGTTAGCCAAATTAATACAAAAATACAAATTACACTTCCAAACATTTGTGAGATAGTAGCGTCTCCGTTACGAATCCCTGATATTATAACCCATACAAAAACAAGTATTAGCAGAATACCGACAATTAGTCCTAAATTCAATTTGAATTACCACCCTTTTGAAATGAATTTTGTTAAAATTATATATTTATATATATTTTTATTATAATTAAAAAAATAGATAGTTCAATGTTCTTACTAAACATAGTTTGTAACGACTCTCAATTCAACGCAAGGGGAGTATTTTAGAAATGGCATCAACCCGCTGAGAAATTAGAAGCTACGGTTCTTGTAGGAATTGAATACTTTGAACGAGAAGATTTATATGAGTATATCTATGAATGCTGTAATGCTTTAGCAGAAAAGATTTCGAACAAGGCCAGTATGCCAAAGCAGGTACATACTTCTATAAATATTAACAATGTAATACTGATTGGATACATTACCATTATTTTCACTCATTTCAAAATCATAATTAACAACATTTAGTAATTATAATATAAAAGAAAAATTTTTTCCATTTAAAGGATTATTTTTACATTATATTTAAAATCCCCCTTCATAAAAGAACATACGCTCTATTATGAAGGGGGCAATCACAGTGTATGACTATTCAATCCTAACGAATAGAATCATCTTATGTGTAGTTCTATGAAGTTTTTACGATTCAGTAAGTTGCATCAAAATGGGATTAGACCCTATGCATACAAAGTTAGCAGTAGTCGGTGATGTAAATAGAAGCGGTTCAATCGTTCTAGCCGCAACTCCACCCTTAAAAGCATTGAGTGTAAAAAAGAATGTATGGTTTGGTATTTAAGAATGCAAATCAGACTGTATTTGATACTATGGAACATTATCCCTTATATTTTTCATTCCTACTGCTACTTATGTTATTTCTAAATTAATATGTTCATAATTAAAAAAGAGGGTGCTCGCAGCTCCCTCTTTTTTTAGATAATTAAATATGCTCTCCATGATCCATAAACACTTCAATAGTTTCATTTTGTGATACGTCTTTTACATTAGTAAGACCAAAAGTAAAAACAGCGGATAACATCATCATTAATAAGATTGCTTTTTTCATTTTAGCGCCCTTCTTTCTATACTCTTTTTGTCTGCATCTAAAGCGATGTGTAAATACTTGCTGGCTTTTTCGTGATTTTCTGAACCATAGAATATATTACCTAAAAGATAAGCATATTCTTTTACCCAATCATATAATTCTTCTCTTTCAAAATACGAAATACCTTCCATGACCACCTTTTCTAATTCTTCTTGTGGTGCATAGTTATGTAATGCTTTTAAAATTTGAAAATGATGACGATAACATAAGTCACTAATCTTATAGCCATTCTCAATATATTCATTAGCATTATGATTGTGACCTAACTTAAAATGTTCTCTTGCTAAAAGAAACATCGTTTTAGCGTTGTTTTCTAGTGATTCCTCTAAATGCTTAATTGCTAACTCTGACATGTTTTGACTTGCATATAAAAGTCCTAAATTGTGCTTTACACGTTTAGTAAGACTTTCGTCATGAGATTTTTGGAAAGTACCCAATGCTGAAAGTAAATATTCTTCTGCACTTTCGAAATCACTTAAGCGAGTGTGTGCCATCCCTAAAGTATTCAAACAAGCAGCAGTTTTTAATTCATACCCTGGACTAATTGAAAATACTTCATTTGCCTTCGTAGCAAATTGAATTGCTAGGATTGGTTTCAATATGTGATAGTAATGAACTGCAAGCCAATAATTAAATTCAGCTTTTTCTATTTCATCATGCATGTACTCTAAATACTTTTCAGCTTCTTCAAATTGCATTCTTGCTTCACTATGGTTTGCTGTATTAGTAGCATAAATTGCTTTAAATAAATGATGATAGTACTCTAAAAATGTTTCTGTAGGCTCTTGTAATGGCTCAATTTTATCCAAAATATCTTTTGAACTATCCATATCACGAATTAGCAGATTATACCGTGCATTCAATAAAGCATAGTAGACTAATATTGTTTGGTCTTCCTTAATATTATTGATTTTATCTGCGATCTCTTCTTTTATTTTATTAGACTGTAATACACGTTGTGAAATTATAGCTTGATACCAGTCGTTTAATAGTTTTGTGATTTCTTCTTTAGAAATAATTTCAACATTCATATACGCTACCCCCTTTTGTTAAATGTTACCACATCATACTTGTTTATATAAATGATTTTGTGAATATTAAAACTTGATAAACTTTTTCGAATACTTATATTAAACAATGTTAATTTCAGATTTATTTAACTACCCCCACTTTAAATAATTATCTGTTAATCTTACCAATCCAATTAGTACAACAGTTAATATGATACACAGGGAAGATTTAATTGAATAGAAAATATATATTGAATAACTTCCCTTAAAATTAGTATCAGTATCCCCCATTCCCTCGTCTACCGATTTTAATATCCGTATTTCTTCAAGTACACATATATATGATTTGATTTTATACGAAAAACCATGAATTATTAAAAATTTAGTTTCAGATAGAAGACGTAGACCATAGGAGTTGGTGTTTCTTAATCCAGAATACATTACTGGGTCTTTTTTTATTAATACAAGATATAAATCGTCAGTTTTAACTATATAGTTGAGAAGGAATGCTTATAAAAAGAAGGAGGATCATAATGAAATATCAAACAATGTTTCCCTCATTAAAAAATCGCTTTTTATCTTTATACTTTCTTTCAGTATGTTAATTTTCACACTCCCTGCCTCTACCTTTGCACAATCCAATAACAATGCAAATCCTGTTACAAATTACTATGTATCTCCAACCGGAAACGACCTCAATCCCGGTACATTAGATCAACCTTTTGCTACCATTCAAAAAGCTGCTAATGTTGCTAAAGAAGGTAGTACAATCTACATAAGAGGCGGAGTTTATAACCAAAAAGTTCGTGTCACTCATTCTGGTGCCTCAGGAGCACCCATTACTTTTCAAAATTACCAGGATGAGAAAGTCATTCTCGATGGTTCTAAGGTCAAGTTAGAAGATGATGGATTATTTACAATAGAAAACAAGAATTATATTCAAGTAAAAGGATTAGAATTTCGTAATTTAAAATCAACAAAAGTTAACGAAACCCCTATTGGTATTTATATCACCGGAACAGGAAGTTACATTGATATTAGAAATAATTATATCCACCACATCGAAGCGAATGTAAAGAATGGAAATGCACATGGTATTGCTGTCTATGGTACTTCATCTAGTGCACAAAATAATTTAAATCATATTGTGATTGATAATAACGAAGTAGCAAATTTGAAATTAGGATTGAGTGAGGCTATTGCTGTGAATGGGAATGTAGATTCCTTTGAAGTTACCAATAACAAGGTACATGATAACAACAACATTGGAATTGTTCTGATTGGACATGAAGGAGTATCTCCAGTAGCTGCTTTAGATCAAGCACGGAATGGAATTGTTCGTAATAACATTGTCCATCACAATTCATCCATCAATAATACTAGTTATAATGAATATTCAGCCGATGGCATTTACGTGGATGGCGGGAAAGAAATTATCATTGAGCAAAATCAGAGCTATGATAACGACCTTGGTATTGAAGTAGCAAGCGAACATGCAGGAAAAAGCGCAAGCCAAATTACCGTTAGGGACAATACAATATCAAATAATATCATGAGTGGCATTGCAATTGGTGGGTATGACAGTCAGCAAGGATATGCCGAGAATAACACGATTACAAATAATATTATTTATAAAAATGACACAAAAGATCAAGAAAGTGGCCAAATCGAATTAAATTATGATATCCGAAACAATGTAATTACCAATAACCAAATCTATGCAAGTAATAGCCGTATTTTTATTTGCAATAATTTTAATAAAAACACTGGGAACAAACTTGATTACAATCATTACTATGGAGAATTCGATCAAAGTAATGGCTTATGGCAATGGAAAAGAAAAACATATAAAGGATTTTCATCTTATCAAGCAGGGATGAATCAAGAAGGAAATGAACAACATAGTGAATTTAGCAAATTATCCCCTTCGTTCAAACTAATTTTAAAATAAAACAAATTTAATAAAACAACATTAGCTTAGCTCACTTCATCTCCCCTCTCCTATAATATCAAGGATGATTTAAAAGTTGCAGTTTCAATGGTAAATAAAAAGACTCCTCTTTGAAAAAAGTTTAATCAAAATGGAGTCTTTTTATAGAAATCTATATTTAGTTTTTATAAAAAAGATTGTTCAAAATTCATGAGCATATCTATCATATTCATTTACTCATACATGAACTATTCTTCAAACCAAAACAAAACTTCAAGAGGAGCTTTTAAAACCTTCGCAATATCATAAGTAAGTTTGAAGGAAGGGTTATATTTTCCATTTTCGAGATTACCAATTGTTTCTCTTCTAACACCGACTTCCTTGGCTAAATCTTCTTGAGACATATTTAGTTTTACTCTATATTCTTTCATTCGAGTCTTAATTGGCATCTTGCATCCCTTTCTTTTCTCTACGCTCAAATATTTCTAAATTGATTATGAATGTTCCTAAAGGTATGGACACTGAAATTATAACGAAGAACCGAATTATATGTAAACTTTCAAAAATAAAAACACTTAATAGCAATAGACTACCTAGTACTATTGCTACGAAAAAAGCCCTCGTAGCGGCGATACGAACATGTAGTATAAAAAGCTCATCTGGTACTACTTTTGCATATGCAAAGAAGAAAAAGAAACCGAAAAAATAATATGCCCATGAAATATTACCTAAAAATGTAAAGGGACCTAAAAAACCCAGAAAACCGAGAAATCCTAAATAAGACAACTTATTTTTCATAAAAACCCCCATGTGATATATTTCGCTCTATATGTTATGAATATATCACATTAACTTGGAAATAAAAAGGACTGAAAACAGTACAATTTTCCAGAAAAAACACAAATTAACTCTTTTTTATTCCAAACTTGCTATATTATTACGTATAATAAAGATATACATATATAACATTATATTTTGAGGAGGCCTTTATCTTGAACTACGGCTGGGCTGGAACTATTGAACAATTTAAGCAATTAGATGTACATTTTTTTGTTACACAATTGCTTAATCATGTTTATAAAACCAATGTAAATGATCCAAAAATAGATTCTCAAAAGAGAGCATGGATTGATAGTTATAATAAACTACAAGATTTATTTAATCGATTTTCTAATTTAGATGCATCACTTATTTTTGAATACGAGATTTTACGTGGAGGTGGTCGGCGTCCAGATGTACTTTTATTAATTAATGGTTATTTGATAGTCCTTGAATGTAAAAGTTATAATAACGTTTCGCCTTCTGAATATATCCAAACATCCCTTTATATGCGTGATCTTGAACATTATCACTCAGCTATTCAACAATCTAACATCCAAGTTATAGGTGTTTTACTGCTCACAAACTATGTAGGTGAACGCTGGATTTTCCAAAAAGATTATCAAGTAACCCTTTCAACAGTTGATGGATTGGAAATTATTATCAAACGATTATTAAGTAAAACAAAAGTACCTACTTTGACACGAGATGAAATAATTAATGGGGTCTATGAACCCTCACCTTCTATGCTAGAAGCTGCTCGTTCCATTTTAAATAATGAACCGCTCCCTGACATTAAAGCTGTATCAAGCAGTAATTTTCCAGAAGTACAGCAAACTGTACGCTCAATCATTGAAGAAGCCCGAAATACAAATACCCACCATCTCATTTTAGTATCTGGCGAACCAGGAGCAGGTAAAACATATTTAGGTTTGACCATTGCACACGAGATGAAAAATGCAGTTTATTTATCTGGTAACGGACCATTAGTAGACGTATTACAAGACACGCTGAAAAATAGAACCTTCGTACAAGGTCTATATGGCTATAAAATGGATTTTCTCGAAAAGAGAATGACTCCAAAAGAACAAATAATCATTTTTGATGAGGCCCAACGAGCATGGGATGCAAAAAAAGTCGACCAATCACTCACTCGAAGAAATCGAGAAGCTCAAAAATTAAGCGAACCGGATATTATAATGAATGTCACAACAAATAATAAGCCTTGGAGTGTAACAATTGGCTTAATTGGTGAAGGACAAGAAATCTATTCTGGTGAAGAAGGTGGTCTCGCACTATGGAATACTGCGATCGCTGGAAAAAACGTGACTGTTCACTCTAAACATCCTAATTCTATATTCACAAATGCAGCACATTATAGAACACATTCTCAGCTACATTTAAACTCATCTTTCCGTGCTCATGCAGCTTTAAAATACTATGAAATTATTAATACCTTATTAGATGCTAATTTTGAACAAACAAAAGAGCTTATTCATAAGCTACCAAAAGAACATTATCAACTTTTTATTACACGTGATTTAGCCAAAGCTAAACATACTTTACATCAGCTTTATCAGGATGATACAAAAACAGTTGGTGTTGTCTGTGCTGGTGGCGCTGATCGTCAAAAAGAAGTCCCTGTTCTACCAAGGGATGAACGATATGAACGCCCTAGTAAGATCGCTCAATACTTTAACTATCCCGAATCCCAGTACTATTGTAGGACGCTTAACTATAGCTCAACTGAATTCCAAACACAGGGACTTGAACTAGATATGACGCTTGTTCATTGGGATGATGATCTATATCTACAGAATGGGACTTGGAAGGGACAGCACTATCAATGGGGTGTTGAAGATCCGTTCCAAATTAAGCTCAATGCGTATAGAGTTATTTTAACAAGAGGTCGGGATGGAACAATTATTTACATACCACCAAAACCGATTCTAGATGAGACTTGGAACTTATTAAAAAACCATTTGCACATTCCTGAATTGATGTTTTAGAACTTTTGAATAAAAGAAGTGTAAAAAACGTTATTCTTTCTAAAAAGATACTAGAAAGAATAACGTTTTTATGAATTTTTCGATTCAACACGAATTACAGCTACATTTAACAATTTCATACATAGCCAACTATTCAATGGGATTATATCTGTTCTTTAAAAAAACTTGCACCAGAACCTTTCTTAGATACTAGTAGGTTCGGAGACTAAAATTGTTTTAATGGAATTAATCTCTTTTCTTTCATTAGTAGTTGGATCAAATCCCATTAAGTTACCAATAGCTGTATCAAAATTTTCAAGTGCTACCTTTTCCGTAATTAAATTCGATAATTCTGGGAGGTCTATAGCACAGGATAGAGCCTTTTCCATCATATGATGCGCTTCTCCAGTTCCAATAATTGTAATACCTTTTGATAGTAAATCAAACGGTTTAACCGTAAACTCATAGGTATCATCAAATCCCATTGGAATAAGTCTTCCGCCTTTTTCAATTAACGGATATGCCCAGTCTAGTTGATTACCTATGGCATCAAAAATCACATCGAACTTTCTTCCTTGATTAATCCGGTAGATTTCTTCTAAAGTAAGTTTTTGCGGATGATATACATATTTAGTTATTTTTCGTGCAGCTTCTGTTCTAAAGGGACCAATTTCTGTGGCAACTGTAATTCTAGAAAGCTTTCTAGCAATCATCTGAACTAATAGTCCAATTGGCCCAGACCCTAAAACTAGAACGGAGTCATCTGGTTTTATATTAGCTTTTTCTATAACGCTAAGAACACATGAAAGAGGTTCAATTAATGTTGCTCTCTCCCATTCCATTGAGTCAGGTAATTTATAAATAAATCTATCTTCTCCAACGTAATACTCTCCAAAAGTCCCATGAGAACCAATTCCTAGCTGCCATTCATCAAACTCTTCGCAATAACATGTTAAACCTTTTCTGCAGTAATAACATTTCCCACAAAACTGAGTAGGATCAATTACAACACGGTCTCCCACAGTTACATTTCTAACCTCTTCTCCTACCTCGACTACGACTCCAACCGATTCATGTCCCATAACCATATTTGGAGCGGCATACATCTTTCCTTTTAATACATTTAAATCGGTCCCGCAAATCCCAGTACCATAAATCTTGATTTTCACATCATTATTTTTTTGTATTTGAGGCTCTTCCACTTCTTTATATTCTAATGCTTTATTTTCAGTCCATACCAATGCCTTCATACTTTTTCACGCTCCGTTTCCAATTAATTTTCTCCAATAAATTTTGGTGTAATTCTTTGGTAGAAGCTGCTATACATGACTGCTGGTTAGTATAACTGAGATCTGTTAAAAGAGTTTCATCTAAAGAATTACCATATGCGTCAGTAATAATCACTCCTGCTTTTTTCGCTAGAAATACACTAGCAGCTATATCATATGGAAAGAGGTGTAAGACTTGACCATTTCCTACCCTTTGAAAATCTGTTAACAAATCTGGATAATCTTTAAGAAGTCTATTCCCGATATCTACATATGCATCCATTTGACCTGTAATAATTCGTGAAATAGAATAAGATGCACTATTAAATATAAATACACCACCATTATTTGCTGACTCATCAATTAGATGTCCATAAGCATCAATCATTAAGTTAGTAGGATGACCGTTAAACTCAAAACTCCAAAACATATTCTTAATATCTTTACCCTGACTTAAGTTTGGTAATTGGCTATTATAGCCTTCAAATTCAATGGAATTTGAAAAAATATCACTATACATGTAGTTACCTGTTTTCAGTTCCATTAAAAACGCATATTCAATATCTTTAATTTTAGAGTTGTCCTTGTATTTTGCTAAAGCAATAGAAATACAAGACATTTCAAGTCCTGCAGCTGCAGGACGTGTACCATCAATTGGATCTACAATTAAAATATATTGTGGATTTTCTCCAAAAATCTTAAGTCCACCATCCTCAGTATAGAATGCAACTGGTTCTTTCTTATCTGCTATATAATCTAGAACCGCATTTTCTGCTGCAGCATCAATATTAAACTGCGCGTCTCCACCTGGGGAATATCCATTTACCAAACGGTTTTTCAAAGTTCCCTTTTGACTTTTCACCTTATCATATACGTATTTTCCTAACTCAATAATATAGGTTCTCATTTGATCTCCTCCAATAGATGAGTTAATTTATAACACAATTCTTCTGCTTCACTTAGAGTAATAGTAAGAGGTGGACGAATTTTAAAAACATTTCCGTAGCCATATCTAGACGTTCTGATAATTATGCCATGATCCATAGCACGTTTTGCAATATGATTTGTAAGCTCAACATCGGGTTCATTATTATCTTTTACTATTTCAACCCCAATCATTAAACCTACACCCCTTACATCTCCAATAAACTTAAATCTTTCTTTCATTTTTTCTAAACGTTCCATTATATAATTTCCAACGACAGTCACGTTGTCCAAAAATCCAGGTCTTTGTAATATATCAATTGTGGTACATGCTGCAGCAGACGCCATTACATTGGATCCATAAGTAAAAGAATGATGATGACCAGGCATTCCTACATACTTCTCTTCGGTAAGAATAGCTGCAACTTGGAATCCAGTTCCACCTAACCCTTTAGCTACTGTCATCATATTAGGTTGTACATCAAAGTAATCAGCAGCAAACATCTTACCTGTTCTACCAAATCCAGTTTGTATCTCATCAAAAATTAATGCAATATCGTGTTCTTCACATAATTTTTTCAACGCTTTGAAATATCCTTTTGGTGGAACAATATTTCCTCCATTTCCTGAGATCGGCTCAACCATAATAGCTGCAACATTCCCTGTACTTGCATATTCAATAAAATCATTAATTCTCTCCACACATAGCATTCCACAAGAATCAGATTTTTGATTATAAAAACAACGCATGCAATAAGGGTCTGGAACTTGCAATCCAAAGGAAAATTGAGGTGGGAATGGTTCTCTTCGAAAAGCATTTCCTGAAAGAGCTGACATCATATATGTTTGTCCCAAATGGCTGCGGAACAAAGAAATAACATCACGTTTCCCAGTATTGTATTGTGCCATTTTAATAGCACCTTCATTTGCTGCTGAACCACTGCTAACTTTTGGGTGTGCTCTTGTGAGATTGCTAGGAGCAATTTCAACAAGTTTCTCTGCTAATTTGTTTACGGGGTCTGTTTGATAGGATGAAGTAACATGAATAAGATTATCCATTTGACTTTTTACTACGTCGATCACTTCTTTATTACTGTACCCTAAATTCAAATTGAATGTAGCTGATGCGCAGTCAAAATATTTATTTCCATTCTGATCGTAAAGGTAGATACCTTCCCCTCTCTCCATAACAACATCGTCTACTTTGTAATACAGACTGTCAGGATTTGTTAAACTTTTAACTTTACCATTCATTTTTACAACACTCCTATTATTTTAGTAATGTTAAAATTTGTTTGTTAGGGGCCCCACCTAACAAATAATGGATTATGACTGTATTTACTTATGCACCACAATTTGAAAATTGTTATTAAATAACAGTCTCATAATATAATGTGAAATATCCATACTACAAGTTAATTTAAAGTAAATTATGTTGAGAAAGTAAAAAATAATGAATTTTTAGAAAAAACAAAATAAAAGGTAGTATAATTAAAAATTATTACCATCTAAAAATTTAATTTTAAAATTTAAATTTTTTCTATATAACAATATTGGTAATATCTAGATATTAAATGTTTAGTATATGCAATTGATTTAAACAATAAATTACTTATAAGGGGGAGAAATAGTTGTTAAAACGTTTACTTTGGATAAGCTTCTTTTCGTACATGTTAATCGCTTTTACCTTAGTCATCATTGGTGCAATGCTACCTGAGATTCTACTTCACTATAACCAAAATTATAGTAATGGTGGTTTACTCATCTTTGGTCAATTTGTTGGGTTTTTATTTGGTGTACTTAGCATGCCTTTTCTAGTTAGAAAACTAGGGCGTAAAAATGTTGTTCTCCTGGGTTTAATTATGATTAGTGTTGAACTTTTTTCATTTTTTCTACCAAATTGGTATTTTCTTTTTCCATTAGTCGGGTTAGCAGGATTCGGGGCTGGATTAGCGGAATCTTGTATTGGCACAATCATCTTAGTTACATTTCAAGAAAAACAAGCCTCAGCAATGGGTAAACTAGAAGTCGCATTTGGATTAGGCGCACTATTTATGCCACTTTTCTCTAGCATACTTATAAGTAAGGGGATTTGGGAATATGCATTTTTGATATTGGGGTTGAGCTCATTTTTAGTTATGGTTGGATGGAAGGTATTGTCTTTTGGTGAAGTAGATGAATTTCTTATAAAGAATACAAATGTCAATACACCTGTTAATAAAACAACTGGTTCTTATACTAAAAAGACGTTTTTAATCATTACATTTTCTGCAATATACTTCTTCTGCTATGGTGGGAGCGAAGTATCTATTGTTCATTTTTTACCTTCACTTTTCATGGAAGAGTGGGAAGTCCCTAATTCTCTTGCGACACTGACGGTAACTGTTTACTGGACGGCAATGGTAATAGGGCGTGCGTTAACAGGCTTTATCTCTGAAAAGCTTACCTATAACAAGTTTTTACTTTCAATTAATATTGGCGGCTTAGTTGTACTTATTTTGCTAGCCATTAGCGGTAATGTTTGGTTAGGTTTCTTTCTATGCTTCTTTCTGGGTTTATTTATGGCAGCAATGTTTGCGATTGCCTTAATTATCACAAACCTATATTTTCCTGGTCAAACAGAAAAGACAACTAGTATATTATTAGCTACAAACGGCCTAGGTGGCTCGTTGATCCCAATCATTATAGGACAAAGTATGGATAAGTACCCTGTCCAAATTACTTTCTGGCTATTTGCCTGTATCATGTTACTCATGCTCATATTGACAATTGGAATTCAAGTTTTAGGAAATACTCATTTATCAGTTATACGAGAACATGAAAACAATCATAAAATTTAGATTCTAGAGTCTTGATGCAAGTATATAAAGAAGGACAAGCATAATCGTAGATTTCCGTTAAACCATATTTTATAACACCTCCGGGTTAAAAATCCCGTGGATTTTCAATAAAGAACGGCTTAGTTTTTCATTTTGAGGATATTTGCCTTTCTTAACTTGATAATGATGTGGTACCTTCAGCATTTCGGAGAAAACACATGCTAAGCAAAAAAATGAGCCGTCCATATGGACAGCTCATTTACATAATTTTAGTTTGTTAACTTTAGTCATTCACTATTAAAATACGTTCTTTGTCTAGTAACTCTAAGAATTCTTCTAGATATTCTAAGTTCAATTTGAATATCTTTTTCTGATTCATTAATAAGCTCCCCAATTTCACTTTGTTTAAAAGTGAGGGATTCTTATGTGAAAAATTCTATCAAATTCTAATTGATCAAGTCATCCTTCCTGTATATTTCTACAAAAAGAATAGTGATTCTTTTGAGCTATATGAATAGAAATTTATTTTAATTTAAATTACGCCTTTTTCCCTTAAGGTTATTTACTATATTAATAAGGAAAATTAGTCCACAGACAAGAAATAAACAAGGATGCACCCATGTTCTAAAATTAACAAGACTTATAATAAGCATTATAATGCAAAGGATACAACCTATAATATCAATGCTAAAAGATAACTTCCCCTTTATTGCTTTCATTTATAACCATTCCCTTCCAGATGCCACCTTTAATTTATAATTCTCAATATAATAATAATATACGTTTCGACTTTTATTTTTTTACATTTAATTACTTTTTTGGTTCTGGTGCAACAAATACCGTTATTGTGTGCACCCGGATAGCAAGATAGCAATTACCGATGAAATTAACAGTACACCTGAACAGATTGAAGAATCCACTACAAAAAAGCTAATGAAGCAAAATAAACAAAATATAGATTTGAATTATATTTCTCAACAACTAAAATTACTTAATGTGGCAAAATAATACTCGGGTTGGCACCCAATACCATATTACGATGGTTCCAGTCCCAGTAAGGCACCTTTGGGTGTTTTTTCTTTTGTTTGAAACACATTCTGGCAAAATTCTTGTATCTTTGTTGATTTACGCCTCACATAAACCAACAAACTTCGTATATATAATTTGTTACCCTAAATGGGTTGACAATACGAACCGTTATAGGAGGATTTTGTGAATGGTAAAAACAGCATGTGTAAGTATGATTACTGGCATTATTTTAATATGTTCAACAGGATGTGCCACTCAAACTGATTCTATTACAGCTAAAACTCAATCAATAGATGATGGCACATATACAACAAAAGAGATCACAGACGCATTTCCTGTAGGAACACCCATAACTACTTACATTCAAAAAGAAGAAAAACTTAACGTAAAACATCTCACCAATATTTCACTTACAGATGGTGGCGTCGGTAGAGTTCTGGAAGCAACAGATGGTTTTGTTGTTGTATGTGGGAATGAAAAAGGAGTTTTTGATGTGTTAACATTTAAAACTCTGGAAGATGTAAAGAAATATGAACAGAGTTTAAAGCGATAATTAATATCCTTCTTATGCCTTTTACACAGACATTGTCCTCTTGCTCTTGCTATGGCTTTTTCTATGTACAGTATGAATTGCATGTACACAAACGTAATAATAGTCACCTAATTACATATGAAGAGGTGCAAAAAATGAATAAAACAGGATTAACAAAAGTAGTAGTAGAAAAAGCTGAACTTATACAAAAAGATGCTACTGCAGCAACACAAGCGTTATTAGATACAATAACAAATGCGTTAGCAAATGGATAGAAAGTACAGATTTTTGGCTTTGGTACATTTGAAGTACGTGAAAGATCTGTCCCACAAACAGGGAAAGAAATGCAAATTGCGGCTTCAAAGCCACCTGCTTTTAAAGCAGGAAAAGAATTAAAAGAGGCAGTGAAACAATTACACATAGTCAAAAGGCTTTCCACGCCCCAGCTTTGCCTCCTACCCTTCGCATATCCTGTTTTGGCTAGCTAATCTGGTTTGTTAAGGAGGAAAAGAGAATGAGGGCAAAAAAAGAATCCTCTACAGACCAGGATTCTTTTTTTGAAGTATCGCCTATTGTGATGTACTTTTTAAGAATGTGTAGTAGAAGTTTATAACAAATCCGATTATAAAGAGGAATAATACGAGGAGATAAACTCCTTTTTTGTTATCTTTTGCTATTATTTTATCTAGTTCAATATAAGTACCAAAACTTATTACCGACAACAAAATAGCCTGAAAAATATTAAACATCCTTTATTAACGATATTATTAATGTCAAATAAAAAAAGAAGAGAGAAAACATTCTCTCTTCACCAATAATATTTTACAGAGTAAGTAGGGTAAAAAACTATATAGAGATGAACCACTAAAATACTTTACCTAGTGAATTATATCATAAATCACTCTAAAAAAATACATATCACATACATTTTTGTTTTATTTATGACAAAATTGTTAAATATTTGAATGAAGAAAGGCTTTATATCTAAATGAATAGAAAGGTGTTGGTGTGATAATAAAATTTAAGGAGGCTTTCTATTATGTTTTCAAAAAAACAAAAATTATTAACAGTAGTTACAACATTAACATTAGGGTGCGGATTTACTTTTGGCTTAACACCTGCTTCTGCGGATACTGCCAATAATACTTCTCCAATTAAGGAGGAACAGGTACGAATACAAATACCTTTCACGGGCTATGTTATTTCAGCAGACGATAATTACTTAATTGTTGCTGATACTTTTACGAAAGAAGAAGCACTTTATTATCAGAATAATTGGTGGGAGCTAGTTTCCCAAAATAAAATTTTAAGAGTACCTGTATCCAATGGTGAAAACTACAAATTAGGTGAAAAATTAAACGTATACGCTGCTGCTTGGACTTACTCTTTACCACCAATCGCTATAATGCCAACAATTGAAAAAGTAGTTGATTAAATACTGCTTATCTAATAAAAGAAACATTGCCCTAATTAGAGCAATGTTTCTTTTATTCATTTGGCATTAGAAATTGAAATGGAAGAGAATAGGTTTGGAATGCTATTCTCAAAAGAATCTGCTTAAGTCATACGTAAAAACATAAGGTAAATTAAATTGTATACACGCTGATCACGGTGATTTTTCGATGCCCCCATCATAATGAATCTCTCCTTTTCCTCTTTTTATCAATATTAGTAGGTAAAGAGGGGCAGACACAAAAACAGGTTGTGGAGAAAGTCTTCTTCACAACCTGAGAGTAAGTTATATATTCAAATATGACTTGTTCTTTTAACTATTTAGTCTTTTATAATCTGCTATAGTCGATATAACTAGAATCATAATAAATCCACTGACCTGTTCCAATTCTTAGCCAACCATTCTTTTCTTCATATACTGTAACTTTTTCGCCTTTACTTGTCTTTCTAACAATAGAATAGTTTGTACCTGATCCGCTTCGAACATTTACCCCAATACCATTAATTTGAGCCGTTCCAATTACCTTTTCTACACTACCATTTTCAATTACTTGTAGCATATTTAGAATGAATGTTGCTGTTTCACCACGAGTTGTTGTTCCTTTAGGGTCGTATTGATTGTCACCCTTACCTCTTACAATACCTAGGCCATACAGTCTTTGTACGTCTTCTTTATATATAATTTGGTCTTTATCTGAGAATGGTAGGTTTACAACTGGTCCCCATATACCTTTATACTGTAAAGCCTTGTTTACAATAATTGCTGATTCTTCTCTTGTAATAGGTGTGTTTGGGTCAAAATAACCATCTCCTCTACCTTGAATGATACCTGCACTTGCAGTACGTTTAATACCATCCCGTAAAGTTGAATTTGCATCGTTTAGGTCTTTAAATGAAGCATCTCCAGCTGGCAGGTTTAGAGAGTTAGAGATTAATTGAGCAAATTCGGCTCTTGTTATCGCTCTATTGGGTGCGAAAATCCCGTTTCCTTCCCCTATCATAATCCCCCTTCTATTTAACTCTCGAATAGCTTCTTCATACCAACCTCCTGTAATGTCATCTTTTGGTTGATAAAGATCATTATAATACCCCTCAACGCTATTTACGAATACATCCCATTGCCCATTATTAATCATGTTAGCAGGGCAGATTTTACCGCTCCATTTTTGGTGTTTTACAATGTTATTTAACGGTACACCAGTTTCTTTCATTAAATAAGCTACAAGTTTCTTAGCGTTATCTACCGCTTTACTGTAGTTTCCGTCACTGTTAACTGCGATTTCGATTGCAATGGATTCTCTATTACCTGGACCATCACCGTCTCCTGCATGCCATCCGTTCTCGTTTAATGGTAGGTGTTGATAAATCTCTTTATCGTCTACTGTAAAATGCCACGATGCAGCTCGGTCTGTGTTGCCTACTGCTTGGTTATAAAGGTATTGGGCGTGGTTTCTAGCACCTGCTCCTACACTTGTATTATCAGTCTCATGAATTGTAATGTACTTTGGACTCATATAGTTTTGAGGACGAATATTATCGTTACCTGCTGGTACAATCCATTCAGTGAATGGAACACCATTTATTGTACTAGAGGTGCTAGATGATATGGGAGACAAACTACGTTTTGTTCTGTTTGAATTGTTAGGAACAGTTAGTGTACCTGTTTCTTCATGAATACCTTCTGAACGTTGAAGACTATCTACTTTCTTATTGTCGACAGTGCCTCCACCACGTCCGTCTACTTCTTTAAAACTAGCTTCAATACTTTTTAAAGCCTGTTCATCTGATGTTGTTTTACTTTGTTCCTGAACGTTTGTAGATTGCTTATTGTTTACTAATTGTTGTTCCTCTGCAAACGATACCAATGGTGAAGATAATACCGTTAATCCTGCCGTGAATGCTACTACTTTTTTATTAAATTTAATATTCATTTCTAATTTGGTATACCTCAATATTTTAATAGATATACCTTCCTCCTTGTACTTCTTTTAGTGTGAATGATAGTTTGAATAATGGTAGCCTGAAACTCAAAATAACGGATTGATTTTACATTTTATATGACAACCCGACATCTATAAGTCCTTCATGAAATGTTAGTACTTTAGAATTATAACACAGCACGGTTGCAATACTTCCAAGACTCTTGCAAGTAATCTCCTAATCTTGGATATACTGATAGTTTGACTCTAAAAAAGGGCGTGATCACATTACTATCAAGCTAAGATTATACAATGTCAAGTATAGTAGTGATTATTTCTTTTTTCTAAAAGCCAGACTTAGAGAATTTAAAGGTTTGCATGCGAAATAAACCCTATCGGGTTTCATTTTTTGAATTAGGCCGCTTAATAGATCATATTCAAGTTAAATTTTCATCCCAGCAGTATAGCTACATCCTCCAGCCCCAGGGTAAATGGTTGAAAATATATCTGAAAGCTGAAATGCAGTGGAATCTAAAATGCGAATACGCTTGAAAATAGAGGTGTATGGAGAAGAAAGTGGTATAGATGAAGTTAATTTTTTATTTAGAAGGTTAGTCAATATATGTTGTAAAAACTGAACGGCTGATTTATTAAACCTTTGATACAGTCCTTCTGTGGATGCTTCTAAACAGCTAGATAGCTGCGCTAAAGAGGTTGTAGCGATATTTTGACTTATCCATATACATAAAGCGACTAAATCTTTTGCTTGGTATTTACTGGTTCGTTTTACGAAACCAACATCTCTAGCAAGATCCCGTAAGATATTTGGAGATAAAAAACTTTGAATCTCTTGAGCAAATAGTTGTAATTCATCAGATACAGAAATAGACATTCAAAAGCGCCATCCTTTCCTATGATTCTACAAAAAGAATAGCATATTTTTTTTCATTTTAGGGAGGGTTTTGTTGAATTATCTTGATAGCGATTGGTGGTACCCCTTATAGGATAATAGAAGTTTGCATTTTTAATTTTTTCACACTCTATTAACAAGGCAGTTATAGCATCCTGGTTTAGCGTTAAGAATGTGAATATATTCTACTTCTTTATTATCAAAAATTTCATCTATATTTTCTCTTAAATTTACACCTTCTGTAACCCTTGCTTCTACAATCATTGAGTCAGCATTGTAGCCGCGTACAGATAGATACCTATGATGTAACATATGCGGAATTTCATTTACATCTAGCTTAGCAGTAGTTGCTCCCTTTCGTATAAATATAGGACCACTTGCTTTATAAGGCGAATTAACACTATGATATTGGTAATTCAGTAAAATTACCTCTTCTCCTACCTCTGCATCCTTCAAACTTATCCTGCAAGGATATCCAGGGTTTTTATTTGCTATTATTTTGACTGCTCCGATACTTTTTAATACTTCTTCATTCATTAGAAATAGGTTATTAAACTCCTTCTCTTGCAACGCAACGATTTGAAAGTTATTTCTCATATTCTATCCTTCCTTAATTAGTTGTTATAAAGTATTTCACTAATGGTGCTACCACTAAAGTTCATAAAACTTGTTCAATAATCTTGCCTGATTGTTGAGGATTGAATTAAAAAGCTTACAATTCTATAACAGAGAAAAAATGGCTTATTATTGTTCAATACAAAGTTGTTTACTTTTAATCAATCAATAATGATTTATCGAAAAATACGATGAGTACAAAACACTCTTGTTAATTCATGCTATCTTTTGTTAAAGAACGTGAATTCAGTCAAGTTCTTGGTTTACGGTATTTCCACTATGGAAAGCACGGAATTGACTCGGTGAAAATCCTGTATTTCTTTTAAATGCATTATAAAAGCTAGATACACTTTGATAGCCTGTTTGATAACCAATCTCTGTACTATTAAAGACCGTTGTCAAGAGAAGTTCCTTTGCTTTCTTAACTCTGATCCTTTCTAAATATATTCGAGGAGTATACCCTGTTCTTTCTTTGAAAATCCGATTTAAATGAAAACGACTAACTCCTACCCTTGATGCAATTTCATTTAAAGACATGTTTTGAACATAATTATTTTTTATCAATCGCATAGTATCTTCCAAAACGCATTCGAACGGGTCGTATATTTTTATATTTAGATCTGATCGGCATCTTTTGCATGGGCGATAGCCTGCCCTTTGAGCTTCGTGCGCATTTGAAAAAAAGGATACATTTTCATAATTAGGAACCTTAGACTTGCAAGAAGGCCGGCAAAAAATTCCAGTTGTCTTGACTGCGTAAAAGAATATCCCGTCATACGCTGAATCACATGATACTGTTGCTTTCCACATGGTATCTCTGGAAAGGTTATTTTGATCCTTCATTAGATTTTAATCCCCCCTTGTAGGCGAAAATCTTATTACTCAAAATCATATAAATCGCATATATAGCCACGACAATTAACGGGACAAATATATATAATTGAAAAAATGGAATCACCAGCAAACATAAAATGAAAGAGATTAACGATGCCCACCATGCCGGTGTGTTCTTCCTAAATAATTTAACGCCTGCTGCCATTGAAAGAACATAAACTAGAATCCCAAGAGAAGTCGGTATAAACAAAATATCATCAAACGTTAGTGACAAAGCTTCTGTCACTAATACACCTGCTACCGAAAAACAGATAACAAACAATACCATCTGTCTTGGAATTTGAGTAGTTGCATGCAACCTTGAGAGAAATTTTGGAAAAGCACCACCTCTGCTTAATGAATATCCTAATTGCGTTAGGCTGGCTACAAAAGCATTCGCTGTCCCTGTACAAATAATTAAAGCTAAAACAGCTGTAACGACTTTGGCACCTCCACCTACTGTATCTCCCATTATAACACCAATAGGAGACAGGTTGCTTTCTTGACTGCCATACGTGGCCGTTCCAATAGTGACAAGGCTTAGCGCTAAAAATAATAATCCAATGACAACTGCACTAATAACTGCTCCTTTGACAATATCTTTTTCTGGCCTTTTAAAGTGCTCAGCCAGATTACAAATCGCCTCCCAACCGAAAAATGACCAAAAGATAACCGTTATAGCGTTCCCGACAGAAAACCATCCATTTGGAACAAAGGGATTAAAATTTCCCCATTGTATTCTTGGAAACGCCACAAATATAGCTGACGCTAAAAGAATTAGTAATATAGAACTTAAAATCAATGCAACTTTACCACTAACATTTACGCCGTAATAATTGGAAACACCTGCAATTACCAAAATAAAGACGGCAATTACAATTGTTTCAAAATGCGAAAACCCAAATGCCTGACTGACGTAAAAAGCACCAGTTAAAGATACAATCGTTTGACCAACTGCTGCTGTTACAAAGTAAAACCACCCAGCGATATTGCCAAGATGATATCCAAATGAATTTCTAACAAAGGTTGCTGCTCCACCGGAATCAGGATATATCCGTGCCAAACTAGCAAAGGAATAAGCAAGCGGAAAACTAATTATAATAACGATAAACCAGGATACAATAGATGCAGGGCCCGCTATTGAGGCCGTTACCCCCGATAAAAAAAGGACACCTGATCCTAGAATAGCTGAAATGTATAACGCAATTCCTTGAAATAATCCAATGGCTTTATTGTTCATGATCTCCCCCCCTTTTATAGTATTTAGTGTACTAGTAAAAAGGGGGGAATTCTTCTTGTTTTTTGCGGTTTAATTCGTTTAATAAAACAATCAAAAGCATTTTTATTGTTCAGTAAACAACTTGTCATGAAACCATAAAACGAACTAAAATTTTTCTTAAGAGTAGAAAATTCGGCTCGCTTTATGTTGGGATTCGCTTAGCGTATATTTTCGTTAAAACGTGGGCTGGATCCCATTGCCATCAACTTAAGAAATTAAATGTTCCCCAAAACGAAAAAAATGAATTAAATCCTCATGGACACCTATGAAAAGATGAAATTTTCGTTTTGGGGGCACTTCAAAATGTTAGCTTGATGGGCATGGGGTCCTGCCAACATAACAAGAATTTCGTATGCCAAGGAATTATTAGGTATATTTTTTTAATATATCCATTTTAAAAATAAATTATACAAATAATATGTTATATCCACATGTACCCTAACTGATATAACGTATAAGGCAGCTATTGGCTAATCAAGTGTACATATTTGCTTATGACGCAATAGATGTTTAACCAAGAAGAAAAGCATTAGAGGAAACAAGAAATTGAATAATAAGATATCTTGCAATATATTTCTCTTTGTAAAAAGATAAGATCCTACTCTCCGATCTTATCTCCTTTATTTGTAAAATTGCAATAGGGCTACCGCCATATGCCCCTTTTCATGATTAGTTGGTTTTACTTTTAATACTCTCAGTTGCTTTTTTAAATAGTTTCATTGCCTGTTCTGCTTTGTTTTCTGCCTGTTCCAATTTATTATCATTTTGTTCTTCTAATGCCTCTGAGAGTAATTGCAGAGCATTCCAGTAATTATCCATTGCCTGTTTTATCTTTTTTTGTTCAACTTCTAACCCTTTAGGTGCCTCAAGGTATTTGATGTCTCTTACGTGTATTTTGGCCATATCCAAACTCAATTGGATTTCACTTTTCTTTGACTCATAATCCTTTATATCCGAATGCCCTATATCTTGTATCAGTCTCATAACTTCATCCATCTTATTTGTATTTTCTACGATGGCTGCTTTGTATTTATCAACTTCTGAACCACTAACTTTGTCATTTAAATCTTCCTCACGATGACCCTCTTTGGCATGTTTCTGGTTCTCTTCCTTTACCTTTTTCTCTACATCAGGGTATTTCTCGTTTATCCCATTAAATACTGTCCCCCATTTAGAAACACCATCATCTATCCCAAACATACCGTTTTGTATGCTTTCTTTTGCTTTATCCTTATCATATTCACCATCATACTTACGGGCATCATACTGTCTAACTGCATCTTCTACTTTTATTAGGTGTTTTCTAATCTCTTCTACCCCTTCTTGTATTAAAAATTGGTAGTCTTCATACTTTTTAGGTGGTTTGATTTTTTCAAAACGGTTTATGTCCAAACTAATGTGACTAATTAAGGAATCTATCTCACCTATGTAGACACCCTCTTCTGTAAATAATTCATCAGTTTTCTTTTCTAGTTTTTTTAAATGATACTGGAATTCTAAGTGTAGTTCAGTCAAACGATAAGGGTAATCTTCTTCAGATACCTTTACCTTCTTTTCACCTTCTGTGTCTGATACATTTGATTTACTTTCTTTACTACTTGATTCGTCTTCCTTACTTCCCTTTTCATACTCAATTCTAGACAATGCGTTTCTTAGTTGGTTTTCAATGTGTTCATCACTATAGTGCAATTTCTTTAGGTCAGATACCATTTTATCTGCATCATAATACTTATCTACTTTTCTATACTCTGACTGTGTAAGTCCATATGTATTTAATGTACAACCTACTAGCATGAAACTAACACTTAATCCTGCTATTGCGATACCCTTAAATGATTTATTAATATTCATTTTAAACTTATCCCCTTTTTCTTTTAGTAATTCTTTTCTTCAACAATAGACAGACCTTCATGTGTTTTTGCATTGTCTGCTGCGTCAGTTTAGTTTTCCTAACTTATTGTTTCAGTCTTAACTTGAATTTCTTCCTTATAATTACAAAAGGGATATACCTAAACATATAACTGCTAGTAAAATATATCCTTATATTATTTTATAATGATAATAATTAATGAGTCAAAGTGATTTGCGAAAACTACCAACTCAGATACATACTTTTATAGAAATACAGTAGGCCTTTTTACATTAAAAAACTCACCATCCAACAGAAATGGCGAGATCCTTATATATTATTTAATATCTTGTTTTCTCTAATGCTTTTCTTCTTAATTAACAAATAACTGCACTATACGTTATATAAGCTAAAATATCTGAAAGGTTTACTCTGATAAAAGCCAAATGACTACAAATATTCCTGTAACTGCCGCACCTCCGAAAAATCCTACCAATATTTTCCCATGAGTACCATTAACAACTTCTTTTAAATCTGCTTTTGCCTTTTTCTTGTCTTCTCCTGATAAAATCCAGATAAGCAAAAAGCTAACCTTTCATGCCCAGCTTCAAATCCACTTCCTAGTAATTGCTTTCTTACTTTACTTTAAATTTTTACTAACTCATACTCTATGTGCCTCTCCCCCACATCACCATCAAGCTAACAGAACAAAATACATCCTAAAATAAAATACGCCATCCTTTCCTATGATTCTACAGAAAGAATAGCGTATTTTTTCTTTTTATGGATACATTTTTCAGCTCGATAACGATGGGGTGTTACCTCAAATATAATTATTTTATTTACATGTTTCTTTTAAATTTCTTTCAAATCTTTTCATAGGTTGGTATACAAGAACGTGTAGTGATAAACCTATCACTGCAGTAATGTTTAAAATAATACTTATAATCATTAAAGACCATTCTATAACTGGAGAAAAGTATCCATTCGTACTTAACGTAGAAGAACTTATACCAAGTAGTAAAATCACTATTAGTAAAGGTAAGTTTTTAACCAATTTGAATCCCCCTTTAAATGTAATATCTTTATATTATTATATCACACACTAGTTTATGTAATTAATATACGATAGTTATCTATGAGCAATTTTACATGTTTTTTTTGTTACAAGTTAGCACGAAATTTTGTTCTCGGGTACTATAAAATTTCCGCTTGATGGCGATGTGGTTCTATCCCATCGCTATCAAGCTAAGAAATTCATTGTACACCAAAACGAAAAAAGATGAAAAAATAATAAAAAGCTTATCATTAAGTGCTAAAAGATAAGCTTTTTTGTCTATACTTATTAAATTTTATTTGATTTCTTCCATGCTAATACTGTAATAAGATATTGAATACCAAATAGGAAAGCGAAAAGTATAATAAATCTTGCTATTACTGATAACCATCCAACGAAATCTTCAGGTAAGTTATATTTGTATGTGGTAGCACCTATTGCGACAAAACATAAAATAAAGGTATTACTCATTTTTTCTTTTAATTTTTCTTTTAATTGTTCTTTATTATTAATATCCGTTTCATAGACACCAGTTAGAATAGATTTAATAAAAACGAATATCATATAACAAATTATAATGGCTAATGAAGCAGCCCATTCTAAAAATGGACGGTGTAGATATGCTCCTCTTATTATAAAATCAACAAAAGCTATAAATAGGACAATAATTCCAGATTGAGCCCAAATTTTCATTTCGATTTGTTGAATTCTTTCATCTGGGTGTGTACTGAGTGAAAACCATTTTTTTAGTTTTTCCATTTTAAAATTCCTCCCAAAATAATTTATCTAAACTTTTATCTAGTGTTTTAGCTGTATGAATGCAAAGTTTTAAAGAAGGGTTCTAATTATTACTTTCAATAAGACTAATGGTTTGTCAAATAACGTTTACAATATCGACCAACTCTTGCAATCTTCACTTTACTTAAAGACATTAAATACACCTCACTTGTAAAGATAACTTCACACCATAAATCTTATATTTTATATATTAAATTATTAATAACATAAATGCAATATATATTTTACATTAAGTCATTTATAAGTTACTAAATTCTGTGTTTTTGTATCTAAAACTATCCTACAAATATAAAAATAGGTAATTCTTTCTGTAGAATCATAGGAAAGGGTGAATTTATTATATCTGTTTCTATATATAATAAATTAGAACTATTTGTTCAAGAGATTCAAAGTTACTTGTACTTATCTCCCAATTAATTGTGCAATCTAACCTTTTCATCTACTAAGTTCTTTTACTAAGGAATAGAAACTAAAAAAGAAATAGGAATGAACTTTTTTTATTATTGTGTTCATCTTTTTTTGTTTTAGGAGAGATTTTATCTTTTAGCCTGGTAACAACGCGGAAGGATCCTAAGTTTAACAATCCCTGTAGTTACTGCATACTAGCAACAACCTTTTGAAATTCAAGTTACTGCGATGTATAATTATCAAAAAATCTAAGGAGTCATATATATGGCTAACATAAAAATAAAAGCTGAGGTTCTGAGTATAGGGTTACAAATTGGTTTATTTTCAAAAACTGAAATAATTGATTGGGCTGATCAGACAATTGAAGCATTAGATAGCCCTTCTATTGAAATTATAGAAGTTTCTCTATCTAGTAATGATAAGTTGGTTGACATCGTACCTAAATTAAAAAACGTAAAAGGAACGTATGATAAAAAATTACCCGTAAAAATAATACTTGGACTGTTATGGGATAAATTTATCCTAAATGAAGAAAATGTATTGAAAATAAAACCATTTATATCTAATTTGATACATAATAATTGCTGTGAGGAATTCAGTTATGTGGATGAACAGCTATATAATTTTAATGAGGAAATTAATTTAGCCGCAGATAATATATATGGGAATCTAGAAGATATTAATCAAGAATTAAAAAGCTTTCTATTTCCTTATAAAGACTTTAGTAATCACTTCAGTTTTTGGGAAACTTAAAAAATATTAAATTGATGGTAATAGATCATTCGGAAATGCCCCCATAAAATAGTAGTTTTATCGTTTTCCGACAGAAGACTCCTTCCTCAAAAATGTGAAGGTGTGAAACACCAATTTTAGGTGGGAGATGAGTGTCGGTTGGCATAAGCCAACATATTTGCTATCATTTACTTGTACAGATTGCTCTTCGAAAACTGAAGATATGAGGTTGGTTGCAGAAAAACGTTGCAGCCGTAAAATCTTCAACGTTCTATCGCCCCACGCTTCTCAAAATTGCGAAAACCAAGCTAAAGTAGGTAGTGTGGTGAGTCAGCGTACAAGATACTTATGTTCTCACCGTAGGGACTGCGGGTAGAGCCTCCTAAGATAACTGGTGGATACATCGGTGTTCGCAGGAATCTCCCACTTCAAACAGTCCGTTAGGACGTTAAGTGGTGAGTAGTTCAATATTACAGCTATCCTACAAAGTGGTTTATCTGTTCATGAAAAATAAGAATTCATTACACATAATACCGAAATTTATTTTCCTGCTTTGAACCTCACTCCTATAGAATAGCTAGTACAAATAGTTGAACTCTTAAAAAGAGCTTTAAAAAATAAATAGTAAGACCAATTTTCAACCGCCCTTTACAGGTGATCTTTTACTTTTTCTACTTCACATATACAAAGAGTTCATTTGTCGTAATATAGTATCTTCTCCCCTTTTCATTCATGATTCTTTACTTCTTTTCTCTCTCTCTTGCCAATGAATAAGGTATATAATTGAGTACCTGTCAAAACTGTTTTTCTTCCACATTAAGATAAAAATTTACTATCAACTAAAGATTCTATTCCTTCACCGTTTCTCCAATACATAACTGGATTAGGCCTTCTGGAGGCTAAAGGGGCCAGGAAAGCAGCAAAGCTAGCGTAAGGTGCTAAATTCCCTCAAGGCATCTCAAAAGCTGAACAATTATTTAATATTCCTATACTCTCCACTCTCCAACATACAACAAAATACATCGTAAAATATATTTTACGATGTATTTTAAAAGGGAAATCGTCATCAGTTTTCTCACCCATATATTTATGAAGAGCTTTACCATTCACGATAAACTCCTCAAATTTTAAAAAGTTCTTTTAATTGTATTATACGTTTTAAACATAGATTTACACGTATAACAAAGGGATAATACGGATAAGTTATACTAAATGAACGTGGTTCAAGTCGCAGGAAGGCACCTTAGGGTGTCTTTTTTTGTACATAATAAAAGCCTCACCATCCTATGGAAACGGTAAGTCCTTTAAAACAAATAGTAATTGTAAATATATTAATTTTACATTACATTAAGGTTAGAGAAAACTCTTATACTAATACAGTGCTAAATAGTAGGTGAAAAAATGGAATTTAAAGATTTGGGTATTACCATTAAAGAACTTAGAATTAAAAAAAACATATCACAATCCGAATTGTGTCATGGAATATGTTCACAAAGTCAAATTAGCAAGATTGAAAAAGGTGTTATTTATCCATCTAGTATATTGTTATATCAATTATCAGAAAGACTTGGCATTGATCCGAATCATATATTTGCACTAACTCAAAACAAAAGATTAAAATATGTAGAAAATGTAAAATACGTAATAAAAGATTGCTTAAAGCAAAAACAATATAAAGAACTTTATGAAATAGTAAAAAAAGAGAAAAACTTAAATAATTTTCAAACAAACGAAGAGAAACAATTTCTAATATGGCATGAAGCAATTGCTATATTTGAGGTAAATAGATCTACAAAAACTGCTTTAACTCTTTTAAATCATGCATTAAAACTAACTTTAGCCACTTCTGATTTTTTATCAGAAAGAGAAATACATATTATGCAGACAATGGCTATATTTCATGGGGAAAATAAAGAATATGAAAAAAGTATTACGATATTAAAAAGATGTTTAACTAATTTTAACAAGTTAGATTTTCCTAGAGATAAAGAAATTAAATTAAAAATCATTTTCAATTTAGCAAAATGTTTAGACTTCACATATCAACATGAAGAGGCAATAAAATACATTGATAAGGGCATCAAATTAGCTATTAATCTAAATACTTTATACCTATTAGGTGAACTATTCTATTTAAAAAGTCAGTGTTTATTAAAGATTAAACAACACAATGTAGAAGATGTTGTTTATAACTGGAAAAAAGCATTATTTATATTTGAACTAACAGAAAAAGAATATTATATAAAAATGGTACAAGATGAACTTATTGAAATACAAAATAAAAAACACTCATAATTTCGTAAAAACTACTTAAAAAACCCACAGGAAAAGTTTCCGTAGGTTTTACATTTATAAACATATTATTATTTTTTATAAAACCGCATCTCCAATTATTAGATAACTATCTAATCCATTGGAAATGCGGTTTACTTAGGTCATTAATATTTCAGCTATTCTCTTTATTTGAAAATTACATCTACCATACTAATTTAATATTATATTCCTGAAGCCAACTATTAACTTGAAGTAAATAATCTATTATACCTCTTGCATCATTACCTGAAATTACTTCGTCTTTTCCTTCTGCAATAGCACGAACTCTTTCTACATTAATTAATGGCAAAATAGGTGATTCAGGATTGTTCAACACATGTAACATCCAATCACTAATACCTTGTAGATAAGAGGCATCCTTAGTGCTTGGATATGCACTTTTTTTGCGATAACGTACATCCTCTGGAAGTACATTTTCAAAAGCTCGACGTAAAATACCTTTTTCAATATTGTCTATGCTTTTCATTTCGAATGGGACATTCCATAGATATTCTACAAGCCGGTAATCGCAAAATGGAACTCGTACTTCAAAGCCATTCATCATACTTGTGCGATCTTTTCGTTCTAGCATAAATGGCAAGAAACGTGTAATAAACATGTAAGACATTTGACGTTGCTTCATTTGCAGATCACTTTCACCTTCTAAAAAGGGAACCTCAGCAACCGCATCTTCAAATTTTTGTTTTTGATATTTTTCAGGGCTAATCTTCGCTTTAAAATCCTCTGATAAAATTTCTGTACTATACCATAAATTAACACTCCAAGGGAATATCTCTGCATCTAGAAACTTCTCTTGATGGAACCATGGATATCCTGAGAATACTTCATCTGCGGATTCACCTGAAAGTGCAACTGTTGCGTCTTTCTTCATTTCCTTAAATAGCAAATAAAGAGACGTTTCTAGTTCTCCAACTCCAGGTAGATCACGCGCTCGCATTGGAGTTAATAAATACTCTATTAAACTATCTGATCCTAACTCTATAGAATGATGCTTTGTTCCTACATATTCAGCCACACGTTTCACCCAAGGTTCATCACGATCAAAACGAAGGAAGTCTTGCTCAAAGTCTTTTTCATCATTGATGAAATTCAGGGAATATGTATGAAGACGTTCCCCTTTATTCCCAAATTCGTTTCCTGCTAAACCTGTTAAACCACTGGAATCTAAACCTCCGGAAAGCATAGATACCACTGGTTTATCAGCAATTAACTGACGTTTAACCGTATCTTGTAAAATGGAGCGGATTGTCTCGACTGTTGTATCAATATCATCTACATGTTTTTTACTTTCAAGTTTCCAATACTGTGTCGTATTCGAACCATTAGAGGTAAACGTCATATAATGGCCAGCACGCACTTCATGTATATCCTTGAAAATAGCATGACCAGGAGTACGTGTTGGTCCAAGACAAAATATTTCAGAAAGTCCTTCTTTATCTACCTCAGCATCTACAAGTGGATGCGAAAGTAAAACTTTTAACTCTGAACCAAAGAGAATTGCGCTTCCCCTTTGAGCGAAAAATAAAGGCTTCACGCCTAGATGGTCACGACCAAGCATCAATTTCCCAAATCTTTCATCCCAAATACCAAAAGCAAAAATCCCATTTAAGTGTTGAACACAATCTTCTTGCCACTCTAAGTAAGCGTGTAGTAATACCTCTGTATCCGACTTGGTCTGAAATTCATGACCTTTCTCCTCAAGTTCTTTACGTAATTCTTGATAGTTATAAATTTCTCCATTGAACGTAAGGCCAATCGTATTATTTCCATCTTTATACAGCATAGGTTGAAGGCCACCTTCAGGATCAATGACGATGAGACGTCGATGACCTAATGCCGCTCGTTTTGAAAACCAATGCCCCTCTGCGTCAGGTCCTCGGTGAATGATAGCATCTGTCATTTTTTTTAACGTTTCTTGTTCATTAGACAAGTCTTTAGACCAGTCTATCCACCCTGCAATTCCACACATAGTGTCTACCTTCTCTCAAATAGTATAGAAACCGACTAAAATCAGATATCAGTCGGTTTTCCGTAAAAAAATCCGACTAAAAACATCTTTTAGTCATGTTTATATAATAAAATGAATTAAATAAAAAATCAAATAATTCACTCAAGAAAGAAATCACTGTCCCCTTTCACTTTAATTCTCATCGTCCGATTATAAAAATTATTACCTCAAACTTTCAACTTTATCCCTAGGTTATAAAGTTGCATTCTATTATAGTTATATACTAGAAATAATAATGGTGTATGTTATTCTATAAGAAGCAAATAAAGGACTTTCTATTAAGTGATACAAATGAACTGATACAGAATTTAAAGACAGAAAACTTCGCTAAATATTTCAAGGATAGGGTGTAGACAATGATCAAATTAGAAAAAGAAAATAAAAAGATGAAAATCATTCAATCTGCCACAATACTGTTCTCTACGCGTGGTGTCCGTAACACAACAGTTGATGAAATTGCAAAGACAGCTAAAGTTGGTAAAGGTACTATTTATTATTACTATACAGATAAAACTGAAATATTATGCGACTGCTATATGCGTCATATTCAGCTTAAACGCTCACAATTATTTAATTTATATAAAGAAGAAAAAGATGTTTTACTTCGAATACAAAAAATTCTTCATTATATCAGCCTAGAATATCATCAAGATCCGTTTGTTTCTACACTCTTTCAAGAATATAAAGAGTACCATTCACCTGAAATTACAACTTGTTTTAAACAATCTGAAGAAGAAGCAATTAACATGATAAGTAATTTACTCGAAAAAGGTTATCAGCAAGGAGCTTTGCATAAGGTACCATTACCACTTACAGCTTTTATGTTAGTACGAATGATTTTTAACTACGAACAGGATTATATAAAAGATGATAAAAGTGATACAGAATTTCTGCAGTTGCTAAAGCATATGCTTCATAAAAACTAGTTTTAACCACATACACAAAATAAGTGCGTTACAAATATATGAAGAAGAACGTGAATTATGGTGTTTTTTTATGAGCTCCTTTCACTCTAGGCAAACATACAAAATATCCAACGCTTATATAGGAATGAAAAAATAGTCCAGCAAAAAGAGCGTGTTTTCATCTATCTAAACACGCTCTTATAAATATTTAAACCCTATATGAATTGCTTATTCCACTCTAATTGTCTTTTAACTCATACATATCTTTTTAAATACGTTTATCATGCCAGAAGTTTATTGGAAAATGATTATTCTCATCATAAGCTTCAAATTCATACCCTTTTTCTTTTAATCCTTTTATTATTGCTGGGACTGCCGCGACAGATTGTGGATGAATATCGTGCATTAAAACAATTTCTTTTGAAGACGTCGCACCTGCTAAGACATTTTGAACAATTTTTGCGGCCGCTACATCCACAGGTAATTTATTGTATTTCCAATCTAGAGAATCAATTGTCCAATCCCATACTTTTAAATTATTTCCGACCACCTCATTTCGAAGTGAATCATTTAATCCAGGCATTGATCCATATGGTGGACGTGTTAATTTCGGTGTGTTTCCAATAACATTTCTAATTAAAGATTGATCCTCTTTCATTTCCTTCACATATTCCTGATTGTTGTATAACTTTTTAAAATCATGTGTCATGCTATGCATGCCCACATAATGGTTTTCTACATGCTCTCGTTTCACTAAACCCGGGAACCTTTTCACATTATCGCCAATTAAAAAGAATGTTGCTTTCACATCATTTTTCTTTAATACATCTAATAGGTTAGCTGTATATTTTCCTGGTCCATCATCAAAAGTTAAATATGCAACTTTTCTTTCTTTACCATCGAAACGATTAGGTATCGATTTTTTTAATTCATTTTTAGGTAGACTGCTCACTTGTTGAACACTGTTAACCTCTTCCGCATTTACCAGCTTAGGATTCGTAATAGATTGAAACATGTAATACCCTATTGCTACTAATGTAATAGCCAACAATACACTTACAATTCTTTTTTTCTTAAGCTTAATTTTCATATTATAAACTTCTTTCTATCAAATCATTCCACTTTAAGTCGTTTAGTTTTATTATTTTATTAACTTATTAAGTTTTTTAACTTAACCAATCTCAATTTTGGACTATCATTTTAATAATCTATATAGGTGAAAATTAGTGCCCTGCACTAGCGTTCATGGCATTTCCTATAATAGTTAAAACTACCGGAAATAATACTGGTCCTAAGGTAAGGAAAATGTTTAAAAGTATAATAAAATTATATAGTGGGCTATAATTTTTACTATTACTGTTTTCGAAAACTAGGATGAATAATGTTATTACAGTAATCAAATGTAGTAATAAAATTATCAACCAATAATACATCATTATAGTAAGATTCCACTTTCCTAATAGTTGGTATGTTACCCCTATTATTATCCCTAATATAGTAACATTAAAGGAAATAAACAAAGTTCTTTTTAGTATTTTAGGAAATGTTTTATGATCCACAGTTTTATTATATAAACCGATTAAAATACCCAAAGATAGATATGCCAGTAATAGCCCTACCCAATTCCAAATCCAATCTTGATCCCCCATTAAATTAAACAAAAGCGAAAGGATCCCTCCTACTGCAAAAATCGAGGAGATCATAATACTATTTAAAGCTGATTTCATACTATTCTCACTTCCTTAAAAATTTTACAATACAGCATTGAAGTCTACTCTTAAGTTGTCCTTTACTTATTAGAATCCTTTTCATTAAAAATCTTGTATGGAAATCCCATCATATAATCCGGTCATCATACCTATTAGCATATACGGAGAATGGGTAGGCCCAGCAAAAATTACATGTACATGATCCCATACCATAATTTTCAAACTAAACAAAACTCCACCAAATCCTACTCCACATGGTAGATATACAAATAGAGGATGCGATCCATCAACTTTTATTTGTATATCAATTATTCAGACGAGTAGCAACTACTGCATTACCTTAAAATACTTGCTTTGATTTTTCATGGTTAATAAAATAGCACATTTGATTCTTATTAACTTATGTTCCTCCTTCTTCTACTGCTTTACTATAACCAGCTGTATATTCAAAAATAGTAGCCCCTTTATTTCTAAGTTAATCTTTTTCCCACTTTTTCGCAGCTGCTGCCATATGTACATATGATATTTTAAAATTAATCATAATTTATTATAATTAAGTATATATTAACAATTTATTAAGTATAAGTAAATAAAATTAATAATAATTTAATTTTATTTACTTATTTAAAGGGGATTACATATATGAACGATATTAATGTTGGTCACAAAATTATGGTATTTAGAAAAGGTGCCGGATTAACGAGTAAGCGTTTAGCAGAGTTAGCTGATATAACACCTTCCATGTTAAGTCAGATTGAAAAAGGAATCACAAACCCTTCATTACAAACACTAAAATTAATTTCTGTAGGATTAAATATTCCATTGTTTAATTTTTTCTTAGAGGATACCAATACAGAAGAATTAGTTGTAAGAGCTAACCAAAGGAAAAAAATAACTTTTCCTGAAAGCGGCAATGTTTCGTATGAGCTATTATCTCCTAATTTAGATGGAGCACTAGAATTGGCTTTAATGAATCTGTTACCTCAAACTGCTTCATCTATGGAGCCTGTGGCACATAAAGGGGAAGAAATAGCATTTATTATGGAAGGACAAGTGAAACTATATCTAAATGATGAGGTTTTACTTCTCGATACAGGTGATAGTGTTAAAATCCCACCTTATGCAAAGCATAAATGGGAAAACAACTCTTTAAACAAAGTCACTGTTATATTTGGAGTAACTCCACCATCTTTTTAATTTCAAATACTAGCGAAGAAAAGTTAGAGAAAATAATTCTCTAACTTTTCTTGTATACATAACTTTATTTTAAGAAAGTAAAAAACTTATCTCTCAATTATATGAGATTATAATCTAAACGATTAAAAGTAGTGAAATAGATCTTTTTAATTACATACTTAATTTACTTTTTAATGTCCAGTATTTTTCTCCATTCGCTTCAAAAGAGAATTCTACCCATCCATTTGGATCTTCACGATAAATAAAGATGGTTGTTCCAGGAGTTACTGTACCAACTGTATTCTCCTCGACAGCTACATCTGGTCTACTTTTAATTTTTAAATTAAATGGATAAGGTACCTGATAGTAAGTAGCTGATGATACAACATTTGAGCTTGAACCCTCTGCATACATTTTATATGGAATTTCATTAGATAACGCGTCGACATCTAATGTTTTAGGATTCTTGGGTAATTTTTTTGCATATGTATAGTCTTCTACACGAAACGGTTTAATACGTTCCATAATCCCCGCAATTTTCTTAGCCCAGCCTTTATCTGATGCATATTTTACGTTCATGCCAGTTAATGTTGGTCCGTTATAATACATACCATTTTCTTCCAAATATCTTTCTCGTACATAATTAGCGTTATAAGCAATGCTATCGCCGTAGCTTGGTAAATATTTCGCATATTTAAAAGGATCTCCATCATATGCACGTAGACCGAATAGATTATGTTTTTGATATGCGATTTCTGATTTTCCGTATCCAGATTCTAAAATCGCATGCGCCGCTAAATAATGAGCACTCACGCCATATTGATTTTGCGCATTGATAAAATCTTGCCCATGTCCAACTAAAGGACTATCCGAATGATATTTCGCAATAAAACTATCAATCTCTTGAGCTGTAATTTTCGAAGCCACTGTTAAATTTAAATCTTCATATGAGGTAGCAGTAATAACCTCCTTTTCATCATTTAAATTTTGTTGTAACATATCTGTTTTTGCAGTAAGTTGAGCAGCTTCAGCACGTGTTATAAATCTATTTGGTTGCCAACCGTTCTCGGTACCATTAGAGATTTTTAAATCTATTAAAATATTGGCATATTTTTCTCCCCAATGCCCTTTTAAATCTTCAAATCTAACCTGCTCGTTATGATTTGGTGTGCTTTGTAGTTTATATGCATTTACTAGCATCGTAGCCATAGCAGCGCGATTTACTTTTCCGGATGGATTGAAGATTCCATTACCTTCACCTCTAACAATCCCAGCTTTTTCAGCAGCAGCAATATAAGGAGTAGCCCAGTGGTTTTGTGAATCTGTAAAAGATGGTTTTGCATTAGGATCAATTTTTATACCTAAAACTTTTGTCATAATTTTTGTAGCCGAAGCTCTGTCTAAAGAGTCATTTGAACCAAAAGTTCCATCTGGATAACCATTTAATACCTGTTTATCAACTAAATAGTTAACTGATTTATCAGCCCATGTAGGAACATCAGGGAATTTATGAGTATCTGCTAAAATATTAGAAGAATTGGAAAATATAGCTCCTGCAAGGATACCTGTTGCAATTAATTTGTGTTTCATTAAAATAAACACCTCTACCATTTTATTTATCAAATTGAGATTTTCTATTTTTATATTTACATGTTTGTAATAAGAATGAAATCGTATTATCACACATTCAATTTGATGTAATGAGTATAGTTACTTATATACATAAGTGTCAATGAATGTCTTTTACAAAAATGGATAATATTCACACAGATTTGAATTTTCCTGATCTTATAATTGACTTATGCATATGGTAAATTTAATAGTTATATTTCTTTTCGATAGTGTAAGTTTCTTGAATTTAATGCTTTATTTTTTAATCTATTAGATATAGGGGCATTTTATTAGATTATTTAGGCACCCTCTTCCGATTCCCACACTTTAATAAATTCAAAACCTTTTAATTCACTTTGTTCAATAAGAGCCTTCAACTCGTCTGAAATAAAGACAACCGTCGGATGAATTTTTCCATTTATGTAGACTTTAAAAATCATTTCATTTTGAACTATATTAAAATCAAATGCGAACTTTTCACAGCCTACTATAAGGCCTGTAATTAGTTTTTTAAAGATTGCTTTATCTCCATCAATTGCATCTAGTACATTCAACACGTGAATCAAGTAATATACCTCACTAGTTGAATTGCGTAAGAGTGGTAAAAATTCAACATTATCGCCTATTAAAGGTTCAAGTACTTGCTTGGCTTTTTCACTAATCATTGGTGCACCAGTTCCTCCCCAAAATTTAGGGAAATCACTATGATTATCTCCTTCAATACACTCTATATATATTTTTCCCCATGAATTTGTTAAATGAGTTATCGAATTTATTTTTCCATCAATATATTTTTTGTGGTCTTCTTCAAAATTTAATAACTGGAAAGACTCATAGTTATCTAATACACTCTTTAATACCCATATTTTCATGCTTATTCCCCTTAACTATTCTTTTATCTTCTAAAGTAACTAAATTATTACGTAGCAAAAAATCGTTTACTACTATTTACTTTGTGATTCTAAAATATATCTTGAATATAAATTACTATACTTATTCATAATAAAAAGCTTATACAAGTGCATAAGCTTTTTATTTTTTACTCTCTTAGATATGGGTTCATATTACTAATCTAATTAGATTTCTTTACGCACCCTCTTCTGAATCCCACACTTCAGTAAATTGAAAACCTTTTAATTCACTGTCTAAAATTGCATTTTTGAATTGATCTGATACTAAAAGATAGTTAGGGTGTACCTTCCCATTTATATTCAATTTAAAAATCGGTTCGTGCTGGACAACATAAGGAATAAATACAAATTTTTTACATCCTATTATTAAACCTGAACTTAACTTATCAAAGATTGTTTTATTAGTATCAAGTGCTTCCAACACCCTTAAAACATGCATAGCATAGTATTTTTTGTTTGTTTGTTTATGAATTAATGGTAAAAATTCAATATTATCTCCTACTATAGGTTCTAAAACATTCTTGGCTTTTTCACTAATTATTTGTACACCAGACTTTCCCCAAAAAATAGGAGAATCGCTTGATTTTCCTTCATCTGTTACCTCAATAAACTTAGGCGTCCATGAACCTGACAAACTTACCATAGAATTAAAACTAGTTTTAAAATATTTTTTATCCTCTTCATAGTTCAATAATTGAAAGGTTTCATAATCATCAGTCGAGCTTTTTAATTGCCAAATCTTCATATATATTCTCCTTTATTATTGCCATTTATATAGTTATTTCTTGGGTTCATTTAATCGCAAATTACCCTCTAATAAATCTCTTCTTATCCCATGTAACACTTCAGCTATATCAGCTTGAGTACCACCCATTTCTATAACAGAATTCAATCTTTCTGTTACTTCTCTTATATACTCTTTTGAGTGGCTACCTATATGTAAAACTTCAGTAGTTACATAATCATTTATTTTATATGGTAAAAACACCCCATTGACCGCAGCATCATAACTTATCCCTATCTCTTGTAATAATTCCTGAGCTTCCACAGCCCTACTATCATTCCAAGGTACTATGTGATGTGCCGCATTAGGATATGGAGGTGTGTCAACTCCTGCATCTTTAAGTTCTGCACGTAATTTTTGAGATGCTGTATAAGAATCAGGATATTCGTTTTTCACCTCTACTCTATCAAGAACCTTATCTGCATATTCCTGAATTACTTCTTGAACATCTTTAACTTTACTTCTTCCACTAGTTTTGGAAAACATAAATGTTTCACGAGCTTTGCGTAAAACTTCAAATGTTTTTATTTGATTGCTTCCAAATCCACTTGCACCTGCAAATGCCAACCGATCCGTCAGTGGCAATTTATTTACGAAAGAAGACATTCCTGTGGAGAATTTTGCTCCTTTTGCTAATGTAGTGACTTTACTTATCCCCTTATCACCAATAAGTCCAAGTCCAATTTGTGTAAAAGCATAACTTCCCCACTTAGCACGACTTTCAGCGTCTCCATTTATTACATCATTAATAAACGAATCTGATAATGTGTTCCACATAGCAGGTAAGGTTTCATTTAAATGAGTAAAAGCGTACCCCATGTTCTCCCATGTTTCCCATTTACCAAGTGCCACAACACCATCTATTGTATCTTCAACTGCTTGACCCGTACCTTCTAAAATACCATCTATAATTTTTTCAGAAGTAGATTTTTCAGGAGGTTTCTTGCACACCGCTCCCTCTTCCATTGATCCTTCCTTTAAAAGATTATCAACTTGACGTTTTCTTTCATCAGCAATTTCTTGGATCGAAATGGTCCAATCCATATTTAATCCTTGTGTACTAAACGTACCACTTACAGGACTAAATCCTTTCCCGCTTTGGACTTCAGCAAGGCCGGCAGTAAGGCTAGCCACGAGTTGAAGAGCTGTGTTGTAGTTATTACTGGACGTATAGTTAAATTCATATAGATGCTCTAATTTTTCTTGCAGTTTTTTTCTCATCTCCACTAAAATAATAACCATGGCATCTATTCCAGGCAACACTGTAGCAATACTAATCGATTCTATACTTGAGATCATTCGATTAATTTCTTGAATTTGCTCTCTTATTTCTTGTTCAATGACATCTGTGGAAGCAACTTGTGATTGAAAATCGCTTGGAAATGCATCATTTTGACGGATTAATTCTTCACATAAATAAATGATACCTTGTGCTAAAGGACGAAAAGTTTGGACAAAAAATATTTTTGCACTACTATATGTTTGCCCTTGTAAAACTGTATCAGTTGCAAAGGTATCAATTGATTGGATTGCTTGCTCCATAGCTTGGATAGTAGCGACACAAACAGCATTCATGCTTTGGGTCTGATTTTGTACTTCCCCTAAATACATATTTAAACTCATGCTTTGTCCTCCCTTTTTAATCGCTGTTGCCGATAGGTAAGGTCAGTTTCTAAATCAATAAGATTGCGTCTTTCTTTAAGTAATATTTCTTTTTGATTTTCCAATTCCAATGCTAATTTCCGCTCAATATTTTGCGACTCTTGAAGCTTATTCATAAAAAAATGAGAAACATCTTTATCACCATGCCATGTTTCTAAAATCCTATTAAATAAACGATTATTTCGATTTCTCAATTCGTGAAAGTCCATTTCTGCTTGTCTCTGGATTTGAATCTCTGTTTGATTTCGATCCTGTTTTTCAAATACTATCCGTAATTCATGATTAAATTCATTTATTTGCTTTTCCACATCTTGACTCATCGTATTCTCCCTACCCTTCTCCCTTTATCGTAGGTTGCCACATTAGCGAAATGTCTTTTGTAGTTCATTATCCATTCTTTCAAAATCCTTAGCTACTAAATGAATATTATCAATTGCTCGTTGAAAGGCCCCACAAAATTGTCTAGTCAAATCTAGCATTTGTTGATTCACTTCTTGGGCCTGAGCATTAACAGATAGTGTAGTACGGCTCGCCTTTGTTATAGAACGATTTGTTGCACCTTGAATTGTATCCGATGCATTTTTCATTTGTGTAGCAATTTGTGTAGCCGTTTGATAATTACTTTGAAAGTTTCCCATCATTTAAACCCCTTCTAGTTCCAAAATCATCAAGAAAATTATACCATGTAAGAATATTTCAATGTATCAAATATTTCTAGTAAGGAATTGATAGCTCTTAATGATAAGAACGAAGCTTTTCTTACCGAATTTCAATTAAGGATCTCTTCAACAGATGTAGTTGAAATAGAACTATTAGAACAAATACTGAAGTTACGAAGCAAGTTATGCCAGTAGCAGGTATGGGTGCAATGGGGAGCAAATATTTTTATGGAGTTTGGTTTAGGATGGATTGGAGATAAAGGAGCAGGTCAAATTGGAAAAGCAACTTCCCCTGGAGGCTCTGTAAAGTTAACGACATTTTCAGGTGATACACCTTATATTTCAAGCCACTTACCATTAAAAGATCGATTTGCTTTTGCTGGTGGAGATGGTTTGCGATCTAGATTTGACACACCAGACTTTAAACAAGCTGAAGAAAAACTCTCTACCTATCAATTTGCTAGTAGTGGAAGAATTAATAGTAGCAGAACTAATGGTGGCAATGTTCCGTATAGTTTTGATTCATCACTTATGGAGCACCTTTTTCACGGGGAACTAAAACAAAAATGGTGGGGACTAAAAGCTGTTGGATATCACCATGAAAGTATGATGGGTGGAGGAGAAATAGTTAGAATTACCCATGCACCAAATTCCGCGGGAGTATATAGAGCAAAAGTAAAAGTAGACGGTGAAACAAAAAACGCGCTTTCTTCATTTTTCCCTAAGGATTGGGATAGAGTACAGGTACTTGATTCTATCAAAGAAGCATACGATAATAAGATTCAAGTTGATACAGTTAGATATGTAGGACAAACATCCCACGGATTTAAAGTAGAAATGATTATACAAAATAATGAGATAATAACAGCATATCCTGTTTATACTAGGAGGTAAAAAATGAAATATACATACGAATTTTATCGTGATGGACTTGGCGGATTAAGAATACGTTTGCCAAAGGAAATTTCTATAATTTCTCATTTCTTGGAAGATATTTTAGATGATGAAGTAGATGAGTATATACAAATTTTAGATAATGTAGTAGACCAAAAAGTTCCGCAATATGAAATAGAAGGGAACGTAGCAGCAGTCTACATTGAACCTAATTACACCAGTGCTATTAACTTATTTATGAGTGCTCCAAATAACCAATGTAAAATTGAGACCTCTGAATTTAGAAAACTACTTGTGTTGTGGCGAGATACAGTGGTAGCAGAAGGGAAAGATATAGAAGTATAAAAGAAAACTACCTTCTGTGATATTTAGATCATAGATGCTAAACTCAATAAAATCAAAGGTAGGAATATATTAAATATATTTCTACCTTTTTATTATGTGGCGAGACTCCACATCCATTAACTTAAAAATTTTTTATTTAACAGGAATTGTACTTGCAGGAATATAAAAGATTTTACAATTAAGATGCTGCACTTAATATTGTTAACAGTTATTTTTGCTTATCCTTCATTAATTGTAAACTACCACCCTTAACCCCTATGTTTTTCCGGTACAAGAATAAAATGTTAAAAACAGTTTTAAAATTAGTTTCTTTTTCACCTTGTAAGCTGTAGAGCTTTCATATATTCCCCTTTTCTTTCAAGGGCCTTTTTTGCATCCTTAGCCGTTAATGCAAAATCTACTGCAATGTTCTGTAATAACTCCTTATTAGCTTACCTGAAGAAATCTCTTAGTTGTTGATTTGCTAACCTTTCTTGTTTACTATCAATCAATTCAAAAAAGAATTTTTTTGTTTAATGGTCACTTTACAATCTTCAGTTGATGGATGTGTGAACGTACCGCTACTAAAATTCTTGCTTTTAAATCATTATTACTGTATTATATTTACGTAGCAATATAAGGATTATGGTATATAAAAAGGAATCAAATCTATAAGTAAGATTTAAATCCTTTTCCAATCCAAAAAGATTTTGCCAAAATCTAATATAATTTATGCTTATCTTTTTAGTATGTATTTAGTAAAAACATATTTTTTATCAATAGAATTCTGTTTTCAATGATATGAATTAGTGTTCTAAACAAGGAACCCTACAAAGTGATCTGAATAACCTGAGAGGTATTGTATGTAGTTTGCTCATCTCCAGGTACTATAATAAAAGAGCCTTACCTCTCTAGGCAAGACTCTACTAGTTTAGTTGTATACTATTTATATAATAACTAAGAAACAGAAAACATATAACACCAAATAGCAGCACCCTATTACTCCTCCTACAGCTAATACCTGTTTAACCCAACTCTTAAATTTTCGATTACTGTAAATCGCTTGCACTCTTTCCATATTTCCTCCTATTAAGTAGAACCCTTAAAGACTCTCACCTCGCTATAGTACCATTAAAAAATGAATAATAGAGATCTAATGTATAAGTATGCAATATTGCATACAAAAATGTATTGTTATAATTGTAAGCGCTTACTATAATAAGATTATAAAGATTTATCACATCTTAATACGAAAAAAGAGGAGAGAATACTATGGAAATCGCAATGGCAGTTTTAAAATTTATAGGTGGAGCAATCCCATTAATTCAAGAACTTCTAAAAGCATTTATGTAAATTCACTATTTAGCAATTATTTATAAAAATTATCATACAAATGATCTGTATATCAAAAATGAATTGATTTACAGATCATTTGCGTGAGCAAATTCCCTTTAACATGATTAAGGGAATTTTTTAATTTTTAAATACTTAAGGTTACGCTACATTAACATCAAGTTAGCAAAACAAAATGAAAAATATACTACCCATCCCTATAATTCTACGAGTAGAATCGTGTTTTTTCATTTTTGGGACATTATAAAACTTTAACTTGATGGTGATGGGATAACAATTCTGATTTAGAGATAAGATCAGTTTATACAAAGATTATCTACCTATATTTGGAAGAGGAACGCACTTGCAAAATTGAAACGATTGAATTAAAGGACTTGATGTTAGTGTGGTTAACAGAATATGAAAATCACTTAAAAAATCGTAATCTTAACTAAAAAACACCAAGACTGCCCCTCTCCTCTCCAGAGCCATCTTGGTGTTTTTTACGTTCACATACAAATTATTATTTGTATTGTTGCATGGGTTCTTTATTAAATGATATACGTCTACTTTACCATCGATAAGCAATGACTAATGTCTCCCATTTAATCGTACTGATTACCTATGCCAGATTTTAAAGGAACTATCTTGACTAAAATGATAAAACAAGAAATCGAAAAGAGCCCCTTTTTTATTTCATAAGCTGTAAAGCTTCCATATAATGCTCTTTTCTCTCAAGAGCTTTTTTTGCATCATCAGCTGTTAATATATAATCTACTGCAATGCTCTGTAATAGCTCCTTATCCGCATTTGGCAACTGGATCGTTATATCTTCCACGCTACTCTTATTATTTCCATTTGTCTTATTAAATTCTTGAATACTTCTTGCCAGCTCTGCTAATTTTTCCATATGCACAGGATTGTTTACATCCAAAAATATATTACTTCTAAAAACTGCCGTAACATATTTCTTTACATTTTTATTTTCTTTTTCTGCTTCTTCTTTTTTATCAAAAACGATATTTCCCGTATACATTTGTTCAAACGTAAATAGATCGTTATTCTCTTTTCCAGAATAATATGTATTGAACTTTTCTTTTACATCATTCGCTTCTTTTTTGATTTTATAATTATCACTATCTACTTTTGGAGAGATTCGTCCATCCAATGTTAGCTGGAACTGCAAATACGGTTCATTTTTCTGTTGTACATGAGCTATCCGTACATCTGGACCCAGTAAATCTTTATAATTCCCCGGTATGTCAACTTCATTTAGTTTAACAGAAAAACCATACTGCGATTTTGTATAACTTTGAGCTTTTTGTTCAATTTCTTTATCCGATATATCACATGATGTTAATAGTATTAAACTAAACATCATACTACATGTTATTTTTGTTATTTTCATATGGTATCTCCTTTTATGCCTACTTCATATACATAAATGCTAATATAGATTTCCGATAAAGTCACGAAGTTTAACAAAAAGAAGAGCAGTTTTAAGTTGCTATGTTTATACAATTTTATATGAACCAGAGTTAAATTTAAAGGAACTAAATCGTGCGTTTTCTCTTTATTCAACCATTTAACTTACTAACACTTTTCATAAGGTATTTACACACTGCATTTAGGTAAAGAAATACAGAAATGTGTTTTTTTCTTTGTACTATCTAAATTTATGCTCCCTCCATGTTTTTCTACTATATGCTTAGCAATAGTTAATCCAAGACCTGATCCCCCATTATTTTCTCGAGAATCATCTACTCGAACAAATGCATCAAAAATACTTTGTTTCATATCCTCAGGTATTCCAATTCCATTATCTATAATGTTTATATATACTTTGGTTTTATCTTCAATTAACGATACAAAAACGGTCGTACCTGCCGCATTATACTGTAGAGCATTAGATATTATGTTAGAGATAGCCCGGTATAATAACCTGTTGTTAATTGGAGCAATCACTTCTTTAAAGGGAATTTGATATTGAAGGATTAAGCGCTTCGCTTGAAATAAATCATAATATTCTACAAGCAATTCACGAATAAACTCAGATACATCAGTTGGATGTACTTCAAAAGGGTAATCAGAATGCTCTAATTTAGACAGTTCAAAAATATCTTCAGTTAATATCGCAATGATTCGAATCTTATTATATATTACATTCAAAGTTCTTTCTCTTTCACTTTTTTCTGTAATGATCCCTAGTTGTAAGGCTTCAACATAACCTTGAACGGTTGTAATTGGTGTCCTTAAATCATGAGATAAATCTACAAGCATCTTTTGCTTGGTTTCTTCCAACCTCTTCTTCTCTTTCTCTATTTTATCGAGTTTTTCCGACATTACATTAAACGAATGCTGTATTTGCATCAACTCAAAATATGTTTCATAATTTAACCTTTTATCATATTTCCCACTAGCAATTTCCTCAAATCCAGTTGCTAGTTTATCCAATGGCCTGGTTATTTTCCTAGCAATTTGCCTACTAAATATATATACATTCATAGAGAAAAATACAAAAAATAAAACAATTGTAGAAAAAAATATCTTATAAAAAACATATACGTATTCCTCATTTTTATCAGAAAACGTATATTCATACTTTATTGCTTTTTTAGGAACCTTAACAAGGCAATATAATGTTTCACCTTTTTTCGTTACAAATGTTGCTACAGATGAATAATAAGGAAGCTTATCATTATCAAATAATAAAGTAGTAAATTCTCTTTGTGAATATGATAAAAGCTTATCCTTCTTTTCCCCTTTGGTATAGATAACTTGTAAATTTTCATTAAGAATTTCTACCCAACCACCAAATGATTCTATTGATTCTGCATTAATAGTTTCAAAGTTTTCACGCACTACTTCACTTGCTTTTAGATTATTTAGCTCTCCTAGTTGCTTTTCTGTTTGGTACATCAAAAATATAAATAAGATTATCACCGTGAAACCTATTGCTAGTGCAAATATAACGTAATTTTTAATTAAGATATATAAAACTTTATTTTTCATAAAGTTCTTCCTTCCTAGCAAATCTATACCCAAGTCCCCGGATCGTTTTTATATAAACTGGATTCTTAGGAGAATCCTCTAATTTCTCTCGTAGTCTACTAATATGAACCATAATCGTATTATCATCTGCACAGTAATAATCGGACCATACACTTTCAAAAATTTGTTTTTTAGTAAATATTCTCCCTGGTTCCTCCATAAAAAGTGCTAAGATTTTATATTCCGTAGCACTGAGAGAAATGGATTCGCTTGATTTATAGAGTGTACAAGAATGATGATCTAATACTAAATCACCCATATGAATTTGCTTCTCCTTACCTTCTACAGCCTTATCATTAAATTCATAGGACCTTCTAAGGTGAGCTTGAACTCTAGCTATAATTTCTAAAGCACTAAATGGCTTTGTAATGAAGTCATCTGCTCCAATCCCTAAACCGATAATTTTATCTACTTCTTGAGATTTGGCTGACAATATAAGTATCGGGAATTGTAACGTCTCACGAATCTTTTTAATTAATTGATAACCATCCATTTTAGGCATCATAATATCAACAATAGCTAAATCAATATGATTTTCTTCTAGACACTTTAAGGCAACTTCACCATTTGAAGCCTCTACAACAAAAAAATTTTCCATTTCTAAAAAAAGCTTTAAAAGATCAATAATATCTTTGTCATCATCAACAATTAATATATTTTTTTTCATACTCTCCCTCGCATCAGTCGGAATTTTCAAAAATCTATTTAAGGTTATTGTAAGATAAATGAAAGTGACATGAAAGACTAACCGTTTAATATACAGGTATGAATTAAAAAAGGAGGCATTATCACATGAAAAAACTTGTTGGAATTGCGTTAGCAGCTACCATTGGAATTGGAGGTTTAGGAACTTTTGCTACTACTAAAACTCACGCTGCAGTAAACAATCCAGAATCAACAAAATCAGTTTATCAAGTATCTGACTTGCAAGGTGAATTTATGCACATTAAAGTGGGGAAACCTTGGTCAATGACGCCAAGCGGAAAACAATACAAATATGTCTTATTTAGTGAAAACAAAATTTATGTAAACCCTAAAACTGGTGTAGTAACAGCATATGAAGAAGGAGCAGCTGAAGGTAGGGTACTAGATAAAAATGGAAATGTTGTTGCTATTTGGTATATCACAGCTTTTAAATAATGAAGGGTTAATTTTACAAGGTTGAAAAGAGCATCTTTAAGTTTATTATGAGAGTAGTAAAAGAATTTCAATACTTATATTTACACTAAAATAAAAAAGCTTATCCTTTAACACGTAATGATAAGCTTTTTTATTATTCTTTCATTTTTTGTTTTAGGAAGTATTTCTTTAAGTTGATAGCAATGTGGTGCTATCCCATCTCTATAAAGCTAAGACTTTATAGTGCCCCAAAACGGAAACAACGCGTTGCATTTATATAAATTGATTTTGGAAAAATTAATAATTTTATTTAGGGATACTTTAAGATTTTAGCTTGAATGACATATAGTGTTACCTCATACTAATTGATTAGGATATTAAACTTAAACGTGTTATTTTTAGCATTCTAAATAATCGGGTTCAATGTATTTTTCTGTTTCAGGAGAGCTTTTAATTTCTATAGGATATTTCTTAAAAGCTACAACAGTAATCCTACCTTCTTGAACTAAACTTCTGGATTCATTTATAGAAGAGAAACCTGTTCGCGTTAAAAAATTGTATAAAGAGGATTTTGTCATCCAAAAACTAGTAACGTTATCTAATGATGCCCATTTTGATTTTAAACGTTCTTCTATTGATGAATTAGCAGAGTGTTCTAGCATTGTGTGTCCCTTATATTCATAATTTTTATAAAGTACTGATACATTAGGAGTAGAAGTGATATGAGTATCAATTATTACAAACCTTTTGCATACTTCATACACTTTTTCTAAAAAGGGGAATACATCTGAGCAGTCTAAATGATATAAAATACCAGAGCATAAAACAATATCAAAATGACCATATTTTTCAGCACTTAAATTTCTTACATCATCTTGATAAAAGGTTAAGTTTTCCAACCTTAATAAATCTTTAGCGAATATAGCTTTTTGTATGTTTGATTCTCTTCCTTCTATCCCTACAACAGTTGCTCCTTGCATAGCAAACTCAATAGCGTAATGCCCCTCTAAACAAGCTAAATCTAAGATTCGAAGATTTTTAAAATCACATTGTGTGATATCTTGAATCATTGTCACAATTTTTTTTAATGCAGGATTTGGTTGTCGAATATCTCTTGTATATAGAGTATCTGTTAATTTAATATCATAAGCGGTCCATTCACCATATTTACGAATAATATTTTCTTTTTCGAGAACAAAATCTTTCATGATACAATTCGCCACCTTTAACATAATATTAGTGTAATATATATCTTTATATAATCAATATATGTGTGTATAACTTGTATTTAGACGAAGGCAAACATTTTAAAGCTTGTCACTTTATCATGTGGTACGCCAACGATCCCTTCTTTTTGGGAGCCATTCGCAAATTTATAACAATAGGCAGCTCAAATTAAACTACCTATTCATCTCACCTATCTAAATTATAGAAATCATTCTAATTTAACTAATTAAGATTTCTTATTCTACATAGAATATCTTATTATATTCATTTTTAGCCATTGCAAATGTCATAATGATAAGTGGGACACCACATTGCTATCAAGCTAAGCAAACAAAATACTCCTTAAAATAAAATGAAAAAATACATTATTTTTTCTTATAAAAGAAAAGCAAAGAATAAACTTTAATATGTATTAATCCAAACAAGAGAAGATGATTCATGTGAAACAATTTACTAAATTTCCTCTGACATTTTTAGTTATGTTCCTAGCCAATTTAGCGAACTATTATTTTATCCTATTTATGTAATAATAAAAGCCTTCCTAATTATAGGAAGGCAACGTTCTAAAATGAGAAACTATATTTGATTACTAATTAAATTACCTCAAACTGATAATATACACTTTTCCCATTCTCTCTAGTTACTTTAATTTCAGCAAATCCTTTACCAATGACATCCATTCTAACCTTTCCATTGCCCTGTACTGTATATTTGACAACTTTTTCTCCATCTATTGTTGTATGCTTTGCTGCAACTCCATCTTCTGTTCTAGATTGACCAACACGCCAACAGTCACTGCACTTTTTTGTGCTCTTAGATATCATTTCATTTTTTACATGTACACTGTTAGTAGATGCATCAGCAATACCATTTGTACTCAACAAAATTATGGAAGTTACTAAACCTATTCCCAGTTTCTTTAACATTATTTCATCCCTCCTGTGATAATTCATAATTTTATATTAAACTGAGATTCTTTCAGGTAACTTTCATTTACCTTACAATAACCTTAAATCCCTTTCTGTAGATATCGAATTCTTTGGAAGAAAGAATTCACATATCCATCAACTTAAAAGTTGTAAAAGGATCTCAAGGCAAAAAATTATAAACCTTCACTTGAGGATATCAATTTTCTCATTTTAGGTATTTCGTTTATTATCTTGATAGCAATGTGGAAACATATTAGGCTTAAGAAACCTTATCTTTTTCGTCTAATAGCAGTCCCTTTTTGAGGTTTAAGTCAATATGATGGATACTTATCAAAAATCTAAGGAATTATATATAGTTAAATACAAGTAAAGAAGATGGTCTTCTCTCTTCCACTCAAGATCATTTTTGTTTACGTCTGGCAGGGTGTTTTCGTTTGGTTTTGAGCTTTTTTATTTTTTCATGGATGACTAGGGCGTTTTCAATCATTGTTTGCCACGTAAGAACCATCCCCTAGTATCAGTGCTAACATTGCCAATATGTCTCCCCCTTTTGCACTTCCTAGATTCATTTGCCTCTATCTGTTTATCAAAGAAAATAGTTTGAAAGATTTTTTAATTTTATTAATATTTCTTCTACTAGAAACAGGATCTTGGATATATTTCGTATTTTCCCAAATAAAAAAGCACCTTTTACAGATGCTCTTTTTACTTACAAATTATTTATCGCTTTTCTTTTCTAAGTTTATTTTCTTCACTGAATTCGCTTCATAATCCCTATGACCTGTATCTTTTTCAAAATATACGTAGTCAGCATGAATAGATTTATGTATCAATTCTAAAATAACCGTAACTACCCCAATTTTCAGCATTGGACCTATTGTTGCAGAGAAATCTATGAGTAAAAAAGGCAGCCCTAATGCAAATGTTAAATCCATAAAAAATCTTAAAAATGCTACGGTTGTATAGATACCGCTCTTTTCATACTCTCTGTATTCAACGAATGAATACCATTCTCTTCGTCTTTTTTTCTTGATAAAAAAAGTAATCATTTCGTTTCTCCCCTTAATACTTTCAACATATAACTTTCAAAATTCTATTAAACATGTAAACTTAAATTCCTTTGATATGAAAGTTTGTATGCCACTCAAAATATTTATTGTTATCTTTATTCCAACGATCACAAGTTTTTCCTTGAATATTTTCAATATAACCTCTTACAGATTTCGGTAAATTTTTCGTATCCACCAAACTAATGACTTCTCCCTTTTGGACACCGATATACCCCTTCTCAAATAAATCATCACATCCAAATTTACACATTGGTATAGCGATATGCTTTATATCTAATTTTTCTTGTCTGGAGCAGTGTGCTCTCTTTTTAATATGAGCAGCTACCAATAGGTCTACTGGATACTCTTCTCCACAAATACCACAATTACATGTTTTTTTAGTGCCAAATAAATACCCACGTATTATATTTTGCTCTCTTCTTGCTCTTCTTGTAACCTCACGTTCCATGGAGCTGTTTTGTTCTAGCTCATTTATAACAACTTCAAGATCTTTTTCAGCTTGTTCTTTCGTAATGGCAGGTACATGTGTAGTACTGTCAAAGTCAAAGGTATTCATAACAATATCACTTTTCTCTTCATCTAATAATCTAAATCCTCTTATAGTATTGTCTATTTTATAACCTAATAATGTATTAAAAGTATCAATATCAATAGACTGCCTTCTTATTTCATCTAAGAAATATATATACTCCCATGTTTCTCCTTCTTTATTTTCTCCCCAAAGATTCCTTGCTAAATTTGAATTGCGTATTTTATATGTTACTGTAGCAGAAGTGAAAAATTTCTTTTTTCCATAAAATAATGCTATATCTCCTATTTTTATCTTATTCCACTCTCGTCCATTGCTAACTCCAGGTCTATCTCCCCACAAATAAGCTTTACCATCCTTATATATCTTGGATATCTCTTCGAAATCCTTCTTATTAATAAAGCGTTGAATCTGACTAAGATCTATTCCAATAGCCATAGTAGAATCATCTTTAAAATTCTCTTTACCGGTAGGTTGCAAAATTATACTCTTCATAGTTCTCTCCCATTCTTTTTCTTAAATTTTAATATTCGTTAAAAATCATTAATGCTAACTACAATATATATAAATCAATATATAAACAAATCAAAAAAATCTTCTGAAGGATTTGCTCTTGGATCAATACTTAATTAATGAAATAATAACAAAGCTAACAAATTATATATTTTGGAAAAACATTTAAAATCATCCTAGAATACACTCTCAGTTATCATATAGCCATCTTTTTTGCATGTTATTCATTATTGATCAAAGACATAACTCAAGACAGAAAACACTTAATCCCATCCCAAAAATCCTTTTGCCTCTATTTAGAATTAAATTTTCGATATAAAATTTTTTCTAACTTCCGTTCCTTAGATATATCTTCTCTATATATAATAGGTTTTTCTTGTATGTTATCATAATGTTTTTTCATCGTCTCTAATCCTCTAACTGCCACATATATACCACCATAAAAATATAGATATACTTTTATAGAATTTAAGATATAACCGAATTCTTCCTTTGGGATAGCACTAAGCATTGCTATTAAGATTGTAATCATACCTAATCCTAATTCAAAAAGACCATATATATACATTGTATTTTTATTTTGCTTTAACCTATAAAAATTAATAACTATCTTATAACAACCAATGACTAATCCTATCACTACCATCATAAAACCCGGAATTCTTAATAAAACGATGTTACTATTATCTAGAAACATAAAGACTTTACTTATTATATAAAAACAAACAATACTAATAGAAAGATATAATATTAGAATCATTATATCTGTAAAAATATTACTATTATTTTTTTGTTTTTTCTCACCCTGATTCTCTTCTTGAATCTCCTTTTTTACCTCTATTTGAATCTCCTCTTTTAATTCAGGTATCTTTTCTTTTACCTTTTTCTTTACTTCTTCTTTTACTTCCTTTTTTATATCTTTTAATACATGTTCTACGATTTTCTGTATTTCTTTCGTATCCACTAGATTTTTCACATTCCTTTCTTAAATCTCTTTATCTCATAATCTGCAAGGTATAAAAATATCCTGTAGATCGTCATTGCCCTTCAGTAGTGTGAGTGTCTCACCGTACCCGTGCACCAGCCATTATAAAAATTCATACATTTTCCTTTAATAAATGATACCATCAGTACTGGAACTGGCATTAGAATTCAAGTTGCTAGTATTTATAGCTCTTTACAGCAAAAAAACTTCTTCGCTTAGTATTAGAAGAAGCTTTTTTACTAGAGTTTAATTAATTCAGATCTTCCAAATCCGATCATATGCATACTCAGCCATTGCATTAGTTCTTTCTAAAATCAGTTCATGAGTCCAATTTTCTTCCTTCTCATATTGTTGTACAAATTGTTCAACAGTCTTAAGAGCAGATTTTTGATATGCTTTTACTTTACTCTTATAATCCACATTGCCTATTCTATTATTAATCCCTCCGGATAGAGGTAATAAATTCCCCATCATTCCTAAACTTACTTCATTATGAGTAGATTGAGAACCAATATGTTCTAGCGTTACGTTTAATACACTTAATTCATTCGTATCCTGCAAATGACTTTCCCATTTAGAGAACACATATTGAATCAATTTTTTATCTTTTTCATTTTCATCTGTATACTCAAGTTGACACCATTTATCTATAAATTCGTGTTTTGATGGTAATCTCTCTCTTAAATAACTAAGTAATTCTTCTACAATAAAGGTGCTTTGTTCTGTACTATTTGATTCCCTTAACTCTCTAGCTAATCTAGAATATGTAACTTCTAAACCAGATGCTCTTGAAGAACATACAGCAGAAAAAATGAAATGAAATTTTTCAATTGCATTTACACACTTTTTTAATTGCTTTAATTTCACAGTAGGTTGCTGCGCTTTATATCCTGCAATTAATGCAAGCAACAAACTATTTGCAGCACTAATTTTAAAGTTATTTAGTGCTTTTAGAGATAAATAAATTTCAGTTTGTTCTTGAAGTGGCCAATCTGATTCTAACGGCTTAGTAATTAACTTATAATTGTTAGACTCTATTTTTAACTCCTCTAAAAATTCTCTCATTCTTTCATTAGTCTGATCAATTATTTTGTTAAAAGATCTATATATTCTAGCCTCAGTTGTTTTTTCATATTTAGAGATCCAAAAATGTCTAAAGAATGTCGATAAATTCGTATTACTGCTTCTTTCTCTTAAATTTCCTTTTATTTCTTCCCATCCTTCTTTTGCAATATCTGAGGGATGATTAGCTGGTAGACACTGAAAGATTTTATTTTTTATTAGATCCATTGTAGATAGATCCATTCCTTTAGCGTTTAATGTTTCAAAAATTGTATATGCTTCAAACCTATTTGCTACAGTAATATATACTGTTTCTAAAGCAAGTATCTGATCTCTTATAGCACTTAAGCACATAATATATTGATGTTTATCACCAACTGAAAGCTTCAATTCTTTCTCTTCATTTAAGTGAACCATTAAATTTTTTATTTGTAATTTTCTTAAGAAAAATTTATAAGCCTCTAATAAATTACTTTCTTCTTGATTATTTGGTGTCCGACTCTCTTTGTTCAAATGCTGGACTGCACTTTGGAAAAATGGTTCAGATGTTTTTGTAATCAATCTAAAATATGGTTCATTCATTAGATTTCTTGCCTCTATGTAACTATAAACTCCTTGTGCTAAATTGTGTTCCCCTGCGCTCTTAAATGCTTCCACTAATGCTGATAGTAAAATTGTTATTGTTGTTAACCTTTGTTGGCCATCAACAATTTCTAATTTACTATCTTTGTCATCTCCTACCATTACTAAAGAACCAATAAAATACTCACTCGTACTTAACTCTCCGTCTCTCAATACAATATTATCTACAATATCATCCCAAAGCTCATTTAATTGATTCGTTTTCCAAGAATACTCCCTCTGATATCTAGGTATAATATATCTCTTATTTACACTTAGAATATCTTGAATGGTTTTTGTATATGCTTGCATTTTCATGAAATTTACTTCTCCTCTTTTATACAAAAATTTTAATGATAACATATTATATGATAATATAGATATGCATTATTTACCATATACACTTAAGTATTCTTTTTTCTTTCTATACCCGCGCAACAGTTATCTTTTAAATCTCTCATTTAATAACCCCATTAATCTACCAACAACCTCCATATATTGAACGCAACAAACTTCAAATTCACCATAAATCCCCATTCCATATAGCCTCTGACTCGATAATTACTTTAATTCTAATTAATTATATTCTTTTAGGCATTTGAATTAAGTTTTCTCCAGAACACCCCTTCAGTTGTTCAATAGCTATCTTTTGTGCATGCTCTTCACTATCAATTAAAGAGAACCCTTGATTGATAGTGCTCCAAAATTCATATCCACAATCCTCCATCCATCTATAAACTTCTGTTGTGTACAAATCATCTTTTCGTCTTATAATTTGCACTTTGTATCGTTGGCTAGGAGAAAAATATTCCTGTACAACTTGTCTCATTATTTGATTCCCCCTCTCAAAAATATTCTGGTAGTTAATTTATAAAAAGCCACCTATTTATATAGATGACCCACTCTGATTGATTATAAGGTTGAGATTTCTCACGTACTGCTCCTAAATCAATAAACTGTTTGTCCCATGATGTACTGAATCTTTTTCTCCCTTTTCGTATTGCCTCAATTTGTGGAAGAAGTATCCGACAAGGTAGCTATAAAAAAGTCTACAGAGTGTCCTAGCGGTAAAATGATTCCTATTTCCTTAAAACAAAATATAAAAGTTACAAACAAACGTAATAGTAATGAAAATAAAATCTGGAACAAAAATGAAGTAGGTTAAATTCGCTTCTTACAAAAGGAGTATATATAATGAAAGCAAAGAAACTCACATACATATAGGTGTCAATTAGGTTCCCCTAATTAACTTTTTTAGACCTTCAATCCTTTTTTGACCGCATCCTCCTATAAAACCAAGCTGTTCGGCAAGATCCCGTCTAAATTTCAAAAAAGCTTCATCATTCATCCTGTTCACGTCTCCGATATATCCAACTAGAATTTGTTTTATCTCAAGCTCGCTGTTAAAGTAATCTTTATTCTTTTTGTACAAGTCATGGATGTAATCATCTGGATAGGCTATTCTTTTCTTCACAAGCTCCTCAACTTGATTTTGATGATAATTATATAGTGCTTCTATTTTAAAAATATCCAGATGCTGGATCACCGCTTCTAAATGATTTGGTACTTCCATAGATATTTCATATGTAAGCTCATCAGCTTTAAATTTGAAATAATCCCCAATATGCTCTTTATAAGGACTGATGTTGGTAAAAGTAAAGTTTCGATCCCCTTTCAGAGATTGATTACATGATTTACATACCGGTACAAGATTATAGAGAGACATCGAAAAGTAAGGATAATAACACTTTGGTAGGAAGTGATCGATATCTGAGCGCATCTTTCCGTTGTCCGAAAGGATTGGGGTAATATACTGTCGATTGCAATAAGGACAAACCCTTATTCCGCTCTCCATTACAAAATGATAATCATTCCACTCCTCTTGAAAAATATCAACTTCTTTAAAATTATCCATGGTGATATTCAGTTGCTTCAGTTTTCTAAATTGTTTCGCACACGTATCGACATGAAGTTCTCCTAAATTCCTTGGATCAAGATAATCCTCTATTTCTTTTTTTTGTTTAGGAAAATTGGCACTTAGGATATTTACGATTTCCTCTTGTACCCTAGAAGAATATCGCTTTAACCCTAGATTTTGAAGAGCTTTTTTTTTGATATAGTAAAAAAACTCTTTTACCTTAAACTGTTTATAACCGAATATCTCATTCAAATGAGCAGAGTAGTTTTTTCCTTTTTCAAGACGAATTAATTCATAAATATAGGGGCAGTTTAGTTGAATTGACTGATCTAATCTTTTTAAATTCGTTAAATTTCCCTTCGCGAAGGTCTTGTATGCCTTCCTAATGTATCGGATTAACCATTGATGTTCATTAAATAGTTTTTGTTGAATTTCTAAATCACTCAATGTCAAATTCATTTTCCCTTTTAATTCACTTATTTCTTCAGGAGTATGGCTATATGAATGCCCTAGCTGTGGTAATATCCGATCTCTAAAATACTGTTCATGTAAATCCTCAGCCTTTTTAGAAAGTTGAATTTTCCTCATAGTTCCTGATCCTTTTCATTAGTCTGGATGATGTAATCAATTAACTCGTTACGATCTTTCGGCGACAATTTATTATACATACTGATAGCACTCTTTAGTTCTCCGGTTCGACGTCCCTCCCGAAGCTGCTGGAGTTTACCTTCAAATGCCTTTCTAATCACCTTTTCGCCAATTATACCTGTAATATATTCATAATATTTGAATTTCGAAGCATAATTAGTTCCTATTTTGTCATGTGTTACGATCTGCACCAACTTATTAAGTTCGCTTCCAACCTGTTGAATTTTCTCGTTTGAAAACTCTCCAACCGTTTGTTCCATGAAGAAGGCATCCCTAAATAATGTATAGACATTTTGTCCAAAAGTTTCAGAGTGTTCACTCTTAGAATCATTTGTACTATTTTTTAAGTAGATTACATTGCTCTTTGGAACGTCCGAAAGCATCATTGGCGAATGAGTGGTTATTATAACCTGTACCTCACAAGTTTCAAACATAACATCTAGTATATTCAATAAACGGCTTATATATTGAATTTGCCATTTTGGATGAAAAGATAAATCCGCTTCGTCAATTAATAACAAGATATTTGTGCAGGGAATTTCACCCACGGAAGAATAATTTACAACATTATCACCTCGGCTACTATTTTGCCTATCCTGTTTTAAAACTGAATGAAGTCTTGAATAAAGGTTTAATAAATTATTTTCTCCCGTACTCAATCCCCACGAGAAATTTAAAAAATAAAAAGGAGAGCACGTCTTATTGTAATGATTCAAAAAAACACCAAATCTTTCTTTGTTTACGTCATTAAGTTTAATTTCAAGCAAAGTAGCCGGGCTATCATAAATCTTTATATCAAACATCTCAACTCCATTACTCTCCAACCAATTCAAAAAGTCGAGGTAAGGGGTAACACTTGAAATGTAAAGAGAGTCTATTCTTTCTAATTCTTTCTCGAGCCTTTCTAAAAAGTTTTTACTGTACGAAATTATACTCTCCTGGACATTATATTTTTTATAAGCACGTAGAAGACAATCTAATTCCTTGTATCTACTGTCCGATGTTGTAACTGGCTCTGCAATCTCTTTAATTACATTTGTAACTAAATGATCTGCTATTTGGGCAATCCATCTTGAATTGTAGGTAATCCGTTTCCTTTTATGAATCGTAAAAATTAATTCACTAAGCTTATCTTCATTTAAAGAAATTTCATCTCTACTTCTACCCTTATACATCCCCTGAAGTTCTTTTTTTAGAACTTCTGAAAGCCTTTTTCGATTCAAATTATTATCTACAATCTCAACTGTTAAATCATTTAGCATATCAAAGAAGGGGATAGTTTTAATTTCTTCCTGCTTATATTGATATAAGAAGTTAATTTGCCTGTATATTTCATTATTAAAAAAGTTGTATATCTGATTTGCGTCATGAGATATGTAGTGATTTTCTACTGCTTTTTTATAATCTCTTTTCACTAATCCTCCTACAGACGCATCATACACCTTCCCCAGCTTCTCTTGTGAATAATCATGAATGTCTAAAACATTGCTTAAATAAACAAATTTTGTTTTACTTATCCAATCTTCAAAAGTGGCTTCCTTCATAAGAGTAACCTTCGTATCTTTACAATTTATATTCCTAATTTGCATTTTATGGCTATATATTTTTAACTCTTCTTGATTTCGGTCATAGAAACCTGCAATAAATGGACCCGTCAAATCCATAGTGTTAGTAATTCCGTCCATAATGAATCTCAGAAGAGTTGTTTTTCCAGCTCCATTATCGCCCACAATTACGCTCAGGTTAGATATATTTTCCCCAAAAAAATCATTTGGCATTTTTTCTCTTAATCCATTGTTGATATGCAGGTCGTAGGATACAGTATTGTAATCAAATTGATAGCTATTACGAAAATAAAAGTCTGTTTCTTTAAACTTTCCATATTCCTTAATCCATAAATAAATTAGTTCCATGATGCAATTCCCCTCCAAATTTATGAGTCTAGAAAATATTATACCATTACAATTTATAAATATATCAATAAAACTTAATATAAAATAACAAACATTTAACTTTACATTTTTATAAACCTTCCTAGTAGTCTCCCGTGCATTGCTAATAAAAAGCAACCTTAATATTTTAGTTCTATTAAAAAAAGGGCCACTCAAACTTGAGCAGTCCCCTTTTCATTTCACATATACATTTCAAAAAAATATTCCTTTAATTTTTAGAATTGCAAATAACTACATTAATTAAATGAATACAGTAGTTGTTTTTCAAATTAAGCTCCGCTGCATAAGAAAAGATAAAGATAGAATTCAGCAAAATTCTTCCCCATTCAACATCATTATGATATAAATTAAAAAAATCGTGATTAAATTTGGTATAGCTCTACCGTAGTAAGCATAAAAAAACTGTCTGGAGACTATCAAGATAGTAAATTGCAACATTCTAAAATACACTACATATAATATCTTGTTTCCTCTCTCAAAAATCTGATCTTAAAGGGTGCTGCATATGTATATGTGCGCTCTTTTTTGTTTTTAAATAGCGGTTTTATTAAAAACTATCCATATTAAAACTGGACAAACATACGTTGTCATATGGAGACTCCCCACTTATAGAACACTACTTTTCTAATCTATAAGCAAATATAAAAGTATGCTTTTATATTTAAGATGATATAGTGATCATTTAAAATTCCATTCTTTAGTTCACATTTAAATTATTTATTGGTTACACTCTTTAAATCCTGCACCATCATAAGCCGTACTATGTATGTAAGACAATTCCCCAATTATGCATGGACAATCACCTAAAAATTATACAACTAAATACAATAACTAGAAAAATAAAACACGATAAAGATAAAAATAAGGAGTGATTGTCTTTGTATCGTATCACCTATAATGAATGTATGTCGGATTGTATGTCTGGACCTGATGGAGGAACTTATCAGGAATGTAATGTTCCATGTAGTAAATATCATGGGGCTACACATCCAACATTTGGCTTAAAACAACCAATACCTATGGTACCTTCTAGCTATAGCTATGAACAATGTATGACCGATTGCATGTCTGGACCTGATGGTGGGACTTATCAAGAATGTAAAGTTCCATGTAGTAAATATCATGGGGCTACACATCCAACATTTGGCTTAAAACAACCAATACCTGTGGTACCTTCTAGCTATAGCTATGAACAATGTATGTGGGAGTGTCAATCTCAGGGAGGATATAGTTATGAATGTAAACCAATATGTCAGCAATATAAAAATCCAAGACCACTTTATTCATATCCCGTAAGTCCATATTCCTATTTTCCTATGCAATCTATTTTCTAATGCTCTCCTGGAAGCACCAGCCTAATAATGGAGTACCTATTTAAATCCCCCCTTATTCATGAGTCCACAGGCTGCTAAAGGAAATTCGGTTTGGAAATTTTACATTTTTTACATCAGCATCAGAACAGCTTGAGTTTACGATGATAACAAACAAAAGGACCTACGAAGGGTCCTTTTGTTTACTTCCTTTGATTTATCTCTTAGATTCTAGAGCCAATATACGTTCCTCAAGGTTAGCTAATATCATATGCAGCTCAGCATTTTCAGCCTAGAGTTATTCATTTTTCTCATTAAAACCTTGAATAGCAGCTAAGGCCAGCCCTTACAAATCTATACTTGAGATGTACTTTTCATCACCTTCATTTAGTCCGAAAGCAGCTTGAAAATCCTGAGCAGTTGTTCAAATATGACGCTAACCGGATGGGTCTTCTTTATAGTTCCAGAGGTATAATTGAATAATCTATATAACTTAGACAATTAATATCTACATTGTTCAGAAATATGTAGTAACCAATAGATTTATATTTGCGCTTATGCCTTCGGACCGTATTTCTTTCTTAATACTGCCAGTTCTTCACTTAGTTTTTCTACATCTGATCTCCAAAACAAACTCATATTTTTCATTTGTTTTAATGGGATAATCCGTTCCTTTTTAACCAATACATTTAACCTAGCGCGATTTACATTCATTATTTCCATTGCTTCTGATGTTGTCAAAATATAATCATTTACAAATTTTTTAATATCCTCTTTACTTTTCAATTCATACATGCTTAATCACCTATTTTCATAATCGTTTTTTAATAAATGCTAAAATTAATCTTATTACTAGAAGTAATACATAAATAGTAGTTGTTGTAATTACAACATAATCTAATATCCCTAAATAATTCCAGTTAACAAAGAATACTAAAACTATTGTTAACATGAGAATAATTACAAACCTGCTGTTTAAAAAGCTAATAAAATTATCTTTTAACTTTCTCATTTGTTTTCCCTCATGATTCAGCATACTAAATCATTCCTTTCTATTGCGTATAGTTGAATCATCTATATAACTTGGAACGATTAATTTCTACATGTTTCAAAACCATGTTGTAACAGCTCGATTTATATTGTCCTTATGCCTTGGGACCGTATTTCTTTCTTAATACAGCCAGTTCTTCATTTAGCTTTTCCACTTCTGATCTCCAAAACAAACTCATATTTTTCGTTTGTTTTAATGGGATAATCCGCTCCTTCTTAACTAACTCATTCAATCTAGGACGAGATACGTTCAATATTTCCAATACCTCTGATGTTGTCAAAACATGATCAATTACAATTTGTTTAATATCCTCTTCGCTTTTTAATTCATACATTCTTAATCCCTCGCTTTTATAATCGTTCATTTATAATTGTCGTAACTATATTAAGTAGTGTGGCTACTGCAAAACAGATAGTTGTTATAATAAAAACATAATCTATCGTTTTTAAGTCGTTCCAATCAATAACAAATACAAAAACCATCGCAAATAAAAGAACAGGTCCTATCGAGCTTTTTAAAATTCCCCAAAGTTTATCTTTTAAATTTTCCATCTCTATGCCCCACATGATTCATGCATACTGAATCATTCCTTTCTATAAGGTATAATGCCAAAAAAACTAAATAGTTTTAAGAAATGTTATATTTACATTGTTTAAAACCATGTTGTAACTGCATATATGATTAAAGAAAGGGCCATGATAGCTCCAACAACTATCACAATTAGTCCTATACATCCCAAAAGAAATTGAAATAGATAGTATGCTCCAATTATAATCACGAAGATCAGCGCTAAAAGTGCAAGTATCTGCAACATTATTGTTTTAAAAAAGATTAGTCCTATAATAATTACAGCTATTATGGCAAAAATCCTCATACCGAAAAAATGACCTCCAATTTCCAATAACCATATAGAACACAAACTTTGCTGCCCTAAAATCACAGTAAATTATTTTATTTGCATATTCATTATACATTATGTTATGATATAATAGTTGTTAAATTAAGTAAAGTTATTGCATTTTCCCTTCTTAATACTTTATAATGAAAACAACAATTAAACGAAGTAAAAACAGGAGCTGTTTTTCGGGAGACGCTCACCTAAATAAAAAACCGATAAAGATCAAATTCAGCGGAGTTCTTTTCTGTTTCACCTCCGTAATTATACAAATTAAAAGAACAGGCACATATTCAGCGAAGTTCTTACCCATTCACCTTCGTAATCATACAAATTAAAAGAATGGTGATTAAATTTGGTGTAGCTCTACCGTAAGTGAGCAAAACATCACCTCCCGATTCATAGAAAACCGATGATAGACGGGAGTTCTTTTTCCAATACAATCAGCTATATTAATAGCAGACAAAGATCAAATTTAGCGGAGTTCTTTTCTGTTTCACCTCCGTAATTATATAAATTAAAAGAACAGGCACATATTCAGCGAAGTTCTTACCCATTCACCTTCGCAATCATATAAATTAAAAGAATGGCGATTAAATTTGGTGTAGCTCTACCGTAGTGAGCGTGAAAAAATTGGTGTAACTCTACCGTAGTGAGTATATAAAAAACTGCCTGCAAAACCTTAGACATATCTCTAAGATTTTGCAGGCAGTTTTTCTGTAAAGAAATATAATTCATATTAAACCAATGACTAAAACTAGGTTTTATGAGGATGTTTTCAGTCTGATCACACTAAGTTTAGACTTCATGAATTTGAAAGTATAAACATGGCCATGTTCAGGTAAAGGTTTGGACATGTTTTCCATATGGATTGGCCCTACATTATTAGCTAATGAAGGTGAAATTTCTTTATAAATTAAAGAAGAAAGATTTATTATAGTATTTTAACTTAAAATACAAAACAATATTAGTACACCTATGATACTCTAAATAGTCACATGTATATTTTCTAAAACTCTTTTTTATCACCCTGTTTTAACTCCCTCCCCAGCCCCCTACATTGTAATTTTAACGAATTTTTCGAAAGAATTCTCCTTCCTCAAGCGTGTGAAGGGCGTAGCCCAACGGTAGGTGGGAGATGAATTTCGGTTTGGCGTAGCCAAAAGGTTTTCCTTTTTATTTTGCCTCTGATATAATCAGTCTTATAAATGATAAAGGCTGGTATATAAATGAAATTAGATAGTAATAACCATTCAGTATTCTTGTTGTATTATCACCTTGTATTGGTCGTGAAATACAGAAGAAACGTGTTTGATGATGATATGTCAGACTATGCAAAAAATATGTTTGTTCGACTATCTGAAAACTATAACATCACATTAGTTGAATGGAATCATGATGTAGATCATGTTCATATTTTGTTCAAGGCACACCCTAATACAGAAATGACAAAATTCATCAATGCTTATAAAAGTGCAAGTTCTCGACTTATTAAAAGAGATTTTCCACAAGTGAAAAAGAAACTTTGGAAAGAGATGTTTTGGTCAAGAAGTTTTTGCTTGCTAACTACTGGTGGTTCGCCAATAGACGTAGTAAAAACATATATTGAAAATCAAGGTGAAAAGTGAGGTGAAATGATATGACAAAGCATAATAAAGCGTATAAATTCCGTTTGTATCCAACAGAAGAACAAGCACATCTTATGCGTAAAACCTTCGGTTGTGTACGTTTCGTGTATAATAGAATGTTAGCTGAACGAAAAGAAGTGTACGAAAAATACAAAGATGATAAGGAACAACTCAAGAAACAAAAGCTTCCCACTCCTGCGAAATACAAAGCAGAATTTGAGTGGTTAAAAGAAGTTGATTCATTAGCATTGGCAAATGCTCAACTAAACTTGCAAACTGCCTATAAGAATTTCTTTCGTGGTCAAAATGACTTCCCAACATTCAAAAGCAAAAAAGACAGAAAGTCTTATACAACGAATGTAGTGAACGGAAATATTATATTGCTTAACGGTCATATCAAATTGCCAAAACTGAAAATGGTACGTATCAAGCAGCATAGAGAAATACCACAAGACCATGTAATCAAGTCATGTACGATTTCTATGACATCTACTGGTAAATACTATGTGTCTATCTTGACTGAATACGAAAAAGAGATTGTACAAAAAGAAGTAGAAACAGTTGTTGGATTAGACTTTGCGATGGATCGATTATACGTTAGTTCTGAGGGTGAGAGAGCCAATTATCCTAAGTTCTATCGTGAAATGTTAGACCGATTAGCAAAGGCACAACGAGTATTATCAAGAAGAACAAAAGGTTCTATTCGTTGGAATAAACAACGTACCCGTGTAGCTAAGTTACATGAAAAAGTAGCGAACCAACGTAAGAACTTCCTTCATCATAAGTCTAAAGAGTTAGCTACTCATTTTGATGTTGTAGCTATTGAAGATCTAAATATGAGAGGAATGTCGCAAGTACTTCATTTTGGAAAAAGTGTCGCTGATAATGCTTGGGGTATGTTCACTTCTTTCTTAGCTTATAAACTACACGAACAAGGCAAACAACTTGTGAAAATAGACAAATGGTTTCCTTCCACAAAAACATGTAGCAGTTGTGGAAATGTGAAAAATATGTCATTGTCTGAGCGAGTATATTCTTGTATATGTGGTGTAAATCTCGATAGAGATTATAACGCAGCTATCAATATCAAAAATGAAGCAATACGCCTATTAGCGTTAGCATAGATAGCAATAAAATAACCCTTGGAACAAGGGAGTTAGCTCGGCTGTCTTAGGACGAATTCGTTAGCTACCAAAAGTAACGACTAACCGAGAAGCCCCCACTTCAAACAGTCCGTTAGGACGTTAAGTGGCGGGTAGTTCACTAATCTAGTCTCTGCACATACCTTTTTTTGTAAAAAAAACTATAGTATAATAAATAACCAGAAGATCTATTTCTAGATTACCCCTATTTATGTGCCTTTCAGTTCATTTTCTGCTATTAGTTCCTGTGTTACATACATCAAATACATAATAACTGGGAGAATTAGAGAACTAACAGTTTTACCTTTGTCAGTAATAGGATGCCTTTCTTCGACCAGAATGACTTTTATTATTAACAGAGTTCCCCCTCCTAATCAAATGTAACAATTTATGAGTAGAAGAATATTTCCTGGACTTTAATGTAATGTAAAATTAGTAAAGAACGTATTTCATGAAAAAATGTTAACTAATAAAGAATTAGAAGTGATTATATGAATAAATTATTACTATGGTGTTTATTAGTTACATTCTGTCTAAATACCGCAGGATGTTCTAATGATATGACTATACTAAACAATAATTCTAAACCTTCAACACCTACGAAGGTTAAATGCATTAACAAAGCGTGGTACAAAAAATATATACCCTGTAATAGTTTATGATAAAGGTCATAAGGCGAAATTATTATATATTAATCCTGCTATAAAAATGTTGTAATTAATTGTTCTAAATATACCTAAAACGACTATCAATAATGGTGGTCTTGTTTATATTGGTGAGATTGTACTAGTATGATAGAATAGATTTAACTGTATGACGTAGGGTGGTTGGTTGCTGTCCTTTCTCTTTTTTTATGTAGAGGGAAAGGAGGTGACTCCTATGATGGAATATTTACTGTCTTTGCTACAAGATTTGTTGAAAGTATTTTTGACAACTCTTGTTACCGGTTATGGAAACAAACTGGTAAGTAATATTAGCAAAAAACGTAAAAGAACCTCCCTACGCCGTCGGAAGCAAAAGGGAAGTTCTAGAAAAAGAAAATAACTTTATTTAATAACTACCCGCCTTACGGCAACAGTTACCAGAAGAGATGTATCGAGCATCTCTTCTTTTATTATATACCCAAGGTATTACTGTAATACTACTGTAGTAATAATTATAACAAATGAACATAAAAAATCAATGAGTTAACAATGAATGTAATGGACCAAAGAAAAAACACCCTAAGATGCCTTCTTCCGACTTGAGCCCTCTATAGTAATGCGATGCCAATTAATAAAATGATTTATATAAATAATTTGCTATATCTTATGTACCCTAGCTGATATAATATATAAGGCAATTATTGGTTAATGAATAGCGTACATGTATTGGGGAGGTACATAAGTCATGGAGTTAATAATTTCTTCATTTGTATTAGTGGTAATATTCTTTATTCTTTCGATATCTTTAAGTGGTAAAGGTCAGCGAATAGCAAAAGAAGTTTTAAAAGAGCTTATTAATGGTCCTGAGGGGAAAATGTTGGTAGGTTTTTTTGGATCTGCAGCAGTTACAGGAGTAATTTTTGTCCTTTGGCTTTTATTGAACTAAGCATTCCAGTTACTCAGGCTGATACAAGGTGCAAGAAAATTACTGGATAATTAAAGGTACATATATATTAGGAGGTACATAAGCCATGTTAGAGGTAATTACGGCATTTTTCTTACTAATTCTCCATTCTATTGTTTATCTCTTTTCAAGCGGAGAAACTAAGCAAATAGCAAAAAAACATATAAAAGAAATTCTTAATAGTCCGGATGGAGTAATAATATTAATTGTTGCTGCTGCACTTTTAATCGGGGGGATATATTTATTATCATTATGATTTCAGATACCTTAGCTTAAAACGTATAAGGAAATTAATAGTATACATATAGTAGGGAGTCATAAGTAATGGTATTTATAATTGTGCTATTTTTCATATTTATCATATCTATTATTCTTTCATTATTTTCAAAAGGTGAAACTCAGCAAGAAGCAAAAGAAGTTGTAAACGACATTGTTACTGGTCCTAATGGGAAGACACTATTAATTGTTGCTGTGGTATTTGTAATTGGAGGGATATGTATTGTTGGTAGTATTGTAAATGATGGCTATGAATCACCTAAAAATCCAAGTATGCGAAACGATCGTACACCTTTAAAATGTGCTCATTATGGTGGAGAATGGGACACCGGTGGTCTTTTTGGAGAAGCTAAATGCGTTTATAATAAAACTGATGAATTGGATAATAAATAATATATAAAGGCCTTATCTTTTCTATAGGAAGATGAGGATTTTTTATGCATAAAAAAGACACCTAAGGTGCCTTACTCCGACTTGAACCAATTTAATTTTAATAATATGTGTTGGACTCTAATTCAAATATTATTTTAACACGTTAATTAGTTGCAGTTATTGAGAAATTATAAAAGCCCTCTTTCAAGTGCCTTTTTCTAATGTGTTTACATCCTTAATTGATTGTAAATTGATTTGAATACGTGAATTCACCACGATATTTAATTACAGCGACATAATTACCACTTGTATAGCTATCTGTGATAGGTGTTTGCCAAATTTCTGTTCCAGGAATAAATTCTGGTTCTATTGTTTGGAATCGTTCTAGGGTACCATTTGTGTGGATTTTATAAATTTTCATTTGTGCACCAAAATGTTCCCTACCAAAGTGCTGTGTTAAGTAAAATGTATCACCAGTTATTAAATTCCCAATCTTCCAATCAGGTTGGTATGTACTTTCCTCTGAATTTTGTAAATCCATAATGGTTTTGAATCCCCAATCATCATTAAGTGGATCTGAGTAAGCTGCAGCTGCTTGTGAGGTAGGCTTACTCATTTCTACTGCAGTAAACCCACTAAATGTTAACGCTCCAATTAATACTATTTTTCCTAATTTCATTGTTGTTTCCTCCTATATTTTTTCAGAATTATTAGAAATCATATACAAATAATAATATAATTTGTTGTATTATATTTCAAATATTTTCTAAAAAAATCTAAAATAAAAAGACACCCTAAGATGCCTTCTTCCGACTTATGAATCAAATTTATATTTTGTTCACTTTATTCAGTATGGCGATGATGGCCTTGGTATAGCAATAGAACTAAATCACGCTATAAGCATTAGCGGACATCATAACATTCAAAATCGGTCTTTTATGTCCACTAATACTTAACTTAAGTTTTGGTTTCGTTACTACACAGACTACTATATCCTCTCTAATGACTGTGATTGCATTGTCAAATACTAAAAGCATAACATCTATTTATATCATTTTAATGATTTTATTTCCTCGAATTCCCTCATTTTCTTTTAAAATATCGCTTTCTTCATGCCAGCCTTGTCCATGAACTCAACAGCTTTGATCTTCCCTGCCTTCCATTCCTTGCTTGTTATCCTCTTTCATGTACCAAGCATTAGAATTGAAACCTTTGAGATTACTGTTTCCTTAACCGCAAAGAAAACGCTAAACTTCATATATACTTTTGAGGATGTTCTGTAATACTAATTGGTTTTTATGATAATTATTCATAAGTGGATAATTCACTACGGGACTCGTCTATTGTATCCCTAGCACTTCTTAACGATTTTAAACATTTGCCTAATTTCGCTAAATCTGTTTGGCTCGCAGCATCTCCATAATTGTCTATAACAAATTGCAAGTTATCCATCGCCTTTAAAATAGATGAATGTAGACCCTTTAATTCTGTTGGGGGTTCTACATATCGTACACTAGAGATGAGATAAGACATTTTATAGAAAACATCGCCTACATCTGAAACCCATGATTTGTTTATAGTACCCTTAATTTCTGCATCAGCCTCTAAAATGCTAAATCGATTCGCCACATCAGATAGGTCCTTTAAATAATCATCCATTACCCATGCATAATGCTGCTTGTCTAAATGTTTATAATCACTTGTTTCGGCTCCTTGCTTTACTTCTTTTTGATTTCCTATATTTTTTTCATCTGCGGTTAATTCCTCAACTGCTGCTGTAATGGCCTTTATACCTTTTTTGCTACCAATAAGAGCGTCGATAGTTAAAATACTACAGATAAAAATCACAAACATGGCAATCCACTTAGCCCATTTCAGCATAAAAAAACTCCTTACTTAATATATTTCTCCTAATTTATAATATAGGATTAACAACCATATAAAAACTATGTCTCTTTACTTAATACCTTACCTACTATTTTCCCAAAATTGGCATCTTTAAGTAAATCTATATCATGTTAAAAATCCATTTTTAAATACAACATTATTAAATCTTAATATAACACTTCAATGTTGTTTTATCAAGAATATTTTTCCAAACCAAAAACCATTCATAGTCTCCTCTTTTCACCATTAAACCTAATTTATACATAATAAAAAAAGAGGATCGCCCCATAGTAGAGCAGATCCTCTCTTTCACTTCACATACACATAGGCTTCGTTTGCTGTTACATAATATGTTTTACCTTTACTATTGTGCACTCTATATTGTGATAAATTATTTACAATTACCTTTGTATCAATAATAAATCCTAAACCCATATCTACAGTACCAGCAACATCTTTATCCTGCCAAAATGGAGAATCATAGAAACGTAAATTATTTACTTTTGAAATAACTCTTTTACCAATTACTGTAGCAGGTTCAATGCCTTGGTAACGAATATATGAAGAATCATAATAAATCCATTGGTTACCACCAAGATGTAACCAGTTTCCTAATTTACTCCATACTTTATAAGCCTCACCTTTTTGTAACTTACGAATAACACTATTTTCTATTGATGGTCCAGAGCGGAGATTTACATTGTATCCTTCAATATATGCAATACCATTCGACTCTACTGTACTAGATATTTCATTTGGTTTTTGTGGTTTGGTATCCACTGTAACCGTGCTTCCGTTATAAACCTTTAAAACATCTGCTCGAAACTTAGCCTCAGATACGCCATGACTACGAAGATAATCCAGTGGATCTTCATGGTCTGTTCCACCTAATTTATAAGTAATATCCCTATGTGTCCATAATCCTTTAGAGGGATGAATATTTCGTTCTCGCAAGATTTCCCCAATTAATTCTATATATTTTGCATATGAACGTTTAAATTTCAATGGATCACTTGTCTCACACAATTCAATATGAACAAATCTTGCATTTGCTGCTGGACCTGCCCCCCATGCCTGATGTTTTGTAGATGCAATTTGAATCTTTTCATCCCAATCCACTGCGTAGTGAACAAACGCTGAACGCCATGTACGAGACTCATATTTTTGAATATTAATTGCTGGTGCCTCTGGGGTAGCTGTAGAATGTGCCACAACACCTTCATAAGCTCCAACACCATAACGGTATGGTTGTTTTGGTAAATCAGGAATAAGTAGAATTCTATCAGCAAGTACATTTGTTTCAATTGATAATACTAAAATAATAGCAACAACTATGGATAAAATATGCTTGTATTTCTTTTTCATTTTCTATCGGCATCCCTTTTTATAATTTTTGTATGGTCAAATAATCCACTAGCTGACAATCCGATAATCATTCCTTGAAATAGATTCATTTTAATATCTTGAGACAAAAATAAAACACCTAGCGTAATGCCAAGTGTTAAATTAAATAACGGAATATATTTTGTTTGCAGTCCAGTTGTTTTTGCAATTTGTGAAATTCCTACAACAGCCCCAATCATTGCCGTAATTTCAATCATTACATACCTCCTCCTTTCAAAAAGAAGGTAAGAGCAGCACTAATTAGTCCACCAATAATAAGGCGTAGGATCCAGGTTGTATTAGCACTGATTTTGTCTAATTGCTTATTAATATTAATAATATCCTTTTCATTACCTGTCGTCCGCATTTCTAAACTTCTAATTTCTAATCGTATATCCTTAATATCTTGCCTTATTTCCTGAACATCACCCTTCACCTCTTGTAAACTATCCATTTTACTACCTCTTTCCCACTTCTTACTTGATTAAAAATAAAAAGCCACTCATAGAGTAGCTCTTTATTCTCATCGTATATTAAAATGTTCTTCTTTTACCCATGTATTTTGTCCAATATCGATATAACCATCTTTTCTCGCAAAAATACCATATGGATAAGATCCATCTACATTTCCTTTATAATTTCCATTTGGGCCATCATATGTGTTAATACCATAACCTGCTGGATATTTTGAATAAGCATGGAACCACTGTACTTCAAAGTGTTCTTCTTTTGCCCATGCTTCCCAACCTAGACACAACATATTTTCATTCCCACCATACCAAGCAGCATCTATAATTAAATATGGCATTTTCGTATTAATGACATGACCTGTGAACCAAGCATCTTTTCCAGGGCCACTATATAAATTGATACCCCATCCTTCTGGGTATTTAGACGTTGCAATTCCTAGCCCTTTTGGTTGTAGTGGTTTATTATTATCTTTATTAAATGCTTTGTTTATCTTCTCAATAAATTGATCCAATCTTCCTTCATCAAGCATTCGGTGTGGGCAATGCTTTCCACTCCAGGACTTATGTGTACGTACATTACTAATCGGTATATTGAATTGTTTCATTAACTGAGCAATAACAATTGCTGCATTATCTTCCGCCTTGTAATATCTATCCCCACCGCTTAGAGAATAGCAAATTTCCACTCCGATAGATTTACGATTACCATTTCCGTTACCATCACCTGCATGCCAAGCATTACGATCAAACGGAATACCTTGTACCGCTTCTTTGTCATCTACTGCAACATGAAACGACACTGAATTATTATTCCCAATCATATACGATATCTCATTTTCTGCTGATGCATCATTGTACGTATTATGTACTGTGATGAATTCTGGTGTCATTGTATTGGGACACTTTATACCATATTTACTTGGATCCACTAATTTTCTTCTAATTTCCACTACTAAACATCTCCTTTTTCTCTTTATTTTTTATCATGTAAAATTCCATTGAATTATTAAGTCCATCTAGAAACTAAATGCTCATACATGCCGCATTTTATATAATGGGTTATGGTCCTCACATTCAAAAAGGAAAAAGAGCAACCTTTTACATCAGTTGCTCTTTCAAAAATCTCACTCTATATTCCGCCCAGCATTTTACAGATATTACTCTCATCTCAAGAGGTATGATAACAAGTTTTTTCATCCTACTTAATACATACAGATTTAAAGATATTATCTTACATTAAAATGCTCTTCTTTTACCCATGTGTTTTGTCCAATATCGATATAACCATCTTTTCTCGCAAAAACACCATATGGATAAGATCCATCCACATTTCCTTTATAATTTCCATTTGGGCCATCATATGTGTTAATACCATAACCTGCTGGATATTTTGAGTAAGCATGGAACCACTGCACTTCAAAGTGTTCTTCTTTTGCCCATGCTTCCCAACCTAGGCACAACATATTTTCATTCCCACCATACCAAGCAGCATCTATAATTAAATATGGCATTTTCGTATTAATGACATGACCTGTGAACCAAGCATCTTTTCCAGGGCCACTATATAAATTGATACCCCATCCTTCTGGGTATTTAGACGTTGCGATCCCTAGCCCTTTTGGTTGTAGTGGTTTATCAGAAGGATCAGTTGTACCACCACCATCTCCTTTTCCTAAGTAGTCTAATGGATTCACAGCATTACTCTTATTAACGTTCCAAGACCCTTTATGCAATTCAAAATGCAAGTGTTGACCACTAGAATCCCCTGTGTTCCCCATAACCCCAATAGTTTGTCCTTGTGTAACATAATCACCTTCTTTTACTGTTCGAGAACCGCTACGCATATGGGCATATACTGTTTCCCATGTAACCCCATCAATAGTGTGCACAATCATAATACATTCACCATAACTGGATGAAACATAAGAACGACTAACTCGTCCGCTAGCCGCTGCATAAATTGGATGATAGCCCGATTCAGCAAGGTCTATCCCATGATGATCTGGTCTGCTTCCCCGAAAACCACTTGTTACTCTCGTTGTATCTGTTGGATAAATAAATTTTGCCATAATAATCTTCCTTTCTATTCATACGTAATATAAAAAGGCACTTAAAAAAGCACCCTTTTATATTTTTTCTATATATTAAAATTTATAATTTAAAATCAAATAATAAAAAAACTTTGTTATTACCTTACATTAAAATGCTCTTCTTTTACCCATGTGTTTTGTCCAATATCAATGTAACCATCTTTTCTCGCAAAAACACCATATGGATAAGATCCATCTACATTTCCTTTATAATTTCCATTTGGACCATCATATGTGTTAATACCATAACCCGCTGGATATTTTGAGTAAGCGTGAAACCACTGCACTTCAAAGTGTTCTTCTTTTGCCCAGGCTTCCCAACCTAAGCAAAGCATATTTTCATTCCCGCCATACCAAGCAGCATCTATAATTAAATATGGCATTTTTGTATTAATGACATGACCTGTAAACCAAGCATCTTTTCCAGGACCACTATATAAATTGATGCCCCATCCTTCTGGGTATTTAGACGTTGCAATTCCCAGTCCTTTTGGTTGTAAAGGCTTATTGTCACCACCACCAGTTCCTCCATCAAAATCTACATATTGTTTAACAATTTCAGAGTAGAAGAAATTCCCTCCGTTTTTATATCGATAACCACCATTGTAAGCAACAGCGATAGGGTTACTATATTTCACCATAGCACCAGTCGTATTTCCAAGTGATGGCGCAACAACCGTTTTAGAATACAGATCTGCCACCGGTAATGAATGTTGTTTATTATTAGAAGCTAACCAGCGAAGGTAAGCTCGTCCAAAATTATATGATTGAACAATGGCACTTAAATCTGTAATGCCATTTTTCTTCGCATCATCAAAAGCACCCTTTAAATGCTTCACTCCGTAATAAATTGAATCTTTTGGGTTTTTAATTGTATTCATTGCCCATCCTTGTGATTCACTAGACTGCATAATATCAGGTGTCGTTTCAGAATTTCCTCCACTCTCCACCATAATAATCCCAAGTACGTAGGGAACTAATTCAGACACACCTTGTGCTGAACATTCACTTTCTACCATTGATTGCCAACGTAACACTTGTTGTGGCAGATTCTTTGTTTTAACTGAAGCAGCTAATATACTCATTATTAAATCTCTCCTTATTTTCCTATTATTTTTTTCTATAAAACTCTTACTTTACTAAGTACAACTAACACTTAAATGCACTTTATTTTTTAAAATAACTTCATGTTGCTCACCTTCTTTCACAACAAAAAGAGCAACCATAAAAATAGTTGCCCTTTCGTCGAAATCTTATATTACTACTATAAATCACTTTTTCAATACTTTCTGTACACTGCATGTATCCTACAAAAAGGTAACATTAAAACCCATCTACAAACTTGACAATTTTTCTTATTTCAGCATGTTTGCGTCGGATATAGCCTGTACTATAATGCAAGTCAAACGCTATTTGTTCTAAAGTCATTCCATCAACATACTTCATTTTAAGTATTTGATGATCTAATCCTGTAAACTTATTAATTAAAATCTTTAAATCAAATACTTCATTCATCTTATGTCCTAATTCATATTCAATAGCTTCAATCCGATCTTCTACTTTAGCCCCTTCCGATTCAGCAGTTAATCGTACATTTTGCAAGTCCCCACTAGTCCAGCGCTTTAACTCTGCTTTTGATTTGTCTAAGTTATATTCTAAATATGCAATTTCTTCTTCTAGTTTCTGATAATCTTTGAGCCAGTCAAACATATAACAATCCCCCTAATTTTCTTTATTAAAATTCTGCTTTTATTTTTATCATCAAAGATAAACTAAACTTTATTATCAATTTAATAAAATTTATAAATGTTAATTATGATTTATATTTTTTTAATAAAGTTTTTAATCTCTTACACTCTTCTTCAATAGTTAACTCATTATTTTGTATAGGCTGCTCCTCTCGAACTTCTTCTTTTTCATGTAACCATTCTGGTACCATTTCATTTCGCTTGGTATTCCCTGACCTAAATTGTTTTTTATTCTTACCAAGATCAAACTGTGCATCTAACATAGCTACATCCTTGAGTGTTTTTACCTTTTTGGCTTCCCAATTTTTAAGAATCCCACGTACATATCTCCACTTTGGTACATTTTCATCAATCGATCTATTTACTGCTTCCCCAATTAGTTCACTACCTAATGATTCACAAAATGCACCAAGCTCTATAATCGCTATTTCACTTAATGAAATTCTATTCTTTATTAAAAATTGATGACTTATTTTAAAATCATCATTTATTAACCTTTGTGAGATTAATTTTTGTTTATTATCATGACGATGATTTATATTTTGTATATCAGTATTTAGTTCTTTCGTACTTTGTATATTAGTATTTAGTAGCTTGTGATTTTCCACCGGTAGGTTATCAGCAACAGGATTTCCAGCAGGTAGGGTTTCCACTGGTGGAAAATCATCCATTGGGATTTCGTAAATAATTGTCTCCCACCTAACAATTTTGTTTTTTTCATCTCTAACAGGAAATCTTTTAATATATCCGTATTCTTTTAATTCCTGCATTCCAGATCTTAAGCTATTTATACCGTCTTTTGCATGTTGCGATAATTCCTCTCTATAAAACACCCAATCATCTGGAAGCGTGAGTATGTAAGCTAATATCCCTTTCGCCTTCCAAGAAAGTCTTTTATCCTTTAAACCGGTATTATTAATAACGGAATAATTATTATCTTTTTTTACTCGGAAAATCCCCATCGTATCTACCTCTCATATTTTCGAACCTTTGTTTACTTACTTATTGCATTCTTTAACTGTCCATTCACAGTTCTCTCATTCTGTCAAAATCAATAAATTCTTTTGCGATACCTATATCTCATCAACAAACCTTCTGCACTTGTTACAATCTCTAATCCAATCCCTCCATTATTAAAATTTCGAAGGTCCGAACTCACTACCTTTAACTTGCTCGTGACAAAATCTATTTTTCATTATTCTCAAACCAGAGCGAGGTTAAAAAGAACTTAAAGTTCGATTTATTACTAAAAAAAATATCATCTACACTCTTATCAAAAAACTGTGCAATCTTTCTAGCTGTCTCCATTGATGGAGTTCTTTCTTTTTGATCAATCATTCGAATATAGCGTTCAGTTACTTCGCAATAGCTAGCAATTTCTTTATATAAGTTTTTTTTCGAATCGTACATTTTATTTCCCATTATCCCACCTCCATAAGAACAATTGGTTCTAAATACAGATTAAAGAACTAATTGTTCTTTGTCAATGCACAAAAGAACTTTTTGTGCTAAAATGAATTCAAAGAGAACAATTAGTTCAATTAGAGAGGTGAACAATGTGATAGGACTTAGAATAAAATCCTTACGAAAAAAAGAGAATTTAACCCAAAAACAACTGGCCGAAAAAATCGGCGTATCCCAAAGAATGATAGGTTACTACGAATCAGAAGAGAGATTCCCTCCACATGATGTTCTCAGTAAATTAGCTGATTGCTTTTCAGTTTCAGCTGACTATTTACTTGGTCGATCTGTTACAGACGAACCAAACGAACAAGTAACGCCAAAAGATGAGAAAGATATAGCAAAAAGAATGGAAGAAATAAAGAAAGATCTACAAGGCGAAGATGGCTTAATGTTCTCTGGTGAACCTATGAGTCAAGAAGCAGTAGAGTCATTATTAGATGCGATGGAGTACATTGTAAAACAAACAAAAGTAATCAATAAAAAATACGTGCCTAAGAAATATCGTAATCCAGACGATAACTGATGCAAGCTTAGGAGGGAAAACATTGAAATTCGTCATTAGAGATCTAGTCCAACATCTTTGCACCAAATACAACACGAAAAACCCCTATGAGCTTGCAGATTACTTAAAAATACATGTACTAACATGGGATTTACATGAAGAAATAAATGGTTTTTATAAATATGAAAAAAGAAATCGTTTCATTGTTATTAATACTAATTTATCTCCATCTATGCAGAGAACTGTTTGTGCCCATGAATTAGGACACGCGGTTCTACATACTCATGCAAATACACCTTTTTTGCGTAAGAATACATTCTTTTCCGTTGATAAATTAGAGATAGAAGCAAATACGTTTGCTGCGCTTTTGTTAATTGACAAAAAGACCATTCAACCTGGTGATACAAAAGCATGTATAGCATACAAAAATAATATTCCAGTTGAACTATTAGAATTCTATAAACCTTTTTAAAAGGACTACAAGCTTCATATGGCTTGTAGTCCGTCTTATTCATCACAAAATGATTATCCTTTACGCGATTAACTGAATAACCCAATGCTCATGATAGTATATTTTAAAGAAAATAAAGAAAAGACACCCTAAAGTGCCTTCCTCCGAATTGAAACCTCTTAATTACATTGCATTATCTTTACATGAGAAAAGAAGATATCAATTAAGATCCCTTCTTTTACTTGTACAATTGATGTTAAGAAGATATGCATTGCCTAAATACGATAAAAAAACATAACAATCATCGAGTAAGCTTATTATAGCAGCAATACTTGAACTACCCCCACTTTCAATTGATCCCCTCATTTTGGAGGGACTATAAATTTAATATGCTATTCCCTATCCATTTCGAAATTAAACCTTTATAAAGTATTTTAAGTTTTTCTTTATGGCCCTAATGATTTCTCATTTCATTAAAATAGAATTATAAGAAAATATAGATTTTTTCTTACTGAATATATATGCACTAATTGTAAACTCTAATCGATGTAATAACATGATGAAATTAGGAGGATTTATATATGACATTAAGAAATTATAAGGTTTTAAAAGGAAAAGCTGTTAATACAGACATAGCTACGTCTGGAAAACCACATTTTGAAATCCATATTAAAGATGAACAGAACCACGATTACAGAATAGCTGTTAATATTAAGTCGGGGGCGCGTCCATCTGAAGTCCTTTACTTTGCTAGTGAAAATTTCAATTCTGAACAAATTACCAAATTACCAAATTTAAATTCTGGATTTACTTCAATAACCGAAAATAATAGAGATATTGCTCTAGACTATATTCGTGGAGGTTTATTTGATCCAAAGAAAATGATTGCTCTTCCTCATAATAAACCAGGTGCTGATAATGATTTGAAGGAAAAAATAGAGGGCTACATAAATGAAGCAATGGATCAAAACGCAACTATTTACGCTTTTGGCGAGGCATGGGGACCCGAGAAAAATGAGCCAGATAAATATTTTGATTTTGTACCTGGTAGCGGTATACATGATATTCATATGAATCAAGGTAATATCGCTAGATGGAAATCTGATGATGGAATATGGCAAGATGGTGGTCTTCTTATTCATTTTGAAGATGAAAATAGATGGGTAGGAATATTCTTAGCTTTCCAATCTCAATCGTGGTGTACAGATGAAAATGGCCACGCCACTAAACCAGCCAAACAGTGTGATCATTTACATTCAAATAATTAAGTTATAACATGGGTACTTTTAGACATGCATTAAGTTGCATTCTAAAAGTACCCAAACTAAATGCTTTATTCATTTATATTACTATTATATAAGCTGATTCTTATTTTCATTTCCTAGTTATCGTTCCACGTAATCTCGAACTTACTTTTTAGGTTTTTTAATCTATTCCCCTCTTCCATTTTCTATGCTGTATCATAGGCTACACCTGATACACCAATTTCAATACCGTTGCAAACTTAAATCTATATAATTAAATATTAAAATTAAATTTTAAAATTGTCTTTCTCATATTATAAAAATCTAATATTCATTTTTAAATCTAATACATTTTTAGAATTGAATATTTATAATTCTCTAATCACAAAATTTTTATGGTGTATCTATACTTTCAATAATAATTCCAAATGGCATTTCCTTCCGAAAATAGCACGTAACTTCATATATATATCAAAAATAAATCACTATAAAACATGTAAATTTACCAATTAATACTTGTATAAATAAATGAGTTCATTCACAAGTTATATTTGAAATACTGCTTTCTAAGAAAAATATAATTAAGGTGGTGAAACTATAAGAATGAAAACATCCATTTTTCCTGGTGGTACTAATGATTCTCATAAAGAATTACATGTTTCCGACACTTTCCCTAATCACTCTTCACCTGTTAATTCTATACAATCACTAGTGAATCAACTAAGCGAAAATCAGTTCCGGTCATATTTAACCCACTTGGTTTCATATCCAACAAGATTTTCTACTAGTTCTTTTTATGATAAAGCTGCAACATGGGCTCGTAAGATATTAGATGAAATGGGATATAAAACTAGTAGTGAAACAATCTCTGTAAATGATAAAAATAGCCAAAATATTATTGCTGACAAATTGGGTACGAATCGTAATGATGGAAACCATTTGATTATTCTTACTGCACATCTTGATTCAGTTAACCATAGTGGAGGGCCCTCATCTAATGCTCCTGGAGCTGATGATAATGGAAGTGGTAGTGCAGGAGTCCTTGAGATTGCTCGCATATTCAAAGACATACCTACACAGCACGATCTTCGCTTTATCCTTTTTGGGGGAGAAGAACAAGGTTTATTAGGTAGTAAACAACATGTTGAAAATCTCACTACTCTTGATAAGAATCGAATTCGCGCAGTTATCAATATGGATATGATAGGAACATTAAACACTTCAACACCAGCAGTTTTAATTGAAGGTTCACCTTTATCAGAAGAGATCATTAATGGATTAAGAAATGTAGCATCTTTATATACCGATCTTGACGTCAAAATATCTCTTGAACCATTTGATAGCGATCATGTTTCTTTTCTTAATAAGGAGGTCCCTGCTGTTTTAACAATAGAGGGCGAAGACTCATTAAATCCTAATGAACATACTGCAAACGATACTCTTGAGCATATCCATTATCCACTTGCTCTCGATATTTTACGAATGAATGTAGCTTTTATTGCTTCTCAAGTTACAAATTTAGAATGAAAGAGGGATTTTCATGAACAACTTTATCCATGAAGAAAGTTTCAATAACTCATCAGGTGATTCTAAAGAAACTCCCCCTACCAGACGTAATTGTGGAACTATGAGTATGCACGAAAAATTATTGAGGGAATCAGAAGAATACAGAAAAGAGCGAGAAAAAATTGAAAAAATGACTGAAGAATATATTAAAAATAAAAAGCGCTAAACATTTATATGATAACTTTTTAGTACTAAATTGCCGTATATAATTACTAAAAATTTAAATACAATCTAAAGGAGAAATTACTATGACAAATCATACCAACTCATCAGAAAAAACAATTACACCTACTGTGCGTAGATGCGCAACTATAGATCTTCACCATAAACTACTACAAGAATCCGAACAATATAAAAATGCACGTGTTGAAATAGAAAGTATGACGAATGAATACCTCAATAGCGCACGTGTACAAGAAGAAAGACCCGTTGTTAAAATTCCTGTTGTAGTTCATGTTGTATGGAACACTGAGGAACAAAATATCTCTGAGGAACAAGTTCATAGTCAAATTGATGTTTTAAATCTTGATTACCGTGCAGCGAACCCTGATATAGCAAACGTACCTTCTGTATTTAAAGATTCTGTAAGTGACGCTAGAGTTGAATTCTTTCTTGCTACAAAAGATCCTAACGGAAATCAAACAAATGGTATCACTCGTACCCATACAACTAAGCAATCTTTTTCACATTTAGATGATCCCGTTAAATCACAAAGTACAGGTGGAGTAAATGCATGGCCAGCTGATAAATACTTAAATCTGTGGGTTTGTAAGTTAGAGGGTGGACTTTTGGGATACGCCCAATTTCCTGGTGGTCCACCTAAAACAGATGGTGTAGTTATAGGATACAACTGTTTTGGCAATACAGGTACTGCGACAGAGCCTTACCATTTAGGTCGAACAGCTACTCATGAAATTGGACATTGGCTTAACTTATTTCATATTGGTGGCGATGATGATGGTGCATGCAGTGGCACTGATCGAGTTGCGGATACGCCAAATCAAGCAGGTCAAAATACTGGAAAGCCTACATTTCCTACAATTTCTTGTGATAATGGACCGAATGGCGATATGTTTATGAACTATATGGATTATGTTGACGATGACACTATGGTGATGTTTACAAAAGGTCAAGTAGATCGTATAGACGCATGTCTTGCTGGACCACGTTCATCCTTTCTTACAAACTGATGCAGTTATCTAATTTTATAACGCTGTAGTTTTAGTGTTAATTTATTAAAAAACACCTGAAATAAGTACTCTATAAATAATAGTAAATTAAATCTTGTTAAAACAAAAAGAGATGTCCTAGTACCATGTCTAGGACATCCTCTTTATTTTGCTTGTCTAAATCTCTAAATCCTATACATCTCTATCAATTAAACAATTATTAGATATATCTTCTACCTAAAACATCGTATTATCATTAGCTGCCTCATTTGGAATCTCTTGAATTACATCCCAGTGTTCGACAATCTTACCATCCTTTATACGAAATACATCAACTATAGCAACTCCCTTATCTTGAGAGTGAGCACGAGAGTGTACATGAAGAGCAACTGTATCTCCTTCAGCCACTACACGTTTAATTTCTGCAGAGGAGTTAGGATTTTTAACAAAATCCTCCTTAAAGAAATCCTTTTGTGGCTTATAATCTTCACTTACATATTTAGGAATGATATCAATATTATGTTTGTTAAAAACTTCATTTTGTGGGTATCAAAATAAAGACGTTAAAAATCTAAACCTACGTGAATGGAACTGTCCTTCTTGTCGTACACACCATGATAGGGATATTAACGCAAGTATCAATCTAAAGAATGAAGCGATAAGGCTTCTAACTGCAAGGATTTTGGAGATAGCCTAAGTAAAGAGACTTTTAATTCTGCATAAAAAATAGTTATTATTATCTCTGAAAATTTCTTGAAAATAAAAGTAGTTATGATTTGAAGAATAACTTTTCCATTAAATAATACACACAGTTTCCACATAAAGTGTCACGTGGTTTCAAGATAGTTTCTAACCCTATTTTTCAACTTTCTTTTCATGAAATTAAGTCTAATAATATTAATAAAATTCATTACATTAAGAGAAATACATGAAAAATATTGTTTTTTAAATTACTAATTGTACTATCTATGGTTATGATATGTAACCGGTTTAATATCAATCTTCATGCCGAAAATAAGAAAAGGTGCATATATACTAAATAGTATATATGCACCTTTTCTTATTTTTTTTTAAAATCCAACTGGCATCGTTACATAGGATCTACATTCAGTTTTTGCATCTGTTAGAGAGGCCCAAGTTAATGAGCAAGAACCATAAGTTACATTTACAAAAACGAATGCACAGTTATAATCATATTAAAAATTTTAAGTATCTCTTTTTCCAATTTCTCAAATTGTTAATACTCATTGGATTTCTGCTTGTTGCCAAACTTTTACTACAATATCTTCATCAACGTGCTTACTAATAGTTCTTCCCTTTCCCCTTTTAGACTAATTAGAAATAAAATCTAACTCACGTAAAATAAATCTCCAAATGGATTCTTCACCCGTAACGACAGAAACTCTGCCTACCATTCCCATATGTAATTCATCAAATTCATTTGTATCAATTGAAGCTTCCATTTCATACATATATGTTTTGGAATCTTTATCAAAAATAGGGTGGGCAGATATATAGGTTATAGTCCCAACCTGCTTATCAGTCTTTTTTAATTTAAAGGAATACTGCGCTTTGTCTCCTTTTTTTATCCCTTTTACTTCTTGAGCAGGCATTAATATCTTTATCTTTTTGATATTTTCCTTTGGAGTAATCGATATTAACTCTTGACCAGGGTCGACTAAATCACCTTTTTGTAAAATAGAGGTAAATTGTATAACACCATCATTTTGTGCCTTTATAACAGTCGTTTCACCTTGTTGATGTAAACTTTCCATTTCTTGTTTTTTTACAAATAGTTCCTCATCTACTGACTGAATACGCTGATTAATTGAAACAATAGCATCCTCTTTATATTTTCGTAAAGTAAATTTCTTTTGCTCTTGTTTTCCTTCCTTAACTGATTCAATTTTACTTCTTTCATTTTCTAATGTTACTTTTCTTTGTTCGACTCTTTTTTCTACATTAGTTTGTTGCGCCTCTAATGATTGAATCCTTTCATTAAATGAATCGATTTGTTCTGATGTCGTCTTTTCTTTCTGTTTTTGAGTAAATTTTAGCTCTCTTTGTATGTTTTCCTTTTCCGCAAGTAACCCTTGTAAAACCTCATCTTGTTCGTTAGGTAACTTATTATTCATGAGGGATTTAATCTCATTATCCTGTTCTTTTTCTAAAGCTTGATACCCTTGCTCATATGCCTTGTATTCATCACGTATTTTTTGATCTAAATCCTTAGAAAAAATTGCTTTTTCAGATTTAATACTCTGTTTTAGTTGTTCTAACATTGCTTTTTGTTCTTCTACATGTTTTATAACGTTATTTAGTTGATTCTGTTTACTTGTTAACTCCTGGTTCTTCAATTGGATTAAGGTCTCTCCTTTTTTTACTTCATCACCAGATTGCACAGAAATAGTGTCTACAATACCTACAATTTGCGTACGAATTGTACTGCTATTTGATTTCCCTTCAACTATAGCGGTACCTTTGCTAACAATATCTACTTTACCAACATATGCCCAAATAGCAAAAACTAATAGACATAAAAAAAGAAAGCTCAACAATATAGCTATAAAACGAGGCGGTTTTCTTTCTAATAACTCAACACTATCCGTTAATTCATCAAGAGAGTATATTTTAACCATATTGTCCACCTCGCATTGCATCAAATTCAGTCTCCAGATACTCTGCATGAACGGTTTGATTTTTCCATAGACGATAATACTCACCTTTTTGAATTAATAATTCCTCATGAGACCCTTTTTCTAGGATATTTCCTTTTCCCATTACAAAAATTCTATTGGCATGTTGAATGGTACTAAGTCGATGTGCAATCATGATAACCGTTATGCCTTTGGATCCTAAGTCTTTTAACATATCTGTAATATGCTTTTCTGTTGTTGAATCTAAGTTACTGGTTGCTTCGTCTAAAATAATAATATCTGGTTTTTTTAACAGTGCCCTTGCAATAGCTAATCTCTGTCTTTGACCGCCAGATAGATTTGAAGCATTTTCCTCTAAATGAGTTTCATAGCGTAAAGGTAAATCACAAATAAATTCATGCGCACATGCACTCTTACAAGCTTGAATAATTTCTTCTAACGAAAGCATTTGTTCTAATCCAAATCGTAAATTATCATAAATAGATCCACTAAAGAAGAATGAATCTTGTGATACATAAGCAATACGATCTCTTAGTGCTGTACGATTAACCTCTTTTATATGAAATTCGTCATAATATATGTCACCTTTTTGTGGTTCATAATAATTCATTAATAACTTAGCAATAGTCGTTTTACCTGAACCACTTTCTCCTACAAATGCGACTTGGTGACCTGATTGAATCGAAAAATTGATATTCTCCAACACGTTTTTACGTGTTCCATATCGGAATGTAACATCTGACCACTCTATATTCCCAGATAATGCTTTAGGAGAAACTTTACGATATTCTGTTTCATCTTTTTCTCCATCTAAATCTAAAATTTCATTTAATCGTTCGCCAGCAACTAATGCAGATTGCATCGTAGGTTGAATACCGATTAAATTTTCAATTGGATTTAAGAAATATCCTAAAAGTGCATTATATGTAATTAATTCGCCAATTGTCATATTTCCTTTTAGGACTTGTATTGCTCCCACCCAAAGAATAACAGTACCTCCAATAAGTGCTAAAACCATTTTAATAGAACCTTGTAAATTTGATAACATTCCTCTTTTAAATGTATGTTTTAATAAGTTTACAAAGCGATTTTCTGTTTGAAAAAACACTTCTTTTTCCGCATTATAGGACTTTATTGTCGCGATTCCATTTAATGATTCCACTAAATACGATGTTAATTTAGCATTACTTTCCATTTCATTACGGTTTATGGTCTGATAGGGCTTATGAAATAAAAAAATAACCCCTATATAAAATGGGATGAGAAGTAATGTAACTACAAATAAAGTGGAGCTTTGCACATATAATAAAATACCACCCAACAAAACCATAACTGTATCAATCATTAATGTAATAGTAATTGTCGATAAAGCTTCACGTATTTTACTTGCATCCATAAAGCGGGAAATAATTTCACCGACTTTTCGGGTTTCAAAAAAATTCATAGGTAAGCCTACAACATGATGATAATATCCAAGCATTAATTGAATATCCATCCGTCTACTTAAATATAGAATGAGGTGCGTCCGAAAATAGGAGAGTAATACTTTAAAAATGTATAAAATAACAATTCCTATAGATACTATATGCAGTGTTTGTAACAATTGTTTCGTAACAATATCATCAATTAAGAACTTAAAATAAAATGCGCCAGCAAAACCAAATATATTAAAAAAAATAGAAGCTATAAATAGTGGAAGTAGCAAGCTCATTTGAGGTCTTAATAGTGAAAAAAATCGAGATAATGTTCCTTGGGATTGCTTCCCTTTTTGGAAATTCTGACGGGGAGCCAGTAGTATCAATATTCCTTGCCAAATCTGACCGAAATCAACCGATGTATATGTAACAAGCCCTTGTGCTGGATCTGCTACATAAATTTTACCGTTCTTTACTTTGTGTATGACTACATAATGAAGTAGCCCACCGTCCATAACGACATGAGCAATAGCTGGCAAAGGTATTTCTGACAATGCATCTATGCTCTCTGCTTTTACACCCTTCGTATCAAAATCCAATCTATTAGCCGCTGTTAGTAAACCCTTAATGTTTGTGCCATGTAGGTCTGTTCCAGCAATTTCTCGAATTTTTGATATGGATATTGTAAGGCCGTAGTGGCGTGAGATCATAGCTAAACAAGCTGGACCACAGTCTTTTAAATCGTGTTGTTTGATACAACGAAACTTCTTTCGAACCAATATACTACCTTCTCTCTCAGTGATAAAACTGCTAAGTTACAAAACATTTTATTATCAAAGTGGCAGATACGAAATTTGCTATTACTTTTTACGTAGGGTATTTACTGTTTCTACAAATGTAGTAGCATCTGCATTCGTAATTTTATTAAATTTCAAGAATTCATCATTGTACTGCATTCGGATTCGAATTCCGAAAATATTCTTTTTCAATGTGAATGAAGAGATCCCTTCATAAAGGAATTCTTCAACTATTTCGTTTTTAAAATTCATAAAAGGTGTTCCGTAAAAAATCATTCTTTGCTCAGTGGCAACTAATATGCCGGGACGAGCACAATTTCGGTTGACATATTGGTCGAATGAACATTGTAATGTACACAATATGTTTTCAGTAGAATCCAATTGTTCCTTTATTTTTCCTAATGACTTTTGCATTCCAAAAACTCCTTACAATTTTATTTTGAGTTAGGATCTATCTCTCTTAGCCATAAATCCTAACTCAAAATAAAAGTATTTACAGTAGTTAGGATATACTATTTATTTACTTAAAAAATTTTCAATATTATCTTTTAAAGCATTTAAGTTTGATTTGATTTCATCTAGCATAATGTCATCCTTTATTATAGAAAACATTTGAAAAGCCTTTGCATAATTCCCCACATTAAAATACAACATGCCTAATAGATAAAAGATATGATATCCATTAGAATTTATTATGGAATAAGGAGATTCGACCTTTCTCATATGTTGAAAACTTTTCTCGGTAAGAAGTGAAATTTGAGATGACTGGTATTCCCAGCTACTGATTAAATTATAGTATAATCCATCAATACAATACGGGAATCCATTAGATAATTCATTAGCAATTCCATGTAGCGCTTCAAAATTATGATTATTATGATAGAGATCTGCTAACATTAAAAGAGATAATAAATAAAAATGATTATTTTTTTGCTCATTTTTACTATTCTTTATTCCTTGTACGAGTGTATGAATTACTGCTTCATCAGAATAACCAGCTAATTTTCTTTCTCTGGCTAAGAAATAAAACCATCTGATGTTGTCTGGTTCAATGCGTACCATTTCATTTTCTAAATCTAGATTTCTTTTATATTTGTTTTTTAATTCAATTATTTCTGGCTTGTACCCATCATGGTTAAGTACAAAATCAGTAGTAAAATAGATTAAGTCGTCCCCTTTTTCCTGGATATTATAACGTAAATCTTCATGGATCATTCCAAAGTATCTGAGATTATCATTCTTTTTAAAAATCCTTTTATTAAAATCCAACTCTTGGTTATCATGATTTTTAATTTTCGGACAGATAACCATTGGAGACTTAGGAAATTCATAAAATAATTCTAAGAAATCCCTTAAATCCTCTTGGTTGATTTCTAAATCCTCATCCGCATCAATCTGAAATATCCAATCGCCCGTCGAATAATCTATTAACTGATTTCTACATTCCGAAAAATCATCTTTCCACTCTGTGCAATATAATTTTACATCCGGGAATTTTTTTTGTATGATTTCTATTGTTTTATCAGTAGAACCAGTGTCTAAAACAATAATCTCATCTGCAAAATTTTTAATACTTCTAATACATCTCTCAATACATCTTTCTTCATTTAAAGTCATGATATTTACAGAAATCTTAATTCTTTTAGTGACTAGAAAGCTTTTTAGCATTTCTATAAATTGTATATCACTTAAATGATTTATCTCATCAACTGTGCCTGAATGTAATTCAGAAAGTAATTCGTTAACTTCTTCTGAATATTTATGAATGTGGTTTAACACTGCTAATCGTTTCTTAACCTTTTTTAATAAGCTATTATCATCAATATTCATTGTTAATAATTTATTACATGCTACTTCAAAAAAATTTATATTATATCTTAATTCTTTTGAAACATAATTAAAGTTTGTCATATATCATCCCTGCTTTAATGTAATAGCTACAGGGTTAGTTTTGTAAACTAACCCTGTAGCTATTATTTATTAATAAAAGTTATTAACGGCTACCATATGATCCTTTTAAGTAACCACCGCCACTAGAAGTGTATGTGCTACCTTTAATATATGCGTCGCCCATACCGCAACCATAAGGGAAAGATACAAGTCCTCTACCAAAGTCTGCGCCCCATCTTAGATGGTCTCTCCAGCCTCCACCATTAATTTCTTCTAATTCAATTTCTTCTAGATTTTTTAATAAACTATTTTCTTTGTTTAAAGTTTTCATACATAACATCCTCCATTTTTAAAAATCATTATATAAATATATTGTAAGCTTACAATATTAATTGTACACCTATAAGGAAACGTTTTCAATAGTTTTTTTACAAAATATTAATCTTAGATTATATTTTCAGAATAATATATTCAGTACACATTTTCCAAGTTTGCCCATCATTATGATTAATAGTATAGTAAAGTAAAGTAAAATACATAGTTCCTAACCAGGATTTATAATTTCACAACATGCCAAAGGAGTAGATCATGCAGAAACGTTTACATCATTTTATTTATAACTTAAGATTCCCTTATTTCATCATACTTATGACTATAGCTACATTTGTACTACCATTGTTATCCTTTCTTATACCAATAGAAGACGCGCAACGAAATCCGATTGAGGATATCTCTCTTATTCGGCAAGTTATATCTGGTTGTGTCGTAGCCCCGCTAATAGAAACAGCCCTTTATCAAATGTTTTTGTTTTGGATTTTAAAAGATATTCCATTTGTGCGTAAATACGATAATATCCCAACGATTTTTCTTTCAGCCATTATTTTTGGAACTATTCACTCATATGGGCTTTCCTATATAGTTTATAGCGCCCTAATGGGTGTTATTCTAGGATATTCATATTGGATTTATCAAAAAAAGAAAGAAAAAACATCCAAAGCCCCCTCCGCCTATTGGGTTGTTTTTTTAATCCATGCATTACATAATTTATTTACCTTTCTATTAAAAAATTTCTTTTAAACAGATTATGATTTGAACAGCAATATAAGGAATTTTCAAAGTAAAAATTATATTTCACCTTGAATTAAAAAATTCATAAAAACGCTATTCTTTCTGTATATTTCTACAAGAAGAATAGCGTTTTTTTAATTTAAATTAATATGAGATTATATTGGTTTAATAATTTTCATTCTAGTTTAAACTTCTTGCAAAAACTTTACAGAATTAAATCCTTATACAGCAAATTTATGCTTCCTGTTGCTGACTAAAGTCCTGCGTGGACTTTCCCGTATCGTAAATTCTGTAACCCCTTCTCATAATTATTGACTTACTTTTACTATTCACTTTAGATACCTTTGCATATTTTGATTTACTGCATAGACATAACATCCATTTATTCCTCGTGATATTAATACGTAATAAATAAATTTGTTTAATATAGGATGTTCACTCTTCATTATTTAAATCCGTTCCTTTAATCGGAAGGGCGTTTCGATCTTTATACTCTTTGGAATTTACAATGATGTTTGCTTTATTCAAATCATAGTCTCCATTTTCTTCACCTGTTTGACACTCCCACGGCTAAAACCGCAAGTCCTATACCTTACGGTGTAACGGATGGGATTCTTGAATGACTAAGCATTCGCAGTCCATTTCTGTTGTAATAGGATCTTTTATATCAAATAGATTCTTATCCTTTTGCGTAGACCATTTCAAAAAACTGTAAAACGATTGTCGCTTTACAGTTCGTTATATTTTTTATTACTTCCAAATACTTTTTCTACAGGATATTTCTCTGCATTCTTTACTAACTTAGCATGTACTACTTCTTGTAAATCAATAGTTAATTTATCACTTAGCATAAGTAAATAAATCATTACATCGGCCACTTCTTCTTTCATTTCCTGCATTTTCGTTTCTATTGCTTCTTCACTGGACTTCCATTGAAAAGTCTCAAGCAACTCTGATGCTTCTAAATTTAAGGAAATTGCTAGATCCTTCGCATTATGAAACTGACTCCAATTTCTCTCATCTCGAAATTTTATTACTGCCTTTTGCAAATCTTCCATCACTATTGATCTTCTCTCAATTACTTACGATCTCTTTAAAACAAAACTCATGACATCTAGAACTCCATCTAATTAACCTTAACCCAGATATAATCATCTTCATATTTAACATTTAATTTTAATCGAATCCCTTTCATATAGCCCTCTAATTGTTTTGTAAAATCCTTATCATCGGCCTGATCATATCTATCTACGTCCAAATATAACTTAAATATATTTCCTTTCGTTAAATCAAACTCCCATTTTATAAAATTATGTAGTATGTTTTCCTTACTCATGTAGCAATTAGCTTCCATATAATCTAATAATTCGTGTAGATTATAGTATACCAAGTTATTTGGTTTAAGCTCTTCACATTTGGGACAATATTCTCTGTATCTATCTTGTAATTGCATAATCATCTCTGTCCCACATTGTTTGCAGTTATACATGTAGCATTCCCCTTTACTGGTTAACCTAATTTTTCTCTCTTATGTTCTTCCTGTCCTTAAAATTGTAAATTATACTATTTTACTTTAAAAATATTTCTCTTATGCCACTTATAGTATGTTTTATTCTCTGGATAAATTGCTATCTTAACTTTTGGTATTAATCCAAACATCAAATAATCAGCTTCTACAATTAATGGAGAAATATGCACTTGCCCCTGTCCATCAAATGTGATAAATCCTTTATCGTAAAGAGCATCATGATTACAGCACAGTAGTACACCGTTATACGGATCTAAACGTTCCATACTTGTACTATCTTTCCATGGCTTTGAATGACTCGCTCTTAACAATTCTGGTAAATCTATTCCGCATAATGCACATTTCCCGTTCCAAAGCTCCATTAATTCTGCTCTAAACTTTTGTTGTCCAATTCGGATTTTTGCCTTTGTTTCGGATTCCGTCTCTGCTATCACCGGGATTAGTGTGTTGTTTTCTGTCCTTCTTACCGGATCCACTGCTAACTCTAATTGCTCATCATTTATTTTATAAACATTTAAGTCACTAATTAGTTCCATTAATTTAAGGGCTAGTTCTTCATTACAAGGGTATAAATAACCTTGATTTCCATTTGCATCTGATTGGAAAGGTGAGTATTTTATCGGCAAAAGTTGTGATATTACTTCAAAATTCTCACGAATATTTATTAATTTGTCTAATTCATGATATTGTAAAGACACCAAATAACCTTCGTTATTCCATTGATCATGGCTTTTCATAATCGATGGTTTACTCGATTCTTTACAATCTTCTACAGCAATACTTACTGCTACAATGTTTCCTTTTACATAATGAAAGACTTGATCTCCCTTTTTTACTTCCATCATTCTTTTCCATGAATGGGGTACATTACCGCCTTTATCTTTTTTGGGTGACCAAATAATTCCTAGTTTTTTTTCCTCTTGATATGTATGCCCCTGCATAACGATAAAATGATTCATATACTCTCTCCTAAAGCGTTAACTCATTACGCTGTTTTCTGTTTAATACAATACTAAATAACTCTCATATGATTAGCAAATTGTCTGTTTTATTTTAAATAAAAGACAACCTTCTCTAAAGAAAAGTACTTGTATCCCTTTTACTTAACAATAGAGCAATTCAACTTTATGACCATTTATAAAAACAAAAGAGTTGACCCGATAGGCCAACTCTTCTATTTAAAACTCTTTATTTCTCTTCTTCTTCTTTTTTTGCAAGTTCCCGTTCATTTTTAGCGATTAAATCATGAAAATGTTCTTCTTTATTTTCTTCAATATAATTCATAAGGTCTTTAAGTTCCATTTATATCGCCTCCTGTATTTATTATATCAATAATATAATAAAATGTCAGGATTAAATCTATTAATTACTTTAGTTAATTTATACGATATAAATTAACTAAAAAACAAGGACTGACTTCTCGTAAAACTGATCATTTCGAGATTCATCCACAATAATTTCTTCTACTCGTTTTGATTCTTTAAAAGCAAAAACTTCTGGTTCCTTTCCTGTATTATCATATAAAGTATAGCAATCTATTAAATCTTTAATTTTAGAAAATGTAGTAGCTACTCTCATATGACTATCTTCAATAATATGTTCAGGAACCAATCTTCCTGTTACTTTAAAACGTATATTAGATCGTTCTAAGGCCACTTTTATTGGGACATCCACAATGATTGCTTTAATGCTGAAACCCGCTTGTCTTAATTGTTGAATTAACTTTATGTATTTCACTTCATTTTTCATTGTACCATCATACATAAAGTTTAGTTTTCTTTTCATGCAGATCTTTAATAGTTTCATGGTAATATCACTACTCTCATCATGAACTAAAAAAGCTGCTTGTTTTATTGACTCAATATCTTCAGATTCCATTGCATCTTGATACTCTGGTATTTTTTCTTTAATCTTATCAGGATCTATCCAAATCATATTTTGTTTCTGAAGTTTATACCCCTTAATTACTAACTCTCCAATTGAACTTTTTCCAGCAGCAGAACCACCACCAAGTAATATAGCTTCAGGTTCCTGCTCTTGCTGTAATTGACCTTTTAGAAATGATTCAATAATTTCATTATGTAAAAGCTTACGTTCTATTGTGTACTCTCCATTAATTGCGTACTTTTCTCTAGTTGTTTTCAATTTTCATTCTCCTCTTCTATAAATACATTATTATGTCCCTTTAAAAATTAGAGACCTTATCCTTTAACTGCACTTATTACTTCAGTTTTTTGAAATTTCTATACGAGATTTCCCTTACTATGATTTCATATAACTCTTTTATCTAGATTCTCTATCCTTTATTTCTTTATCACTCATTCCTTCTAAACAATCGTCCTTCTCTGGAACTCAACACCTACTACATTTATCCACTTAAACAAAAAAAGGCTTCTTTAAGTCGATTAATTGTGCATAGCAAAATAAGCTTTATACACTAATCGGCTCAAAGAAGCCCTTTCATAATCAAAACAAGAATAAAACTTGTTTCTACAACTCTACCACATCACATAAGATGTGGGAATAAACGGAATCAAATATACAAACAATATAACTATATATTACATACTAATGTTTTTATTATCAAGAAAATTTATAAAATTATTCTTAACACAAGTATTTTATTGGTTTCCATCTGATAATTCCTTCCTCTAAAATATGAAAGTTTAAAGCATTAATAAATTATAAAAGGACAGCTATCCTTAGATAACTGTCCTTTTATTAAATATGCAATAAATATATTATTCTTATCGTATATTAATTATTCAAACTTAATGTTGATTAAAATGGTAAATATGGTTTTGGATCTACTTGTCCACCTATATACTGATTCTTAATTTCGAAGTGCAAATGGTTTCCAGTAGAATCGCCTGTACTACCTACTTTCCCTATTACTTGGCCTTGTTGTACATGTGCCCCTACAGTAGTTAAAATTGAGTCCATATGACCGTATAATGTCCAAAGTCCGTCTTCATGCCTAATAACCACTGCATTTCCATATCCACCAAATCCTTGACCTCTTACACCAAAACCAGCAAATTCTACTGTTCCTGATTTAGCTGCCATTATTGGTGTACCCTTTGCCGCTGAGAAATCAATACCTTTATGCACTGTCCCCCAACGACTTCCATACCATGAGCTAACATTTGGATTTTTGATAGGCATTTGATATTTAGAAGAACCCGAATCTGTTTCATGCGGATTCATCCACTTGTCGCCTTCCCACGTTTTAATCTTTAACCAACCACTAGTTGTCCCATCTATTATTCTAAAGTTCTGCGGACTATATAATGCTCCAGCGTTTGCTTTGCCTGAACTAAATGAAGGCTCGTTATACGCATAGAATGATTTATTTATGAATCTTTCTTCTCCATCTAGATTCAGCCATTTCTCGCCTTCCCATGTTTTAACCTTTAACCATCCATTAGGTGTCCCATCCACAACTCTAAAATTTTGTGGACTATATAATGCTCCAGCGTTTGCTTTTGCTGCATTAAATGAAGCTTCATTATACGCATAGAATGATTTGTTTATGAACCTTTCTTCTCCATCTGGATTGATCCACTTATAACCTTCATAAGTAGTTACCTTCATCCAGCCATTTTCTTTTTTTTCTACTACTCCCCAATTTTGTGGGTTAAATGGTTCTCCATAATTTGCTTTCTTTGCATTAAATGAAGGCTCATTATACGCATAGATTGTTTTATTGACAGTAATTTGTTCAGCCGTAGGATTCATCCACTTGTCGCCTTCCCACGTCTTAAATTTCAGCCAACCATCTATTGTTCCATCTACTATTCTAAATGTTTGTCGCCCGTACTTCGCTCCAGCATTCGCAACCTTTGATGAGAAAGAAGGTTCATCATATGCATAGAAATCTCCCATGACACGTTCTTCCCCATTCAAGTTAATCCAAACTGGACCTTCCCATGTTTCAATCTTCCACCAACCATTATCTCTTTTTTCCATAACTCCTACATTTTGAGCACCATACTCTGATCCACCATTTGTTTTAGCTGAATTAAAAGATGGTTCCTTATACCCATAGAATGATTGATTCACGTACTCAGAACTATTAGCAGCGTGAGTTACCATACTAAATGTCGAGATAGATAGAATAAAGAATAATAGCATTACACCCTTTTTTAGCATATATTCTTTTCTCTCCTTTCGAATAAATTTATATTTCGATTACCACATTAACATATTTTTCTTTATTTTTCTATATTTTTACTGGTAAATTTTATCTTTCATTTCCCTTTCTTATTCTCGGTTTGAATTCTCTTGATTTTTAAATTTATATAACTATACTGTTATAGCAATAAAAATAAATGCCCTATAGCATCAATACTTTTAATTTATCCAACTATAAAAAGACAGCTATCTTAGATAACTGTCTCTTCATTGAATCCAATTTAATTATTTTGAAAATCTAGCATACCCCAAGAAATGCTTTTGAGTGTATGGACTGTTTATCTTACTTTTAATTACACCTGTTGTCGTATCCGCTGCATGAATATATTCACCATTTCCTAAATATATTCCTAAATGAGAAGGACCAACTTTATATGTATTCTGTAAGAATACTAAATCTCCTGGCTGAGGATCATTTATTTTAGTAACCATGCCCCAGTATCCTGCAACACTTGTTCTCACAATGTTATATCCATTATTTTTAAACACGTAATAAATAAAGCCACTACAATCAAAACCATTTGGTCCTGTCCCAGCTTCAATATACGGCTTTCCAAGTTGTTTTAAAGCTAAATCAATTACTCCAGAAGAACCAGAGTCTGTTTGGTTTAGGTTCATCCACTTGTCGCCTTCCCATGTTTTAATCTTCAACCAGCCACTAGGTGTCCCATCTATTACTCTAAAATTCTGTGGACTATATAATGCTCCAGCGTTTGCTTTTCCTGAACTAAATGAAGGCTCGTTATACGCATAGAATGATTTTTCTATGAACCTTTCTTCTCCATCTAGATTCATCCATTTCTCGCCTTCCCATGTTTTAACCTTTAACCATCCATTAGGTGTCCCATCCACAACTCTAAAGTTTTGTGGACTATATAATGCTCCAGCGTTTGCTTTTGTTGCATTAAATGAAGCTTCGTTATACGCATAGAATGATTTGTTTATGAATCTTTCTTCTCCATTTGGATTGATCCACTTATAACCTTCATAAGTACTTACCTTCATCCAGCCATTTTCTTTTTTTTCTACTACTCCCCAATTTTGCGGGTTAAATGGTGCTCCATAATTTGCTTTTGTTGCATTAAATGAAGGCTCATTATACGCATAAATCGTTTTGTTGACAGTAATTTGTTCAGCCGTAGGATTCATCCACTTGTCGCCTTCCCACGTCTTAATTTTTAGCCAACCATCTATTGTTCCATCTACTATTCTAAATGTTTGTCGCCCGTACTTCGCTCCGGCATTCGCAACCTTTGATGAGAGAGAAGGTTCATCATATGCATAGAAATCTCCCATGACACGTTCTTCCCCATTCAAGTTAATCCAAACTGGACCTTCCCATGTTTCAATCTTCCACCAGCCATTATCTCTTTTTTCTACGACTCCTACATTTTGAGCACCGTACTCTGATCCACCATTTGTTTTAGCTGAAGTAAATGACGGTTCTTTATACCCATAGAATGATTGATTTACGTATTCAGAACTATTAGCAGCGTGAGCTACCATACTAAATGTCGAGATAGATAGAATAAAAAACAATAAGATTCCTATACTTTTCCTAAACATAAAAATATCCTCCCTTATATTTTATCTAACATATAATTTTCAAAGCTAAGAATAGATATATCCTATTTAATTATTTCAATTTTCACTTTTTTACGCCCCCATTCACGTGCTTGCTTTTCTGTAGGAAACAGAACATCAATTTTATTGCCTTTTATAGCCCCACCTGTATCTCCAGCAATTGCTTCACCGTATCCTTCAACACGAACCTTCGTTCCCAGTTTAATGACTTTAGGATCAACTGCAATTAACTTAATGTTAGGATTTTTTCCTATATCTATTCCAAACGCTGTAATTCTTTCATGTGGTGGACTACCTTCTACACTGTATGCAGTAGCTTCCACGTAGAATTCTATACCTGTAGCTTCCGCACTTAAATTAACCCACTTGTCGCCTTCCCATGTTTTAATCTTTAACCAGCCACTAGTTGTCCCATCTATTATTCTAAAATTCTGTGGATTATATAATGCTCCAGCGTTTGCTTTTCCTGAACTAAATGAAGGCTCGTTATACGCATAGAATGGTTTTTCTATAAACCTTTCTTCTCCATCTAGATTCATCCATTTCTCGCCTTCCCATGTTTTAACCTTTAACCATCCATTAGGTGTCCCATCCACAACTCTAAAGTTTTGTGGACTATATAATGCTCCAGCGTTTGCTTTTGCTGCATTAAATGAAGCTTCGTTATACGCATAGAATGATTTGTTTATGAATCTTTCTTCTCCATTTGGATTGATCCACTTATAACCTTCATAAGTACTTACCTTCATCCAGCCATTTTCTTTTTTTTCTACTACTCCCCAATTTTGCGGGTTAAATGGTGCTCCATAATTTGCTTTTGTTGCATTAAATGAAGGCTCATTATACGCATAAATCGTTTTGTTGACAGTAATTTGTTCAGCCGTAGGATTCATCCACTTGTCGCCTTCCCACGTCTTAATTTTTAGCCAACCATCTATTGTTCCATCTACTATTCTAAATGTTTGTCGCCCATACTTCGCTCCAGCATTCGCAACCTTTGATGAGAGAGAAGGTTCATCATATGCATAGAAATCTCCCATGACACGTTCTTCCCCATTCAAGTTAATCCAAACTGGACCTTCCCATGTTTCAATCTTCCACCAACCATTATCTCTTTTTTCCATAACTCCTACATTTTGAGCACCATACCCTGATCCACCATTTGTTTTAGCTGAAGTAAATGACGGTTCTTTATACCCATAGAATGATTGATTCACGTACTCAGAACTGTTAGCAGCGTGAGTTACCATACTAAATGTCGAGATAGATAGAATAAAGAATAATAACATTACACCCCTTTTTAACATATACTCTCTTCACTCCTTTTCGAATAATCTCATATTGCGCTTATTACATTAACATATTTTTCTTTATTTTTCTATATTTTTACTATTTAAAACCTATTTGATATTCCTATCTCATTCCTATAATAAGAAAATAGTTTTTACTCTAATATAAATATTTACAGTTTAATAAAAACAAAAAAACCTGCTTTAATACAGGAGATTTTGATGTTATTTCCACTCTACATATTTAAAACTCTGGCGATTTGACGGGCTTTGGAATTCTCAATATAATAATGCATTTCTAACCCTTTTCTTTCTGCACGAAGTACGGTTCCTCTCAATTTTGATAAATGTTGTGAGACCGTAGATTGCGGAAGATTTAAAATCTCTATTAACTGTGTAACATTACATGTCTTATGGTACATTAACTCATTTACAATTTGTAGCCGTACTGGATGTACCTTCGCCTTTAATACCTCTACATCTTCTTCCAAGATTTCTTTTCTCTCTTACTTTTCTTTTAACTCTAACATTTCAAATTCCCCTTTATTATTTATTTCTATTTTCCTATTATCTCTATACATAATTACTTAGATATTATTCCCTTTTTGCCTGTTAAGAAAATATATTTTGATCAAATTTTCAAATCAAAAAAAGGTTATTTTTACAGAAATTATAATAATACATACTACTTGAATCTCAATAAATATAAATTAACAGAATATTACGTCTTATATTGATAAATGCTATTAAATAGATTTTGATAGAGGAGGTTTCTGATATGATACTAATTGCTGAATAATATCTTTGGAGAGGATGAAATTGAACAATGAATGTTCATATACAGGGGAACAAGCAAATAACTCATTTATTAAATGAATGGTATCAAGAAATTAGAGCTAGGCATGTAGACGCCGCTCAATTACTTAAACAAGAAATTGAAAACAAAATTCATAACATAGAGGAAAATCAAACTATATTATTATACTACTCACTACTAGATTTTAGACATCAATATTTAATTGATAGCTTAAGTATTTCTAAAGATAGCTTTAAACAAAGTGATGCTTACAAAACTCCTACAGACGATTTCCTTTCATACTATTATCACTTCTTTAAAGCCATTCATTCCAATGTTACCGGCAATCATAGCCTTGCAAAAATACATTACGATAAAGCTGAATACTTATTAGAAACAATTCCTGATGAGATTGAACATGCTGAATTCCATTATGAGTTAGCCATTTTCTATTGTCATACACATAGATCAATTTTATGTATTAATCATGTAATGAAGGCTAAAGATATATTTTCAAAGCATCCTGGATATGAATTAAAAGTTGCCTTCTGTAATAACTTATATGGATTAGCATGCACTCATTTAAAGGAATGGGAATTAGCTGAGGAACACTTTATCTCTGCTATGGATACATTCCAAAAAGAAAATTTAGAATACAATATTTTAATTGTTCGTCACAATCTAGGGTTTATGTACGCTACACAGAATCTATCTGAAGTAGCATTACGATATTTATCTGAAGTTAATCAGAAGTTACCTAGCGATTATAAAGCTGTATTCATTGAAGCTAGAGAGCATTATAAATTAGGAGAACATGAAATTGCTCAAGAATTAATAAAAAAGGGCCTCCAACTCTCTACTCAATTGGGAATTGAAGGTTATATTCATCACTTTAATATTTTAGAAAAAATAAATCTACATAGCTGTGCTAATGATTTAGAAAAAGCTGTTTTAGAAGGAATTTCTTATTTTGAACGAGAAGAACTATATGAGTACATAAATGAATATACTGAAAAGTTAGCAACCCAATTTTACAAAGAAAATAATCATAAAAAAGCCAGCTATTACTTTTATGAAGCTAGTAAAGCCAGTGAAAAAAACTTTAAAAAAGGAGCATTAAAATGAAAAAATTAGCGGTTAGCTTACTGGGTATCTTAATTGTTGTAACAGTAACTTTTGGATCAAATTCTTCAACAGGCTCTCAAAGTACCATAAATGTTATTAAATATTCACATGGACATACTGGATGATGAAAGGAAGGCTTATACCTTCCTTTTTCTTATATTTTAGAATTCAATACGTATCCCCTCCTACATTTATTTATAAAAATTTAAGAAATAAATAATTCAAAAGATAAAATAAAAATACTATAATTAAAAACTTCCATTTGTTTCTTTTCGTTGGTTTACCAGCATGTTGTATATAAAAAAACAAGGAAATAACTGCCATTGAAATTAAAAATATTTGGTAGTAATCCATCATCTGTAATAACCCCTCCATACAAAAAATAAGAAGTCTCTTTTTAAGAGACTTCTTATTTTTAATACAAACGACATACATAGGATAAACATACACAATAAAGTCAGGATGATGTACTTTATTGCCTTTTTATCATAACACATAATTTATAATTTTTGTTTAATAATCCCATATTATGAAACTTTATCAACCTTAAAATGTTTCATAATAAAAAATGAATACAGATAAAATTAACAATATATTCACTTGATGCACATGGAATACGATCAAAAGATGTAAAAAGACAAGAACATGTTTTACTTTTTCATAATTGTTTTTTTAAATTACAATATTTATATGTAATACAAACTGTAGAAATAAATTCGAATATCGGTTCAAACATTGATTAACTTCTTCTGAACTCATATGTGTAGCTGTATTTGCATAAAGCTGACTAAATAATTAAGTAACAGAATCGCTTGTTCCTTCTCGACGAGTCCAGATACATAAAAACGTCAAATCTCGTGCGCCATACTAACTTTTACGGTTTACCAAATCTATCTCTTATTCAAGTATTTGAAGATGGGTATGGCTGTAGTTCTTTAGTGAACAAATGAAACTCATCCTGAATTGATGAATTCATACAAAACGCCATCCTTTCTGTATATTTCTACAAAAAGAATAGCGTTTTTTGTTTTATGGATAAACTTTTTAGGTTAATAGCGACGTGCTATAATCCCCAACCATTTGTGTAAACGATTAATATCCCCAAATGTCTACTTCAGCTGCTGAAGCAAATCCATTCTGTCCATTCGTTACTTCTATTTTTACATACTTTGCAGTAACTGGGTTAAATGTTGTCGTTTTCTTATCACTATTATTTCCCCATGTTCCTGATGATGCTTTTTCATATTTAATACCATCTACACTTGTATAAATACTGTACCCTAAAATACGGCCGTTCTCCGATCCATCTTGTCTTGGAAGATAATCCACTTTTGAAATTGTTTGATTTTTGTCAAGTTCCAATGTTAAATTGTATGGATATTGATTTGGTGTCCAACTGCTATGCCAAAATGTATCTGTTTTCCCATCAATTGCTTTACTAGCTGAACCACTTGCTTCCTCACTATTTGCACTTGCTTTCATTGTATTTTTAGGCAATACGTATGGTTTAACAGATGGAGAATCAGTTAGAATATCTACTTCAGCTGCTGAAGCAAATCCATTCTGTCCATTTGTTACTTCTAATTTTACATATTTTGCAGTAACAGGATCAAATGTTGCATTTTTCTTATTACTATTATTTTCCCACGTTCCTGATGATATTTTGTCATACTTAACACCATCTACACTCGTATAAATATTGTAAGTTAAAATACGGCCATTTTCTGACCCATCTTGCCTTGGAAGATATGCCAATTGTGAAATGGTACGTGTATCGCCAAGTTCCAGTGTTAAATTGTATGGATATTGATTTGGTGTCCAACTACTATGCCAAAATGTATCTGTTTTTCCATCTATCGCCTTACTAGCTGAACCCGTTGATTCCTCACTATTTGCACTTGCCTTCATTATTTTTTTAGATAATACAGCAAGTGGTTTAACAGGTTTAGCATCCGTTGCTTCCCATATAGGTGCAATTAATGTCGGGTTATTTAAAGCTTCTACTTTTTGTCTCGTTTCTTGTGTCGCTTTCAATCCCCATTGATCAAAAAATGGTAGTACATTTTGTTTTGCTACTTTCGATGTATTGTAAATAAAAGCTTGTATTTTATCTTCGTCTGTTTTTGGAAGTTGATCCTCTGGTATCTCACGATATAATTTGTGAAGATTTGGATAAAAGTCATCCCCATATGCCAAATGAAGCTGCCAAAGCATAACAAGTTTTACAAACAGGTCATCAATATTTTTATATTCTTTATTCGTTTGTTTTAAATAAGCAAAAGCCCTATTATAATCTCCCTCTGTATCTAAACGTGTTGGTTTATTTGGATATGTTTTCTTGAATGCAGCTAGAGAATATAGATTAACAGTTACTTCACCCATACCTCTTAAATCATTCCACGTCCACGGATATTGTTGTCTTGCATGTCCTGCTTCATGCATTTGTCCCCATCCAAACTCATTTACATTTAAAGTACTTTTGATTGCTTCACCAGCAGTTGTAAAGACGGCCCCATCCCAACTTGCATACATGCCCCAGCTTTGTGCATTAGGGTTTTCTACAAAGTTCCAAATACGACGAGTTGAACGATGTAAAGGATTAGGTTCTATTTCAGATAGCCCCGATATCTTGTCTTGCGCTCGAATCATTTCATCATATTTATTTAATAGTGGCACAGGATCTTGATTTACAATATATTTATTGGCACTATCACGAGTTACAGTTAGTACTGCTCGTTCTGATTTCAATTGTACCGCATGTGCATCTGGATAATTGCTCATCATGGCAATCCAGTCTTCTTTTGTGTGTTTCCCTAATACAAAGAAAGGAATAGGACTACCGCCTTGCGTTACCTGCACCTTAACTGTTCCTGTGTTTTGAAAATTATCTAACCCTAATACGCCGCCGTTTGGTGAAGAGATGGTATTAGACCCAGGAGAAAGATCAATTTCTTTTCCCCATTCTTTATCATATTGATGTGTCCCAATAATGGCTCTAATCTTTTGCGTTCCTGATACTGTAATAGTAACCTGTTCATTAGGTTTCACATAAATGCCTGTTGGCATATAATTTTTTTGTTCACCTCTTTTTTCTCTTTTTGCTTCATCTGAAAAACTGCCTGTACCTGGAAGATCAAACTCTCTTTGTTCAAGTTGAGTTGCAGTTTGTGCAGTTTCAGCATGTACAGCTAAATTATTTGTCATAATAGGTGCAAATAAAGTAGTAGCTAAAATAGCGGATGTCGCAAACACCTTTATAGTTTTTTGTAATCTATCACTCTTTCTTTTGTTCATATAAATCAGTCCTTTCGTTCAAATTCATTATTACTTACATACGAAATATCCGCTTTCTCACTAATTTCAAAAGTGGATTTATTAAATGTACACGTATTTTAAACAATGCTGATTATATTTTTGGATGAGTATAATAACACTTCAAATTCTTTTCCTAATTAATCTAGAGATACATTTCCTTCATTGATTTTTTAAATCACTCCTCTAAATAAGAATTTAAGATAAATGTCCTGTCTCAAAGATCCTTTCCTAAATTTGGTATTACGGATTAAGTATAATTCGAAAATAAAATTATACAATTGAGAAAAATAAAAATACTAAAAATTCACATACACGTAAAGTTTTTAATATTTACTGAAAAATAATATGTTATATGAGGATTAATTTAATATATTTGGTGTTAAAAAATATTTTTAATAGAGGATTGTTCATTTCCATTCAGAAAACTCCACCTTGTTGTTTTCAAATTATGAAGTCCCCACTTTCTAGTTTTTCTACAAAAGATATAAAGTTCATTTACAATCTCATTCATGATTTTTTTAAATTCCCCTTCCATTCTCCATTCCTGTTAAGAAGACTTCAAAACTTGAATAGATTACCTTATATCGCTACTTAGTGTATGCAAAATTACATACCATCCCCCATTGAAAATAGTTCTCATTGTAACTATAATGGTTTCAGGGATTGAAATTTTCACTTTCGTTTCAAATCTCACAATATATTAAAGGAGGAAATACTATTATGAAAAAATTGATTTTAGCAGGGGCACTAGGAATTGCAGTATTTTCAGGTATGAACTTACCAGGGGCAGAGGCATCAAAAGCGAGTGCAGCTACTACGAATTTAGAAATTCAAGAAGTCACAAAATACTACTCTATGAGTTCCTATGAAGTGTCTCAAAAAGAATCATTTAATCTTAAAAAAGGGGAAGAACTTACAGTCTTTGTACAAAATTCAGGGTTCCCAATTTCTTATACGGTCTTTGATGCGGATAATCAAGTAATTGGCACATTCAATGCTAATTCCCCATATGGTCGCGTATTTAAAGCGCAAAAAGACGGTAATATTTCTGTACAATTTCAAGCAGGTGTAAATTCTACGTACATGAAGAAGATGAATTTTACAGCTAAATTTGCTGTTTCTAAACTTAACCAATAATAAAAAATGTAACGATCCTCTTTAAAAACAAATTAAAAAGGTATATCCCTTCAATGGGATATACCTTTAGTTTTAGTGAATTTTATATTGACCAGATAATTGCTCTTGCGCCATACGAACTAAACGTTTTGTAATTTCTCCACCTACTGAACCATTTGCTCGTGCAGTTGAATCCGGTCCAAGTGTAACACCAAACTCCTGAGCAATTTCATATTTCATTTGTTCAATTGCACTTGCTGCAGCTGCTATTAAGATTTCGTTTGAATTATTATTTTCGCGAATTTGCATTTTTTAAACACCTCCGTTGAATTTGGTAATATCATGCTCTATTTCCAACAAAATATACAAAAAATTATTCGTTTAGCTATTTTACATATATACCTAAGCTTTCATCCCTTATGTGGGAATAAATAAAGGTATAGGTCATACCCTATACCTTTACCTATACCTTCTTCTATCCTACTTACTTTTAAATCCCCCTATTAACTCCTGTAACTCTTGGGAGAGCCACTTTAAAGAATTTGCTAACTCTGCAATATCTTGTACATACAGTTCTTGCTCTTTCATACTTATCTTCACATTACTACTGCTATTCACATATGTATTTGCAATGTGTGATAATTCATTTACAAACTGAACAATAGTTTGATTATCTTTTAGAATGTCACTTGAATGATTCGAAGTCACTTTAATTTGATTTGTAACAGATTGTGCAGATTCTGAAATCTTTTCAAAGAAAGCACCACTACTTTGAACGAGTGTTATTCCTGATTCTACTTCCTTTGAACTCTTCTGTATGGATCTTACAGCTCTCTCTGCTTCAGCCTGGGTTTCACCAATTAATTTAGCTATATCCCTTGCAGATGCCTCGGTTCTTTCCGCTAATATACGTACCTCTTCCGCAACACATGAAAATTCTTCCCCCATCTCTCCAGCACATGAGGGTTCAGTAGAAGCATTTAAAGCTAATGAATTTGTTTGATTTGAAATGGTTGTAATTACAGTAAGAATTTCATGAATTTCCTTAGATCGTGCTTCTAATGCATAAATACTAGAAGATACATCCTGAACTGTATCTTTGATTCTTTTCATTTGATTCACGATTTGCTTAATCAAATCTTTTCCCTCTACAGAATGCTGTTCCATGTCTTCCAAATCATTGCCAACTTGTTTTGCAGTTCCTTTAATTTCTTGCATCTTACTTTCCATTTTTTGAACAATCCCTAAACATTTTTGCACTACATATTCATGAGAATGTGCTCCTAAATTTAATCCTGTAATAGCACTTGCAATTTCTTTAAAGGCTATGCTATTCTCTTTTGTACTTACCGACAATTCCTGTGAAGATGTCGAAACCTGTTCAGCAGTCTGCCTTACTTTATCTATAATCCTATTAAACTTTTTAATAGTGTTATTAAAATAGATATTAGTTATCCCTATATCATCAGATCTTTCATTCAATTTAATACTTAAATCCCCTTCACCAACTTCACGTAACCCTTCTTGTAAATCCTTTAAAGGCGATAGAGAGTTTCGTGAGATAAATATTTGAATTGTAATTGCGATAGTTAATGAAATTATAATAAATAGTAAACCTTGTATCATAAAGTCTTTCTTTGTAAGAGGAATAACAGAAGCTTCCAAATCCGCTGCAACAATTGCAATTATATTTTTATTTTCATCTGTAACTGGCTCTAAAATTGTTACCCAGAACCCTAATTCATCTTCATATACTTCTGTCATTTGTGCCTGTTTCGTTTTCATTACTTTATCATATGTTTTCATCCAATAAGTAGGCTGCTCATGGTATTCACCTGGTTTTACAGAAACAGTATTTGCTAATTGTGTATCCAAAGCTACTATTTGTAATTCAGCTTTATCATTTAGCTTAGCTCCTGTAACATATGTTTGCCCAACACTTTTCATATCTTTTATTGATTTATCTAATTGCTCTGTCAATTTTTCTTTCTTCACTCTTTGAGCTGTGGGGTCTTTTGCTACATCTCTTACTATTTCTAGATCTAATTGATTTAATACCGCATCACCTGTTTCAAAAGACTGCCTCTCAAATATAGACATCATACTATTTTGAAACATATTAAAACTTAACGCTCCCATACTTCCAACAAGGGTCAGAATTACTAATACCGTTAGTAATACATTTTTTTGAAGCAACGATAGCTTATGCCAATATTTTTCCATTGATTTCACCTTTCTTATTTTCAACAATATAAAAACAAAGTAGTAACATATTAAGAGGTTCACTTTCTGTTATTAATTTAAACTTTAAAATAGCATACTAATCGTTCAACCAAACGTTCCATTTTTTTCATTTACAATTGCATCTTTTATATGTCCAGCTGCTCCTGGAAATCTATTAAAAGGAAGACGCAATACTTCTACCACTTCATCTTTTCTATTTGTACTGATTTCTTCTAAATCGATGATATTAAAGGATTTGCCTATAATAATTGCTATAATGTTTAACAGACGACTAAGAATATTTAAAATTCCATATTTATCTCCTAAAGATTTTCAAATTAGATTTGTTACAGTACCTTCAGCGAGGATTTTTTATAATATCGTTAGTTTTAAATAAAGATAAGAATTTTTAAGAGCCTCATCTTTAGTTATTTTTATTTTGCAGAACAATAAAATCCGAAAGTTTAATTCAATCTCCTATTTTATAACTTTTTTCCTTATTTTTCTATAACATTATAATATTTACCTGTACAATCTGAACTTGGACTCTTTTAGCCTTTACCCTTCAATTGTCTTAAATTCATATGAGGTAGCGCAGAAAGTAAATTTTTAATAAAAAACTTTTGTATTAAAAAATGCAAAAATACATACTCCTCCCAAACTATATGCACTTAAATATTCATATAGTAAAATAAACAGTACAAACGTGTCCTATACAGCATATTTCCTTAACGGGCTTGATATTATATTCATCATACAATTGGTGTGACCTTAATATCTCACTTAGCTCTTTAATATTTTAATATTAACAATATAGTGTTAATATATCCCTACTTTATCGCTACACCTACATATAAGCCAAGAATTCAATTACAGAACGGTTTTCATCAATAGTAGACAAAAACATGTCAAACAAAAAGAGACTCAATTATTTATTACTTTTCGTATTAAAAGATTATAGGAGAAATATATATGCTCAAAAAAATAAATAGATTTATGTTTGCTTTGCCTACAATTTCTTTTATTTTTCTTATTTTATTAGGATCATTTTTATTTGTAATACCATTAGATCTATTCTTACCTGAAATACAAAAAAACCTAATAACAGAAGCACCTCTTATTCTTCAAGTTTTATTAGGGGTATTAGCGGCACCTATATATGAAACAGTAGTTTTTCAAGTATTTTTATTTTGGCTATTAAGTTGGATTCCTTACATTAAAAATCGCGATTACCTTATCATTTTAATAGCTTCAATTATATTTGGATTAAATCATCAATATGGAATCACTTATATAGTTGGTACAACGATAATTGGTCTTTTATATAACTATGCTTATTGGATATATAAAAAAAAGAATGAAAAATATCAGGTTACCATGTCTGCTTTTGGGGTTGTTTTTTTGATTCACTTATTACATAATTCTGTTGCTTTTATAGCTTCAAATTTATCATTTTAGCAAGAAGACTCCTTCCTCAAGGAGCATAAAGGGTCAAAAAGCCAATTAAATAAATGCATTTGCTTGTCCGATGGGGTGTATTTTAGAGTATGCAACAACGGATCATGAAGGATATCATCAATATAAAACCACCCCAGAAGACTACGCTGTTTGTCTGCTACGTGAGGTATGTTTTTCAAAAAAACAAAAAGTTATCACTCATCATATATGGGAGAAATATAAGGATATCGCTAGAAAAAACAAACTAACAGTTACAGGGAAAAAGTTTTACAAAGTACGCCGTTCAACTATAGAGCGAAGCTTTGCGGACGCCAAAGAACTACATGGCTATCGATTTCGGGGGCTGAAGTCTGTCCAAATGCAGGCTTATCTCACCGCAACTTGTCAAAACATGAAAAAAATAGCCCTCCATCTGACCAAAAAAGGTCTGGTGGCGGGCTATTTTTTTGAAACTCTATTATTTTATGTTGTTTTTATTCGCTAAAATCAAAAACAAACTCATCTTATGACCGCGTTTCTTCTTACGAAATTAAGTAATTGTTTCAATAGCTGATTTTTTAGTCATAGAATTACTTTCTCTCTCAGCTTTACTATTCTGTTCTTTCGCCTAAAATTCCAATATCCCCATTACTTCCTTCGTAAATAGTTTGAAATCAGTTAAATGTTTTTCAATAATTTGACGAACAATATCTAAATTTACACTTTGATAATCATGAACGGCAATATTACGAAATCCAACCATCGCCTTTAACTTATTTGCTAGATCAGCACTAAGTAATCCTGCTGTAACCAATAAATCAAAGGCCTCTCGACTAGATTGGGGTAGTCCTAATTTTTTACCTGCAACAATATGCATTGCTAAATCAATACTCGCTTCACAAGCTCTTTGTATATTCAATATTATTGAATCTTGTTTTGTAAAGTCCTCTAAATTTTCAGGGTCATTTCCATACACATCTTGGATTCTTTTTATACAACGCTCTATTGTAGAAATTTTATTTAAAATAACCTCATTCTTCATATATAGAACCTCTTTTCTTTATATCATCAAATACTATCTGTCTTTCTTCATTCAATTTTGAATACATTTTTAAGGTTTTCATTTCAAAAATGATTTTCCGTTCTTCATCAGAACAAAATATTGTCTTTCCTGTATGTATAATCTGAGCTTGAAAAACTGTAGAAGCTTCGGATAAATCAACTAAATCAACATCTCTATGAACAATGTTAGCTAACTCCTGTGCTAATAAAAAACGTTCATAGTTCCCTAAATTTGTGTCACTTACATAAGCTATATCAATATCACTATCTTCTCGTTCTCTGTTCTCAGCCGTTGATCCAAACACAATTATCCAATAGGGATTCACCGTCTCTTGTAATTTTTCTATAATAGCTGTTATCATGCTTTGAAAAATCATTTAATTAATCCCCCTTATTTTACTTGAATTTTATTATATCATAACCAATCATAAATCCTTTAAACGACTATAAATACGTAAACAAAATTAAGCTTTTTTAGTACTTAACTCCTCACAAAATCACAAGCTTATTTCTGACCTAGAATTATTATAGTTCAGGAGTAGATATATTGTAGCTTTGGATCTTAAATAATTGTTAATAATCCAACACTTGCCTGTTAAATGCCTTTTATATTTTCTTCCTGCAAAAGTAAAAGACTGACAATAACTGTCAGCCTCTTACTTTAACAACTCTAAAGAACTTTAGCATATTTCACAATATACATTCTAATAGTTTGAGGATATATTGCTCTTACAAAGCATTATATATTAATCCACCTTTAATTTTTCTTTTACCTTTGTAGGGAGTTCGTCTTTTTTAACTTCTTCCCAAGATTTCACACCTTTTTTCTCAGAGTAATATATACGTAAAAACGCTTCTTTACGAAGGTTTTTTAACGCTGTAAACTCCATTTCTTTCTCTTTACCATCCTTATCAAATCCAGGTAATTTATATTCGTAAGTCGTATCTCCATTTACATTTTTCTCTTTTAATTTTTCACCATCCTTGGTAATTTGCACATAATATGTATCTGTACCAAGACGATTTAAATTACACCCGGATAACAACACAGTAAACATCACAAAAACGCTACACATAAGCACTATTCGTTTCATATTATTCACCTCATATCTTTTCTCATAAAAATTATATCCTAATCTATTGGCTGCCAAAATTTATTTCCATTACGCTAACATTACGTTTTTGTAAGGTAGTAAAAACAGCTTAAAATAAAAAGGATATAAATTCATATTTCTATTGAATTCATATCCTTTGTTCTTATTGAGTAAACTGTTTTGCCCCATGCTTAATAGGAGGTATTTCTATTATTCTGGGAAAATAAAGCTAGAGTCCTCTTCACCATTAGCGGTATCTTCTTTCGGGAATGTAATAGTAGATCCTTCATTTCCCTTATTCCCTTTATTTATTTCTTGTTCCTCAGGAAATACAATGGAAGAATCATTACTTAAGTTTGGTGAAAAACCAAGTTTAGACAAAATGGCTTTTAAGTCAGGTAAAACACCAATTTTATCAGAAGTTGGATCATTAGATTTCGTTCCGGTGCTAGAATCACTTAAAATATCCCTAAGCTGTCTTGGTGTATATACTCTCCCCTGATTATTTTTTGCAATTCCTTGAATTGATGCTGCAGCACCAGCAATAATAGGCGATGCACTAGATGTTCCAGCAAAACTAGATGTATATAGATTTGTTATAAATTCACTTGGTTTAGCATCTGTAGTATCTACTGCATTCCCCCATCCATACACATCCACTCTACTACCGTAATTAGAGAAATATGAACGCTTATGAGGAACCCTTGCAGAAGCTGCCCCAACCATAATTGCCCCTGAATCTTTAAAATCAGGACTATTACGATTTAAAACTTGTTTACCATTACGGTCTCTAAATTGATCCAAGTCATTTCCGCCGTTTGCACCTGCTTCAATAATAATAATTCCCTTATTTGTTCCCATACGAATTGCATCAAATATGTCTGGTTTTACTTCCACAGGAAAATAGTTCTTATCTCCATATCCATCGTAAGTTGCTTGTGCCTCTAGTAAAAGAACATCTCCAGCTTGCATATTGTTAACCGCACTTAAAATAGCATCAGCTGTATTATAATTTCCGTTATCCCTAATCTGGGATACAACCTTTACCTTAGCTTTCGGTGCGATTCCAATTCCACCTATGTTATTATCCTCTGCCGAAACAATCCCTAAGACTGAGGTACCATGATCATGGTGCTCGCTTTTATTCTGTCCAGATATTAATTCAATCTTTTGATTCACTAAATCCTCATGATTAAATAACCACCCATACTCCATATCTACGAAAGTAGTTCCTTTTCCATCTCCACCTTTTATGCTCCAGGCATAAGGTGCATTAATTCCTAATGGTGCTGGTTCAAGGTAACCTTGTCTTGTAAGTCTAGGCTCATCATATGGATTAACAGATAAATTTGGCAAACGCTCTGCTGGTGGCGCCTCTTCTTCCTGTAAATACGCCGTTTCAACAAGAGATGATTTTTCAATTTTTGTAAGTAATGCTTGTACATCAATATCATCTTGAGTTTCTACAATATAATAGTTTAACAAATTAGAAGAAATTTGATCGGAATCTTTTATTTCTTTACCAAGATTTTTAATTTCTTTAGGATTTAAAGAATTAAAAAGTCGATTTATAGTTACATTTGGATATTCAGCTAAAATTCCAATTAATTCAGGATCTTGTTTTTCTTCTTTAATGAATTTTTCTATTCCATCCTGATATGGTAAATTCGCTTCATTTTTAAATTTCAAAATTAATTGTTTAGTAACTTGCTTATGTACAGTAGAATTCAATTGCTTATTTGAATAATTGTAAGTAGCTGCATAAGCAACTTCTGATTTTTCATTTGGTAGTAGTCCGCCCACCCCATTAAATGCTGTTAATGCAATTGAAGAAACTAGAATTCCCTTAAAAATTTTCAAAACGTGCACCTCTTTTTATTAATATATAGTTATAAAAAAATGTATATTACCTAATTTCTTTTTATACAAACGTTTTATATGTAGGACTATATTTTCAACCCCATTCATTTTTTAATATTTGTTTATACATCATTAATACAACCAATTCATACCAACAACTTTATTAATTCAGTCGCACAACTGTAACTATTATAGTTACACCATTACGAAATAGTCAACCTTAAATGCAATTTTGCATGTAAAATCATACATACTTCTACCAACTTCCCCCCAATTATTTCAAGAGAAGTTGAACTTCTATCATTTTGAGTAATTGCATATATATAATATAAAACATATAAGGGGGGTTAAAACGTGGTAATCTCAAGACAAGATTCCTGGACTGATGATAACGATTTACTTCTCGCATCAACAGTACTTCAGAATATTCGTAACGGTGGAACACAGTTAGCTGCATTCAAAGAAGTAGCAAAACTACTAGCTAGAACACCAGCAGCTTGTGGATTTCGTTGGAATTCATATGTGAGAAAACAATACCAAGAAGAAATACAACAAGCAAAACAAGACCGAAAAATGGGAAACAACATTCCCCTCTCCCCATCAAAAAAAGAAAACAACTCTTTATCTATTACATTAGATGATATTATTCTTTTTCTACAAAATTATAAAGATGTGAATGAATTGACAAAGTTACAAAATCAAATTGAAGATTTAGAAACAGACAATCAATCTCTTCTACAACGTATAACTATGTATGAAGAAGAGTATCGTATGTTACTGAACCATATCGATAAGACAAGAAATTTAATTGCAGTGGATTAAACAGCATAACTATATTGACTTTCCAGTAGGATCTTTGCCCGCCAAAACCACCATCAATAAAGAAAATTCAGACTATTATTAGTGACAATAAGTAAAATACACATACATAATGTATGTGTATTTTACTTTGACTATTATTAAAAGAAATATTTAATCTATGTTACATCTTTTCTAATATTTCTTGTCTTTCACACCATTTCGTTAACTTTTCTAACGCCTTTTTAGATAAACGTTTTGTTTTATAATTACAAAATCTAGATAATGTCGATGGAGAAATACTCATTTCATCTGCTATTTCACGAATGCTTACCTTTTTTTCATTGTGTACTTTCAGTATTTGGTCACGGATCTTTTTCTCTATTTGTTCGACTGATTCTACAGTCTTCTTTATTTCTTTAACAACTGTTACTTCCGGTAATTGCTCTTGTGGTTCCTCTATACTCTTCTTTCCTATTACCCTATCCATTGACTGTAGCATTTCTTCAGGTGGTAAAATCGTTATTCCTAAGTTAGTGTAATAATTTTTAAACCAATTACGTTTCCCAATTTGTTGTTCATCAAGTGGATCACTATACTCCCAATGAGAGATTACTTTTTCATTTTCTAAATCCATTAGAACATTTTCTAACTGTTCTCTAATACGATTCGGCTTCCAATCTTTTGGGATATCCATTACTGCTAGTAGTCCTTTGTCCCCACCTATAGAATATGGCTTTTTCAATGATGAATACATTTGTCTAATTCTCCATTGCCATGTTAAGTATCGAATTAACCTTTTATGATATTTGTGTCTATAACTATTGTATTCAAGTGCTTTTTTAGACAATAGGGCTGTTGTATTATTTGATCCATACAAATAATTAGTTAAAAAGCTACCCGGCTTAATACGACAAGATTCAATGCCCATGTATTCATTAGTAACACTATGTCTCCATAAAACAACTGAATCTAATACAAATAATCTTTTGATAACTTCACGCTTTAATTCTAAACGTTCCCCATCATCATCACGATCATTTAATACAACGACTTCATTATCATCATTTAAATAGATAAAAATACTTGCTAAAGCTGCAATTCTCTTTGCTATCTTAATTTTATCTTCTGCTCTATAGTATTCTTTATTTTTAACAACTGTTTTTGGAATGTTGCACATTTCTAAAACTTGTTCATAAGAAAAGTCAATAAAATCATCTGGAGATTTTGCTTCATTGATCCACTGTATTGTGATTGCATCTAAGCAATCTGCCGTTAAATCATCCATATTACTCATTACGTCATCTACAAGGGTATTCCATCGGGCTGCTTCTTCTATATTAGTAAGTCTTAAATCTTCATCTTTGTGTGAAGAAAGCTGAGCTACACCAGTAGAAGATTTTGTTTCAATAGGATATTGTAAAACTTTACTCAATTCGTCCTCTTCAAATTGATTTTTTGCAATCCCATCTCTTAACTTATAATAAACAGCAGAGTTATTTACCTCATAATAATCCTCATGGTTTACTATGCTTGTCTCTTCTATATTTTGATCATTTTCTACTATTATGGAACTTGAAGATGCTACATTTTGAAATTCTTTGTCTATAAATCCTTCAATTTCTTTATATATTTCTTCCTTATAGGAATCAATTTTGGCATAAATTTGTACTAATGTAATTCCGGACTCTTGCTTTTTCTCTAACCAAGATACTAATGCAGTAAATGATGGAGAAGCATGGGGTGATGTGAGTACTTTATTATTATTGTTTTCAACATCTTTAAAGTATGCATTCCACTTATTCCATACTTGCTCGTTAGTTTTATAAATTGGCTCAGAGATTAACAACGCATCTCGAAACATTTGTAATAGGTTATCCACTTTCTTTTCCTCCCTAAACCATGGATCACAATAAAATAATTCTCAGTATAAAAATCTTAACCACTATTATATTTAATTCATTGTAACAGATATTTACAAATTTTTGTTTCTTTCTTTCCCTATTTCTACTTACTGCATTTCTTTTGCGCCTTGCTTGCCTTAACTCCTCAACTTGCAACAGGTTGCTCTTCCTCTTACCTATTTCTACTTACTTACATTCCTTTTGCGCTTTGTTTGCCTTATATTTCTCAACTTGCAACATGCTGCTCTTTCTTTTCACTATTTCTACTTCCTACATTTCTTTTGCGCCTTGCTTGCCTTAATTCTTCAACTTGCAACAGGTTGCTCTTTCTCTTACCTATCTCCCCTTACTTACATTCCTTTGCGCTTTATTTGCCTTAACTCTTTAACTTGCAACAGGTTGCTCTTTCTTTTCACTATCTCCCCTTACTTACATTCCTTTGCGCTTTATTTGCCTTAACTCTTTAACTTGCAACAGGTTGCTCTTCCTCTTACCTATTTCTACTTACTTGCATTTCTTTTGCGCCTTTCTTTCCTTAACTCTTCAACTTGCAACATGCTGCTCTTTCTTTTCACTATTTCTACTTACTTACATTCCTTTGCGCTTCATTTGCCTTAACTCTTTAACTTGCAACAGTTGCTCTTTCTTTTCACTATCTCCCCTTACTTGCATTTCTTTTGCGCCTTTCTTTCCTTAACTCTTTAACTTGCAACATGCTGCTCTTTCTTTTCCCTATTTCTACTTACTTGCATTTCTTTTGCGCCTTTCTTTCCTTAACTCTTCAACTTGCAACAGGTTGCTCTTTCTTTTCACTATTTCTACTTACTTACATTCCTTTGCGCTTTATTTGCCTTAACTCTTTAACTTGCAACAGTTGCTCTTTCTCTTACCTATTTCTTTCAACTTGCACACTTTTTGCGCTTTGCTTTCCTTATATTTCTCAACTTGCAACAGTTGCCCTTTCTCTTACCTATTTTTAATCAACTTGCAACATGTTTGCGGTATCCTTTCCCTATTTCTTTCAACTTGCAACAGTATAATTTATTTCTCAACCAAGTAATTTTAAAAAAATCATATCATTTTAAAGTTTTTAAGCTATTTATCTCATATTTTTAATAAGTTACATACATAATATGCAACATGTTTGCGGTATCCTTTCCCTAACTTCTTTACCATTTTCAATGTAATCCCTTATATACCAATGGTTTAGGTACTTTTCTATTTACTTTTATACATATTAACCAACTTGCAACACGTTTGCGGTATGCATGCCCTTATTTTTCTCACAAGATGCAACACTGTTTGCGGTATCCTTTCCCTACGTTCATTCTATAAATGCCAACAATTCCTTTTATATCAATGCTAATTATTACAATTTATTTTTAATGATTGCATTCACTAACTTGCAACATGTTTGCGGTATCCTTTCCCTAACTGCCCTGCCACTTTCACTCTAATCCTTTATATACCAAGGGTTTAGGTGCCTTTTCACTTACCTTTATACATACCACACAACTTGCAACACGTTTGCGGTATCCTTAACACAAAAAAAAATCATGAAATTCTCTTATCCCTTGATACCACTAGCTTCATAAGCTGTTGCAAGTTGCTATTTTTCTTCTTAAAGGAGCACCTTTCATCATTTTTCGATTTGCTATAATCAAAATTGGTATATTTTATAGTATTTTGGCATATATTTCTGAATTTGTAGAACGGAGGTGAAAAAGATGGGGAAATCATTTGTGATACGTAATCAACGTAGCTTAAATGGGGAAACAACAAACGCAGTTTTAGTAACACTCAAATCTTGGCAAAAATTTGTGGAAACATTTGAGGAGAAATACTACAGCTATAAAGATACATATTTGGAAGATATTCTGCAGCACATGACATACGAAGATCGCATTGCTGACGTAGAAGGCTTTGTCGAAAAAGCTAAGCCATCTTTTTCACGTCGCGCAATGTCTACACTTGCAGAAAAAGCGGGAAGAAAGCATAAATTATACGGCATTACAAATGCTGATCTAGAAGTGTTCTTATATCTACATAAGAAATGCTTTACTAATGGTGTTATTCCCAATGTAACAATACATATGATGTGGGAAGATTACAAGCAATATAAAGAAGAGCTTGCATACATTCAGCATTCTCAATTCTATATCGCTTTGAAAAAGTTAAGCTTACATAACATTATCTCTATTGAAAATGGCTTAGATGGCCGATATACAATCAAACTGACTCATTTTATGAACGAGGAAACAGAAAAAGCAAATCCATACGTATATATTAGTCCTGTTGTATTTACAAAGGCTTTCTTTAAACTATCTGTAGCGGCTAAGAAATTATTCTTAGACATTGCGATGCAACAACATACAGAAACAACATTAAAGCGTTCTTTGGACAAGCAGGACGAAAGAGGAAACAAAACTCACTTCGGTGGGATGTATCGTTTCTTACATAAAAAATATCCGCATCAGATTCGTGCGGTTATCGAGGAATTAACAACTGCATTACCATGTACGGGGAATCCCCTATTCAAAATTTGCAAAATGCAAAAAGGTGTAAAGCATACAAAACGATATACAACATTATATCTGTCTATCCATTCAGACTTCTTATGTTCGAAAGAAGCTGGAGAAGAACAACATAGAGATCCATTTACACCAAAAGCTACCTATGCTCGAAAAGCGAAATTTATCGAAGCAGTCCTACAAGAGATGAATATCGGTGAACTGTCTGCAGACATGAATAAATTCATTCATGTATTAAAACATACTTGTCACCGTCAAATTCGCAGTGTCATTCGTGGACTACGTGACATGGTTGATCGAAAAGAAGGATATCCAACGAAAATTGTATATACATTGAAGAAATTATTGCATCAAACATCTCAATATCAAATTCTCGATACAGCAGCAAAAGAAGGTATCTACCCTCTTATTGCGCAGCATATACCAAAAGAGAGAAATAGTGACCGTGAGCAAGCTGTGTTTAATTTCGGTTTACATTATTCTATGTACTCTCTTCACAACATTAAGAAGATGTTTAAGAATGTGCATGCACTACTGAAGCAGAAGTTTGCAGTACCAGTGACGGAAGAGTCTTATCACCGTAATTATCTAAAATACCAGGAAGAAACATTATTTAGAAAATATGCATATGATCAGGGTGTTAATCTCCATGCATATATCGCTTTAGAAATTGAAATGCGTGAAAAACTAAAAGTTCGTGGTCATAAAGAACGCACGATTCCAAGTGATGTTCGTGAATGGTTTATCGAGGCAATTGATAAGCTGCCACAAGAAAAACTTCGTGTTATTGAACTACCAAAGCAGTTTAATTTACTAGAGTTTATGCGTACCTTCGAACGTTTAGTACGTGCTGGAGTAACAATAACAGCTCCAGATCAGGTGCTACACGCAATGGAAACAAAATAATAGTAACGAGCTCTCTATTTTTGAAAAAATCGAAAGTGGAGGGCTATTCGTGTTTGTTTTATTAACACCCCTTTCTACTACTCTATTTATAAATACCAAATCGGAAGGACTTCATGTAAAATGGAGTCTTTTTTTATGCACTTCTATACAAATTCAATTCTAGCAATATATAACTCTCCACATAACACTAGGGAGTATTCTTTTAATGTATTAAAACCTATCTCATAATACCTACAAAAAATCAAAAGGAAAATTATAAAAATAGTGGATATGCGGACAAATAAGATTCAATGTGAATATAATCTTTCACAAATCATTGTAATTACTAATGTTGTTGTATATATCTAATAAAAATCATCAATAATAATGTGAGTTATGTGGAAATACTGAGTAATGTTAACAAATAGTAGCCTAATCTGGATAAAATGTGGGTAATTGAACGCTAGATACTTCTGTATTTAACAAAAGAAAGAAAATAAAGCCTATTTCCATAGTTGGATAAATATAAAGTGATTTGTATCAATTTCTTTCCGATTTCATGTAGAAACATGTGATTCCCTTTATGTTTTTTTGTAGAATTGATAGTCTAATAATCATTGAATTTCCGGATACATTTTCTACTATTTATGATTTTTTACGTTCTAACAGCAAATTTCCCCTTATGGGAGTAGATCTTTCCCCTATTTTTGATAACCTATAATAGTTTTATCTTTATTTCTTTTTAATATATAAGATATATATTTATAATAGATTTTTTTATTACTAGTATGATTGTTAATAAGATGTCTGACCTAATTGAAAATATTTGTAAAATCCGTTATAATAATGGTAATTAAACATATCATTACTCCCATGTAAAAAGACAAATCTACGAATCCTTATTAGGACGAGATTTGTCTTTTTGTCATTGAAAATAAAAAACAACATATCAAAAAGGAAAAGGGTTGTTTGTCCGTTTTCCTTTTTGATATGCCAGCAACCGAGCGTAGCAAAGGGCGGTAGCAGGTCTTTCACTTATTTTTTGTTTTAATATATGATAAGGGATTGGGTAATTATAATGAACGAGGGCATTAGTTTAGAAGTAGCATTAGAAGAAAATGGACGTAAACAATCTAGGATTGAACGTTATACTTACGATATTAAAGGTTTTTTTAGTGACTAAGAGCAAATGAGAAGCTCCTACATATCAAATCATGAAGTGAACTACCTAAAGAACATTATTAGGAGTATTTCTATGAGCTAGAAAACAAAGCACAGAATATGGCCGTTGTTAAATAAATTGAACATGTCTTTAGTGATAGATACTTCAGTAGATGATTTTCAGCTCTCCTTAATTTCTGATCAATCACTAAGTGATAAGGATTTTATTACCGAAGCAGAAGAAAAACTATTAAAACAAACTACCCTTTCAACAAAAGGATTAACAGAAAGACAAGTTGAATATCGCCCTCTTATTATGGGTAGAAACGCTTCTATAATAAATTTAGTAGTAAACTATAGGTTGTCCTTACAAGGGCTTGTATCGCTTAATATGAGCCATATACAGCTTGCTCTTTAATTGTTCCAGGAGAAAATGGAGTAGCTAGGTCTGTTTCCATAACTAAGGAAGATACAAAGCCTCTTTATAAATACTATACAACTATTCCTGAACATGTAAGGCTTAGACGGTATACAGATAATCCTTTGTTTATAGCATTTAATGTTAATCAGGGAAAATATCGTTGAGTTTACGAAAAAGATGCGCCAAAGGCTTTGTCTGAGGTTGCAATACAAAAGATGATACGACTTGAATTAAAACGTGAAGGGTTGAATAGACGTATCTTGGCGCAGCAAATGCGAAACACAGTCATTGTTTGTCTTATTAGGCAAGGCTCTTAATTACTGTTATCACGAGAGGTTTAGAAGTATATAAACAAGCGATTAGCTGCTTATTTATCTGTATTAGCCTAGATATTTTGTAATGTCAGTGAGATATCAGCCATCATAGAAGTGTTTCTACTCTAACCTAGGAAGCCAAGATATCAATAGGTTTTGTACGGTTCTTTAGCAGAATCTCAGCAATTGTATTACATAATAGTGTCAACGGACTATCTTTTCCCCACTGTAACCTACAAAACAACAATCTCGAGATAAATAGACTTTTTTCATTTTCTCTTTAATTTCTCTATAAGTATTCATCATTATATAACTTGCTCCTTCTTTTTTACATAGAAAAAGAGAGTCCCTTGCTATAGGAATCCTCTATTTTTAATCAATCACAATTTCATGTATATTTAGCTTGTTTAATTTTTCATTATAGAAACTCATTACTTTTTGAGCATGTTGAGCCATTAATCCATCTTGGACAGTAAGTGCTTCAAAATACGGATAACGAATGTTTGTAACATAACCATTCAGCTGCACGTATTGTTCTAAAATCAATGAAAACGCCTCATCTAATTTACGACAAAATTTGTGCAGCATTAAAAGGCTATGAGTTTTAGGGGCTGTTCTAATGTTTAGTGTAAGAAATCCTTTTAGAGGTTTCACAACACATTGTTGACTAGGGTAACAAATAACTGAGGCAGGGAAAGGTTTCATGTGAGTTAAGTACCTAGCAGAATCTAAATTAGATTTTGCAATGAATAGCCACTCTTCTAGATCCTCAGTATTTTTCATATAAAACTTGCCCCCCTAGTGCAATTTTGTATTCCATGGTTACATTACGGTTAGCACGTTCTTGAAACTCTTCAGGTCCATATACTAAAATATCAACTGGTGTTTCCATCACATCGTAAATACCCCAATTGATAAGATTAATCACTTCTCTTTTTCTTGCTCCTACACCATCCACAATAATACAAAGATCAAAATCACTATCTTTATTTGGTGTACCATAAGCATGAGAGCCAAAAAGGATAATTTTTTGGACAGAAGACACGGTCTCACAAATTTTTTGTACTAATAGGTTTACCTCTCTTTGTACTTCCTCGTTAATCCAAATCCCCCCTTGGAAAATAGAATTATATTGACGTTTAAGTATATTATACATGGGCTTCTCTTCTCCTTACTATTACATATTTATTTTCATATTGTGCCCTTATTTCCCAACGTCCTTCAATGCTTAATAACATTTGTAAACCTTCTTGAAGTCTTGTTAGAGCCCATCATCACAGATACCTTATTCCTTAACTTGATGAAGGACGAAAGTCTAAAGGTAAGTGAAAGTTAAATTAGGGGTTACTTGTAATAGAATGCTTTGTTCCTCTGTAGCTGTATATGAAGCAATGTTCTGTATGTAAATACATCTAAAGATTACCTTTCCAGTGGTCTTTAGATGTACTCCGCAATTTAAGTTTTTTAGAAAAACTTTGTTTTTAATAATGATATCTTGGAGGTAGTGGCTGTGGATTGAGTTCTACAAAAGTACCAGGAGGTAGTGGTTGCGGGTTGAGCTGTACAAAAGTATTCCATGACCCATACGGAATATACTGCATAGGATTTGGTGTAAATGATGTATATACCTGTAGATGACAACACGGAACTATATGCATTAATATTTCATCTCCTTCAAAATAATAATTCGTTCATGATAACTTATGTATTTTAGATTTAAGTAAAGTAGTAATACTGCCTAATTTTTAAAAATAGTTAAATCCAATTTACTCATCCAAAAATACATTCATACAATGAATATATTTTTGGATGAGAGGGGATATTTTATGGGATTTGAACCAAAAGACACAGCCGTGAACTACCCGCCACTTAACGTCCTAACGGACTGTTTGAAGTGGGGGCTTCTCGGTTAGTCGTTACTTTTGGTAGCTAACGAATTCGTCCTAATACAGCCGAGCTAACTCCCTTGTTCCAAGGGTTATTTTATTGCTATCTATGCTAACGCCAATAGGCGTATTGCTTCATTTTTGATATTGATAGCTGCGTTATAATCTCTATCGAGATTTACACCGCATATACAAGAATAGACTCGCTCAGACAATGACATATTTTTCACATTTCCACAACTGCTACATGTTTTTGTGGAAGGAAACCATTTGTCTATTTTCACAAGCTATTTGCCTTGTTCATTTAGTTTATAAGCTAAGAAAGAAGTGAACATACCCCAAGCATCATCAGCGACGCTTTTTCCAAAATGAAGTGCTTAGATCTTCAATAGCGACAACATCAAAATGAGTAGCTAACTCTTTAGACTTATGATGAAGGAAGTTCTTACGTTGGTTTGCTACTTTTTCATGCAGCTTAGCTACACGGATACGTTGTTTATTCCAACGCCCTGAACCTTTTGTGCGTCTTGATAATACTCGTTGAGCCTTTGCTAATCAGTCTAACATTTCACGATAGAACTTAGGATAATTGGCTCTCTCATCCTCAGAACTGACGTATAATTGATCCATCGCCAAGTCTAATCCAACAACTGTTTCTACTTCTTTTTGTACGATCTCTTTTTCGTATTCAGTCAAAATGGACACATAGTATTTACCAGTAGGTGTCATAGAAATCGTACATGACTTGATTATATGGCCTTGTGGTATTTCTCTATGCTGTTTGATACGTACCATTTTCAGTTTTGGCAATTTGATATGACCGTTAAGCAACATAATATTTCCGTCCACTACATTCGTTGTATAGGACTTTCTGTCTTTTTTGCTTTTGAATGTTGGGAAGTCATTTTGACCACTAAAGAAATTTTTATAGGCAGTTTGCAAGTTTAGTTGAGCATTTGCCAAAGCTAATGAATCAACTTCTTTTAACCACTCAAATTCTGCTTTGTCATATCATTTCACCTCACTTTTCACTTTGATTTTCAATATATGTTTTTACTACGTCTATTGGCGAACCACCAGTAGTTAGCAAGCAAAAACTTCTTGACCAAAACATCTCTTTCCAAAGTTTCTTTTTCCCTCTAATATACTTGCCTTGTTTATCTTGTATTTATATATCAAGCAACTGCTTCTTTGTGGCGTTAAACTCATCTTCTGTAATAACACCCATATCGCACAGCTCTTTGAACTTCTTTAATTCGTCTGCTGTTGATATTGGAGCAGATACTGCTTGTGGTTGAGCTTCATTAGGTTTGCTTTTTAAAGCATCTAGAACTTGATGGATATAATTATTAATGGATTATGCTGAATCTTTATCTAACGCAACTTTGATCTTTTCTTGCGGAGTATCAATTGTTAGAAAGCCTAACCACATCCCTATTTCAAAAGATATATCATTTATCTTTTCATGATCTACTGCTTTGAATTTTCCACCAGTCATTGTTTTTTGTCCGAATATAATGCGTTTATTAGTTACGGCGTAGGCATAATAACCATCATGCTTTGTTGTAGATTGATAATCGTGTATTCCGATATAAGTCATATGAATTTTTTCGCCATTCATCAAGTTATCTTCTAATACCTTGAAGTGTTTTACACCCCACTTTTCGTTAAAGCCAGAACTGAATGTATTATCTATACAGAATTGATACATTCCTTCAGCGCATGACAATGGATCCTCAGTAAGTTTTGCTACCTTTGCATCGATTGTCGCTTTCAATTCTTCGATAGTATCCGTACCTACACTTACAACACCCAAGCCACCTGCTTTATGAAAGCAATCTGGGCATAGCCATGCATCAGATTTTAGTATTTTATAACGATTTAAACCAACCTTTGTATCACAAACACCACATACTGCCTTTTAAAAAAAACCATAAATTTCCCCCCAATTATATATATCGAATAGTAGCAAACAAACCTAACGTTCTACGTAATATTATAATTTAAAAATATAAGTATAACACACCTAAAACACTATAGGATGCCAAACAAAGCCTTAACCATTTGTTCCTCTATAGTTTAAAAAGAAAAAAGACATTGAAACAAACTGTTCAATGTCTTTTTTCTTTTTAAATATTTGTATACTCAAAGTATAATTTTTCTGGTTTTCCATACATGTTAATTTCATTTTGATATAGGACAGCTAATGGCTGAGACATCTCAATGCTTTCCACATAGGATAATGAAGCAGTTGCTTCTATTTTTTCTTTAATCTCATTAGGAATGGCTGAGTAAGATAAGTTATTCATTTTACTTCCTAGTTTAGTATCTGTAGCAGCTTCATAATAAATTTCGGTAATTAAGACTTCATTATCATTTGGATCATACATGTATCCTCGATTAACTGTAATCATATTATATAACTCCTCTCAAGTTTCATATTCTAATTCCTTGTGCTTTTAGCATTGCAACAAGTACTTTACATATTTAGATTCCCTTGTTCTTCTCTTTCGAATGCCATTATGAATTGATACTTATTATCTTACTTCATAGTGGAATTTTGGAATTTCCAACAATATAAAGATTTGATTTTATAGATAGTAAGTTCATAGCTTTTAACGTGTTAATTAATTTTTTTCTTTTGAAAGTTTTAAATGATTTCCCCTATTGATAATGTTGACTTATCTAAAGTAATTGCATGTTCATATTTCATCATAAATATCCTCTTTTCTAAATAAAAAGCACAAAATATGTGCGTTTTATCCATATTTTTTTATGCTATACTCTGTAAAAATTCATATAATCTCTCCCCTAAATTAAACAAAAAGCACAAAATTTGTGCTTTCTCATTTAGCATACTTTTAGTCCTAAAGGTTTATGTATAAGTGATTCCTAACTTAAAGACAACACAAAAAGGACTTCTTCAAGTCGATTAAAATGTGCATAGCAAAATAAGCTATATATACACTAATCGGCTCAAAGAAGCCCTTTCATAATTGAAACAAAAATATAACTTGTTTCTAAAACTCAACCACAACTCATAGGGCGTGGGAATAGACGGAATCAATTAAACAATAAATATAGATTTATATTAAACCATTTTTATATTATATTCAATTGTTTTCAATAGAACAGGGATAAGAAGGAAGTTTATATGCAGATCCCACATGTATCGTATAATAATGCCCCTGATTCCCCTGCTATAAATCCCCTCTTATATTCAGGCCCTGGTGTTACTTCATGTACTGTATTTCAAAATATAGTTTTTCGGGCTTTTGATTTTGAACTAAATAACAAAGTATTTCCTTAATATTTTTTTCTTCTACTTCAACATTTTCCATATAGGTCATACTTTCGTTTTCCTGGACCTTTTCAAAAATAGCAATAGGTACTTTAACTGGATCAAATATCCCCATTTTACTGCCTAACTTTTTTTCTGATGTACCATCATAGAAAATTTCATTTACTATTACCTCATTATTATCAGGATCGTACATGTACCCTCTTTGTATACGTAGCAATATAGTACTCCTTTCTTGTATATTCCTTCAATAAAATAACTATATTTGTATATAATGTTATTTTATTAACAGGTGTCAAAGAATATTATTTCGCAAAATCCTTGCTTTGTATAGAGGTAGATACAGGATTATTAATTTTGTTAAGTTTTTTTGAATATTCCAAGCTAATTATAAAATAAACAAGCCACCCTTGAAGCGAAAGCTTGTAAGGTGGCTTAGTTTTCTATAAATAGCTTTGTATCTAATTGTTTAATCTCCCCTTCTGCAAGAGGTTGATAAAAAGCGTGTTGTAATCCTTGAAAATGTAAAGATTCCCCTATGCATAACAATACTTTACCAGGAATTAAATCAAGTAATAGTTCATTATTAATTTTCTTTGCTTGTTTTTTAGTAGAAACATAAATAACTAAGATTGTAGGGTTATTCCCTAAGTCCTGCATAATAACATCTTTTCCTGACTCTACAAAAGTCTGCCATCTAGCAAGTATTCGCTTTAATCGATCCTTTTGATCAGATAATAAGGTGGAGTATACAACAAAGTTAAATTTACGTTCTTTTCCTCCATTTACTATAAAACTTAAAGAAGGGGTAAAAACCCCTTTACTAATAGATGGATGCATAATATGACCTAAAAATGAAGGAGCGTAGCGTAAATGACAAAGTAGGTCTATGTCATGCCAATAACGTAGGTGAACATATTTACCATGATTGTCAAGACGCTCTGGGGCAAAGAAGAACATATTCCCTTGCCAGTATTTTAGTAGTTTAAATCCATTATTGGATAAGGTATATGTTTCTTCAAAGATTTCCATATCAAAAATTTCTACTTGCCATTTTTCTATAAATTGATAGTAAAGTAATCCTTGAAGTGCATTATTAATTTTCTTCCGTGAAAATTTATTCTTGAATAGATATAATAAATGATTAAACCGAACAGATGTATGAACACCAATGAAATTGAGTATAGCATATTGTTCCTCTGTTAAAAGCTGCTTAAACTTAACTAATTCGTCATAAGAGTGGAATACATAGGTTTTATCCAAATCATGTATCCGATATATTTGAAGTCCTTGTACATCCTCACTTGATAAATGAGGAATAGAAGGAATATAAGTAGACATTTGTTTTTCTCTTGTACGCATAATCATCCATTAAAATTGGTAAATTGACGAATTAGATTTTTTACTTTGGCCTTGCGGATAATTTAGGATACGTACAGTTCCTCTTCTATTTTTAGCATCAATATTAAGCAGCTCACATGTAACAATTGTTTGGTTTATTGCGTCATCCATGGTTGGATTTGCCAGATTACGACCCTTTAGCCCTTTAAACTGAATACCTGGTGCAACTTCTACGAAAATCCCAGCAATAGCATCTACACCTACAATTTTACCTACAAAGCGGTCACGTCGTTTGTTTAATTCTAATAGTTTTTCCATTGGATCCGTTTCTAGTTTCTTTTTATTTCCTCTAAACTCATAGCGCCCATTCTTTTCCACTACTTTATCGATGATAAGCTCTACAACATCACCAATAATAATATCCGTCGAGCGGACGAATGAATGAGACCATTGCGAGTATCTTACTCCAACTGTTACACCATGAACTTCAACCAGAATAGTTTGTGCAGATGGAATATGTCCAGAAACCGTTCCTGTGTATACTTTATTCCCCTCTTGTTCTACTATTTCTTCATATAATTTTCTTTGCAGTGCAAGTTCTCCTGCCGTGATAGATACAACAGCAAAGTTCCCCTCCTCAGTTTTTTGGAAATGCTCAATAATAACAGGTTTTGTTCTACCTATCAGCCATTGAGGATTTTTAGGTATATTTATACCTGCCTCTGTAATTGGACAATATGCTGTCGTATGAGTACCAATTTGCATTGTGAGTACTTGTATCCGCTCAGATGTCCCGTTTTTAGTTGGGAATAATTTTTCAGATACTACGGTAATTAAGCCTTTCCCTACAGTACGTTCACGTTTCATACGAGCTAATTCTTCCAATTCATGTTCACGTATTCGTTCAAATTGATTGAAAGTTGTTTCTATAAAGGTTGCCTCTAGCGTGCTATCAGGTTCAAATACCATCCCTAGCTCTTTTGTAATATGAGTATTTATTTTATCTTCTACCATTATATTTTCCTCCTAGAACGTAAAAAAGGACACACCTGTACCGTTGGAATGGTACGTAAGGTGTGTCCTTCACGTAAGTCATGTTTTATTTTTATAATTATTAATTAAAATATAACGTTTTTATATGAATCGTGCAAGTTTTATTTTTTGAAAAGGAAAAAGTTAAAATACTATATCTAACCTTTTCTCCTATTTTAAGCTAGCTTTTTCCTGAAAATAAAATCTTGAATAAAAAGTTTTTTAGGTTTCTATAGGTATTAATCAAAAAAATCATCTAATTCCTTACTCATTACATTAGATGTATTTTTCTTTTGTTGCTGGTTTTTGTTAAATAGTGAAATTGTATTGTTATACTTATTTTTTTGTTTGGCTTTTAAGCCCTTTTGGCGTTCTTTATAGCTCATATGTTTATATGCAGGCTGCTCTTCATTATTTCTAGTGTTCTCTACCAAATTCTTTTCTAAGTTTTGATGAACAGTAATGCTAATAGATTCGTAAACTTTTGCAACCTCTTCATCAAGTTTATTTTCTTTAGTGGGATTAACTGTTTTTGTAGCTGGTTTCAAATTAGTTTTCATATCTATTTTTGCTTCCTCTAATACTGTAGTTATAAGTCCCTCTGTTAGAAGCTTTTTTTGCAATGGATCAGTCTCAACAGGAATTCCTAAATGAATTGGGTAATCTATATCCCTTTTTGGTTCCAACATAGTATTAGATACCTCTTTCTTCCGTTCTGCTAGCTCCATATTTTTTTTAGGACTTACAATTTCCATATGTGTCTCCTTTGTTATATTCGGCAGCTCGCCATTCCGTTGTAGGGCATCTTGTAATCTTGAAGCACGTGTATAATCGATTTTAAATGCGTTCTGTAGTGCATGTATAGAAGCATTCCCTGATTCCTTAACAAAGGCTACTACATCATCATATAGGATGTCTTTAAAGAAGCCTGTTTCCTCTTGCTTTGCTTCTGTCTCTTCGTTTGGAATGCTATTTTCTCGTGAAGTCGTATTATCTAAATCTGTATTAGATGAAAGAGTAGTATTGATTTGAGAATCCTTTGATAATATTGACGTACTATTATTTTTTGAAATTAAAACTTTACGAGGGCTATTCCCAGTGTAAGTGCTCACAACCTGATTGTGTTCTAACTTCTCAATAAATTGTACAGCCTTTATATGGCTGATTCTGAATTTTCTTTGCAAAAGAGATGGCGAGATTTGTTGTGATTCGATCACAAATGCCTTAATTTCTTCATACAACTTATTTTCAGTTTCTTCAATAACATGTCCCTGTTGACTGACATCCGTAGAATAATCAGGAAAAGTTACATTTTCTACGGTGTTTGTTTCATATTCGGACTTGTGTTCTTTATAATTCTCCAACTCTACAACATGTTGGTTCTTATTGTTTGTTTCTATGGAATTATTTTGGCCTATTTTATCACCATGCATAGGTGGAAATGATTCTATCTGTTTTATATTATTTACATCTACATGTTTCATAGGATTTGATTTTGCGATAGATTCTTCAATGAGTCGAAGACGTTCGTTTTCCCAATATTGTCCAGACTTAATCTCTACTTGAATGATTGCTTGAGCAAATTCTTCTTTGGGTACAAAGTTACTAGTAATTTGTTGTACAGGTTGTACATGATTGTCTTGTACAATACGTGCAGCACAAATGAAGGCACCTTGTGCCATGATATCTCCTGGTGACATAACGACTTCTTTTAATTTTTGATATGTCGAACCTAAGCGACTAACGGGATTCTCTTGCATAGGAGAAATCCCTTGTTCAGATTCGGATTCTTTAAATTCCTCTGTTTCACCAAACATGTCAGAGAAAATTTTTGCATCATATGGTGTTACATCACCAAATATCATCTTGTTACGGAACGAACCTAGTAAAGTAAACATATACTGCTCTGTGAAATCCAAAGCTAATTGAGATAGTGTTTGACTTGCAATTGTCAGAATGACTTTATATTTACGAGATTGTGCAGGGAACTCTTTGAACGGGCGCACAACATAATCAGGGAATTCATCCACAATAATATGATGGTATGGTGAAATATTTGGTTCTCTTCGGAATACAGCATTTTGCATACTTAGTAATACGAATTTTCCTAGTACATTAGAAAGATCTGCAAGTTCTCCTTTGGCTGTATTTACTAGTAAAATACCACCTTGCTCTAGGTGAACATCAAAATCAAAATCTGATTTTCCAAATAAAACACGTCGTATTAAAACATTTGAGGCTAAATCTTTTAAGATGTTACGCAAACCTTTTACATATTCTTCTTCCCGGTCATAATGCATTGGTTTTCCACGATATTTTCCAGATTTATAAACGGCCGGTTCCCCTTGGAAACCCATTTTTTCACGAATGGTATTATCGAACCATTCATCGATACCTTTTATAATCTTATATTCGTTTTTCTGGTCACGTGAAGCAACACCACTTTGAACAAAATCATATAATTTTTCTACCTGTACTTTTAATAGTTTGTGCATACGGTGTACACGTTCTACATCGTCGTACATATCTATTAAGTCATCAAAGGTCACATCTTTTTGTGGGTTATGTAGTTTTAATAAATAAATATGTTGCTTAAGGTGGTTCCGTTGGGCTTGTTCAAAGAATGCATTATTAGATTCCGACAAACCCTGGATAACCATTGCAAAAACCTCTGCTACCTTATCAACTGGTCCACGTAAAATATTAATGTTTTTGGTATCAGGATTTGTGGGATCGATATAATAAATTGAACTTTCAGGAATTTTGTGTGCTTGTACTAACTTAAATACCTTTTGACATAAATCATTACTCGGTTCAATAACAGTTATCCCATTTAAAAATGTTCCTTTTACTTCTTCTGTATCATAATTATTCTTTTTATACGTATTTTCAAACTTATTAATAAAACGTACCATCCAGTGTAAATCTTGATTAATCATTGGAATAATTAAACTAGATGTCTTACCAGATCCAATAGGACCAATAATAATTCCATTTAGGGTTCTATCTTTCCCTTTGATTCGAATCATTTCTTTGTGCTTAATATGAGGCCCTATCTCAACATCAGGGTATATTTGTTCCTCTTGGCTATTAAACCACTTTTGCAACTTATGATTTTTATATTCGTATTTTTGTACCCACTTTAAGATTTCTTCTCTGTAACGGACAATATGGCCACTATACCAAAGACTAAACAAAATCATAAATACGGTCGGTAAGAATACAAATATCATGGTGAGTGTATGGAAATTTCCTGTTAATACATCCCCTATTGCTTGATACTCACCAAAATTAACATGTTTTGCTTTATTCATAAGATAAGGAATAACTTTCGCATGGATAGGAGTAGTTGCAAACCATAAAAACTGAATATCTACTGCAATATGAGAAGCAATTAAAATTAATAACTTGCCATTTTGAAATTGTAAAGCTGGGATACGGCTGTAGAACCTAAAACTAAATTCTCCTAATAGCAAAGAGAAGAACATTAAAAATAGTGGTACATATGTAATTTCTATAGGATAAGACGGTGGTTCAAATGCATAGTAGAGTAACTGTATGTAGTTTGCTACACCAAATCCAAATGAAAGGATAAATCCGCTAATTAAGGCGATTGTAGTGTATAATGGTAATCTTTGCTTAGATGTCTCCATAAAGGTTCACCTACTTTTTAAAGACATAGTTGAGCTTTATGGTGTAATGTAAAACGATTATGAAGTTCTGGCTTGAATTGTTCCTTTGATTTTTTTAGAAAGAACTTCGCTGCATCTTCAGTTTGTTTTAAATATAAGTCAATACTATCTCCTTCACACAATTGGTTATATTCTTCTTGAGAAAGTACGGCAATATTTATCTCTAGTTTGTTATTCGTTGCAGTTTCAATTATTACATCGTACCAATAATAATTAGGCTTTCCTGGGATTTTGATATCTTGTAGGGAAACGCAAAATTTAGCTCCCCCTTCTGTAATATGTTTAAGGACTAGTTCTGGAGTTTTAAATGCTTCTCTTGCTGAGAGCACTCCCCCAGTAGTTGTTGCAAATTGTAAGTTCATTGTCATTTTCCACTTCCACCTTTCTCCATACAAAAAAAGGCAAGCGACACCCACTGTAAAAACAGCGTGTGTCGCTTGCCTTAATTTCATATGTTCTGATTTGATTGTAGTTTTGAGTGTTTAGTTCAAGCATTATTCTATCACCTTAAATAATAAAAATCAATAAAATTATATAAGAGTATATAAAAAAATAAACGATTAATATAATTCTACAAGTTTACGTCTTTTCGGATTAACGTTATTTGCAGCATGTACCATGATCTGTTCATCGGTTGCTATATTTGTATTTTGAATGGATAGAAGTAGTACATTATCATAAGTATCCATCAGTAGAATATCCCTAGGATTTTCACGTTTAGGATAGATAACTACAAGCGGAACGCCTTCATCTCCATCCCTTCTTGAAAACACGACATCATCTAATCTTGCAATCATTCGGTAATCATTTTCATTTCCAAAAATAAAAAAGAAATCTTGAATAGAATCTTTATCTCTCCTGTATGTTCGTCGAAGGCCACCATCTATTGATTCTTTAAACGTTTGAATTTTTTCGACAAATGTGTAACGCCAATTGACATCTCCTATCGTACGTTGAGATAAAGGAAAAAGAATATCTTGTTCCAAGTTTTGATTATCGTCTGTTCCTAGAATGATATCTGAAATAACATCTCCAGCATCTTTCAATGAGCAAATGTGTACATTTAGATTTGATATATTCATTAATAGTTCATGATACTTCCGCATAGAAAATAATAGATTTTTCATACGTACGTATGGCGGTTCTGCATCTTCTGCAAGGAACATTGATTTGTCGTACATAACAAAGACAACCGTTACATCTTCATTTGTTTTTTTTGTATATTCTATGTACTTCTCAACTTTTTCAACTAAGGTAGAATTGGTTTCTTTACACATACCATCTCAATATGGATATTTTTATCTTGATATGAAATATGTTCATCAGGAATCAAGGCCAATTGGTTGTCCTCAATTTTCACATTTTTTTTCTGGTAAAAAGAACGAATATCCAATTCATATAATATTTCATTGGTTTGTGTCTTCTTTGTAGTCGCTAAAAGAGTACGGATCATGACCTCACGTGAACACATTGTGTGAAAAGAAGTTGCTCTTGAGTAACGTCTTTTTGAACTTTTTTCAGAAATTCTTCCTATTTCCATTAAGAATTCAATTGTCTTTTCTTTTAAGGAAAATAAAGCACGTTTCGTAATACTGTCAGCCTTTTTATCTATTCTTTTAGTTAGCATAGCTCCATATTGTGAGTAACGGTCAAGCTTTGTAAATATGCTAGCTTCAGAACATTCTCTTCCCTCAAATGCACTATATAACTGAGTGATTTGTCTTGTTGTAAGTGCTCTTTTGTAATATAAAACTGTAAAGACAAATATATCAGCTTCTTTTAAGTGAAAATGTTTTTTGGTACCTGATCTTCTATATTTATACACTTTTCCGGACAATACATACACCTCTTATATTGAATTAAACTTAAATTAAATACTTATTATTTTTAATATACTATTACATTGATGTGATAGTTGTAAAACAAGAAAAAATGAATAAGAGATTTTTAATCTTTAGAGATACCTCATTTTGTACATCGAAGTTGAGATGATAACTACTCTTATAAATCTCTTATAAATTATTGATTTATAAGGCTCTATTAAATCCTTTGTTTTGTTAGGACGAGCTACTACTAGACACCTAACAATAGTTATAATGGAATTCCATTTATAAAATAATGTTATGACGTCCTAACATTTATTAGATAGTAAAAATATAATTTTAATTGATTAAAATTATTCAAGAATTATAAAAAGGCTTATTGATACTAAAGAGTAATTTTCTCTATCTTTAACTCGAAATTCAACTTTTTATATGTGATGAAGCGCTCTTTCAGAATTCTGATATTGGCTCAATTTAAAATTCCAACTTTTTCTTTTAGTTGTTTTTTATTGTATAGAATCATGAATTCACTAAGATAAATATTATTAATTGTTTCTACCAAATCAAAAATAAGTTAGAAATATGTCTACAGGTACTTAACATATAGATTTTAGTTACGTGAACTACTTCCCCTTTTGCTTCGTTGAAAAGGAGTAATCCTAACTGAAATAATAAAATTAACCAATTGTTAATTTTATGTAAGGTTATAATTGCTATCATCATTCCTACTACATTACAAAAGTTTTTATTGTAATGTAAATATCACTTTGATGTTAATAAGATGAGATCTCACTATTAATAATCTAGCTTGAAGAAATGTTTGTTTTTCATAGTAGTGATGTGATTGTTAGCCTACTACTTTTAGAATGTCACAGTTGATTTATCTTAGTATTCTCTTTTTAATATGTTGAATATTGAGGGTATTGATGCTGTTTATATGAAATTAACAACCTCTTCTACCGGTTTTCAAGGAATGAATGAAATTGACAAGGAATTGAATTCAAATGAGGAACAGAGGGTAATTTTTCTTATAACATATATAATAATGTGAACTAACAATTACTAAGTGAAGAACAGTGCATTAACATAACATTAACAATGAGCGGTCTTTTAAGTAATAAATCCTGTTAAAACAGCTAGTTAATAAAGCAAACCTTAGTGTGAATTGCTATAAAAACGTCTTGAAATCTCCCTAGTAATATAAATACACACGACCAATATAAGATGTTAGAAAATTACGGAAAATGAAGGTGGATTATGTAAGCTGTACATATACGTTTCACATAAAAGTTGTATATAAGAGTCTTATATACAACTTTTATGTTAATTGGATAATAAGATTTTTGTTTTGATATTGATATAAAAGCATTTTCTTATACATCGTATATATAAAACTTATATATACGATGTATAAGTTTTTCTTGGATTTTTATAGTGGAAAAATAGGCGGTTTTTAATCATTTTTTTGAAATTTTAATCTGGATTTTTTAATGATCTTTGTTGAAATGTAAATCACATGAAATTTAAGATTGATATAACATGTATACGCATTATATATACGTCGTACATTTAAACCCTTATAAAATATAGATTAATTCTAATTTTATCTTTATAAAACTTATATATAAGTCCTATATATAAGTTTTATTTATAATGACTTGATATACGACGTGTAATGATGTACTATGTTTCTAGGAATAATTAACCAGTGTTTTAAGGGGGGGACAACTTGAACGAAGTTTTAAGTGAAAAATATCAAACAATCAAGTTTGCAGATGAAGTAGTAAACATGTTTGCTGATATACTTGAACAAGATGAGATACTCTATAGTGTATTTCTATACATAGGAAACATAGTAAATAAACAATTTCAAGAGACGAAGTACATGAGGGGCATATCTATTAATGAAATAGTGGAAAATGTAGTTATTGATAGGAGAGTAAAGAAAAAAAAGGGAAAATCCTATTCATTAGAGGTTGAACGTACGAATATATCTAGACGTTCAGCTGAAATAAGTGTAAGTACGCTATCATCAATGTCTTTAATCTATGAAAAAACCATGCACCCATATAAATTTTTGATCTCAACTTATAGAGGGCAACAAGTACTGATTGAGTTAGGGAAAAGAAAAAAGATAAATAAGGAGAGATAAAATAATGGCAAAAAACTTCTTAAAGAATGAAGTGGCAGTTAAAATGACGATGGTCGGTTTTGGTCAAGCTGGTACTAGAATGGTAGATAAATTTGCGGAATATACACATACAGATGGTACAGCAGTATATAATTGCTTAGCACTAAATAGTAATGATGGAGATCTAGCTGAATTAAAAAATGTACCAAAGAGTAATCAAGTTTCACTGAAATTAGGTGGTTTAGGTAAGAATCCTGAGCGTGCAGTAAAAGTCCTTGATTCAAATGAGGAAGCAAAAGAAAAGCTAAAAGAATTTATTACTGAACGTGTAAGACCTTCGGATGAACTTGTTTTATTTTTTGCAGGTTTAGGTGGAGGAACTGGAACTTCTACAATCATTAAGGCCATTGAAGAATTTTCGGCTTTTCACAACAAGCCAGTAATCAGACAAGAATTACAAAAGGTTGCGCAGCTATATCCAATGGCTGAAATTAAGGCGAATCAAGCAAAGTTTGCAAGAATAGCCTTTGAAAATGCTATTGAGCGCAAAGACTTTATTAAAATGGGGATTGTTGTAACTCTTCCCGTCCGAGCGGATGGGCCTGATGTATTACGACAAGTAAATAAATTTTCACAGGAAATTTGGAAATTAGCAAATGATAAATCAAAAGGTGTAGCATTTGTAGTATTTGCCGATAACCAGCATTTTTACGATGAATTTAAGGAATTGAATGAAAATGAGAAAAAAGGTGTCGCTAATTCACGAGATTATGCAAATCAACGTATTAGTGAAATTATTCATGAGTTAAATACCGCTGCTAATGGATCTGGTACATCTGTAATACTGGATTCTCAAGACTTTAAACGTATTTTACTTGAGAAAACGGGCTGTTTAGTAATTAATAAGGTTTCACGTAATATGAATCAAATAGAAAATAGCCATGCAATTATAGAAATGTTTCAAGAATCATTAAGAGGAAGCTCTTTCCATCCCCCAATTGATTTGATGAAGAAGAACGATGATGGCTCTGTTGAAGCATCAAAAGTACATCATTTTGGTATGCTTGCTATCCTAGATGAGCAAAAGAATATTAATGATTCCTTTATGGATGACGCTAAGGTAGAAGTTTCAAATAATTTACCTATAAATGGAACAGTCTTTAACGGATATTTGGTAAGTAAGAATGATTTCTTAGGAAGTGTATATACGTTCTATAAAACTGATGCATTACCATCGAGATTATCTAAAGGTTTAGTTGAAGAATTTAATGAGTTTAAAGAAAGACAAAGCCAAATTCAGTATAAAAAGTCTCAAATTAGTACGATTGAAAGTATAGATGAGGATGAGGATTTAGGTTTTGCATTTGGAGATTTTATCGATATGGGTAGTGACGAAGAAAATAATAATGCTGGAGCAAATGAAGATGAAGATCTAGCAGATTTTCTAGATCCAGATAAGATGTTTGGTACTACAAAATAATAAAAAAGTCTGGACTAAGTTCCAGACTTTTTTATTATTCTACTGAATTCATAAGAGATTTTATATGCTCAATAATATTATCTTGTATGTACTGCTCTATGAAGAGTTGTTTTTTACTCAAATCTTCCTCTTTTTTAAACCAGCCTGCTTTTCTAGTACGCTCTTCCTCAGGTTTATTATTCCATAAGCTCTCTGCTTGTTTTCTTAATTCCTGGCGTGCTCTATGCTCAATAATAAAATTATCAAGCCTATCTTGGCGTTGGCGTAATTTTAGCGCTTCTACATCTTCTGGTTGTGGTAACTGCTTTAATATACTCTCTACCTTCTCTTCATAATGAGATTCAATATGTTTTATTTTTTCTTCTAACTGTTTAGTTACCATTTTTTCAATAATTTCTGCAGTAGCTTGAAGGTTTAATTCAGTGGATACCTCATTTGTTTGATGTTCTGGTGACACTGGTCTTAAATCAAACTGGTGTGGTAAAAGGTCAATAATTGCATCTAAAGACCATTTCTCATCCCTTTTCTGCTTTATAAATAGAGCAATTTCAAGGTCTAAAGCATTATAGAGTTTTTCATTTGTATTTTGAGTTCTTAAAGTTTCATGAAGTCCCTTTTCTTCTAGGATATTGAACCAATTATAAACTGTATTATGATGACGTCCTACTAGTTTTGAGAATTCTGTTATCCGCCATGCTTTTTCGAAAACATTATCATCTAATATATCATCATCGTTAATTTGATGGTCTTGTTTTTCATTTTTTTGTTCAATCATTGTAACTACCTCCTCAAAAATCAACTCATAAACAACTAATTATAATTAACATGTGAGCTGAAATTAACATGTTAGCTAGTATTTCGATAATATTTGTAAAAATTCCTACCAATCCAGTGAATTACATGAAATATGAAATTAACATGTAAACATATACTTGTTAACAAAACATTAACGTTTGATATAAAATCCAGTCGAATTAGTAACTTTATTACCAATTTGAAATGTATAATTGGTAATGTTTTGTTAATGGGAATATATATATTATGTTAGTAGCACTACTGATAGTTGCTATGAGATTAACAAATTAGGCTACTTAATATTAATGATAAGGAAATAAAGCTATTTTGTAAATAAGTTATAAGGATATAATCCAGGTATATAACAGAAAATACACATAGTAACGTCCAAAATGTAATTATCATGTATAAAAACTAGTAAAAAGTAAAATAATATTAATGTAGATTTAGTATTGTTCAATAAACAAAACAGTATGTAAGGATATAGGAGCACAATCATAATACTTTGAAGAGGTTCGCTCCTATTCCCCATTCACTTGCTACGGATCTACTTATGTGTATTAATTTAGTATAGAATGTACAATTTAAGTTGTATATTGCATGTCATGATAGAAATTTATATAGTCAGTATCAACAAAATGAACTTTATCGGTACTTAAGGACAAACTGCGCCTGCGAATTGACATTGATATAAAAGGTGACATTGACATGAAACCAACACTAAAACATTCTTCTAACAACACACAAGTACCTATTGTTAATGTTTTGTTAACTATAATAGGTATATTAACCCTATGTTTACATGTTGATCTAAAAAGATTACCCTTTAACATGAAATGTGAATCGTAAACGAAGGGTTTTATGAGGAATTTTAAGGAAGTTTTTAAGATACTAAAGTTTGACTTAGAATACTAGAATAATCCTGGTGGTGTTTTTTTGTAGATATCCGATCTCTAGTACATGCTTGCATATAATAATAAGATCATAAATAAGATGATGAGATTGATATGTTAACCAAACTTAGATAAGTATACTTCGAATATCCATAAAGATAACATTAATATGAAACAAGAAATCGCTATGAGATTAATATAACATTAACAAAAAAATATTCAAACTAAGGATGGATCATCCTAATTGTTAATGTCATGTTGATCAGAGATAGAAACTACCATTTCGACTTAGAGATACTAGTTATTCTAATGGGTGTTTATGACTTAAACCCCCTTAAAAAGTTAATAAAAGTAATTGGTAATAAAATATAGCATGTGCTGGTTTGCTAGTTGTTACATCCTATTAACTAATAATAATAAATGTAGATCCACCAAATGGTTTTACGTTAATTCACATCTAGGTACCATCGGATTGATATAATATGTAAAATATCGATATGAAATTAACATCTACACATTTTTATTTCGTTTCATATCAATGTTAATTGATATGAAAATTTCAATCGGGAGGTATTAGTGTTGGATAATTGTTTATATGACATTAACATGCCTGGGTTATTTACTTCAAATTGTGTTAATAAATTAAATAGAGATAGATTTTCTTTGAAACCTTCTTGATCAAGGAGATTTATAAAAAGAATGGTGTAGCATATTTGAAATTTAGTTATAAATAGCAGTTGTAATGTTCAGGTATATGACTTATTTAGTTGGGCATACTATAATTATAGATTGTAAAGATATTATAGTATTTGAGTGAAAGGAATGGTTTTGTGCGGCATTCAATTTTAAGCATGCGCAAACTAAAAGTCATTTTAATTCTTACAAGAAAAACATGTTATGGATGTATATTCATCATTAGCGTTCCTTTTTGTCTAATAACTAAAATAGGAATCCAAAAGCTATTTTATAATCTTTGTTTGCGAAATATGTAATTAGTAAGTTGGCTTAGGTATGAACGGGCTGGGTTAGTTTAACTTATATTTATCTCTCAATATAGGATTTCATGTCAATGTCAGTTGATATATTAATATCAATGAACGTGTTTATACCGCTGGATTGTTTACATAACATTAATATGTATTAATCGTTTGCTGTTAGTTATGTTATGAGTACTATAAAGATTGTTTTGTAACTAAAGTTCTCTAAGGTAAGGAATATATCAAATGAATGTTTTTTACTTTTGATATTTAGTTGTAAATATAAATCGAAATTTTGGTATGAAAATCTTGTACTTAGATATACTAATAGTATTACCTGAATTAGGTGATTAAATGACATATGCAAAAAAAGAAAAAGGTTAATCAATTAGAAGCATTATTTTTGTGAGCTTAATTAATAATTGCGAAGTAGTATTGACATTTAGATATTATAGAGATAATCTTATACATAAGTTTTATTGTTTAAAATTAATATACGAATCGAGAGATATTTAATTCTTGCTAAACGGACACACCGAGGGCATATACCTGCCATTGGTGTGTCTTTTTTTTATTTAATAACTAGAAAATGATAAGGAGAGTATTAAAGAATGAATGAAATTATTAGTGAAAGCAAAAGAAGATTTGATAAATATTGTAAAGATAATCAAGTTTTTGAGGAGAGAATTAATTCTCTTATTAACTACTATTTTTTACTGCTTGCTGATCGTGTAAACATTTTACAAGATAGAGAATTTAATAACGAGGTCGAAGAGAAGCAATTTAAAAGCAGTCTCAAAAGGTTTGAAACATTATTCCCAGCTGCTGCTAAGAATGCATTTCTAAAAGGATATCAGCTTGGTTTAGAGTTTTTCAAACATCCAGAGACAGTGATTCCGGATTCTCTATTTACAAATCCTAATTTTGTACAAGATATTCCTTTTGCAATTGTAAATGCAGCGGAATTTAGCATTTATGAATTAGTTCGAACGGATGAAACACAAGAGTTTAGTGTATTTGCTGTTCGAACGTATGAAGGCATTAAACCCATAATGGAGCAAGTATTTTGTGAAATTGCATTGTTTGGTGCGGAAATTGCACTTGAGCATGAAGGTGAGGAAAGAGGACTGAAAGTAGTAGAAGGAAAAACAACTACTTTTACAAATGTTCCAGTAGATCGTTTATTTACAATTACTCCATCTGTAGCTGCTAATGTTGTGCATGCAGACGGCCGCTGTGAAATCTGGAGTCTAAACTGGAATACGAAAGTAACTTTAGATAACCCTTTTATTGAATTAGCACAAGTAACCATTGTTTACAAAGACAAGACAGAAATACAAAAAAATCTTCGGGATGGATTTATATATGAACAAAGTTTATTTAGTGCGGTACCGTTAGAAGAAATCGAGGATCGTTTAGAGGTTAGAGTCAAATATAACCTTATTGATAATATGCCATGTAATTTGGAGGGATTTGAAATAGAATCACTTCTCACCGAACTATTAACAAAAATACAAAATGCAACAAAAGTGCCTTTTGAAAACATGCTATTACTTTAAAGCGATTTTCTATCAAAGAGGAGTTTTTTATAATGAAAAAGATTGTATTAGCTATTAGTGATTCTGTGTATACGGCATATTTACGTGAGGATTTTATTGGTGCGGGATTTGAAGTAGCTGATAGTGATGTCATGCACATCAAGTATTTAGATGAAATTCTGGATATGGAAAAACCCGATATTCTATGTATTAATGACAAACGATTAAATATTGATGCAGGACACGAAGATAAGCGGGAATTAATTATCTTACAGAAGTTAAGAGACATTCGCTTTCAGAAGGATATTCGAATTGTAGTATTTACAGAGCGTGAAAATGATGATGAGTTTTTAGCCAAATTGATTTATCTAGGTATCTATGACATTTTTAACTCTCGTAAAATTGATATTGATAATAAAGTCATACCGCAGCTGCTGCAGGAATCAGATATTAAAAATGTAGTGGAAATTGTAGGAGCAAGTCAGGCACCGCAACAAACGAAATTGTCCGACGTTCCTGTTGATGAGGAACAAGAGGAAGTATCAAGTGAATTAGAGGAAGGTAGCAACAGTGAACCGCACTCTAAATCAAAATTATTTAAAAACAAAAAAAAGCGTAAGTATATTCAGGAGGAAACGCCAAAAGCGCCAATTATTAAAAAACAGTATAAATTGGCTTTTGAGCCAGTATATGAGAAACAAATTGGTATTGCTATTCCAAGAAAAACAATTGTGGTGGCCAGTATGAACAGGAGAAGTGGTGCTACTTTTGTTTCGCATCTTTTAGCTGCTTATTTAAATGAACTACAGATTGATGTGAATTATATAGAGAATCTATATGATGATGGCTATACGTATCCAATACTTAAGGGATATACAGAAGCTCCAAAAAACTACCGTAGTGAATTTATGTTGCAAAGATATAAGGAGATGCTACAAAAGGAAGCTGATATATTATCAATTCCAAAATGGAAGCAAGGAAGAATAAATTATATCGTAAAGAATCCTATAGTGGACCAAGAGTTGAAGAATGAAACAGATCATGACTTTGACCATTTTATTAAGGTTTTATTGGGTAACCAAGAAGCACCTATTTCTATTATTGATGCAGGGAACGATTGGGATAAAGATTTATACCATGAGATATGTGAAATGGCAGATTATATATTCTTTGTAGCAGAACCAGATTTGCATCAATTGCTAAAGATAGCGCATCCTCTTACACCAAAAGAGAGAAAGCTCGTTTCTTACTTAAATTTAGAGAAAACGAGAATCATTGGGAATAAGTTTTCTTCTGCACTTTTAAAGCATGAAGTAGTAGAAGAATGTTTTGGAGATAAGGTATTAACTGCTTTACCAACATATGAGATAGAAGATGTATTTGAATCTCAATTAAATAGTAGTACGTTACTATCTAGTCGGAACTATTATAAAGAGTTAGAAGGAATAATGAAGGAAATAGCAGAGTTGCTGCTACCAAACCAATTGTTGAACCAAAAGAAAAGTTCCATTTTAAGTGGATTTCGATTTCGAAAGTCTGAAAGTTAATGGAGTGTGAAGAGGAATGCAAAAATTTATTATAGGTGCCGCCTCATTAATATTATTTGTCGGCTGTTTATTCTTAATGACAGATATGATTATTGGAGATACGACACACACAGATAATAAGTCTGCACTAGAACGTGCTGGAAGTACAGCAATGGATAAATCCGTAAAAGTAGGTGTTTTACGAGCACAAGAAGAAATTGCTATTGAACCAGAAATCGCAAAGAAAGAATTTGAAAAGTCTTATAACCAAAATGCAACATTTAAGGATCCGGCATCAAAACGAGAGTTTTCTGTACATGGTGTACAAGAGCAACCTGCAATGATTGCGGTTGAAGGAGAAGCCGAAGCTGCTAGTTATACTAAACAATTTGATGAAAAGAAAGGCAGCATTAAGAGTAACGCAAAACACATATTTATTTATGAAGCAGATTCTGACAACAAGAAAGCTGGAGGAAACGTGAAATAAATACGAAAAAGTAGGTGTGTAAGAAATGCAAAATACAGTAACAATAGCGCTTTTTCTAACACTTTCTTTACTATTGATAACTCTTATACCAGAAGGTGTACTGTATGGAATGCAGTTAATAAAGGCACATGATTTTGCTTCTAGTACAGTAGAGTTAGCAGAAAAAACAGGTGGTTTTCAGTACACGTATGAAGGAAAAAACGTAAATCTAATCCCTGATATAGAGAAGAAAATGAAAGAGCAGAATATGGATGGATGGAAATATGAATATACAAAAGGGCGCGTAGATCATAATCAGCCATTGATTTTTAAGATAAAAGCTGAACATCACTTCTTTATTTTTAAAATGATAGGGATAGATAGTGTGAAAGCACCGATATGGGCTAACAAAGATGGAATGGGACAAATTTATTTCCGTTGAAAATATCAATATGTATAAAAAGAGGTAAAAAACTATACTTTTCAGTGTAGTTTTTTTGCTAGAAAAATACATTTAAAAATAAAAATATACAAATGCTCTACAAGCTCATTTCTATATGGTAATATTTTCTTTATAGAACAGCGGTTATAAAAAAACATTAATCAATAAATTTATATGTTAAATTATGTGGATTTTATATTTAAATTCGGTACAATAAAGGAATCTATGAAAAAACTAATATATTTGGAGGAACAAACAATGGCAAACACATTTTTAAAAACAGCAACAGCACTAACAATTATGGGTACTTCACTATTAGGAGCAGGAGCATTTACAGCGAAAGCTGCTGATAACACAGATTCACTAAAATTCAATGATGTTCCAGCAAATCACTGGTCTACAAAAGCAATTTATGATTTAACAAATCGTAAAGTAGTGCAAGGGTACGGAAATAATATCTTTGGTTTTGGTGACAATGTAACTCGTGGGCAAGTTGCTCGTATGATTTATATGTACGTAAAACCAGCAGATGCAGATGCTAGCTTCAAAAATCCGTTTACTGATATTAAAGGACATTTGTTTGAAAAAGAAATCTTAGCACTTGCTAAAGCAGGACTTGTGAATGGATTTGGTGATGGAAAATATGGTCCAGATGATATTTTAACTCGTGAACAAATGGCACAAGTACTTACAAATGCTTTTAAATTTAAGGCAACGAAAACATCAAAATTTGCAGATGTTGATAAAAATTCTTGGTCTTATGGAGCAATTAGTGCATTGGAGGAAAATGGGGTTACAATTGGTACAGGAGGTAATATGTATTCTCCAAAAATGTTTGTAACACGTGAAGCGTATAGTCAGTTTTTATATAACTCTATTAATGCAGTTGAAAAAGAAACAAAACCAGACCCAAAACCTGAAACAAAACCAGGGGAAAAACCAGAAGTGAAGCCAGATTCAAAGCCTGAAACAAAACCAGAGGAAAAACCAGAAGTGAAGCCAGATCCAAAGCCTGAAACAAAACCAGAGGAAAAACCAGAAGTGAAGCCAGATCCAAAGCCTGAAACAAAACCAGAGGAAAAACCAGAAGTGAAACCAGATCCAAAGCCTGAAACAAAACCAGAGGTTCCAGAGGGGCTAGATGTAGATCTTGTACAACCAGATTTTAAATATCATCCAGAAGGATTAAAAAATTCTAATATTCAACCGCATTTAACATTAGAAGCACAAAATCTTGTGAAAGAAATCAATAAAAAATATAATACAAACCTTAAATATAAAGATTTACAGGGTAGCGTACATATGATGGATACAGGTATGTATTATCCAGAGGGATCATATATTGGTGGTCAATTTGTAGTTTACGGTGATAAAAATGATCTTGACCTTACATTTTTAGATAATAACCCAGCAACTGTAGAGTTAACAAAACGATGGATTACTTATGTAACTGGATTAAATTTAGATAAAGAAATTCAGGAAACAGTAGATGCAGATTCAATTAATAATTATGAAAAGGGAAATTATAAAATTCGTGTAGGTCAAACTATGGTAAAAGATATGATGTATGTTCAAATTAAAGCGAATTAATGTTACAATATAAAAATAACTTTAAAACCAAATATAATATTTAATAAATATACGAAAAGGACACACCTAACGTACCAACCATGGTATAGGTGTGTCCTTTTTTATATTCTAGGAGGAAAATACAATGAAATTAAAGAGAAGTGTATTATTAACGCTATGTACTTCAACGATACTGATGGTTCCAAATATAGTAAGTGCAAAAAATGCTGATGTACCTTTTTATAATGGCAAGGATGATACGCTTATTTCATCTAATTATTTGCAAATGCCAGGTAAGTTTTTTCGTCCTGGGAGTGGATTTGAGCCAGTAAAAACATTATATAAAGCTGATGTACATTACCCAGCAGTCTATGATGGTTCTTTTAATTGGCATAATCCAAGAGAAAATTTAGTGCAAAGCGAAGATAGTTCAGAAGCTTTTATTCGTATTGCTAATGAAGGTTATTTTAATAGTTCAGTTGTTGTTGGTGACAGGATGGTAACCGAAATTGAACATGTAAATTCATCTGTTATTAAAGATAAGTATTGGGGGAATCCAGATTTTGTTTTAAATAATATGATGCGCCATAGACTTCTTGGCTCTATTACATCAAAAAATATGGGAGAGTTTTATTGGATTAGAGACATAGCCTATCTTTCTGGTGGATACGCAGGGGCTGGTGGTGTAGAAGGTGTGAATAGGTATAGCTTGTGGTATGTACGCACAAGTAAACCTCAAATAAAAGATTTTAAAGCTACGAGTGGGAAAAAAGATATACCCGTAAAATTTACATTTAACGGTTTTGAATATGTAAGTAAAAATAAAGGATACAATGACCGAGATCCTAATGGAACAACAGTTAATCCTTATCAAAAAGCTGCTGGAGAACGGAACCGAGTTAAATGGATGTTAGATATTACAAAAGATGGTGAAACCGTGTATCATCAAGAAAATTACCTGCGTTCAACTCCGCAAAAGGATAATCAAAAACTCAATGAAGGTGATGCAGGGCAATTTAAGTCAGAAGAACTAAAGTGGCAGCCACAAATGTGTGGTCGATATACTGCAAAAATTAAAGTCCTTGATGCTGTTCAGAGGGAATCAAACGAGAAAACTGTTGATTTCACCATAGATGGTAACTGTGGTACTGAAGTAACACCTACCCCAGATCCTGGAGATGAAGATGATTTTAAGTATAAAATTGATTTTTCTGCTGATCGAATTGAAGGAGAAACGGCAAGAGAAGGAAAGGATATTAAAACAAGAGTAGATGTATCACGTGATAATTTTAAATCAGAACGTGACCAATATAGAGAAAAGGTAAATAATAATATTAATAAGTCCCAGCAAGAAGTAAATAGTTCTGAATCTGATAGAGATGGTGCGCAGTCTAGTCTTAGTTATTGCCGTCGTAATCCAATTTATGAGGTAGATGCAGAAGGGAACCATCACTATTACGATAGAGATTGCTCTTGGGAAGAAAATAAACTAGATAGTGCGGCAAGTAGGCTAGATAATGCAAGGCAGAAACTAGAAAAAGAGAAGAATAAAATTAAAAAGTTAGACGTATTAGAGGAAAAATATACAAATCCTGAAACAGTAGTTGTGTTAAAACATAACGGACAACAAGTCGCATCACAAAAGGTAAGATTAACAGAGGGAGAAAAGAAAACCCTGAAGCTTGACTGGCAGCATAAGGGGAGAGGAACAATTCAAGCAGAAATTAATCCTGCTAGTAATCGCCTAGACATAGAAGAAACCACATACAAAAACAATCCTATTAAAACAGCTATCTATGCACCATCTCATGAAAAAGGAATGTGCGGTGTAACGAGTGTAAAAGGTGTGGTAGAAACAGTAAGTGAACGTGTATCAAAAGAAGACACAGTGGGAGAAATGTTCTATGAAACATTAAATGGAGGTATTGATGATCTATCACCTTCTAAGCTTCATAGTGGCTATGGCTTTTCGTATCAAGTAAATGGAACATATAAAAATCAGTGGAATGAAAATTATCCTGGTGTATTTACAGCAGCAACGGCACAATATCCATTTGCAGATGAAGGGCTAAAAACAGCACAAGATTTAGAGGCTGTTTCTAATACTGGATTAGCATCCAAATTCCAACCTAAAAATATGTATATGTCTGAAATAACAGGACATGTTTTCGATAGCAAAAGACCAACTAAGTCTCTATATTGGGATGGTCAAGAAAAAATTATTGATGGCCAACGCAAATGGTATGCACCATTAAAAACGAAAGATGGGAAATATGCGTTCAATGTTGAAACAAAACCAGCAGGTATAAATGAAATGAGCTTATGTCTGACAAGTGAGGTAGAAATTAAAGGGGTCGCATACGATGACTTTAAAAAGAGAAGGGTGCTTGCAGATCTTCCATTTCCTGTACAAACACCAGGCTGGAACTGGGTTGGAAAGGAACATATTATTACTGATTTATCAAACTGGTACTATATGAAGAATAGAAAATAGTTAAGTAGTATTGTATAATAGGTTGAATCGACACAATAATATATCCATCTTAAACTAGTAGCTGAATGGATAAACCAAAGGCACATCCCTTAATGGGATGTGCCTTTTTTTCATAGAAAGGGGAAATTAGAGTGGATAAAAAGAAAAAACAACGTGTTAGACGTTTGATTATTATGGGGACTGTCGCAATTATTGTATCGCTATACATTGGAAACGAATTTCAGGATCGGAATGGGAAGAGTTATGCTCCCGCAAAGTATTTTGAAACAGGAACAAAATTGATTTCGTTTTAATAATAATTGTGTCTCTTTCATCAACTATCGTGAAAAGTATTTCTATGCTAGCACTTCTTTTCTCCATAAAATGAAAAAGAAAGGATAGCAACCGACCACCTAGGAATATTCGGTTGCGTTAGATTAATTACAACATATTTTTGGTATGCTTAATAGGTTATAAACCTTGTTATAACAGAGTTTTTGGAGGTTTTTTAATTTGTAGATTACGTGTTTTTAAATAGAAAAAACAGATATTTTTTAGAAATGATTGACATGAAACTATATATATCATAATATTGAGATTGTAATATTAAAGAAAATAAATCCAACATTTTCATATAGACTTTAGATTAGCTAAAAGGACACACCTAAGGCGTTTTACGCCATAGGTGTGTCCTTTTTTGCGTTTAAAGGCTACATAAGGAGGAATATAAACATTGAAGCCGTCTAAGTTTCAAAAGAAGCAGATTACAGCGGTAGGTTTAGCTGCTATAACAGTAGCGGGTATCTATGGATACAATCATTTTGCAGTAGAAAATGCAGTGAAACCAACGAAAGTTGTGGTAGCAGCAAAGGATATACCTGCGCATACAGAGATTAAAGAAGAAATGCTAGTGGAACGAACATTACCTGGTGATGGGATTCCTCCAAATGCATTACGCGTAAGTAAAAAAGAGGTTATAGGTAAGTGGACAAATGATGGGCAGCCCATCACCGAAAATAGCTATCTTTTTAAAAATAAAGTAGTAAAGAAAGAGGAGTTAGCTGACTCTGCAATTTTAAATTTGAAAGATGGAGAAGTTGCATTCCCGTTACTCGTTGATTTGGAAACAAGTTCAGGTAATAGTATCATTCCTAATACCTATGTGGACTTGTATTTCAAACAAGTTGTGAAAGACGGAGACAATGAGAAGGTTGTATTCGGTGGTCTTTTCCAACGTGTACGTGTGACTGCTGCAAAAGATAGCAATACAGAAGATGCATTTGTATTAGAAAAGAAAGAATCAAAAGAGGAACAAGAAGGAAAACAAAAGCCAAAGGTAACGCGATTATATACACTGGCTGTTTCACCTGAACAGCTTCAATACTTAAATCGTGCAAAAACACTTGGAGATGTAATTCCTGTTGCAGTCGGACAAAAAGTAGAACAAACAGGGAAAGAACTAGAACCAGCTGAAGGATTCTCGCAAATATCTGATCAAAAGAACATTTTAGACTATATAGAGAAGCATTCGACCAATCCAATTTCTAAAAATGTAAAAGAGTATGTAGCGCAGTATCTGAACGAATCTAAGTAAGAAAGGAGTTTTTAGGATGGATAGGCAGGTAAGAATTATTGCTTTTTATGCCACAAATGAAAACGTAGGAAAAAGCACATTAAGTATTACGATGGCAAATCAGTTAGCTCATCTAGGAAAAAAGGTGCTTTATGTAGAAGCGGACCAAGTAAGGCCAAACTTCGCGGTTGGAACAGGTCTTAGCCATGAGAGTAAAAATATGCTAGGGCTTGTAAGAAAAGAAAATGAATACGATCTCTTGCAGTATATTTGCACAAAGCAAGATTTACTAGAGAAAAAAGTGAATCCAAGGTTGATGCAAAAATTGCACGATAAAATGGATTTTCTAGTATTTCCATCAGGCTATAGCTTAGCTCAATTCCCTGAAATTCAAAACAAAGAATTGTTTGTAACGACATTTTTCGAATCACTTGTAGAAACAGAATATGACTACATCATTCTATCGGTACCAACTGAATTATCCGAGATACTGAGTTATCCAATCCTATACAAATCAGACCTTGTTGTTCATGTGCTAAATGGCAACCCTCGTGGTGCGCTAGCAATTAAAAGAGAATTACAACTAATAGAAGAAGCAAAGCTAACATTGCCTTGTATGATTCATGTTTTAAATATGGGAGATGAGGACTATGTAGAAGATATTGAAAAGCTTTCTTCCCAAAAGATTGCGGTGACAATTCCGTATGACAGGGATCGTACGAGTTATGAATGGGGGATGCAATTTGGTTCCCCGCAAATTAATGCTAAGGTCCATCACATTATGGAAGCAGCTGGTCTTAATATTCCATCCCAGCAATCCTCTATGAAAAAGGGTCTCTTTGGTTTACGAAATTAAAAAGGAGGCATGTAATATGTGGGGCTATTTACAGGAAAAACAAGTTGCCTTAAAGCGAAATCGAGTGGATTTATATCACTTTGGTTATATGATTCGTTCCAAATCAGCTCGAAAGTTAGGAACAACTACAGCTCAACAAATTAAAGATATTACAGATGAAATTCGTGCATTTTTAGTAAAGGAACATCGTGATATCTTAAGTGAATCCTTTATGAATAAAGAGAAGAGAACAGCTGTGGAGCAAATTATTAAAAGCTTTTTACTAAGCAATCAAGTCGTTGTTTCAGATGTACCTTCTGAACAGTTACTAAATATGGTGTGTGACGAAATTGTTGGATTTGGGATTATAGAACCGTTAAAAGAAGATAAGGATGTAACCGATATTTATATCAATGGCACAAAAGAAATTATTTACGAAAAAATTGGAGAGGGAGAATGTACATTTCCTTACCGATTTGAGACGGAAGAAGAAGTGAAAGCTCTAGCTTATAAGATGGTAAACAGTACATCAGAGTCATTGAATACAGCAAAGCCATATGTGGACTGCGTATTTCCGTATATACGTATCAATATTGCGTTAGATGAACTTGGGGGACTCGGAACAACGATAACGATTCGTAAGAATGCGGATCACCTTCGTGCTTCTGAAGAGCGTATGTTATCTACCAATCAAGCATCGAAAGAAATGTTGAACTTTTTGGCTGCATCTGTGAAAGCCAAAATGAATATTTTAGTTGCTGGAGCCACGGGTACAGGGAAATCAGAGTTTATGAAATATCTTGCTTCTCACATTCCGAAAGGAAAGAAAAAAGAACGTACTCTTGTAGTAGAAGATAACCCTGAATTATATTTGCATCGCATTTTTCCAGAACATCATTTTGTTCCGATGCAGTGTAGGGCATCGGAAGTAGAAGAAAATGCAATCGACTTTGATAGATTGTTAACAAATGCTTTACGTCAAGGGCCAAAGCGATTAATTGTAGGGGAATCGAGGGGGAAAGAAGCGTTAAAAATGATTAACTTTTTCCAAACAGGACATCCTGGTTTCACCTCTGTCCATGCAAGAAGTGCAAAAGAAGCAGTTAGGCGTTTAATGCTTATGTGTCTGCAAAGTGGTGCGAATATTGATGCCCAGTATTTATATGAATTGATTTCACAGACATTTGATGTAATTGTCTTTTTGGAAAAGAAAGATGATGGAAATCGTTATATTACAGAGATGATTGAATTGTTGGATTATCAAGATGATATACAGTTCAATCAGCTTACTCAATTTATTCCGTCGGGTGAGGAATACGATGAAATGAATGAGAGAGTAGGAAAGATTCATGGAGATCATATCATTACAGCAAAAATGTCAGCTGAAATGGAGAAGAAATTCCGTTCTTCTACTGTAAATCCAGCTCTTTATGCGCCATTCCTTTCACAACAGGAGGTGCAGTATGCATAGTTTATTGGCTTATGGATGTATATTTTTAATCTTTATTAGTGTTGGATTGCTCGTTTTACTTTTTACAAAATCTAAGGGTTCTGCTCTCTCTCAATTTGTACAAGAAAACGAGAAAGAAGAAAGGCGCTTGGAATTAAGAAATATCAAAGGTATACGAATGTATCTGCCACAATCCGTTATCCAAGAAGCCCAAAAGTACGAATGGAAATTGACGAAAAGTATGTACTGGATATATACGATTCTTTCTGGGATGAGTATTGCAGTAGTATTCTATTTTTCTTTTGGTAGAGATCCTTTTACACTGATTACCGTTTTATCTGGATTTTTAGTTCCAAGGTTTCTTCTTTATCGAAGAAAAAAACGTTACTACTTGGTTGTCATTGACCGTCTTTCTATCTATATGAAAGCTGTAGCAAATGCACTTCAAATTAGTAACAATGCAAAACGGGTGTTAGTTCAGGTGAAACCAATGATGCATGAAAGCATTCAAGAAGAAATAGAAAAAGTTTCTCTTTTATTAGAAGGTGGAACCACAATGCATCGTGCATTTAGAGGATTCAATGAAACGTTTAACTTTAGAGAATTGGTTTTCTTCCATGAAATGTTGGAAGTATGCAGTCGAGAAGGTGGAACAAATTCAGTACAAGTCTTACTAGATATTGCAGAAGATTTTGAAAAACAAAAACTATACCTGGCAAGATTGCGTTCTAGTTTGTCGCAAGCACAACGTGCTTTTGTACAGAACTGCTTAATCGTCATCGCTATGCCGATTGTTATTATGTTGATGTCAAAAGAAGCATATGGATTTTTAGCAGGTTCTATGATGGGGAAAATCGCGTTATCGGTAAATATGTTAATTGTTTTTTTCTTAGCAACCCGTGTAGAAAAGATTGCAAATTATAACCCAACAGAAAGAGGGGAATAAAGTGGCTACGATTTTAGCTGTAGTGGTATTCGTTGTCATGTATTGGGTATTCTCTACCTTTCTACAAAGTAAAAAAGACAGCGGTAGCTTACTTACGAACTATGTAGAAAATGCAAAACGAATTGAAAAGAAGAATTTAAATCAAATGATGCTCGCTCCCTTCCAGTCGTTATCACATAAGTATCTGACAGAAGAAAAGAAAGAGCAGATTCAGAAAAAATTAGAAGAAGCTGGCCTGGATACGAAACCAGAAGAATATTTAAAAATGAAGGTAGCATATCCCATCATTTTCACCTCTGTTTTCTTGATATGTACGGTGTTCCATGATTACTACTTATTTAAAGTGGGTGTTTTGGTTTCACCGCTGCTTTATTTCTATCCTAATTATCTATTAAAGAGAAGAATCAAGCAGGCGATAGAAGCTAGGAAGTTCGAATTACCAGAGTATCTAATTCCTATGCTGCAGTTGTTAAAAACACATACAACATTAGAAGCAGTAAAAAAGGCGCAAATATATGCTGGAAGACATCTTCGTCCGTATGTATCTACACTTACTGCGGAATTAGAAATGTATGCAGGATCGGATCAACCATTTCGAAACTTTGCAGCAGCCTTAAATAGTCCAGAAGTAAATACCTTTACGATTGCATTGCAACAAGCGCAAAAAACGGACAAGGTACAGAGTCTTCGTATTATGGATGCACAGATTAAAATGATGCGTGAGTTAAAACATGAGAATTATAACCGTCTCATTCAAAATAAGCCAATGGAAATGAATAAATTTAACGTGGCTGTTATTGGTTGTATTGTGATTTATCCGATGGTGATTGTTATTCAATCTTTAATGCAAGGATTTGCAAGTTTATAGAAGACATTATTAAAAATGGAATAGGAAAAGGAGTAATACACATGTTAACAAAAATGAAGAATTGGTTAAAAAACGAAGAATCACAATTATCATCAGAAAACGGTATGTTAATCGCCTTGGCGGTCATTATCGTATTAGTGATTGGCCCGTTTGTATGGAAAGCAATCCAAGGTGGTTATGATACGATTCTAGCTCGATTCACAAAAGCATCAAATAATGCTGATGTAAATTCTTGGAATAAGTAATAAAGGTTTTAGATTAATGATGTTTGTAACGTATAGCTCAAATAAATAGATAAGGGGAATTTAAATATGTTATCCAAAATGAAGAACTGGTTAAAAAATGAGGATTCACAGTTATCATCAGAAAACGGTATGTTAATCGCTCTGGCAGTAATTATCGTATTAGTAATTGGCCCATTTGTATGGAAGGCAATCCAAGGTGGTTATGATACAATCCTGGCACGATTCACAAAAGCATCAAGCAATGCAGACGTAAGTTCTTGGAATAAGTAAGAGAAGATTTTGATAGGTAAATTCTTATTTTAATAGATTTTTAAAATTTGTATATAAGGGAGATAAAATGTAATGTTAGCAAAAATGAAGAATTGGTTAAAAAACGAAGAATCACAATTATCATCAGAAAACGGTATGTTAATCGCGTTAGCGGTGATTATTGTATTAGTAATTGGCCCGTTCGTATGGAAAGCAATCCAAGGTGGTTATGATACAATTCTAGCTCGATTCACAAAAGCATCAAGCAATGCAGATGTTGATTCTTGGAACAAAAAATAAATATAAAAATAAACGAGGGGGCTACTCTAAAAGTGGTTCCCTTTTTTACACAGTATTTTTATATGAAATTAAGAGGGGAGTAAAGAAAATGAGCCTGTATATCATGGGATTATTTCTAAGTTATATGGTACTTAATGTATTTACCGACTTAAAGTATAGAAAAACAAAAAATATATGGCATTTCATTTTTTTAATAGTAGGTTTAGGTATCACGTATTTTACTGGAATACGAACGGGAAAAGAGATTGTAATTGTACTAACTATGGCCTTAGTATGTGGCTTATTGTTAGAGACATTTAAATTTTCTTCACCCGGTGATACAAAAATGCTTGTGGTGGCAGCTCTATATGTTAGCAATGTAGTAGAAGAATCGGCTATACTTACCGCGATTACATTAACAGCTTTCCATTTACTATTCTTTTGGATTGCTAGTGTTTATCGATTAATTAAAATTTTAGGGTTTGTAGGAGCGATTAAAGACCAATTGGAGCATGCTGCGTCTATATTTGGTGTGAAACTGCCTAAGAAAGAAATAAAGCTAATACAGAGCTTTCCTGGGGCTTGTTCTATTTTACTAGGGGCGATGGTTTATATTGCGTTCACTATCTATCAAAATGGAGGTATCTTGGCTTGAACAGTAGAATCATTCATCAAAGAGAAACCTATATTTACTTTACAATTTTTACGCTAACAGGCGTTATTATTTTAAACATGTTTATTAACATATTGTTTGTATTAGCATATCCTTTACTGATAGGATTAATTGTGCAGGTTATCTTGTTGCAGAAGATAAAGAAGCCATTTTATCGGAGCGGGAAAGAATTAACAGAACAGTTAAAACTAAAAAATATGTTTCTAGTAGAATCAAATATTTTAGGAGATGAAGAAGGAACAGTTTATGAGGTGCATCAAATGCCTTTTACAATCTCTAATGGATTAATTAATAAAGATAAGACTTATAAAGTGATAAAACAAGAGTATGAGAGAAAAGTCAAAGAGGATTTAACGAAAATTTCTAAATGGCAAGTTACAACAAAAGCTAGACTTGTTACGACAACTCATTTTCGTTTATATACAATTTGGCAGAAAAATAGTACAGGCTATCAGCTAAAGAAGTTAGAAGATTGTATAGATCCATATGCCAAGATGAACTTTATTCAATGGATAATTGCTTCATTCTGTACGACTGGCCGTTTAAAGTATGATAAGAAGCCTAAAGAATGGGAAAGTTACGAATGGATAACCTTAAAATAAAAAGACAAAAGTTATAATACTTTTGTCTTTTTTTCTTACTATTTCTTCTAACAGTTTCGTGAACTATACATGATTTTTAGCAAGTTCTATAAATGCTTGATATTTTGTTACTTTACTAATATCAAGTCCGAAATCGAAAGCATCTATTTCTGCATGATAACCGTAAGATACTAAGCCGAAATCTTTATGTGAATCAGGGAAGTAAATAAGTACTTTTGCAATTTTATAGTCTGTTAAATTTAATAATTCATACATTTTAACGATTAGATATTTGCCAATTCTATTAATTGCACTTGTTCCGCTTGTGATGTTAGAAATCCCATCATAAATGTGTAATGTATGATTTTCACTTTCGAAGATAAATAAAAAAAGACACCCAAAGGTGCCTTCCTGCGACTTGAACCATCTTAATTTTAATAATATGTATTGGACGCCAATCCAAAGATAATTCTAACATGTTTTCATATAAATGAAAGCGAATTCTTTAACTTACTTAATTACTTTGTCCATAACTTCTTTATATTTGTTAAATTGTGCATCTTCCATATCACCATTCATTTGTATAAGGAAGTTCCCTTTTGCGTAAGTATGAGAGAATAGCATTTGATTACCATTACCTAAATCGTCATAGTATTTCTTAGCTTTTTCAAGATCTTCTTTGTTTTTAAACTCAAATATTCTACCACCACTATCTTCACCTAATGCTGGAACAAGAATGCGCTTTGCTTCTTTTCTAGTATTTCCAAATTCTTTTTCTGGTAGGTCACTAGGATTGTCAGCTTCTAATCCTGCAGCTTTAAATTCTTCAATTATCTTACCAACCGTGACATTACTTGTCATTGATTTAACGCTGTCACAAGCGGATAAACCAAATAATAATAGAGCTCCAATAAGTAATACTGCTAATCTTTTAAACATAGTTGTTCATTCCTCCTAATGTAAATAAATCCTTAAATATAATAACAAACTATTTATCTTTATATTGTCATGTATTGTCGAACGGAAATAAAAAAGAGAGCTGGATCCTTCAAGGGCCATCTTGGAATTCAATACCACAATTCATTTTTGGGGAGTGTATTCGAGAACCTTTTATTTTTGAATTATAAGAGTGCTCTTACATTTACGACAAGCAATCTTCTCTTCCTCAAAAATGAATAAATTCTCAGCATCACATTCTGGGCATACAACCGCAAATGGTGTTTTTATATTTTTATAACATAGGAAAGACATGACTGCCAGGAATAGAGCAGGTATAACAAGCATCATAAGTAAGAATAGGCCCGCAAAAACGCCTGCAATTATGGAAAGTGGTTTCATTAGTTTTCTACCTACGGAGTTTACTTGATTATCCTTTTTACGAAAAGCAGTAACAAGGTAAGTTTGGGTTTCTTTTACTGGCTCAAATGCATTTACCGTATTGTAATCTTGTTCATCCATAGTGGGATAGGAAGTGTTTGGTCCTTGATACCCTCGTTGTATATAATAGTTGTTTGACTCAGATATTCGTGGCGTATACGAGATTCCAGTTCCAGGTATATAAGTTGTTGTTCTTGATTCAGGTGGAATGGAGTTCCCTCCTGTACCTGTGTATGTAAAGTTAATTTTCACACCCGGGGAAACTTGGATAATTCTACGAAACTTATAACCCATAATATTGTATCCTCTCCATCTAATTAATATAATCATTCACTAATTATAACAAATTTTTAACTTAAAATTAATATATTAAATTAAAACAAACTAATAAAAAAGAGTAATATTGAAGTTGACTAATTTAAGGCGTTTTAGGAGTCCTTTTTTATAAAAAAAACACCCTAAGGTGCCTTCCTCTAACTTGGACTATCCTGTATTAATGCCATATTGGTTAATACATTAAATTATAAAAATAATTCATTATTCTTCCATGTACTCTAGCTGATATAATGTATAAGGAAATTATTAGTTAATTAATACTGCACATATATTATAAGGGGAGGCAAATAAGTTATGTAGATATTGTTAGAAATTTTTTCTGCTATATGTGATTTCTTTTATGCTGTACAACGGACGAAAGAAGAGAACAAGCAAAATAAGGAAGGTACTAGTAGTATGGTCTATGTTTTTTCCGTACTCGTAATTGTAGTAATGATTCTTTTTGCAATGTCTGCAACGCAATAGATGTTCAATCAAGAAGAAAGTATTAGAGAAAACAAGATAGTGAATAATATACATAAGCATCTCACCATCTCCATAGGATGGCGAGGCTTTTTAATGTACAAAAAAAAGACACCCAAATAAGAGTGTCTTTTCCCATAGTTTTTAGCAGAAGCAAGAAGCTCCGACAATAATTAATAAAATAAATAATACAACTAATAAAGCAAATCCTCCTGCAAAGCCACAGCCGCCACCGCAGCTACCACCAAAGCCCATAATAATTCCTCCTTTAAAGAGTAGGAGAAAAATAAGGAGTCACTCATGTATTTTAATGGATTCAAATTACTTTATGTTTTTATGGATTAAATGAGCATGGCCTTTTGAAAATAAAAAAAGACGCCATAAAGCGCCCCCCATTTGGGTAAATAAGAAGTAAGGTTTCCATTTTAATTGAAAAAAATAGAACAGGTGCTTAGATTTTATCACGATTTTTTGCTGAATGAACATGCATTATTACATACAATCATAAATTCCTCTATTTTCCATTTGATAAAGCATGTTACCAAGAACTAAATAAATATTTCTAAAAATTAAAAATATTTACAAAAATAACAAAAGTGATACATTTAAGGTGCAAGTTATAAAAAACTATTAAAGGGGGATTTATTATGTTCAAGAAATTAGTAGTTGGAGCATTAGCAGCTGGTATTGCATTGACTGGAGGAATTGGGGCTGCGTCAGCAAGTACTGAGAATACAGCAAGTGCAACACTTGCTAATGAATGTTGGGCTTTTGATAATATTACTTATCTCGGGGATAATAAGTATGGAAAAACTTAATATAGTGATAATTAGATTTTTTTCTGATTCATATGATGAGCAAGTTTGTGGAGGAACAATGTATTGGTATTTTAAAGGTCTTAATAGTAATGGAAGGGCTATTTATGAAGGACGACTTGTAAAATAATTTTTTTAATTATTTCACAAGTACGAAATCTATTAATAGATTTCGTATCAACAGATAAAAATGTGATAATAACAAAAGAAGACATCGATTAAGATGTCTTCTTTTACTGGTACACTTGGTGTATGGTATAAACAGCACCATAGTGACTTTGATTGCGATGTCATTTATAGTTAGGTTAAACGGTTCAAAATTAATGATGATATTCACTTACCTTCTTTTTAATCTTATTATTTTTATAATGCATTTCTAATATTTTGTCCGCAATAAAAAAGACACCCAAAGGTGCCTTCCTCCGACTTGAACCACATTAATTTTAATAATATGTATTGGACTCCCATTCAAGTATCATTTTTCTCAATGAATGATTGGTATATTTTAGGGTGTTTTTTACTATTTTTATGTTAAGATATTTTGGTTGATATTCATCTTATTTTAGGAGGTTGGAAGATCTGTTACATGCTTTTCATATGGATTTTAGTTTCTATACAGAAAATATAAAAGTTTTAGGGTTATTAGGGAATTCTACTCGATTATCAATTGTTTGTAAATTGATTACATATGGATCGTTGTCGGTTTCTGATTTAAGTAAGCAAACAAGAATTACAGAGGATTTGATTGTACAACATTTGCGTAAATTAGCCTTTGGAAATATTGTAATTAGTGAACGGATAGGGAAAAGGCTTTATTTTAAAATAAAAGATAATAAAACAATTGAGATTATTAGGGTATTAGGGTTACAAAGTTAAATTTAATTACTTTCGCTACAAGTGATTTTGCTATAAATTAATTGTGCAAAATTACATTTAGCTCGCCTACGGAATAGGTGGGCTTTTTTATATTGAGAAAAAGAAAAGACACCCAAAGGTGCCTTTCTCCGACTTGATAACCATATTTTATGTATTAAAGGTAATCATATAATTTTGAGAAAATATACGTTTACACAAAAAAATAACTGGCCTCCTATTTATTAAGGAAGCGGTTATTGAAATTATTTATTGATAGTAAAGAAGTCATTTTTTACAAACTCACTTTTAATATATCCTACTGCAATATAATTACCTGCATCATAAGCATCTGTAATTTGCGCTTCAAATGTTGCAAAATTTTGCATTGAACCGTAATCATGTTCTTGTTTCCAGTTCATTGTTTGATAACGAGCTAAGTTGCCACCCGGTAGGATTTTGAAGACTTTAATTTGGTCTTGAGATGTGAATGTATTTGTTTCCCAAGGTACAGTAATAAAAATAGGACGACCACCAGTTTTATAGCTGGCTTGCATATTGTGTGTGTAAATGCTAGGCATCATTTTAGCTCCAACTTCCACGTCAAAAATTGTTTTAAAGCCCCAGTCCTCAGTTGTTACTGCTTTTTGTACACTTGTTGCTGCTGCCGCTGGTTTTGCATCAAGTGTGCCAACTGCTGATAACCCCCCTAATGCTAAAGCTCCGACTAATACTAATTTTCCTAATTTCATTAAAAATACCCCTAAATATTTCTATAATTATAAATAATTACTATATAATGATATAATTATTTGTATAATATTTCAAATATTTCTAAAAAAAGTTATAAATATAAAAAGACACCCATATATGAGTGTCTTTTCCAATAGTTTTTTTAGCAGAAGCAACTGCATCCGATAATGATTAATAGAATAAATAATACAACTAATAAAGCAAATCCTCCAGCGAAACCGCAGCCTTTATCGGAACTACCACCATATCCTATAACAATAGTGCCTCCTTTAGATTAGAGGATAAAACTAGGGTTCATTCCACGTAATTTAATGGGTGCACACTACCTTATGTATTTAGGAATGAATTGGGCAGATATTCTTGAAAATAAAAAAAAGACGCCATAAAGCGCCCCCCATTTGGGTAAATAAGAAGTAAGGTTTCCAAGATAACTGAAAAAATAGAACAGGTGGTTAGATTTTATCATATTCTTTTGCCCAATGAACATGCATTATTACATATCATCGCAAACCCCTCTATTTTCCATTTGATAAAATTAAATCCCAATATTGTTAATGATTAAATAAATATTTCTACAAATTCAAAATATTTATAAATAATACAAAAGTGATACATTCAAGGTGCAAGTTATAAAAAATATTTAAGGGGTATTTAAGGGGGATTTATTATGTTTAAGAAATTAGTTGTAGGAACATTAGCAACTGGTATCGTATTAACTGGAGGGATTGGAGCAGCATCAGCAAGTACAGAAGGTGTAGATAATACTAAAAATTCAGCGCCAATTATCCAACGTACCCAAATACTTAAAGATGATTTCAGTCTGATAAATGGTGAAAGAGAAGTATCGTTCGAGCATGTAAAAAAAGCGGATATGAGAGTTCATATGACAAACAATACTAAAGGTACACTTCACTGGTCTTTAAAAGACTCAAAAGGTAATGTTATTGGTTCTGGATCGTTAGCAGCAGGAAAGGGTTTTACAAATACGTACAATACTCTTTCAAAAGGTAAATATAAGCTTAAAGTTACTCACAGAAATGGTGGCTCTGGATCATTCTATGCAGCTGCTCGTACTTTAGACTAATATACAAAGAACCATCTTAAATATATTGAAGAAGAACAATGGGGGAGTTTGAGGATAAAGGAGTTTTGTTATAATATCATCGCACGCAAATGCAAAATCAAAAATGGCCTACCTAGGGAAATAGGTGGGCTTTTTAATGTAGAAAAAAAGACACCCAAAGGTGCCTTCCTCCGACTTGAACCACTTTAATTTTAATGATATGTATTGGAATCTCATCCGAATATTGTTTTAACGTATTTATCCATATTTTTGATTGCGAAAAAATGAAAAGCATAATATCTTATTACTGCTTGTTCATAGCTTTTATCTGTTCTTCATACACATATTTAGTCGTCATGAAATCGTTAGGGAAGTCGTTAATCGCTTTCTTCATAACGTTTAGTTCTTCCTGAGATTTGATTTCAATACCATTTATATAATCAAACGCCTTAGACTGTTCATCTGCTACGTAATTCTGTGTCATGTAATCATCTGGAAAGTCTTTCTTTGCTTTTTCTTTGACGGCATTCATAGCAGCTGTTTTATCGATATTTTTTATAGGATTTGTAAATCCCGATGCAGATTGTTGAACATCTTGTTTGGGTTGTTCTGGTTTTATTTCTTTTTTGGTTTCGGTTGGAGTTGTTATAGCTTCTTCTTTGTTGTTTTTTCCACCAACAACAACAATTACGACAACGGCAATGATAAACCAAAACCACCACTTTGTATAAAAAGAGTTTTGCATAATTCGTTTCCTCCGATTATAGGGAATGTAGAATTTCTCATCCAAGCATAACAAATCTCGTTACAACTATTTTGTTGTATCATGTCGAACGAAAATAAAAAAGAGAGTACCAGTCTCTCCTTTTTATCTATTAGTAAAAAAATAGTCACCTATATGGTAGATGTTGATATTGGTGATACTGTTGATATGATTGAAAATGTTGTGTCGGTATACTATAAGGATGAGCATATGGATCTGGTGGTGGATCTGGTAGTGGAATATGAGTATGCCACCACCACCATGGTATTTCATGTGTCCAAGGTTTAGGGATAGTGGTTAACATAGGACTCTGTCTATAAAAATATCCATTCAAGTTCCTTCCTCCTAACATAAATTTGATATTTATTTGATGTATTATATCTAATTGGGAACATTATGGATAATTGTCCCTTTAGAATTGGGGGAACATCTAAATGACAAAAAAAAGAGAGTAATTTGCTCTCTTACTGCATTTGGTAAAATTACGAAAGATTTTATCTGTAGATATTGGAAATGATTTCTTTTATGATGAAATTAAATCATAGTATATCCTTGTTGTTTTGTAACATTTTCACGTACAATGAAACTTGTTTTGTAAAACGGCCTGCTGACGTCCATCAATCTCCTCATAAGCTTTTTGGATGTCATTACAAAATATAAAATTATTCACTAATCGAGATAAAGAAAACATTGATATCTTACCATAAAAAAAGACACCCAAAGGTGCCTTCCTCCGACTTGAAACACTTTAATTTTAATAATAGGGATGCACTTCAAGATAGACAGCTTGCTTTTATTCTGTATAGTTAACCTCTGTTGATCATGTTTGTTTACAATCATTCGTAACTGTTTATTACCTTGCTTATAGATGTAAATTTCAGTCCCACCAACTCCCACTTGTGCATCCGAGGGTAATGGAAGAATACTGTCATACTTCATAAAATCCGATCCAATCACAATTTTGTTAGCTACTTCCTGGCTCAACTGGTGACTTTTGTTATATTCGTCGTCCGGTGCCTTCTGTTCTGCTTCAATCTTTTGCTCATTTTCCCATTCTTTTTGAACATGTTCACATGTTATTCTAACTTCTGGTGAACCGCAAAGTTCAGGTTCTTCTTTCTTTTGTTGCTTCACTTCACGTTGCTTTTGTGCTTGTGCTGTTTGTTGTTTACGGGCTTGTTCCTGCTCTTGACGTTGCTGTTCTTCTTGCTTTGCCTTTTCTTCGGTCTTCTGGGCTTTCTCCGCTTCTTTTTGTGCTTCAGATTTAGAGTCATTAGAAGTACTTGCTGTTTCGTTAGATGAGCATGCTGCTAATCCCATAATCAAAGCGCAACTTGTGAGTGCGATTAATAGTTTATTGTACATAATATGTAACCCCCTAGGATCAAAAATGTAAGATTTCTCATCTAATGGTAACAAACAAATCATTTGTATATTGTTATATATTTTCGAAAGGAAATAAAAAAGAGAGCCAAGGCCCTCTATACCAACTACTAATAACCATAGTCACTACTCTCATAGTAATATGAATTTGATTCACCACAACAAATACATGTTGTTTGTTGGATAAATAATGGACTAAGTTCAGCGTTAGCTGTAGTGGCATTTGAGAAAGTAATACTTTGAACATCCTCAAATAAGAAAGTTTTTATATCTCCTGGTGTTAATGTAATTGTTTGTGGAGTTGTGGAATTAAATGTTCTAATAGTCAATGTAACAAACGCAGCAAATACAGGGCTAAAACTAAAGCGAATTAGAGTTTTATTGTGATTAGTTGTAAAATTTTCAAATAGGGTAATTGTAGAACCGGGTGGAATTTCAAGCCTTGTAGGGGTAGTTTCAGAGCCGAAAATTGTAAATGTTTCTATGAAACAGTTATTGGAGTTTGAAGAGTTACATGATTTATCTTTTTTCTTGTAATATTTCTTTCCATCTTTACAGAAATAATCTGCCATATCTCATCATTCCTTTCAAAAAAGAGTTTAAAGTTGTCCCATATATATTATAAAGATTGTATAAAAAGGTTCTAGTTTAAAAAGAGTAAATAAAAAAGAGAGCCGAGGCCCTCTTCCTTTAAAAGTTACTGTATCTGTAATAATCCGCCCGAGTTTACTACTCTGTTTTATCAAGATCAGCCGATAATTTCTTCAAAATATCACGTGCTTCTTTCTTCTCTTCATCTGTTAACTTAGCAGTCTTACTCTTTGCTTCAAGTGATTTAAGTACTTGCATGTATGTACTATCTTTAGTACATACAGTGTCTGTATAAGAGTCGCCAATAGCTACTACTGAATAATACGTTTCATCAGGAGCATAGTAATTTATTTTTGCCACATATCCAGCAGCGTATAAAGTTCCGTCTTTATCAATGCTTATAGAATTATTTGAAGAACCGACATGGAATAATGAAAATGGCATTTTCCATTTTAGTGTTCCATCTGGATTTACTGCAAATACTTCTCGTTCTGACCTAACATAAACTACACCATTTTTATCTATTACTGGTGAGTTCACAATAACCTGAGTACCCGTTGAGTATTTCCACTTTAATGTATAGTCTTGATTATATGCAGATAACCCGCTATTTCCGGCTATATAAATTGTTCCATCCTTCGAAGAGATTGTAGGAGCAGCTTTTGAGTTTATATCATCTTGTCTCCACTGCTTTATTGGATTTCCATTTTTGTCAAAAACATATACAACAGATCCACCATTTATATATAACTCACTATTTAATCCTAAAGAAAAACCAGGGTTCCCCCCATTCCCGCTAAACTTTTTATTCCATAATTCCTTGCCATTCTTATCATGAGCATAGAGAAAATAGTTTTGACCACTTGAAAGCAAAGTGTAAATAGTTCCGTTTTTTGACACTAATGTAGAATTCTTGCTATCGGTAGCTCCTATAAACATCTCATCTGATACCCATTTCTTTGATCCATCCGATTTATAAGCAGTTATTGTTTTTGAGTTATATACATAAACTGTACCGTCACTGTCTATAATGGGAGTATTATAAGTATTTGCATCTTTAACTTGCCATTTAATCGAACCATCAGGATTTAAAGCAGTTAGTTTTCCGCTTGTAACATAAATTATTCCATCTTCCGCTATAACTGGTGTACTACTTAAGTATGCTACATCATCTTTAATCCATTTAATTGAACCATCTTTATTTAACGCATACAATTTTCTATTGTAGTTTCCAATATAAATCGTCCCATCACTTCCTATCGCTGGCTGAGACTCCATCAATTGAGTACCACCATCTTTTGCATAAAGCTTGTACTCCCATTTCACTTTACCTGTTTCTGTTCCAGCATACGGTGAATTCCTATTCCAGTTCTGTCCAAAAGGAAAATCAGCTTTCAAATCATATTTACCTTGTTCAAATTGCTCACCTTGTGTACTAGTGGTTTCTGCTTTTGTCATTGAAGTAGGATGTAATCCTACCATCAATATAAACAGAAGCATCATTAGCATAAATTTCTTTTTCATAATATACCTCCTATATGTAATGTGAATTATTATATCATATTAAATCGATTTAAGGATTTACAAGGCGGGATATCATAAATAAAAAAAGAGAGTCGTAACTTTCACTGGTCAATACGATAAAATAGGCATCAGGGTACTTCATACAGAAAAATGCACTATTGCATATCCTTATCCGTAAGTGCGAGAAAGCATTGATGTACAGCTGTTTTTACTGAAGAAAAAATTGAATGGATAAGAAAACACTACAAACCAGGCCACTCTAAGTATGGACCTAGAGCAATGGCTAGAACATTCGGAACATCACATTCAACTATAGGGAAGGTTGTAAGAAATGAGACATGGAAGCATGTGTAACGAGCTTCTAACAAAACGCGGAATCATTCCAGAAATGGATAGGGAGGCGGTTTAAATTATGGAAGAAAGCACAATATCACTGTTAATTGTATCAGCAGCGATATTGTATTCGTATACCTGGTACACCGAATAGATGTCTGGGACAAAAAGACAGGGTGGTCACGGAATGACAAATAAACAGCAGTGTGATGAATATGAACGTAAGAAAATCTTGTGCATTATAAAGGATTTAAGATCAAAGGGTGTACATAATAGCGCAGATAAGGTTGAGGAAACATACAAGAGGTATATCACAATCTAGCTAAATGATAAAAGCCCTGCAAGGGGATGCAGGGCAAGACTAAGGGTATTGAAGAATTGTCGATTCTAAAAGTAAAGGACTTCTCGGAATGTAATAAGTTTAACACATACTTCATTAAATTTTTATATAAAGATTTTACATATTTATGAACATAGACAAACCTTTACTTGTCTGAATGTTCAGGGATTTAATAGGGATTCTCCAACTTATTGAGAGGTTCCTGGATATTCCGATGTGTGAAAGCATCAAAAAAGCCCGTACAGAAGCACAGGCCAGTTGTTACACATATCGGTAACTAAATTTTAACAAACTTTCAGAAAGTTAGCTATTGAAAAATAAAAAACGCTCGATGGCAACGAGCGCTGTAGAAAAAACATTCCCTAAAATTAGCTACCTCTATTATACCATGAATTTTCTCTCAGTAAATAAGGAGTGAAAGACCTATGTTAGATAATAATCAATCTAAAGTCGTCCTTCCGAAGTGGATAGAAGACGTCATGCCGTTATGGAGGAGTTAAGAAAAATTCATCAATTACAGCTGGAGGGAAAATGGGATGCCACGAATTGGATCGGATTTGGAAAAGGAGAATTACACAATGGCGTTGCAGAAGGAGAAGTACATGAAGAAATCGCGTCGTAACTTATATATTGCTTTAGAAGAGTTGGATTTAGTGTTTGATGAAAGCGAAGTGACTCAATTAAGGGAAATGTGGGATGAGGATAAAGATATTCTTGAAATAGCAAAAGAGTTAGGAAGACATCAACTAGAAATCGCCGCATTGATTATGGATAAGACAGATAAGAAAAAAATCAAATCGCGTCCAATGGGGTTAGGGGCATGAAACAACTAACACTGGAGGATATAGTCGGAAGTTTTGATTATACCGCAACAAGTACCGTGAACAAATTCTTGAAGCGTAATAGCGTTATGAAGTGCTCAGTAGAGTTTTACGACAAAGACGAGAAGTGGAAGCTTCGTTGGTTTGATGCGAAGTCCGAGAAGCAAAGCTATAGAAATGGCTAAAAAGAAATACAGAAAGATACAGATTATCACCACGTATATTTCTGATAGAACCTTAGAAGAGATAATAAATTTGGATTAGGAGACATAGCGTTATGACGTATTTAAAGGGTAGAAACTCATTTGATTGAACGAGGCACTTGTAGGCGTCATAGCGTCAGTAGATACGTTGGGATTATTGGAATCAGAAAGAAATATGGGCTTCGTATTTACTGGCTAGGGGCACTAAATAAAAAAGGCTAGGAGTTCCCTTAGCAAAGAGTTATGTCGTACAGAAAGGTACAAACTTAATGTTTGCGATTTCATTAGATAACGTTCCTGGGGTGGAAGGATTGACTCATAGCAATCTTTACGTAACTTTTACATGTGCTTGAAGTATTTGGTAACATAGACATGGATTTATTAGAAATTGAAATTATTAAAGGAATTTATGTTTATGTAAATTTAAAAAATACTTATTGGAATAAAAAAATGGTCCTTACTATTACGTAGGAACCCTATAACCGAAGAAAAAAAGTCGTATGTGAAACCAAGTGGGAATCACAAGTATATTTTAACATATAAATATATAGTTGTCTATACATCAAATCAAACAACATAGTTATTAAACGAAGGAGCCCTAGCTTTAGGGATCTAGGGCTTCTTGTGTTGGTATAACTCACAAAATTTTATGAAAAGAACTTACTGAAGATAACATATGAATGTTTCGTAAATGTATCAAAAAAGTGAACAAAATAGTTATTTAAATCGGAAATAGCAGGTAATTGACCAAATTACCTGCCATGTGCCTAAACAGTTCGGAGGGGTAAAGCCCCGATTTGAAAGAGTGTAGTCATGGGAAGTTGACTTGAGGATAGTATGTGTAATGTAAAAAAGGTTATTCGTAAAGGGGCATGAAAAAAAGAGTACATATCAAATATGTACTCTTGAAAAAAGGAGAACCCTATAAGCGATGAAACATAATACTACAACATATGCTTGCCTCATTTAAAGGTGTGAGGAATATAACAAAATAGTTATTTTATGATGGATAAATAAAAGAATCCGTTTGTTATAAACGGATTCTTCCCACAAGGTTTGCAAGAAATTCAAGGTAACTAGACCGGAGTACTTATTGAATTTCTTGTGATAACACTGTATGCAAAGGAATTAATAAGGTTAAAGAAATTTAAACAAAATCCTTATTTAACAACAAATAAAAAGAGCGCTAATTGAGAACGCTCTTTATACCTAATTATAACGAAAGTGACGAACTCACATTATACAGAAAGGCACTATTATTGTATGTCAAAGTATGAGATTAGTGAATGGATTTAGATAAAATCGTTATCTAAATAAAAGAACCCCCGATTATCCCCGGGGCTTCTAAGGGTATGTGTCAAGTAATGACGTACTCGACTAATTAACCATATCATGAATTTTTTTGGTAAAAATACTGGTAAATGTGTCCGAATAAGCAGGGCATCAATTTGAATAAAAAACGCTATTTTAGTAGAAAACGTTGAAAAAGGACCCGGAAAAGGGGTAGGGGTCCTTTTTAATGGAACAATAGAATTTCATGGGATTACCAATAGGTTACCATAAAAGGTAATTTGTTTCCAGGCTATAGATATTGAGAAAACTTTCTATAAAAACTTCATTTTAATAGAAAACGGGGGTGATTAATTGAGAGTTGATAAAACTTTTTCAGAACTATGGCATTTACATTTGAGAGGAAATTTAAACACCGAATTAATGACCACAGAAGAATATCAAGAAAACGAAAAAGAAGTTAAAGATATATCTTTGATGGCTATAAACACAATTAAAAAGCTGCAAAGAAAAAGTGAACTTGAATTAGAAAACAATCAACTGAAAGGTATAAGTAAGTTTTCTTAATAAAAATTTCATTTTGTTTTATTTTAAAACCAAAAGAGAGCACTTAGTAAAGTGCTCTCGTGACGAACCTCATTTTATAACGACTATTTTATAAAGAAAGGAACTCATAATATTATATGTGAGTCCAGTTAATTGAGTGCTTCTTACAAATAAAGAGCAGCTAGCAAAAGCTAACTGCTAGGTCCTCCAAGGGGGAACAAGGAGAAAATCTGATGTCATATACAGTGTTGACAGAATATTAAATTTTATTCACGAGAGATTATATTCTGAAATTTGAATTATGATAGTCGATATTCTCCATATTGACCAGAAAAGAACTAAAAGTTCTAGTGAAATTCCAAGGGTTCTTTTCTTAGTTTTTTGAGATTCTTTTATCAAATAGCCAACAGCACTAATTGCTATAAGAATGAAAAGAATAAGTTCGAGTGTAACTGGCATTCTATCTACTCCTAAAAATAAGTTTGTATATAAAAATTATAAGATATTTAGGGTGATTGGTAGTAAAAAATTCAACAAAATAATCCTTTTAATAGAAAGTGAGGAATAACAATGGGACTAGGAAACCGTGGGATGGCATTTGAAATGCTTATCAATCTAGCGAATGAAATGTATCAAAGAGAGGGAGTGGCGCTTATTAACAAGCGTCCGACTCCTGTGAAGGTGTTAAAGAGGAAAGGTAGCTGTGTACTAAATGGATTCTATGAAGCAAAGAGCACAGTAGACTATGACGGTGTATATAAGGGGCGAGCTGTAGTATTTGAAGCGAAGTCTACAGAGAAAGATACACGTTTTGATTTAAAGAACATTGCACAGCATCAATTGGATTACCTGGAGAAAGCGGGAAGATGGGAGTGATTTGTTTCTTCTTTATAGAGTTTAGTAAGGATAAGTCAGTATTCGTGGTACCACTATCAATCATTCAATCTTATGTATGGATGTCTCATCAACCTAAAGGCAAGAAGTCTATACAAAGAGCAGACTTTGATATTTAAGGGTATTTAGTAGAACAGACAGAGCGAGGACCAGTGGATTACTTGCAATAAGTAGATGAAGCGGTAGCACCAGTTATGTTTGATGGAATGATTTAGGTTGATCAGGACCATAAGAAAGTAGCCAATAGCGTTGAAGCAGCAAAAGAGAAGATGACCAACAAGAAACGTAAATTATTAGAGGCTTAATGAATAACGGAACCATGCAGAGTGGATGGTGGGGGCTACTCGCTATGCACGGTTCCCTTATTCAATAAAGAAATAGTAAAATTTCACGTACCTAATGTGATGTTATAAAAATAAATTCAGAAATAGGGGGATTCCTGAATGGAGAGAAAATTAACATTATTACCAGCTATCGATAGAGAGACAGAGAAACAAGTTCAGAAAGAAGTAGTAAAAATACTAAAGGAATACCGTGCATTAAAACCTCGTTTTGAAAATGAAGTGGGGGTTAAAACATGAAGGAATCAGTTTGTTTCCAGAGATTAGAGACACGAGACATATTAGCAATATCAAGTTCAAGCAGATCGATAAGGCTTTACAGTACGTTTTAGACTATGACGAGGCTGAGAATATCAAGAGGAAGTACTTAAATCCGGATAAGCCGAAAGACAGCTTTATTTACACTGAATTATCGATGAAGAAAGATCACTTCTATTATAAGAAGAAAAATGCGCTTCGATTGATTGCTACATCTTTAGGGATGATTTAATAATAAAAAAGCCAAAGGGACAGTTTTTAATTAACTATCCATTTGGCTTTTTATGTTTTATTTTTTAGGCATCCATGTATGTCCGCAATTCATGCAGCCATTAACAATATTTTTTCTACCAACAAATCCACTGAATAAAGTTATTGGTGGTCCTAGAAATATAATAAGAAGACCAACAAAAATAAAAAGATTAGTAAGTCTATCAAAAGAATTTCGAGGAACTATATCATAAATAAAATTAGAAGCTATTCCAATAGTTATAAGTGTACCTAACAGAAGAAACAGAATAAAGAACGCCCTTTTGAAATTATAACCACGCTTATTACCGACTATTTGATCTGATTTACATTTCCTACACACTACGCGCCTTGTTACTTTTTCTTGCTTTACTGTCATGCCTAACCATCCTTACTTGTATAAAATTATAATAGTTTAATTATATGATATTAATACCTGAACTGGATACAAATATTATCAAAAAAAGAAAAAATATAATAAATTGGAATGTTTATGTTTTTTAAAACATCGACAAAATGCCGATAAAAATGGGGACTAAATAGGGGGATTTTGATAATGAAATCAACGGTATTCTTAAAGTACAAGCCCTTTGACAACCGTATATCGAAGAGGATTACTACACCTATAAGTGAAACGTTCTTATGCGAGAATGTCACGGTAACGTATACCGCATAGTAGGGCGGGGGCAGCGGTACGAACCCGCATTAAGACGAAAAGACCAATGAATGTATAACAATGACATATTCCAGTGTGGTGGGTGTGAGAGATCGCACATTCATCATGCTGTTTCTATTATGTTGATCAATCAACTCGGAATGTGTCCTCTGGGTTGATAATAAATATAAATCTATTTTCTTCTATTATGTTGGTTTTGAAAATGGAATGGGGGTGGTTGCTCTTGGATGAGTAACGCTTGCATTCTAAAACTCTAAAAAGTATACGTGATCTCGTACATTAGTAATTACTCACGATTCTTATTAATGATCAAACGAGGGCAAGGAGTTCCGCTCTTTGTTTGAGCCAGTACAATGGAACGGTCCCCTCCGTATAGTGCATGTGCTGCTTCAAACAAGGTGTCGGAAGATTTATATACGAATAATTTCAGCTATATAAATGATTTGGTTAGCTAAGGCCCTGCGAAAGCTGATGTATTGACCAGCTCCACGGAATATAAACAAGAGAGTCCCTAGCTCTCTTTGAACCGATGACAGCTCTTACGCCTGGAGCGCCTACTGAACGTCGTCGGTTGAAAGTGGTTATGGAAGCTCTCGCTCTTCTCCCAGTCACCGAACGTAAAGCGCGTAGCTAATAAGAGCTAAAAAATTACATGATGCGGTGGCTTGGAGAAGGTTGAGAGTACTCAGCCTTGAAATGATTGCAAAATTCCTCTTTCGTGAATGATTTCTCGCAGCCCCTTTAATATTTTTATAAGCCTGAAAGAGTGTCACCTTGGTGATGGCTTTTTGTGTTATAAAGGTAATTGAATTGATTCTAAAGATGAGATGTTGAGAAATGGCTACTATAATGCGATAATAAAAATAAATAGATTTTATAATAAGCTTAATCAGTATATTTATTATCGAATTATATATAGATGATCTTTTAGGGGAGGATAAGTTAGTTTGTCAGATGGAAATAAAAAGAAAATATTCGTAATAATTTTATTAGGCCTGTCACTGACAGTGAATACAATATCTAAAAAGTTTGGATATTTTGCTATTGCAGGTATAAGTACCTTATTTGGATATGCGGTTGCTTTAGCATGGCTCGTTGAAAGTATTATAGATAAGAGAAAAGAAAAGAAACAGAAAAAGCATCCATAGCGGGTGCTTTTTTCTTTGTTATATAGAAATTACACATTAAACAACTTTAATAGATGTCTTAGGTATAGTTAGGGAATCATATACTAATACTGAAAGGTTTCAAACATATTACCCCATATTTTTAAGGAGAGAGCACTTGCTGGGGAAATGCTCTCTTTCATTTGCACCTTTTGGTAAGGACAAGCATATATTAAAGTGTAGGACAGGCTCACACGCTTGTATCTATCTTATTTCAATACTCATTGAAAACCCTTATCACGTTAAGAGCATCTACTGGCGCAGGTGCTCTCTTTTTATTGAACAAAATGGACATTTGAATAGAAAACATATTCTTAAAATAACCTTAATTTAACTATGGATTTAATAATACCCGAAAACTAAATGGTATAATTTTCTAAAGGAACTCAAATAAAGTTTACTTTAGAAAAGGGGTAGAGGGAAAATGTTTCAGAAGCTTAAATTTTATTTAATGAGCATATTAATTAGTGTATTTTTAGGTGGGATTATCATAGGTGCTAATTTCTTGGTCCATAACATATATAATTTAGTTGCAGGTAAAGAATATCATTTTAATATGTGGTCTTCTATTATTATATTTAGTGTTGTATTTATTTCGGGTTTCTCGTACATGTTGAAGAAGGGACCAGATATACTTGTTAATGATTAAACCAATAGCAATTCATGATCTGGGTGGCGTCTTGTTTGTTGTTAAGGAAAGATAAAGAGTGAGATAGACTTGCAAATTGAAATATTATTAGTTTGAAACATAGAATAGTAAACAAACTATTTCTACCTTTTAATCATAGAATATGATGAATTCTATTTTTAGAGGAGGGAATCATATCTATGGGATGGAATAATAATTTTGGACATTCTCGAGATTGTAATAGATTTTGGGATGATTTAGTATTTTGCGGTTGCGGCCGTAGACGAAGAAGAAACGATTTTAACGACTGTCATTGTAGACGTGACTTTGATTGTGATGAGTGTCGTCGTAGACGTAATCATGACCGCGATCGTGAGCATGAACATGGTGACCATCGAGATTGGTAAAGCCTTTTGAAAGAGTGCATATTTTAATAGCACTCTTTTTTATTCTTTTTTTAATTTTTGATTGATGCCTATTTTGTGATTACAACTACATTTTTACTTATACACTTGGTGTTAAGGAGGTATTGTATTGCATAAAAACCATAAAAAATATAATAATCGTCGAGTAAATCTATAATAGCATCAATAAATAGAGGTTTATTATATGCAATAATGCATATATATAGAATTATTTATATTTTATCTATATAATTAAATTGTCTGTTTCTTGTTTTAATTCGTTTGTTTATTTTATTTTGGAGCGCTCCAGCAATGGAGCCTTTTTTTATGCAATAAAACATTTTTTTTGCATTACTTAGTTGATCTATATTAACTTTATCTTTTTAAATAATATCTATATTTTACCAAAAAATCATAGAGATAGTTAGTGTTTTCAATAATTTAGTGGATTAATAGTTTTTAATTTATTTGTTAATTAGTATAGGGAAATTTATCATGCAATGAAGAGTAAGAAATCAAGAATTATAAAAAATATATAGCATCTTGGAAAATGATATATACATCAAAATTTATATCTCTAAAACTATCCAAAAGTACTGCCATTAATGGTAATCTTTTTATATTGGTGAGATTGTACTAGTATGATGGAATAGAATTAGCTGTATATTGTGAGGGTAATTGGTTTTCTCTTCTTTCCATTTGGAAGGAAAGGGGGTGATATATTTATGGGGTTTTTGTTTGAACTTCTAAAAGAATTTGTGAAAGCCATTGTACGTGAAGTTTCTGCGTATGTTTTTAGGAAACAAATTTTAGAAAAAGATAACAAAACCCCCATTCCTCGTCGCCGTCGGAATCAAAAAGGTGGGGTTCGTAAAAAATAAATGATATAACCACCACCCTGACGGTAACAGTTATTAGAAGAGATATTAGCGTATCTCTTCTTTTATTATATACACAAGGTATTACTGTAATACTACAGTAATAATATCAAACGTACATAAAAAATCAATGAGCATATAATAGATATAATGTACAAAAGAAAAGACACCCAAAGGTGCCTTTTTCCTATTCTACTTTTAACTTAATTTCTTTACCTGTCATACCGCCACTAGCTTTTAAGAAAAGGCCTTCAGCATCTTTTGGTATATCAAATACAATTTTACCTGTCTGTGTTAAACCAGGATTCAATTGTTTTAAGAAGAAGTCAGTTTTCCCACCATTAGCTAAGTCAAAAGATGTTTGACCTTGTGTTGAATATGTGAATTCACGACCTTTGTTATCTACTAATTTAAAACTATTAGCATCAACAGTAATAGCGTCTTTTTGATTATTAGTAAGTGTAACTTCTAAAATTTTAAAGACACCTTGTGCTTGTTCTTTTGTATATTCATTACCCACAGAATCTACTGTTTCCATAGATCCTACAGCGATTTTTACATCAGAAGATACACCTTCTTTTGATACTGCTTTAGTGTCTGTTGAAGTTTTTTCTGTTGAGTCTCCACCACCAGCGACCATAGCAATTATTCCGATTACAAATAAAGCTATAATGCCTAGGCATCCAAATTTAAATATTTTTCCCACGTTTGTTCCTCCAATTATGTAAAATATAAGATTACCAAGCTAATAATAACAAACTATATATAAGGATATTGTCATATTATGTCGAAAGGAAATAAAAAAGATAGTTTAGAATTTTCAGGCTGAAATTTTGTCTTATGATCTATTTTTCTTCGCATCTTGGCAGTACTTCTTACTCATAAAAAAAGACACCCAAAGGTGCCTTTTTCCTACTTAAACCACTTTAATTTTTGGACTCTCATCCTTACCGAATGGAAAGTAGATATGATTCAATTATGTACCGATCTGGAGCGTCTCCTATATAGTCAAAAGGATAACAAGTTGTTAATGTTAATGTCGGCTCACTTTTTTCTACAATAACTGTTCGATCTTCTGAATCTGTTATCCAATGCTTGTTAATTTTATATGTATATGTTTTATTTTCATATTCCACGATAAGTTGGTCATTTTCCTTTAATTGACCAAGCTCGGTAAAAACAGTATCTCTATGTCCACTTAAAACTGTATGACCATTTCCAGATGGTGTAGTAGTTAAGTCACTAACAAACATACCTACACCCTTTTTTAGTACTTTATCATCAGCTCCCCAATATACAGAGTATTTCTTTTGTATTTTAGGGATAATTAAATATGCTACTTTATCTCCTAACTGATGGTTTACCTTTGAAGCAGGAATTTGTACAGCTTCTTCTTGTAATGAAGTGTCAGTCTTTATCTCTGTCTCTGTTTGATTGATGTTTTGCGTTTCATTTTCTTTAGAAGGTGTGGAGATCTCATATTGTTTAGCCTCGCTAGTTGTTAACGACTCTGCTGATTGTCTAGCACTATACCATTCCAGAAAATAATAGGAAAAGATAGTAAGTCCAATAACAGTTAAACATAAGCCTATCCATTGTTTTTTATTCACTTTTATCACTCCATTTGAAAACGACAGGATTTCTCCTGCCGTTTTAAGGAACTATTTTATGCGTTTGTCTTTTTACGACGGAACATTAATACAGATCCAGCTAATGCTAATCCTAAGCTTGCTAACATCATTGTAACACCGTTTGATGCTGTATTAGGTAATTTCTCACCTTGTTTTTTCGTTTCTTTTTTCACAGTTGTATTAGTATTTTTCTTTGTTTCTTTTACAGTTGTTTGAGGCTTAGTTTGTTCTTGTTTATTATTTGTTGTTTGGTTATTTTGTTTTGAATTCTCTTGTTTATTGTTTTCTTGTTTAGGTTGTTCTTGAGGATTAGTAGTTTCTTTATGTTCTGTTGTAGTATTTGTGCTCTTTGGATATTTATAATCTTCACATGGAATGCCGTCTTTATCATTATCTAAACGATGTGGATCATTCCCAACACCATATCCATTTTGATCCCAGAATGCTTGAGCATCTTGTTGACTTTTAAAATGTCCACAGTTTTTTGTATCATTAGGACTCTTAGCTGCAAATGCAGAAGAACTGTACCCCACTGTTAATAGTGTTACCGCTGTTGCTGAAGCTAATAATTTTTTCATAATTTTCTCCATCTCCCTAAATGGTATGTATTTACATTGAAATGTTTTACATTTAAAAAATTAAAAATACAATAATAATTTGTAGATAAATGTAAGATTTCTAGATAATAATAGCAAATTATTAATTCGTATATTGTTATATTATGTCGAATGAAAATAAAAAAAGACAACCTAAGGTACCTTCCTCTGACGTGAACCCGCTTAATATTAATAATATGTATTAGGACTCCTATCCGAATATTATTTAACATGTAAAGATAAAAGCTGACATTAATTCTAGGATGATAACACCAGCTGAATGGAATGGAATAAGCCAGTCGGCCTTCTTCAAACAGGTCAAAAATGGTATGAATTCATATGAAACAGCAAAGAAGGGAAAAGTGTACGCAGTGCATTTGGAATTAGTGAGAAAGAAAGGCAGTAAGAACGTTACTTTTTACTCAAGGGTTAAAAGAGGGATGCAGATGCTACCTACTAGGAATAAAGCTCCAAGCAAAATTAAAGAATCAACTAAAACCAAGAACCGGTTTATCTGAGGCTTTCGAAATTTCTTTAGTATGCTAAAAACAGCACTCATTCCGAAACAAATATATTACAAAATCATTATTGTCTCTAATATATTGATAATTTAATTATATGCTGAAAAATATGTACATATAAATTTTAAAAAAGTCCTTATTTGAATAAAAAATGGTCCTTAAATTACGTAAGAACCCCATAATCAAAGAAAAAAGTCGTATGTGAAACCACGTGGGAATCACAATAATATTTTAAAATCTAAATATATAGTTGTCTATACATGATTGAACAAAGTAGTTATTAAAACGAAGAAGCTCTAGATTTAGGGATCTAGAGCTTCTTGTGTTGGTATAACCCACACGGTTTATGAAAAGAAAAGAACTTACTGAAGATAACACATGAATGTTTCATAAATGTATCAAAAATGTGAACAAAATAGCTATTTTATGTAGTTGAGTAGGTAAGATGAGGAAAACGTCCATAACGGTTGCTTTTTTCATAGTTATATAGAAATTACACATTAAACGTATTTAATGAGTCATCTAGGTATAAAGATAATCAATCATACAATGATATGGAAGGGTCTTTTCTAACGTGTTAGTTACCTCAAAGTATATGTATCTTTTGGCGCCTGGGCGAGGGTGCTCTCTTTATATTGAAAATAAAGTATAAATACATATAATATGATTAATGGATTTATATTTTAATCTGAGGGGTACAAATTCGATGCGACGTAAAAAGGATTTGTTAAAACAATGGAAGGTGGATTTGCAGGCTGTTCAAGAAGAAAAGAGGATGAAGAAGAAGAGCAAGAATAAGAAATATAGCATCCCTGGTAATACAGCTGGATTCATGAATGGGAAGAATACTTATCGTAAAGAGAATGGGGTGTGGAAACAAAGAAATAAATAATGTGAGGATAAATGATTTTGATTAAGTGTATAGCAATTATCGTAGGCGCTGCCGTGATCTGGGTGGCGTCTTGTTTGCTGTTAAGGAAAGATAAGGCGTGAGATAGACTTGCAAATTGAAATATTATTAGTTTGAAACATGGACTAATAAACAAACTATTTCTACCTTTTAATCATAGAATATGATGAATTCTATTTTAGAGGAGGGAATCATATCTATGGGATGGGATAATAATTTTGGACATTCTCGAGATTGTAATAGATTTTGGGATGATTTAGTATTTTGTGGTTGCGGCCGTAGACGAAGAAGAAGCGATTTTAACGACTGTCATTGTAGACGTGACTGTGATTGTGATGAGTGTCGTCGTAGACGTAATCATGACCGCGATCGTGAGCATGATCATGGTGACCATCGAGATTGGTAAAGTCTTTTGAAAGAGTGCATATTTTAATAGCACTCTTTTTTATTATTTTTTAATTATTACTTATTAACTAGAAGGATGCAGTTTCAATTTTATTTAACATTTTACAAAATAAACGAACACAAAGAACGAAAATAAATTTCAACTGTCTAAAAGTTGATGCTTTTAGATGATGTGGGGAAATGCTGTGAAAAATTATTAAAATCATACCTTATATTTATCTAAGAGTTAGTCCGAAATAGAGTATATAAAACAATGATAAATTTTAAATAGTATTAGGGGATGACTGATGAAATTAGTGTGATATGTACGAGCTAGTATAAGAGAGCAAGATTTAGAATTGCAATTTAACACGGTAGAAACTTATGGTTCTACAAAAATATTGACTGGAAAGTAGAATGGAGCGAAAAATCTTAAGGAAATATAAAGTTGTTGAAATTTTTATGTGAATTCATTAATATGTAATTGTATTTATTGTTTATTTGATTCTGTTTATTCTCACACTTTATGAGTTGTGGTTGAGCTGTAGAAGCAAGCTGCGTCTTGTTTTAATTCTGAAAGGGCTTCTTTGAGCCGATTAGTGTATATATAGCTTATTTTGCTATATACATTTTTAATCGACTTGAAGAAGTCCTTTTTGTGTTGTTTCCAAATCTGTTTGATTGGAGAACCCATTATCACATCGGGGAAAAATTTTTATTTAGGGGACTTAATTATGATTGTCTGTTATGAAGTATCATTATTTTATTCTGCACATCCAGATGGTCCTATTCAAAGTTTACGTGCATTACAAGCACTTAATCCGATAAAAGAGGGTGTATTCTCTTTAACAGGTGTCAGCGTATCGTAATGAATAATTTACAGAACCATATGGAAGTATGTAGTCAGAGGGAATGACAGAAATCCGTAGTGAAGAATTACTATGAATTTCTATCTTTTATTTTATCAGGAGCAATAAAGACACGTATGGAACGTAAGATTGACAAAGAATTCAAGAGATTTACACAAATGTTGGCTTATTTTTATGAAAAATAGGTGGAAAATTTGATGGAATGTCTTATCGAGCGAAAGGGTCTGTGTACTTTGTGATACAACAATTAAGTTAGATAAGAAGAGAAGCAAAAAGTATTAGTCTACAAATCACGAGATGTTTGCTAGAGCATTTGAAGCATACGTAGAATCGGATTTGCAAAATCAAGAACATAGAAATGATTATTTAGTTTGTAATGCGTATCCTTCTGTATATCCATTAGGTGATTATACGTAATATCCTAATGTAATTATAAAAAGTTTAATGGAAGTAATAGTCCCATATATAATAAAAAGTATATAAGGAGTGGGGAAAAATGAATTATAACATTCAAAAAGGACAGTTTCGTTTAACAAGTGCTTATCCGAGAGGTAGTTGGTGGGAGTTTTACCGTATACCTTGTCCAGTTTGTTATGATACAGGCAATTGTATGCTGCACGTTTCGCAAGATAAGGTAGCATGTACACGTGTAGAAAGTAAATGGATTTATGGAAAAAACACGGGTAATCCAAGCTACATTCACTACATAAAAGGAAAAGATAAATATCAATTGCCTGAGGTGGATGAAATTCAGATTCATGATAAGAAAAGTAATGAGGAATTAAATGTGTTTAATCGTAAATTAATGGAGTTCATACCATTACAAGAGCATCATCATGCACATTTATTAAGAGATAGAAAAATGAGCGAGGAACAAATACAAGTACGTCAATATCGTTCTTTCTTAAAACAACAAATTGTGTTAGAGGAGGGTAATACGTATACGACTGTTTGGGAGCAGCTATTTAAACAGATTGGGAATAAAAAATGCTGGCAAGGAATCCCAGGGTTCTATGAGATGAAAAAAGGTCAACTTTCTCTTCGTTTGATGTCAGGATCTCCTGGTATATTGATTCCTTTTCGGAATCAGTACAATCAAATTGTTGGATGGCAGGTTCGTGTGGATGAAGTGAAAAACTCCGTTCATGTGAAAGCGGCACCTACTGGAGTTCAAGCAGAATTAATCGAACAGGCTAATGTTGTGAAGATAACTAAAAATGGTGATTGTATCTTTGAAGGCGAACTAGAAGTGAGCAAAAAGGTAGAGATTCCATTTCAAGAGGGACAAATTGTTGTAAAGATACATAAAGGGCAAAAATATCTCTGGCTCTCATCAGCAAACAAAAATCATGGAACTGGGGCAGGAGGTAGTGAAAATCCACTTCCTGTGCATGTGGCGGTACCAAGTTCTCATTTAAAACATTGGAATTCTGGTATACTTCATCAAACTAAATCAGTAATGATTACAGAGGGAGCTATGAAAGCAGATCTGGTTGCTGATTTGCTTCCAGAGAGATTTAATAAAGAGGAGCTTTCTGAAATGGGAACAACCGTTCTTGCGATTCCTGGTGTAAATGCTTGGCGAATTACTATGCCTGTATTAAAAGATATGGGTGTAGAAAATGTCTATTTAGCGTTTGATGCCGATTTAGTAGAGAATCAAAAAGTAAGAAAAGCTCTTATAGATTTTGCGACAAAGTTAAAGACAGAGGACTATAACGTAATCATAGCTGCATGGAACCCAACGCAAGGTAAGGGGCCGGATGATACAATGCAAGCGGGATTTAAACCTGTATTTCAGAGATTGTGAAAGTCATAAAGTAGGTTGATATTTTCATAAATAGGCAGATTGAAAAAGATAGAGTTTTTAATTCTATCTTTTTCTTATATCCAATTAACTAAAAGAAGGGTAGAAGAGAATATGAATACATCTATGAAAAAAAATCTAGTGAATTTACGAGTTGATTTTGCTTTCAAGCGCTTGTTTGGAGTAGAAGGAAACGAGGAGATACTCATTGGTTTTCTTAATGCGGTATTACAATCCTCTTTAGATGAGGAAATCATTTCTTTGCATTTAGATGATCCGCATCTTCCAAGGGAGCAAAAGGATGATAAATTGTCTATTTTAGATTTGCGAGCTACTCTGAATAATGGTATAAAATTAAATATAGAGATACAGGTTCGCGACAAAAAAGATATGATTGAGCGATCTTTGTTCTACTGGGCTGGCATGTATTATTCTCAAATGACTCAGGGGATGAAGTATACAGAATTAAGACCAACTATTTGTATTAATATAGTGGATTTCATTCTGTTTCCAGGAGAAGAAGACTTTCATAATGTCGGTGTAGTCATGAATAAAAAATCGAAACACATAATTTCAGAGAATATGCAATTGCACTTTCTTGAGATTCCAAAAGTAATTCGAGAATGGCAAGAAGATCGAATGGATCCATGGGAGGATATATTAGCACGTTGGCTATTATTATTTCCTGCATATAAAGATGAGAAATTAACTACAATCCTGGAGGGAATCGCGATGGAAAAAGATCCAGTTTTGAAAAAGGCAATAGAGGATTGGGAGCGTTTAAGTAGTGATAAAGACTTTTTACGCTTATATGAGGCGAGAGAGAAGGCAATAAAAGATAGAATGTCAGAAATAGAGACAGCAGAAGAAAAAGCAGCAAAAGAAGCTAGAATAGCAACTAAGATAGAGATGATTCACAATTTAATTAATGTCGGTGTACCTATAGAGAAAGTAGCGGAAGCCACTGAATTAAGTGTGGAAAAGGTTAATGAAATTTTAAAAAACAAAGAGTAGATAGAAGTAGTGAAAAACAGGTACTTGTGAAAAACGCACAAGTACCTGTTTTTTGTTTCTAATAAATAGTTTGATAAACACAAGACTTAGATACTCCTTAATAGGTAATATACTCTTATTAAGGAGTATAATAAGTTGTTGGAAAGATTAAAAATGAATAAGAAAAAAGAAGCGCATTATGTACACGTATATATCCTTAGAGATAAAATTACAAAATGGATAAAATAGAATCATGTTGCTCACTGAAAGAAAAAATGAATGTTTTAGGTCTTAAGAATAGTGATATTTTTTAAATTCAGATAGTATGGTACGATCCTAACAAAGAAATAAAGGTGTAAACAAGGACTTGTTTTTTTAATATCGTATTGATATAATATAAGGGTAATAAGATTTTACAATAAAATATAAAATTAATCAGTTCGCATATAAGAGAAGACCTCAATATGCGCCATGTCCTTAGGGGACGTGTGCGTGTATTGGGGTCTTTTTGCGTTTAGCGAGCAAAAACATCCGGAGGTGCAGGAATTATGTTGAATTGGTTGTCTGCAAAACTTATGACAACATCAGTAGGAGATTTCTTACTGGCAAAAAATAGTTTTTCAAAAGGGCTTGGTGGTAATGGTGGTGGCGGTAATGCTGAAACCGTTCAAAAAAGCATGAATACTTTGGTGAAAACCTTAATTGGTTTTGGGGGAATTTGGGTGGCAGCTTGCGTTGTATTTGCAGCTATTAAACTATCTGGAGCACAAGGGAAGAACCCTGAAAACCGTACACAAGCTATGATTGGTTTAGCTTGTGCGGCAATTGGAGGCTTTGTCATGATCAAAGCTTACGATATCGCTGCTTGGGTGACGACAATCTAACATAAGAGTTTGTACAAGCTCTCCTCGATTTGGGGAGAGCTTCTCTTATACAAGGGAGGAAAAAGAATGAGAAAAGTAACTGTTCCTGTTGATATGACCTCGGAACAAAAAACACTACTAGGTGTGCTGAGCAAGCGCCAATTGATTTATCTATTGGGTGGCGGAGCATCCCTTTATTTATATGTACCATTTTTATGGCGACTATTCGCACCTATTGATGTAGTAGTAGCGTTTTTTATTTGCTTAATTTTAGCACTACCGACGGTAATAGGTGTTATAACGTTTGCGTTTATATATAAAGAAAAACAACACATGTATCTAGATAAGTATCTACTTATCAAAATGCGTAGCCGCTCCGAAAAAGGTAAGTGGCGAAAAGGGTACGAGCCAACTACATGGGTAAAGGAGAATTTGTAAATGTTAGAAATGATATATTTTGCGGCAATAGCCATTGTAGGATTTTTCTTTTATCGGAAAATGAATGGAAAACCGCTGTTTGGTTCTAAGAAAAAAGGGAAAAAGCAAGGTGGAGTAGAGAAACACACTACTGAAAAAGCTGGAAAGAAAAATAAAAAAAATATGCCTGCTGAATCGGAAATTGATGAGGATAATGTTGACTTCTTTCGTGCTTTTGTAGAAGACATTAAGGAAATCGATAATCATATGATTCGGTATCATGATGACACATTTGTCATGATTGCGGAAGCACATCCAGTTAACTATTACTTACTCTCCAATATGGAACAAGAAGCAATTGATATCAAAATTGAATCATGGTTAACCACATTAGAGTTTAATACGAAAGTATATATTCAAAGTAAGTTTGTGGATTTAACAGATCCTGTACGCAAAATGACAGAAACGATGAAAGGTGCGAAGGACCTTACACCAGAGACGGTTCTATATGGACAAGAAGTTATCGATAACTTAGAGTACTGGCAGCGTTCGCAACCTCGATATGAACAAAAGCGTTATTTAATTTATCCATACAAGGTTGATATTAGTACGATTACTGCTGATACAGAGGAAGAGTTGGAAGAAAAGATTGTGGATAAGGCGTTTAACGAATTATATCGCCGTTATAATGCTTCTCGAAATCTACTA